>NZ_VFEV01000099.1 GCF_007858275.1 Pseudomonas proteolytica
CGACGACGCCGCGCACGGCCACCGCCTTGTAGCGATCCACCGCCGCCGTAAAACGCTTGAGGATGTCGAACACGCCTTTGACGAAGCCCACCGCAAGCTCAACCACCTGCGCTCCATACTTCGCCAGGCGCAGCCCCAGATACGCGATCCCGGCGCCTTGCAGGGCAATGGTCAGCACCAGCGCAATCAGCAAATCAATGAGCAGCGACACGGCAAACCCGGCAATCACCTCGGCGGTTTTCCCCGCCACCTGGCTGGGCGGCAACGCCGACAGCCAGATCATCGCCGTGCGCAGCATCAGGTACAGCGCCGCCTCGTCGCTGGCCAGCAACATCGCCTGTTCCATCACCTGGGGCGCCTCGCGCGCCAGGGCCGCCAACTCGGCGGCCTGGGTGCCGAGGCGTTCGATGTGCTTGGCCGGGTCCTTGAGGATGTCCTGCACCAGCGACACGCTGTCCCACACCCCGGAAATGGCTGACCAGGTACCGGCCAATATCCCACTGCCAATGGCGCTCGCGCTGGAGGCCTGCCAGTGCGGTTTGAACCCACTCCACTCCTTGCGCAGCGTGATT
>NZ_VFEV01000100.1 GCF_007858275.1 Pseudomonas proteolytica
CATGACTGGGGTGAAGTCGTAACAAGGTAGCCGTAGGGGAACCTGCGGCTGGATCACCTCCTTAATCGACGACATCAGCTGCTCCATAAGTTCCCACACGAATTGCTTGATTCATTGAAGAAGACGATAGAAGCAGCTTTAAGCTCCAAGCTGATAGCTCTTAGCTAATCAGTTGCGCTCGAAATTGGGTCTGTAGCTCAGTTGGTTAGAGCGCACCCCTGATAAGGGTGAGGTCGGCAGTTCGAATCTGCCCAGACCCACCAATTTTGTTATGGGGCCATAGCTCAGCTGGGAGAGCGCCTGCCTTGCACGCAGGAGGTCAGCGGTTCGATCCCGCTTGGCTCCACCATTAACTGCTTCTGCTGTTAGAGTTTAGAAATGAATATTCCGGTGTGAATATTGATTTCTAGTCTTTGATTAGATCGTTCTTTAAAAATTTGGGTATGTGATAGAAAGATAGACTGAACGTTACTTTCACTGGTAACGGATCAGGCTAAGGTAAAATTTGTGAGTTCTCTTAGTTGAGAAATTCGAATTTTCGGCGAATGT
>NZ_VFEV01000101.1 GCF_007858275.1 Pseudomonas proteolytica
CAGGAAACTTCATTATTTGACACTGTTGAGATGAAAGATGGAACGGATCATATTATTGACGAAGCAAAAAATCCTAACAACTTAATAAAGATAGGATCAACCATTCAAGTAGAATATGCTTGGTCAATAAAGAATCAACAAGTTGTACATGCAAACGATACAGCAGTAATTCAAATACCACTTGCATTAAAAGTATCTAAAGATTTACAAGGAGATTTAGTAACAGATCAAAAAAATATTGGTCAATATTTTATAACAGCTAAAGATAATAAATTAAAACTAATATTTAATGATCAAGTAGAAAATTCGAAAGATGCTAAAGGAAAAATTAAAATTGATACTGTGTTTAACCCAACTTTAAAAGCTGAAGAGAAATCAGTTCAAATCGCTTTTCCTTTAGGAACACTGGTTCAGCCTATAACAGTTCCTATTCAATTAGAAGATTCTAAAGAAGATGGCACCAAACAGGATACAAATAAACAAGTGCCAGATCAAGTAGCTAAACCTGCTACTGATAACCCGGAACAAAACCCAGCAACTAAA
>NZ_VFEV01000102.1 GCF_007858275.1 Pseudomonas proteolytica
CACCTCGCCTAGGCTCGGTGTGCCCGTAATCCGACATTGATTTGGGGGGCCGCCGCGATGGGCCATCCATGGCCCAGCGCGGCTAAACCGGCGTCCTGCCGGTTTACCCCCCAAATCAATATCGGATTACGGCCAGCGTGGTTTAACGGGGCGCCTAAGATCAAAATCACAAGCAGAGCGAGGCGGCCTGACAGCCGACCTGATCGTCGAAGCGTGCGCGTCCCCCTTGTGGGAGCGGGCTTGCTCGCGAATGCGGTGGGTCAGTGATGGATATATTGACTGATACACCGCATTCGCGAGCAAGCCCGCTCCCACAGGGGAATGCAGCTCCGCGCTCTGGCTTTGTTGTTGCTGTTGCTCTGCTTTTGATCTTGGGCGCCCCGTCAAACCACGCTGGCCGCAGGCAGGTATTGCGTAGTGGGCACCCCGGCAGGATGCCGGGGTAGCCGCGACACGGCCATGGATGGCCGATCGCGGCGGGCCCACGGAGCAATGCCTGACTGCGGGCATGCCGAGCCTAGGCGAGGCACCGACTGAAGACG
>NZ_VFEV01000103.1 GCF_007858275.1 Pseudomonas proteolytica
ACATTCGCCGAAAATTCGAATTTCTCAACTAAGAGAACTCACAAATTTTACCTTAGCCTGATCCGTTACCAGTGAAAGTAACGTTCAGTCTATCTTTCTATCACATACCCAAATTTTTAAAGAACGAACTAGTCAAAGACTAGAAATCAACATTCACCATCACAACGATGGAATGCTCATTTCTAAGCTTTATACAAACAGAAGCAGTAGTGGTGGAGCCAAACGGGATCGAACCGTTGACCTCCTGCGTGCAAGGCAGGCGCTCTCCCAGCTGAGCTATGGCCCCGTATTTCTACAGGCGTTTCCCACACAAAATTGGTGGGTCTGGGCAGATTCGAACTGCCGACCTCACCCTTATCAGGGGTGCGCTCTAACCAACTGAGCTACAGACCCAATTTCGGGCTGCTTCTTTTCGTCTTCTTCAATGAATCAAGCAATTCGTGTGGGAACTTATGGAGCAGCTGATGTCGTCGATTAAGGAGGTGATCCAGCCGCAGGTTCCCCTACGGCTACCTTGTTACGACTTCACCCCAGTCATG
>NZ_VFEV01000104.1 GCF_007858275.1 Pseudomonas proteolytica
TGTTCTTTTATAAATAAGATATAACCAATAGAAGTGAAAATTTGAAAAGAGGTGCAAAATAGATGAAGATTTCAACGAAAGGCCGCTACGGCTTAACAATTATGATCGATCTTGCAAAAAAGTTTGGTGAAGGTCCGATTTCATTAAAATCAATTGCGCAGGCACATGACTTATCGGAACATTACTTAGAGCAATTAATTTCACCACTTCGTAACGCGCGTCTAGTAAAGAGTACGCGCGGGGCATATGGCGGATATGTATTATCAGATCAGCCGGCTAACATTACAGCTGGGGATGTAATCCGTGTGTTAGAGGGTCCGATTAGTGTTGTAGAAATGATAGAAGAAGAAGAGCCAGCACAACGCCAATTATGGATGCGTGTTCGTGATGCGGTGCAAGAAGTGTTAGATAGTACAACGTTAGAAGATTTAGTACGTTATGAGGAAGAAAATCACGGGGGCTATATGTTTTACATTTAATTCCTTGTGAAACGATTTGGAAAGAAGGAGATTTAATGGAACGCATTTACCCA
>NZ_VFEV01000105.1 GCF_007858275.1 Pseudomonas proteolytica
ACTCATCCGACGCTGCACCCAGATAAATCGCTGCTTCAGCCAGGCTATTGCTGATGGCTGGTCGGGCAGCCGTGGGCAGGGGAAAGGTGGTGCTGCGGTTCTCGTGATCGGTCCACACCACCGACTCACCGACCACCACCAGCCGCTGGGCCAGGGAATGGCTCCAGCCAAATCCCAACCCGCTATCCACCTCCACGGCACTGGTGCGATACAGCCGCGTCCAGGCAAACGGCAGCACGCCCTGCAACTCGCCATCGGTCAGGGTCAGCAGTTCTTCGCCAGTGACCATGGACACCGGGCAGCCATGGGTCGCGGTTTTGTCGGCACTGGCGCTGGCCGCGCCGTTGGGGTTTTTCGCGGAGGAGGGCGCGTCGTCCACCGCTTCAATTTGCTTGAGCGTGGTATTGCGCCGCGCCCCCCAGTGCATCTGCAGGCCACCTTTTTGTAAGCCGCCGACGACGCCGCGCACGGCCACCGCCTTGTAGCGATCCACCGCCGCCGTAAAACGCTTGAGGATGTCGAACA
>NZ_VFEV01000106.1 GCF_007858275.1 Pseudomonas proteolytica
TGCTTTTTGATGTAACAACTGTTACAGTCATCCCGAAAATTGCCGGAGCATCCTTAACGAAAGCCAATTCTTTCTATCAAATGGTCAATCAATTAGCCAGTTTATTTGGTCCAATGATAGCTGGGGTTTTCATTTCTTTTATTGGCGGCTTTCAGTTGCTTTGGATTAATGTTCTTTCATTTATTGCTACATTAGTTGCTGTGATGTTATTACCGTCTATGAAAACCACAAATAAAAAATGCGAAGATAAAAATACACTTCAAAATGTACTATCTGATTTGGTTAATGGATTTACATGGCTCAAAAATGACCGCTTAAATTTAGCTTTATCTTTTCAAGCTATGATAGGAAACTTTGGAGCAAGTGCGGTTTTAGGTGTATTCATGTATTATTTATTATCCACATTACAACTTACCCCAGAACAAAGTGGGGTTAATTATTCATTAATTGGAATAGGTGGTCTTTTAGGCAGCTTGATTGCAATTCCTTTAGAAAAAAGGTTGCAGCGCAGCATACTAATT
>NZ_VFEV01000107.1 GCF_007858275.1 Pseudomonas proteolytica
ATTTCACGGTGCTTTTTAGGTAGTTTTAATACAACTTTCCACACATCATTCAATTCTTCTTGCTTAAAAAACTCTTGTTCTGCCGACAAAGTTTGTTTATCATCACTAAAAAATCCTACTAAAGATATTCTTTTAAAATAAGATGATTTCAAATAATTTATTGCCGTATTTCTTGTAATTTTTAATATCCACGTTTTAATAGATGACTCCTTTCGAAATGAGTTCCAATTTTTAAATACCTTTATAAATACATCTTGCGTGATATCATCTGATAAGTGTGGATCTTTCGTAATAATAAATGAATAATTCCATACATCTTGCCAATAGTCTTTTATAACATAGTCCAGCTCATCATGATTACACTTTTCAATAAACGTCTGTTCCAATTTCCACACCTCAAACTTATTTGAATAAACATAAAACTACCCTCACTTTTATTATGGTTTCAATATATAGACAAGATACAAGTTTCATTTGTTCCATTTATTATCTTTTTTCAATA
>NZ_VFEV01000010.1 GCF_007858275.1 Pseudomonas proteolytica
GGGTGTCTGGTGGAGCATGGTGAGGGGGTTGGGGTGGCTTTGCCACCCAGCGCGGGGCAAGCCCGCTCGCCACATAAAGACGGTGGTCCACAGTAAGTCCGGGGGTGCGGCAAGTTTCTTGTGGCTAGGGGGCTCGTCCCCCGCTGGGTTGCGCAGCAGCCCCAAATCCTGCCACCTCGGGGTGTCTGGTGGAGCATGGTGAGGCGGTTGGGGTGGCTTCGCCACCCAGCGCGGGGCAAGCCCGCTCGCCACATAAAGACGGTGGTCCACAGTAAGTTCGGGGGTGCGGCAAGTTTCTTGTGGCTAGGGGGCTCGTCCCCCGCTGGGTGCGCAGCAGCCCCAAATCCTGCCACCTCGGGGTGTCTGGTGGAGCATGGTGAGGGGGTTGGGGTGGCTTCGCCACCCAGCGCGGGGCAAGCCCGCTCGCCACATAAAGACGGTGGTCCACAGTAAGTTCCTGGGTGCGGCTAGTTTCTTGTGGCTAGGGGGCTCGTCCCCCGCTGGGCTGCGCAGCAGCCCCAGAACCTGCCACCTTGGGGTGTCTGGTGGAGCATGGTGAGGGGGTTGGGGTGGCTTTGCCACCCAGCGCGGGGCAAGCCCGCTCGCCACATGCAGCCCGCTCGCCACATAATGCCAGTGGTACATAGTAGGTTCCAGGGTGCTGCAAGTTCCCTGTGGCCAGGGGGTGTTTTTTGAAAGAAGAGCGTTGTGCCCCTCAGCGAAAATCCCGGCTACGCACGCTGATCCCCGCCAACAGTGGCGTCAGGTCGCTCAGGCGGCCAGCGATCAAGTGGCGGACTTCGCCCACCGCTTCCCAGCGACCATCCACCTTGAGCAGCCGTGAGTTCACCAGCACCTGGCGCTGACGCTCGGCCAGGTCGCGCCAGACCACCACGTTGATGTTGCCAAACTCGTCTTCCAGGGTCACGAAGGTCACGCCGCTGGCAGTGCCCGGGCGCTGGCGCCCAGTGACCAGGCCGGCAACGCTGACATTGCGCCCATGCTCCACCGCCTGCAGCTCCTGTGAGCTGCGGCAGCGCCGCGCGTGCAATTGATCACGCAACAGCGCCAAGGGATGGGGCCCCAGGGTGGTGCCCACGCTGGCATAGTCGGCGTACAGGTCTTCGCCGACGCTGGGTGCCGGCAGTTGCACCGCCTCTTCCTGCGGGCTCGATGCCCCAGCAAATAATCCCAGTTGCTTCTCCACCCCGGCCACGTCCCAGCGCGCTTGATGCCGGTGCCCGGTCAACTGGCGCAAGGCCCCGGCATCCGCCAGCAGTTCCTGGGCCCGGCTGTCCAGTCGGGCGCGCTCGCCCAGGTCGGCGATATCGCGAAACCCTGCGCCCTGACGGGCTTTTTCGATACGCCGGCCCTCGTCTTCGCGAAAGCCGCTGATCATGCGCAAGCCCATGCGAATCGCCGGTTGCTGGCCGTCGATGGGTTCCAGGCTGCAATCCCAATCACTGGCGGTCACGTCCACCGGGCGAATCTGCAGGTGATGGCGGCGCGCATCCTGCAGGATCTGGTCCGGGCTGTAGAACCCCATGGGCCAGCTGTTGATCAGGGCGCAAGCGAACGCCGCCGGCTCATGGCATTTGAGCCAGCAACTGGCGTAGGTCAGCAAGGCGAAACTGGCCGCGTGGGACTCGGGAAAACCATAGCTGCCAAAGCCCTTGATCTGCTCGAACACCTGGGCGGCAAAGGCCTCGCTGTAGCCGTTGTTGAGCATGCCGGCGCGCAGCCGCTGGCGATGGGGCTCCAACCCGCCATGGCGCTTCCAGGCCGCCATCGAGCGGCGCAACTGGTCAGCTTCGCCGGGGGTGTAGTCCGCCGCGACAATGGCGATCTGCATCACTTGCTCCTGGAACAGCGGGATACCCAACGTGCGCTTGAGTACCGCTTCCAGCTTGGGCGACGGATAGGTCTCGGGCTCTTCCTTGTTCCGTCGGCGCAGATACGGATGCACCATGCCGCCCTGGATCGGCCCGGGGCGCACGATGGCCACCTCGATCACCAGGTCATAGAACGTCTTGGGCTTGAGCCGGGGCAGCATGGACATCTGCGCCCGTGACTCGATCTGGAATACGCCGATGGTGTCGGCGCGGCTGATCATCGCGTAGGTTGCCGGATCTTCCGAGGGCACCGTCGCCAGTGTCAGGTCGCGGTGACGATGGCGGCGCAGCAGGTCGAAGCAGCGGCGGATCGCGCTGAGCATGCCGAGGGCCAGGATATCGACCTTGAGCAGGCCC
The DNA here is from genome assembly GCF_007858275.1 of Pseudomonas proteolytica. Taxonomy (GTDB): domain Bacteria; phylum Pseudomonadota; class Gammaproteobacteria; order Pseudomonadales; family Pseudomonadaceae; genus Aquipseudomonas; species Aquipseudomonas proteolytica. The sequence continues at coordinate 2,250 of NZ_VFEV01000010.1, forward strand.
ACGGCGTCCAGGTCATCCTTGTCCCATTGGATGATGGTGCGTTCGGCCATGGCGGCGTTTTCCACCGGCACCAACGTGTCCAGCGGTTGCTCGCAAATCACGAAGCCACCGGGGTGCTGGGACAGGTGGCGCGGGAAGCCGATCAGTTGCTGGGTCAAGCCCAGGACCCGTCGCAAGACCGGGCTGTCCGGGTCAAAACCACCCTCGCGCAAGCGCTCCAGGGGCGGCGCTTCATCGCTCCAGCGCCCGCAGCAATCGGCCAGGGCATTGACCTGATCCGGTGGCAGGCCCAGGGCCTTGGCCACATCACGCACCGCGCCGGCACCGTGGTAGCTGCTGACCACTGCGGTCAAGGCCGCACGGCGCCGGCCATAGCGCTGGAACACGTATTGCAGCACCTCTTCGCGGCGTTCATGCTCGAAGTCCACATCGATGTCCGGCGGTTCGTTGCGTTCCCGGGACAGGAAGCGCTCGAACAACATGTTCATCCGGCTGGGATCGATTTCGGTGATGCCCAGGGCAAAGCACACTGCCGAGTTGGCCGCCGAGCCACGGCCCTGGCAGAGGATCGAACGGCTGCGGGCGAAGCGCACGATGTCGTGCACGGTAAGGAAATAGCTTTCGTAGCCCAGGTCGCTGATCAACTCCAGTTCATTATCGATCTGCTCCAGGGTCTTGGCTGACGCCCCCTCGGGCCAGCGCTGGCTGATGCCCTCTTCGGTCAAGGCGCGCAGCCAGGACTTGGCGCTCTGCCCTTGCGGCACCAACTCCCTGGGGTATTGATAGCGCAACTGGCCCAGGTCGAAGGTGCAACGGCGGGCGATCTGCAGTGACGCCTCGAGCAAGCACGCCGGATACAGCGCACCGATCGCCTCCAGGCTGCGCAAGTGCCGCTCGCCATTGGGGTGCAGGCGCTCGCCGGCTTGCGCCACCGGCAGATGGTGCCGGATGGCGGTCATGGTGTCCTGCAAGGCGCGCCGGCTACGCACATGCATATGCACATCGCCACAGGCCACGGTTGGCAGGCCCAGGCTGGCGGCCAGTTGCAGACGCTGTGCCAGGCGGCGGGCATCGTCCTGGGCGCAATGCAGTTCTATCGCCAGCCATAGCTGTTGATTGAAGGTGTCGCACAACCACTGGCCATCGGCAGGTGTATCACCCTCCTCGGCCAGCCACAGCACCAGCAACCCCGGTACCGGGTCGGCGAAGTCTTCGCGCAACAGGCGGTACTGGCCTTTTTCGGCACGGCGCCGGGCCTGGGTGATCAGCCGACACAGGTGCTGGTAGCCCTGTAGGTTCTCCACCAGCAACACCAGTTTCGGGCCGTTCTCCAGGCGCACCTCACTGCCGACGATCAACTCCAGCCCGACCTCCTTGGCCGCCTGCCAGGCCCGCACGATACCGGCCAGGGTGCATTCGTCGGTGATTGCCAGGGCCTGATAACCCTGCTGCTTGGCGCGCTCGAACAACTCGCGGGCACTGGACGCACCGCGCTGGAAGCTGAAGTTGGACAGGCAATGCAGCTCGGCGTAGCCCTGCATCATGCAAACCAACCCTGCAGCCACAACCCGGCGCTGTCACCCACGGTGCGATAAGCCCAGCCTTGCTGCCCGGCGCGGGTACGCACCAGGTAGTAGTCGCGGCGGATATCCGCGCCATCCCACCAACCGGACTCGATGCGCTCCGGGCCCAGCAGGATCTGGACGCCCTGCTCGGCCAGCAAGGTCGGCTCATTGAGCAACCAGCCAGGGCGTTGCACCGGGCTCAAGGGTGGGCAGACGCGGCTGTCGCTGCCCGGTAGCCAGGCACACTCGGGGCGATGGTCAGCATGAAAGCGCAAGCCCTGCACCGCCTCATCCCCCAGACGCGCCCGCAGACGCTCGCGCAATTGTGCCCAGGGCAGGGTTTGCTGCGGGCGCTCGTCGAACAGGTCCTGGCGCTGGGGCACAAACACCGGCAGGTCCTCGGCCAGCAGGCGCAGGGCATGTACGGGCGCGGCCACTAGCACCTGCTCCAGGCGGCCACGGGCCAGTTCAAACAGCATCGAAGGTTCGCGTTCGGCACTCAGCAGGCCCACCGTGATCACGCTGTCCGGCGCGTCGCAATGCTCCAGGTGCAGGGCAAAACGCTGCACGCCACTGTCGCGGCCACAGAGGAACGCCGCCAGGTCGCCGGTCAGGCGCCGCAAGGGAAACAGCAGGGCCTGGTGGGACTGCACATCGAAATTCAATTCGATGCGCAGGTCAAAACGATCCGGCGGCTGATAAAAATCCAGGGCCAGCGGCCGTTGCCCGGTCAAGGCATCCAGGTGCCTGAGCAACCCTGCGTCAAACCGCCGGGCCAAGGTATGCCGGGGCAACGCCTGCACTTGGGCCAGGGTCCGCAGGCCCATGCGCGACAAGGCCGTGGCGGCTTGCGGGTCGATGCCGACGCGATCGATGGGCATCGGCCCAAGGGCTTGCTGGAGGCCCTCGGCATCGGCCACGGCCAGGCTGTCGTAGGCATTGGCCAATACGCGCGCGGCGGCCGGGTTGGGGGCGGCAACGATACGGTGGCGAAAGCCCAGGTCGGTCAGCTCCTCGCGCAAGCGTGCTTCCAGCAGCGGCCACGGCCCGAACAGGCCGAGGCTCGACTCGATTTCAAACAGCAAGGCCCGCGGATAGAACACGCTGACCTGGGAGCTGAAACCATAGGCCCAGGCCGCGAGCAGTTGCTGGCAGCGGTCGATCTCCACCGGGTCGTATTCGACGCAGGCAAAGGCCTTGGTCAGGGCATGGGCCGCGGTCAGGGATTGGCCGGGGCGCAGGCCCAAGGCACGCGCGGCGGCATTGACGGTTTGCAGCACCCGGCGTTGTGGCGGGCCGGCCAACAACGCCAAGGGTTGCTCGGGCTCGGGGCGCTGACGCAAGACCCCGTCCAACGCCAATTGCGGGAAGACAATACACACCCAGCGCATATCAACCTCAGTGCCCGCTGGCCAGGGCAATGGGCGCGGGATGGGCCAGGCCACCCCGGCACTTGAGTACCCGCACCTGATGCGGCTCGACGGCCAGGCGCAGGGCCGCCGGTGACGGGTTGATCGCCTCGCCCATGGCCCGCCAGGCAAACGCCAGGGTCTGGCCGGTCTCGGCAGCCACCTGCAAGCGGCGCAAGGCCCGGTCATCGGCCTTGCGCGGCCAGCACAGCACCGCGCCGCAACTGCCAGAGCGCAGGCATTGCTCGGCCGCCCACAAGGCATCGCGCTCATCGGCCTGGATCACCGAGAGCTGGCGCAGGTCCACCCCGGCGTTCTGCCAGGCGTGGGGGTATGGGGTATACGGCGGAGCCACCAGCACAATGCGCTCGCCGGCCGCCGACAGCCGCGCCAGGGTCGGCCAGACCAGTTGCAACTCACCCACGCCCTGCTGGGCCACGAGGATTTCGCTCAAGGCCGCTTCTGGCCAGCCACCGCTGGGCAACACCGCATCCAGGGCCGCCAGCCCCGTGGGATGCACACTGGCCGGCGGCGCGGCCGGCCGCCCCTTCCAGACCCGCCCGCCATTGAACAGCGAGTCCAGTGCAACCACGGCGCCCATCAGCCTGGCCTCACCAGGCCACAGAACACACCCTCGATGGCCAGGTCCTGGTCGGGACGGACCACGATAGGTTGATAAGCAGGGTTGCGCGGCAACAGACGCACACTGTCGCCCGCCCGCTCGAAACGCTTGATGGTGACTTCGCCATCCAGGCGCGCCACCACTATCTGCCCGTTCAGCGCCTCGGCACTGCGCCGCACGCCCACCAGGTCGCCATCGAGAATGCCGTCTTCGATCATCGAGTCACCCTGGACCCGCAGCAAGTAATCCGGGACCCGGGCAAAGGTCGCAGGGTCGAGCATCAACCGTGCGTGCACTTCGGCGTCGGCGCCGATGGGCAGGCCAGCTGCAACGCGGCCCAGCACCGGGACATCCAGCCATTCGGGGCGGGCCGGTTGATTGAGCAGGCGAATACCCCGGGCCTGGTTCGGGTTGACCTCGATAAACCCGGCCTCGGTCAACGCCAGCACGTGTTTGCGCGCCACACTGCGCGAGGCAAAACCGAAAGCCTCGGCGATCTCGGCGAGGCTGGGGGGCTGACCTTGCTGCGCGATACGCTCGCGGATGAAGTTCAGGATGGCGCAACGGCGGGGAGTGAGAGTCGTCATGGAGTACATTTGTACTCCTGTGGGAATTTTCTGACAATAGCCGCTAGTCAGAAGTCCACCCACCTATCGCTGGGCTGGAATCCGCAGTTCGCCAGCGCGGCATTGCGTCTTGATGCTCTGCGGGCAACCGGTAAAGCGCAGCTCCTTGCTCAGGCAGACCCGCACCTCCGACAACACCTTGCCCTTGCAGATCACAGCCATGCCGTGGCGCCCCATGCTGGGGTTGCTCTCGCGAAACAAAGCTTCAATGTCCCTGGCTGCAAGGGGGCCCGGCACATTGAGAGGCTCGAACGCCTGGGGAATCTGCACCACACCCAATGCCGTATCAGTCTTGTCCAGATACTCGGATGCATCTACGCCGCTGCATGTGCCGTGCTTGGCCCACTCATGCTTGAGCAGTTTCTCGGTGACAAACAATGACATGCCCTTGGCCACGTCCTCGGCCGACAACCGCGACTGCGGCAGGCAAGATGCCGGCCAACCGCCTCGCGCATATTGTGGCCACAGGCCATGCAGCACAAAGCCGTAGCCCTTGCCTGTGCATTGCTGGTCCTGCGGGTGGGTGAGGCAAAAAGTCGGCGACCAGGACAGTGACAACACATAAAAATCAAAGTCGCCGGCTTGCCCCTGATGACGGGGGGCGGCATCAGCCAGGGCGGTCAATACCAGGCACAGGGCGATCCAGGAGGTTCTCCATCTCATCAAGCAAATCCTTAATTAAACTAAGCGGCCATTGTTATGAACGACTACCCCGCAACGCCGTCAGGTAACGCGCCGCCCTACTGTCGAAAGCTCAACAACTGTGGGTCACGGCTTGCGCTGCAACACCCGATCCATGATGCGGTCGGTCTTCAAGGCCTCGATCGCCAGTGCCGGGTGCACACTCTCGCCGCGGATATGCGCGTTCATACCCAGCACGTGGTGCCACTGGATATGGGGGTGATGGGCAATATGCAGGGTCTCGCTGACCTCGGCTTCGAGCTGCAACGGCTGCTCGTCGAACACTGAAAACGTGATACGCCCTGTGCTGCCGATCAACTCGACCCGGTCCTCGCGCCGGTCAGCCACAAAGTTCCAGCAACCCATGCCCAACGCACCCGAGCTGAAGCTCCAGCAGGCGGTGACGGCGTCTTCCGCCACATAGCGCCCGGCCTGGCGCGCGGTATAACCCGTGACCTCGACGATATCCCCCGCCAGGTACTGGAACAGATCGAAACCGTGGCTGGCCAGGTCGGCAAAATAACCACCGCCGGCAATCGCCGGATCCGTACGCCAGTTGCTGGCATGGGTATCTGTCGGCGCTGGCGGCTTGCACAAGGTCCAGCTCAGGTGCCGCAACTCGCCGATGCGCCCTTCCTGCAGCCAGGTACGTACCTGCTGGAAGCGCGGCAGGGAGCGCCGGTAATAGGAGACAAACAGATGCAGCCCGGCCCGCTCGAAAGTGCGCTGCATCAAGGCGCTCTGCTCGGCATTCAGCGACATCGGCTTCTCGACGCAGCAATGCTTGCCCGCCGCCGCCACCAGCAGGCTGTATTCCAAGTGGCTGGCCGGTGGCGTGGCGATGTACACCGCATCTACTTCAGGGTCATCGATCAGCGCCTGGGCATCGGTGTAAAACCGGGCAATCCCGTGGCGTGCCGCATAATCGCGCACCGCTTCCTCACGACGCCCCATCACGGCGACCAGGGCCGAACCTGGCGCTTTGTAGAAGGCGGGTCCACTCTTGACTTCAGTAACACTGCCACAACCGATCATGCCCCAGCGGATGGTGCTCATCTGACTTTCCTTCACCGGTATTTTTTCAGTTGGGCAGTATCAGCGTTTTCCTGCACGGTCTCCAGCCTCTCCCCATAAAGACCCAGCAGGACAATTGCATTACACTTTTATGACAATCATCCAGCTGCGGGGGCACAGACGATGAAAATACGCGCAACGGTGATTTGCGAACACGAGGGGCACATTCTGTTCGTGCGCAAGGCCAGGTCGAAATGGGCATTGCCCGGCGGCAAGGTCGAGCGCGATGAGCGCCCGGTCGGCGCGGCAGAGCGTGAGCTGCAAGAGGAAACCGGGCTGCACGTGGATGGTTTGTTGTATCTGCAGGAGTTAAAGGCCAGTGACACGCTGCATCACGTGTTTGAAGCCTCGGTGGTCAACATCGACCAGGCCCGGCCCTGCAATGAAATCATCGACTGCCAATGGCATGCCTACAGTGCGCTGGAGCAGTTGGATGCGACCGACGCCACCAAGCGCATTGTCCGCTCGTTCCTACGCAGGCTCTGACGCCTAGCCGAATGCCGCAAACCCACGGCGCCCGGCCTTGAGCTCGGTGCGTAGCTCGCCGATCAGGTTGGAGATGGCACGGATGCTATCCAGGCCCTGGGGCGAGACGCCGGTCAACAGCAGGTCGACGCGACCGGACTCGGGCTCGAATACGCGAATGGTCAAGAAACCCTCGGGGTTGACGCTACAGTCGCAGGACAGCGGGACGAAACCGGACGCCATGATGCGGCTCAACTCAACGATGGGAATCATCCTGGGCACCCTTGTTCGCACATGACGCGATGGACGTGATCCCTGCAGGTTAGATCAGGTTGTGCAACCCGTGTGGCCAATCCTACGAAAGTGTTAGCTACCCCACATTTTTGCGCGAAAACGCTGGTGCAATGGCGTCAGAAAAACCACGCCGCAACCTCTCATCCGAGGTTGCCAGCGGCGCTTGATTCTTGGCAAGGATCACCAGATGCTCATGGTTTTTGCCGATCTGGAGCACCTCCATGCGCCGCGACATCCCGAGCGAACCCGACAGCGCCGTGTACAAAACCCTGCTGGAGTCGACCAAGGCCATTCCCTGGCGCATCGACTGGCAGACCATGACCTTCAGCTACATCGGCCCGCAGATCGAAACGCTGTTGGGCTGGACGCCCCAGAGCTGGGTCAGCGTCGACGACTGGGTCGAACGCATGCATCCGGATGACCGCGAATACGTGGTCAATTTCTGCGTGTCGCAATCGCGGGCCGGCGTCGATCACGAGGCCGATTACCGTGCCTTGACCAGCACCGGCAACTACGTGTGGATTCGCGACGTGGTGCATGTGGTGCGCAAGGAGGGCGAGGTGGAGGCGCTGGTGGGCTTCATGTTTGATATCAGCGAGCGCAAGCAGACCGAGGAGCACCTGATCCGCCTGCAAAAACAACTGGAAGAGTATTCGTTCCAGGATGGCCTGACCGGCATTGCCAACCGGCGCATGTTCGACACCGTACTGGAGCGAGAGTGGAGCAGCGCCCTGCGCAGCCAGTTGCCGTTGTCGCTGATCATCCTCGATATCGACTACTTCAAGCAGTACAACGACCACTACGGCCATATCAAGGGCGACGAATGCCTGCGCCAGGTCGCGCGCACCTTGTCAAAAGCCGCCAACCGGCCACGGGATTTCATTGCGCGTATCGGTGGTGAAGAGTTTGTCTGGTTACTGCCCGAGACCGATGCTGCGTCGGCCAGGCGCGTGGCCGAGCGCTGCCTGCACCTGATCCGCCAACAACAGATCGAGCATGCTCATTCCAGCGTGTCGCCACTGTTGAGCTTGAGCCTGGGCGTGGGCACCACCACGGTCAAGCCAGGCAGCGAGGCCTTGACCTTTGTCGAGGAAGTGGACAAACAGTTGTATCAGGCCAAGCGCAATGGCCGGATGCGTGCTGAGTTTTTCGAAGCCATGGTGTGAGGCCAAATCGCGGGCAAAAAAAATCCCAAGTAGCTGATGGAAACTTGGGATTTAAAAATGCATAAACCGTGGGAGGTGAACGCCCGGCCATAATAACCACAGAGACAACTTGTAACAAGTTGATTAATAGCCTTTCGTCGGATTGAAACAGCGCTAAGTCATTCAATAACCACACATTTTTTATGGAGCACGGCACTTGTCGTGCCACTTTTTGGTGCAACTTACAAACTTGCGAGAGTAAAACCTTAATAACTATCGGGTTAATAAACATCTATGCATACCGCTGATGTTTTTGTAGGCGCCGGCTTGCCGGCGAAGCACCTGAGAGCACCACGGGGGCCAGACACCCCGCGTTATCGTTGACGCTTTTCGCTGGCAAGCCAGCTCCTATGGTAGGTCTTGCGCCCTTCTATTTGCGCGCCAACTTGTAGCGCACGCACTCTTCATAAAAGCTCGACCGGACTGCCGCCGGCTTGAGACGCGAGGGGCTGTCATAGGTCTGCTCGGTGATGCCCATGGCCATCATGCGCATCCAGGACTTGTCGAATTTGTACCGCTGGATCTTCTGCCGCGCCGCATACAATGAAACGCCAGCCAACTTCAGCTCCTGGGCCCTGGCCGCCGTGCCCGCGCCCCAACTGCACATGTAGCGATCCCCTTCACGTAGCGCCTTGCCCTGGGCCGCCGCCGCCGCCCCGCTGGCCAGGGCCAAGGCTAGCAGCGTGATTTTTACATTGCGCATTGGCATCCTACCTAACCACCTGAAAATAAAAGTGATTTTGGCGAAACATGCGGTAGACGGGGGCCAGCAAAATGCCTTCTTGACACATTTGAACGAAATAAAAAAAGGTCAGCCCGATAAAGAACTGACCTCTTTAGAGATTGCTACGCAGAGGATTTTTTCAACTTACCACTGATACGTCGCACTCGCCTGCACCGTACGCTGCGAGCCGTACCAGCACCACGAGTACGAATAACAGGACGCAACGTACTCTTTATCCGCCAGGTTGGTGGCGTTCACCGCCAGGCGCAGGTTGTCGACCGGGGTGTTGATGTGGGGGATGTCGTAGTGCACCGACGCATCGAACAAGGTGTAGCCGGGAACCTTCAAGGTATTGGCGGTATCGCCCCATGACGAGCCCACATAACGCGCACCCGCGCCTACGCCGAAGCCCTTGAGGTTGCCGTCATGCAGGGTGTAGTCGGCCCACACCGAGGCCGTGTGCCGTGGCACCGCGTAGGTGGTGGTGCCCTGGGTCGGCACGGCCGGGCCTACGCCAATGTCGGTGATCGGCGCATAGCGCACGGTGCTGTTGGATTTGCTGATGCGGTTATCGAGGTAGGCATAGGCCGCCGTGATATCCAGGTTGTCGTTGAGGCTGGCCTTGCCTTCAAGTTCAAAGCCACGGGAGCGCACTTCGCCGTCCTGGACCTGGCAGCGACCATTGCCGCACAGGTGGGTAGGATCCGGGTCCATGGTGGGCACGTTGTTCTGGCGCAGGTCGAAGATGGCAGCCGTGATAAAGCTGTTGCTGCCCGGCGGCTGGTACTTGATGCCGATTTCGTACTGCTTGCCTTCAGTGGGCTTGAACACCGAGCCGCCGTAGCCGGTACCGGTTTGCGGTGAGAAGGATTCGGAGTAGCTGGCGTATGGCGCCAGGCCGTTATCGAACAGGTAGACCACGCCCAGGCGACCGGTGAAGGCTTTGCTGTCCAGGGAGGATTTGGTTTTCTTGCCGTCGGTCAAGCTCAACGAGCTGTTATCCGAACTGGCCCAGTCATAGCGACCGCCCAGCAACAGTACCCATTTGTCCCACTTCGCCTGCTCCTGCAGGTACACACCGGTCTGCTCGCTACGCTGGGTCGCGTCGCTGGAAAATGCCGGGGTGGTCACCGGTGCACCGTACACCGGATCGAAGATGTCCAGGTCCGATCCCTTGCCGTAACCGGCCTTGGTATCGACGCTGGTGTTCTGGTAATCCAGCCCCATCAACAACGTGTGCTGCACCGGGCCGGTGTCGAACTTGCCCTGCAACTGGTTATCCAGGTTGTAGGCGTCCATGTCGACATCGGTGGCGATGGTCGAGCGGGTCAACGTGCGGTAATCGGCCTGCAGGTTGCTGCTGTAGATACTGCGATAGATCCCTTCGCTACGCATATAACGGGCGTTCTGGCGCACGGTCCAGACGTCATCGAGGTGATGCTCGAAGGCATAGCCGATGGAGTAATGTTCGCGATCACTCTTCTCGAAATTTTTCTCGCCGTCATAGAAGTCGACATCGATCTTGCGCCCCAGCGGACTATGCAACACCGAACCCCACGCCGGCATCGACCCGTAGGACGCGCCCTTGGGATCCTTCTGGAAATGACCCAGCAGGGTCAGCGACGTGGCCTCGTTCGGGCGCCAAGTGAAGGCCGACGACAGCGACTGACGGCGGGTCTCGGTATGCTCGACCTGCCCGTCTGCATCATCGAACAACCCGGCGACGCGGTAGGAATACACCCCCTGGTCGTCCAGCGGGCCACTTAGGTCGAAGGTGGTGCGTTTCTTGTTGAAGGTGCCGTACTCCACGCCCACTTCATGGAACGGCGTATCCAACGGGCGCTTGGTGACCAGGTTGATCACACCGCTGGGGCTGCCCTGGCCGTACAACACCGAGGCCGGGCCACGCAGGACCTCCACGCGCTCCAGGTCGAAGGCATCTTTTTGCGGCGAGGCATCGCGGCTCGATGCCACGCGCAGGCCGTCCAGGTAAGTCACTGGCGAGAAGCCACGAATGGTCAACTGGTCCAGGCGCGAGGCAGTGGCGCCACGGGTTTCCGGGACGACCGCAGCGCTGTAACGCAGGATCTGGTTGAGGCTTTCGGCATTCTGCGCACGCATCTGGTCCTTGGTGACCACCGAGATCGACTGTGGCGTCTCGATCAGCGCGGTGTCGGTCTTGGTGCCGGACAGGCTGCGCGTGGCGACATAGCCAGACACCGGGCCGATGGGGCTTTCACTTTGAGCAGCACCGTTGATGGTGGTGGCCTGCAACTCCATCGAGCCCTCCGCCTGGGGGATCAGCTCGATGCGGTAGCGCTTGGCAGACAGCGCCTGGGCACGCAAACCGCTGCCCGCCAGCAACTGGGCCAGTGCCGCGTCGCTGCTCAACTGCCCGTTCAAACCACTGCTGCGCTTGCCGCGGGTCAAGGCCGGATCAAAGGCCAGGACCAGCCCGGCCTGTTCGGCAAAGCCGTTGAGGGCCTGGCTCAGTTCACCGGCGGGGATCGAAAAATGGCTGCTTTCATCAGCCCATGCCGTGGGTATGGCAAGGGGTAAAGCGGCAAAAGCCATCGCCACCGACAGCGCCAGTGGGTGCAACGGACGAGCAAAGCGTGACATGAGAGGTCCTGGAAAATGGAGTTCTATATTCCATGACGGCCATGTCGGGAAATCGGGTATGAATGAGAGAGATTTTTATTTGAGGGGGCGTTTCCAGCCCGTTCAGAGGGGTTTGACCACCACCATCAGGTCGGTGAAATATTCCACCTTGATCGGCAGGTTATCCGCCAGGGTCGCCAGCGCCGCGTCGCTGTCATCGAGCTTGAACACCCCCGACACGCGCATGCCTTGCAACGCTTGGGCGTCAAAACGCACCATCCCATGGCGATAGCTGGCCAGGGTCTGCAGCACTTCGCTCAACGGCCGGTCATCTACCGTGAGCAAGCCACGGGTCCAGGCAGCCGGGTCGCCACTGCCGACCGGCTGTGCCGGCTGCGCGCGGCCCTGCTTGAGGATCGCACGCTGGCCTGCGGTCACTTTCACCGCCGCGCTGTCGTTGCCTTTGGCGGCTACCGCTGACTCGATCACCGTGACCACGGTGGAGCCGTCCACTGCACGCTGGACCAGAAAACGCGTACCCAGTGCCGTCGCCGTGCCCTGGTCGGTGCGCACCACGAATGGCCGTTGCGCATCCTTGGCCACCTCCACCCACATCTCGCCCTTGAGCAATTCGATCACGCGTTGCCGGCCGTCGAACTTCACGTCCAGCGCCGAGTTGCTGTTGAGTTGCACCTGGCTGCCGTCGGCCAGGGCGAGCTGGCGCCGCTCACCGACACTGGTGCGTTGGTCGGCCATCCACAGGGGCAGTTGCTCGACGCCCGCCCAGCCGACCACCAGCACACCCAACAACCCCAGGACCTGCCCCCCGCGCACTGCATACCCGGGTTTGCGTGGGATAAAGGCCTGATTCAGCGCCAGGCGTGCCGGTTCGGCAGGCAGTTCATCGAGGCTGCCCCACAAAGCCCCCATGCGCTCGAAAGCCACCCGGTGACGTGGGTCGGCTGCGCACCAAGCCTTGAATGCCTCGCGATCGGCCGTGCTGACGTCCTCGTCATTGAGTAACGCCAGCCACTGCGCCGCTTCGCTGACAATCTGTTCAGAGGACATCAAAGCGGGTCCGCGCCATGCAGCGTCTGGTAGCAATGCACCAGCGCGCTGGAGATATAGTTTTTCACCGTGCTGGGCGAGACCTGAAGCTGGGCGGCAATTTCACTGTAGGTCAGCCCGTCCAGGCGACTGAGCAGGAACGCCTCGCGGGCCTTGTCCGGCAGGCCGGCGAGCATCAGCGCTATGCGCTCCAGCGCCTGCAGCGCCACATGAATGGTCGCCGGGTCTGGCATGCCGGCATCTTCGTACTGGATGGCCAGGGCTTGCATATAGGCTTTCTCGATCTTGCGCCGCCGCGCGCCGTCAATCAGCAAGCGCCCGGCTGTGGTCGCGAGAAATGCCCGGGGCTCCTGGATGTTGTGCGGTTCGGCCAGCAGCAATACCCGCACAAATGCATCCTGGGCAAGGTCCGCCGCATGCTGCGAGCAGCCGAGTTTCTTGCGCAGCCACCCCTGTAACCAGGAGTGATGGTCACTGTAGAGCGCGGTGAGTGTCTGCTGGCGGCGGGCCATATCACATTCGGCCACAGGAAAGTCATGCATGCGCAAAAATTTCTCAAACAAGAAAGATTACCAATCGCGCAAACGATGACAGTAAAACGATGGCAGGGCAAGGGGCCGTAATGGTGAGGGGGCTTGTTCGTCGTTGGGCTGCGCAGCGGCCGCAAAGCCTGCCTCATCGGTGTGTCAGGAAAAATGGGATGTGCCTTATTGGGGCTGCTGCGCAGCCCATCGGGGGACAAGCCCCCTCGCCACGGCAGGCTGACAGTCATCGGGTGGCAGGTTAACGCAAGCTCCAGGAAACCCCGGCATATACGCCCATGCCGTCGCCCGGCGTCGAGCGCGCCATGTCGTTGCCGTGGTCGTCGTACCCCGGGGTCACGGTATTGGCGTAGCGCTGGTTGGTCAGGTTGCGCAGGTCGATCCAGGCTTGCCAGTCCTGTTTGGGCGCGTCATAGCCGATGGTGGCGCCCAATAAACCATAGGCTTTCGCGTAGTAGGAGTTGGCGTAGTCCACCGCCACCCGCGAGGAGTACTCGCCATTGAGGCTGCTGAAAAAACCGCTGGGATGGCTGTAGCGCAACTGCGTCTGGTAGTAGTGCTTGGGGATGCCGGGCAGCGTGTTGTCGCCAAACCGTGGGTCGTCACGGTAGTGGAAGTTGCTATAGGTGTAGGCCTGGCGCAGGGCCAGGCGGCCAGCATTGCCACCGTCCCACAGCGGGCTGGTGAGGCTCAGTTCCACGCCTTGGTGGATGGTCGGGCTGGCGTTGGATTCGGCGACCACCTGCGACATGTCAGGCGTAGCCGCCTGGGTCTCGACACTGAGCAGTTCATGGCGCACCAGCGAGTGGTACAACGCCAGGTCCCATTGGCCAAACCAGGCTTCGCCGCGCCCGCCCACTTCCAGGGTGGTGGCGGTCTGGTTTTGCAGCTCCACGCCTTCGCGGGTCAAGCCCGCCTCTGGTCTGCCAGAGTCTTTCGTAAAGAACTTGTTCGAACCCCAGATCATCGACCAGGCATGTGGCGGCTCCACCGACCGGCTAAGGTTGCCATACACCTGCAACTGCGGATTGAAGTCATAGCGCAGGCCCACGCGCGGCGCATAGTCCCAGTCGTGGGTGCTCAAGGGGGCATGGGTCTCGGGATAAGTGACTTCGGTTTCGCGGCGGGTGTAGATCGCCGCCAGCCCGGTGGTCAGCCACAGGTCGGGCAGCAGTTCCAGGTCGTTGCTCACGTGCAACACCGTGTCCGACCCCAGGTAGCTGTAGTCACGGGTCTTGGTACCCGGAGCGAATGTGGCCGTGGTGCCGGCGGGCACGCGCACGTATTCCGACACGCCGTTATTGGGCATCCCCTGGGTAGTGCGCAGGCCGACCGTGGTCTTGCTGTCACGCCCCAGCAAAGTGTCCTGGCGGATGTAGTTCAAGGTACCGCTGATGTCGGTGTACGCCACCTTCAACCGGTTGGTGCCCTCGCGCAGGTCCATCGGGTAATCGTGGTACACCAGGCCCGCCTCGATACGCGCGTTATCGTCCAGTTGCAGGGTGGTCTTGTTGGCGATCCACGTAGAGCCCGGTTGCAAGCGCTTGGAGTCGCGCGCCAGGTTGACCGCGTTGGCCGCGTGCGGGCTGTGTTCGATCTGCTGGCGTGTGAGTTTGCCGGGGCTGTCGTTGGCGGTTTCGCGGTAGCGCAAATAGAAGCGCGTTTCCAGGTCCGGGTTGAACCGGTAGCCGAAGTTGGCCGCCACACCCTTGCCACTGCCGGCGCTCTGTTGCTGGAAGCCGTCGTACTCGGCATCGGTCAGGCTGATGTAATAGTCGGCATCGCCCAGCACTTGCCCGGAGCTGATTTCCCGCTGGGCATAACCATGGCTGCCGGCCTCATAGCGCACGCGCAACTTGGGGGCATCGTAGCCTGTGCGGGTCACATAGTTGACCGCCCCGCCCAGGGCCAATGCGCCCCGGTCAAACCCGTTGGCGCCGCGCAGCACTTCGACGCGGCTTAGCCACAACGGATCCTTGAGTTCGTAAGGCGTGCCGCCGGGGCCGGTGAGTGGCAGGCCGTCGATGGTTTCATACAGGCCGGACGCATGACTGCCAGGACCACGGTTGATGCCCGACCCGCGAATGGAGATTTTCGTCCCTTCGTTGTTCGCAGCCTTGGCGTAGATGCCGGCCTGGTACTTGAGCACATCTTCGTTGCTGCTGACTCGGCCCTGCTCGACGCTGGCCATGTCAACGTAGTTGGTCCCGCCGGGCACCTGCTTGAGTTGCGCCTGGGCCGCCTCGCCTTCGCTCAGCTCAGTGCTGGTGACTTGCAGCGGCGCCAGTTGCAGCGCCTCCTGGGCTTGGGCCAGGTGACTGAATGTCAGGGCGACGCCGAAACCGAGCCAACGAGGAGGGAGAAACAGCAAAGGTTGAGGCAGGCGCATGGGGCCGAATCCTGGAAAAGTTCAAGCGTTGGAAGAACATGGGATACGGCAGGTCACGTCTGTTTTTAAGTCCAAAATAGAATTAATAAATGCAAACTCAGTATTTAAGGAAATAAGCCACACGCAGTAATGTGGAGCAACCGAGTCACCACCGTCAGCCGAGACTGCCCATGTCGATATCCGCCAACGTCATTGATTTCACCCTCCACCGCAAGCGCCGCCAGGCACGTGCAGCGGCCGAGCTGATGTGGGCAATGTACGCGGCGCGTGCCGGGCTGTCGGGGTTCACCTTGCAGACCAGCAACACATCCACCGATACACGCCGGGCATAAGGCCGATGAGTTTTCTCCAGGCCATTCCCGAACGGCTGCCTCCCACCGTTCAACCCAAGGATTGCGCCACCCGCGACGACGATGCCATCGGCCAGTGCGTCGCGCATAACCTGCAGCGTCTGCGCAGCAAACGCTACTTATCCCTGGATGCGCTGGCCCGCGCCTGTGGAGTAAGCCGGGCGATGCTCGCGCAAATCGAGTCCGGGCGCAGTGTGCCGTCGATCAAGGTGCTGTGCAAAATCGCCAAGGGCCTGAAAGTGTCGGTGGCGGCGTTCTTGGAAAACCGCTCGTTCGAAGGGGTTGAACTACTGCCCGCCCACCAGAGCAAGCGTCTGGTGAGTGCCGATGGTACGTTCGTCAGCCGTGCATTGTTTCCCGACGACATGTCACGCCAGTCGGAATTCTATGAGATACGCCTGAGCGCGCGCGGTGAAGAGGTGTGTGAAGGCCGCAGGCCAGGAATCCAGGCAAACCTGGTGGTCGCTCAGGGCGTGCTGGAAGTCAGCGTCAACGAGGAGCGATACTTGCTGTCCACCGGCGACTCGATTCTGTTCTATGCCGACCAGCCCCACCGTTACCGCAACCCGGCAGACAGCGATGCGCTGGCGTTCCTGGTCATCATCCACCCCGAACGCCTGGACTGAACGCAAAAAGCCCCGCCTGAGCAATCAGGCGGGGCTTTTTCATGCCCGCGAACAGCCTGTCAGCAGGTGCAGCACATCATCGGCATGCCGTTGCAGCTCATCATCATCGGCATAGCGCAGTCATTCATCATTTTCTTCATCAGCATGCAGCAGTTGTCCATCATCGCCATGCTCATGCCGGGCATCGGCATCATCTTGCAGGTCATGCCATCGGCTTGCAGGGTGCATTCCATGACGCACTTCATCATCGGCATCGACATACCCATGGGCATGTTCATCGCCGGCATGTTGTTCATCATGGCCATGGAGTCTTGCGACATGCACATCATCGACAGATTGGCACACTGCATCATCATCGGCATGCCGCAGTTCATCATCATCGCCATCATTTCGGCGTAGTTCTTGAACATCGCCATGTCCATGCCGGCTGCCGGTTTCATCGTGCACATCATGGCATCACCGGTCATTTCGCACTGCATGGTGGCCATCATCATCGGCATGCCCATCATCGGCATCATCGGCATCGCGTTGTTCATTGGCATCTGCATGGCGTTCATCATGTTCGAAACTCCGTAATCGACAGGAAAGGACTAAATTCTGGGGCCGATTCTAGAGATGACGCATCACGCTGCAAGACGCCAGCCGAGCAGCATAAATGGCTGCCAGACCGTCTACTCGTCACTTGCGGCAGACTTCATAGACGCGGTAGCAGACAGATACTTGTTATTGCATCCGTAGCCTACGCAGCAGCCTGGAAATGGACGCAATGGATATTCACTAAACAGCTATGTACCTTCGATAAGGAAATAAACGATCTAACCCTTGTGAAAATAGATGCCCGATGCAGGCTGGCGCGCAATATTGCGGTACTGTGCGGGGCCCGATCGTCGCTCCCCTATCGCCATTTTTCGAGGCCGACTATTTTTATGCGTCTGATGAATGTTGCCGGCGTATGCCTGCTTTCTTCGGTACTGATGGGCTGCCAACAGCGCCCACCCGCCAACGACCAACTGGATGCAGTGCTGTGGACCCAGACGTCCATCGAGCATGAGTTGATCTATCGCCAGGTGTTCGCCGACGCCACCCGCCAGCTCGACGTGGCCCTGGCCACCAAGGACTGGGACGCCCTGCCCTTTGCCCCGCGCAACCTGGCCGGCCTGCCGCCAGCGGTGATCGTCGATATCGATGAAACCCTCCTGGACAACGTGCCACTCAATGCCCGGGACATCGTCAACAACCAGGTCTACTCCTATGACCGCTGGAACACCTGGGTCGACCAGGCCAAGGCCCAGGCCCTGCCCGGCGCCGTGGCGTTTTTGCAGGCGGCCAAGCAACGCGGGATCAAGGTGTATTACCTGACCAACCGTGAGCACAGCCAGGTTCAGGCCACCGTCGACAACCTGCGTTTGCGCGGTTTCCCGGTAGAAAGCAATGAGCAGGTGCTGGCAGCCGCTACCCCGACCGGTCACTGTGAACAGGCGGGCTACGGTAAGAACTGCCGACGCCAATGGGTCGCCAGCCAGGCGCGGGTGCTGTTGATGGCTGGTGATTCGCTGGGGGATTTCGTCCAGGCCGAACACAACACCCTGGCCGCCCAACGCCGGGCGGTCGAACCCTACGCGGGTTGGTTCGGCCAGCGCTGGTTCCTGCTACCGAATCCGACTTATGGCAACTGGTACAGCGCCCCCTATGGCGACCGCGAAGATATTCCATTTGAGCAAAAGCGTTTCTTCAAGCGTGAGGCCCTTCAATTACAGCAATAACCTGCTGTATGTAGGAGCCTGATTTGCCTGCGATGGCGTTGGATCAGCCACCAAAAATTGTGACTGAACCACCGCTTTCGCGGGCAAGCCCGCTCCCACAGGGGTCGGTGGCAGGTCCGGGATTTTGGTCGCGACAGGGATCTCATGTGGGAGCTGGCTTGCCTGCGATGGCGGTGTACCTGCCACCAAAAATTGCGACTGAACCACCGCGTTCGCGAGCAAGCCCGCCCACAGGGGGTTGGTGGCAGGTCCGGGATTTTGGTTGCGACATGGATCTCATGTGGGAGCTGGCTTGCCTGCGATGGCGGTGTACCTGCCACCAAAGATTGCGACTGAAACACCGCTTTCGCGAGCAAGCCCGCTCCCACAGGGGGTTGGTGGCAGGTCCGGGATTTTGGTTGCGACATGGATCTCATGTGGGAGCTGGCTTGCCTGCGATGGCGGTGTACCTGCCACCAAAGATTGCGACTGAAACACCGCTTTCGCGGGCAAGTCGAATCGTCGCACCGCCGCTCCCACAGGGGGGTGGTGATAGGTCCGGGATTTTGGTTGCGACATGGATCACATGTGGGAGCTGGCTTGCCGGCTACTACAGGAGTCAACCGCGCGCCCTCTGATCCGTGTTTCAATGCGGCATTTCGCCAGCCCCTTTAAGGACTACGGATGTCTCTGATCTCGCAACGTGTAGCACTGGCGCGCAGCGGCGCCAATGACAAGGTGATTTGCAAAATGGCCTCCGGTTGGGCCGTGATGGGCGATGTGCAGTTTCTGCCGGGTTACTGCCTACTGCTGCCCGATCCCGTGGTGTCGAGCCTCAACGATCTGGACACCCAGGCCAGGACCACCTACCTGCTGGACATGGCCCGCCTTGGCGATGCCGTGCTACAGGCAACCGATGCGCTGCGCATGAACTACGAAATCCTCGGCAACTCCGAGCCGGAACTGCACTGCCACATCTTCCCCCGCTACGCCTCGGAAGCGGAGCAGTATCGCAAGATGCCGGTCTGGTTCTATGACTGGAAAACCGCCACGCCGTACGCCGAAGACGTCCACGGCGCATTGCGACTGAAGATTGCGCGGCTGCTGGCCCTCACTGATAAATAATCGTGAACGTCGCCGAGGCATTGGCCGGCCCCGGCGTGACCGTGTTGGCCGTTTGCAGGTAACGCGCACGCAGGGGGATCGAATAGCTGCCCTCGGTGGTGCGCAAGGTAAGGCCACTGGCACGGTTGGTTGCCAACGGCACAGGCGTACCGTTGCTGGTCGCCACCTGCACGCCGACACCGGTTGCGGCAGGTGCCGTGCCCGTCCCGCTAGGGTCAAGGGCAAGCACACCGTTGGTTGCGTTGATCGCCACACGCGCCGGGTCGATGCGGTACTGCAAGGAGTTGTTGACCCGGGTGCCGCTACTGGTACTGGTGCCAGACGGTGAGTTGCCACTTTGCGAAACCCAGTTCGGCCCACTAGTCGTATAGATCCCGCTGAACGCCGGGCAGTTGTTCAGGGCAATGGCAAAGTCTGTCCAACCCGTGGTGCTGTTGATCCCGGTGAATTTGGCAGTCAGGTGCGAGCCCATGGGCACCGACACATCCGGCGTACTGCAAGTGCGCGAGACAATCTGGATGCTGCCGGAGATGCCCATCCTGAAACCCTGCATCCTGGCGTCGCCGAAGTTACCGAATAGGCTCACGATCGGTAACGTACTGCCCATCAGTACACCCGGCGTCACATCGCCCAGCTTGATCAGGATCAGCTCAAAGTTCGAGGGCCCGTCAAATGGGACCAGGCACCTCCAGCCACTCGTACAAGTGGTCCAGGCTTTACCAGATTGCCTTGGCAACGGGCCACCCAAGCTATTGAAGGCGACCCCCAGCCCCGGAATGCTGGTTCTGTAGACTTTGTTGGCATACGTCCCGCTGGACACACTGGCCAGGGCATAGCTGGATTCGACAGTCAGCTCGGTCCACTGCTGATACGGGGCGTAGAGGCACTCAAGCTTGGGCGCCTGGCCTGACGCCATGCTGAATTTCTGGCGATACACTTCAGTACCCACTGGCACATCGCGCCCGACAGTGATCGCCGAAACCTGCAATGGCATGGAGCCCACGGCCGGGCGAATACCGTCCATGTAGGTGCACGTGACCGCCATGGCCGTCCCGGCCACCGCCCACAATGCGCCGACGGCCAGGCCCGCCTTGATCAAAGCGCCGATGTTCATAACTGTACCTTTTGAAGAGTGTTGGGCTGTACGCTGCCAGCCACCTGTTTACCGGCCGCACATACGGCGTCCAACTGCTGCAACTGCTGCCCCTCGCCGGGGCCGGCCGGGATCACCAGCGCGCACTGCTGATGGGTCTTGCTGCCCCAGTTGATCAGCAACTGGCGGGTTTCAGGCTTGATCCGGGCGTACAACTGACCGCCCTGCCCGACCATGCCCACCGACGTGCCTTCGGCATCGGTCACGCCCGCACCAAAGGGCAGGCTGCTGCCATCGTCGAGGCGCACGTTGAGCAACACCGCGCGACCCTGGTTGGTGGTGTATTTGAGGTGCACCACGGCGCCGGCACGCGGGGCCACTTGCTGGCTGGTTTCGTTGAGTTCGACATCCAGCGAGCTGCCGATCGGGTCGATTGCCACTTCGTTCAATTCATAAGGACGCAGGTACGGCACCACGGCGTTACCGCGGCTGTCGAGCTTGAGCCCTGGATACCCCGAGACCTTGGCGCCTTCGGCACCCGGCGCACTGACTACCGCCATGGTTTCAACACGATACGGCGTCATGGTTACGCCGGCGGCATGGGCCACCACCGTGCCGCTGGCGCCCACCGAGGCGCTGGTATAGCCATCGCCACGGCCCAGGGCAGCACTGAGCATGGCCCTTGCGCCGGTGTACTGGCCATTGAGGGCTGCGCTCTTGCTGTTGCTGGCGCCATCATGGCCGAAGGTTGCGCCGTAGCCATACTGGCGGTCATCGCCAGCGGTGCCGCTGATGCCGGCCTGTTCGCTGTAGTTGCCTTCGCTATCACGCCCCACCTGCGCGGTGATTTGCGGGCTGTGGCCAGACGCACCAAATTCCAGCGGCATACTCATGGTCAGCAAGAAGCTGTTTTGCATATCGCCCAGGCCCATGCGGCTGCGGTTGGCGTTCACGCTGAAGCTGATGCGATTGAACTGCTTGCTGTAGCTGAACTGGTACTGCAAGTCACTGCCCGGAAGGTTCCAATAGTTCTGCGCAAAACCACTGATTGCCACTTGCCCCCATTCTCCGAGACTCTGGTCAGCGGTCACCGAAAAACGGCTACGCGGGCGCCCGAACATGCTGGTGTCCCAGCCACTTTTCTCGGCATCAAGCAGCTGTATGGCGTTGCTGAAATCCAGGTATTCGCTGGTGGAAAACCGATAGGCCGCAACGGAGAAGTTACTACCGGTACTCAGCACGTTCTTGCTGTAGGACACGCGCATGCTCTGCCCTTTGGCGGCACCGGTGGCCAGGTCAGTCTTCGCGTGGGTCAAGTCGACGGCCATGGCCCCGATGGGCGTACCAAATGCCAGGCCGGTAAGCACCGCGGTGTAGTCATCACTTGACTGCATGCCGGCAAAGCCTGTGAAGGTATTGTTCAGGCCATACTGCACAGTACCTTGCAACAGACGCGACTGCTGGTCGACGTAGTTGTTGCGGGTTTCACCTGCAGTCAGGCTGAAACGCGAGGTGCCAGGGCGCAATAATTGGCTGACCGAGGCATACGGCACAATGAAGTTCTGTTCGGTGCCGTCGGCCTCGGCCACGCTCACGTTGAGGTCGCCGCCGTAGCCGGTGGAGTACAGGTCATCGATCACAAATGCGCCGGGGCCACGGTGGTTTCCAGCAGGATGTTGCCGGCCTGGCGAATGGTCACCCGCGCGTTGGTGCGGGCAATGCCACGGATCACCGGGGCATAGCCGCGCATGGATTCGGGCAACATGCGGTCGTCACTGGCCAGTTGCACGCCACGGTACGACAAGGTGTCGAAGATCTCCCCGGTGGTGTTGGACTCGCCCACCGTCAACTGGCTTTTCAGCGCAGTGATATCGCGTTGGACGTAAGTGTCCAGGGCCTGGTAATTGGTACCCAGGCGCGACTGCCAATTCATCGAGGCATTGTGGCGCAAGCGCCAGTCGCCCAGGTTGAGACCGGCCTGCAGCCCCAGGAACGCCGAGTCGGAATTGCCGCTGCGGGTGTGGTTACGGTTGCCGCTGAAGTTGTAGCTGAGCATACCGGCGGTGACGCCACGGTCCCACAACTCGGGGCTGACATAACCGCGCGCATTTCGCTTGAGCACCATTTGCGGGATGCTCAGGTCGAGGGCCTGGTTGTCTGGCGAGAAGGTCGCGGTGGCGCTCGGGATCAGCGTACCCAGCGCTGCACAGCCCTGGCTGTCCAGGGCCAGGCTGGCCTCGGGTGACAGGCTGGACATCTCCACGCCCTGGCGCTCAAGCAAGCCACGGGTCATGCACACCACTGGCTTGCTGCCGTCGGCCTGGGCCTCGATACGGATATCCTGGCGGCTGTTCAACTGCCCGTTAAGAATCACGTCTGCACGGTATTGCCCCGGCATCACCGGGTTGCCAGCCTGATAGGCATCAAGGTCGAGATTGCGCGAGTCCTCAGGCAGGAACGCGTCATTGAATTGCACCTCTTGCGCCAGTGCGTCCTGCACGGCCATTACGCCTGGAGCAACGGCCAGCACCTTGAGGATCAAGGCCGTGAGCGGATTCAAGGCGAAGCGAGGCCG
This sequence comes from Pseudomonas proteolytica, assembly GCF_007858275.1. Taxonomy (GTDB): domain Bacteria; phylum Pseudomonadota; class Gammaproteobacteria; order Pseudomonadales; family Pseudomonadaceae; genus Aquipseudomonas; species Aquipseudomonas proteolytica. The sequence goes on from NZ_VFEV01000010.1 coordinate 25,026, forward strand.
CGCCCGCAGAAAAAACCTGCAGCTGAAAGAGGTCGACATAAGTGACTCGCGAGTAAAAACGTCAGGGATTGATCAGCGCTGGAGTGGTTTCCGAGTCGGGACCAGTGCGCCGTAATCATTGATGGCGTTGAACTCCACCTGGGCATCGCCGGCTGGTCGTGCCTTGAGCGCGGGCAGTACGAACTGCCGGGTTTCACCCGGAGCGATCATGCCGTCTTCACTGCGCTCACGCTGGGCGCCAGCCACCAGTTCCAGTTCAACCAGCGAGACATAGAACGCCGTCGGGTTGAACGCCTGCAACGCCAGGCCTTGCCCGTCACGCGCCGGCACCAGTTGCCACTGCACCTGCTCAATCGCCTCACTGGCAGTGCCCGGCAAATCGCTCGGGCGGTAGAACAATTTGATCCGTGAGCGAAACGCCATTTGCAGGGTATTGAGGTCGGTGCCGGCCTCAGGCTTGGGCGGAATTTCCAGCACGTTAAGCCAGAACACCGACTCTTTGTCCTGGGCCAAGGGAGCCCCTGTGAACATCAGCCGCAGGCTTTGGCCCTTGGTCGGATCAATGCGCGCCACCGGTGGCGAAAGCAGGAACGGCGCCTGGGAGCTGGTCGGGGTCGATTTGACGTCGCCGGTGTCGATCCACGATTGGGTCAACGCCGGCTGCGTGCCGTTGTTATTGAGTTTTACGGTGATTTCTTTCTGGTCCGCCGGGTAGATCAGACGGGTTCCGGTAATCACTACCCCAGCCAAGGCCTGGGAACACATCAGTGTCGCCATCCCTGCCAGGAGCAGTTGCTTGAATGCAAGTGAGCAAGACATAAAGCAATCCCGTTGCCGCATGGAAGCACGCCCCTTGAAACATCAACAGGGCGTGTGTCCATGGCCTGCGACTTACTGATAGTTGATGGAGTAAGTCACGGAGCTGACAACGGTGCCCGGAGTAGTAGCCGCCTGGGCGAAGTACTGGACAGCGTACGGCAGGGTGGCAGAGGTGGTGGTAGCGTCGACATCGATACGGCTGGTGGACGTGACCTGCGCGGTGTTGCCGGCCTGGATTTTTGCGCCATTGGTGGCGTCAACCAGTTGCAGTTGAACCTTGGTGGCAGAACCGCTCACGTTCTTCAGGTTGCCGCTGACCGGATCAACACTGCCGCCCGCTTCAAAGAATGCAGCAGCGGTCTTGATCGCGGCCGAGCACTTGCTCAACTCGATGTTGAAACCTGTCTGGCCGGCCACTTGACCTGCGGCAGCCAGGGAAGCAGTGGAGATGGTTGGCAGCGTGACGGTCGTGCCGCTCGCACCGCTGGCACCGTTCACTGCTACCTGACAGGTTTCGGCTTTGAGTTCGCCGTTGAAATCGATTTTGCCGTCCGAAGCCAGAGCAGCGCAAGAGACTGTGGCAGCGACCAGTACAGCGAGGGCGCGGGCTTTGTAATTCATGAGTAACTCCGAGAGAGCGATGTTCTACAGTAAGTTGTAAAGCTTCCGTTTATCGGAGAGCTTCTGTGTTGTTGCAGGATTAAGTTTAGGGACGGCGCATCAAACTCCATATAGGAGTGCTCTGAAAAACCATTGAACGCCTCACCTTTCTTACACTTTCAACGCCACTAAAACTTACTGTTGCGCGCTGTCTTTATTGAAATAACAGCCACACTCCGTCAATAGGAGCACTCCTAAAAAGCAGCCCTGCCAATACTTATCAATGGTTAAGCACACGAAATAAAAAGCACCCGCTATGTAGCGCTGAAGCCCGCATCCAGCCTAGCCCCCGCCAATAAGCCCACCCCTGTGCTCAAGCAGGCTGCGGGCATGGCCCGCGATAGCCTCTGCAGGCCAGCTCAGTTCATCTTGCAACAGCACTTCGATACGCTGCGCCATCGCTGCAAAGTCTGCCCAACCCACTTCCAACGCGGCAGAGTGCAGTCTCTGCGCTGCGTCCAACGCCAAGCTGCGATCGCGCAAGGCGAGCCGCTCTATCAGGCTGTTGAGTTCCTTGCGCAGCGCCTCCGGTGTCGCCGCCGGCTCCAGACTCCTTTCAACTGGCGGGGCCTGGGGGAGTTCGCACCAGAGCTCAATCATCTGCTGCAACTTGGCCAGTTGGATGGGTTTAGTCATTACGCCATCTAAACCGGCATCAAAACAACGCTGAAGGTATTCATTCCCGGCAACTGTCGAGACGGCGATGATCGGGCAGTATGAGCGTTCGTGTTCGCGCTCCAGCTGACGAAACGCGCCAGCCATACGCTCATCACTCTCTGGCGAATCACACGCTATCAACACCATATCGACCCGATGGGTGCTGAACAGCGCCAGCCCCTGGGCTGCATCCGCCGCCAGCAGCGCGCCGCAGCCAAGGCTTGCGAGCTGTGCCTGCAACATTTGCCGACTGGGCAACGAGTCATCCACCACCAGCACCTGCAAACCGTTACCGGCCTCAGGTATGGCAGGCTCGTTCGCCGGCAAGTGGTGAGATGCAGCCAGTTCAACGGGCACTCTCACTTCGACCTGGGTCCCGACGCCCAGCAGGCTGCTGAGCACCAACTCGCCGCGCATCAGCCTCACCAGGCGCCGGCAGATCACCAGGCCCAGGCCGGTACCGCCAGTGCGCCGATAGGATTGCTTGGCCCGGGCGTAAGGCCGGAACAGCGAGGATTGCGCCTGTTCGGACAAGCCTATGCCCGTGTCGATGACTCGAATCACCAGGTGCCGCACCTCTACCGCAGGCGCCGCCAAAAGTTGCAACTGCACCTCTACCCGGCCGATCTCGGTGAACTTGACGGCGTTACCGATCAGGTTGCGCAGCACCTGCGCCAGACGCAGCTCGTCCAGCAACAGCGGATCACCGGGACGCTCGCCGGTGACGAGCAGCTCGAGGCCCTTTTCCTGCGCTTGGGCTCGATGCTCGCCCACTATCCGCAAGACCAGCGCCCAGAGGTCCACCGGTTCAAGATTGAGGGCCAGTTGCCCGGCTTCCATCTTGGAGATGTCCAACACATCATCCACCAACCGCAGCAAGGTATTGGCGCCGCTATTGGCCAACGCGGTGAAGTGTCGTTGCCGCTCGTCGAGAGGGGTGTGCTCAAGCAGTTCGACGGCAGCCAGCACGGCGTTCATCGGCGAACGCACCTCATGGCTGATGACTGCCAGAAACATCGCCTTCTCCCGCTCGCTGTTCATGGCGTGGCGACGCTGCAGACGACTTTGCAAGACCAATGCAAGCAGCACTATCACCACCACCAGTAACAGCCACAACTCGCCCTGGTAATGCTCGGCAATAGCCTTGACCGTGGGTATGTCCAGGTCCATCTCCACAAACCAGGCATCATAGATCGCCTTGCGCTCATCGCCGCTGATGGACGCCAGCGCCTTGTCCAGGATGGACAGCAGAAGCACATCGCTGTCCCGTATCGCCATGCTCACACCGGTATGCAGCATTGGAAGCACACCTGAAATCTGCAGCACCCCATGATATTGGCGAGACAGGTAGGGAATCAGCAGCCATTCCGAAGCAATCGCCGCATCCGTGCGACCATCCTTGACCATCGCCATCATGTCCACCGCATTCAGCGCAGAGACAACGGTTATCCCCGGGGCCTTATGCCTCAAGAACGCGACATAGTCCTCCTCACGACCCAGCATCACCACCCGCTTGCCGGCGAGTAACTCCAGGTCGGCAAAAGGTTGGTCGCCAAACCGACTGACGATAATCGTCGAACTTGTGTTGTAGGGCGTGGTGTACAGCATCCCGAGATCCTTTGCCGGGTCATCGTCGCGGCGCCGGGTGGGCAATATATCGACTTCGCCGCTGATCAACATGTCTTTGCGGGCGCTGCGCGTAGTGGTGGTGACAGGTTCGAAATGCAAGCCCGTGCGCGCTGCAATCACCCTCAGGTATTTGGCTGACAAGCCTCTGAGCTGGCCGTTGCTGATGTATTCAAAAGGCAGCAAGTTATCGAATACGCCAACACGCAGCACCGGGTGGGCGGCAATCCAATCACGCTCCTGCTGGGTCAACTCCATCGGCGTCGGGCTGGCGTGTGACGCCCCACTCAGGTTGCACAACAGGATTGCCAGCAACAGCAGGCGTTGCAGGAAGGCGCTCATCGCTGCGTCACTCGCGCGGGCCGATTGGGTGGCAGCACGTCGAGGGTCGCATTCCCGCCCAAGGCCTGCCAATGCTCAACCAACGCCCGCAGGGCCTGGGCATAGGCAGGGTTATCCCAGCCCTGCGGCCCACGCAACAGGCGCTCCAGATGCTCGGCACTCTGCCCCAGGGCCAACCACTCCATGATCAGTGCGGCCCCGTGCAGACGATGGGCAACATGGACCGCACTGGGCCGGTCACACAGCGCGATGGCCTTGATCAGGCTGCCGATGTCACTGGCCATTTCCCGATTGATCGCCGCCTGATCCAGCTGTGGAGCCATCAGGCTCGCACGGGGTGCCGCCAGTTTGACGTCGCACCAACGCTCAATCACCTCGCGCAGTTGCCCCAGGCGTATCGGCTTGCTCAAGGCTGCGTCCATACCCGCCTCCAAGCAGCGTTTCAGATGCGGTTCACCGGTCAAGGCAGAAATAGCGATGATCGGGCAGCGTGGACGCCCCAAATCGCGCTCGAACTCACGCAGTTCGCGCACCAGGCTGTAACCGTCCTGGTCCGGCAGGTCGCAGTCCATCAGGATCAATTGGTAAGCTCGCTCCCCAAACAAGCTGCGGGCCTGGGCGGCATCGGCGGCGATCACGGCCGCGCAGCCAAAGCCAGCGATCTGCGCCCGCAGTACTTCCTGATTGGCCAGGGTGTCTTCCACTACCAGGATCTGCAGGCCGCCCGTCACGGCCTGAGGCGCGGACGGCTGAATCTGCGGTTGTTCAGTAATCTGCGGTGCAACCGTCACCGGCACGCAGAGGATGATGGTGGTACCAACCCCCGGTTCACTGTTGAGCGTCAACGAACCCTGCATCAAGTTGGCCAACTGCTGGCAGATCACCAGGCCCAGCCCGGTACCACCGGAGCGCTTGTAAGAGTGAGTGGCCTGGGCATACGGCCGGAACAACGATGCCTGCACCGCGTCGCTCATACCGATCCCGGTATCGCGCACCTTGACTTGTAATTGCTGGCCGTCGGCCTGCGAGCCCACCAGGCACAGCTTGATATCGACTCCACCGGCATCGGTGAACTTGATGGCATTGGATAGCAAGTTATGAAAGATCTGCGTCAGGCGGGAGCTGTCGAGTAACAGCATGGGCAGCGTAGTGTGGATGCTCACGTTCAGGCTCAGGTGCTTTTCCCGGGCGCGCAGGCGGTGCAAGCCAACTACGCCTTGCACCAGCGCGGTCACATCGGTCGGTTCAATGCTCAGGCGCAACGCCCGCGCACCCGAGCCTGGGGTGTCCAGCACGGTATCCAGCAACCGCACCAATGCGTTGGCGCCGCCATTGGCAAGGTGCACAAAGTGGCGCTGCTGCTCATTGAGCCGGGTGTGCCCCAATAATTCCATGGCCGCCAGCACGGCATTCATAGGCGAACGTATTTCATGGCCCATGACGGCCAGGAACATGGTTTTTTCCTGCTCGTTGCGTACGGCCTGACGCCGCCGGCGATGGCCGCGATAGACCAGCACACACAAACTGGCGAGCACCAACGCGCCCATGACCAGGACATGCAAGAAGTGCTTGTAGAGGGTAAGCAAGGTTGGGACATTCAGGTCGAGGTCGTGATACCAGTGGCTATAGATCACTCGGCGTTGCTCGGCGGTGATTGACCCCAGGACTTTGTCGAGGATCGAGATCAGCATGGCCTGGTCCGAGCGAACCGCCATGCTGACATCCAGCGCCTGGCTACCGACCACGCCTGAAACTTCGAGGATGCCCTGGAACTGGCGGTACAGATAGGGCATCAGGAAGGTTTCCGAGGCGATGGCCGCGTCGGCACTGCCGTCCTCGACACGGGTCAGCATTTCCAGGGCCGATCGGCTTTTGATCAGCGTGACCTTGGCCCCTGTTTCACTGACTATCTCATCGTAATGATCCACGTCGGGGACCATCACGGTTTTGCCTTGCAGTTGGTCGATGTCAAAGATATCGAGGCCGTCGACACGGGTCACGATGATCGGCGAAGTGGTGTGGTAGGTCAGCGCGGTAAGGCCCTTGGTCGCCCGCTCAGACCTGAAGCGCAGGTAAGAGGACAACAGATCGACCTGGCCATCGAGGAGCATCTGCTCGCGTATCTGCGTGGTCTTTCCTGGCACGTAGGTGAATTCAAGGCCCGTGGCATCGGTCACAAATTGCAGGTACTGCGCCGAACGCCCTTGCAGTCGCCCGTCACTCAGGTACTCGAATGGAATCAGCCCCTCCGCCACCCCCACCCGTAGCACCGGGTGTTGTTGAATCCACTGCTGCTCCTGTTCACTCAGTTGAACCACATCCGCGCCGAGAGCAGGCGCTCCTCCTATCAACCACAACAGCACACTCCCCCATAACCACTGCCTCATGGCGAACCAATGATCTTGTTGAGCTTGAACAGTTCGTTGTTCGAAGTGACTCCCAGCTTGCGAAACGCCGAGGTTTTCTGGGTGCTGATGGTCTTGATGCTGCGGTTGAATTTCTCGGCGATTTCGGTAATGGTCATGCCCGCCAGGTAACACCGAATCACCTCCTGCTCGCGACTGGTCAACTCCGCCAGGATCAGCGCGTCCGGCACCTCGCCAGGGCCCTTGCGGGTATCGCTGGTGACGGTTTCGGCAAGGCGATAGGTCATGTCGGGACTCAGGTACACCGCCCCCGCCGCGACTTTACGGATGGCCTTGACCAACTGGCCCATGTCCTCGCCCTTGCCGACAAACCCGCGCGCCCCGACACGCATGGCCAAGCCCACGGTCGCCGGGTCATGGTGGGTGGACAATACAAGGATGTGGCTATCGGGAAACTTGACCCGCAAGGCGCGGATCAATGACACGCCGTCCAACTCTTCGGGACTCAGGGAAAAGTCCAGTAGCAGCAAGTCTGCAGGCGCCGTGGCGAGGCCGGCGATCAAGTCCCGGCTGCGCTCATAAATGCCCACTACTTCAAAGTTCGCCTCGGCCGCCAGGGTATTGGCCAGACCATGTCGAACAACCGCGTGATCATCCAACAAAGCAATACGTATAGGTTTCATCGTGATCGAGCCCACTCAGCCCAGCGCACACCGCGCTGCCGAAAAACAGGGGTAACCCACCGCTACAACGTCTGGCACGCTCGTAAGTATATGCAACAACCAGCAAATCACACGGCGCGTGGGTGGCGGGTTCAGACGCCTTCAATGAGGTGCTTGATCTTGAATAACTCGTTGTTGGATATCACGCCCAACTTGCGAAAAGCCGAGGCCTTTTGGGAACTGATGGTCTTGATGCTGCGATTGAATTTCTCAGCAATCTCGGTGATGGTCATGCCGGTCAGATAACAGCGGATCACTTCCTGCTCGCGAGCGGACAGGCTGACAAAGCGCAGGGCATCCTCACGGTTGCGGACTTCACCGTCATAGTTGACCGCAGTGGCCTCGGCAACCCGGTAGGCCATGTCCGGGCTCAGGTAGACCACGCCCGATGCCACCAGCCGGACGGCATCGATCAACTGGCCCATGTCTTCACTCTTGCCGAGAAATCCCCGAGCACCTACGCGCAAGGCCAGGATCACGGTGGCGGCATCATGGTGGGTGGAAAATACCAGGATGCGGCATTGTGGAAACTTCACCCGCAACGCTCGAATCAGTAAAACACCGTCCAACTCGCTGGGCCCCAGGACATAGTCCAGCAACAGCACCTGCGCCGGAGCCTTGGCCAGCCCTGCCAACAGTTCACGCGTGCGGGCGTAGACACCGACCACTTCAAAATCAGGTTCCTGCACTAAACGATTGACCAGGCCATGTCGCACGATTGCATGATCATCCAGCAAAGCAATTTGTAAGCGTTTCATAGATCACAGGACACTCTATATAACGAGCAAAAAGATGAAAAACAACTCCGCCTCATCATTGGTAAGTTGCCGTCATTGCAGACGGGCTTACAACGTCAATTCCATCCGTGCAACTGAGCAAGCGCACATTAAAAAGCAGCAGGCGAACTTTCGATCACGCAATACACTACGCACTGGCAAATTTGAAGTTGCCAGGCGAACAGTCGTTTTTTTTGAAATCAATGACCTTCAACAATAATTATTGAATAGTCAGATTGATTAACTCCAGCGGCAGATAATTTAAAAAATTCGACGAGGGTGAATTTAAGTCACCGATGAAAAAATGGAAATAAGAGTACTCCTAAAAACAACATCAGCAGGGCAGACAGGCAAACACAAGTCTATTTATTGATATTTATTGCGCTGAATCAGGAAGCTCAAAAAAGCCTCGATTTCCATCGGTCGCGCCAGCGCATAACCCTGCCCGACGCGGCAGCCCAAGCGGTGCAACAAAGGGATTGTGGACTCATCCTCGATGCCCTCGGCCACCAGATTCAGATTCAGCAGGCCGGCCCAGCTGACGATGCCTGCAATCACCTTGCGTGATGAGGAGTGCTGCTCTACTGCACGCACGAACGAGCCGTCGATTTTCATCTCATCGAACGACAGGTTCGCCAACAGATTCAGGGTGGCCGCGCCCGTACCGAAATCATCCAGGGACACCTGGAAGCCCTTGGCGCGGATCGCCGTCAGCGAGGCTGAAAGATGCAGTTCATCCGGCTCGGGTACGTCCTCGGTAAGCTCGATTTTCAGCAAGCGGTTCGGTAACTCGGCCTGCTGCATCCGCGTGGCGAGACGGTCGGCAAAGTGCGGGGTGCAAAGGGTTTTGGCCGAGGCGTTCACGGCGATGGGGATCAGGATGTTTTCACGCTTGAGCGCCAGCATCGCCCTGATGCTCCACATCTCCACCAGGCTGAACAGCAGCAGGTCCAGGCCTAGGCGGTTGACCAACGGCATCAACACCGACGGCGGGATTTCTCCAAAGCGCGGGTGCTTCCAGCGCACCAGTGCCTCGGCCCCCACTACACGCCGGCTCAACAGTTCGAATTGTGGCTGGAACACAAAGCGCAACCCCTCCCCCGTGGTCAGCGCATTGATCACTTCATCCTCGGCCAAGGCGTCGAATGTGGTCATGTGTAACTGCGGGTCCGGTTTCGCGCGGGTCAGCACCACGGCTCGCAGGGCATCGCCCAGTTCCAGGGTTGCGCCTTCACGCAGGATCTCCACCAGAATCCCTGCGGCCCGGGCCAATCGTGCATGAGACTCCAGCGCACTGATGGCGACCCCGCCCATGTGCTTGATCCAGCGCTGCTGGGTGTCGGCATGCGGGGACACCACGCCGTCCTCTTCTGCAGCGCGCACCTGGGCATTCAACGTGGTTTCACCGGTCCAGAAGATGCTCGGCAACTGCGCCACGGTGCCGGCTTCGTGCAGGCCCTTGAGCAGGCTTGGCAGCATCAGCCCATCATCACACCCCGGACGAATTTCGCAGACGATAACGTCCACCGGCTGCTCAACCAGCCATGTCTGCACGTCGCTCAACGATTGAGCATTGGTCAGCGCGGTCACGCCCATACTGCTCAACGCGCCGGCTAGCCGATTGGCACAGGTGGCGTCGGTTGCCAACGTGATAACGCGCAGGGCGTTGAACTCGTTGGGTACGGCGGCATTTACGATCATGACAAGAATTTCCCGATACTTTTCCAGGAAAAAAGCTTATCAGTGCCAAAAAAGAAGCAAATAGGATTGGGACTAAAAGCGCCCTTGCCTGCGGGGTGTGCGAGCCACAATGGCGCGCGGATTGCCTGGGATCAGGTCAGTTGTCTCGCGTTATCGTCGAGGAGCATCGCCAGCAAGCCGGCGCCTACAGGAAAAAAAACATAAAGCGGTGAATTATTTCGTGTCCTCATGTATCTGACCGAATAGACCATGCCATTAAAACAATGGCATCGACACCGTTCAGTGACAGAGTGACCTGTATGAAATCACGCAAGAAAAGCGTCAGCCCAATCGGGTTGAACGACATCACCATCGTTGACGACGCCAAGATGCGCAAGGCGATTACCGCCGCCGCACTGGGCAATGCCATGGAGTGGTTTGACTTCGGGGTGTATGGCTTCGTGGCCTATGTGCTGGGCAAGGTGTTCTTCCCCGGCGCCGACCCTGGCGTGCAGATGATCGCGGCGCTGGCGACCTTTTCCGTGCCCTTCCTGATCCGCCCTCTGGGTGGCCTGTTCTTCGGTGCGCTGGGGGATAAGTACGGGCGGCAGAAAGTCCTCGCGGCCACCATCGTGATCATGTCCATCAGCACCTTTGCCATCGGCCTGATTCCATCCTATGCCTCGATTGGCATCTGGGCCCCGATCCTGTTGCTGTTGGCCAAGATGGCCCAGGGGTTTTCGGTGGGCGGTGAATACACCGGGGCTTCGATCTTCGTCGCCGAATATGCCCCCGACCGCAAGCGCGGCTTCCTCGGCAGTTGGCTGGACTTCGGCTCAATCGCCGGCTTCGTGCTCGGTGCGGGCGTGGTGGTGGTGATCTCCAGCGTGCTGGGCGAAGAGCAATTCCAGGAGTGGGGCTGGCGCCTGCCGTTCTTCCTCGCCCTGCCCCTGGGCATGATCGGCCTGTACCTGCGCCACGCCCTGGAAGAAACCCCGGCCTTCCAACAGCATGTTGAAAAGCTCGAACAGGGCGACCGCGAAGGCCTGGCCCGCGGCCCGCGTGTGTCGTTCAAGGAAGTCGCCACCAAGCATTGGCGCAGCCTGCTGACCTGCGTCGGCGTGGTGGCCGTGACCAACGTCACCTACTACATGCTGCTCACCTACATGCCCAGCTACCTGACGCACAACCTGCACTACAGCGAAAACCATGGCGTGCTGATCATCATCGCGATCATGGTCGGCATGCTGTTCGTGCAACCCTTGATCGGCTTTATCAGCGACAAAGTCGGGCGCCGGCCTTTTATCATCGCCGGCAGCATCGGCCTGCTGGCTCTGGCGATTCCGGCGTTTATGCTGATCAACAGCGGCAAGCTCGGGCTGATTTTCGCCGGGTTGCTGATGTTGGCGGTGGTGCTGAACTTCTTTATCGGCGTGATGGCGTCCACCCTGCCGGCAATGTTCCCCACCCACATCCGCTACAGCGCCTTGGCCAGTGCGTTCAACATCTCGGTGCTGATCGCCGGCCTGACCCCAACCGCTGTGGCCTGGTTGGTGGAGAGCACTAACGATTTGTACATGCCTGCCTACTACCTGATGGTCATTGCCGTGGTGGGCCTGGTCACTGGGCTGACCATGAAGGAAACCGCCAACAAACCCCTGCGCGGCGCGGCCCCGGCGGCGTCGGATATCGAAGAGGCACGGGAACTGCTGCAGGAGCATCACGACAATATCGAGCAGAAGATCGAAGACCTGGACGAGCAGATCGCCGAGCTGGAAGCCAAGCGCGAGAACCTGGCGCAACAGCATCCGCGGATCGACTGATCCGCTGCCACAAGGGAGCTCGATCAGGCAGCGCGCTTGGCTGGGCGGCAAAAAAATCTAGGGCGGCTTGCCGGCGATGGCCATAGGCATCTACACAACTTTCAGAAACTGACGATCTTCCCTGTGGCGAGCGGGCTTGCCCCGCGCTGGGCTTGCCCCGCGCTGGGCTGCGAAGCAGCCCCAAAATCAGCCGCTACAGTGTATCTAATACACCGCATTCGGCTTACTAGGGCTGCTTCGCAGCCCAGCGCGGGCGATGCGGCGTTCCGACAAGCCCGCTCGCCACAACAGACCTATCTGCCTGGGTTTATGCGATGCAGCAAAGTTGTGTAGATACCTATGCGGCGATGGCGGTGGGTCAGTCACTTTGTCGGCGACCGGTCCTGCGCGATCGCTTCAAGCCAGCTCCTACAGGGGGGGTGATGGCGACAGCTTACTGATCACCGCAGTGCCGTCGCCGCCAGTTGCGCCACGCCGAGGGTGATTCCCGGTTCATCCCCCTCTTCAAGCATCCAGGTTGATGACAACCCTGCCCAGGCAAGCACCCATTGCAGGAGCCTGCGCCGCTCGATACCCGAAACACTGGCGACCACTTCGATCCGCCGCGCAAAGTACTCCGGGACCAGGGCGCGTTCATCGGGGTTGCAGAACAGGTTCGCATAATCAAAGCCCCGTTCGCCGTAGAGGCCCTTGGGATCAATGGCCAGCCAACCGGACGCGGCAAAATCCAGCACGTTGCCATGGTGAATATCGCCATGCAGTACCGCGACATCCCGGGGGGCTGCCAGGAGTTCACGTGCAGTGCTTGCACAATGCTCAAGAATGCCGCCGTGCATGGCCGCCCCTTGCCATAGCGCTTCGAACCACTGCTCCAGCGCAACCAATGCGGGAGTCGGCTTGGCCCGTGGTGCATGCAGGCGCGCAGCTACGCCACACAGGATGCGAGTGGCCTCCTCATCCCGGCCGTCATTGACCATCTGTATCAGCGAGGCCGAGCCCAAAGCACGCGCCATGAGCAAGGCCTCGCCGTCAGGGGCCAGCACGGGGGCTGCACCTTCGCCGTCCCACCAGACCATCAGCAAACTGCCAGCCTGCTCCTCGGCCACTTGGGAGATTTTGAGCATGGCAGGCATGCCACGCTGGCGAACGGGCAGTAGATTACCGTTGCGCGAGACGAATGCATCGCCGTCGACGACCAGGTCCCATCGCTTGAGGTAGTGATCAAACATACGCATCACGGTTCAGACCGGAACCTCACAAAACCCATGGCAAACAGCCAACCGCTGAGCATTGAGAGATAGAGCGAGGAATACGCAGCAACGGTGTAGTCCAAGACGAAGTTGAGCGCGGTGATGGCAACGGCAGCGCACAGGAACTGCGTGCGGGTAAACCGACTCAGAAAGCGTTCCATGGCGAGATTCAAGGTTCGCAGGTGCTGCATGAATTTACCCACCCGCACCGGCCACTATCCCGGCACAACCCAGCACCCGAATACTTCTGCTCGACGATTTCAGTTCCATTGCCGCAAGGCTCCCTTTCAAGAATCCGCGGAGTTTATCTCAGCCCTGGGCAAACAAGAACGTTTCTCGCCAGAGAATGCCGCACAGAGCTGATGAGAATTCACCGCAGAGATGACATAGTCGCGCTGACGACCAATGGAGTTGGCCCCAATGAAGCATAATTCGTCATCCCGGCGGCAAGCGTTGGATCAGTAACCTGCCCAACGCAAGTTGAGTGCAGTTTCGCCGGCGCCCGACCGGCGGCACCCCATTTCTGCGGTTCATGCCGCACTATATTCGGCATGCCTCTACGCCCGACTCCTCCCGCCCCATCCTTCGAATACCCTGCCCACCTTCGCGCCCAGGCCGAGGCGGCGCCGCGTGCGCCCGGCGTGTATTTTTTCTACGCACAAGACGATTCGCTGCCGTTGTACATCGGTAAAAGTGTCGATCTTCGCAGCCGCCTGCTGGCGCACCTGCGCAACCCAGAAGAAGCGCGCATGTTGCGCCAGGCACAGCGGATCGAGTACCAGCAGACCGCAGGGGAAATCGGTGCATTGTTGCTGGAGTCGCGCCTGATCAAAGAGATGCAGCCCTTGAAGAACAAACGCCTGCGCCGGCAACGGCGCCTGTGCTCGCTGCGCATGCACAACGGCAAACTCGAGATCATCGACACCACCGCGCTAGCCGAGGGGCCACAGTTGTATGGGCTGTTTCGCAGCCGACGCATGGCAATCGAAGCGTTGATGCTGCTCGCCGACGAGCACCGTCTCTGCCATGGCCTGCTGGGCATAGAACCACCCAGCGCAAAGGGCTGTTTCCGCGCGCAGATCCGTAAATGCGCAGGAGCATGCCGGGGCGATGAAACCCATGCAGCCCACACCGAGCGTTTGCTACAGGCGTTGGCGCACTGGGCCGTCCATCGCTGGCCGTACCCCGCCGCCATTGCGCTGCATGAACGCCATGGCCAGATAGAGCAATACCACGTCGTGGACAACTGGCGGTACATCGGGACTTATGCCTCGGAGGCCGAAGCCCGGTTGGCGCCGGCCCTGCCACCGCAGTCGTTCGATGCTGACAGCTACAAGATTCTTGTACGGCCCGTGCTATTCGAGAGCGCCCGTGTGGTGCTGCTTTCATAGGTGGCGCCTGGCAGAACCCGCACGCCAGGAACCTTTTTCACAATCTGGAATCAGTGCTGCATGTTTTCATACCCATGACTCAGCGAATTCCCGATGATTTTAAGAAGATCCCTGCTCTGTATCGCGTTGCTGGCCATCGGCTTTCTTGCCGGATACGCCGCAAAACCCAATGATGTGCTTCAAGTGACCGCTGGCCAACTCATAGAATGTGGCCAGGTGACCATTCCGACCTTGGGCATGTAAACCCAGCAACAAGCGCCAGCCCTTACTGCGGTTTGACTTCAGGCACCCATAAGGTGCATGCGGTGGCCGCCTGGGCGATTAGCCAATCATGACGTCCGCACTAGCCCGCCTTCAAGCTGCGATGCGTAGTCAACACGCCTTTGTCATCAAACAAGAAAATCATCTGGTTCCCCCCATTGTCCTGGCAAATAACGCCTTCAGTGCCTGCGTCGACGATCCCTTGGCAAGCCATGTTCCAGACATAAGGGCGGATTTGGCATTTCAGTGTCTTACCGTCTTCTATCACCAGATGATTAGTGGCCGAAATGCTTTCTGGCGCGGGTTTGGGGCAAGCGCCATCTCCCCAATTGACACCCTGATGATTGGGTTGCGAAACACAACCAGCCAGCAAGAGCATGGGCAGCAGGCATCGGTAATTCATGAGCACTCTCCTTAGTTGCAATAGGGTTGAGCGCAACCCTAACTTCGGCTTCGCTGGGGAACGGGGATTTAATTAATTTCCGGACCAATAAACTTTTAGAGAAGGCACTAAAAAGAAGCCTCTTTCACCACAAAAATAAAGCCCAAAAGTTAACATTGATTCGTTCGCGGGAGAACTAGCACAGATGGGCTAGTGGCTCATTGCCTTTTATAAAAGCCCTGATTATTTTTTCGGGATGCCGCGCGACTATTGTCCAGTTGGTACCCTCCCGACTCAATGTTCTGCCTACCCAGTAGCCACCTGACTTTAACTGCGCGTAAGCACTCATCCTTCACCCGCCCCACCAGCAACACAAGGACGTAAACACAGTGAACAGGGAGCTCATCCTGATGCGCCATGGCCAGCTGAACCTGACCATGAGCGGCAAGGTTTCTTTAGTCGACATGCAATTGCCCGGTCATGGCTGGCCGAACACAAACTGCCCAACAGCCCACGGGTCAGCAGACTCATCCCCTGGCCGCACTCTGCCAGACGCTGCCATTTCCAGTCATAGGCCGATCAAGCTGGCAGCCCAAGAAAAGATTGTTAATGCGAAGCGCTATCATTAAAGTACGGGGCTTTCCTCTGCGTGATCTCTGCCAATGTCGAGCATGACCACCGAAGAGCTTGAGGTGGCGTTTCGGGCCCATGCCACCGAGTTGCGTTCGTTTCTTCATCGTCAGTTGCGCAATCCTGAGACTGCTGCCGATCTGACTCAGGAAACCTACCTGCGCCTGCTCCGTCAGCCACCCCGTAAACCGGTGCTCAACCTACGCGGCTTTATCTTTAAAATTGCCCGTAACTTGGCGATTGATCATGCACGCAGCAGGCAAACACGGGAGCGCCTCGACGAAGGCACCGCCTACCTTTACGAGGTAACGGGCGAAAGCCCGGCTCTGTTCGATGTCGTGGTAGCGCAACAGGAACTCGCCGCAATGGCCGCCGCTTTGCACCGCTTACCTATCCAGTGCCAGGAGATATTTACCCTGTGCCGGCTGCGCAACCTTCCCCATAAGGAAGTAGCCTCTCAACTGCAGGTATCTGTAAGTACGGTGGAAAAACAATTAGCTATTACTCTCGACTTTCTCAGCCAATGCCTGCAACGATAGCCGGTATGCATGATCAATCCGACACCCCCCAATCCATTAGCGAAGTCCAGCGCACTGCCCACGCGTGGGTGATTCGCCTTACCTCGGGCTCGGTGCAGCCCTCTGATGTGGCCGCGGCGCGGGCATGGTGCGAACAGGCACCGGAGCATCAGCAGGCGTTTGTCGAGGCGCGTCGGCTGTGGAGTTTAAGCGCACATCTGGCCGAGCCTCGTGCCGCAGCACGGCCGTCGTCGCGACGCGTGTGGGCAATGGGTATCGCAGCATCGTTGGTACTCGGGCTCGGCGTGGCATGGGCGCAATACATGGCGTTGGACGCAGACTATTACACCGGCACCGCTGAGCGTCGCCAGGTCACGCTTGCTGATGGTTCTCACATCACCTTGAATGCCAACAGCGCCGTTGATGTGAATTTCACTGACGATGGGCGCCGCATTACCCTGCGCAAGGGCGAGGCCGTGTTCGATGTAAAGCCGGACCCACAACGGCCCTTCAGTGTGCAGGCAGGGGCCCTGAGCGCTACGGCCCTGGGCACGATCTACGCAGTGCGCCGTGATGGAGAGCACGTGGATGTCACGGTGCGCCGCGGGCGTGTGGCTGTCACCAATGCGCCTGACAAGGTGACGCTCAGCGCTGGCGAAACCGTGGGTGGGCGTGCCGATGGCCTGGGCGCCAAGCAGAGTGTGGTCGTCGACACGATACTGGCGTGGGAGCAGGGTCGCCTGGTCTTCGAAATGACGCCGCTTGCGCAGGTGCTTGAGCAGGTCGAACGCTATCGTCCGGGGATCATCCTGATACGGGACACGAGCCTGGGCGCACTCAAAGTCAGCGGCACCTTTCAACTCGACGACCTGGACGACGGCCTGGCGACGCTGGAGAAAGTCTTCCCCCTCAAGATCGAGCGCTACACCGACTATCTGCTGGTGATCTCCTCCAAGACTTGACTATTTTTACGGGTGTTGGCGTGTCACCCGTCTTCCCTCCCTAGAATGATAATGTTTCGTATTAGGGGGAGCACTGATGCAGCATCCGTTACCTGAAGGTTTGCCAATAAAATCTTTGTCCGCAGCCCCGCTTACATTGTTGTGCGTGCTGATATCCGGCCTGGCGTTTGCTGATCCCCACTCATTCAATATCGCACCGCAACCCTTGGCGAGCGCGCTGAACCGCCTGGCTGCCCAAAGCGGTTTACAGGTGATAGTGGATGGCACGTTGGTAGCCGGCAAAAACAGCCTTGGGGTGGTCGGCCCCAAAGAGCCAGAGGCGGCACTGGCTGAAGTATTGAAAGGCAGCGGCTTGACCTGGCGCGCGACCGGCGCGAACAGCGTGATGCTGGAGAAGGCTCCCGAATCGAGCAGCACCCTGCAATTGGGGGAAACGGCAATCGTCGGCCAGGAGATGGGCGAAACGACCGAGAACACCGGTTCCTATACCACCGGCGCCATGCAGACCGCCACCAAGCTGCCCTTGACCTTGCGTGAAACGCCACAGTCGGTCAGCGTGGTCACGCGCAAACGCATGGACGACAAGGCCATGACCACCATCAGTGATGTGGCCCAAAGCGCGCCGGGGATTTTCCTCAATAACTCCGGCGGCGTGGCGCGCCCCACCTTCAGCGCGCGCGGGTTTGACGTCGACACCGTCATGTACGACGGTTTTCCCACCAGCTTCCTCACCTACCTGCCCAGCAGCGAAGCCAACCTGGCCATGTATGACCGGGTGGAAATCGTTCGCGGCGCCACCGGCCTGGCCCAAGGCGCCGGCAGCCCTGCGGCCGCCATCAACCTGGTGCGTAAACGCCCGACACATAAGTTCCAGGCGGTGCTCACCGGCAGCGCTGGCAGTTGGGACGATTACAGCAGCACCCTGGACATTGGCGGCCCACTCAATGAAAGCGGCACTTTGCGCGCCCGTACCGTGCTCTCGCGGCAAGACTCGAAAAGCTTCCGCGAGTCGGTGGAAAGTGACGCGGACCTGTACTACGGCGTGGTAGACGCCGACCTGACTGATACCACCACTTTGACACTGGGCGCCTATCGGCAGAAGGACTACACCAACTACGTCTGGGGCGGGTTGCCCATGGCCCGTGGCGGTGGCCATCTAGGGCTACCCCGGGACACGTTCCTGGGACACGACTATGAATACATGAACAACCGCACCACCGGTTATTTCGCGACCCTGGAGCACGGTTTCGCCAACGACTGGAAGCTGCGCATGGCAGCCATGCAGTCGACGACCGACAATGACGTACTGGCCTCTTCCATATGGGGATACAACCGCCACTATCTATGGACGCAAGCCATGGAGCAGAAGGAAAGAGGTTATGACCTGGCCCTCAGCGGCCCCTTCCAGTTGCTGGGTCAAGAACATGACTTCAGCATGGGCCTCAGCAAGCGCCAGCTGGATTATCGTACCGGTAATATTTGGGAAAGGTTCATCGACAGCAACGTCGATCTGTTCGCGTGGGACCCACGTGGTCATACCAAGCCCAATATCGTCAAAGGCCCCGACGGCCGCCTCGAGACGACGACTCAGGACAGTCTCTATGCCAGCACCCGCCTGCGCTTGACCGAACCTCTGTCGCTGATTCTCGGCGGTCGTCTGGACTGGTACGAATTCGAAAGCAGGGCCACCCCCGCAAGCAGCTACAAGGTCACGCGCAATTTGACCCGCTATGCCGGCCTGGTCTATGACCTGGACGCCAATCACTCGGTCTACGTCAGCTACACCGATATCTTCAAGCCACAGACCGAAAAAGGCCTCGGTGGGCAAGTGATCGAGCCTATCTTGGGCGAGAACTACGAAGTGGGTATCAAGGGCGAATACTTCGATGGCGCACTGAACGCCAGCCTCGCTGTTTTCCAGATTGATCAGAAGAATCGCGCCCAGGAATTGCCTGACGTCAAAGGCTGCGGTCCAGCCGCCAACAGTTCGTGCCACGAGGCTTCCGGCCTGGTGCGCAGCCGAGGTGTTGACCTGGAAATTCAGGGCGCCCTGACCGAAAACTGGCAACTGGCCGCTGGGTACACCTACACCCAGACGAAATACGTCAACGACGCCAATGCAACCCTGGAAGGCCAGGACTTCAACCGCCGACTGCCGCGTCAGCTATTCAAGCTCTCCACGATCTACAGCCTACCCGGCGACCTGCAACGCTGGCGCATTGGCGGTGATGTTTACCAGCAGAGCCAGATCCGCACCGCGGGAGGCAGCGGTAGCAGTGCATGGCAAAATCGACAGGGCTCGTACACCGTGGCCGGCCTGGTGGCAGGCTACAAGGCCAGCGAGCAACTGGATTTGCAGTTCAACGTAAACAACCTGTTCGACCGTACTTATTACGTCAGCATCGCCAACGGGGGCTATGAACCGTACGACGTCTACGGCGACCCACGCAATTTCAAACTGACGGCCCGCTACAGCTTCTAAGACGCGGCTGGACTCTCATGTCCAAGGACGGACGTGGCGAGATGCTAGGACGATTGCGCTACGGGGTAAACGCCGCCATAGCCGCACACGGGACCGCAATCTTACTCATTGCCACGCCCATGTGATTGATGACCGGCGCGTAGCGCTGGCGTTCCACAGAAGACTGGCGGTTCAGGGACGCTAATAACCCCATCGAGATTTTTCAGCTGTTACGCAATGCTCCTCTTTTTTTGTGGTCTCTACCCTGACTCCGCAACAGGACAGGCCCCATGTCGATACGCACTGCACTCTGCCTGCTGGCTCTGCCGTTGTTCGCAGGCTGCCAGTATTTGCCACACACCGATTACTTCACGGCACCTGAAAACGAGCCGAACCCCGCCTGGATCCGCATCGTCAACTTCACTCAGCATGCCGATCTGTACCAATACGAAAACGGCATACGCTCGGGCGGCGTCATTCGCAGTGGGCCGCTTCCGTTCATCCATACGCAAGATGAGGGTATGCCGAAAGCAGGGCAAAACCTCACGTCGGACTATTACGAAACGCGGATCCGACCAGGCATCGAAACGCATGTGGGTATGTTCTGGGAAGGGGGACGCACGCAATCCTGCTCTGTCACGACGAAGTTCACGCCCCAAGCTGGGCGCTTTTACCAGTTCAGGCTGACATCAGGTTCAGCAGGCACCTGCACGCTGTATCCGTCTCTGATCGAGCGCGACAAAAACGCAGATGGCTGGCATCTCACACCAAACTCGCAGGTGTCGTACAAAGGCGAAGGGCCGACGGCCAAAACCCATTACAACAATAGCCGCTTCGAAGATCCCGATTATCATCCACCGGCGGATCTCTACCCTGGCATAGATGTTTTATAAAGCGGGCCACGGGGACAAACTCATGGCTGCCAACACAACTACAAGGAGTCGTTCATTGGGTGTCAGAAAGTACTGGCCAGCGCTCGCCGAGCGAGCCTCAGAGGATCTATTCGCATGGTCGGCCTTTGTCGCGCAAACAGAATTCCTGTGGCAGGACACTGCTTTGGTCCAGGACGCCGTCGCTTGGCAACGCCTCTGGTTCGAACTGGAGATAATCAACGGGCTTGCGTTGGCGCAATGGGAAGATCAGGGCAGGCCTGATGACTGGTCCTGCTGCTGGAACAAAGACTATCGCCAAGAAGCGGCCGCCCTGGCGTCTGAACTGGTAGCAATGCTTCGCGATGCAGATTCATCTGCCTCCTGAATACACGAGCGGCGGCCACGGTGCCCGGCAGACACGCGCTCCCTGCGCTTCTTGCCGCGATTGTAAAGCTGGGGGCAATTCAGCCCTACCCAATCAGTTATTCACCGTGGCGTACCATGAGTTGGCGGCATGAGCTGCTTGCCATCCCTAAAAACACGATCCTTACCGTTGCGCTTGGCCTCATACATATTACAGTCGGCAGACTTAAGTACTGCAGACATGTCGGACGTCGCCGAGAATCGTGCGATACCGGCACTGCAGGTGTAGTGATGGGGTGGCGAGACGCTGTGCCGGATCGCCTCCAAAAGCCGCAACGCGTATTCATTGGCGACCGAATCATCGTCACCCAACAGTAAAACCCCGAACTCCTCCCCACCAATCCTTCCAACAGTGTGACTGCCAGGCGTGGACTGCAAGCACGCGGCCATTGCGCATAAAATCTTGTCGCCCACATCGTGACCATACTGATCATTTTTAATTTTAAAACTGTCGATATCCAACATTATAAAATAGCCATCGCCCCCACCTGCCATCACTTGCTGGAAACTCTCCATAAATGCTCGCCGGTTGAGTATAGAGGTAAGAAAATCGGTCTCCGCCAGGGTTCTGAACTCACTCTCGATCAATAACACTGAGCGCATATTTTTCAAATATGTAAAGCTCAGGGTAAAGCCAATTGACATGGACGATACGCAAAACAGCACCAGGTATACTTCCAGCCCCCTATACATGCCCACGTCAAGGTTTGACCACATCAAAATCCACACCAGCGCACTGGAGAGCAGATAGTCTTGAACCGTGATAAATAAGATGGCGCTACTCACCACAATTATAACGGCCAGAGGCAAGGCGAATACACGCAGCTCTGCACCGGAATCAATCACACAAGAAAAACCAAATGCCAATACAACGATGTATACGCCACCCAAAAGCCGCCATACCAGGAAGTTACCGGTCGCACGATGAAAGTGACAAACTAAGAGCAGGCACATGGTAATTGAAAAATTCAGCCAATTGATACTCGGCACTGGATCCACCAACAAAACACCCAGCCACGCCACCACC
The DNA here is from genome assembly GCF_007858275.1 of Pseudomonas proteolytica. Classification (GTDB taxonomy): domain Bacteria; phylum Pseudomonadota; class Gammaproteobacteria; order Pseudomonadales; family Pseudomonadaceae; genus Aquipseudomonas; species Aquipseudomonas proteolytica. The sequence continues at coordinate 46,674 of NZ_VFEV01000010.1, forward strand.
CCAACCAACTCAACTTTTGTTACCGCGGGTGATAACAATGTCCGTATTCGCGGCCTAATCTTGAAAGTCGCTGGCATCTCTAATTCCCTTTCCATAACGACTCAGATTATTCGACGTCTTCGCCCTGCCCCCTTTCAATCATTTCGATAAAAAAATTTGCCGACAGCCGTGCCATCTGCCGCCACTCCGTGTCGCTAACAAGGCCGCTGCGCAACAATTCGTCTGCCGCGTCCAACAGACCGAAATAGTAAGTTTCCAAATCCATTTCTGGCTCATATCGAACAATCAGGGCTTCCCAATCTTGCATAGCTGAACTTTTCATAAGCTCGTCCCACGCGGCTCACACATTCTTTTCGACATACACACAAGGTCGACCACCGCACGTTATTAGCATTTTTGGAAAGATAGTTTATTCAAGCTGCAATTTCAGAATAGGTAGTTTTTCTACGTGCGAGCAACGTGCACAAAAAAGGTCCAAGGATTACTTCCACTGCCTTGTAATGACATGCTAACGATGCTCATCAATCCAGGTCGCTGGTGACCCGCCCAATTGCTTCCACGACTTGCTTGGCACCCAACTGAATATCTGCCATCGCCCTGCCTGCCTGCTCAGCCAGCTCCAGCAACCTATCGGCCTGGTCTCGGCTGCACTGCACCTGAACAGTGGCTTGACGGGCCAACTCACCGTTCTGTCGCACTACGCTGGCAATCTCCTGTGTCGCCGTGCTGGTGCGCCCAGCGAGTTTGCGCACCTCATCCGCAACTACCGCGAAGCCGCGGCCGTGCATTCCCGCGCGCGCAGCTTCGATGGCTGCGTTAAGCGCCAAGAGATTTGTTTGCGTGGCAATGGCGCCGATAGTGTCAACAATGGATCCGATCAACAGCGACTGTGACTCAAGGGCACTCATGCTTGCGGTCACTGAAGCCATTTGTTGCGCGATGGTTTGCATGGATATTACCGAGTCGCCTACCAGGCCCATGCCCCGGTCCGCCTTGACATCGGTATCGAGCGAAACCTCGTAAGCCATGTGTGCTGCCTGTTTGACTCTATCGGCTCTCTCAACCTGCTTTGTCACCACACTGGCGAACTTGGCGACCTTGTACACTTGCCCGCAAGCATCCTTGATCGGGTTATAGGTTGCTTCTAGCCACACGACCCGGCCGTGTTTATCCAGGCGGCGAAAGCGCCCCGCAATGAACGCACCTTTATTCAACGACTTCCAGAAATCAGCGTAAGCCGCAGAAGCAACATCCTCGTCCAGGCAGAATAGGCGATGATGCCTGCCTTCTATCTCTGCAAGGCTGTAGCCCATTGCGTCGATAAAGGGCTTATTGGCATGTAGGACTTCACCAGCGAGGCTGAACTGCACAATCGCGGTTGACCGGTTCAAGGCGCTGAACATTTCCACGCCTTCCTGCTCGTCCCGCGCCAACGGCGGAGCGATACAGCCGTAGCCTTGAAATGTGCGTTCAGACAAAGAGAGCCAACACATGCCAAGCGTGACAATTTGGCCATTTGAAGCGGTGTAGCGCTGCAATTCACTGGCCCGCAGATTCGGCGCAAACGCGCTGCGCGGCTCAGCCAGTATGTTGCTAATCTCCGAGCCGGATAGCTCATCTAACGAATAGCCAAGCACATCGGCGAGTCGCTGGTTGGCCGAGATGATTCGGCCCGCCCGATCAACACGCAGTGAAATAAAAACCGATTCAAGGTTGGCGAATACGCCAAGTAATGTACCGAGCTCGCCCTTGCAGTCGAGCAGAGCATTTTTTATGCGACGGTTAAACACACTGACCTCCGATGCTAACGAGTACTACAATAAAGGACAATGTCTGTATATTATGCCGCCCAACAACACGGCCTTTCAAAAGCATTCACGCTACAAACCAAGCAACGACTTGGCCCGGGGATACTTATCACTAAACTCGCTATCCCCCATTCCTAATTTCAAGCTAATTCGCGCCACTGAAAAATTTATGGCCATGGTGCGCCTCACCAAATCCAGAAAAGCCGGAAGTAGTTCCACCGTATTCTTGTGGCATTTGAAATATCCGTGTAGCTCACCTTCTCGAACCATGCGTATGATATGAGTCTTCGACACGCCCAAGCGCGAAGAAAGCTCAATATACGTCGACACCTTATAACCGGCCTGAATTGAATCCTTACGCAAGCTGTCTACATACAAGGCAAGCATCGGCAGATGCCCACCATCTCTGTTCATAATCCATTTTGCTTCAGGCAATAGCTTGTCAAGCATCACATCAGCTTCCAACAACTTTGCGAAGCCATGAAAAAACACACGCAGCATGTCTTCCGACTCCCATACATCTTTCAGGCAAGCGTCGTATGGAACTATCAACTGCGACGGCAGCAGATAAGACTTAATCATCCTGGTGGTTTCACACAGCGCCGCGCCGGTGGGTTTGAAAACACGCTGCCTACTGTCTTCGTCATGCATCCGGACTTGCATATAACCGGCAATAAAGAAAAACGAAAAGTAAGAGTCCAAGCTATTGCGCGATAAATAACCACGCTCTTGGCAGAACGCTTTAACCTTGGACAGGGGCACCAAATGATCTTTGTAATTAAAGCTCAACAAAGAAAGCGCCACCATAAACCTGTCATATTTGAGCAGATTTTTGTAAAACAGCGGTTTTTGTCGATAGTTCTCCATCACCAAATCGAAATGTAGAAGGATCGCGTCATCCATGTCGCATCGGGTCATCGCGGAACTGGTCTCTATCAGATACTCAAGCAGATCAGTTTTATTCATCGACGCTCAATAGACCTCACAAGACAACATCAAATAGCCACTACCCGCATCATGCCCAGTATATGCGTATTCAACCATCTGAAAATTTCACCCCAAAAATGTTCTATCGCTTCCCCTTCGTATTAAACCTCGCATCGCTTTTGTGAAGCATTCGACCGAAGCGGACGTTTACGAAGGTCTGCTTTGGGCTATCAACGACACAACCGTGTTTGCCCCGCGCCCAATGCCAACCTCGTCGCCAATGGGTCGATTTTTTAGCTTGCTGAAACGTTTCATCACGTTTATAAAAATGGCACAACTCCAAGAAAGGCTGCAGCCATGACCCCGCTTAAACTCTTTGTTGCCCTCAGTGCACTGTCCGCTGCCTCCCACGCCATGGCCTGGGATTACGTTCTGCTCGACACCGACAAAGCCGCCCAGAACTGGCAGATCACCAGCCAGCAACTCGGAATAAAAACCGACAAACCCTTCAGCGTTACCCTACGCACCTTGCACGGCGGACGGCAGGAAGGTGTCAGCATCGTCGACATCGATAACGGCACGATGAAACTCTCGGTAGTGCCGACTCGCGGAATGAACGTCTTGCAGGCCTCGGTCGGCAATGTGCGCATGGGCTGGGATTCTCCGGTCAAGGAAGTGGTCAATCCGTCCTTCATCGAACTCAATGGCCGCGGTGGCCTGGGCTGGCTGGAAGGTTTCAATGAACTGGTCACCCGCTGCGGCTACGAATGGGTCGGCCACCCCGGCGTCGACAACGGCGAACTGCTGACCCTGCACGGTCGGGCCGCCAACACTCCTGCGAACAAAGTCACCCTGCATATCGATGAAAAACCACCGTATGCCATCACCCTGCGCGGCGAACTGAAAGAGCAGGCATTCAAGAAGGTCGACTTCTCGGTCGCGACCGAACTGGTCACCGAACCCGGCAGCGTCGTGTTCGCCCTCAACGACACCCTGACCAACAATGGCGACTATCCGAAGGAGTACCAGGCGCTGTATCACAGCAACTTCAGTACCCCGTTCCTGGAGCAAGGCGCTCGTTTCGCCGCGCCGGTGAAACAGGTGTCGCCGTTCAACGACAAAGCCAAGGGCGACCTGCCCGACTGGCAAACTTACCGCGCGCCGACCAAGGACTACGACGAAACGGTTTACAACGTGGTGCCGTATGCCGATGCCAAGGGCGATACGTTGACCGTGTTGCATAACAAGGCCGGCAGCCTGGGCGTTTCGGTCGGCTTCAATACCCAGACACTGCCCGTGTTTTCCCTGTGGAAAAATACCGATACCCAAGGCCAGGGTTATGTCACGGGGCTGGAGCCGGGGACCAGTTTTTCCTACAACCGCCGTTATCAGCGGCCACTGAACCTGGTGCCGACAATTGGGCCCAAGGAACACAAGCAGTTCCGCATCAGCTACAGCTTGTTGACGGATAAGGCGGCGGTGGATAAGGCCTTGAAGCAGGTGAGCGAGATTCAGGATGGGCGGGAGACTGAGGTGCGGCAGACGCCGTTGGTTGATCTGACCAAGGGGTGAGCATTGTCGGCCGACTGCTAGCCCTCGCGAAGGGCTGGCGTCGACCCACCGCAGACCTAGGCGGTTTCTGAAGCCATCCAGGTCAAAAAATCATGGACCTGAGTCGTAAACTCTTTTGGTTTGGCGTATGGATTGCTTGCTTGGGACAAGAAAAAAGAGATCTGCGTTCTCATGTACGGGTAGTGCTCAACAAATAGCTCGACATGCTCCTCCAGTGTTTGCGGCCACATCAGGTCCTGTGCAGAACGAAGTACTTGAGTGGAACTAGCGATGGAAAGTCATACAACATACACTCAGCAATTGCGCGACAGAACCGTCGCCTAATAAATATTCAGGAGCAATTATGAAACTTTTCGCGGCATTCACAATTTTGTTATTTGCATTAGTCGGATGCGCTACAACTGGGAGCCAATCGCCACAGCAAGCCGCGCAATCTGCAGCAAATTTATTTGAGCAACAGAAATTCAATCTAGTTTGGGTTCCCGCAGCGAATAACGGCATTTCCGGAGCTATGGCATCCGCGCTTATCGGAAGTGCAGGTTTAGAATCTCCAATTGTTTCAGGCATCCACCAAATAATTGCCCCTGCAAGCAAAGCTGATGTGCGTGTCGCCATCTCAGGAACCGATAGTTCTTTTGCAGCCAACTCAGCTATTGCAGCTTTAAGTAACACATCAAGCATGCTTCCTAAGTTGCAACTTGCATTTATCGGCTCGACATCAGATGCCGCGGCAGTTCGCTCGGCAGTTGAAGCTAAAGGCGGTAAATTCTTACACGCCACACCAAATGGCTCCTAACTAGCGGTTTCTGCCTTTCATGATAGACTTCTGTCGGCCAAAAGCGGACTCTTGAGGTCTATCGCTTTCTATCCGTAGTAACCGGTCAGCCCGGTTGAGACGGAGAAAAAAGGCGACTGATTTATTCTTGAAACCTATGCGAAAACGTCTGCTCAGGCCTGACTGATATCCAGCAATCGAGGCATGGCAATCGCCAGGTAATCCTGCGTATCGAGCACCATCGACGCATCCAGCCGCCCCGCGTTGAAGGCTATTTCAGCGTAGCCTGCGGTCAAGGCCGGATCGACGATCAATTGAATCCGCTCATCGAAAACAAAAGGAGGGATGGCGCCGATCCGGCACCCGGTCAGTTCCATGGCGGTTTCGGCCTTTACCAGCTCGGCTTTTTTCCCGCCCAGGGCCGCTCCGACTTTCTTCATGTCCAGCTTCTGGTCGCCCGGCAGTATCACCAGTGCATAGGGGCCGGCCTGGCCCTTGAGGGAGCAAAGCATGGCCTTCGCGCCTTGGCCGGGCTCGGTGCCACGGATTTCGGCGACGCGCGCCGACTGCCCCTCGGCATCGTGCATCAGCACCCGGTAGGAGGCTGAGCGGGCATCAAGTAGTGCCACAAGGCGATCGAACATGGGATGCATGTAGTTTTCCTCTGGTTTACAGGAGCAGGTCGTAGGACAGTTTGCTGATCAGAATCACCAGTAACACCAGGAATAGAGCCCGGACAAAGGGCACCCCTTTATGAACCGCCAACCAGGTGCCAGTGAGCGCGCCCAGGATGTTGAATGCCGCCATGGGGATTGCGATCAGGTAGAGCACGTTACCCGTCGGAATGAAGAACATCAGTGCCGCTACGTTGGTCGCGATGTTCACGAGCTTGGCCGATGCCGAGGCATGAAGAAAGTCGAAGGCGAAGAAGCGGATAAACAGGAAGATCAGGAAGCTGCCAGTGCCGGGACCGAACAGACCATCGTAGAAACCGATGGCACCGCCAATGAAGATCGCCAGCAGTTTTTCCTTGGTACCGATGCGCATGGGTTTGTGCAGGGCGCCGAAATCCTTTTTCCAGAAGGTGTAGATCGCCATCAGTACAATCAACACCAGCACCGCCGGCCGGATCATCGACTGGGGTACGAACGACACCGTGGCGGCTCCGAAGAAGGCCATGACAAAGGCCGCGCAGGCGGCCGGGATCACAAGCCCCCAGTCGATCACCACCTTGCGCACGAAGGACCGGGCCGCGAATGCGGTGCCGCAGGCGGCCGCGACCTTGTTGGTACCCAGCAGCGCCGCCGGTTGAGCGGTGGGCAGCACGTTGAATAGCGCGGGTATCTGGATCAGTCCACCGCCGCCCACCGCCGCATCGATCAGGCCGGCGGCGAAGGCGAACACGCAAAGGATGACAATATCGACCATGAAATCAGGCTCTGACTATGTAGGGTTGATGAGGGTCCAGCGGCACCACGCGTGCCGGATCATTGACCCCGAAGACACGCAACATCCAGCGATCACGGCCGTCGTAGCGGGGTGTAAAACCATCCCGGGCATGCAGGGTTTGCTGGTTCTTGAAGATCAGCATGTCCCCTGGTTGCAGCAATATGTGGTGCACGACATCGGGATGATTGGCGACGGCGGCGAACAATTGGAGGGCAAACTGCGCATTGGCGCAGGTCGCCTCGACACTTGCTTTGTTGTAGCGGCAATACAGGCCATCGGTTGCGCTTCTGTACAGCAAGGGGACGTTTTCCAGCACATTCCCCTGTTTGCCGAAGGAAGCCGGTCGGCGAACGGTGAAGTTCGGGCGTGACAATTCTTCTTCGACGTAGGCCGGCAGAATGGCCAGCACCTCGTCAATGGCGACGATGCGCGTCGGCACATCGAGCTCGCAGCGCAGGCCGGTCAGGGACAGGTACTCCGGACAGGCCGACAGTTGCGAGACGGGTTCGCAGGTCAAAGGCAGGTGGGGGTTGTCGACATGCATGCCCAGATCCGCGCGCGAGCCATAGGAGCTCTTTTCGGTCTCTCGCTTGTGCTTGGGCGATACGTGACGGAACACCGTGTCGTTGCTTTCACCCTCGTACGCCAGCGGACGGGTTTGCAGAGTTTGCAGCACCGACAAAATAGCCCCGGCCAGTGTCGACAAGTCCTCGATACCCGGCTCCCGGTCATAGGGCGTGGCGGGCAGTTGCGGGTCCAGCGGCAGCCCCCTGACGATCATCGCCACTTCACGGGCCTGTGGAAAATTGCGTAGCTGCTGGATTTTCTCGGTGCTCAGGACACTTTCCAGCAACAACCCCAGGTCCGGCATGTGGCGGATACCCGAGGCGCTATCGGTCACCTCCAGCGATGCCAGACCGGCCTGAAGTGCGCGTTGTTCTTCGAGCGACAGATGAATTTGCGGTATCTCCCGTCGGTTCGAACTCACTGATTTTTTTTCCAGCAACTCATGAATTACTTCATCAACACACGCTGCGGCCTTCCCGATTACTTCATCTAACTTCGACACGTCCTTGCGCTCCTGTTTACCCCATCCTTGTGGGTTGAACAGGAAGATTAACGGAAGGGCCTTTTTTGTGTTGCAATGCCGCGTTGTGAAAAATGCAATGAGGTGGAGAGTGGCGTTGAATATGTTGGGTGAACTTGAAGCCTTCGCGACCGTGGCTCGCAAGCGCAGCTTCATCGCCGCGGCACGGACTCTGGGGCGCTCCCCTAGCGCACTGACCCGTGCGGTTCAAGCCCTGGAGGAAAGTGTGGGGCTCAAGTTGTTCAATCGCTCCTCCAATGCCGTGAGCTTGACCGAAGCGGGTGAATGCTTATTGCCCCATGCATACAAAATGCTCGAACTGCAACGTGAGGTGGATGAAGACCTGGCCGGCCTCAGCGGCCTGGCCTCCGGCTGGATCCGGTTTTCCGCCCCAGAGTTTCTCGGACACGGGGTATTGCCCCGGTTGATCGCGCAATACTGCGAGCGTTATCCGGACGTTAACATCGATGTGGTTTTCACCGATGAGATCATCGACCCGGCCAAGAGCAAGCTGGATTTCTCGATTCGCGGCGCGTTTCCACAATCCAGCGACTTGATCGGCTTTGCGCTCTGGAGTTACTCGCGTTATCTGTATGCCAGCCCAGGCTACCTGGAGCGCAACGGCATGCCCGACTCCATCGAGGCACTGGAGTCGCATTCGCTGATCCTGCATACGGCGCCGCGGATTCTCAAGGAGTGGAATTTTCGCAGTGAGGAGCAGGCCATCAGCTTTCGGGTTCATCCTAAATTTCGTTTCAGCTCCGGTCTGGCGGTATTCCAGGCAGCCCTCGCGGGCGTCGGGATCGCCCGCTTGGCGGATTGGATGGCGGAGCCCGAAGTGCAAGCTGGGCGCCTGTGCCGGGTTTGTCCTGAGTACAAACTCACCTCCAGCAGCGGTGAGAGCCCACAGATGCACGCGGTGTACCCGGCCGGAAATTTACCGCTGCGGGTGAAGGCATTGATGGAGATGATCCGTGGCTTAGGTGAAAGCCTCGAATGTAAACGCGGCTCAGCACTGATATGAGGTTACGGGTCGTTCGGCCCTGACCGCTCACTTTGCGAATGAAGAGTTCATCAAGCTGACGCTGGCTGTCCTCATGACTCCTGCCTGATTACCAGACACCGCTACTTACAAGCAACCGACCACAGTTGATCAAGTCTCGTCGTATAACGACGGCTCATCATCTCCCGACGCATTCCCCAGTCGGGGTTCGTCGGAACACTGGCCGACCGCAGTGTTCCCCTCCATATTGAACGCTAGGTAGAGTGCTGAGCGCCGGGCGTCCACACATGGATATACTTCTTTGCGTCTTGGGCTACAGCACATAGCGCTAAAGACCATCCAAGATGTATAGATGGGCCGACGAAGATCGAAATCTATAATCAATGATGTTTTGGTAGTCAGAAGAATAATAAAAGTCGTGGGCCACATCGACCGAAGGAAACTCAAGCAGTATGACCCGCGGAACGATTCGACTACCTTCAATGACGTGTGGTTGGTTCGTGCCTACCAAGAAAGTGGCTCCGAACTTTTCAAGGACAGGCCTGACACTCACCATATACTCGTTGTAGAACACGTCGGGGTCTGTGATCGTCAGCTCTGCAAACAAATAGCCTTTCTTTTCCATATTTTCCTCGCGCTTTCAGTTTTCTCGGCGACGCTAATCAGTACCACCCTAGAAGATGGATATGAGGTGTACCCGTTCGCACCTTTCAGCATTAGCGGCTCAATGGAATCTACAAATACCATCATGCCGCCTAAGACTGGACGCTCTTATTTACTTCGGCGGGGGAGATGATCCGGAGGGTCACATGCTACCGTCCCCATCTTAGCCGGCACTGACATTTCAAAGAGCTCGAGATCAGGTGAAATTGCAGTCTCGTTATGCTTAAGTCCTGGAGGAATGAACAGAGACTCACCCTGCCCCACACGTATGACCCGACCGTCCTCGAATTCAAGTTCGATCCACCCTCGCAGGGTGTAAATAAAATGAACATCACAGATATGATAATGCCAGCCGGTCTGTTCCATAATGTCCGTAGCACAAGTGACTTGCGCCCTCGCCACACCTTCAGTAGCGTCTGTAAGCCCCAAGTCGCGATACTTGAAAAATGAGCGCCGGCCTGGCACCAATGGCGCATTCTCCGGCGTAGCGTACGCCAGCCTCTTTAAAAGTTCTGCCACCGCACTTGGCATCTCCGGGTGCGGTAGAGTTTTATTATAAGTTTGCATGTCCACCCTCTTATTCTCCATGAATACCAAACAAAGCTTGTTCGTTTTTTCAGCACAAACACTTAGACGACAACCCATCTCATGCCTAAAAACATAATTTTCCTTCACGACCCATACTGCCCATTCAAACAGCAAGGCGCACAACGCCCATCACCCAATTAATTTGTGAGAGCATCAGTACTCTCTACCGAGAGGCAGTATGACGTCGCCGCGACCATTACCGCGAGAACTAACTCACGAGAAACGACAGCCCACTATGGCATTACGGTAATAACGTATTCCTTGAAGACTCAAACGGGAATGGTGTCTTTCTTATTAGCGACTTTGTAATTGTTAGAATTTTGAATTGTGGCATCGCCTCCTACGAAATCTTCTTTGCGTAGCATTAGAAGCGCAATAAGTGAAACGACACCTGTACCTATGTAAAAATACCACGGCGAGGTGATATCCCCTGTTTGCTGGATTAGCCAAGTAGAAATAAATGGAGCGCTTCCGCCAAACACCGCCACCGGAATGTTATACGCTATAGCGATACCTGTTGAACGTACCCGGGTAGGCAACAACTCACTCATCGTAGCGTAGGTGGATGAAGCGTAAAGTCCGAATAGGATGGCGACGGCCATCAAAGGCAGAAAGAAGCTCGTGGGTGTGGCTCCGGGAGCGGATTTAAAGAACCAGAACATCGCTAGGGTTGCCAGACCTCCCACGACCAGTAGAAAGGGCTTACGGCCATAACGGTCGGTGAAAATACCTCCAAATGGCATTACAAACGCTGCGCTCACGCTAGCGATGAACACAAACAGCAGCGTTACACCGCTATCGAATTTCAAGATGCGAGACATATAGGTGGAGGCAAACGTTAGTACCAGATAAAAGATCGAGCTATGTAGGGTAATGATGAAGAACACTAGCGTGATCGAGCGCTTCCACTGCCACACCTCTCGTAAAGGGGCCTTCGAAGTCTCGCCAGCTTTCTGCAAAGCCAGAAACTCCGGGCTGTCTTCGAGCTTCAAGCGGATGTACATGGAGACCAGCCCCATTGGTCCCGCAACCAGAAACGGAATTCGCCAACCCAATTCTTGCATCAGCTCAGCCCCCATTAACCAAGTCATACCATTGGCCACCACACCGCCAAGCACCAGTCCTAAGACCGCTGTCACCATAAGCCAGCACGTCGAAAACCCTCTGCGCCCCGGCCCTGCATATTCAGAGATGAAACTTGTGATAGTACCGATCTCGCCACCGGCGGAAAAACCCTGTACGCAACGGATAAGGATCAGAAGAATAGGTGCGGCGATACCAATCGTATGATAAGTGGGTAACAGACCTATGCAAAAAGTAGAACCCGACATGAGCATCAGGACAGTGATTAACGTCCGGCGCCGACCGATCTTATCCGCGAGGGGGCCAAAAAACAGACCTCCAAGTGGGCGAATAAAAAAGCTCAACGCGAATGCAGCGAAGCTGCTCAACAAGCTAGTGGTAGGATCTTCTGACACGAAGAAAGCTTGGCCAATGTATACCGCCAGGAATCCATAAACGCCGTAGTCGTACCACTCAATCAGGTGGCCCGAGGTGGCCCCTATGAAAGCACGCCGGCGTTGCTGGGCCGGATTTTTGTTGTGAGAAGCCATGACGAAAGCCCTGCCTTGTTTTTATAGTAATTACGCTGAGGAATACCCATCAGGTACGCCTAGACTGCCCCAGCATTTAGCCCTCCGCTATTCGTGTAACTACGTACATAGATGTGTAGCTTTGAGTATGTAATTATTCCGGTAGATACCGCTGGTTTAAGGTCGCTCGCCATGATGAATCCTGAGCAACAACTGCATGACCTCAAAAGTTTAGCCTTCCAAGTATCCCCGGCTCCCCAAGTGATAACTGGAAATCGCTGCATACTCGAACTCAACAAAGCGTTCGAAAGGCTATTCGGCTTTGACCGAGAAGTGTTGATAGGCGAGCGACTCCTCAAGCTTTATCCGTCACAGGCCGACTACCAAACAGTGGGCGAACGCAGCCTCAGCTGGCTGCGCCATGCCACCAACGGGGCTTACTCGGATGAGCGCTTCATGCAGCACCGCAGTGGAGAGGTGTTCTGGGCCAGGGCCAATGGCTATACGCTAACACCGGATGACCCCTTTCAACTGATGGTCTGGCACTTTGAACCTGTGGATCAAGTGTTTCGGCCGACCGTCAACCTGACACCTCGAGAGCGGGAAATTTCGGCCCACATCGTCAATGGCCTGACCTGCAAGGAAATCGGGCGCAAGATCGGTATCTCGCATCGTACGGTCGAAGTACACAGAGGGCGATTGATGAAAAAATTGAAGTCGAAGAACAGTGCCGAGCTGGTTTCAAAAATCATCGTGCTCAAATGAAATTCGATAGTTGCTCGCTCATGTTGCGCTCCCGGTACTTGGGTTTGCCGAATAGCTTTGGCCTGGTCGTCGGCGAGGATGCTGCTGACCACAACCTTCATCGGCATACACCGGGACAGCAGGAAAAAAGGTTCGCGGTGCCTGACCAGTCGGGGCACTGCAATCGCAGAACAAGCCCGCCCTCCACGAGCCTTAGCCTGCTTTTCTCCAGGGCTGCTACGGCGCCAGGTTCACGCCGTTACAGCGGCCCTTGATAGAGAAGTCGCTGATCTGCCGCGCCTTGTCCACCGTCATGAGGATTGTGCAGCCGCCAGGATGGGTCACGTCATCCCAGTAATTGGTGTGGACCATCACATTGCCTTGCCTCTCGGCGGTGCTGCCGACCACCTCCTGGCGCACATAGGTGGTGTCGCGGTACCAGCCCAACTGCACCCCACCTCCGCTGGGCAACGGTTCCATGCGCCCGGGCGGGCCAAAGAAGTCGATGGCCTGCTTGGCGTCGCGCCCCTGCCATTGGTGGCTGGCGCGCAACTCCGGCAGGGTCGGGATACAGCCGACCAGGGTAGGTAGCAGCACACTGAGAAACAGCAAAGAACGTGTGTTCATCGGGCGCTGCTGTCTAGCATGTCATCCAACTCTTGCACCGCCTGGCTGTTGGCTTGAACACCGATCAACTGAATGAACATGGCCTGGATGGTGGCGACCATCCGCGTCGCCGGCATCTTGCCGATCGGCAACATCTGGTTGCGCACACGGTTGTCTGGGGCGCAGACGAAGGCAAAGGTACGCTGCAACCAGTAATCCTTCGGTGCGACCCAGCCTTGGATGTTGGTCTTCACATCCTTCACGGCACCGTCGAAGCGACGTATCGCCCGGGCGCTGTCCAGGCGGATCTGGCGCTGTTTGCATTTGACCTGCACCTCATAGGCGGCGAGGGTTGGGAAGGCCGGATCTTCGAACAGCTGCATGACCTGCACCGATTGCACGCCACCAGGCTTTTGCATGATGCCGGCGGCATCGGCGACGTAGACCTCGTTGTGCAGACGCTCCCCTTTACCGTAGATGATCCAGTAGTCGCCCGAGGCTTGTTCGGCCATGGCCGAGGTACTGCAGGCCATGACCAAGATAGCCAGCCATCGACAAGGGGGTGGAAGTCTGTAGCTCATGGAGGTCCTTTCCCGATTTCTGTAATTTAGGAGGATTAATATGAGCCGTGAGTGGGAAGGATCAAATAGCACGCTTGTGCTAATAGCCAAACGCCTTCATCCCTTAGTTTTCGTACGAAAAATCCCTGTGCGACGACCGTAGAGCGTTGAAAACAGGCTCGGATGTAACCAACCAACTCGTGCATGACTCCGGCCGTTGTTCCTCGCCTGTTTTCGGGTGGTTCCACCGGAACTACACGCCGAATGTCTTACGGATCACCCCATTCTGTCCCTTGACCTATCAGGTATCGATCGCAGCTCGTCGCCTCAAATCTCAAAGCCCTAGAGGGCATCTACGGCCTGGCAAACTCAGTGGGTGAGGCGCTGCTTGAGCGGTACAACGTAGCCCCCACAACCCAAGCGCCCTGCTCCACCTTCAGGATGAAACCTTGCACGCAGACCTAGTGCGGCTGGCTACACCGGGCAATCACGCCCGTGGACAACTGGTTTGAATGGGTTGATGAAGGCCAGGGCGAGCAAATGGTGTTGCACCAGGGTGAGCCGGCCGAGGCTTTCGAGTGGTTCAAGGTCGACACGGCTAAGGGAAATTTGCAGAACAGAGGGCCTGAGCTGATCCATCGGATTCAATGATGAGTAGCGCCCTCGTCACTTATGGCTTTCTGTTGGCACTCCCGAACCGACTCGACCAGGGACTCAGCCTCTATCTACAAACGCACCACCTGCTCTGTGGAGATTAGAGAGTTTCGCACTCCTGTTAGTTAGTCAAAGCAGTATAGGTCGCTACGCACAAAGTACCAGCCTTGCAAATTTTATCGACGGCCCGGAATAGGGAATCACGGAACTTTAGAGAAACTCAAAAGCGGTACTTTCACCCTTAAATTTAACGCAAAAAAACAGGAGCCCCCCACGGCGCACGACCTTATTAAAGTGCAAAGCGTAACTTCCTCACCTCATCTAACAGGAAACAAATTGAAACAAAGACCTATTGAAATATTCTAAACACCAAGATATCAACATTTACTGAGCAAAAATGAGAAGCCTTGCCTTTTATAGCTGGATGGAAACCCAGTTCAATAAAAAAACAACCAATGGTAACGTATGCCTTCGCATTGCTCAGAATAAGAAAAAACATGAGCAAACTTGTTGATTGAACAAAGGATTAACGAATGACTATCGAGCGAGAGATTTTCTCGGCCCTTATCGCGCAGAACGCATTTCAAGGTGAAAAGCCGAGCGTACAAAGCTACGCCAAGCTAGCCGTGGACAAGGGATTTAGAGCGCTTTCGTCAAAGCAGCAGGCGGTGGTAAGCCCCTTCCTGAAAAAACAATGCGTGGGAATGAAAGAACCAAATGAAAAACATAACAACTGCCAAAATAGTATAGTCGGTCGTGATTTGCTTACAGCGCTTGAGAAATCCGAAACTTATAAAGGATGGCGTTGCGAGAGCTGCCGAAGCGCGTCTTAAAACAATAAGGCAACACTAGAGAGCAGTAACCTAAAAACCTAAAGGAACAAAAAAACTATTGCTCTCGCTACTCATGAATGTCACTGCAGCAGGCCGCCATGGCCTGCTCGCAGGTCTTGCTTTCTTTAAGCCTTGATCAGCCCACCACCAAATCGCCGCTTATTCATCACGCACCTGAGCGCTCCGGAAGAATATTGCACGATGCAACCTAATCCCTCTGCGCGTCTAATTTTTGCTGAGAGAAATAGTGCCCATATATCAGATAGCACTACTGGTTTTTTGGCATCGCCATACTTCGGTTGGGCTACCAATTGAATAAGAAGAACCGTCAAAAAGTATCGGCACGACAACCTCCCGCAATGCGCAGCCGGCGAGCAGAGTCGTCAGCAGCACGGCGCAGCCTTTCATTTTCAGCAAGAACATCCGCTTTCTCCTTGGCAGCCTTAGCGTCGAGGTCGGCCCTGGCCTGCTCGGCGGCCTGTTGCTTCTCCAGTGTCTGGCGGTCTGAGCACTTGCGGCATTGCTGATCGCGGCCAAGTCATCCTGATGCAGGCCGCCCAACTCAGCGCCACTGCGAAGCCGTCGAAGTAGAAAAGCTCTGGAGCGATCCCATAATAGTTATGGAACGCTGAGCAAGTACAAGCCCGCGGCAGCCAAACCCCAGAAACACAAAAGCCCCGCATAAGCGGGGCTTTTGTTTGAATCTTGGCGGGAAACCAGGGATTCGAACCCTGGGAACGCTATTAACGTTCGCCGGTTTTCAAGACCGATATGCAAATGCCAGCAGGGATAGCCCTAGAGGTTCCACGGCGTCCCATAACTTGAAGAAAAAAGCAGGGCTGGAGACCGCATTCTATCTGAGGCACGGCTTTAGTTCTGGTACCTTTTTAACCCATCCCCGGCGTCCTGCCGACCGAGCACCAAACCAAAATCCCCTACAGTTCGTCGCCTCAAATCGCACAACCCACAAACCTCGATTACTGTATGTGCATACAGCATTCGGATTGACCCACCATGAACATCGATGAAGACACCTGCGAGTGGCTTGGATGCCCCACGCCTCTCGAAATGCACAAGCAACACGCGCTGCTCTTGGAGAACGAGATTCAGGAACTGCAACTGCAGCTTCGCAAAGCCAGAGAGGACATCTACGGCTTGGTGCGAATGCACGCTGAGTTATCTACCGAGCGCGACAAGCTTCGGGCAGAGCTCAAGGCGTCAGATAGCGCTCTTTCTAGCTGCAATACAGACCTGGGTTTTGTCACAAGCAAGCTCAATTCACTTGAATGGGCGCTTGCGCGGGCTACAAACGGGGCCTGGGGAAGCACTCCCATGAAGATTCTGCCGAGTGATCTAAGCTGAAGTTTCTACCGAGGGCTTGCCGATGTGCGGAAGACTTTCACAGTACAGCGGAATTCATGACTTCGTTGCGGTACTGAGCATGCCCAACGCCCTGGCAAACTCAGTGGGTGGGGCACCGCTTGAGCGGTACAACGTAGCACCAACCACCCAGGTCGCCCTGCTCCACCAGCAGGATGAAACGCTGCACGCAGACCTGGTGCGGTGGGGTTGGCGGCCGCACTGGGCCAAGGACCGTGCTGCGCCGATAAACGCCCGAGTCGAGAAAGTGGCCCACGGCCCATTCTTCCGGGCTATTTGGCCACACCGGGCAATCACGCCCGTGGACAACTGGTTTGAATGGGTTGATGAAGGCGGGCCGAAGAAACAGCCCTACCTGATACGCCGGCGGGATGGTGCGCCGGTGCTGTGCGCGGCCATAGGCCAACTACCCGACGCGGATGAAGGCCCGGGCGAGCATGACGGCTTTGTGATCATCACCGCCGACAGCGCCGGCGGCATGGTGGACATTCACGACCGGCGGCCCGTGGTGCTAACGCCGGAGCTGGCCAGGGAATGGCTGGACCCTGCCACGCCCAAGGAGCGTGCCGAGCAGATGGCGTTGCACCAGGGCGAGCCGGCCGAGGCTTTCGAGTGGTTCAAGGTCGACACTGCCGTGGGCAATGTCAGGAACAAAGGCCCCGCTTTGATAATGCCCTTCTTGCCAGCTTTTTATGAGTAATCAGCTACTCTGGTCCATGAACGCAGCTGTGATAGAGAGGGTCGTGATGTGGTCTGAAGAGTCTTGCCTCGAAAATCAGGATGCACACTGCCAGAAATGCTCAACCACAAAAGCACATACCATTAAATAATCCATAAACCGCAAAACAGAAAAAGAGAAATAAAATGCCAACGCAATACAAATTAAAGCATCCAATTTTCAAATTTCAAGAGAAGAAACACGCAGATTTAATGTTTGAAAACAAGCTACGAATCTCAAACATAAAAGACTTTAGAGACAGCAAATACCACAAAGGACAAATACTAGACATTGGAGAAGGAACAGCCGCACTTAAAAGACACGCAGATACTACAAATATAACCATAGATAATAAATTTATATTTTGCAGCACAAGCCACTTCCTTTCAGACTCCTTATTCTGGGCCATTAGAGAAAACAAAGAATGCTGTGTAATGATACTGGATCCTGAAGAGTTCTATAAGCGAATAACCGATGCTTATCAGACTAATTTGGTTTTTGACTATGGAGGAACTTGCAAGTACGTGCCAAGCCGGACATTTTCAATAGATGCACACCACACGATGAATATAGGAGCGTCCACCACCGAAATCTGCACAATGAAACCATTAGACTATTCAACACAAATGGAACACAGAGCAATATGGTCACCAATATCCTTACCCAACAGTGATGCGAGGTATCTTGATATAGAGGCAAATGTAGCTGATCTTTTGATTAGAATGGAATTTGGCAAACTCAGCGAATCCGAATTCCATGCTGGCAAAACCGTAACCATGACCACACACCTAAAAAACGGATCAAAATCGATATTTACTTTAAACCACCCTCACGCCATACATAGCCCAGTAATAATTGAGCATAATGGACTAGAGATGCTTGCTTTTAAATTACTGGGAAACTCTCTTTCGGGCGCGACAGTATCAGGCGCGCACACAGGCATGATTATCAACGAGCTTGGTTCATTCGGTTGCGCCAATATAATTGCAGACATTGAATTAATTGAGTTCCACTAAACAATCACTCACTGGCTCTTGCGGATGTAAGCTTGGCACGCCCGCAACGCGATCAGTCCTTGGTCTCCGGCATCGGTGATGGCGATAATTCGCTGAGCATGCGCTGGGTTAAGTTGGGCTCTCTGGGCTCCATGAACCACGCCGACGGCGCCGGGGGTGGAAGGCACGTTGCAGCTACTGGCTGAATCCGTGGCGTCGAGAAGGACTGACAGCCGCACATCAGCAGTAGCAAGGCGGTCGCGTAGGAGAGTCTGGTTGCGTTGAGCATCGGAAAGTTCTCGGGTGTGTTGTTGATCGGAGGTGGCCAGCGTCTTCTCCAGGGCCAGGCGCCTGCCCTGCTCTTCGCTTACCTGCTTGGCGGCTGCCGCGCTGACACCGGCCAGCTCGCCCTGGTGCAGGCCGGCCTGCTCGGCCAGCATCTTGCCCGTGCGCCATTCCTGAACCTGCCAGGTGACGCCGGCGGCGCTGGCCATCAGCGCCAGGATCAGTACCACCAGCCCGGCCAGCTTCTGTACCGGCGTCATCACGGCACGTCCTTGAAAAAGATGTGGTGCCCCAGGCGCAGCGTTTGCTTGGCCTTCGCCGCCCAGGCCGGGGCTTTGGGCATCGTGGTTGCGTAGTAGTGCGTGGCCCCGCCGGTTGGATCCGGTACCGCGCCGGCCATCACCTGGTCAGCAGCACGCTGGGCCTGGGCGAGCTGCGCGGCCGGGATCGGCTTCGCACCGCTGAGGTAGGCGTAGTTCGGGTCGTTCTGGTTCCAGCAGCTGAACTGCCATGGTTTCAGGCACACGCCGGCGTAGCCCTCGCCCCACCAGGACTTGGCCTTGCCGTCGAACACGCGGTTGCGGATGGTCCAGGCCACGGCGATCTGGCCGTCCAGCCCTTCACCGCGAGCCTCCCCCCACAGCGTGCGCGCCAGGATGTCCCGGTCTTTATCGGAAGTGGTCATGCTTTTCTCCAGGCAAAAATAAACCCGCTCGATGGCGGGTGTGGTCGACGACAGCGCGGCCCTAAGGCGCGGCAGGCCAATCAATGGCGAGTGGGTACCCGTCCTGCTCGGGCACGCGGTTCAGGGCTACGCGGTATTTCTTCCAGGCCTTGAGGGTCACCAGCTCTGCCTCGGTCCCTTCGTCGATATCGACGGCGTCCTGAAGTGGCGCAATTGCGTAATCCGCCTCGGCTCGCAGGTGCGCGATCTGGGTCTGTGCAGCCGCCACAGGATCAATTGCCGGCGCCGGCAGCTCTGCCTGTGGAGGGCGGTCAGGCACCAGGATGTGCAGAGTGATCATGACCTTCAAATCGTACGGCTTGCCCTCTTTCGTCACGGTGACCGTGAGCAGGCCGTCATCAAACGCAATGTCCACCTCGGCGGGGTTGTCTGCTGGGTGGAGCCCGTAGCCCCAGCCCTGATCTATGGGTGGAAATGGGACCATGCCCCGGGTGCCGGTGACGCAGTAGACGCCCACGTCCTTTCGAGAACAGGTCACCTCGGTCCCGCCCAGCGAAACGAAATCGAACTTTTCACCCGTTCCGGTGATGTTAATTGCTGCTCTTGCCATGATCAGATTGCCCTCAGTGTGTTGTCGGCCATGCGGGTGGTGTTACCGGTGTGGTAGACCTGCACCCATGGGGCGAACCCACCGAACGCAGATCGAAAGAAGAGTCGGTTATCGCCGTTGTAAATCATCAACTGGGCACCCACCAGCCCCCCGCGCCTGAGGTTGATACCGGTTGCGTTGATCGCTTCTCCAGTACCGCCAGGCGAGACGGCATTGCCGGCGATAAAGGCGCCACCAAGGCTGTTATAAGCCTCGTTCCAGTCAGAGACGATCACGCAATCTGCGCCAACGCCAAAATCCCCGACTTTCAACACACGACCGCCCGTGGTGTCGCCGTTCCCCACGGTCACGGCCGCTGTCGCCGCAGTGCCCAGCCCCAGGCCTGCACGCCCCTCAGCCGGGTTTCTGCCACCAGTACCGCCCATGGCCACCGGCACGACATCCTGAGTGGACACGTCGCCCAGGCCCGCGAGCGTGGCGCCCCACTGCTGAACCATTTGGTTCACAGCATCGGCCAGGGCTTTGGGGTATCCGTTGACAGGCACAATCCCGTACCCGGCGCCACCAACGGCTGGCCCACGGTACGCCGGCGAAATGGCAAGCGACGTATCGCTGGCTGGGTTGATCACTTGATAGATGCCTAGGTCGGGGCCGACGAACATATCCCCGGAACGGCAGTTCGAGAACTTGGTGCCGACGCCCGTTACTGTCGTGCCCCCGTTCTGCACGCTCACGGTCCCTTCTGAAAACCAAGAAGCCATAAGTTTCTCCAGTAGAGTGCCAATATCAGCACTTGAAATTAGTTGTAGTAACGTTCTATTGGAAACTTGCAGACAGGTACGCCAAGAAAAAAGCCGTCTGAGCCCTGCCAGTAAAACCGGTCGAGGTATTGCTTCTGGTTGAATATCTGCAACACCGGAACGCCACCATCCAAAATTGTGATACCTGCATACTGTGAGTTATTTGCAAACCACATGATGCCGCGATCCATACTTGAAACGCATATGAAGTCGCTCGTATCAATCACTACATCGCTGTAGTAGGTATCGACATAAAATCCTCTGCCGACAGTCCACTTTTTTGCAAACTTCCCAAAGCGAACAACTCGATCACTTGAGACATAGACTATTTGCTCCTGCCCATCTCTTACCTCCATCCCAAACTCGGCATCACTTTGCTGATCAGAGTATTTGCAGGACACAAATTCCATTAAGTAATCCTGCAATACACTGCCGCCCCGAACTGCTGACGTGACATGAAAGCCGGTCCAGTTGCCTGACGATCCTTCGATTGAGATATACAGACCGAGGTTGTCGTGTGAGGCCGATATCGTCCGCAAAAAAATCTGGGGCGGCTCCACCGTTAGGATGGGTTTGGCAAAGTTAAACTGCCCTTTGCCGGGCTTATCCGTGTAGCGAGATTGAATCCTGAACTGCCCCCTTTCCGAGAACACCAAAACTTTGTAGACGCTACTGATACTGACTGAGCCGTAATCGTTTTCGGCAACGAAGCCATAGTCGTCCATATCAATTCACCTTGACCACTTCCACAACACTCTCTACGACATTGCGCGTCCACATCTCCCGGTTTTTCCCGCCGCCCCCACCATCCGGCTCGCGGTAATTGATCTGGGTATAAATCGCAATTCTCGTCCCTCCCAAATCGGTATAGGTGGGCAGTCCGCCCCAAGTATCAGGGCGGCCAATCTGGTCATATGGTGCATAAACTTTAGGGGTGATCGTGACAAAGCAGGTGGCAGGGTCATAACCTGGAACATCCATAAGGATGTACTCGTAGTTAGAACCCCGCCCCCCACCAGTTGCGGCAGGAACTATCATCACCGCTAACTTTTGCAGGGTGAAATCTTCCATCCCCAGAGTTTGAACTTCGTTTTTATCGAAAACCCAGAAGCCATACTCCACGGTAATACCTCCCAAAGTAATTAGCTTGGCGGGGTGAGCCTGCCGTTCATTGTTCTGCGCTTGTAGTTGCCGTCATACACTGCAAGGCCATCGCTGTTAAGCAAGATAGATCCATCTTCATCCTCACTACGGAAGACGAGTTTCCCTGCCGGAACGTTGATCTCAAGTAGTGGCCGCCCTTGCGAGTCAACCGCTGGAGACCGGATGTTCATCCCTAGGATGATCTCTTGGATAAGCGCCTTGCTGATGATCGCTGTGTTGAACACAACCTGATTGTTCTGGACCACAAACATCGGAATAACTGTTCCGTCAATCTCGTTCACGACTGCAAATCGCTGCGCAAAGATCAAGAACTCCGACTGCTCACCATCCGAACCAAACGCCAACCCGGTCACAACCTTCCGACCATCCACAATGGTTTGAGCCTTCATGGTGGTCTGGGCAGACACCTTGCCGTCGAGCTGGACCACGGTCTCGCTGACGGCCTGCACAGATGCACTGGTCTGGCCGATGCTCGACTGCAGGGTTTCTGTCCTCTTGGCCAGCGCCTCAGTAGCGGAAGCCTGCACCTTCTTCTCGACCTCAAAGCTGGCCGTCGCCTCCCAGGCCTTGATCGCGCCGGCAAGATCACCGGAACCATCATCGCCGCGCACCGAAGCCCGCAGCGCCTCATTGCTGGAGGCTTGAGATGTGACCTTGCCGTCGAGGTTGGTGACCTTGGTGTCGAGGCCGGTAATGGCCTGGGCATTGCCGGCTACCTTCTGTTCGGTCAGCTCCAGGTCGCTTTTGAGCTGCGTCAGTTGAGTGGCTGCCGTCTGCTTGTTGGTGGCCACCACCTGCTCCAGCACGGTCAGCCCGGACTGGTTCGCCCCCACCCGCGCCTCCATCGTGGTGAGCTGCCGCGCCATTGCATCGCTTTCAGAAGCTCGCGTGCGCTTCTCAACCCCGAGATCAGCCGTCGATTGCCAGCCTTTCACCGCGTCCGCCAGGTCGCCCGCGCCATCATCACCACGGGCGGCCGAGCGTAGAGCTTCAACCGATGTCGCTGTGGCCACCACCTGGCCCTCGATCTCCTCGATCATGCTGGTGACCAGTTGAACCTGCTGGGCCAGCGCGTTGGTGGTTTGCAGGATCGTGCCGATGTCCTTCCAGTACAGCGGGTTTGGCGGCGCTTCGCCGGCCGGTACCGGGCCAGTTGCCTGGTACAGGTGGCCATCCTTTTGCGTGAATGCGCCGGCGCCGTATGGCTTCGCCGGGTCGTATGGCTCTGCCCCGGTGATCTGTCCCAGCAACCCCTCCAGTTCTGCCTTGGCCTCTTTCAGCCGTTCGTTGACCGACCCGTCGCCGTCCCCCGAAATCAGGTCGATCTCTTCTCGCAGGCTTGGATACAGCGCGCCCTTGCCGATCTTGTCGGCGAAGTACTTTTCGTACTCGGTCTGGTCCGAGCTGGCCTGGCCATTTACCGCACCAGGGATCGGGAAGAACGGGCCAACGTTGCCGGTCCGGTCCACCAGGCGCGCCCAGAAGAACAGGCTCGCACCCGCCAGCAGGCTGTGCATTTCGTGCGTGGCCTGCGGGTAGCTGAAGTCGCTCAGCTTCTTGGCGGTCTCCAGATCGGCAGACTCGCTATACCAGACCTCCGTTCGCTGGGTGTCCTCTGCACCTGGTGGAAAACCCCACTGGATGCCGATGCCGTAGACCAGGCTGGTGGTGGTCAGGAACGCAACCGCCGGCGGCAAGCCGACCTTGCCGGTCAACTCGACCTCTGGACTGCTACCCCAGATTGAGGTCACATCCATAGCGTTAGCCGAACTCACCCGGGCGACATAACGCCCGCTGTAGATGTTTTCTACCTCCGCGCCAAGGTTTCCGGTACGCGGCAGGCGCACCCAGTTCCCGCTGTCCTTGCGCCACTCCACGTTGTACGCAGTCGCCCCAGGAACAGCGTCCCATGTGATGCGCATGCCGGTGACAGCAATGCCCTGCGACACGACGCTGCGCGCCTCCAGGGTGATGTTCGCCGGCGGCGACATGACACCCGGCGGTAGAACGCTGGTGGGCTGCGGATCAATCCGGGCGCCGGTGTCGATGGCCGGAAACTTCAACGGTTCGTGCTGAGTCGCGGCGATCTTGAACTGGTGCAAGCCTTGAGGCTCGATGGTCTGCACTCGAAAGCGCATCACAGCCAGGTCAGCGCTTTCCACGGACCAGCTGCACTCAGGCTCAGGCAGCTCCGAATAGTCCGCCATCACGGTGACCAGGCGGCCCGATACCGACTTGACGATCCGCCCCTCTGACTTGCCGCTAGGCAGGTTCAGAATTAACCGGTCCTCTTCATGCACCTCGGCATCGATATCCAAGGTGATGACGCGCCTGGTGGCCGCACTGATACGCCCACCGTTCGGCCGCCCCGAGAACATCTCATCAGCCACGCAGATGATCTGCCCAGGCTCAACGTTTTGGCCTTCCATGCCAGTGGTGAAGCTGACAGACCACTCTTCGTACTGCTCGGACTTCAGCGCCCAGACCCCGTGACGGATCGCCTCGCCCTCGACGGTGCAGCCGAAACGGGAGATATCGAGCATCCGGTGGCCCAGCGAACCGATAAGCTCGTCATTGGTAACAGGGGCCGGCTGGGTCTTGAACTCGTTCTCTGGGTTGTCCCAGGCCACCTTGGCCCGGGTGTGCCGGTCAGGGTACGCAGCAGCGACGTATTCAAACTCGCCGATGATGTTCGAGCGGGTGAAAACATATCCGTCTTCATTGCCCGGGATATCGGCCACCATGGTGACCTTGGATCCATTCCAGCAACTGCTGCCACGAAACACGCTAGCCAAGTCCGACAGCAGCGCGTAGCCCTCTATCGAATCCTGGATGTAAACGTTGGTCGTCATGCGGGGCTGTAAGCCGCCCTTGCCATCGGACACCATCACATCGCAGTAACGACCGATCTCGTAGAGCGTCCAGTGATCGACCATGTCTGCGGTGATGCGACGGCCCAGGCCATAACGGCGGTGCAACAACAGGTCGCGCCAAACCCAAACAGGGTTGTTGGTGTAGGCCAGCTTGAACGTGCCGTTCCAATCCCCGGTGTAGGTGCGGCTTTGCGGGTCATAGTTGGTGGGAACTTGGACGATCCGGCCCCGCATCAGGAAGCTGGCCTTCGGCGTGTCCTGGAATTGCTTGGCGTCAAACTGCAGGCCGCCCAGGGCCAGGTTTGGATAACGTAGCTTTTTGTCGATGACCTCGGTCAGGCCCTTGACCCGCATGAGATCGGCGAAGTTTGAGTCATTGCGGTTCGGCGTGAGCCGGCGAACACGCACAAGCGCGCTGGTGAAACCTTCCGGCAAGTCAATCCGGTGGGTGCGCTCGTACTCCGTGGTGCCCTTATCGTCCAGCGTGGCCGATACAACGGTCTGATAACTACCCCCATCGACGGATAGGTCGATGACGTAATCAATGCGATAACCGATCTGGTCACCGTTGGTCTTTACCTGCCAGATCTGCGGCCAGGACAGACGGATACGAACCGCCGACAACTGCTGATCGGTAATGGCGCGCGTCCAGGCGTTGTCCGACTTCAGCTCAACCGGCAGGCCTTGTGAGGCCTCGTTTTCGATAGCCGGGAAGCCAGCGATATGCTCTTGGTCCACGGTGCCCGGGCGAAAATCCCAGATCGTGCCCGGGAAGTTCTCGCTACCGTCCGGCGAGATCAGGGGCGTACCGTTGAGCTTGATCGATTGCCTGTCATTGACCGGGCCAACAATCGGCCCCTCGCTCAAGGCATAAAGCAGCTTGACCGTGGCTACCGACAGCGCGCTATCTGGCGCCTTGTATGGGGTGTATGGCTTCTTCTCGCCACTCTTGCCACCCATAACGCGGGCAGCAGCAGGCCGGCGCCGGCGCTTGGTAGCGGGCGCTGTTGCGGTCTTGGACATAGTTTTTCCTTACTGCTGGTCTTCCGAGAAGATGCCGGCCGAGATGAGGGAGCCGCCGATATCGCGCTCACCGTAGAGCAGTGGCTTGCAACGGCCTTGAGCCATCGTGGTAACCGCGCCGCCGAATGCATAGGAAGGCCTGTTGCCATCGCCCTCCTTATCCAGCACGCCCATCGGCGAAGGAGACATGCTCATGGCGATACCACCAATCATCAGTCCAGCACCCGCTGCCACCAGGTAGTACTGCTGGGTAATCGCCCCAATCACCACAAGAGCCAGGCCGGCAATGGTGGCGAACAGCCCGCCGCCCTTGCTCCCAATCACGATTGGCGCGATGCGGATGGGCTCGACGGTGTCCTGGCGCATCTCGATTTCGCTTTCACCAAGGTTCTGCTTGCCGCGAAACACCGCATAGGTCAGGCCGCGCTCTTCGGAAAACCTCAGGAAGCGCTTGAAGCCCGGGATTTTCACGCACAAGGCGTGGACGGCTTCAGCACAAGAGGCGACGGCCAGGTGATGCACGCGCCCGAATCGGGCACCCAGTACGCCGTAAAGCATCACCAGCACCACCAGAGGCTGCGGGCGAACCGTTGTTCTCATGGCCATCAGTCAACCTCCGGCACTCGTTGGTGCCGAAGAATCAGCACGGTGTAGTCGGCCCACATGCCGCCGTAAACGTCGCGGGTGGATTTCTTGTTGTAGCGGTGATGCAGGAAGGTGCCCGGGGCCGGGTGTAGATCCGGATCGCTGGCCAGCAGGCCGTCACCCAGATAGATGCCAGCGTGGTTCGGTGCAGCAGCGTTGATCTGCATGACAATCATGTCGCCCTTGCGCGGCATCGAGACCGGATAGAACCCGGCATCCTCGTAGTATTTTTCGTAGAGGCTTTCACCGTCGTTCCACCAGCCATCCCGGCGCGGGTAGTTCGGCAGTTCAATCCCATGCTCGCGCTCGTAGTAGTCGCGGCACAGGGCGTAGCAGTCGAGCAGGCCATGGCCGAACTCTCGACCGACCAAGGGCGCCTGGTACCCGCAGGGCTTGAACTCGAAATACTCTCCAGACGGCCAGCTCACAATGCCCCAGGGCTTTTCGTGCAACTCACAGCTGACACGGTCGGCCATGCTCGGCATGGGCGGTACGTCTGGGTGGCTGTGAATGATCATTGTCACTTCGCCTCGATCCTCTGCGTCGCACTTGTCGCCAGGGTTGATGATGAAGTGCTCGCTCGGGGTCTTGGCATCATTGCGGCACGGGACGTACTTGAGGCGCCCCGCCTCGCGGATCACCACACCACAGCTCTCCCTGGGAAACTCAGCAGCGGCGTGGGCCTGGATCTGTTTCAGCATTGTTTTATTCATGGTTGCCTATCCAATAAGCGAAGCGCCCGGCGCACCACCAAATGGCAGAGGGTTGCCCCGGCCATGGCGTATTTCACAATCGCTCACGCGCCCGCCGCAGCGGTCCAGCGCCGGATCGTCAACGGGGTTGCCGTCGAGGTCGAACATCTTGATGCCGGTGTAGTTGCAGTCGGGGCCGCGATACTCGCCCCACAGGCACCACTCGCAGCGGTTCATGATCAAGCCGCCGGGAAGCATCTGCCCTTTCACCGCCGTCGGCGGCGCCAGGGAAAACACAACCTCCTCTCGCAACAAACTGGTCACCTGGTTGATGTAGGAGATATCCAGCTTTTCCATGGCGCTGGCCGTGGGGTTGCCTTCGGGGAAGTTCGCGGCATCCAGGTACTTGGCATAGGTCTGCCGCACCGTCAGCTTGACCCCGCTCATCCCCTGGAACTGGCGGCACAACGCAGTGATCGTGCCGTCGATGTTGCTGATCTTCAGCATCGGCGTTGAGTTGTTGCCCTCAACGCTGCGCCCAAAGCCGCCCGTTTCGTAAGGCCTGGGCAGGTATGCCTCCCTCTTCCAGATGATCGGGGTCGACTGCTGGTGAGCGTGGTATCGCAAGATACCCATGCCCCGCGCCTCACCATCCAACTCGATCAGTTGGATAATCGCGCCCGGCTCCAGCTTCTGGTTGTCCAAGGTGATCATGGGTTGAATACCTGCTGGAAGGTGGTGCTTAGGGTGTATTTCTTCCTACCGTGGGTTTGCAGTTGCCAGCCACCGGTAGTGATGTAGGCGCCTTGATCCTCAAGCGGCGGCGTCCACAGGAAGTGGTTTGCGCCCTTATGCCGCTTGAAAAATTCCCGAATCGGCTTGATATAGGCCTCGCCACCCGTGAACGACACCGCGTAGGTGCCAGACACGTTGTTGATACCGACCGACAGGCGCTGGCTGTAGCCGCTCCCAAACTTCGATTCGAGGGTGTCGGTCTGGTCATCACCAGACGCACCAACCCGTGGCGACCAGGTGAATACCTCTGCCATCAGCTGTTTCTCCGATTGTTTGGATCGAGCAGGCCGTTCTGGCCCTTCTCCTGCTGTATCACCTGCCGGGCGATCTTTGGCATCTCTGATCGGGCAGTGGCCAACAGCGCCAAACCCATCTGCTCATAGCCCTCTGGCGCGCTGACTGCCCCGCCAGAGCCATCGCCATTGATATGCAGGTGGATCTCCGGCGCAGCACCAGAACCTGCACCGGCAGTAACAGAGGGCGCGGTGAATGCAGGCGAGATGCCCGGACTACCAACGAACCCGCCGCTGGCATAGCCAGGCTTACCGCTACGGTTCAGGCCTATCAGGTAATCCTTCATTCCGGGCTGGTCGACCACTTCCTTGCGGATCACCACCTCTCCGCCGTGAACGACCCCCTTGGGCTCGAACTTGCCGCCAGGCCCCGTGTAGCCGCCCTCCGAGAAACCGGCCAAGGCCATGCCGGCAACCATGCCCGCGTTGGCATAGCCGGCCGCAAGCAGCGCCGCACCGACAGGGATGCCGCCCAGAATGGTCAGTTCCGCCGGCGCCTTCGCCGCGGCGATCTGGGCGTTCATGATGATCGACGCAACTGCAAACGCCTTTTGCGCCACGAACAGAGCCTTGTAGGCGCCAGACTGTTCGCCAGCGATCTTGCCGACCATGTCAGCGGCCTGGCCCGAAAGCTCGCTGAAGGTGCCGATCACCGCAACCTTGTACGCCCCCTGGATATCAGACAGGCGTGACTGATTGGACTGATTGATCTCAACAACGCGGTCCAGATACTGCTGCTCGGCGGCCAACTTCTGCTCGTTGGTGCTTTGCTGGTCCGCCAGGATCTGGTCGCGCAGATCGGCTTGCATCGTCAACTGCTTGTCGTGCCACTTCTTGAGTGTCGCCTCTGCTTCAGCGATCTTGACCAGCTCGCCGGAAGGACCACCCACCGACGAATCGATGCCGCCGAACTCCGGCGCCTCGGTGACAGTGGCTTTCGAGATTGCATCAGCACCGGCGCGGTAGTCGTCCGAACTGAGCTTCCCTGCTCGATTGGCTGTTTCCAGCACCAGCATCCGTTCTTTCGTGGTGGCCAGCAGCGCCTGCTCTTTTGTTTGCAGGCCAGCCATCAAGCCGTCATAGGCTTTTCGGGCGTTCAGCGCGTCCAACTCAATAGCCTTGCCCTCAAGCATGACCTTGTTCTTTTCGGTCAGCTTGGACAGTTCACCAGTAGTAAGGTCGTACCGAAGACGCCCCAACTCCGTGCTCTCTCCGTACAGGGCAACTTGCTGGGTGAGGTTCGCCAGGGTTTGCTTGTATGCGTTGTTGAGTTGCTCCGCTTGGCGCTGGATATCCTCAGATGCCTTTTTCGCCTTCTGCTGCGCTTCCTCGGATGCCTTGGCTGCCGCTTCAGAGCCCTTGATCGCGCCGGCAAGAATTCGCCAGCCCTCCGCTGTAGCAGGATCGACACCTTCCCGCTCAATGCGACGATTCACTTCGCCAACCAGATCGCCGCCATCTCGAACGGAATTGAGCCGCTCGACCAAGGTTTTTGAATAGCTGGTCCAGCCATCAATGGTTTTCTGGTCCGGGCCTTCAATTTTCTTGAGACCTGCGCCGGCCTGGCCGGCGGCAACTGCAACATCGTTCAGGCGCGCCGTGAGCATATTGGCAACGTCGCCATAGTCACCAGAGGCCTTGATTGCCTCGCCATATGCCGAAGCCGATGCGTTGATCGCCTTGGTCATCTCCTGGTTGGGGCCGATTGCAGCGACAAGCTGCTGGCTTGCAGAGTCAATGTCCTGGCCGCCAGCTATCCGACGATTGAAGTCGGTAACTGCGCGATCCCGCTGGACGGGAGTGGCGTTGTAGGTATCGCCCCATTTGTCATTGCCCTGAGCGGCGGCGCGGATCTCTCGCAGCGCTTTTTGGGCAGCGACCTGTGCGTCAGCCTGCTGCTGGATAACGCCACCCAACTTATGGCGGGCCTGCTCTCTGCCAAGTTCAGCGAACTCTTTACGGAGCTCTTCGACCGGCCGTTTCAAGTCGATAGTTGCCTGCCTGGCTTTGTCGCTGTTGTCTCGAAACAAGAGGTAGCTGGCAGCAACTGCGCCAGCGGTTAAAGCAAGCCCGGCCGGCCCGCCAAGAACGCCAAGAAGTGCTGACCCTGCGCGCCCGGCCAGCGATGTCGCTGCCGTTTGGGCGGCTTGCGCTGCGGTCTGGGCGGCCGTTGCCTGAACATCAGCAAGCCGGGCCAAACGCAGACGACTAAGCGCGGCCGCGTGTGCATCGGTAAATCTTGTAGCTGCTACCTGGGATTGAGCGGCGACAACCTCTGATGCGGTGCGGCGAGCCGCAGCTGTTGAGGCGTCTAGCTGTGCCGAGGTGCGACCAATCTCAGCTGACCGGACTTCGCGCAATGCATAAGCTTGATCCTTAAGCCCCTTGAGCAACTCACCGAATTTCAGACCGCCATAAGCGGCTCCAGCGGTGAGCGCAGAGGCTGCGAGCACATCCATATTTTCGGCTACAAACGTTACGGCGCGCGCTAAAAGCTTAGTACTCCCGGTCGCCCCATCCATTCCGCCAACCCAGGCCAGGAACGCGTTGCTAACAGTTGTCGTGGCGCGGCTTACCGAGCCGGGCAAATCCTTAAACTCTCCCTGCAATGCCCCCAGTTGGCTGATTAGCGCAGGTACCACCTTGTCGATGGTCAGTAATCCCTGGTCCGCCATGGCCTTGAGATCTTTCCGAGCAACGCCCATACCAGTTGCAAGCGCTCGAATCACTCGATCGCCATTTTCGTTGACGGCGTTGAACTCCTCGCCGCGCAATACCCCTTGGCCGAGCGCCTGGGAGAACTGCGTAATCACCGAGGAAGACTCGGCGGCGCCCGCCCCAGAAAGCTGTAGCCCCAAGGCCAGGGCCTCGGTCACGCCAAGAACATCGCTCGACGAATAGCCAAACTCCCTCATCGACGCAGAAGACCTGCTGAACAGGTTTGCGTTGTCAGCAAAGGCTGTGCCGGTGCGCTGACTTACTTCAAACAGCGACTTCTGACTGACAGCAAAGTCGTCAGTGCTTGTAGACGCTTGTTTCAAGCGCGCATTCACCTGGTTCCAGCTATCCGCTTGGTGAATAACGTTCCCGACAGCCAGCGCTCCAGCCATGGCAGCAGCATAACCCCCAACTGTTGAGGTGAGAGATTGCATTGCCGACCCCTGGGCGCGTACCGCCGCCTCTTGAGATCGCCAGGAACTGGTCGCGTCTCTGTTACCCGAAGTGATGGTCCGAAGATAGCTCTGTCCCATACGGCCGGCCCTGGCCATTTCTCGCTGATACGCACTTGTTTCGGCGGATACACTCACAACCAGCGACCGCAGAGCTTGTCCTGCCATACATTTCTCCAGGCATTAAAAAACCCGCCGAGGCGGGTTATTTGATTTTTTCTATACTTAGGATCTCGTTATCCTGGTCAATGTAGTAGCGCCACTGGTTCTTGCAATCGACAAAAACAACAATCCCAAATGGGGGCTGACTAAGCCTTTCAGATAGGCTGACATATTCAACCTTGTCACACTTCCTTTGTTTGGCAGCCTTAATTAAAGCAACGCGCTCCACTGCCTTTATGCGCTCCACTCCAGCATCCCCCCAAACCTCATAAGTCTTCGGGTATTGCTCTTTCGGGTAGCTGGAAAGATAGGATTGGTCAACAACAACTTCTGAATCTGAACGTTCACCAAAATAGAAAAACGCCCCCCACCACATCCCACCAATCACTAAACAACCGATCCCGACAGTCCAGCGTAACAAACGCTCAGACCCGGGAGTTTTCGCAAACTCACGACATAGACCGATTACAAAAAAAACTATCAGCGCTGTCACAGTCCATAAAATAAAAGTCACTCGCCACCTCCTTTTTTGAGCGAGCGACTCTATCACCGCACAGCGGAAAAAAACGAGCCTCACCCTGCGGCTTGGCTCTCCTCGGCCTTGACCATCAGGAAAGCCTTGAACATTTCGACCCCCTCCTCAGCCTGGGCCGCCTCATCTATTACTTGTTCTGGCTCTTCCTTCCACCTTGGCAAGAGGTCAACAGCCGAAACCTTGGCGCCCTGGGCCTGGAACACCGACGCAGCGATGATTGAGGCCTGAATATCGCCACGGGCATCGCTCAATGGCGACTCCTGGTTGTAGGACATCCAGAGAAACAGCTCTTCAGCGCTCATCCGCTCGCGCAGATCCTGAAGCGTCATGCCAAGCCGGAGGGCCAGAGTCAGCATAAAGGCCAACTCTGGCTCCTCCCTTAGCCGTTTCCCGCAGCGTCCACCGGATCCTCTGCACCGGCACCAGCAGCAACGCCGCTCAACTCGAACACCTTACCGACAAGGCGGTCATGCACCGGGCTGAACGCCTCAGCGACCGCTGGCACATCGTCATCCGTGAAGACTCTCGCGTTGCTCTCATCGAGCAGCGCACGCACCAAGACAAACGCGTACAGCGGCGAAGAGTGGATTTCTACTCGAGACTCAATCGGTGCACCTTCGGCATCGTCGGCTCCTGAGTTCTGGACAGGCAGGCCAGCATCCTGCCGCGCCTCTGCAACCGCCAACGACGCGCGGCGACGGTACTCAACCCAGTCACCTGCACTCAACGCCCGAACGACCACTTGCGCGCCGTCCCATTCTTCGATGGTCAGGCGCTCATGCTTGAAGTTGCGCATCGGGTCCAGCGCCATGGAACGAAGATCCACGCCGGCGGCTTTAGTCCGGGCCATTACGGAGCCCCCGGCAGGTCGAAGGATACGGCGCCGGTGATACGCACGTTGAACGTGCCGTTCACGGTACCGTTCGGCGCAGCGTCCCAGGTGAACTGGGTGACCAGGCCAAGGAACGTCGAGGAGGTGCCATCCTTGAACACCGACTTGAAGGCGCGAGGCTCGGCGTCGTCGCGCGCTGTACGCAGGACGGTCTGTGCTTCGTCGTCTGCCTTCCAGTTGCCGGACATGCTGAAGGTGCCGTTGTCAGCCAGGCCCGTGGTGAACTCCTTGGCCACACTGGCGAGCACCGTGGTTTCAATTTCGTCCGACTGGCCGCCCTGGAACTGAGGCTGCTTAATGGTGACGGACAGATCGGCCCAGGTCAGGGCCTCATCCTTGGGGTCCAGGGTGGTGGTTTTAGAAACGCTGAGAGCCGTGCCCTGCGTTTTGACGAACTTCGCTTTCGTTGGGTTTTGAGCGGCCATGTGGCCTCCTATGGTTGCAGGGTGTATTCCCAGCTCACGCTGAAAAGTTTGGTGTCGCTTTCAAATACGTCCGCCAGGCGGTCAGCGCTGCCGGTAGTGAAGTCGGCGCCATCCGTGGTCATCGCGGTGAAGGCTTCGCCTGCAAGGGTCAGCGCCTGGAGAAAACTTTCACCCCATGCGTCGAGCTGGATTGTCAGGTCGCTGGAGCCGTCCCAACCGACGAGCGTGAAACCGGTGGTGGCGCCTACCGTTTGAATAACCAGGCGAGGCTGGGCGGCATCCTCTGGCGCAACGCCGAAGTACACGCGCCCGTCGACCAGAGGCGTGAGCCTGTCGATGAGGGATTTCTCGATCATTGGGTTTACCGGGTGATGGCGTTGTCGATGCCTTCGGCCAACTTGTCAGCGACAGCCTTTTCAATCTCAGGAAGACTGCCGTCCCAGGCCGGCCGAATGAAGGGGTGGGCCTGCATCTTCGAGGTGCCAAGCTCCAGGAATTTCCAGTAGAACGGGGCATCCCACTCGGTTTTGCTGGTGCGACCTTTCTTTCCAGGGCGCTTGAGCGCCTTGGATTGTTTGCCGGCTGGCTTCTTTACACGGATGCCGGCGGTCGCGCCGCCCGGTGTATCAGCCTGCTTGAGACGTACCGCCGCGATGTTCTTCTTCAGCTTGCCGGTGCGAACAGGCGCAGTGCCACGCACCTTGTCCCGGGCAACTCGGGCCCCGGCCATGACAGCGTCCCGGACGACCTTATTACCGACAGACTTGGCCAGCCGCTCGAAGTCAATCTGCAGCTCACCAAGCCCCAGAACTGTCAGCGATCCGTTGCTCATTTGGGTTTCACCGTTTTGCACATGAGTTTCAGCATGTCCCGCTGGTTTGTAGCCAGCGGCGCGATGATTTCGTAAGTGGTGCCGTCATGCACCAGGTGCTGGCCCGCTACCACGTCCTTGCGGTAGCGGATGTTGATCTCAGCATTCACCGTGACCTGCATCTGTGACGCGGCCTCGTACATGCGTCCGGAGGGAATGTTGATCTCCGCCCAGAGCTTGCCCAGGTCGCCCCAGACCTTCGAGGGTTGGCCGAGGGCATCCTTGCCTTCGATGTAGCCGCGCCGCATGCAGCGGTGACGCATTGGGCCGGCTCTCATATATTCACCCAGCGATGAGGCTTCCAAAGCGCGTTTGTCGCCATAGGCAACTCAGCAGTGATCGTTCCAATCACCACCGTCTCGCGACTGCTGTACCAATGACCGATCAGCAGCAGCGCTCCCTGCTGGATAGACTTGCTCATTCGTAGCGCATTGCCGACCGGATCTGGCAAGGCCGTCTCTGGGCTGACAAGCGTGCGATTGGTCCAGGTCTCAAACGCGCTGAGGGCTGCATCCCTGTAGCCCTCAATCAGCGCATCCTCGTCGTCATGGTCGACCCGTAAGTGAGCCTTGACGATGGGGAGATCAATCACTCTTTGGCACCAACGCCTGAAGTGCCTCTTTGTTGGCGGAGGGATCAAACTCAATCCCTTTGCCGGTGAGCCAGACCTTCAGGTCGGGAACCTTCATCTTCAGCGGATCGGTTTCTTTCTGAGCCTCGATCGCAGCGTCGATTTCTTCCTGAGAGCTGCGCGATGCGTAACCCTCGGGCGGGTAATTCACTGCCAGGTAGCCGGCTGCTAAAAACTCAGCAATGGTCGGGCCATCCAGCTTCAAACCATTGGCGTCCAGTTGATTGGGGTAAGACGCCACGCCCAGGTGCTCGACCGCGACCAGCGCACAACGCTCCGAGACATCCTGCTCGCCGGCAGGAACCTCAACTACATGGTTGCCGTCCGCAGAGAATGGGAACGGCTTTTTCACAATAATGATCGGCATAAATCCTCCGGCAGGCTGGGCGCCCGTAGGCGCCCGCCCATTTAGGCAGCGGCGCTCAGAGTGAGAATCTTCACGGCCTGGGAGTCGACCAGCATGCCGCCGACGCGCTTGGTGGTGTAGAAGCCAACAAACGGCTTGTTGGTGTAGGGGTCACGCAGCACGCGAGTGCCGATACGGTCCACAACGGTGTAGGCGCGCTTGAAGTCGCCGAATGCGATGGCGTTGGCGTCAGCCGCAACATCTGGCATGTCTTCGTTTTCGGTGATGCCGTAACCCAGCAGAACCGACGGTGCACCTGCTTCCAGGCCTGGGCGCCACAGATAGTTGCCCTCGCTATCCTTCAGCTTGCGGACGTAGGCAACGGTAAGGTTGCCCATCATCCAGGTGCCGTTGGCGCGGTAGCCCGCCTTGAGGGCGTGAATCAGGTTGATCAGACTGTCGCCAGTGATCGCCCCGGCAGTGCCAGAGACGAGCTTTTGCAGAACGCCAAACGCGCGGTCGTCGTCGGTCTTCAGGTCGAGGCCGTAGGCCAGCAGACCTTTAGGCTTGTTGACGCCATCACCCTTCAGGAAAGCATTGCCTTCCTTCTCGGCGAAGTCGCGGGCAACCTCACCATTCAACCAGCCCTCGGCATCGAAGAAGATATCGTCAAGACTGGTCTGAGTGGCTTGTGGGTTGGCGTACAGCTCGCCCATAAAGGCAGAGATGTTACCCAGCTTCGGGGTATTGGTTGCCGGGCGCGGATCGGTTTCACCAACCCAGCCAGCACCGTTACCGCCAAGGTTCACTAAACGCTTGTAGTCCGGGCTGCCAACAGTGATTTGGTTGCATACCTGGCGCATTGGCGAGGTATCGCGCAGCAGCTCGATGATGCTGCGATCCAGCTCTTCAGGGACCGCAAAACCGCCATCGGCATCAACGCCCACCTGCAAGGCCTTGGCCTGCAGTTCGCCCAGACCGGTCTCGATGCCCTTGCGCACGAACTGCATGAATGCGGTCTTGTGCTCACTGGCGGCCTTGGTGCCGGTACCGTCTGGGCGCTTGAGGGACAACAGCTCTTTTTCCAGGTTGCTTTTCAGCTCATCCAGCTCGCTCAACTTCTCGTTGAGGGTATCGACCTGGCCGGACAGCTTGCCCTTTTCGGCTTCCAGGCCGTCGA
Organism: Pseudomonas proteolytica; assembly: GCF_007858275.1. GTDB lineage: Bacteria > Pseudomonadota > Gammaproteobacteria > Pseudomonadales > Pseudomonadaceae > Aquipseudomonas > Aquipseudomonas proteolytica. The sequence goes on from NZ_VFEV01000010.1 coordinate 82,705, forward strand.
TGCGCTTGTCGTTTTTCTCTTTGAACTCGTCAAACTTCTTGCCCAATGCTTCGGCAACGTCTTGTACGTCTTTGATTTCAACAGCCATGAGAGGCTCCTTACATTCGATCAGATAGGGTTTTGAGGAATTGCAGTGCTTCGTCGGCACCCGCCTCTCGCGGTGAAACTGCGCCGTAGCCCTTGGCCATAAAGGCCTTGGCCTGTGAGCCAGAAAACCCAACCTCTCGAAGGGCTCGCTCCACTTTGCTGGGCGGCGGTGTTTCGCCGCGGGCCAGCAGAGATTTCACATCAGTGATCCGGGCCTCGTCGTTGGCCGGGAAGGTGACCGGGGAAACTTCCCAGAGGTCGATAGCCTTCAGCAGCCAGATGCCCTTTTCCTTGTCGTATTCGTAACCGCCGTCCTCGAGCACGTAGCCGATGGACAGCCCGGTAAGGCTTCTTGCTTTCATGTGCCCGTGCGCACGCTTGGCCAGCGGGTCATCATCGACAAGCAGTCGACCTTTGACGTACAGGCCCACGTCGTCTTCGCGCATCTCGGTGTAGACCCCGATCGGTTCGCTCATTTGGTGTTGCCAGAGCATCGCTGGCAGGCGGCCTTTCTCTTTCCATCTGGCCAGGCTGGCAGCGAATGCGCCGCGTACAACAACATCGCTGTAACTGTCCACGACGCCGAACACCGACCCGTAGCCTTCGAACTCGCCGCTGTCGCTGACCGATTTAAGGGTCAGCGGCACGTCAAGACGCTGTTTTGTCTGCATCGTCGGCAGCCTCTGGTTTGGTGGTCATGTTCATTGGGGTGAGGTAGATGTCGCCGCCATCACGGGGGTTTTCGTCCTCCAGCTCGCGGCAGTCGTTGGGGCTCAAGATCCCCCACTGAATACCCTTGCCGTAGGATTCGTATCGCCCTTTAAGATCGCCGCGCATCAGGGCACCGGCATTGAACTTGGCGTAGTGAGTTAGGCGATCTTTCTCGTTGAGTAGCCCGACCCGAATGCGGTGCTCGATGCGGGTCATGATCGGAACCAGTGAGTAGTTCACGAAGCTCATACCCATGTGCTCAATGTTGTTGAGCGTCATCTTTTCCATGCTGGCCACCAGGTGCGGCGGCACGCGGAACAAGCCGCAAATCTGTGCCTCAGTCAGCTTCTTGGATTCGATAAATTGGGTATCCTGAGCGCTGAGGCTGATTGGTTTCCAATCCAGCCCCATCTCCAAGATCATTGGTTTATAGGCGTTGGCCACGCCCATGTGCTCGCCCTGAAACTCCGTCTTGAGCCGATCAAACGCCTCGGGAGACAGTTCCTGCTCGGTGCGCAGGACACCACTTGTAACTGCGCCATTGGTAAACAGCTTGGCAGCATGGGCGTCCATAGCCTGACCAAGACCAAGCGCCTGGCGGGCATAGGCAATCGGGTTAAGCCCATTCAAGCCATCCAGCGTGAACAGCCGAACATGCCAAATTTCATCCTGCGTCAGAACCTTGGTGCCTGACTTGAAGTTGACGGTGTACTCAACCGTCCAGTCGTCTTTTAGCTTGGGTGTGACGATGTCAGGGTTCAGTGGTAGTAGTTCGCCCACATTCCCAAGCGCCGATACCTTGTAGGCATAGAAGTTACCGCGCAGGCACAGGCACGCCACCAGCAACTCCCAGAACTCCTGGGCAGTCATGTAACTGTTGGGCGCCATGGTGATTAGTGGATAAAGCCGGTGAGCCGTTGCGGGCAATCTCACCCGGCCGGTTTGCTTCAGCAGACGGCAAGGGAGCATTCCCATCGACTCTGCCAAAACCCGGACGCAGTTGAAAACAACCAACTGCTGCATTGCGCTATTCGTGGTGACTCGCTGCCCTGAGTTGCTTTCGTATCCTTCTCCCAGGGCTTTAGCGAGTTTCTCCGAAGTATCGATTGCCTGGGAGGCGCTCTTTCTTCCAAGGAGTGATCGAAGCATTACCGGCCACCCCGCACTATCGAGACAACAGACAAGGTGATCAGGAGCGCTCCGCAAACAGTCAGGGCCAGAGGTTCGCCCATCCATGCCCACAAACCCCGGGTCAGCAGGCCAAGCCCAAGTATCCCGATAACGTCAGGCAAGGCTTCCTTCAGCGCTGCAAGCTTTGGCGCCTTAATTTCATCGGTCATAAGGTTCTTAGTCCGTGCTTCATGATGTGGTCAGAAAGGGTGCCTTCCACTTTGGGGTTCGTTGCCATTATCGAAACCGCACAGAACAGAGCCATAAGCGGGTCGATCTTTGCCGAGCCGCTGGCCTGTTTTGTAATCAAGATTGAGTTGCCTTTCGGCTCGACCCTTGCGTTACCGCAACACCAGTTCATCAAAGGCTGGTCGGCATGAATGAGCCCGCCCTCGGCAAGCTTCCGCTCAGTGGTTTTGATTGCGCCGCCGAGCCGCCAACCCTGACTGACACCGACCACCTTCTCCTGGCTGACGCCGCGAGCCGTGATCGCTTCAAGAATTGCACCGATACCGGCAGGGTCGAGACCTACCTGATGCAGGAGGCCAGAGGCGTCGACCTGATCCACGATGTCAGCCACTTCATCCACGTCATCGCCAATATGTTTAACAAGCACCAGGTCATCGCTACGGGCGTAGTCGTTAAGGTTCGCTGCGATGTCCTTGCGCCGCTCAAGCACCGATGGATGCGCCCAGGCCCGGCACCAGGCCAGCCACTGCCGGCTTTCACGATCACGACCCAGAACGGCCAGACCAAGCAAATCGTCAAGGCCACCGCCATCGACGCCAATGGTCACGACTTCACTGCGCTCAAGGATGTAATCCAGCGTGATGCACTTACGGACCTGGGCCTCCCAAAACTCGGCGCCTGGCCAGCGATTACTGAGCAACGCTAGGCCGATCTCGACGTTCATGTGCTTAGCCAGGAAGTCACGGATGGATTCTTCGCCAGCCTCTTGAGCTTCCTGATACTTCTGCTCAATGACTTGCTGGTCTACCGATACCCCCCAGTTCGGGTTTGTCACATAAGCGTTAGCAAGATCCTTGTGGAGGCCTTGCTCAATCATTCGCCTCGGAAACTCGTAAATGATCGGCAGAAATCGTTTATCGATGATCCTGCCGTCGCGCACACCACGGGCATAATCCAGCTTGGCCTTGAACACACCTGCTGGCGGCGATGCCGACTGAGTAGTGCAGTAAAAGACAAAACCTTCTGGGCGAGACGCAAGGCCGCCTGTTGCCTCGGTCAGCATATTTGCTGACTTGGCCTGCTTGCCAAATTCGTGCAGCTCATCGATAAACACACCGATGGCCTTCTTGCCCGTAACCGTAGCGCTGTCGGCGGCGACAACTTTCAGAGTTGCTTGATTCAATCGGTCGGTGATCGTGCGGAGGTGCTCTTGCTCATGGAAGCGCGCCTCCAGATCATCGTCCGCCTTGATCATGTCGCGAATCGGCTTATAAGCGTTGTCGGCAGCTTCCTTCGTAGGCGCCAGGATGATGAACTCACCTGAAGGCCTAGCATTGAGTATCAGCGCCGTAAGCATAATTCCGGCAGCAATAGTGCTCTTACCGTTTTTCTTGCTGACCATTAGAAAGTAGTTGGTGATCAGCCTGCGCCGTGCCTCTGCGTCATAGGAGCCAAACAGTACACCGACCAGTTCCAGCACCCATGGACGGCAGGTATCACCCATCAACGGGCTACCGTCCGCGTCGACCATCCGCAAATTGCAAAACACGTCCAACGCTTCATCGGCTTGGTCTTGAAATATGGGGGACAACGGCATAATCGACTCTTGATCGACGATGCGCTTCTCCCAGTCTGGGCATCCGGTAGCCCAGTTCATCACTTCACCGCCTTAAGTTGACCCGGTTTGCGTAAGCCAAACCGGCCAGACGCTACCTTTTCGGCAGCCTCCTGCAACTGATCCTTCTTGCCCTTTTCGCCAGGCTTACTGACCGTGAAGCTTGCCAGTGCTTTGGCTGCATCGAGACGAAGCTTTGGGTCAGCCTCTAAGTCATTCATCATCCCCGCGAAGAACTCCAGCGGATCGGTAGCAGCTTTCGGGATATAGGGGTCAGGATCCCCCGTGGGGGTGACGGATTTCGCGGCAGACTTAACCGCCGTCGATCTGCCCATTGCTGCCAGAACTTCCGGATCTTTTTCTAGCCGAGATGCCGCCTGCGATGCTGTCTTTTCGGGGCACCCAGCGGATATTGCCGCCTGCTTTTTGCTCTCACCGGACAGCCGCGCTTCGGCGTACCGGCGCTTTTGTTCGGTTAACGCCATAGTTAACGGATCCTGTTAACGGGGGAAAAATCTACGAATGGGAGAGGGTGAGGTTTCCGGGCAAGAGAGGCGTGAGGTTTTACCCCCTCCCCTCCCCTTGTGGCACGCCAAAGCCCCCGATGCCGCACCACTTCGGTGCATCCTCTCAGGCCAGGCTCAGGATGCTTCGGCCACGGTCTTGGATGCGTGGCATCCCTTCTTGATGCGCTGACCATCGACCAGCTCGAAGCGCACGCAGAGCACCTGGCAGTTCGCCTCGACATCCTCACCACCCATGAACAGCGGAGTCTTGTGGTCCAACTCGAAACCATCAGGGAAGTTGACCACTCGGCCGCAGGTAGCGCAGGTTGGATCTTGTCGCCACACAGCCAGGCGCCGGGCCTGGAGCCGGCGACCAGTGATTCGCCTGTCAGCCACGACGTGAACCTTTAAGGTCTGGTTCGTGGCCATCTTTAGAGGCGACTTGTGCATCTTCAGCCTTGGCATAAATCAGAACTCCTACCTATTACAGTTCGTCCGCCTTGCGTTCAGCCCAGCGATTACCCAGCTTCCGCGCCTGTTCGACACCAAGGATGCCGACGAACCCAGCGGCAAAGAACGACCAAGCAATGCTGAAGCCGAACTCTTTAACCGTCAGGCCAACCACCATCACGATCAGTGCGCCGAGTGTTGCCTCGATGAACTGTCGCCAAGGCTTGGTTTCCTTTGCATCGTACTGAATGCGAAGCCAGGTCAACGCAAAGGTCAGCACCATGGCCAGACCGTTCTCTCTGAGCGCGGTGAGGATCAGTGCCCAGAAGGAAGGGTCTTTATCAGGCATGTTCGGCATCTCATTTCCTCCCGGTTTGGGAGTGAGGGAATGTGGTTAGTCGCGCGTGAGTGGATTCAGTGCTGCAACCAGCAGCGCCTTGCCTTTCAACAACTCGACATGAGCGAGGCTGGTCAGCTTGGTATCAACGAAGGAGTGGCCGGCGAGCATCTTGTCCAGCAACTCCATCGTGCTCCCAAGGTTGTGCACCACATTCAACACAGACTGTTCGTACTCGGCGCGGGCCTTCTCGACGGCCTGGCGCACCGCTTCAATGGGTAACCCGACACCGGCAGGATGGGCTCGCTTTAGAAAGATAGAGCCATCGGTGTACATGGCGCCGTACACCACCCCATCTGCGTGATAGGCGTCAGGCATGCGACCAAAGCCAATCATCGAGAACTGTTCGCGCTGCTTGGTGTTGAGCAGGTCGCCGGTAATGTCGAGGAATGCCGAAGGATCGCTGTTCGACAGACGCTTCAATGCCGTGGCAAGCATGGCGACATCACCACCCACCACTGCATCGATGACAGCCTGCTTGTCTCGTTTTGCTTGATCGGTCATTACCGGGCTCCAGAAACAGAAAAGGCCCGCCGATATGGCGAGCCTAGAGATAGATCAGCTCCAGCAGCACTCCCAGCTCGGAGCAATGGGCGTGGTGGAGCCGAAAACGAAAAAGCCCCGGCAAATGCCGAGGCTCAATGAACTGTTGATAGCAAAAAACCTGCCCAGTGGCAGGACCTATAAGGCGAAAAACCTAATTGAATATAGCTACTAAAAGGCCGGCAACTGCGATCAAACCTGTGACTACTGTTACTTCCCAAAGGTTAAGCAACCCGATGTGAGTGCCATACAACTGCCAGCGATTACGGACATCCATAAACCGCCACCAGCGAACTCTCGCACGCTCAAAGATGCTGCTCCGCTGAAAATTACTTTCAACTCGACAAAAAATCAAAAACTTACTAATCAAGCCTTCAACGAAAGAAATAGTAAGGTCATCTGTGTTACGCCCATACCAAAATAAAACATCCATTTTCTCAATGGTCGATTGATCCGAAATAGGAGGAGTGAAGAACACCTGTATCACCGCCTCACCTTCTGTGTAGTGGACGGTTAACGATCCTCCAACTTCTTTTTCGCGGTCTATTTTTACGGAGACACCATTTCTGTACTCAGTTTTTCTCCGAGTAAAAAAACTCATCTCCGAAAGAACCACCGAGTCCTCTCCATATTGCAGAGGGCTGCTTTCTTCAGTCGCCCTCCTAGCGGTTACTGAATCCATCACCATAAATCGAGGGGCGAGCGTTAAAAACTCATCAAACACTTGCTGCACACGCTGCTTATGCGTGAGCCAATTGCGATCACAGCGTTTTCTCTCACCCTCAAAGGCAAGTCGCTTAAGGTTTTCCTTTTTCCAGATTGATCGCAAAGACATGAACTCTCCATGGTTCCTCTTGCTTCACGCAAAAAGCAAAAAGCCCAACTCAGGGTCGGGCTTTGCTCGCGGAAAAACCGCAAAGTAACGAGAAATCTATATGTCGGGACCGGGGCTGTCAAGCAGCCTGACGACGAATATCTAAAGCTCCATCAATCCAGGCAATGCCGGACTTCCAGAGCCCGCGCGTCTTTTCTTCGCCGAAGCCCATCTTCTTGCCGACCTCCATCAGCGAGCTGTCGCGGGTGGTGTAGTACTTCATCAGCACCTGGCCACACTCAGCGTAGCGCTTGAGAAGGCGACCCATGAGCCCGTCGATCAATAGGGCGTCGTCGTCGGTGATCATAGGCGACAGGATAGTGTTCTCGCGGGACGCACAGCACGACACACCTGAGCCCAGGACAACCCAGCGGCCCCAATGTTCCAGCAGATCCTCGGCGGTACGCTCTTTAAAGCTCGGTGTGAAGGCCATGATTCAATCCCCTGTGTAGTTGGTGCCGCCGGCGCCGCGACGGTTGTTCTGTTCGTACTGGATCGACTCCGGCGCAGCCAGATCCACCCCCATCCATACCGCCTTACTCATCACCTCCAACTGCAACTCAGTAGCCTGGAGCCGAATACTCAACTGAGTGACCAGGACTTCCAGAGGCAGCGGGTGCCCGGTATCAGCCGACACCCAACCCGAGGCGTTGCACTGGACACAAGGCAACTCATGGAATACGCCCTTCGTAACCGCCTTGCCCTTGCATACCGGACACCGATTAAGGTCGAGCTGCTGAGCCTTGAAGGCGGGGCCATACTGCTTTTTCATCACTTTTAAACCTCGCCCTTAACAAATTGTGGTTCTGGCTCGCAGGCCCCGCCGTTCAAGGCGTCTACGAGGTTTTGCGAATCTTCATATCTAACGCCTGTCTGCATGTGGATCGCCTTGAAGCCACGCTGATCTAACCAGTTGTGCCACTTCACCAGGGCCAGGCGGCGCTGCTCCTTGGCCTGGGTGTTGATGTAGGTGGAGGCAATCTTTCCCAGCGAATGGTTGAGCAGCATCTCGCCGATGTGCCCGTCGACGCCGAGGTCAGTCCAGGCTGTCCGGGCCACCTTGCGTAGATCGTGACTGGTCCAGGCGCCCTGCCCTAACCGCGTGAATACCGCACTCGCCTGGTGGTCGCTCAGCGGCTTGCCTCGGCGCGACGGGAACAGGAAGGCGCCTTCATACCCTTGGGCAGCCTGTAGGCCACGGTATCTCTGTAGGAGCGAGCAAACTTGGTCGGTCAGCGGTACCCGCAGCTCGGTCTTAGTCTTGGTGTGTTCTGCTGGGATGAACCACTCACGCTCTGGCAGAGCGATATCGGCCCAGCGGGACTGGCGGGTTTCGCCAATCCGAGTGCCGTGGCACAGCATCATCAAGGCCAGCATGGCGTCACCCGGCGCGCTGTCGAAGCGCTCGCCCAGCAGGCTCACCAGGTCCTGCAACTGCACGTCACGCAACCGCGCCGGTTTGGGCAGGATCCGCGCCGTGGTGAAGTTGACGAACTTCATTTCCGCCATCGGGTTGACCGGGATCAGGTCCAGCTTGCGCGCCTGACGGAAGGCTACCGCGAGCAGGCGGTACAGCTGCTGCACGTAGGACAGCGATAGTTCGGCCTGGGCTGGCCACATCAGCAGCTTGTCGAGGGTCTGGGCGCTCACGTCGCGCAGCAGCAGATCGTCCAGGCGCGGCTTGAGCTGGCAACTGATGGCCGACTTGCCCGCAGCCCGGCGCTTGTCGGAGAGCGCACGCGACTTGGCCATGCGGTCACCGAACCAATCGAGCAGTTCACCCACGGTTACCCAGCCCGAAACACTGGCCGCGCCGTCGGCAGCGACCCGCAGGCGCACCGCCGGCAGTGCGGCGATCACCTGCTTGGTGTTCAGTTCGGGAAAGCCGCCGATGCGATGCCATTTGCGCTTGTAGAGCAGGTACCAGGAGCCGCGCGTGCGATTCTTGGCGAAACGAAAGTGCAGCGCCGGGTGGCCGGCATCCCGCAGGTCGCGCACATGCTCAAGCTTGGCATTGCGGGCGATCTCGGCATCCGACAGCTTCACCGTCAGGGTTTTGATTTGGGTGTTCAAAACGCGCCCTCCTCCGGATCAAGGAGGTCGATAACCTCAAACGTCGACGGCCACATCTGGCCGCCGTATCGAACTGCCATGGCCTTATCAAAAAAGAGCGCTAGCGCATGATCTGGTGCACTCCCTAGGTCTATCTTGGAAGAACAGCAAAACACCGCGTAGCGGTACAGGTCAGGCTTGGGAACGGCAAGGCGGGGATCTGCCATTAGAATTTATCCTTTGATTTGTAACGGTCACGCATGCTGGTCACCTTGCCGTCCGGCTGTTCGACTGGCTCAGGCCTCCACCCAGCAGCAAGGGTTTCAAAGCGGTTGTATTGGCCAAGAAAGGCAGCGCGGACCGTGCCCATTTCGATATCACGGCCCTTGCCGATGATGATTTCGGCAATACCCTTGGCGTCGGAATTTTCGTTGTAGACCTCGTCCCGGTACACGAACAGGATCACATCGGCGTCTTGCTCGATGGCTCCTGACTCCCTCAAGTCCGAGGGGATTGGGCGTTTGTTTGGACGCTCTTCGCACTTTCGTGAGAGCTGGCTGAGAAGCACGACGGGAATGCTTAGCTCTTTGGCGAGCAGCTTGCATCCGCGACTGATACTGCTGACCTCTTCAGTACGGTTGCCGCCCTCACCGTCGAGCAGTTGCAGGTAGTCGATCATCAACAGGTCGAGGCCGTAACGCATCTTGTGGCGGCGAGCCAATGAGCGAATACGCCCAATCGACGACCCTGCCCGGTCCGCGATGTACAGCGGCGCACGACGCAGCAGGCCCGCAGCAGCGGCGAGTTCTGCGCCGTGGCTCTGGCATGCTGTTCCGTTCTTCACCAGCGTCAGCGGGATTCGCCCCTCTGAAGCCGTGGCCCTGTCCAGCAGCTGGCCCTGGTTCATCTCTAAGCTGACAACGAGCGAGGACTTGCTCTGCCGAACTGCCGCATCAAGGATGAAGCCCATTCCAAGAGTCGTCTTCCCCATGCCTGGGCGGCCAGCGACGATGTACAGGTGGTCGGGCTGAAGGCCTCCAATCTTGTCGTCGAGGTCTGGCAAGCCGGTAGAGAGCCCAATCAGCGTGTCGCCTCTGGCGTGCCGATCATGCCGCTCCTGCCAAACCTCCAACTGATCGGTCAGTACATCGCCGATTTTGACAATGTCGTCATCGCCGGACCCGCAATCAATGGCCATGGCGGCGGCTTGGATGGCGGAAATCTTCGCCTGGACATCCTGATCGTCGTGCGCAATTTCCATGGCCCGGCTGCCGAGATCGTACAAAGCCCGGTCTATGGCCCGCTCTCGAATGATGGCGGCATACGCTGCAGCGTTGGCCACGCTCGGGGTGTTCTTTATGATCTCGGCGCAATATGCAAAGGCCGGGGTGCCCGTTGAGGCAAGGTCACCGATGTGATTACCGACGGTGAGGAAATCCACTGGCCGCCCTTCCGAGCGGAGTACCGTGATCGCCCGGAATACATCGGCGTTCTCGGCGAAGTAAAACGCCTCGGCGGACAGGTCGTCGCTCAAGGTTTCGATCAGGTCAGGGCGCTGCATCATGGCGCCAAGCAGTGCGTGTTCCGCCTCGGTGCTGTAGGGATCACGCATGGTAATTACCCTCCACGACCTTGACGAAGTTGCTCGGCTTGATCAGCCAATCGAACGTGGCCCGGAATGGCTTGTTCCCATCCCTTCCCTCGCCTTCCCCCATCAGAAACGGGCTCGAACCGACCAACTCGAAGAACTCAGCCCAAAACCCCAAGTCCTGGTGAACCGTGCTGTCGTTCCAACGCGCAGAAATCTTTGTGACCCGGTCCTTGGTCAACATCGCTACCTGAGGGAGTCCAGGAAGCGTTTTGTTGAACAGGTCGACGATTGCCTGTGACGGGCATTTCGGCTTCGCGATTTTCGACGGGTTCTCATCGCCGACAGGAGGTGATGGTTCACTTGATGGTTCTATTACGGTTCTGGGTGCAGCTGCTGCGGGGGTTTCTGTCGTGAGCTGCGGGGGTGGCGGTGCATCTGCTGCGGGGTGCATGTCTTGCAGGGGTGCATATGCTGCCGGGGTCAGGGTGTACATTGTCGAGCGGCCCATCCGCTCACGGACAGACAAGATGCTCGCTTGCCCTAGCCACTTGATGGCGCCCTGAACGGTCCTTTCTGCGAGACACGTTCGCTCGGCGATACGGGCTACCGAAGGCCAGCAAACACCCTCGTCGTTTGCATTGTCAGCCAGGGATATCAGGACAGCTTTCTGCGGGCCGCTCATTCCTTGCAAAGGCCAGCACAGGCTCATGATGATGGTGCTCATGCGGAAACATCCTGGGCAGGAGCCAGGGACGCCTTCAAGTGATTGAGGCATTCCCGGCGGAATTTGGTTTTGGACGCGAGCGAGTACTGTCCGCCAATCATGAGGGCGGCATTCATCGCGGCGATTTGACTGGTGACTGCGTGTCGTGACACATTTTCGGGCTCGCCGGGAAGTGTCGCGACATCGCCAGAACTATTGACTGCGTGAGTGTTTTTGATCATTATCGACCTCGCTAAAACGTTGCACTGAACCGCCCTGCCAGGCGGTTTTTTTATGTCTGCGATTTGGTCACTGTATGAATTAACAGCTAACCCCAAATCTCTATCCGCCCTTCCCGCCAAGGCGGAAAATGGCGTCATTAAAAAGCTTAAGCGGACTGTTTCATCGGCTGGGCCGGGTCATCGTCTCGCTTGGCGATCAATGCACCGTCGGACTCCTTTTCAAGAACGCACTGCATTGGGTACGAAAATCCACCCGCCGCACGGCACTGGGAAACGCGGCTACCGCTAACGCGGAGCGCGTCACCGATGGCGCGACCGGTGCGGAAATGGTTCAGGGCTTCGTCGAAGGTCATGGGGCGGGTCTCCATTGTCTTTGGCGAGTTTAGAGTTCTTAACAACACAAGGCAAGTTATCTAAACATCGAATTGTTTAGAATCCTAAATATGGACTTTAAAGACCGCGTGACCTCACGCATGAAGGCGCTCAATCTCAGCGCCACCGACATCAGCAAACTGACTGGCGTATCAAAGGCGACGGTCAGTTTCTGGGTGAGCGGGACGAATGGCGCAAAGGGAAAAAACCTTTTGGCGCTGGCAAAGGCTCTGGATTGCTCGCCTGATTGGTTGTCCGATGGCGTGGGTACGCCGGATCAGGCATCCACCGACGACACCAAGGCCGGCATGTCCACGGTTGAGTTGATGGCCAAAATGCTCGCGTCCAGGGCCGGAAAGAATCTTTCAGAAAAGGCTCGGGAGACGATGCTCGCGGCAGCAGAGCAAGCAGATAGCCCAGCCGAGCACGGCGGGGGTTTCGTCCCTGGGCACCTGTCGAGCCTTCGACCCACCAATGAGGAAATCGTAATTCCTCAATACGATATCCGAGCGGCTATGGGGCACGGCCAGGTGCCACCCGACTACACCGAGGTCGTTCGAAATCTTGTTGTGCGCGAGGAGATTCTGCGCGAGAAAGGGGTCACTTACACCGCCGCTTCATCTCTCGGCATGATCAACGGATGGGGCCAGAGCATGGAAGGGACCATCAACGATAAAGACCTCGTGATAGTCGACAAGGGTGTAAGGGATTTCATCGGTGAGGGGATATACGTTCTGACTTGGCATGGAGAGCTCTACATCAAGCGTGTAATGCGCCTGGACGAAGAGTGCTACAGGCTGATATCCGACAACAAACACTATGAAAACCAAACAGCTCGAATTGACGACGTGACGATCCACGCCAAGGTATTGTTGATCTGGAATGCCCGAAAGGCGTAACCAAAAGCCCGCCGCTCTAGCGGGCTTTTTTATGCGCCTCAGAAAGGCGCGACCTCTTCAACCGCATCTAACTCATCAAGATCCTGGACCCGAGGATCTTCGTCGGCCGCAGCTTCCCAGCTCAAAGTGACCGACTCATCTTCATCGTTGAACGTCATCTCAATACCGTCAACGTCGGCGAGAACGCCCATTACCTCCTGCCACTCGCGCTCTCCATCGCTCTCAAGCCTGTGGATGGTTGCCCACTTCCGATCCTGGGCGATGGGGTGGTTGATCATGCTGGAAACTCTGAGCGTCAGGCGCTCAACTCCTGAGACAGGCGTTTGCTGTTGAGGTTTCTTCTGCGGGCTCGCCATCAGCTGCTCCTTGGTTGCTGTATATCCATACAGTTATCCGCGCAGGTTATCCGAACTTTTCCAATCGCGTAAGTCTTGACGCAATCAGCGTTAAAGCGTACTTCGCCAACACAAGAGTTAAGATAACTAAAATAACCGTTGACGAATTCTGTTTAGTTTTCTAAATTAACTCCATCGCCGAGCAGTACTCGGCGATACACGACTGGTGAGGCCGCCAGATAGCAAGGGATCAGCGAAGTGATCTCCCAGCCCCGGAAAGCGGGACCGACTGGACCAAGCTCTTTAAGCAGAACGGAACGATTTCACTGGCTGGCCTTGGCAACAGGGCCAGACGGGAAAACAACCGGGAGTCACAACGATGGAAGCAACAATCGTTAACGGCGCATGGAAGGGTCATCTCGGCCGTGGTCTTGCGCCGCGAGAACTTCAGTACTTGCTGTCCGCTGCCCAGGGCAAGACGGCAAAGGAAATAGCCAGGCTGCACGGCGTGGCGGCCTGCACCGTGGCCAAGCGTCTTTCCTGCGCCATGTTCAAGCTTGGCGTGAATCGCCAGACCGCGATGGTGGCCGAGGCCATGCGCCGGCAGATCATCTCGCCGATGTGCTTTGTCCTGGCCAGTCTGATCGCCATGCACGCGGTGATCGGTGAAGACGCAATGCGCCGTGATCGCCGAACGCCTGAGCGCCGTACCGCCCAGGTGCGAATGGTGCGCCAGGCTGAACGGCCAACCCTCACCGCATAACCGAAAGCATCACTTCTGCACCTTGGCGACAGGGTGCAGCGGGATGTAACCCAACCCAGAGGAATCACCATGTTAGGTAAATTGTTCGGCAAGAAATCCGGCCAGGCTCGCGCAGCAGTCGCCAAGCTGGCTAATCGCGATCTGATGGAAGCAGTCGTGTACGGCTCCATCTACGTTGCCGCCGCCGATGGCGAGCTGGAAGACAGCGAGCTGTCGAAGATCGAAACGATCCTCAGCAATAACCCGGCGCTCCAGGGCTTCGGTGCTGAGCTGTCCAACACCATCGACCGTGCCAAGACCGACTTCAAGTCAGGCGCTCGCATCCTTCGACAGAACGCCGAGAAAGAGCTGGGCGACCTGGCGCACTCTCCAGCCGAAGCACTGACCGTCCTCAACGTCATGCTGACAGTTGCCGAAGCTGACGGCGAGATCGAGCCGGCCGAGCTGACCGCGCTCGAACGCAGCGCCAAGCTGCTGGGCCTTAACCTGAAAGACCACCTGTAACCATGCTGGGCAGGCTCAGCAACAAGGCGCGCTCCCTGGCAGCCTATGGGCTCGCCGGCGGGGTGGTGTTCGTCGACTCGGCGAGCCGGATCTTCTCAATGGTTGGTGACCTTGTACTGGTCGCGCTTCTGCTGATTGTTCTGATGGCCGGTAAACCCAAGGCTTAGGCATCACTTCTGCCCATTCAATGAGTGGGCAGCGGGATGGCGAAAGCCTACGGGAATGGGCGAACTACACGTATGAATCCCATATAAAAGTAATGGTGACGTGGAAGTCCGGTGCAAGCCCGGGCCCGAGCACCTGGTACTCCCCAGCACCAGGCCGCATCGGATATAGCTCGGCCCTCTGGCCGTGATAGCAGGGTGGCCACCTTGCCCCGAGCCTGAGCGGATTTTATCGCGGCATAGACGGGCAACACCCAGAGGGATTCGAGCTATATCCGATGCGGACGAACACCCGGCCTTTCGCCGGCCACCTGCATTCAACCCACACAGCACGGAGGATTGGCAGCCATGTAAACCACACACACCCTAGACGCCGAAGCGTCTGTCTGCGTGACGTAGGGAGGTCTACGAAGCGTACCTAAAGCCCGGGGAATCCTCGGGCTTTTTTACATCTCGCCTTTATCCGTCAGCACCCTCCCCTGGGCCCACCGGCACCCGCCAGGCGTTCAGGGTGCTGACGAATACACGCCAACCAACATCGAGGGTCGAGCCATGCATCCATCCATTCAACAACGGTCCGAAGGGCTTGCGGCCCTCCGTGTCCGAGCATCCATCGCCACCAGCGCCCTGTTCGCCTTGATCGGCAAGGAGCAGCCAGTGCAAGAAATTCGCTACCAGGTGATCAACAAGGGCAAAGGCGCCTATCACGTCGTCGAGCGCTCCACCGGCAAGGTCATGGGCATGTGCTTCACCTGGAAGGCTGCGATCAATCGCGCCCAGGTACTGGAAGCTCGCGCAGACGGCAAGAAAATCAACATCGAAGGGTGGTCGCAGTGATCAGCGCAACCCTGTGAAACGCATCAACCACCAGGCGCGACGACGCCTTCGGCAAACCCAATTCAACCTTCCACCCAGCGGCCTCTTGGCCATCCCGGAGAATCAGCCATGTCCACTGCAACCGATACAGCCGAGTTTCTTGAAGAGCTCAACGGCGGCGCTTTTGCCAGCCAAATCGGCCACGCCATATCCGAAGTAGCCGCCGGGGTTGTCGACTATGGCAAGGCCGGCAAGCTGGTTATTACCCTGGACTTCAGCCAGATCGGCGAATCGCACCAGGTGAAGATCAAGCACAAGCTCGACTACAAGGTGCCAACCAAGCGTGGCACCCGCAGCGAGAACACCAGCCTCGATACGCCAATGCACGTGGGGACCGGTGGCCGCGTGACCCTCTTCGCGGAAAAGCATGACCAACTGTTCAGCCGCGATGACGCACCAATTCCCAAACGCACTTGATTCACCCCGCTCACCCTCCCTCCGCAATCCAAGGAACTAAGCGATGTCACTTACCAAAGATGCAATTCAGCTCATCACCGATACGGCGCTGGAAGCCAACGGCAAGAAGCTGGAAACACTGGTCCCTACCGTAGTGCTGCCGGAAAGTTCGAAAGTCATCGACCTGGAGAAGTTCCAGGCCGGCCGTAGCCGCTTCCGTGGCACCTACAGCACCCACTCGCTGGCAGATTTCAGCGCCTACGTGGTTGAGCGCGCAGCGCTCGGCGCACGCGGCTTCATTGATCAGGACGCAATGAGCTGTGCCCTCCTGTTCAACCTGGGCACTGCCGAAGTACCGGGCCACGCCGATGACCGCGCCGTCCTCAAGCTGAAGCCAACCGCCGGTTACACCGCGGCGCAGCAAATCGGCGGGCGCGGTATCAGCCAAAAGGATTTGAGCGATTGGATCGAAGACTGGCACCAGTACCTCACCCCGGTTGACGAGGCAGGCAATGCAATCGCGGTGGCCAAGGCCATTGCTGCAGTGCGCACCATCACCATCAAGGCGTCGAGCGAGTCGGAAACCACGGTAGGCGAAACCAGCGCCAGCCGCAGCGCCATGGACCAGATCGAGGCGCGCAGTAAGGAAACCCTGCCGGTCTCCCTGCAATTCCGCACAGTCCCGTTTGAAGGCCTGACCGAACAGCAGATCACCCTTCGCCTGTCGGTGATCACCAGCGGCTCGCAGCCGGTGTTGAAATTGCGCTGGGTGGGCGAAGAGGTACAGCGCGAAGACATCGCTCAAGAGTTCAAATCGGTTCTTCAGGACAAGATCGGTGAGGCAGCGACGCTGTCTCTCGGCGCGTTCGATCCGAAGTAACCCACTCCCGCAACACCACCAGGCGCCTACGGGCGCCTTTCTCTTTCTTGGCGAGATGGGCCAAAGGCCAGGACACGCCACCGAGCCAAGTCAGCGATCAGTCATAAGCCATGGACCGCTTCTGCGGTGACTGACGCTTCATCACTTACTATATTGACCGTTGTCGCCTTTAGATAAACGACCCCGGGCTGTGACTTTTGTTTGAACCACCTTTGCAAGCTCAAGAAAGTCTTGTGATTCCTCTAGAGGCGCTGTAAGAACAAGCACATTAGAGCCGGCCGCCACGAAAGGCTTTGTTATATCATCTGGAATATGCCCACCAACCACAGCTGTAAACTTAAATCCAAGTACATCGAAAATATGAACAGCGGCGCGTGGAATTTTATTTGACACGGGAAAGGCTATCAGGCCGCTAAGGAAATCTGTGCTATTCACCGTGATCAGCAAATAGACATTCTTCAGCACACTTTCACCTAGTAGAAAGCTTCTAAATGAAGCCTCATATTTTTGACCGAGGGAGCCTGGATATTGTGCAGATGAGCGCCCCCAATCCCAGACATTGGCCCTCCAAAATACACTGATTGCAAAATAAAATAGCGATTTCAAAACCTCAGGATCAATGGATGCCGGATTGAACACTGAGAATTTAGGACCGACTGCAATCGCGCCAAGAGACTGGAGGTATTCGCGCATAGGGAACCCGGCTGGCGTTGCCCATTGCATCGAAACCGGTCGTTCGCCTTTCTTCGAAAACCTATCTTCGCACTCAGAGCATAGAAGCTTTTTCGTTACTTGTTCATCAGAAAAGAAAGCGCTTCCCTCGCCCGTGACAATTTTTACCAAGCCAACATTTTTCCCATCAATGAATGACCTGGATTTTTTGTACGCCGACTTCGGGATTAAATGGCTATCTATCAACTCTGCTTCTTTTTTACAAAGTGCACATACCTTCATTTGCGGCTCGTTGAGTTAAGGCTCCAGATTATCGATTCCACCATAGATTGTCTGTCACGTCATCGACCTTGACGCGGGTAGGCTCTTCTTTTTGTTCATAACCACCCTGCCCGCAGAATTGCCTCCGTCAGTCTGATCACGGCTGCAATCAGGTTTACCCACTCGGTCAGTCGTTTCATGCGGTAGCGCTCTGGCTTGGTTGATGCCGAGATTATCGGCATGCCCAAGACAAGACCCGTGGTAGCAGAACCGAACATGACTTAACTCCTCCCCCACTCCACCGCCCGGGCATCGCCCGACAAGGACTCCCTATGTCCGCACAACAGATTGACGAAAAGAAACTCGAGCGGGCGATCCGCAAGATCAAGCACTGCTTAGCACTTGCCCAGAGCGCCAATGAGAACGAAGCCGCAACGGCACTCCGGCAGGCCCAGGCATTGATGCGCGAGTACCGGCTGACCGAGATGGATGTGAAGTTGAGCGACGTAGGTGAGGTTGAGTCGGCCCTGTTCCGCGCCAAGCGTCGACCAGCCTGGGATCAGCAGTTGAGCATCGCTGTAGCAGACGCGTTCAGTTGCACAACCCTGCGGCGCCGGACGTGGTGTTCCGCAAAAAGCCAAATCATTGAGTGCGCGACATTCGTCGGCGTTTCTCCCGCCCAGAACATCGCCCTGTACGCGTATGAGGCACTGCACACCAAGCTTACTCAGGCGCGCAAGGAGTACTGCTCGGCCGTCAGGTCGGGAGTCCATCGCAGCCGGTATTCGGCAGAAACTGCCGGTGATCACTTTGCGCTGGCGTGGGTTTGGGAGGTCCAGTCGAAGCTGAAAGCTCTTGTGCCTCAAGGCGACGATGATCCGCTCGGGCACCCAGCCACCGGCCAAGGCCTGGTCGCGGTTGAGGCGCAGGACAAGGCATTGATCAGCGAATATCTTGCTACCCAGGAAATCGGGAAGTCCAGGAAAGGCAAGGCGGTAGAGCTGGACCTAAACGCCCAGATCGCCGGGATGCTTGCTGGCAGCAAGGTGGAGCTGCACGCCGGAATCGCGCGTGGTGGAGAGGATATCCTCGCGCTATCCGCAATCGCCTGATCCCCCTCCCCTCAACCGCCAGGGATGGCCAGACCGGAACTCACCATGCCCGCAGAAAACCTATAGGCCTGCCCCAGCTATCAACCGGGCCCCGACCTCACGCCCAGCCACCTGCGCCAGGCCACGGTCAACATAGGTTCGCTCACCCGCAACAACCGGCACCACCACTTCACTACCGCGTTTCACCTCGACGTTGATACGCCAGGTCTCCCGGCCTTCCTCGTCCTTGTCGCACTCCATGTAGTTCCAAACCTGAAAGCCTTCGATCTCATCGTAAATATCGTGCTTGGTCATGGTCCTGCCCATTTTTAGGAAGGGGCCATCGTAGCACCACACCGCCCGGGCATGGCCCGGCAAGGACTCACCGTGCGCACTAAAGAAAACCAAGGTCCGCAATCCACCCGACTCGGCACGATGGTATTTACGATCGCCAACGAGCTCGTCAACCATTATGGAAAGAAGCTTGACCGCGAAGCGATCGACGAAATCACGCGCAACCTCACTTGCGAGATGTGTCAGGGGCCTACCGCATGGGCATTCAGCGGTAAAAGTCAGCCAGGCGAGCCATTCGTAACGCTCCAGGCCAGCCGAGCCAACCGCGTCTACGTGGCTGCGCCAATGACGGGTATCACCGATTTCAATTACCCGGCCTTCAACGCCGTGGCCGACCAACTGCGCGGCCTGGGCTACGAAGTCGAGAACCCGGCAGACCACGGCATCGTCGAGGGTGCGCAGTGGGCCGACTACATGGCCTACGACCTGACTCGCCTGGGCCTATGCGGAATGATCGCCCTGCTGCCGGACTGGGAGAAGTCGCAAGGCGCCCGCCTGGAAGTCCTGATCGCCGAACAACTCGGCATGACGGTTGTGAATGCCCATGATCTGGTAACGAGGGAGGCTGTATGAGCAATCAATGGAAACTGGTGCCGGTTGAACCAACCGAAGCCATGGTGATACACGGCTTCGAGTCGGCGCCGGACGAGTGCTTTTCAGATGAGGAAGTCTGGGAGCAGTACCAAGAGATGAGCGGCTGCCAGCAAGCGGCGTTCCGCGCAAAACTCTGCTGGGCCGCCATGCTCGCCGCCGCCCCCGCTCCAGACACACATATCGCCGCGTCGGAAGAATCCGCCGGCGTGGACTTCGGAATCGACGGGCGAACGGTGCGCGTCTCGCAGGAGGCTTACTCGATCTTCCTGGCGCGTGAAGCGGCCGGACGGGAAAAGATCGCGGCCCTGCAACAGCGCCTGACCGCAGCGGATGAGCGCTGGGACGAACTGGTCAGTGCGGTACGGTCAATCAACCGCAGCCCGCACTACATGGTCAAAGCGATTGACGACGACCAACCGCAGTACAGACAGCGCAAGGAATGGATTGATTGGGTGCTTGAGCTGTGCGATGCGGCGCCTACCTCCAGTGAGCGATCCAACAAGGACTACGCCATCGAGCATGCCGAGTACATGGCCAAGTCAGCTGATGACGTGCTGGCGAAGTTCCAGTCATACGGACTGGCTCTGCTGGCCGTCGATGAGGGCGGTGACGACGGCGAAGATGAGCTGTTTGAGAATATCGACTCCGCTCGCGGTGACCTGCAGGAGTCTCTAGTCGATCTGCGCAGCATGGTTTACGAGTTCCGAAAGCGTGCCGCCAAATCCCGATAGGAGTACATCCGTACTCCACCCGCAAAACCTGTAACCCCTCCCCCTTCAAAGTCAGCCGCTATGGCGGCGATAACCCAATCCCCCTACATGCCTGCCGGTGAGCGAACTCACGGTAACTGGCTGTCGACCCATCGCTCCGCTGCTGCCATTGCGTCACCCAGTGCCGCCGGATAGTCAGGCCATGGACCCGTCAGCTCGGCGGCGACTTCGCCCAACCCAGCAACGGCTGCCGGCTCGATGATTCTCGCAAATGCGGGCACATCATCGTTTGGTCGCCTCCATTCGAACTTAAGAAACAACGTATGCCCCCGATAGGCGTGAACAACTGGAACATCGAGATTGTGTGACACGCGCCCTCCCTGACACATGAGCAAGTTGAACAGTATTTGTAGCTCTTTTTCGCACCCTTCGCCATCGAGGCACTTCGCTATCAACTTCTGCTGCCCAGAGCGGCAAGGACACCCCATGTACGCAACGAAACTCACCCTGCTCCTGACGGCCATCGTGTTGTACGTGGCGGGGTCCACCTTCTGGTTTTTCTGGCAGGTGCCGGAGCTGCTCGCCACCGGTACCGACGAACACCTGATCGCGGCATTCGCGGGCACCATCGCCTGGATGCTGCTCACCTTCGGTTTAATCATCCACATCATCAAGACAGCGCGGCCTACAGCGGGCGGCGGGAGGTAGTTATGCAGGCAGAGATCCTGTCGGACGACGAGCTCGCCGACCTGACCGGTTACAAACACCGAGCCCACCAGCGGAAGTGGCTCAAAGACCGCAACTGGGTCTACGTCGAAAGCCGTGGTGGTCGACCTCTGGTGGGTCGCATGTTTGCCCGCATGAAGCTGGGACTGGTCAACCCAACCATCATTGACCCAAGCCCGCCACCTGTGAGGCCGGCATGGACGCCAGATTTTTCCAGAGTGAACTGATATGCGCCCTCGCAATAAAGAGTACCGACACCTGCCGCCGCGCATGTACCAACGGACAAGAAAGCGTAAAAACGGCAAGACCTGGATCGCCTACTATTACCGAGACACTACGGGAAAGGACGTGCCGCTGGGCAAAGATCTGGACAAGGCGCGATTGAAGTGGGCAGAACTGGAGGCGAAGGACAAGCCGGCTGACCTGACGACCATGAAGGGGATTTTCGACCGGTACGTCCGGGACGTCATACCGAAGAAAGGTGAGCGCACCCAAAAGGACAACCTGGCCGAGTTGAAACAACTGCGCCCCATGTTTGATGAGGCTCCAATCGACTCGATCACGCCGGCCAGCATTGCTGGTTATCGCGACGCCCGTACAGCCAAGGTGCGCGCCAACCGTGAGATCGCTCTCTTGTCCCACGTTTTCAACATAGCCCGGGAGTGGGGGCTCACAGAGCGCGAGAACCCCTGCCAGGGGGTAAGGAAGAACAAGGAGACGCCACGCGACTACTATGCCAATGCCGTGGTTTGGGATGCGGTGTACGGGATGGCTGGGCCTGAACTCAGGGAAGCGATGGACCTGGGCTACCTCACCGGTCAGCGCCCGGCTGACGTGATCGCCATGCGCAGTGACGATGTGGATGGTGATTACTTCCTGGTTACGCAGGGGAAAACGGGTCTAAAGCTCAGGATCCTGATGCGCACAAAGGAAGGGGAAAACAGCCTGGGAAGGCTAGTTCGGGAAATTTCAGAGAGGAATGCCGCCCATCCTTCCAAATATCTGCTGATCAACAAGCATGGGAAAAGGATGACGAAGGGGATGTTGCGCTTGCGCTGGGACAAGGCAAGAGAGATGGCTTGCGAGAAAGCTATCGAACAAGGAGATCCGACGCTCGCTTCAAAGATCAGTGGGTTTCAGTTCCGAGATATTCGGCCCAAGGCGGCATCGGAAATCGTGGATATCGGCGACGCAAGCCTGCTGCTGGGACACAGCAATCAGGAAATCACAAAGCGCGTTTACAGAAGGCTCGGCGCCACTGCGAAGCCGTCAAAATAGAAAAGTTCTGGAACGGTTCCACAATAGTTATGGAACGCCGAGCAAATACAAGCCCGCCACAGCCAAACCCCAGAAACACAAAAGCCCCGCATTGCGGGGCTTTTGTTTGAATCTTGGCGGGAAACCAGGGATTCGAACCCTGGGAACGCTATTAACGTTCGCCGGTTTTCAAGACCGGTGCATTCAACCACTCTGCCAATTTCCCTTGTGCAACACAGGATTATAGTAGCCCATCCTGTCTCAGCGGGCGCCATAATACCCGAATGAAACACACTGTCAAACTCTCTGCATAGCTTGTTACAGAGCGTCTGTTATGATCTTTGCGACTGAACGTTTCAAAACTGAAGGAGTGTCGCCATGCGCGAACAGGATTACGCAGTTAATAGCAACGTGCAGGCTGAGCAGCTAGAGGTTAGCCGCGTCCTGCGCAATACATACGGCTTGCTCGCCCTCACCCTCGCATTTAGCGGCGTGATGGCGTATGTGGCGCAGCAGATGCGTGTTGGCTACCCGAATATCTTCGTGGTGTTGATCGGCTTCTACGGCCTGTTTTTCCTCACCAACAAGCTGCGCGACTCGGCCTGGGGCCTGGTGTCGGCGTTTGCCCTGACCGGTTTCATGGGGTTCCTGCTGGGCCCGATCCTTAACCGTTACCTGGGCATGCAGGGCGGCGCGGAAGTGGTCAGCTCGGCGTTTGCCATGACGGCATTGGTGTTTGGTGGCCTGTCGGCCTATGTACTGATCACCCGTAAGGACATGAGCTTCCTCGGCGGTTTCATCACGGCTGGCTTCTTCGTGTTGCTGGCGGCGGTGTTGGCAAGCATGTTCTTCCAGATCAGCGGCCTGCAGTTGGCGATCAGCGCCGGTTTTGTGCTGTTTTCCTCGGTCTGCATCCTGTTCCAGACCAGCGCCATCATCCATGGCGGCGAGCGTAACTACATCATGGCGACCATCAGCCTGTATGTATCGATCTACAACCTGTTTGTCAGCCTGTTGCAGATCTTCGGCATCATGAGCCGCGACGACTGATCCCAGCCCCATCAAAAAGCCCGCTTCGGCGGGCTTATTGTTGCCTGCGGCTTTATCATTGGCACAGGTTTACCTACAGAGTGTTCCATGAAGTTCGCAATTGCGCTGTTTTCCGCCGCCCATGCGCCCTCCTCGCGCCGTGCCCTGCTGTTTGCCCAGGCTGCACTGGCCGGCGGGCATGAGATTGTGCGGCTGTTTTTCTATCAGGATGGCGTCTACAGCGCCGCCAATTCGGTGGTCACGCCGCAGGATGAGCAGGACATCGCCCAACAATGGCGCGCCCTGGTCAGCGAGCATCAACTCGATGGCGTGGTATGCATCGCTGCTGCGTTACGGCGCGGCGTGCTCAATGCCGAGGAGGCTGCGCGCTACCAGCGCAATGCGGTGAACCTCGATGCGCCCTGGGCGTTGTCGGGCCTTGGGCAATTGCACGATGCAATCCAGGACGCCGACCGCCTGATTTGCTTTGGAGGGCCATGAAATGTCCAGATCCTTGCTGGTAATCAGTCGCCAGGCGCCGTGGTCCGGGCCCAGCGCCCGGGAAGCACTGGATGTGGTACTGGCCGGTGGCGCATTCGACTTGCCGATTGGGCTGCTGTTTCTCGATGACGGGGTGTTTCAACTGGCACCTGCACAGAATGCCAAAGCCGTGCAGCAGAAGGATGTGACTGCCAACCTGCAGGCGCTCTCGCTGTTCGGCATCGATGAGGTGTTTGCGTGCAGCCACAGCTTGGCCGAGCGTGGATTGAGCGCCCCTGATAGCGCGCAGCCACTGAGCAGCGAACAGATTTCCCAGATGATTGACCGTTACGATCAGGTGATGACCCTCTGATGTCGACTTTGCATGTATTGTCCCACTCTCCCTTTTCCGACAGCAGACTGGACAGTTGCCTACGGCTGTGTGGTGCACAAGACGCGATCCTGCTGTGCGGCGATGCAACCTATGCCCTGCAAGCCGGTAGCGCGCCCTTCAAGGCCCTGGAGGTCAGTGCCGTGGTCATCTTCGTGCTTGCCGAAGACGCCCAGGCCCGGGGCCTGTCATTGCCGGAGTGGGCCAAGAGTGTTGACTACCCAGGTTTTGTGCAGTTGTCGATCGACCATGACAAGGTCAACAGTTGGTTATGAATACGCTGACCGTAGGCGCGCGCGCACTAGAACTGGACAAAGACGGTTACCTGGCTGACCTCAATGACTGGTCAACCGAGGTGGCCAACGCTTTGGCAAGCGCTGAAGAACTGGAATTGACCGACGAACACTGGGAAATCCTCGAGCTGCTCAGGGGCTTTTACCAGGAGTTCCAGTTATCACCGGCCACCCGCCCGCTGATCAAGTACACCGCCTTGAAGCTGGGCCCGGAAAAGGGCAACAGCCTGCACCTCAACCGACTGTTCAAAGGCACTCCCGCCAAACTTGCCGCCAAGCTGGCGGGCCTGCCCAGACCGACGAATTGTTTATGACCGACTTCGCCCCGTTGATCACCGAAACTCCCGCCGAACATCCCTTCGCGCCGTTTGTGCGCATCCTCGGCAAAGGCAAGCGCGGTGCCCGCAGCCTGACGCGCGAAGAAGCGCGGGAAGCCATGGGCATGCTGCTCGACGAGAAGGTCGAGGAGTCCCAGCTCGGCGCGTTCCTGATGCTGCTGCGCCACAAAGAAGAGAGCCCGGAGGAACTCGCCGGCTTCACCGAGGCCCTGCGCGAACGCCTGAACCCGCCGGCACTGCAGGTGGATGTCGATTGGCCTACCTACGCCGGGAAAAAACGCCACCTGCCGTGGTACCTGCTGGCCGCCAAGTGCCTGGCGCAAAACGGCGTGCGAATTTTCATGCATGGCGGCGGCGCCCACACGGCCGGCCGGCTGTACACCGAACAACTGCTGGGCGAGCTGCAGATTCCACTGTGCCGCAACTGGCAACAGGTCGAGACCACCCTTGCGCAAGGCAACCTGGCGTTTATGCCGCTGGGCGACTGGGCCCCGCAACTGCAACGCATGATTGACCTGCGCAACATCCTTGGCCTGCGCTCGCCTATCCATTCCCTGGCGCGCATCCTCAACCCACTGGGCGCACGCTGCGGCCTGCAAAGCATCTTCCATCCCGGTTACCAGGGCGTACATCGCGATGCCAGTGGCCTGCTGGGTGACAACACCATTGTGATCAAGGGCGATGGCGGCGAGATCGAGATCAATCCCGACTCCGCCAGCCACTTATATGGCACCACCGGTGGCGCAAGCTGGGATGAGGAGTGGCCTGCCCTCTCCGCCCAGCGCCACGTCAAGCCGGCCAGCCTCGACCCCGAGCATTTGAAGGCACTGTGGCGCGGCGAAGTGCAGGATAGCTACCCGCAGTTGGCGTTGATCGCCACCATGGCCCTGGCCCTGCGCGGCCTTGGGCACCCACGGGAGCAGGCTTTTGAACTGGCCCAGCAGTATTGGGATGCGCGGGACAAATCGATTTAATCGATCATTAACCCCGAGCCTTTGCGCTATTTGTTCGAACCCAGACGATTAGACTGCACTCCAACGCTTAATAGCCAAGGAGTCAGTCATGGGTTTGCTGATTGAAGGACACTGGCATGACCAGTGGTACGAAAGTAGCGCAGATGGCGCCTTCCAACGGGAACAGGCGCAACGCCGGCACTGGGTCACCGCAGATGGCCAAGCTGGCCCAAGCGGCGACAGCGGCTTCAAAGCCGAAGCCGGCCGCTACCACCTCTATGTCTCCCTCGCCTGCCCCTGGGCGCACCGCACCCTGATCCTGCGCAAACTCAAGGGTCTGGAGAGCCTGATCGACGTTTCAGTGGTCAGTTGGCTGATGCTGGAAAATGGCTGGACCTTCGACAAGGCCCATGGCTCTACCGGCGACAGGCTCGACGACTTTGCCTTCATGCACCAGCGCTACACCGCCGATACCGCCGACTACACCGGGCGCGTCACGGTGCCGGTGCTGTGGGACAAGAAGCTCAATCGCATCGTCAGCAATGAATCGGCGGAGATCATCCGCATGTTCAACAGCGCGTTCAACGAGCTGACGGGCAACACCCTGGACTTCTACCCCAAGCCATTGCGCCCGACCATCGACGCGTGGAACGAGCGGATCTATCCCGCCGTGAACAATGGCGTGTATCGCGCAGGCTTTGCCACTTCGCAGCAGGCGTACGAAAGTGCCTTTGATGATGTATTTGCCGAGTTGGATCACCTGGAGCAGCACTTGGGTGGTCACCGCTACCTCGCAGGTGAATACCTGACCGAGGCTGATGTACGCCTGTTTACGACGCTGATCCGGTTTGATGCGGTTTATTACAGCCACTTCAAATGCAACCTACGGCGGATTGCGGATTATCCGAACCTGTCGAATTGGTTGCGCGAGCTGTATCAATGGCCGGGGGTGGCCGAGACAGTGGATTTTGCCCATATCAAGGGGCATTACTACGCCAGCCACCGCACGATCAATCCGACAGGGATTGTGCCGAAGGGACCGTCGCAGGCGTTTGACAGCAAACATGACCGGCAGAAGATGAGCAGCAAGGGCGTCTGGAGCTGAAGCAAAAACTGTAGGAGCGAGCTTGCCCGCGAAGATCGTCAACGATAACGCGGGCATTCTGGAGGCACGCGGCGCAGTTGATTTTTTCGCGAGCAAGCTCGCTTCTACAATTGATATGAGTGCCGGTGATCACACCTGGGACTGAGCACCTTCGAACCACTTCAGCTTCTCACGCAGCACCACTACTTCTCCTACAATCACCAGTGTCGGCGCATGCACTTCATGCTCCGCCACCAGGCGTGGCAGGTCAGCCAGGGTGCCCGTAAACACACGCTGGTTGGACGTGGTGCCTTGTTGGATCAGCGCTGCCGGGGTGTCTGCCGAACGACCATGGCGGATCAGTTGCTCGCAGATGATCGGCAAGCCGATCAAGCCCATGTAGAACACCAGGGTCTGCGACGGCCCGACCAAGTCATTCCAAGGCAAATCCGAAGTCCCGTCTTTCAAGTGCCCGGTGATGAAACGCACGGATTGCGCATAATCACGATGGGTCAAGGGAATACCGGCGTAAGCCGCACAACCGCTGGCCGCGGTAATCCCCGGCACCACCTGGAACGGGATGCCATTGGCCGCCAGTTCCTCGATCTCTTCACCGCCACGCCCAAAAATAAACGGGTCGCCGCCTTTGAGGCGCAGCACGCGCTTGCCCTGCTTGGCCAGTTTCACCAATTGCTGGTTGATCTGGTCCTGCGGCACCGCATGATCGGCGCGGCGCTTGCCGACATATACCCGCTCGGCGTCGCGACGGCACAACTCAAGAATCGCTGGCGCCACCAGGCGGTCATATAGCACTACGTCGGCTTGCTGCATCAAGCGCAGGGCGCGAAAGGTCAGGAGGTCCGGATCACCGGGGCCCGCACCGACCAAATACACTTCACCCGGCGCATGGGGCGGCTTGCCATTGACCTTCTCTACCAGCAAACGCTCAGCTTCATCGCCTTGCCCAGCCAGTTGCCGATCGGCAATCGGCCCTTGGAAAACCTCTTCCCAGAAAGCCCGGCGCTGTTGCACATCGGGATACAAACCTTTGACCTGCGCCCGAAAGCGCGCGGCCAGCCCGGCCAATTGGCCGTAGGTGGACGGGATCCAGGTTTCCAGCTTGGCACGGATCAAGCGCGCCAGCACCGGCGCGTCGCCGCCACTGGACACTGCAATCACCAAGGGCGAGCGGTCGACAATCGCCGGGAAGATCACGCTGCACAAGGCCGGCGCATCCACCACATTGACCGGCACACACCGGCGTCGGGCATCGCTGGACACTTGCGCGTTCAGCGGCTCGTCGTCGGTCGCCGCGATGATCAGGGTGCAACCATCAAGGTCCGCCTCCCGATAACCACGCACAATCAGTTCACCGCCACTGCCCTGCACCAATTCACGCAACTGATCTTCGATCAGGGGAGCAACCACCCGCAACAACGCGCCGGCATCGGCCAGCAGCCGGGATTTGCGCAAGGCAATCTCCCCGCCACCGACGACCAACACACGACTGCCGCGCAGGTTATGAAACAGCGGCAGAAATTCCATTTAGCCGATGACCTCAACGCCCGCCATGTACGGCTTGAGCACTTCAGGCACGCGGATCGAACCGTCAGCCTGTTGGTAGTTTTCCAGCACCGCGACCAGGGTGCGGCCTACGGCCAGACCCGAACCGTTGAGGGTATGGACCAACTCCGGCTTGCCGGTTTCCGGGTTACGGAAACGCGCCTGCATGCGCCGGGCCTGGAAATCACCGCAGTTGGAGCACGAAGAAATCTCGCGGTATTTGTCCTGGCTCGGCACCCATACTTCCAGGTCGTAGGTCTTCACCGCGCTGAACCCCATGTCGCCAGTGCACAGCGCCAATACGCGATACGGCAGCTCCAGCAGCTGCAGGACGCGCTCGGCGTTGGCGGTCAGGCCTTCCAGGGCTTCCATGGAGGTCGACGGCTCGACCACTTGCACCATCTCGACCTTGTCGAACTGGTGCTGGCGGATCATGCCGCGGGTGTCACGGCCCGAGGCGCCGGCTTCACTACGGAAGCACGGGCTGTGGGCGACGAACTTGATCGGCAGTTGCTTGGCGTCGAGGATCTCGCCGGCCACGATATTGGTCAGCGACACTTCGGCGGTCGGGATCAGGTACAGATCAGCTTCGCCATCGCGGCTGATCTTGAACAGGTCTTCCTCGAATTTCGGCAGCTGGCTGGTGCCCATCAGTGCCGGCGCCTGCACCAGGTAAGGGGTGTAAGCCTCTTCGTAACCGTGTTCGCCGGTGTGCAGGTTGATCATGAACTGCGCCAGGGCACGGTGCATGCGCGCAATCGGGCCGCGCAGCAAGGCAAAGCGCGCGCCGGACATTTTGGCGGCGGTTTCAAAATCCAGGCCACCGGTCAATTCGCCCAGGGCGACGTGGTCCTTGATCTCGAAATCAAAGGCTTTTGGCGTACCCCAGCGGCGTACTTCGACGTTACCGTCTTCGTCTTCGCCAACCGGCACCGACTCGTGCGGCAGGTTGGGAATGCCCAGAAGGATCGAATCCAACTCGGACTGAATCTTGTCCAGCTCGACTTTGCCGTCGGACAGCTCGCTGCCCATGCGCTCGACGTCCGCCATCAGCGGCGCGATGTCTTCACCACGCTGCTTGGCCTGACCGATGGATTTGGAACGTGCATTGCGTTCAGCCTGCAGTGCTTCGGTGCGGGTCTGGACGGTCTTGCGCTGTTCTTCCAGCGCTTCGATGCGCGCAACATCCAAGGCAAAGCCGCGGGATGCCAGGCGGTCCGCTACGTCCTGAAGGTTGCTACGTAACAGTTTGGAATCGAGCATGTCGGTCTCTCGTTTATCAAAGTTTGGTCAAGGACAGGCCAGCCCAGGTGGCAAGCAGCCCGCCGAATACACTGATGGCCGCATAGCTTAATGCCAGCGGCACTTGCCCGCTTTCCAGCAGGCGCACGGTATCCAGTGAAAAGGATGAAAAGGTAGTCAGGCCGCCAAGGAAGCCCACCATCAACCCGGCGCGCACTTCAACAGGCACCTCCGGGCGTAACAGAAACAGGCCGTATAACACGCCGATCAGCAGGCAGCCCACGATATTAACGGCCAGCGTCGCGCTATAGAAGTGTTTCGGCCAATTGGCGTTGATCCAATTGCCCGTGGCAAAGCGCAACAAGGTCCCGGCTACACCGCCAACGGAGACTGCGACGACCAAGGGAATCATGATTTTCTCCGCTGTTTCGGGCTCAGGCGGTCAAGTTGCGCCAAGTGGTTGAGCTTTTCCCCGATCTTCAGCTCCAGACCACGAGGTACCGGCTGATAGAACGGCTGAGGGTCCAGATCGTCGGGAAAGTAGTCTTCCCCGGCGGCATAGGCATCCGGCTCATCGTGGGCGTAACGGTATTCGTCGCCATAACCCAATTGCTTCATCAGCTTGGTGGGCGCGTTGCGCAGATGCAGCGGGACCTCAAGCGAGCCGTGCTCGGCCGCTGCACGCAATGCTGATTTGAAGCCCATGTACACCGCATTGCTTTTCGGCGCACAGGCAAGGTAAGTGATGGCCTGCGCTACCGCCAACTCGCCTTCCGGGCTGCCCAGGCGCTCCTGGACCTCCCATGCCGCCAGGCACAGGCTCAGGGCGCGGGGATCGGCGTTGCCGATGTCCTCGCTGGCCATGCGCACCACGCGCCGGGCCAGGTACAGTGGATCGCAACCGCCGTCGATCATGCGCGCAAACCAATACAACGCGCCGTCCGGGTTGGAGCCGCGTACAGATTTGTGCAACGCGGAAATCTGGTCGTAAAAGGCTTCGCCGCCCTTGTCGAAGCGCCGCCGGGTATCACCCAGCAGGCTTTGCAGCAGGTCGACGCCAATCTCACTGTTGTCTTCGGCCAGGTCAGAGGCGTTCTCCAGCAGGTTGAGGAAACGTCGACCGTCACCGTCAGCCGCCGCCAGCAGAATCTTGAAACCCTCCTCCCCCAGGCTCAAATGGCGTTTGCCCAGCCCCTTGTCCTCGCCCAGCGCCCGCTGCAACAGCTTCTGCATTGCGGCTTCATCGAGGCTCTTGAGCACATACACTCGCGCCCGCGAGAGCAAGGCGTTGTTCAGTTCAAACGAGGGGTTTTCCGTGGTGGCGCCGATGAAAATCAGCGTGCCATCTTCCACGTAAGGCAGGAATGCATCCTGCTGGGATTTGTTGAAGCGATGCACTTCGTCGACAAACAGGATGGTGCGCCGACCGTACTGCCCGGCCTGCTGCTTGGCGACCTCCACTGCCTGGCGGATCTCCTTGACCCCGGCCAACACTGCCGAGACCGTTTCAAAGTGTGCATCCGAGACTTTCGCCAACAGCCGCGCCAGGGTGGTCTTGCCCACGCCCGGCGGGCCCCAGAAAATCATCGAGTGCAGGGCACCCTGCTCCAGGGCCTCGCGCAGGGGCTTGCCGCGGGCCAGCAGGTGCTCTTGCCCGACATACTCATCCAGGTTGGTCGAGCGCAAACGCGCGGCCAAAGGCTGGGCAATCGGGTCACTTCGAAACAGGTCCATGGGCAGCGATTTACTCCTGGATCACATCGGCACCCTTGGGGATGTCGAACTTGAACGTGGAGGCTGGGACCGGTTCATTGGCCTTGACCCCGGTGAACAGGATATTGGTGCGCTGGCCGACACTGTCGACCAACTGCATATCGTTGATCACGCCGTTGCGAAACGACAGGCGCAGGCTGTCGAACAGCGTGTCCTTGGACTTGGGCTTGAGGGTGAAGTCGATCACATTGCTCTGTTGCTTGGAGGTGATCTCGAAACTCTCGCTGATCTGCGACACATCACCGGACAGCAGCAAGGCCGGGGTCTGGCTCAGGCGCGGGTCGAGGGTCTTGATGGTCGCCTGCTCCAGGTCCGGGTCCCACAGCGTGACTTTCTTGCCATCAGAAACGATGGTCTGCTCGTTGGGCGCGTCGGTTTTCCAGAAGAACAGGCCTGGGCGCTGGACGGCCATTTCACCGGCCGTTTCCTGCAACTGCGTGCCGCCGCCGTCCAGGGTCAACTGGGAGAAGCGCGCGGTCAGGGTCTTGGATTTGTCCAGCAGGTTGGTCAGGCTCGCGACGGAGGCCTGGTCAGCGTGGGCCGAAAACGCGGTCAAGGCCAATGCCGGCAACAACAGCATGCGGATAAGACGCATGGGAGTCCTCATAGAATGATGTGAAAGGCGCGCCGCGTGCTGCCACGCGGCACGAGGTCAGTCGCGCATCGGCCCTGGCGCGATCACTTCGCGCGAGCCGTTGGTGTTCATTGCCGTGACGACGCCGGCCATTTCCATGGATTCGATCATACGCGCGGCGCGGTTGTAGCCGATCTTCAGTTTACGTTGCACCGCAGAGATCGAGGCGCGACGGCTTTCCAGCACGAACGCTACCGCTTCGTCATACAGCGCGTCGGTCTCGGCATCATCGTCGCCGCCACCGCTGCCACCGTCGAAGCCGCTGCCGGCCTCCTCGACACCCGCCAGGATATCGTCGTTGTATTCCGGCGCACCGCGCAGTTTCCAGGCCTCGACCACGCGGTGCACCTCGTCATCGGAAACGAAGGCGCCGTGAACGCGGATCGGCAGGCTGGTGCCGGGCGGCATGTAGAGCATGTCACCATGGCCCAGCAGTTGCTCGGCGCCGCCCTGGTCGATGATGGTCCGCGAGTCGATCTTGCTCGACACCTGGAACGCCATACGCGTCGGGATGTTGGCCTTGATCAGACCGGTGATCACATCCACCGATGGCCGCTGGGTCGCAAGGATCAAGTGGATCCCGGCGGCACGGGCCTTCTGTGCGATACGGGCGATCAGTTCTTCGACCTTCTTGCCGACGATCATCATCATGTCGGCAAATTCGTCGACCACGACGACGATGGTCGGCAGCTTGGTCAGCAACGGCGCTTCATCGTGAATGCTTTCACGCTTGTACAGCGGGTCGGTCAGCGGCGTACCGGCGTCCTGGGCTTCCTTGACCTTGGCGTTGAAGCCGGACAGGTTACGCACACCCATCTTCGCCATCAGCTTGTAGCGTCGCTCCATCTCGGCAACGCTCCAGCGCAAGGCGTTGGCGGCGTCCTTCATGTCGGTCACCACCGGGCACAGCAGGTGCGGAATGCCTTCGTAGATCGACAGCTCAAGCATCTTCGGGTCGATCATGATCAGCTTGGCGTCTTCCGGGCCGGACTTGAACAGGATCGACAGGATCATCGCGTTGACCCCCACCGACTTACCGGAACCGGTGGTACCGGCCACCAGCAGGTGAGGCATTTTCGCAAGGTCTGTGATCACCGGCTTGCCGCCAATGTCGTGACCCAGGGCCAGGGTGACCGGCGACTTGAAGTTGTCGTATTCCGGGGTCGACAGCACTTCGGAGAAACGCACGATCTGACGATCTTCGTTGGGAATCTCAATGCCCACGGTGGTCTTGCCGGGGATCACTTCCACCACGCGCACGCTGGTCACGGCCAGGGAGCGCGCAAGGTCTTTGGCCAGGTTGGCGATACGGCTGACCTTGACCCCAGCGGCCGGCTGGATCTCGTAACGGGTAATCACCGGGCCTGGGTGGATTGAATCCACCGACACTTCGACGCCAAACTCCTTGAGCTTGATTTCCAGCAGATGGCCAACGGCCGCCAGGGATTCCGGGGAATAGTTGAGTTGTTTCTTTTCCGCCGGATCAAGGATCGAGATCGGCGGCAAGGTGCCTTCGACGGCGCTGTCGATAAACAGCGGCGCCTGCTTTTCCTTCTGCACACGATGACTTGGCTCGGGCGCCTTGACCGGTGCGGGAGCGATGACCGGCGGCACTTGTTTTTCGCGATCAGACATGTGCTTGGTCAGCGCCTGCTCACGCTCGATCAAGCGCTCCTTGACCTTGGCCTGCTCACGGCGGTCAGGCGTACTCGGAGCCACCACTTCATTGACTCGGGTATCGACTTCACGCAGTTGCGCAACCATGCGTTTGCGGTCCACGCGGGCCGCCCACCAGCGGTTGGCAGCGCCCTGGAACAGCTCGAACAGATCGAGGGTGATCTTGCCGGTCACATCCATGACCTTGAACCAGGACAAGTCGGTAAACACCGTCAAGCCAAACAGGAACAGGGCAATGAACATCAGCGTGCTGCCCTGGATATTCAGGGTCTTGCGGGCCAGGTCGCCCAGGCTTTCGCCCAGGGCGCCGCCCGCACCCGCCGGCAGGCCGGTCGGTGCATGGAAATGGATATGTGCCAGCGCCGCGCCCGACAACACCAAAAACACCAGGCCGATCAGGCGCCAGGAAAACAGCCAGCCGCTCCACTGCCACGGCTCGTGGCGCTGGCGGAAGATCTGCCAGGTCTTGATCGCCAGCAACAGCGGGAAGATATAGGCGAAATAACCGAGGATCATGAACAGGATATCGGCGCTGTAGGAACCCACAGGCCCGCCGAAGTTCTGCACATCATCGATCTTGCTGTTATGGCTCCAGCCCGGATCGTCCTTGCCATAGGTCAGCAAGGCCATCATCAGGAACAGGCATAAAGCACCGATGGCAATCAGCGCGCCTTCCTTGAGCCGATAGTGCAGGTGCTGGCGCCAGGCCGGTACCACTGCTGTTTTGGGTGCTGCGGCGGATTTCTTCAAAACGGGTCTTTTCCTGCGCCTTAAGCGCGTCCAACAGTTGAATGACTATAAAAATACTGCCCAACCCGGGCAGGTGAAAAGTGAACGAGCGTCGTCAAGCGTCCTTTAACACTCCGTGACTGCGTCATGAACAGGCGTTAACGCCGGCCCACAAGGACATAGTGCCGCCATTGTACGGGTTTGTGTGCCCGTTGCCACGCTGCCGGCCTCGCTCCTGAAGCATACACAAGCGCATTGCCCATACGTTTCAATTTGAGCATGCATTGTCTTTACTGACAAAGGCTTATGAGCTGTTTTTATCAGACTGGACAAGCTTTACCCAGCATTCCCGCCCAACGGATGGCGACATGACGCGATTACGACCGCATCACCGCTATAGAGTTGCAGAAACACTCGCTCATGCATCTGGGCACTGATTGCGCGATCGCGCTGGCCGAGTGGCGCCGGGTCGACAATAATCACTGCCTACGCGGCGGGCCTTGGCCTGTCACCGCCCTCCCCTTCCGTAAGCCTGACTACCCATGCTCACCTGGTTGCAACGCAATACCCTGACTTTCCCACCGCTGGCAAAAGCCATGCGTGAACCCAACGGCCTACTCGCCGCCGGTGGCGACCTGTCCGCCGACCGCCTGGTCCAGGCCTATCGCCATGGCTGCTTCCCCTGGTTCTCGGAAGGCCAGCCCATCCTGTGGTGGTCGCCCGACCCGCGTACGGTATTGTTCCCCGCAGAGCTGCACGTATCCCGCAGCCTCGCCAAGCTGCTGCGCCAGCAACGCTACGAGGTGACCTTCGACCAGGACTTTGCCGCCGTCATACAGGCCTGTGCTGCTCCTCGCAGCTATGCAGACGGCACCTGGATCACCGACGCCATGCAGAACGCCTACCTGCAACTGCACCAACGGGGCTATGCCCATTCTGTCGAGGTGTGGGACCAGGGCACGCTGGTTGGCGGCCTGTACGGCCTGGCCATGGGCCAGTTGTTCTTTGGCGAATCAATGTTCAGCCGCGCAGACAACGCCTCGAAATTCGGCTTTGCCACGCTCGTCAGGCAATTGCAGGCCTGGGGGTTTGTCCTGATCGACTGCCAGATGCCCACCGATCACCTGCACAGCCTCGGCGCCCGCGCCATCCCCCGCAGTGACTTTGCCGGTTACCTGCGCGACCATCTTGATCAAGCCAGCAGTGGGCCGTGGGTTTCTTAGGCGACATGCGCACACCTGGCTTACACTTATTTCAAAGCTTATCCGAGGGTTGATCATGACCGAGTTGGCGCGCTTGAAGTTTTATGCCACTCAACCCCACTCTTGCAGCTACCTGCCCGAGGAACAGGCGACGACGCTGTTCCTCGACCCCAGCCAGCCGATGGACGTGCACGTGTATGCGGATCTGTCAGAGATGGGCTTTCGGCGCAGTGGCGACCACCTGTATCGGCCGCACTGCCAGAACTGCAACGCGTGTGTGCCGGCGCGCATACCTGTGGCGCAATTTTTGGCGGACCGTAATCAAAAACGCATCCTCAAACGTAATGCCGACCTGATCGTGACCGCAGCCAAGCCCGGTTTCAGCGAGGAATATTTCGATCTTTACCAGCGCTACATCGAACAGCGCCACGCAGACGGCGACATGTTCCCACCCAGTCGCGACCAGTTTTCCACGTTTCTGGTGCGCGACCTGCCGTTCTCGCGCTTCTACGAATTCCGGCTTGAAGGAAGGCTGCTGGCGGTCGCGGTCACCGACCTGCTGCCCAATGGCTTGTCGGCGGTCTACACCTTTTACGAGCCCGCTGAAGAGCGCCGTAGCCTGGGGCGCTTCGCCATCCTGTGGCAGATCAGTGAAGCATCCAGGCAAAATCTGGAAGCGGTGTACCTCGGATACTGGATCAAAAACTGCAAAAAGATGAACTACAAGACCCAATATCGGCCCATTGAGCTGCTAATTAATCAAAGATGGGTCACGCTTAACTAGAACCCCTTGGCTTAAACACCCTTTTTCGGGCACAATGCACGCCGCTTTTGCCTGGCGCAGTTGCACCGGGCCATTCACTGGATACCGAGGGCTTTACTGCATGTCGAAAGAAGACAGCTTCGAAATGGAAGGCACTGTCGTCGACACCCTGCCCAACACCATGTTTCGTGTGGAGTTGGAAAATGGGCACGTCGTAACCGCGCATATCTCCGGCAAGATGCGCAAGAACTACATTCGTATTCTTACCGGTGACAAAGTGCGCGTCGAGCTGACGCCCTATGACTTGAGCAAAGGGCGCATCACTTACCGCGCTCGCTAAACAAGTCAATACAAAACGCCCGGTTATGCCGGGCGTTTTTGTGTGTGTGGGATTTATAGAGGTCGCAAAACAACTGTAGGAGCGAGCTTGCTCGCGAAGAACCCCAGGACAACGCACCGAATCAGGAAGCATGCGTTATCGTTGGCGATCTTCGCGAGCAAGCTCGCTCCTACAGGTTTACAGCGGTCAGGCCATTTCGGCCGTGGTCTCGAACTCGAAGGTCAGCTCGCCATCCTTCAGGTCGATATGCACCACGCCACCATGGTCGGAGAGCTCGCCAAACAGGATCTCTTCGGCCAGTGGCCGCTTGATCTTGTCCTGGATCAGACGCGCCATTGGGCGAGCCCCCATTGCCGCGTCGTAGCCACCCTCGGCGATCCAGCTGCGTGCCGCTTCCGTCACTTCCAACTGCACGCGCTTGTCTTCCAACTGCGCCTGAAGCTCGGTAAGGAACTTGTCCACAACGCTCTTGATAACCTCATGACTGAGGCGACCAAACTGGATAATGGTGTCCAGGCGGTTACGGAATTCCGGCGTGAAGCTCTTCTTGATCACTTCCATGGCGTCGGAAGAGTGATCCTGATGAGTAAAGCCAATGGAAGCCCGCGCGGCCGTCTCGGCACCGGCGTTGGTGGTCATGATCACGATCACGTTGCGGAAGTCCGCCTTGCGCCCGTTGTTGTCTGTCAGGGTCCCGTGGTCCATGACCTGCAGCAGCAGGTTGAAGACTTCCGGGTGGGCCTTTTCGATTTCATCGAGCAACAATACGCAGTGAGGCTGCTTGGTGATCGCCTCCGTTAAAAGGCCGCCCTGGTCGAAGCCGACATAGCCCGGAGGCGCACCGATCAGGCGCGACACGGTGTGCCGTTCCATGTATTCGGACATGTCGAACCGCACCAGCTCAATGCCCATGGCCTTGGCCAACTGGCGTGCTGCTTCGGTCTTGCCGACGCCGGTAGGCCCGGCGAACAGGAACGAACCCACCGGTTTGTCCGGCGACTTGAGACCGGCACGGGACAGCTTGATCGCCGTCGACAGCGAATCAATCGCCGCATCCTGGCCAAACACCGTCAGCTTGAGGTCGCGCTCCAGGTTACGCAGCAGCTCCTTGTCGGAACTGGTGACGTGTTTTGGCGGAATACGCGCGATTTTCGCCACGATATCCTCGACCTGGGCCACTTCGATGCGCTTCACACGCTTCTCTACCGGCTGCAGGCGCTGGTAGGCCCCCGCTTCGTCGATCACATCGATGGCCTTGTCCGGCATGTGCCGGTCATTGATGTAGCGCGATGCCAACTCAGCGGCCGCACGCAGTGCCTCATCACTGTATTCGATGCCGTGGTGCGCTTCGAAACGGCCTTTGAGCCCACGCAGGATACCAATGGTGTCCTCGACCGAAGGCTCGGACACGTCGACTTTCTGGAAGCGACGCGCCAGGGCACGGTCTTTTTCGAAGATCCCGCGAAACTCCTGGAACGTGGTCGAGCCGATGCAGCGGATATCACCCGAAGACAGCAGCGGCTTGAGCAGGTTGGAAGCGTCCATCACCCCACCGGACGCCGCGCCGGCGCCAATGATGGTGTGGATTTCATCGATAAACAGGATCGCCTGCGGACGCTTTTTCAGCTCGCCAAGCAACGCCTTGAAACGCTTTTCAAAGTCGCCACGGTACTTGGTCCCGGCGAGCAACGCCCCCAGGTCAAGGGAATAGACGACACTGCTGGCCAGCAGGTCTGGCACCTGATTGTCCACAATACGCTTGGCCAGGCCTTCGGCAATCGCGGTCTTGCCCACGCCCGCCTCGCCCACCAGCAGCGGGTTGTTCTTGCGACGACGAGCCAGGATCTGCGCAACACGCTCGACTTCCATCTCGCGCCCAACCAGCGGATCAATCCGCCCCTGGCGCGCCAACTCGTTGAGATTGCTGGCATAGGCATCCAGCGGGTTGCTTGAAGAAGAAGACTCGCCGCCCTCGTCGTCCTGCATATCCTGCTCACCCTCGGAGTGATCGCCATGCCCTGGCACTTTCGAGATGCCATGGGCGATGTAGTTGACGACATCAATACGGGCAACGCTCTGCTGCTTGAGCAGGAACACCGCCTGGCTTTCCTGCTCGCTGAAGATGGCAACCAATACATTGGCGCCCGTCACTTCACGCTTGCCGGAGCTCTGCACGTGGAAGACAGCACGCTGCAAAACCCGCTGGAAGCCCAGGGTTGGCTGGGTCTCACGGTCCTCGTCATGCACGGGGATCAGTGGCGTGGTGGAGTCAATAAACTCTTGCAGGTCATGCTTGAGTTTGTCGAGGTTGGCGCCGCACGCACGCAGAACGGTGGCGGCAGCTTCGTTATCCAAAAGTGCCAGCAGCAGGTGTTCGACGGTCATGAATTCATGACGCTTCGAACGGGCCTCCTTGAAGGCAAGATTGAGGGTGACTTCGAGCTCGCGGTTTAACATAGCTTCACCTCATACCCAAGTGGTCGGAGTTAACCGTCCTTCTCGATTTCACAGAGTAGCGGATGCTGGCTTTCCCTGGCGTACTGGTTGACCTGCATGGCCTTGGTCTCGGCGATGTCGCGGGTAAACACTCCACATACTGCCCGTCCTTCTGTGTGAACGGCCAGCATTACCTTGGTCGCCAACTCGCGGTTCAGATTAAAAAACACCTCGAGTACTTCGACGACGAAATCCATCGGCGTGTAGTCATCATTGAACAAAACCACCTTGTACATCGGCGGCGCCTGTAAAGCAGGCTTGGCCTCCTGAACAGCGATGCCTGCAGAACCGTCATCGTCTTCTAGATGATCCGGGCGATCCTGATTGAATGTTAGTCGAATCTGGCTGAATGCATGCATGGAAAGAAAGGTTCGTCTGTTGTGCATTTACAGTGATGGGGGCGACCTGTCAGAAATTCAACTCCGACCGACTGGTCACCTTGACTATCGGCAAAACGGTGTTACAACCAATAGAACCCACAGTGGGTAAAAAAGGTCCGCGCAGTCAACCTTATTTATTCGGGTTAGGACGGATAAACTGGATGATACTCCAGTGATGGAGTCTGGTGCAGAGGGATATGGGTATGTCTGGCAGCAAGATCAGTGGCAAGGTCAAATGGTTCAACAATGCCAAGGGGTACGGCTTCATTAATGAAGACGGTAAGGATGAAGACCTCTTTGCGCATTACTCGGCGATTACCATGGAGGGTTACAAAACGTTGAAAGCCGGTCAATTGGTGTCCTTTAAGATTATCCAGGGACCTAAAGGCCTGCACGCTGTCGAAATCTGCGCAGCTGCAACTGGCACTCCCCACGAAGACCACGACAACGCAGATAGATCCGCTCAGTCGAAAAAGAAACAAACGGCCTAATCAGCCACTGAGTAGATACCCTGCATAAAAAACGGCCATCCTGATCACTCAGGATGGCCGTTTTTTTATCGCCTTCGACTTATTACATATGCGAAATCAACGCATCGCCAAAGCCCGACGACGACACCAGCTTGGCGCCATCCATCAAGCGCTCGAAGTCATACGTCACGGTTTTGGCCGAGATTGCCCCATTCGTGCCCTTGATGATCAAGTCGGCAGCCTCGGTCCAGCCCATATGGCGCAACATCATTTCCGCCGACAGAATCAATGAACCCGGGTTGACCTGGTCTTTGCCGGCGTATTTGGGTGCAGTACCGTGAGTGGCTTCGAACATCGCCACGGTATCAGACAGGTTGGCGCCCGGCGCAATACCGATACCGCCCACTTCTGCCGCCAGGGCGTCAGAGAGATAGTCACCGTTGAGGTTCAGGGTGGCGATCACATCATATTCGGCCGGACGCAGCAGGATCTGCTGGAGCATGGCGTCGGCAATCGCATCCTTGACCACCACATTGCGGCCGGTGCGCGGGTTCTTCAATTGCATCCACGGCCCACCGTCGAGCAGGGTCGCGCCGAATTCTTCGGCGGCCACTTCATAGGCCCATTCCTTGAAGGCACCCTCGGTGAACTTCATGATGTTGCCTTTATGCACGATGGTCAGCGACTCACGGTCGTTATCCACTACATATTGCAGGGCCTTGCGCGCCAGGCGCTTGGTGCCCTCCTTGGAAACCGGCTTGACGCCAATCCCGCAATCCTGGTCAAAACGGATCTTGGTGACGCCCATTTCTTCCTTGAGGAACTTGATGACCTTGATGGCTTCCGGCGAGCCGGCCTTCCATTCGATGCCGGCGTAAATATCCTCGGAGTTCTCACGGAAGATGGTCATGTCCACATCGCCAGGCTTCTTGACCGGGCTTGGCACACCTTCGAACCAACGCACCGGGCGCAGGCAGACATACAGGTCCAGTTGCTGGCGCAGGGCCACGTTCAGCGAACGGATGCCGCCACCGACCGGCGTGGTCAGCGGGCCCTTGATGGAAACCACGTAGTCCTTGACCGCGTCCAGGGTTTCCTGGGGCAGCCAGGTGTCCTGGTCGTAAACTTGAGTGGCCTTCTCGCCGGCATACACCTCCATCCAGGAGATTTTGCGCTTGCCGCCGTAAGCCTTGTTAACAGCTGCATCGACCACCTTGATCATCACCGGGCTGATGTCGACGCCAATACCGTCACCTTCGATGAAGGGAATGATCGGGTTGTCAGGAACATTGAGAGAATGGTCTGCGTTGACGGTGATTTTGTCGCCGACTGCCGGAACCTGAATCTTCTTGTATCCCATGCTGAACTCCGTTTGTGGATTGAACATCTGGCTGTGCCCGAGCCTACTCCAGTTGAATGTGGACTGGAACCTTGCGCCCGGTACATTTGCTGCGAAAACCGTAGATTCAGTCGCCTACAACCTTGAAACAAAAGGGAAAAACGCCAAACTTGAGCATTACGTGCGACTTTAGGCGCAATCCGGTACCTGCGACCTTTAGACCAATGGACGACCCACCTTTTGTATGAAGGCTCGGCGTAAGCATAGCGACCTATGTATAATGCCGCCGCTGACCAAAGAGTCACGACGGCCGACCGCTCTATATCGAGCACCTGCGCCCGAAAAAGCCGGGTTGCCACAGCAGCCCACCCGCTTGACGCTCGACTGATGCAACCCAACATCACCGCGAAGAAACATCGACATTCGGCTCATGGATGACTTTGAACGAACGCGCTTTACCCGGCGCATCTCGAGTTTCCGCGCACGCTTTTAGCAAAGAAGAGAGTTAATCCGAATATGCCCACCCGCTCGAAGATCATCTATACCTTCACCGACGAAGCTCCAGCCCTCGCCACCTATTCACTGCTGCCTATCGTAGAGGCCTTCACCGCTTCCGCTGATATTGAAGTGGAAACCCGCGATATCTCCCTCGCAGGGCGCATCCTCGCAAGCTTCCCCGAGCAACTGGGCACCAAGGCTGTTGCGGACCACCTCGCCGAACTGGGCGCCCTGGCCGTAACCCCCGAAGCCAATATCATCAAGCTGCCGAACATCAGCGCCTCGACCCCGCAGCTGCAAGCCGCGATCAAGGAACTGCAGGCCCAGGGCTACGCCCTGCCGGACTATCCGGAAACCGTAACCACCGACGCGGAAAAAGAAACCCGTGCACGTTACGACAAGGTCAAGGGCAGCGCCGTAAACCCGGTCCTGCGCGAAGGCAACTCTGACCGCCGCGCCCCACTGTCGGTCAAGAACTACGCCCGCAAGCACCCGCACAAAATGGGCGCCTGGGCCGCTGACTCCAAGTCCCACGTGGCTCACATGAGCAACGGTGACTTCTACGGCAGCGAAAAGGCCGTGCAGATCGAAGCCGCCGATGCTGTCAAAATCGAGCTGGTCGGCAAGGATGGCAGCACCACCGTCCTGAAAGAAAAAACCTCCGCACTGGCCGGCGAGATCCTCGACAGCGCCGTGCTGAGCAAGAACGCCCTGCGTGCGTTCATTGCCGCCGAAATCGAAGACGCCAAGAAACAAGGCGTGCTGCTGTCGGTCCACCTCAAAGCCACCATGATGAAGGTCTCCGACCCGATCATGTTCGGCCAGATCGTTGCCGAGTTCTATAAAGATGCCCTGGCCAAGCACGCCACCGTGCTCGAACAGATCGGCTTCAACCTGAACAACGGCATCGGCGACCTGTACGCTCGCATCAAGGCCCTGCCTGGCGACCAGCAAGCGCAGATCGAAGCTGACATCCAGGCGGTTTACGCCGCTCGCCCATCGCTTGCGATGGTCAACTCCGACAAAGGCATCACCAACCTGCACGTGCCGAGCGACGTGATCGTCGACGCCTCGATGCCAGCCATGATCCGTGACTCCGGCAAGATGTGGGGCACCGACGGTCAATTGCACGACACCAAGGCCGTGATTCCGGATCGCTGCTACGCCACCATCTACCAGGCG
The DNA here is from genome assembly GCF_007858275.1 of Pseudomonas proteolytica. GTDB lineage: Bacteria > Pseudomonadota > Gammaproteobacteria > Pseudomonadales > Pseudomonadaceae > Aquipseudomonas > Aquipseudomonas proteolytica. The sequence continues at coordinate 125,545 of NZ_VFEV01000010.1, forward strand.
GTCATTGAAGACTGCAAGGCCAATGGTGCCTTCGACCCAACCACCATGGGCAGCGTGCCAAACGTTGGCCTGATGGCGAAGAAAGCCGAAGAGTATGGCTCCCACGACAAGACTTTCCAGATCAAGGCTGACGGCGTAGTTCGCGTCACCGACAGCAAGGGCAACCTGCTGATGGAACAGTCGGTCGAAGCCGGCGATATCTTCCGCATGTGCCAGACCAAAGACGCGCCGATCCAGGACTGGGTCAAACTGGCCGTCAACCGCGCCCGCGCCAGCAACACCCCAGCCATTTTCTGGCTGGACCCGCTGCGCGCCCACGACGGCGTAGTGGTCGAGAAAGTTCAGGCTTACCTGAAAGACCACAACACCGAAGGCCTGGACATCCGCATCATGTCGCCAGTCGACGCGATGAAGTTCACCCTGGAACGCACCCGCAAGGGCCTGGACACCATCTCGGTGACCGGCAACGTACTGCGCGACTACCTGACTGACCTGTTCCCGATCATGGAACTGGGCACCAGCGCCAAGATGCTGTCGATCGTACCGCTGATGAACGGCGGCGGCCTGTTCGAAACCGGCGCCGGCGGCTCGGCGCCAAAGCACGTGCAGCAACTGCTGGAAGAAAACTTCCTGCGTTGGGACTCCCTGGGCGAGTTCCTGGCCCTGGCCGCTTCCCTTGAGCATTTGGGTGTGAACTACAACAACCCGAAAGCCCTGGTGCTGTCCAAGACCCTGGACCAGGCCACCGGCCAGTTCCTCGACAACAACAAGTCGCCATCGCGCAAAGTCGGCAACATCGACAACCGCGGCAGCCACTTCTACCTGGCGCTGTACTGGGCACAAGCCCTGGCCGCCCAGACTGAAGATACCGCGCTGCAGGCGCAGTTCGCTCAACTGGCAAAAACCCTGGCCGAGAACGAAGCAACCATCGTTGCCGAACTCAACGCCGTACAGGGCAAGCCAGTGGACATCGGCGGCTACTACGCGCCGAACCCAGAGCTGACCAGCAAGGCTATGCGTCCGAGCGCTACCCTCAATGCCGCGATTGCTGCATTGAAGTAAGGCTGTAGAGGCAACACCACAAACCCCGGCCATGCGCCGGGGTTTGTGTTTTTCAGCCTTTTAATGGCACACCGTACTCCGCACGCCATGCGTTCTCGATAATCGTCAGCAACTGCGATCGGTACCACGGCTGCCAACCCACCCTCTGCCTGAGTTCGACGCCAAACCTGGGCAGTTCCGGCAAAAAACCGATCGGCTCGAGTTTTTTTAGGCCCTGCCCCTGGGCAAACCAGGGCAACAGCGTTACGCCAACCCCTGCCTGGACCGCAGAACGCAACGACACCAAGTCCTCGGACTCATACACACAACGCCATCTGATACCGCTCTCCTCCAGGCGCCGGATCGCCAGACTGCGGAATAGGCAAGGTGCCTTGAACAATGCCAGCAAAACCTCCTGGCCCTGCGCAGGCATAACCCCATGCTCACCACCCAGCCATTTCAGCGAAAGCGTATGCAAAGGTTCCCCGGCAACTTTTGGCAGTTCATCAATCATCAGGCCAATATCAATCCCACCCTCATTGAATGCTTGCGCGAGCACCAGAGAGCGCGCCACTTTGACCCCGATCCGCACCGACGGCAATTCAACGGCCAGCGCCGCAATCACGCGCTGTAAGATCTCCTCGGAGAAGTACTCGGGGATGCCGAGCATCACAGATTCCTGGGTGCGACTGACATCAAACAGCCCGCCGACCTTGTCGTTGACCTCCAGGATCTGCTGGGCATAACCGATCAGCCGCTCCCCCTCCAGGGTCAGCAGTACCTGACGGTTATCGCGAACAAAAAGCCCGACACCCAACAACTCCTCCAACCGCCGGACCTGTTGGCTGATCGCAGGCTGCGTCAGGGCTAGCGCCTCGGCGGCCCGGGTAAAACTGCCCAGTTGCGCAACCTTGAGGAAGCTGCGCAAAGACTGAATATCAAGATTGACTCTCATGGCACACCGAAGCGAGTGAGTAAATACGCCCGAGCATTAGTGCAAGGCTGCGCCCCTATCTGTCAAGAACGCCAGGCCCCCTAAGAGGTACGCGCATGATTCATCAGGTAAACGCCAACCCCCGACACTACAAAACCTGCAATTGCCAGCGCACCTGGAGCCTCACCCAGGGTCACGGAGGCCATGATCTGCGTCACCGCCGGAATGACATGGAACAGATTGGTCGCCTTACTCGCCTCCCCTCGCCGAATCATTAGGTACAGCAGGGTCAGCGCACCGACTGAGTTCATTACAGTGATCCACGCCACCGAAGCGGCGAAGGGCACCCATTGCGTCACCTGCATGGTCTCGGTGGTATAGGCCAGCAGCAACATGACCAACGATGCGGTGACCATCTGAATGAAACAGCCCACCCACAGGTTGACGCCGCCGAGGAAACGTTTCTGATACAGCGTGCCAAGGGTGATGCCTATCAGCGCCAGCCCCACCGCGCCATAACCGCCGATTGACGCTTCTGAACCAAAAAAACTGCTGCCGACCACAATGGCCACGCCGCCCACGCCCAGGATCGAGCCTGGCAGGTCGCGCCAGCTCAATTGCTCGCCTAAACAGAAGTAGGCACCGATCACCACGAACACTGGCATCAACCCGACAATCAGCGCAGCTTGTCCAGCCGGCACACCCTGGCTTATCCCGGTGTAGAGGCCGCCAAATTGCAGGGCCTGCAAGAGCAAACCCACCGCAGCCGCATGAAGGTAAGGTGTGAGCCGCCTAGGCCACTCGGCCTTGATGGCGAGTGCTACTCCCAGGAACACCAGGGCAGCCAAGGCAAACCGATAGAACGTCATGGTAAAGGGCTCGCCATAACGCACACCGAACGCACCGCCGATATAACCGGAGCTCCACAACAGGATGAAGGCAATAGGCAATGGCGATGTAAGGCGTACTTCGTAGCTTTTGTGGGCAATCGGCTTCATGACACTCTCCAATAACGACTGTTCTGGAGAGGTAAACTGCGCCCCGGCTTGCAAGCGGTAAAATCATATAATGTGCGGCGCAGCATGCATTTTGCTTATGCACCACATGCCCACTGCAGAAACCGAATCAGAATGTGGGAGCTGGCTTGCCTGCGATTGCGGTGTGTCAGCCACTAATTCGCTTACTGACAGACTGCTATCGCAGCATAGGTATCTACACAACTTTGCCGCAACGCCCAAATCCAGACAGATAGCGCAGTTGTGGCGAGCGGGCTTGCCCCGCGCTGGGCTGCGAAGCAGCCCTAAACCCGGCCATCGCGGTTTATCTGAAGAAACGCGGCGGGCTTTTTGGGGCTGCTTCGCAGCCCAGCGCGGGGCAAGCCCGCTCGCCACGGGGGAGTTCGTCAGTTTCTGAAAGTTGTGTAGATACCTATGGCTATCGCAGGCAAGCCTGCTCCCGCATTGATAGCAATCCTGTCCAAAAACAGCGCCATCCTTTGAATCGAGGCTTTCCATGACCTGGCAACCCCACATCACCGTCGCCACCATCGTCGAAGACAACGGTCGCTTTCTGATGGTCGAAGAGCTCAAGGGCGGCCGCGCCGTGCTCAACCAGCCCGCCGGGCACCTCGACCCGCACGAAACCCTGACCGAAGCCGCCGTGCGCGAAACCCTTGAAGAAACCGGCTGGGACGTCGAAGCCACCGGCATCGTCGGTATCTACCTGTACACCGCCCCCAGTAATGGCGTGACTTACCAACGGGTCTGCTTCATTGCCAAAGCCCTGCAACACCACCCGGACTATCAGCTCGACGAAGGCATCGTGCGCGCCCGCTGGCTGACCCGTGACGAGCTGATGGCGGTACGCGACGACTGGCGCAGCGAGCTGATCATCCGCTGTATCGATGACTATTTGGCCGGCCAGTGCCACAGTCTCGACCTGATCCGCCCTTCTCTTTAGCCTTGAGGGCGCGAGCCTGCTAGAATCGCGTCCTTTTTCAAGACACCCGTTGAAATCCTATGCGTGATCCAGCCCCTTCTGACACACAAAAGAAGCGCGTCATCGTCGGCATGTCCGGCGGCGTGGATTCTTCCGTTTCCGCCGTTCTGCTCATGGAGCAGGGTTATGAGGTGGAAGGCCTGTTCATGAAGAACTGGGAAGAAGACGATGGAACGGAATACTGCACTGCCATGGACGACCTGGCCGATGCCCAGGCCGTGTGCGACAAGATTGGCATCAAGCTGCACACCGCCAACTTCGCCGCCGAGTACTGGGACAATGTGTTCGAGCACTTCCTGGCCGAATACAAGGCCGGCCGCACGCCGAACCCGGACATCCTGTGTAACCGTGAAATCAAGTTCAAGGCGTTCCTCGACTACGCCATGATCCTCGGCGCCGACCTGATTGCCACAGGCCACTACGTGCGCCGTCGCGATATCGATGGCCGTACCGAGCTGCTCAAGGGCCTGGACCCGAACAAGGACCAGAGCTACTTCCTGCACGCCGTCGGTGGTGAACAGATCGCCAAGACCCTGTTCCCGGTGGGCGAACTGGAAAAGCCCGAAGTGCGCAAGATCGCCGAGAAACACGGCCTGGCTACCGCGAAGAAGAAGGACTCTACGGGGATCTGCTTTATCGGCGAACGCCGCTTCAGCGACTTCCTCAAGCAGTACCTGCCGGCCCAGCCGGGCGAGATCAAGACAACCGAAGGCGAAGTCATCGGCCGTCACCACGGCCTGATGTACCACACCATCGGCCAGCGCCAGGGCCTGGGCATCGGCGGCCTGAAGGACGCCGGTGAAGAGCCGTGGTACGTGCTGGTCAAGGACCTGGAAAACAACGTGCTGATCGTCGGCCAGGGCAACGAGCATCCGTTGTTGTTCTCCGGTGCACTGCTGGCCTCGGAGATCTATTGGGTCAACCCGATCGACCTGAGCACCCCGCGCCGCCTGACTGCCAAGGTGCGCTATCGCCAGAGCGACCAGCCCTGCACCCTGGAAAAGACCGCCAGCGGCTACCGCGCCACGTTCGATGACCCGCAGCGCGCGGTCACGCCTGGCCAATCCGTGGTGTTCTACGACGGTGAAATCTGCCTGGGGGGCGGCGTGATTGAAGTCGCCGAACCCTGGAGCAACCCGGCATGAGCCCGACCCAGGAGCAATTGACGGCACTGGGCGGGGTCTTCCTCGCGGCCGTGCTGGTGGACAAGATCGCCAAGACCGGCCAGGTGACCGAAGCAGGCCTGACGTGCATGCTCGGCAGCCTGTTGGTGGTGGATCCAAAGGACACCCTGGACGTGTACGGCGGCGACGACTTGAGCCTGCGCGAAGGTTATCGTGCCCTGATCGGCGCCCTCGAACGCGACCCCAGCACCTTGCAGCGCGAGCCATTGCGCTACGCCCTGTCGATGCTCGGCCTGGAGCGGCAGTTGGCCAAACGCGACGACTTGCTGGAAACCATTGGCAAGCGCCTGCCGCAGATCCAGTCCCAGGTCGAGCACTTCGGCCCGGCCCACGAAAACGTGATCGCCGCCTGTGGCGCCTTGTACCAGGACACCTTGAGCACCTTGCGCCAGCGGATCCAGGTCCATGGCGACATGCGCAACCTGCAACAACCCAACAACGCCTCGAAAATCCGCGCTCTGCTTCTGGCCGGCATTCGTTCGGCGCGCTTGTGGCGCCAGTTGGGCGGTCATCGTTGGCAGTTGGTCATCAGCCGTCGCAAATTGCTCAAAGAGCTTTACCCGTTGATGCGCAACGAATAAGTCGCAGCCACGGGCTATTTTCAAGCCGTTACGCGTAATACGCCGGTCAGTTGGCGACGGACCGGCGGATTTTTTCATGTATGATACGCGCCCCATTTCGTTGCCCGACTGTCCGAGAACACCCCATGCAGCTCTCTTCGCTCACTGCGGTTTCCCCTGTTGACGGCCGCTACGCCGGCAAAACCCAGGCCCTGCGCCCTATTTTCAGCGAATACGGCCTGATCCGTGCTCGTGTACTGGTTGAAGTGCGCTGGCTCCAGCGCCTGGCCGCTCACCCTGCCATCAGCGAAGTGCCGGCGTTCTCCGCCGAGGCTAACGCTGTACTGAACACCCTGGCGGAAAACTTCTCCCTGGAGCACGCCGAGCGTGTGAAAGAGATCGAGCGCACCACCAACCACGACGTCAAAGCCATCGAATACCTGCTCAAAGAGCAAGCGGCCAAACTGCCGGAACTGGCCCAGGTCAGCGAATTCATCCACTTTGCCTGCACCAGCGAGGACATCAACAACCTGTCCCACGCCCTGATGCTGCGCGAAGGCCGTGATGACGTGATGCTGCCGTTGATGCGCCAGACCGCCAATGCCATCCGCGAACTGGCCATCCGCTTCGCCGACGTGCCGATGCTGTCGCGCACCCACGGCCAACCGGCTTCGCCGACCACCCTGGGCAAAGAACTGGCCAACGTGGTGTACCGCCTGGAGCGTCAGATCGCTCAAGTGGCCGCCGTGCCTTTGCTGGGCAAGATCAACGGCGCCGTGGGCAACTACAACGCCCACCTGTCGGCCTACCCCGAGATCGACTGGGAAGCCAATGCCCGCGCCTTCATCGAAGACGAACTGGGCCTGGGCTTCAACCCGTACACCACGCAGATCGAACCCCACGACTACATCGCCGAGCTGTTCGACGCCATTGCGCGCTTCAACACCATCCTGATCGACTTCGATCGCGATATCTGGGGCTACATCTCCCTGGGCTACTTCAAGCAGCGCACCATCGCTGGCGAAATCGGCTCCTCGACCATGCCGCACAAGGTCAACCCGATCGACTTCGAAAACTCCGAAGGCAACCTGGGCATCGCCAACGCCTTGTTCCAGCACCTGGCCAGCAAGTTGCCGATCTCCCGCTGGCAGCGCGACCTGACCGACTCCACCGTATTGCGCAACCTCGGCGTGGGCTTTGCCCATAGCGTGATCGCGTACGAAGCCAGCCTCAAAGGCATCAGCAAACTGGAACTCAACGCGCAGAAAATCGCCGCTGACCTGGACGCTTGCTGGGAAGTCCTGGCCGAGCCGATCCAGACCGTAATGCGCCGCTACAACATCGAAAACCCGTACGAAAAGCTGAAAGAGTTGACACGCGGCAAGGGCATCAGCCCCGAGGCGCTGCAAACTTTCATCGACGGCCTGGACATGCCAGCCGCGGCCAAGGCGGAGCTGAAACTGCTGACCCCGGCCAACTACATCGGCAACGCTGTAGACCAAGCCAAACGCATCTGATTGCAGCTTGACCCCTTGAGACGCCCGGCAGCGCCGGGCGTTTTTATTCCCGTCTGAAAAGTGCTTTTTTTCAATAGGTTACACATGAATCCTGATATTCCTCTTCAACTTCTAGGCGGCATCACTGCACGGGAATTCCTGCGCGACTACTGGCAGAAAAAACCGCTGCTGATCCGCCAGGCCATTCCTGATTTCGAAAGCCCGATCGATGCCGACGAACTGGCCGGCCTGGCGCTGGAAGAAGAAGTCGAGTCGCGCCTGGTGATCGAGCACGGCGAGCGCCCTTGGGAGCTGCGTCGCGGCCCGTTTGCCGAAGACGCCTTCAGCACCCTGCCCGAGCGCGAGTGGACCCTGCTGGTGCAGGCGGTCGACCAGTTTGTACCGGAAGTGGCCGAGTTGCTGGAGCAGTTCCGCTTCCTGCCAAGCTGGCGCATCGACGACGTGATGATCAGCTTTGCCGCCCCCGGTGGCAGCGTCGGTCCACATTTCGATAACTACGACGTGTTCCTGCTGCAAGCCCAGGGCAAGCGCAACTGGAAGATCGGCCAGATGTGCAGCTCGGAAAGCCCGCTGCTGCAGCACGCCGACCTGCGCATCCTCGCCGAATTCGAAGAGAGCGCCGAATGGGTGCTGGAACCGGGCGACATGCTTTACCTGCCGCCGCGCCTGGCGCACTTCGGCATCGCTGAAGATGACTGCATGACCTACTCGGTAGGTTTCCGCGCGCCAAGCGCCGCCGAAGTGCTGACCCACTTCACCGACTTCCTCAGCCAGTACCTGACCGATGAAGAACGCTACACCGACGCTGACGCCCAGCCCGTTAGCGATCCGCACCAGATCCAGAGCGACGCCCTCGACCGCCTGAAAAGCCTGCTGGCCGAGCACATGAGCGACGAGCGCATGCTGCTGACCTGGTTCGGCCAATTCATGACCGAGCCACGCTACCCGGAGCTGGTCGCAGGCCCCGAAGAGCTGGCGCAGGATGAAGTGATCAGCAGCCTGGAAGACGGCGCAGTACTGATCCGCAACCCAAGCGCGCGCCTGGCCTGGTCGGAAGTGGACGACGACGTATTGCTGTTCGCCAGCGGCCAGAGCCGTTACCTGCCAGGCAAACTGCGCGAACTGCTGAAGTTGATCTGCGCGGCCGACGCTCTGCATGTCGACAACCTGGGTCCATGGCTGGCTGATGAAGACGGCCGCGACCTGCTGTGCGAACTGGTCAAGCAAGGAAGCCTGGGGTTTGCCGATGAATAAAATTCACGTAAGTGTCGCAGACTGGCAAAAGGATATCGCCGAGATCCGGCGCATTCGTGAAGCGGTATTTATCGCTGAGCAATCGGTTCCACCTGAGCTGGAGTGGGACGCAGACGACGCTGGAGCCATGCACTTCCTCGCGTTCGAAGGCGACTTTCCCATTGGTACTGCACGCCTGCTGCCCAGCGGCGAGATCGGTCGCGTGTCGGTCCTCAAGGACTGGCGCGGGCTGAAGGTTGGCGACAAGCTGATGGAGGCGGTGATTGGCGAGGCCGAGAAACGCGGCCAGACCCGGCAGTTCCTCAGCGCGCAGGTGTATGCCGCACCGTTCTATGAGCGGCTAGGGTTCAAGATCGTCAGCGGGGAATTCCTGGAAGTCGGGATTCCTCATGTTGATATGGAGCGCGAGGGCTGATCCGAGTCCGAGTCGCTCCCATCGCAGGCAAGCCAGCTCCAACACTTGGAATGTAGGCCCTTGTGGGTGCTGGCGAGCGGCCCTGATATTGCAAGCTGGCTTGCCGTGGCGAGCGGGCTTGTCGGAACGCCGCATCGCCCGCGCTGGGCTGCGTAGCAGCCCCCCCCTCAACAGACGCCGAGTTCTTCCTGAAAGAACTCGGCGTTTTTATTGGGGCTGCTACGCAACCCAGCGCGGGGCAAGCCCGCTCACCACAACAATCTGCTGCCAGCCAGGACGATAAACTGGCACCATCAAGCCCAAATGACTCGCAGAGATAACGGACATGTCCCTACGCACCCTGCTCACCGCCCTACTGCTATCCGCCAGTTTCACGGCGATGGCAGCCACTGAAGTCCTGCCCTTGAGCAACCGCACCAGCGCCGACCTGCTGCCGGTCGCACAGAGTTTCATTGGCAAGGATGGCACGGTCAGCGCCTATGGCAATCAACTGATCGTCAATGCCGAGCCGGACAAGATCCAGGGCCTGCGCGCCCTGCTCGCACAACTGGACACGCCGTCCAAGCGCTTGCTGATCACCGTCGACACCAACGAAAACAATCAGCAGAGCAACGGCCAGGTCATCACCTACAGCACCGAAAGCCGAGAGGGTGGAATCCAGCAGATCCAGGCCAGCGAAGGCGTGCCCGCGCTGATCCAGGTCGGTCAGAGCGTGCCACTGACCACCACCCAGCCCGATACCTATGGCCGCCCGCAAAACCAGACTCAATACCGCAACGTCACCCAAGGCTTCTACGTCACCGCCAGCGTCACCGGCGAGACCGTACACCTGAGCATCAGCACCAATCGTGACCGTATGAGCCAGGAGCGTCCCGATGTAGTGAATGTGCAAAGTACCGACACAACTGTCAGCGGGCGCCTGGGCGAATGGATCACCCTGGCCGGTATCAATCGCCAGACCCAGGCCGACAAACAGGGCGCGACCCGCACCTACTCGACCCAGGGCCGGGATGACCTGACACTGCGGGTCAAAGTGGACACCTTGAACTGAAGCACCAAAAACTGACTGATTAGTCGTATTAGACCAAAGATGTAGTGCTATAAAAAAAGCACTACAAAACATTTGACGATCCAAAAAAGCATGGGCATGATGGCCTCGCTCCCGCTAATCAGGGGCCCTGGCAAGGGCCTTCGGATCGTCGCTCTAAGCTACCCACCTGAGCCGATTCGTGTCTGTACCGCCCACAAGGTGTGTTTGACGAGGTTGCGACTGGAACGAAGTTGTCCCGAGGGACGGAAGCTAACCAGGTAACCCGGCAACACACTGATGGATCGTACCAAGGCCCACGACGCCCGAAGACTGTTCTCGGTTCGCCTCTACCTGCTCACTTTCTCCCTTGAGCCTATCGTTCATCCCGTCGCCTTCCCCGCCAAGCCCACTTTGACCGCCTAAGCTTCTGGTCAGCGAGCAGCCAATCCCACGCACTGAATACGTGGCTGGCAAACGGAATTTTCAACCCAGTAGTTTTTCCACAAAAGACGCGACGAGGTTTTTCCCCATGGCACTGACACGCGAACAGCAAATTGCAGCCCTTGAAAAAGACTGGGCTGAAAACCCACGCTGGAAAGGCGTGACTCGCGCTTACTCCGCTGCTGACGTCGTCCGCCTGCGCGGCTCGGTTCAACCTGAGCACACCTTCGCAAAACTGGGCGCCGAGAAGCTGTGGAAGCTGGTTACCCAGGGCGCCAAGCCGTCCTTCCGTCCCGAGAAAGATTTCGTCAACTGCATGGGCGCCCTGACCGGCGGCCAAGCTGTGCAACAAGTCAAGGCCGGCATCCAGGCGATCTACCTGTCCGGCTGGCAAGTGGCCGCGGACAACAACTCCGCCGAGTCCATGTACCCTGACCAATCGCTGTACCCGGTGGATTCCGTGCCAACCGTGGTCAAGCGCATCAACAACTCGTTCCGCCGCGCCGACCAGATCCAATGGAAAGCCGGTAAAGGTCCGGGCGACGAAGGCTACATCGACTACTTCGCGCCAATCGTGGCTGACGCCGAAGCCGGTTTCGGTGGCGTACTGAACGCCTACGAGCTGATGAAGAGCATGATCGAGGCAGGCGCCGCCGGCGTGCACTTCGAAGACCAACTGGCTTCCGTGAAAAAATGCGGCCACATGGGCGGCAAGGTACTGGTTCCGACCCAGGAAGCCGTACAGAAGCTGACCGCTGCTCGCCTGGCTGCTGACGTTGCCGGCACCCCGACCATCATCCTGGCACGTACCGACGCTAACGCGGCAGACCTGCTGACGTCGGACTGCGACCCGTACGACCAGCCGTTCGTGACTGGCGAGCGCACCCAGGAAGGCTTCTACAAGGTTCGTGCAGGCCTGGATCAAGCAATTGCCCGCGGCCTGGCCTACGCGCCGTACGCCGACCTGATCTGGTGCGAAACCGCCAAGCCAGACCTGGACGAAGCCCGTCGCTTCGCCGAGGCGATCAAGAAGGAATACCCGGACCAACTGCTGTCCTACAACTGCTCGCCTTCCTTCAACTGGAAGAAAAACCTGGACGACGCGACCATCGCCAAGTTCCAGCGCGAACTGTCCGCCATGGGCTACAAGCACCAGTTCATCACCCTGGCCGGCATTCACAACATGTGGCACAGCATGTTCAACCTGGCGCACGACTACGCCCGCAACGACATGACTGCCTACGTGAAGCTGCAGGAGCAGGAATTCGCTGACGCCGCCAAAGGCTACACCTTCGTGGCGCACCAGCAGGAAGTGGGCACTGGCTACTTCGACGACATGACCACCGTGATCCAGGGCGGCACCTCGTCCGTAACCGCGCTGACCGGTTCGACCGAAGAAGAACAGTTTCACTAAGTGACCTGAGTACACGGCCATTGCGGGCCCGATAGAAAGCTAACCGCAGTGCCGCACGATCTGACGCCCCGACTGGTTCGGGGCGTTTTTTTTGCCCCGAGAAAACCCTCCCACCCCTGCGAAGATCAAAATGTGGGAGCGGGCTTGCTCGCGAAAGCGGTGTGTCAGTCAAAAAACTGCTGGCTGATGCACCGCTTTCGCGAGCAAGCCCGCTCCCACAATAAAAATGCGGCCAGCCTGATGTTTTTGCGCAAAACCTTGATCCAGAGCGGTATTCGCCCAGGAAAATTCAGTTAAAAGTTGTGCGCTGACAACTTGCGCCTAACGGGCAAGTAACAACAACTTTTCCCGCGACGCACTCAACACCCGCTTAAAACTCCCGCAAACAATATTCATTATCATTTAGAGCATTAAAACTTCGTTACACCCTAAACAAAACACAATTGATTAAAATCAAGCTAATGCCCGCAGCGTCTGGGCTACAGCCCCATAAAGGTGCACTATGTCCTTAATTCAGCGAATAAATTAGCTACAGGAATTTTACTTGCTAGGTGTTTAGCCATAAAATCACCGCGATTGATTGCGCTGCGACATATCGTCACTGCGTCGTTACTTTTTCGAGCTCAGAGACCTTTGCTCTCTGTTAAGGATTTCCAGCATGACCGAAGCGACAGGACTCATGGCCCACAACTGGGGCTTTGCCATTTTCCTCCTCGGTGTTGTCGGCCTTTGCGCCTTCATGCTCGGTGTTTCCAGCCTCCTCGGGTCAAAAGCCTGGGGCCGCAGCAAAAACGAACCGTTCGAGTCCGGCATGCTACCTACAGGTGGCGCCCGCTTGCGGCTCTCAGCCAAATTCTATCTGGTCGCGATGCTGTTCGTGATCTTCGATATCGAAGCCCTCTTTCTCTTTGCCTGGTCTGTGTCCGTCCGCGAAAGCGGCTGGACCGGATTCGTCGAAGCTCTCGTTTTCATAGCAATTCTGTTGGCAGGTCTTGTCTACCTGTTCCGAGTGGGCGCCCTTGACTGGGCTCCGGAAGCTCGTCGCAAGCGGCAAGCGAAGCTGAAACAATGAGGCTTTGGCGATGCAATACAATCTCACCAGGATCGACCCGGATGCTCCTAACGATCAGTACCCCATCGGCGAACGGGAAACCGTCTCCGATCCGTTAGAAGATCAAGTCCACAAAAACATCTACATGGGCAAGCTGGAAGACGTGCTGAGTGGCGCGGTCAACTGGGGGCGCAAGAATTCCCTGTGGCCGTACAACTTCGGCCTTTCGTGCTGCTACGTGGAAATGACCACCGCCTTCACGGCGCCCCATGACATCGCGCGCTTTGGCGCCGAAGTTATCCGGGCATCGCCGCGCCAGGCGGATTTCATGGTTATCGCCGGTACCTGCTTTATCAAGATGGCGCCGATCATCCAGCGTCTCTACGAGCAAATGCTCGAGCCAAAGTGGGTTATCTCCATGGGTTCGTGCGCCAACTCCGGTGGCATGTACGACATCTACTCCGTGGTTCAGGGGGTGGACAAGTTCCTGCCCGTGGACGTCTACGTGCCTGGCTGCCCGCCCCGTCCTGAAGCGTTCCTGCAAGGCTTGATGTTGCTGCAGGAATCGATTGGCAAGGAGCGTCGCCCACTTTCCTGGGTTGTCGGAGATCAGGGCGTGTACCGCGCCGAGATGCCGTCACAAAAGGAACAGCGCCGCGAACAGCGAATCGCAGTCACCAACCTGCGCAGCCCCGACGAAGTCTGATCCAGCACCGCTTCTTTTATAGAACGAAAACCTGGCTTCATTCTTTACGTTGACCGAAAGCGATAAAAAACCATGACTACAGGCAGTGCTCTGTACATCCCGCCTTATAAGGCAGACGACCAGGATGTGGTCGTCGAACTCAACAACCGTTTTGGCCCTGACGCCTTCACCGCCCAGGCCACACGCACCGGTATGCCAGTGCTGTGGGTGGCGCGCGCCAAACTCGTCGAAGTCCTGACCTTCCTGCGCAACCTGCCCAAGCCGTACGTCATGCTCTATGACCTGCATGGCGTGGACGAGCGCCTGCGCACCAAGCGCCAGGGGCTGCCGAGCGGCGCGGACTTCACCGTGTTCTATCACCTGATGTCGCTGGAACGTAACAGCGACGTGATGATCAAGGTCGCACTAAACGAAAGCGACTTGAGCATCCCGACCGTGACCGGTATCTGGCCGAACGCCAGCTGGTACGAGCGTGAAGTCTGGGACATGTTCGGTATCGACTTCCCGGGCCACCCGCACCTGACCCGCATCATGATGCCGCCGACCTGGGAAGGTCACCCGCTGCGCAAGGACTTCCCGGCCCGCGCCACTGAATTCGATCCGTTCAGCCTCAACCTCGCCAAGCAGCAGCTTGAAGAGGAAGCCGCACGTTTCCGCCCGGAAGACTGGGGCATGAAGCGCTCCGGCACCAACGAGGACTACATGTTCCTCAACCTGGGCCCGAACCACCCTTCGGCCCACGGTGCATTCCGTATCATCCTGCAGCTGGACGGCGAAGAAATCGTCGACTGCGTGCCCGACATCGGCTACCACCACCGTGGTGCCGAGAAGATGGCCGAGCGCCAGTCGTGGCACAGTTTCATCCCGTACACCGACCGTATCGACTACCTCGGCGGCGTGATGAACAACCTGCCGTACGTGCTCTCGGTCGAGAAGCTGGCCGGCATCAAGGTCCCGGACCGGGTCGACACCATCCGCATCATGATGGCCGAGTTCTTCCGGATCACCAGCCACCTGCTGTTCCTGGGTACCTATATCCAGGACGTCGGCGCCATGACCCCGGTGTTCTTCACCTTCACCGACCGTCAGCGCGCCTACAAGGTCATCGAAGCCATCACGGGCTTCCGCCTGCACCCGGCCTGGTACCGCATCGGCGGTGTGGCCCACGACCTGCCGAATGGCTGGGAGCGCCTGGTCAAGGAATTCATCGACTGGATGCCCAAGCGTCTGGACGAGTACCAGAAAGCCGCCCTGGACAACAGCATCCTCAAGGGTCGGACCATCGGCGTCGCGCAGTACAACACCAAGGAAGCCCTGGAATGGGGCGTCACCGGTGCGGGCTTGCGTTCGACCGGTTGCGATTTCGACCTGCGCAAGGCGCGCCCGTACTCCGGCTACGAGAACTTCGAGTTCGAAGTCCCGCTGGCGGCCAACGGCGATGCCTACGACCGCTGCATCGTGCGCGTCGAAGAAATGCGCCAGAGCCTGAAGATCATCGAGCAGTGCATGCGCAACATGCCGGCAGGCCCGTACAAGGCGGATCACCCGCTGACCACGCCGCCGCCTAAAGAGCGCACCCTGCAACACATCGAAACCCTGATCACGCACTTCCTGCAAGTCTCGTGGGGCCCGGTGATGCCGGCCAACGAGTCCTTCCAGATGATCGAAGCGACCAAGGGTATCAACAGTTATTACCTGACGAGCGATGGCGGCACCATGAGCTACCGCACCCGGATTCGTACCCCAAGCTTCGCGCACTTGCAGCAGATCCCTTCGGTGATCAAAGGCGAGATGGTCGCGGACTTGATTGCGTACCTGGGTAGTATCGATTTCGTTATGGCCGACGTGGACCGCTAAGCATGAACAGCACGCTTATCCAGACAGACCGTTTCACCTTGAGTGAAACCGAGCGCTCGGCCATCGAGCACGAGCTGCATCACTACGAAGATCCGCGCGCAGCGTCGATCGAAGCCTTGAAGATCGTCCAGAAGGAACGTGGCTGGGTGCCCGACGGCGCCCTCTACGCCATCGGCGAGATCCTCGGCATCCCGGCCAGCGACGTTGAAGGCGTGGCCACGTTCTACAGCCAGATCTTCCGCCAGCCGGTTGGCCGCCACATCATCCGCGTGTGCGACAGCATGGTCTGCTACATCGGCGGCCACGAGTCGGTGGTTGACGCGATCCAGAGCAAGCTGGGCATCGGCCTCGGCCAAACCACTGCAGACGGGCGTTTCACCCTGCTGCCGGTGTGCTGCCTGGGTAACTGCGACAAAGCGCCGGCGTTGATGATCGACGACGACACTTTCGGCGACGTCCAGGCCTCTGGCGTCACCCAATTGCTCGAGGGCTACCCATGACCCTGACTTCCTTTGGCCCGGCCAACCTGATCAAGCGTTCGGCCGAAACCCACCCGCTGACCTGGCGCCTGCGTGACGACGGCGAGCCTGTATGGCTTGACGAGTACCAGGCCAAGAACGGCTATGCCGCAGCGCGCAAGGCTTTTGCCGACATGGCCCAGGACGATATCGTCCAGACCGTGAAGGACGCCGGCCTTAAAGGTCGCGGCGGTGCTGGCTTCCCCACGGGTGTGAAGTGGGGCCTGATGCCCAAAGACGAATCCATCAACATCCGCTACTTGCTGTGCAACGCGGATGAAATGGAGCCCAACACCTGGAAGGACCGCATGCTGATGGAGCAACTGCCCCATCTGCTGATCGAAGGCATGCTGATCAGCGCCCGTGCGCTGAAAACCTACCGTGGCTACATCTTCCTGCGTGGCGAATACACCACTGCCGCCAAGCACTTGAACCGTGCCGTGGAAGAAGCCAAGGCCGCAGGCCTGTTGGGCAAGAACATCCTCGGTTCGGGGTTCGACTTCGAGCTGTTCGTGCACACCGGCGCCGGGCGTTATATCTGCGGTGAAGAAACCGCCCTGATCAACTCCCTCGAAGGCCGCCGCGCCAACCCGCGCTCCAAGCCGCCCTTCCCCGCTGCTGTTGGCGTGTGGGGCAAGCCGACGTGCGTTAACAACGTCGAGACCCTGTGCAACGTGCCGGCGATCATCGCCGACGGCGTGGACTGGTACAAATCCCTGGCCCGCGAAGGCAGCGAAGACATGGGCACCAAGCTCATGGGCTTCTCCGGCAAGGTCAAGAACCCGGGGCTGTGGGAACTGCCATTCGGCGTGACCGCCCGCGAGCTGTTCGAGGACTACGCCGGCGGCATGCGCGACGGCTACACCCTGAAAGCCTGGCAGCCAGGCGGCGCCGGTACCGGCTTCCTGCTCCCTGAGCACCTCGACGCACAGATGTATGCCGGCGGCATCGGCAAGGTGGGCACCCGGATGGGTACCGGCCTGGCGATGGCGGTGGACAACACCGTGAACATGGTCTCGCTGCTGCGCAACATGGAGCAGTTCTTCGCCCGTGAATCCTGTGGTTTCTGCACTCCGTGCCGCGACGGC
Source organism: Pseudomonas proteolytica (assembly GCF_007858275.1). GTDB lineage: Bacteria > Pseudomonadota > Gammaproteobacteria > Pseudomonadales > Pseudomonadaceae > Aquipseudomonas > Aquipseudomonas proteolytica. Next base: position 142,553 of record NZ_VFEV01000010.1, read on the forward strand.
CTGCCATGGAGCGTCAAGCTCCTGATGGCCATCGAGAAAGGCGAAGGCCAGCCGGGGGATATCGAGACCCTGCTGGGCCTGGTCGGTTTCCTCGGCCCTGGCAAGACCTTCTGTGCTCACGCACCGGGCGCCGTGGAGCCACTGGGCAGCGCAATCAAGTACTTCCGCTCGGAGTTCGAAGCCGGCATCGCGCCCAAAAGCGCCGCCGTCCCACCTCTGGCAAAGCCGATCGTAGTCGGCGCGTAACGCTTCAATAAGCGAAGGGTCCGTGCCCTTCGCTTTGTCATGTGCTGACGCCTTGATGGCTGTGTTGATGCACATGAATAACAAGATTCCATTAGCCACGCCCGCTGACAACGGGCCAACGAAGAACTTTGAACCATGGCCACTATCCACGTAGACGGCAAAGCGCTCGAAGTCGATGGGGCAGACAACCTGTTACAGGCGTGTCTGTCACTAGGCCTCGACATCCCTTATTTCTGCTGGCACCCCGCGCTCGGTAGCGTCGGTGCCTGTCGCCAGTGTGCGGTCAAGCAGTACACCGACGAAAACGACACCCGTGGTCGTATCGTCATGTCCTGCATGACCCCAGCCACCGACAACACCTGGATCTCCATCGAAGATGAAGAATCCAAGGCGTTCCGCGCCAGCGTTGTCGAATGGCTGATGACCAACCACCCCCACGACTGCCCGGTCTGTGAGGAAGGCGGTCACTGCCACCTGCAAGACATGACGGTGATGACCGGCCACAACGAGCGCCGCTACCGCTTCACCAAGCGTACCCACCAGAACCAGGAACTGGGCCCGTTCATTTCCCATGAAATGAACCGCTGCATCGCCTGCTACCGCTGCGTACGCTTCTATAAAGACTACGCCGGCGGCACCGACCTGGGCGTCTTTGGTGCCCACGACAACGTGTACTTCGGTCGCGTTGAAGACGGCGTGCTCGAAAGCGAGTTCTCCGGCAACCTCACCGAGGTCTGCCCGACCGGTGTGTTCACCGACAAGACTCACTCCGAGCGCTACAACCGCAAGTGGGACATGCAGTTCGCCCCGAGCATCTGCCATGGCTGCTCCAGCGGTTGCAACATTTCCCCGGGCGAGCGCTACGGTGAACTGCGTCGCATCGAAAACCGCTTCAACGGTTCGGTCAACCAGTACTTCCTGTGCGACCGTGGCCGTTTCGGCTATGGCTACGTCAACCGCGAAGACCGTCCGCGCCAGCCGTTGCTGGCCGATGGCGCCAAGCTGAGCCTGGACGACGCACTGGATAAAGCCGCCGACCTGCTGCGCGGCCGTAACATCGTCGGTATCGGTTCGCCACGCGCCAGCCTCGAAAGCAACTACGCGTTGCGCGAGCTGGTCGGTGCCGAGCACTTCTACAGTGGTATCGAAGCCGCTGAGCTGGAGCGCATCCGCCTGGTCCTCCAGGTGCTGAACGACAGCCCGCTGCCAGTGCCAAACATGCGCGACATCGAAGACCACGACGCAATCTTCGTACTCGGTGAAGACCTGACCCAGACCGCTGCGCGTATCGCGCTGTCCCTGCGCCAGTCGGTCAAAGGCAAGGCCGAAGAAATGGCCGACGCCATGCGCGTGCAGCCTTGGCTCGACGCTGCGGTGAAAAACATCGGCCAGCACGCGCTGAACCCGCTGTTTATCGCCAGCATCGCTGAAACCAAGCTCGACGATATCGCCGAAGAGTGCGTGCACGCAGCACCCGACGACCTGGCACGCATCGGTTTCGCCGTGGCCCACGCCCTCGACGCCAGCGCCCCTGCCGTCGAAGGCCTCGACGCAGAAGCCGTGGCCCTGGCCCAGCGCATCGCCGACGCCCTGCTGGCGGCCAAGCGCCCATTGATCATTGCCGGTACCTCCCTGGGTTCCAAGGCACTGATCGAAGCCGCCGCCAACATCGCCAAGGCCCTGAAGCTGCGCGACAAGAACGGCTCCATCAGCCTGGTTGTACCGGAAGCCAACAGCCTTGGCCTGGCCATGCTCGGCGGCGAGTCCGTGGACGCAGCCCTGCAAGCGGTGATCGACGGCAATGCCGACGCCATCGTGGTGCTGGAAAACGACCTGTACACCCGCACCGATGCCGCCAAGGTTGACGCTGCACTGGACGCCGCCAAAGTCCTGATCGTCGCCGATCACCAGAAGACCGCTACCAGCGACCGTGCCCACCTGGTGCTGCCAGCCGCTACCTTCGCTGAAGGCGACGGTACCCTGGTCAGCCAGGAAGGCCGCGCCCAGCGCTTCTTCCAGGTGTTCGATCCCAAGTACATGGACGCCAGCATCCTGGTTCACGAAGGCTGGCGCTGGCTGCATGCCCTGCGCGCAACCCTGCTGAACCAGCCGATCGACTGGACCCAGCTCGACCACGTCACCGCTGCCGTCGCCTCCAGCGCACCGCAACTGGCGCGTATCGTCGATGCCGCACCGTCCGCCGCGTTCCGCATCAAGGGCATGAAGCTGGCCCGCGAGCCGCTGCGTTACTCCGGGCGTACCGCCATGCGCGCTGACATCAGCGTGCACGAACCGCGTACCCCGCAAGACAACGACACCGCGTTTGCCTTCTCCATGGAAGGTTACTCGGGTTCGGTCGAGCCACGTCAGCAGGTGCCTTTCGCCTGGTCGCCGGGCTGGAACTCGCCGCAGGCCTGGAACAAGTTCCAGGACGAAGTCGGTGGTCATATCCGCGCTGGCGACCCGGGCACCCGCCTGATCGAAAGCACCGGCGACTCGCTGAACTGGTTCGCGGCCGTACCGCGTCCGTTCAACCCGGCCCAGGGCACCTGGCAGGTTGTGCCGTTTTTCCACCTGTTCGGCAGCGAAGAGAACTCTTCCAAGGCCGCGCCGGTGCAAGAGCGCATCCCGGCTGCCTACGTGGCGCTGGCCAAGTCCGAAGCCGACCGCCTGGGCGTCAACGACGGTGCCCTGCTCAGCTTGAACGTAGGCGGCCAGACCCTGCGCCTGCCGCTGCGCATCAACGATGAGTTGGGTGCTGGCCTGGTTGGCCTGCCAAAAGGTATCGCTGGCATTCCGCCTGCGATCTTCGGCCACACCGTTGACGGTCTGCAGGAGGCAGCGCAATGACTTGGTTCACTCCTGAAGTGATCGACGTGATCATCTCGGTGGTCAAGGCCATCGTGATCCTGCTGGCCGTGGTCGTCGCGGGCGCCCTGCTCAGCTTCGTCGAACGTCGCTTGCTGGGCTGGTGGCAGGACCGTTACGGTCCGAACCGCGTTGGCCCGTTCGGCATGTTCCAGATCGCTGCCGACATGCTGAAAATGTTCTTCAAGGAAGACTGGACCCCGCCGTTTGCCGACAAGGTGATCTTCACCCTGGCACCGGTCGTGGCCATGAGCGCCTTGCTGATTGCCTTCGCGATCATCCCGATCACCCCGACCTGGGGCGTGGCGGACCTGAACATCGGCTTGCTGTTCTTCTTCGCCATGGCCGGCCTGTCGGTCTACGCGGTGCTGTTCGCCGGTTGGGCCAGTAACAACAAGTTCGCCCTGTTGGGCAGCTTGCGGGCCTCGGCCCAGACTGTGTCCTACGAAGTGTTCATGGGCCTGGCGCTGATGGGCATCGTGGTGCAGGTTGGCTCGTTCAACATGCGCGACATCGTTGAGTACCAGGCGCAGAACCTGTGGTTCATCATTCCGCAGTTCTTTGGCTTCTGTACCTTCTTCATCGCTGGCGTGGCCGTGACTCACCGTCACCCCTTCGACCAGCCGGAAGCAGAACAGGAACTGGCCGACGGTTACCACATTGAATACGCCGGCATGAAATGGGGCATGTTCTTCGTCGGTGAGTACATCGGCATCATCTTGATCTCGGCCCTGCTGGTCACGCTGTTCTTTGGCGGCTGGCACGGTCCGTTCGGCATCCTGCCGCAGTTGGCGTTCTTCTGGTTCTTCCTCAAGACCGCGTTCTTCATCATGTTGTTTATCCTGCTGCGCGCTTCCATTCCGCGTCCACGATACGACCAGGTGATGGATTTCAGCTGGCGCTTCTGCCTGCCGCTGACCCTGATCAATTTGCTGGTGACTGCTGCCGTTGTGTTGTTGAACACGCCAGCGGGCGCGGTTCAGTGAGGATTTGACCCATGTTCAAATATATTGGCGACATCGTTAAGGGTACCGGTACCCAGTTGCGAAGCCTGGTGATGGTTTTCGGCCATGGCTTTCGCAAACGCGACACCCTGCAATACCCGGAAGAAGCGGTGTACCTGCCGCCGCGCTATCGCGGCCGCATCGTACTGACCCGCGACCCCGACGGCGAAGAGCGTTGCGTAGCCTGCAACCTGTGCGCCGTGGCGTGCCCGGTGGGCTGTATCTCCCTGCAGAAAGCTGAAACCGAAGACGGTCGCTGGTACCCGGACTTCTTCCGCATCAACTTCTCGCGCTGCATTTTCTGCGGCCTGTGCGAGGAAGCTTGCCCGACCACCGCGATCCAGCTGACACCGGATTTCGAGATGGCCGAGTTCAAACGTCAGGACCTGGTGTACGAGAAAGAAGATCTGCTGATCTCCGGTCCCGGTAAAAACCCTGATTACAACTTCTATCGTGTTGCAGGTATGGCCGTTGCCGGTAAGCCCAAGGGCGCCGCACAAAACGAAGCCGAGCCGATCAACGTGAAGAGCTTGCTGCCTTAAGGAAGAAAGATGGAATTCGCTTTCTATTTCGCATCGGGTATTGCAGTGGTGTCCACGCTTCGCGTGATCACCAACACCAACCCCGTGCACGCCCTGCTCTACCTGATCATTTCGCTGATCGCCGTGGCCATGACCTTTTTCAGCCTCGGCGCACCGTTTGCCGGTGTCCTGGAAGTAATCGCCTACGCTGGCGCCATCATGGTGCTGTTCGTGTTTGTGGTGATGATGCTCAACCTGGGGCCGGCTTCGGTCGCCCAGGAGCGCGTCTGGCTCAAGCCCGGCATCTGGCTTGGCCCGGTGATCCTGTCAGCCCTGCTGCTGGCTGAACTGCTGTATGTGCTGTTCGCTCACCAGAGCGGCCAGGCCATCGGCCACACCACCGTAGACGCCAAGGCCGTGGGCATCAGCCTGTTCGGCCCGTACCTGCTGGTGGTCGAACTGGCTTCGATGCTGCTGCTCGCTGCAGCCATCACTGCCTTCCACTTGGGCCGCAACGAAGCCAAGGAGCAATGACGATGCCTGCTATCCCTTTGGAGCATGGTCTGGCGGTCGCCGGCATCCTGTTCTGCCTTGGCCTGGTCGGCCTGATGGTTCGCCGTAACATCCTGTTCGTGTTGATGAGCCTGGAAATCATGATGAACGCTGCAGCACTGGCCTTCATCGTGGCAGGTGCGCGTTGGGGCCAGCCGGATGGACAAGTCATGTTCATCCTGGTGATCAGCCTGGCAGCCGCCGAGGCCAGTATTGGCCTGGCGATCCTGCTGCAACTGTATCGTCGCTTCCACACGCTTGATATCGACGCTGCCAGTGAGATGCGCGGATGAACATGATCTTTCTGACTTTCGTATTCCCCCTGATCGGTTTCCTGCTGCTGTCGTTCTCCCGTGGACGCTGGTCGGAAAACCTCTCGGCCCTGGTCGGCGTGGGTTCCATTGGCTTGTCGGCGATTGTCGCCGCCTACGTCATCTGGCAATTCAACGTTGCACCACCCGAAGCCGGTCACTACACCCTGGTGCTGTGGCAATGGATGGCGGTCGAGGGCTTCAAGCCTGACTTCGCCCTGTACGTCGACGGCCTGTCGATCACCATGCTCGGCGTGGTGGTAGGCGTGGGTTTCCTGATCCACCTGTTCGCGTCCTGGTACATGCGCGGTGAGGCCGGTTACTCGCGCTTCTTCGCCTACACCAACCTGTTTATCGCCAGCATGCTGTTCCTGGTACTGGGCGATAACCTGTTGTTCCTGTACTTCGGCTGGGAAGGCGTGGGCCTGTGCTCGTACCTGTTGATCGGTTTCTACTACAGCAACCGCAACAACGGTAATGCAGCACTCAAAGCCTTTGTCGTGACCCGGATCGGCGACGTGTTCATGGCCATCGGCCTGTTCATCCTGTTCCAACAGGTGGGCACGCTGAATATCCAGGAACTGCTGGTGCTGGCACCACAGAAATTCCAGGTCGGCGACTTCTGGATCACCCTGGCGACCCTGATGCTGCTGGGTGGCGCTGTCGGTAAATCGGCACAACTGCCACTGCAAACCTGGCTGGCAGACGCCATGGCCGGTCCTACCCCGGTGTCGGCACTGATCCACGCCGCCACCATGGTGACCGCCGGTGTCTACCTGATCGCCCGTACCCACGGCCTGTTCACCCTGGCGCCAGAAATCCTGCACCTGGTGGGCCTGGTAGGTGGCGTGACCCTGGTACTGGCCGGCTTCGCCGCGCTGGTGCAGACCGACATCAAGCGCATCCTCGCCTACTCGACCATGAGCCAGATCGGCTACATGTTCCTGGCCCTGGGCGTCGGCGCCTGGGACGGCGCGATCTTCCACCTGATGACCCACGCCTTCTTCAAGGCCCTGCTGTTCCTGGCTTCCGGTGCGGTGATCGTTGCCTGCCACCACGAGCAGAACATCTTCAAGATGGGTGGCCTGTGGAAGAAACTGCCGTTGGCCTACGCCAGCTTCATCGTCGGTGGTGCCGCACTCGCAGCCCTGCCACTGGTGACCGCAGGTTTCTACTCCAAAGACGAAATCCTCTGGGAAGCCTTTGCCAGCGGTAACCAAGGCCTGCTGTACGCCGGTCTGGTGGGTGCGTTCATGACCTCGCTGTACACCTTCCGCCTGATCTTCATCACCTTCCACGGTGAAGCCAAGACTGAAGCCCACGCAGGCCACGGCATCTCCCACTGGCTGCCGCTGTCGGTGCTGATCATCCTGTCGACCTTCGTCGGCGCCATGATCACCCCGCCACTGGCTGGCGTACTGCCACAAAGTGTTGGACATGCTGGCGGTGACGCCAAGCACAGCCTGGAAATCGCCTCGGGCGCCATCGCCATCGCCGGTATCCTGCTGGCGGCCATGCTGTTCCTCGGCAAGCGTCGCTTCGTCACTGCCGTGGCCAACAGTGGCATTGGCCGCTTCCTTTCGGCCTGGTGGTTCGCCGCCTGGGGCTTCGACTGGATCTACGACAAACTGTTCGTCAAGCCTTACCTTGCGATCAGCCATGTACTGCGCAAAGACCCGCTCGACCAGACCATTGGTTTGATCCCGCGTGCTGCCAAGGCCGGTCACACCGCCCTGAGCCGCACCGAGACCGGCCAATTGCGTTGGTATGCAGCTTCCATGGCGGCTGGTGCCGTGCTGGTGATCGGCGCCATCGTAGTGGTAGCGGTCTGATATGAACTTTGCGAACTTGCGAAAGGAAACGAGCCCGTCATGATTCTGCCCTGGCTAATCCTGATCCCCTTTATCGGCGGCCTGCTCTGCTGGATGGGTGAACGCTTCGGCGCCACCCTGCCCCGCTGGATTGCGTTGCTGACCATGTCCCTGGAACTCGCACTCGGCCTCTGGCTGTGGGCCCATGGCGACTATTCATTTGCTCCGGCACCGGGTGTCGATCCAACCTTCGCGCTTGAGTTCAAGCACGTCTGGATCGAACGCTTCGGCATCAACGTGCACCTGGCCCTCGACGGCCTGTCGCTGTTGATGATCCTGCTGACCGGCCTGCTGGGTATCCTCTCGGTACTCTGCTCCTGGAAAGAAATCGAGCGTCACGTGGGCTTCTTCCACCTGAACCTGATGTGGATCCTGGGCGGCGTGGTCGGCGTATTCCTCGCCCTCGACCTGTTCATGTTCTTCTTCTTCTGGGAAATGATGCTGGTGCCGATGTACTTCCTCATCGCGCTCTGGGGTCACAGCTCTTCGGACGGCAAGAAAACCCGGATCTACGCGGCGACCAAGTTCTTCATCTTCACCCAGGCTTCCGGCCTGATCATGTTGGTGGCGATCCTGGGCCTGGTACTGGTCAACTTCAACAACACCGGCGTGATTACCTTCAACTACGCCGACCTGTTGAAAACCAAGATGTCGATGACCACCGAGTACATCCTCATGCTCGGGTTCTTCATCGCCTTCGCGGTGAAGCTGCCGGTGGTGCCGTTCCACTCCTGGCTGCCTGACGCTCACGCCCAGGCGCCAACCGCAGGTTCCGTGGACCTGGCCGGTATCCTGTTGAAGACGGCGGCCTACGGCCTGCTGCGTTTCGCCCTGCCGCTGTTCCCGAATGCTTCGGCCGAGTTTGCGCCGATCGCCATGACCCTGGGTCTGATCGGGATCTTCTACGGTGCATTCCTGGCCTTCGCGCAAACCGACATCAAGCGTCTGATTGCCTTCTCGTCCGTTTCCCACATGGGTTTCGTACTGATCGGCATCTACTCCGGCAGCCAGCTGGCGTTGCAAGGCGCAGTGATCCAGATGTTGGCCCACGGTGTTTCAGCCGCCGCACTGTTTATCCTCAGTGGCCAGTTGTACGAGCGCCTGCACACCCGTGACATGCGTGAGATGGGCGGCATCTGGTCGCGTATCGCGTACCTGCCGGCGATCAGCCTGTTCTTTGCCGCCGCGTCCCTGGGCTTGCCGGGTACGGGTAACTTTGTCGGTGAGTTCCTGATCCTGATGGGCAGCTTCGTCAGTGCGCCATGGATCACCGCGATTGCCACTTCCGGCCTGGTGTTCGGTTCGGTCTACTCGCTGATCATGATCCACCGCGCCTACTTCGGCCCGACCAAGTCGGACGCCGTCCTTAAAGGGATGGATGCTCGCGAACTGATCATGGTGCTCGGCCTTGCGGTACTGCTGGTGTACATCGGCGTGTATCCGCAACCGTTCCTCGACACCTCTGCCGCCACGATGCATGGCGTGCAGCAGTGGTTGAGCACCGCCTTCACTCAACTCGCTTCGGCCCGGTAAGAGCGCTATGGAATTCACGATCCAACACTTTATCGCGCTTGCGCCGCTGCTGATTACCAGCCTCACCATTGTGGTGGTGATGCTGGCAATCGCCTGGCGCCGCAATCACTCGCAGACGTTCCTGCTGTCCACCGCAGGCCTGAACCTGGCCTTGCTGTCGATTATCCCGGCACTCAAGGTCGCCCCGCTGGCGGTCACCCCGCTGGTCATGATCGATGACTTCGCGCTGCTGTACACCGCGTTGATCCTCGTTGCGACACTGGCCTGCGTCACCCTCGCCCACGCTTACCTCGGCGAAGGCGGCACCGGCTACCCGGGCAACCGCGAAGAGCTGTACCTGCTGATCCTGCTGGCTGCGGCCGGCGGTATCGTGCTGGTCAGCGCGCAGCACCTGGCCGGTTTGTTCATCGGCCTGGAACTGCTGTCGATCCCGACCTACGGCCTGGTGGCGTACGCCTTCTTCAACAAGCGCTCCCTGGAAGCCGGCATCAAGTACATGGTGCTGTCGGCCGCCGGCTCCGCGTTCCTGTTGTTCGGTATGGCCCTGCTCTACGCCGAAGCCGGCAGCCTGAGCTTCAGCGGTATCGGCCACGCCCTGGCCACCACCAGCATGCCTGCGCCCATCGCCCAACTGGGCCTGGCCATGATGCTGATCGGCCTGGCGTTCAAGCTGTCGCTGGTACCGTTCCACCTGTGGACCCCAGACGTGTACGAAGGCGCCCCGGCGCCAGTGGCCGCGTTCCTGGCAACCGCCTCTAAGGTTGCAGTGTTTGCGGTGATGGTGCGTCTGTTCCAGATCTCCCCTGCCGCCAACACCGGCGTGCTGAGCGACGTGCTGACCGTGATCGCCATTGCGTCGATCCTATTCGGTAACCTGCTGGCCCTGACCCAGAACAACCTCAAACGTCTGCTGGGTTACTCGTCCATCGCCCACTTCGGCTACCTGCTGATCGCCCTGGTGGCGAGCAAAGGCCTGGCCGTGGAAGCCATCGGCGTGTACCTGGTCACCTACGTGATCACCAGCCTCGGCGCGTTTGGCGTGATTACCCTGATGTCCTCGCCTTACAAAGGCCGTGACGCCGACGCCCTGTACGAATACCGCGGCCTGTTCTGGCGCCGTCCGTACCTGACCGCCGTGCTGACCGTGATGATGCTGTCCCTGGCCGGCATCCCGCTGACCGCAGGTTTTATCGGCAAGTTCTACATCGTCGCAACCGGTGTCGAAGCGCACGAATGGTGGCTGGTTGCCTCCCTGGTGCTGGGCAGTGCCATCGGCGTGTTCTACTACCTGCGCGTGATGGTCACCCTGTACCTGATCGAGCCAAACCTGCGCCGTGTGGATGCCGAGTTGCACTGGGAACAGAAAGCAGGCGGCGTGATGCTGCTGGCTATCGCCCTGCTGGCATTCTTCCTGGGCGTGTACCCACAACCGTTGCTCACCCTGGTGCAGCATGCGGTGATGGCGGGTTGATCGCTTAAGCTCAAGCAGTAAACAGAACGGCACCTTAGGGTGCCGTTTTGCGTTTCTGGGAAAGGTTCAAGCTCCCTGCCCCTCAAGGAATATTCCTTACTGAAATGCCTCCGTGTCTGGCATATACCTGCCAGAGCCGCTCGTATGGTGTATGCGCTTTAGGAAGAATCCCACGTCAGGCTCACTTGACCCCTGGCAGATGGGCCACCAAACTATACGCAGGCTACGTACAGAACATGGATGCTCTATTTATCGAATTGCCGCCCTTTGAGCGGTACCGCAAGGACTACCTGACTGACGAACTGTTTCACGGCTTTCAACAAGAGCTAATGAAGAACCCCGAAGCGGGAGCCGTGATGGAAGGCACCGGTGGGTTACGCAAGCTGCGCTTCGTCGATGAACGACGAAACAAAGGCAAACGGGGTGGATTACGCGTCATCTACTACTGGTGGTCAGGCGGCACTCAATTTTGGTTGTTCACGCTGTACGGCAAGCACGAGCAAAGCGACTTGAGCCCACAACACAAAAAAGCCCTCAAGCAACTGCTGGACAGGGAAATCAACGCGAGAGGATTCACATGAAACGTGACATTTATTCCGAACTGGTCGAAGGCTTCGATGCCTTGGCCAACGAGCGCCAAGGCAAGGTCACCCTACGTACTCATACCGTGCAGCAAAACAAACTGGCCCCTCTTACCGCTGAAGACGTGATTGCAGTACGACAACAACTCAATCTTTCCCGTGCTGTATTTGCCATGTACCTACGCACCAATACACGCACCCTGGAAAACTGGGAGCAAGGTCGCGCACGCCCCAATGCCCAGGCAGCCACGTTGATTCGTCTGGTATCAAAATTCCCGGATACGGTGGAGCGCCTGGCGTTGCTTAGCTGATCGTAGGTGAAGCGATCTTTCCCACATCAGCAAAAACGGCACCTCACGGTGCCGTTTTGCTATCCGCCCTACCTCACTTGCGCGCCGCCTCCCACGACTTGAGCAAATCGGCATAGTTCACGGTTTCACCCTTGGGTTTCTCGTTCGCCAGTTTCGGCTTCGGTGCGCCCGGCTGGTCGAACCAGTACTGGGCATCGCGCTCGGGGTTCATCTTCGGCCCGCAGATCGGCTGCACTTTGGAGCGCTCCAGGCGCGTCATGATCGCGTCCTGGTCCTTGGCCAGGCCATCCAGCGCCTGTTGCGGGGTTTTCTCGCCGCTGGCGGCTTCCGAAATGTGGCTCCACCACAGTTGGGCCAGGCGCGGATAATCCGGCACGTTGGTGCCCGTCGGTGTCCACTGCACCCGCGCCGGGCTGCGGTAGAACTCCACCAGGCCGCCGAGTTTGGGGGCTAGGTCGGTCATGGCCTGGGAGTTGATGTCGGATTCGCGGATGGGCGTCAGGCCGACGATGGTTTTTTTCAGGGAAACGGTTTTCGACGTCACGAACTGCGCGTAGAGCCAAGCCGCGAGTTTTTGTTTCTCAGGCGTGGACTTGAGGAACGTCCAGGAACCCACGTCCTGATACCCCAGCTTCATCCCCTCCTCCCAATACGGCCCGCGTGGCGACGGTGCCATGCGCCACTTCGGCGTGCCGTCGGCGTTCATCACCGGCAAGCCGGGCTTGGTCATGTCAGCGGTAAAGGCGGTATACCAGAAGATCTGCTGCGCGATGTTGCCCTGGGACGGCACCGGCCCGGACTCGGAGAAGGTCATGCCTGCCGCTTCCGGTGGCGCATAGGCGCGCATCCAGTCGACATACTTCTGCGTGGCAAATACCGCAGCCGGGCCGTTGGTGTCGCCGCCACGGGTCACGCTAGACCCCACCGGGTGGCAATCCTCGACCCGGATCCCCCACTCGTCCACCGGCAAGCCGTTGGGCAGGCCCTTGTCGCCACCACCGGCCATGGAGAACCAGGCATCGGTAAAGCGCCAACCCAGGGAAGGATCTTTCTTGCCGTAGTCCATATGGCCATACACGCGCTTGCCGTCGATTTCCTTGACGTCTTCACTGAAGAACTTGGCGATGTCCTCATAGGCCGACCAGTTCACTGGCACGCCCAGTTCATAGCCGTACTTTTCCTTGAACTTGGCCTTGAGGTCGGCGCGCTCGAACCAGTCGGCACGGAACCAGTAGAGGTTAGCGAACTGCTGGTCGGGCAACTGATAGATCTTGCCGTCCGGCGCGGTGGTAAACGAGATGCCGATAAAGTCCTTGAGGTCCAGGGTCGGCGAGGTGAAGTCCTTGCCTTCGTTGGCCATCAGGTCGGTGATGGACTCGGTCTTGCCATAGCGAAAGTGCGTGCCAATCAGGTCGGAATCGTTGACCCAACCGTCATAGATATTCTTGTCCGACTGCATCTGGGTTTGCAGTTTCTCCACCACGTCGCCTTCCTGCAGCAGGTCGTGGGTCAGCTTGATCCCGGTGATTTCACTGAAGGCCTTGGCCAGCACCTTGGATTCGTACTCGTGGGTGGTGAGGGTTTCCGACACCACATTGATCTTCATCCCACGAAACGGCTCGGCGGCCTTGATAAACCACTTCAGTTCTTCAAGCTGCTGGGCCTCCGTCAGGGTGGACGGTTTGAACTCGCTGCCGATCCACTTCTTCGCGGCATCTTCGTACGCATCGGCCCAGGCCACAGCACTCAAACCGCTGAGGGCCAAGACGGCGGCCAATGAAATGCTATGTCGCAGCTTATTGTTTTTATCGAACATAGAGACCTCCTGGTTGATTTCAGACGGGTCCGACAGAAGCCCCGCCCCGTGTAGGAGCGAGCTTGCTCGCGAAAAACCCCAAGACACCGCGTTAATCCAGACAACCTGCGTTATCGTTGACGACTTTCGCGAGCAAGCTCGCTCCTACAGGGGTATGGGGACCACCTCAGCCCCAACGCATCACAGACAACAGCCACACCACAGACAGCGCGGACGCCACCCAGATGCTCCAGCCGGTAACGCCGATCACCAGCAGATGCAGGTAGGCGCTCCCGAGAAGACCGATAAACAAGCGATCACCACGTGTCGTGCTGATCGGTAACAAACCGCGCCGGGGAATGCTCGGCGAGCGCAGTTCCCACGTGGTCATGCCTGCCAGCAACAAGGCAATTGCCGCAAAAAACAGCGCAGTCGGGGTGGTCCAGGCCATCCATTCCATCATCGTTTCCTCAGACCCGGCCCAGGGCAAAGCCCTTGGCCACATGGTTGCGAACAAACCAGATCACCAGCATGCCCGGCAGGATGGTCAGCACTCCGGCAGCCGCCAGCACGCCCCAGTCAATGCCCGACGCGGACACGGTGCGGGTCATCACGGCGGCAATCGGCTTGGCATTGACGGACGTCAGGGTGCGCGCCAGCAGCAGTTCGACCCAGGAAAACATAAAGCAGAAAAACGCCGTGACACCGATTCCCGAGCCAATCAGCGGGATAAAGATCTTCACGAAAAACTTCGGAAAGCTATAACCATCAATGTAGGCCGTTTCGTCGATCTCCTTGGGCACCCCTGACATAAAGCCTTCCAGGATCCACACCGCCAGCGGTACGTTGAACAGGCAGTGGGCCAGGGCCACGGCGATATGGGTATCGAACAGGCCAATGGACGAATACAGCTGGAAAAACGGCAACAGGAACACCGCCGGCGGCGCCATGCGATTGGTCAGCAGCCAGAAGAACAGGTGCTTGTCGCCAAGGAAGCGATAGCGCGAAAACGCGTAGGCCGCCGGTAGCGCCACGGTCAGGGAAATAACCGTGTTCAGGCTCACGTAGTACAGCGAGTTGAGATACCCGGTGTACCAACTGGGGTCGGTGAAGATCACCTTGTAGTTGGCCAAGGTGAAATCCTGCGGAAACAGCGTCAGGCCGCCGAGGATTTCGGTGTTGCTCTTGAAGGACATGTTCAACAGCCAGTAGATCGGCACCAGCAGGAACAGGATGTAGATCAGCAGCGGAATGACTTTGCGCTTGCTCATGTTGGCGGCCTCAGCGGTTGGCGTCGGAGTGGGTCATGGCGGTGTAGAACAGCCAGGACACCAACAGGATGATCAGGAAATACACCAGGGAAAACGCGGCAGCCGGGCCCAGGTCGAATTGACCGACAGCCATCTGGGTCAGGGTCTGACTGAGAAAGGTCGTCGCATTTCCCGGCCCACCGCCGGTCAGTACAAAAGGCTCGGTATAGATCATGAAACTGTCCATAAAACGCAGCATCACCGCGATCAGCAGCACGCTCTTCATCTTCGGCAGTTGGATATGTCGGAATACGGCCCAGGCCGATGCCCGATCAATCCGCGCCGCCTGGTAGTACACATCCGGTATAGCCCGCAGCCCCGAGTAGCAGAGCAGCGCCACCAGGGATGTCCAGTGCCATACATCCATCACCAGCACCGTGACCCAGGCATCCATGGTGTTGGCGGCGTAGTTGTAGTTGATGCCCATGGCATTCAGGCTCGAGCCCAGCAGGCCGATATCGGCACGGCCGAAGATCTGCCAGATGGTGCCGACGACGTTCCACGGGATCAGCAGCGGGATGGCCATCACAATCAGCACCAGGGACGACCAGCGGCCTTTGGTGGGCATGGTCAGGGCAATGGCAATACCCAGGGGGATCTCGATCAGCAACACACATGCCGAATAGATGAACTGGCGCAACAGCGAGTCATGCAGACGTGGGTCCAGCAGCACTTGTTTGTACCAGTCGGCCCCGACGAAATAGCGGCTGGACTGATCGAAAATGTCCTGCACCGAGTAGTTGACCACGGTCATCATCGGGATCACCGCACTGAACGCCACCAGCAGGAACACCGGCAACACCAGCCACCAGGCCTTGTTGTTCTGCACCTTGTTCATGGCCGCGCCTCCAGCAGGTAATCGTCGGCATACACCATCAGCCATTGCGCCGGAAAACTGATCGAGGCCCGGCCCTCGGGCACCGGTTTGTCTTCGGCCAGACGCACTTTCAACGGCGCGCCGTCGAGGTTGAGGGTCAGGATCTTGTAGGTGCCCAGGTCTTCGACATGTATGACGTCGGCTTGCAACGCGTCGGTATTGGGCTCATCCCAGACATGGATAAACTCGGGACGAATACCGACCTGGAGTTTTTTGTAGTCCTTTTCCGCGAGTTGCCACTGCTGCACCTCGGACAACGCCAGATGTGTTCCGCCAAACCGTACCCCACCTGCATCGGCCTGCACCTCAATCAGATTCATCCCCGGGCTACCGATGAAATAGCCGACAAAGGTATGACTGGGACGCTCGAACAACTCCCGCGGTGTGCCGAACTGCACAATCTGCCCGCCGTACATCACCGCTATCTTGTCGGCAAAGGTCGAGGCCTCCAATTGGTCGTGGGTGACGTAGACCATGGTGATGTTGAACTGCTCGTGGATCTGCTTGAGCTTGCGCCGCAGTTTCCACTTCAGGTGCGGATCGATCACCGTCAGCGGCTCGTCGAACAGAATCGCGGAGACGTCATCGCGCACCAGGCCACGGCCCATTGAGACCTTTTGCTTTTCATCGGCACTGAGGTTGCGGGCTTTTTTGCCCAGCAGGTTCTGCAGGTCGAGCACTTCGGCAATTTCCTGCACCTTGCTGTGCACTTTCGCCTCGGCCATCCCCTGGTTACGCAGGGGGAATGCCAGGTTATCGAACACCGTCATGGTGTCGTAGACCACCGGGAACTGGAACACCTGAGCGATATTGCGCTTTTCCGGGGTGAGGTCATTCACCACCGTGCTGTCGAACAGCACCTGGCCTTCCGAAGGGCTGAGCAAGCCGGAGATGATGTTGAGTAAGGTTGACTTGCCACAGCCCGAAGGACCGAGCAAGGCGTAGGCGCCGCCCTGCTCCCAGATGTGGTTCATTTCGCGAATGGCGTAATCTTCAGGCCCTGCAGGTGTAGGGCTGTAGCTATGCGCCAGGTTCTGCAAATGGATCTCGGCCATCAGGCAACCCTCGCGACACGACGCCCGGGGGCCTGGACCAACCGGCCCTGGCCATCGAACACAAACAGTTTATGGGTCGGAATATAGATCCGGATCGGCGCATCCACGTCGTACTCGTGGACTCCCGGCAGGTGCAGCACCAGCAAGAAATGCTCGCTGCGCACATGCAGGAAGGTTTCCGAGCCGCTGATCTCCGCCACTTCCACGGTTACCGCCAGTTCCAGGTCATCGTCGTTGCTGGGCACCAGGCTGATATGGCTGGGGCGCACGCCGAACCGGAACTCGCCCTCACCAATCGGGCGCAGGTCCACGTTCAACGGAAAGTGCACATCGTTGGCGAAACTCACTTCATTACCGCTGATACGCCCCGGCATCAGGTTGATGGGCGGTTCGGAAAACAGCTCGGCCGCCAATACCGTCTGCGGTTGGTGATAGACCTCGGCGGCCTTGCCGCTCTGGATCACCCGACCTTCGTGGAGGATGGTCGTGGTGCCGCCCAGCGCCAAGGCCTCGTTGGGCTCCGTGGTGGCATAGATGGCAATGGTGTTGCGAGCCTTGAACAGCTCGCGCATTTCCTGACGCAGCTCTTCACGCAGTTTGTAGTCCAGGTTCACCAGCGGCTCGTCGAACAGAATCAATTCGGCGTCCTTCACCAGCGCCCGGGCCATGGCCGTGCGTTGCTGCTGGCCACCGGACAGCTCCAGGGGATGACGTTGCAGGAACTTGTCGATGCGCAGCATCTTCGCGGTTTCCAGCACCTTGCTGCGGATCAGTTCGTTGGACACCCCGGCCTGGCGCAAAGGCGAGGCGATGTTCTCGAACACGGTCATGGTCGGGTAGTTGATGAACTGCTGGTACACCATTGAAACATTGCGCAAGCGCACTGGCTTGTGGGTGACATCGACGCCGTTCATCAGGATGCGCCCGTTGTCAGGCTTGTCCAGGCCGGCCATCAGGCGCATCAGGCTGGTTTTGCCAGACAGCGTACGGCCCAGCAACACATTGAAGGAGCCGGCTTCAAAGCGCAGGTTGGCGTCGTCGATCCAGGTCTGGCCTTCGACAACGCGGGTCACATGTTCCAGGGTCAATGACATGACACGCCCTTTTTCTTATTGGAATTGTTCTTCCAAGGTCAGAGCGAGTTTCGTGCCAATAACAAAAAGCATTTATTTAATAGGGACTTAGGCAGAACCGTTGCTCAGTGCTGAACAGAAATGAACATTCACAGCTGAACAATTGAACAACCGCCGGGTTGACAATGAACAGTTCTGAACAACACTGAATAAGCTCAGCAAAACCGTTCAACCTGTGGGAGCTGGCTTGCCTGCGATGGCCATAAGTATTTACACAACTTTCAGAAACTGACGAACTCCCCTGTGGCGAGCGGGCTTGCCCCGCGCTGGGCTGCGAAGCAGCCCCAAAACCAGCCGCTGCGGTGTATCTGGTACAACGCATTCGGCTTATTGGGGCTGCTTCGCAGCCCAAA
>NZ_VFEV01000011.1 GCF_007858275.1 Pseudomonas proteolytica
GCAGCCCCAATAAGCCGAATGCGTTGTACCAGATACGCCGCAGCGGCTGGTTTTGGGGCTGCTTCGCAGCCCAGCGCGGGCGATGCGGCGTTCCGACAAGCCCGCTCGCCACGGGGGAGTTCGTCAGTTTCTGAAAGTTGTGTAGATACCTATGCTCATCGCGGGCAAGCCCGCTCCCACATTTGACCGCATACACCTGTGGGAGCGGCGGTGCGACGATTCGACTTGCCCGCGATGGGCCAGTACAGACACCTACGTCGCCGGCCGAACAGCCTTGATCAACGCCTGCAACGAATACCCCAGGCGCGGCGCCAGCGCCTCGGCCCGCGCAGAAACCGCCGCCAGGTCCAGCGTCTGGTCCAGGTCCGCCGGCACCAGCAGGATCACGTTGCCCTCCTTCACCGGCAATTCCCAATAATGCCGATGATAAAGCCCGCGCAGCAGTGCAGCACCCAGCGGCTTGCCATCATCGGTCGCCCACTGGTTGATCACCAACCAACCGCCTGGGTTGAGTTTTTTCTGGCAGTTTTCCAGGAAGGTCCAGGCCAGGTGGCCAACCCCAGGCCCCACATCGGTATACAGGTCGACGAAAATCAGGTCTGCCGGCTCTGCCGTCTCCAGCAACTCCAACGCATCGCCCACGCGGATGTACAACCGCGGGTCATCATCCAACCCTAGATACTCGATAGCCAGGCGCGGCACGTCCGGACGCAGCTCAATGGCCTCGACATCTTCCAGGGGCAGGAACTTGAGGCACGCCTGGGTCAGCGTCCCGGCCCCCAGGCCGAGGAACAGCGCGCTTTCGGGCTGCTCATGGCACAAGGCGCCAATCAACATGGCGCGGGTGTAGTCGTACTCGAGCCAGCTGGGGTCGGCGGTGAACACACAGCTCTGCTCGATGGCATCGCCAAACTCGAGAAAGCGGTAGTCAGCCACTTCCAGCACGCGGATCATGCCGAAGTCATCATGGACCTCAGCCAACAGGCGCTCGACGCGCTCCTCAGTCATTTCATCTCCTAACGGGCCCGGGCACGGGTTCAAGCCGCCTGGTAGCAAGCGGGAAAGGCGCGATTGTCGGCCAAGCAGCGCCAGCAGGTCACGCACTAATTGCTGATAACATGCACGCTCCCGACATTCATTCGAGTTCACGATGAGCCAACCTTGGAGCCCCGACAGCTGGCGCGCCCTGCCGATCCAGCAACAACCCCGCTACCCCGACGCCGCACATTTGCTGCAGGTCGAGCAGAGCCTGGCCAGTTACCCGCCGCTGGTCTTCGCCGGCGAAGCCCGGGAGTTGCGCCGCCAGTTTGCCGAGGTGACCCAGGGTCGCGCATTCCTGCTGCAAGGTGGCGACTGCGCCGAGAGCTTTGCCGAGTTCTCCGCCGCCAAGATCCGTGACACGTTTAAAGTGTTGCTGCAAATGGCCATTGTCATGACCTTCGCCGCTGGCTGCCCGGTGGTCAAAGTCGGGCGCATGGCTGGCCAATTCGCCAAGCCGCGCTCGGCCAACGATGAAACCATCGACGGCATCACCCTGCCCGCCTACCGTGGCGATATCGTCAATGGCATCGGTTTCGACGAGAAAAGCCGCGTCCCGGACCCCGACCGCCTGTTGCAGTCCTACCACCAGTCCACCGCCACCCTGAACCTGCTGCGGGCCTTCGCCCAGGGCGGTTTTGCCGACCTGCATCAGGTGCACAAGTGGAACCTGGACTTTATCGCCAACTCCGCGCTGGCCGACAAGTACAGCCAACTGGCGGATCGCATCGACGAGACCCTGGCCTTCATGCGCGCCTGCGGCATGGACACCTCGCCACAATTGCGCGAGACCAGCTTCTTCACCGCCCACGAAGCGCTGCTGCTCAACTACGAGCAAGCCTTCGTGCGCCGCGACAGCCTGACCAATGATTACTACGACTGCTCGGCCCACATGCTGTGGATCGGCGACCGCACGCGCCAGCTCGATGGCGCACACGTCGAGTTCCTGCGCGGGGTGAACAACCCGATCGGGGTCAAGGTCGGCCCGAGCATGAACCCCGACGACCTGATTCGCTTGATCGATATCCTCAACCCGGACAACGACCCCGGCCGCCTGAACCTGATCGCGCGCATGGGCGCCAGCAAGGTCGGCGATCACCTGCCCAACCTGATCCGTGCCGTGCAGCGCGAAGGCAAGCAGGTGCTGTGGAGCAGCGACCCGATGCATGGCAACACCATCAAGGCCAGCAGTGGCTACAAGACCCGGGACTTCGCGCAGATCCTCAGCGAAGTGAAGGAATTCTTCCAGGTCCATGAAGCCGAAGGTACTTACGCCGGCGGGATTCATATCGAAATGACCGGGCAAAATGTCACCGAGTGCATTGGTGGTGCGCGACCGATTACCGAAGATGGCTTGTCGGACCGCTACCACACCCACTGCGACCCGCGGATGAATGCCGATCAGTCGCTGGAACTGGCGTTCCTGATTGCCGAGACGCTGAAGCAGGTCAAACGCTAGGACCACGAGGCCCGCTGTGGCGAGCGGGCTTGCCACAGTAGCCCTACCTGCCTGCCTCCATTGCCAGCATCGCCACCCGCAACCGGGCCGCACTGGGCCGCTGACAGTTTATCTGTACCTGTTCCAACCCCAGCCAATCAGCCATCTGCCGCAAATTCAACGCCAACGCCAACATCCCCGCCTCGTCCAACCCCGGTTCTTCTTCGTGCACCGCATGGACCGCCAGCCGCCCGTTGGCGCGCTCGGCCCGTAAATCCACGCGCGCCGCAACCCGTTCGTTGTGCAGGAATGGCAGCACGTAATAGCCGTACACCCTTTTGTCCTGCGGGGTGTAGATCTCCAACCGATAACGGAATTCGAACAGCCGCTCGGTACGGCTGCGCTCCCAGATCAATGAATCGAAAGGCGACAGTAAGGCACTGGCCGTGACTTTGCGTGGGACGCTCGGCTCGGGCAGGCAGTACGCCGGCTGCTTCCACCCCTGGACCTGGCAGGCCTGCAATTGCCCATCCTCGACCAGCTCGGCAAGGCGCCCGCGACTGTCTGCCGGTTCCAGGCGAAAATAATCACGCAGGTCCTTTTCCGTCCCCACGCCCAACGCCGTCGCGGCATGCAGCAGCAACCCACGTTGGGCACTGTGCTCACTCAAGGGCGCCTGTTGCAGAATCGCCGGGGCAATGACTCGCTCGGGCAAGTCGTACAACCGCTCGAAACCACGGCGCCCGGCCACCGTCACCAGGCCGGCGGCGAATAACCACTCCAGCGCGTGCTTCTCGTCACTCCAGTCCCACCAGGGCCCGGCGCGTTCCTGACGGGTCGACAGGCTGCCAGCCCCCAGCGCGCCTTGCTGCTCGACGATGGCCAATACCCGGCGGATGGTGGCCTGTTGCTCGCGTCCAAAACGCGCCATTTGCTGATAGATCCCCTGCCCCTCGGACGCACGTTGCATACGCCAGCGCATCAGCGGATACAGGGCCATGGGCAGCAGCGAGGCCTCATGCCCCCAATATTCAAACAACGTGCGCCGCCGCCCCTGACTCCAGGCGGCCTGTTCGAGCAACAGCGGGGAATAATTGCCCAGGCGGGAAAACAGCGGCAGATAGTGGGAACGCACCACGGCATTGACCGAGTCAATCTGCAGCACCCCGAGGCGCTCGATCAGGCGGTTGACCTGCACGGCCTTGACCTGCGCAGGCGGTTGGCGCCCGGAAAAGCCCTGGGCCGCCAACGCCATGCGACGCGCCTGCTTAAGGGAGAAACTCAGATCTGCGGGCATGTGCATCTCCTGATTTGGCCCACAGACTGTAGCGCGAAGCCGTCATTTACCCAAAGGATCGTTCCAGGAATGCCGGTGGCGCTCATGCTCGACATCCCTGCGGGTCAAGCCGATATCCTTGAGGGATTCATCACTCAACTCTGCCAGCAATTGCCGCTCGCACTGCAGGGCGTACCAACGTGAAACCCTTTGAAACAGCCCAGCAAAGCGGCGCTTCGCCAGTAACCCATGATCGATTCGACCTTTCATCATCTCGCCCTCCACTGGGGATGACTAAAGTCTGTGCCTGGCGCTAACATCAATCCAACGAATGTTTTTTATGAAATACATCTCAGAGATTGATCAATTGCCCAACTACCCCAGTATCGATACCGAAGTGCTGCGCACCTTCGTCGCCATTGCCGACCTGGGTGGTTTTACCCGGGCTGGCGAGCAGATCAATCGCACTCAGTCAGCGGTAAGCATGCAGATGAAGCGCCTGGAAGAGGACGTGCTGCAACGCAAGCTGTTCGAGCGTGACGGCCGACAGGTCAAGCTCACGCCCGAAGGCCAGGTGCTGCTGGGGTATGCGCGGCGCATCCTGAAGCTGCACAGCGAGGTGTTCAATACCTTGCGTGAGCCGCACATGGTCGGGCTGGTGCGCATCGGTACGCCGGACGACTACGTGATGCGCTACCTGCCCGGCATTCTCCAGCGGTTTTCCAAGGCGTACCCGCTGATCCAGATCGAGATGCACTGCGAAGGCACGCCAGTGCTGATGCAGCGACGTGACTTGGCACTGACCGTTATCAGTCGCGAACCGGGGAGCGAGGTCGGTGAACTGCTGCGCACCGAGCGCATGGTCTGGGTGGCCTCCCACTGCTTCTGCGTGGACGAACATGAAGTCCTGCCCCTGGCAATTTCCGGCATGGACAGTTATTGCACGCACTGGGCCACCGCGGCGCTGGATGCCGCGGGGCGTCCGTATCGCCTGGCCTATCACAGCTCCAATGGCGCAGCGATTCAGGCGGTAGTCGGTGCAGGCCTGGCCGCGATGGTGATGATGGAAAGCCTGGTCACCGACGATCTGCGCATACTCGGCAGCGACGAGGGCTTCGGCACGCTGCCGATGGTCAATTTGCGGCTGTTGCGCAATCCCGCCATGGCCTCCCCGATCACCGAATGCCTGGCGCAGTACATTGTTGAGGGCTTCAGACCTTAAAGGTCAACATCACCGCGCACACCACCAGGAAGCCGCAGAACAACCCGCGCAGCAATCGCTCCGGCAATGCGTGGGCGATCTTCACCCCCCAACTGATGCTGAGCAGCCCACCAACGGCCAGGGGCACGCCGATCAGCCAATCCACTTCCTGATGCCAGGCATAGGTCACCAGGGTGACGCTGGTACTGGGCAAAGCCAGCGCCAGGGACAAGCCTTGGGCGACCACTTGGGTGGTGCCGAAAATACTGGTCAACACCGGGGTTGCAACCACCGCACCACCGACGCCGAACAACCCGCCCATGGAGCCGGACACCGCCCCCAACACCCCAAGCCACGGCCAGGAATAGCGCATCTGCGGTGAGGGTGGTGCATTACTGGTGACCATGCGCAACAGGTTGTATGCCGACAGCGCCACCAGAAACGCAATAAAGCCAATACGCATGATCCCCGCATCGATCCCCACCGCCCAGATCGACCCCAACCAGGCAAAACAAAAGCCCATGAGCCCCAGTGGCAAGGCATGACGCAGCTCGATCCGATTGCGCTGGTGATAACGCCACAACGCCAGCATCACATTGGGCACGACCATCACCAACGCAGTCCCTTGGGCGATTTGCTGATCCAGGCCGAACAGCACGCCCAGCACCGGGATCGCGATCAGCCCGCCGCCGATGCCAAACAGACCACCAACGGTACCCAGGGCTACGCCCAGCACCACATACATCGCCATATCCACCACAACTACACCCCTGCACCGTCTCAAGCCCTGCATGCTACGCAGTCCCCTCTGGCATGGAAACGCACAGCAACGCACAATGGCTATGCCAGATCCGCATAAGCGAGCCCCCATGAACCCCACCACCTTGACTGATCAACTGGGCCTGTTCCTCGATGTGTTGGAGGCAGGCAGTTTTTCTGCTGCCGCGCGCCGCCACCCCCTCACGCCCTCCGCCGTGGCTCGCCGGATCGACAGCCTGGAAAGCGCCGTCGGTAGCCGGCTCTTCCTGCGCAGTACCCATGCGGTGCTCCCGACGCCGGCAGGCACGGCGTTTGCCGAGCGTGCACGGCGGATTGTCCGGGAGCTGCAACTGGCCCGAGCCGAGGCCGTGTCCTTGAGCCATGCGCCCGAAGGTCTGATTCGCGTGGATGCACCCGCCGCGTTTGGGCGGCGGCACCTGGCGCCCGCAATCGCAGACTTTCTGACGGTCTACCCGGGGCTGGATGTGCACCTGCACCTGATCGACAGCTTTGTCGACATGCAGGGCGAGCACTTGGGCAAGGTTGATCTGGTGCTGCGCGCGGGGCATATCGTCGATACACGGCTGATCGCCACGCCGCTGACCAGCATCGTGCGCATCGCCTGCGCCAGCCCCGCCTACCTGAAGAACCGCGGCACTCCAACCCATCCCAGCCAGCTCAACGAGCACGATGGCCTGGACTGGGAAGGCTTGGCGCCAATGTTCGCCTGGCGCTTTGAACTCGATGGCCGCAAGAACACCTACCGTCCGCAGCGCATCCGCATGAGCGCCAACAATGCCGAAGCCCTACTATCCGGCGCCCTGGCCGGGCTGGGCATCGCACACCTGCCCACCTGGCTGGCCAGCGAGTATCTGGTGCGCGGTGAACTGGTACCGCTGTTCTGCGAAAACGGCCTGCCTACCGCAGAAACCGCTGGCATCTACGCCCTGCGCCTGGAACAGCAGGCCAACGCCCGCAGCCGCCTGCTGCTGGAGTACCTCAAGAGCCGTTTCAGCCCTGTTCCACCGTGGGATCTGGCGTTACAAAGCGGCTGGGGCTGACCGCTGCCACAGAATTATCTGGCGCGTTAAAGGTTTGGCCGCTAGATTCCAGAGCAAATACGTTTTAAGGCACTGCCATGACCGACACTTGCGATTCCCTGCTCCTCAACAACCAACTGTGCTTTGCCTTGCACTCCACATCGTTGTTGATGACCAAGGTCTACAAACCCCTGCTGCAAGCCATTGGCCTGACCTACCCACAGTATTTGGCGATGATGGTGTTGTGGGAAGAAGATGGTTTGACCGTAGGCGAAATCAGTAGCCGCCTGCTGACCGATCCGGGCTCACTGACACCGCTGCTCAAACGCCTGGAAGCCGAGGGCCTGTTGAGTCGCACCCGTAGCCGCAACGATGAGCGCGTAGTCGTCGTAGAGCTGACCGCAACCGGCCGAGCGCTGCGGGACAAGGCCATCGATATCCCCCAATGCATTCTCGGCGCCAGCGGTATGCAGATGGAGCAGTTGCAAAAACTGCAGGCGGATTTGCTGGAATTGCGCAGGAACCTGCAGGGTAGCGTCTGACCCTCACACGGTTTTCGACCGAACATCCCCCCCTGTAGGAGCCGGCTTGCCGGCGAAAAACCCGAGTGCGACGCTGGGCACCAGGCACACCGCGTTATCGCTCGCGATTTTCGCCGGCAAGCCGGCTCCTACAGGGATTGGGATGAGCTTGGAAATTTATATTGCGCACTAAACATTTGCGCGATACATTCACCTCGCCACCTACTTAGCGCGCAAACTTTTAGCGCAAAATAAACCGCGAGGAATCTCCCATGCAAACTCTGTATACCGCAGTAGCCACCGCCACTGGCGGCCGTGATGGTCGTGCCGTTTCCAGCGACAACATCCTCGACGTCAAACTTTCTACACCCAAAGAGTTGGGCGGCGCTGGCGGCCAGGCCACCAACCCCGAGCAGCTGTTCGCCGCGGGCTATTCGGCCTGCTTTATCGGCGCCCTGAAATTCGTCGCCAGCCAGAGCAAACGCAAAATCCCCGATGACGCCTCGATCACCGCCCATGTGGGCATCGGCCAGATTCCCGGTGGATTTGGCCTGGACATCGACCTTCACGTGTCCCTGCCCGGCTTGGAACACGACGAAGCGCAAAGCCTGGTGGAGGCTGCCCATCAGGTCTGCCCTTACTCCAACGCCACCCGTGGCAACGTCGATGTGCGCCTGCATATCACGGTGTGACTGGCAAACAGGCACAAAAAAACCGATGCCTGCAATTTGGCATCGGTTTCTTCAGGTAACCCACCTTCTTAAGGGTAAGCTTTACTGGTCTGGTGCCAGATCTCCAGCGTATCCAGTTGGACACGCGCCGGTGTTGCTGAGCGTATTCCAGCGCTGGTTTTGGCTTGCAGATGTTTAGTTTATTTCAACGTCCATGTCTTCAGGCTTAAGCGTCTCTTGCTGGAAAGGCAGTCCTAATGCCTCCAGCATTAACGACGCAATTAGATTATTGACTACAAATAAGGAAGTTGCCGCGTTGAAATGCCCATAATCGAATGAAACCAGTCCTTTTTTCATATCTTGCCCCAGATATGACAAGCACCCATCTACGTTGCATAGCTCATCAATTACAGATATATACTTAAATCCACCCTCTCCCTTCGAATACTTACCTTTCAGGGAGGCATCTTCATCAAATGGTTCCTGCGTAAGATTTGTAGAAATCCTTCTAGGTGTGTGCAACCAATACTGCCGGAGTACAATTTGGTAAAGCGAGACCTCATACCTCGGCACCGGCCCCATAACGATCACACGCTCAACACCGTAAGCTTTCAGCTTAGCAACAACACTCTTCATATCATTCTTTGTATCAATACCTGAAAACTGGGCAATAATCACTACTTTAGGAATTACTCTTTCAATGACGTCTAGCGCCAGAATGTTAGATGTGTCACACACTTTATTGGCAGCAGTCTCTGGCCCCGGAACATATGGAAAGCACCCGCTACTCGCCACCTGAAGAATTGAAACTTCTTTAGGAAGCACCTTTTCAATGCCATAACGCAACTGTTGTACATGCGAGTCCCCCCACAACATAACACTTTTATTTGAGGTCGGCGTATAGCAGGAACTTAAAATCTCCGGTCTAGGATCAACCGTAGGTCGGCCGTGACGATAGTTTTCTAAATCAAAAAAATCACAATCAAGCCTATAGCGTCGCGCCAAGTCATGCTCAGTCATGTACTTCATACCGGGTGCTGCATTTTCGAAATACTGAGCAAAATCCTCTCTATCTTTCATACGAAAAGTAAATCCGTCATTCTTATAAGTCGCAAAACCTACGATACCCAATATAGCAGCAACGAATAACAATCCCAAACTTTTAGTCCCAATATGTGCGGGAGAGCGAAATGGTTTTTCCACGAACCTGTAGGTTAACCATGCCGCAACGACACTTGCAAACACACAGATCACCAGGACTTTTACACTTGGCGTACCGCTCTCCATCGTTCGGGCAAATGTGAGAATGGGCCAATGCCAGAGATAAAGCGGAAAACTTATAAGGCCAATCCATACCATCACTCTGCTCGACAATATCCGCTTGTTGATTAGCGAGTCAGGTCCCGATGCGATCAGAAGGACCGACCCAAGGACCGGAATAGCCGCCCAGTAACCCGGAAATGCGAACGTTTTGTCTATGAAAAAGAAACAACCAACGAGCAAAATCAACCCAACGAAAGAAAACACGTTAGGTAATATCGGCGAAAGTTTTGCAGCTGCTACTGCATTTTCACTAAAAAATGATGCAACTGAGCTAACAACCGAATGATTTTTATATGAGCTGTACGCCAGCAAACTACCACAAAGAATTTCCCACACTCGATTGTACGGGAGGTAAAAAGCCGCACTGGCATTAGTTCCAAGCTCAATCACACACAAAACAAAAGAAAGCAAGGCCATGATCGCAAGCGATACATATACATCAAGTTTAAGTCTCCAAACAACTATTGCAGCTACTGGAAACAATAGATAGAATTGTTCCTCAACACCTAGAGACCATAGATGAAGAAGAGGTTTTAGCTCCGAGGCAACATCAAAATACCCAGACTCCCTGTACAAGATAATATTCTGTACAAACCCTAACCCTGCAGCTATATGCTTACCCAGTGACGAAAATTCCGTAGCCACAGATGAGATCCAGCCAAAACAATAACATGCAACTAGAACAAATATCAATGCTGGAAATATTCGCCTAATCCTCCTTTTGTAAAACTCAACAAAGCTAAAACTCCCAGCTTCCAAACTTTTAAAAATAATGCTCGATATAAGAAACCCAGAGATAACAAAAAAAACATCAACACCAACAAACCCACCGCTCAGCAAACCCGGAAAGGCATGAAACAAAACAACCGAAATGATAGCGATCGCACGTAGACCATCAATATCAGCTCTATACTTCAAATGCTGATTATCAGAAGTGAAATTATGTGCTGACGGGCCAGAGGTTTCCACTTTACTCAACTTACTCATTTCACTCATTCAAGTTTCTCCCTCTATCCATAACCCATTTCTTGTGGTTCGCGCAATGTGCAGCGATGCTCACATTCGTGCCCCAAAGGCAGGCTGCAGGGTGATTGCCCTTCCCTAACCAAATCACCATATCCAAGGTTCGGCAGCAACGTTGGAGATTAGGCTTTTCAGCCAAATCCAGAACAGCACTTACATCCTGAGCAATGGACATAAAAAAACCGGAGCCCTAATGAGACTCCGGTATTCCTGCTGCACATGAGTGTTTATCAACAACCCTCATGTGCACAGCATTACAACTGACGGTCGCTTTACTGGGTCAGTAACCCCAGAATTACTTCTTGGCGCGACCTTTGTACGAACCACCTTCACGGGTGTCGATCTCGATCAGGTCGTCGATTTCGATGAAATCAGCCACTTGCAGTTCGGTACCGTTAGCCAGCTTGGCCGGCTTCATCACTTTGCCCGAAGTGTCGCCGCGAGCGGAACCTTCGGTGTAGGCAACCTTACGCACGATGGTGGTCGGCAGCTCTACGGAAACCAGGCGCTCTTCGAAGAAAATCGCTTCGCAGACGTCGGTCATGCCTTCTTCGATAAATGGCAGAACGGCTTCGATGTCTTCAGCGTTCAGCTCGTACATGGTGTAGTCGGTGGTGTCCATGAACGTGTAGGTGTCGCCGCTGATGAACGACAGGGTCGCTTCTTTACGGTCGAGGATTACGTCGTCCAGCTTGTCATCGGCGCTGTATACGGTTTCGGTCTTGTAACCGGTCAGCAGGTTCTTCAGCTTGGTCTTCATGATTGCGCTGTTACGACCAGACTTGGTGAACTCAGCTTTCTGAACCAACCAAGGGTCGTTGTCGATACGGATCACGGTACCGGGTTTCAGTTCTTTACCAGTTTTCATTACGAATATCCGAAATTTGGATGGGATTTACAAAAATCAAGGTCGCGTATCATATCCAATTTTCATAAAACTGTACCAGCGCCGTCGCAAGATCAGCCTGCAAGGCCTGTTCCAGACACCATTTTTCGGCGTGCACGGTCAGTTCCGGCCAATGCTCAAGCAGGATTTTCCAGCTTGAGGCCATATCGCTGTCGGTGTTCCAGGCTTGCCATAGGGCGATCAGCGCGGCTTTTGCGGGTGCCGACAGGGCCTGGGTATAGAGCGCGAGGAAGGCATCGAGCTTGTCCAGGTGGATATCTTCGTCCTGGCGGTAGATGTGCCATAGCAACGGGCGCCCAGCCCATTGCGCACGCACAAAGGAGTCTTCGCCGCGCACCGCATTGAAGTCGCAGCACCACAGCAGGCGGTCGTATTGTTCCTGCCGCACGAACGCCAGCACCTGTACCGTCAGCGTCCCGCGCAGGTGAATATCCCCTGCGGCCAACGCCTCCACACCCAACCAGCGCTGCACGTCGCCAAGAATGCGCCCTTCCGGCACCAACAGATGAGTGGCTTGCCCATCAGCCGCCAACACGTCCAGCCAACTGGCCAGCCCGGCGTTTTCATAGGCAAACAGCGACATCAACCGCGCGCCCTTTGCGGGAAAGACGCCCAGCCCTTGCAGGAATTGTTGCCGGCCCTGCAAATCACGCTGAAAGGCCTGGCGCCGCTCGATCAGCCCGGCCTCACGCAGCAAGCCCCCCGTGCCAGGGCGAAATCCCGGGAAGAAGAAATACTTTTGGACACCTTTGAACTTCACCGACGGCAGGCCGTGGCAACCGACCACCCATTCCTCGGCGCTTAAATAGTCGAGGTTCATCCACAGTGGCGAGTGCTCGCACCCCGCCATGGCCTCCATATAGTCATGGGGCAATTGGCAGGCAAATGCGGCAATCACCACATCAGCCGCTGGCGTAGGCGCCCAGTCCTGTGACCAGTGACGTACGTCGACGCCCTCTTGCCACTGCTGGTCCAACTGCACATCCACCTCTGGGCACATGCGCTCGAACGCCCGCAAATCATCGACCCATAGGCGCACAGCGCAGGCGTGTTCTGCTGCCAATTGCCGGGCCAGGCGCCAGGTCACGCCGATGTCGCCGTAGTTGTCGACGACGCTGCAAAAAATATCCCAGCGGGCTTTCATTCCGGGCTCCATCATTCAAAGGCTCGATTGTCCGCATAAATGCCGTCATGCAGAAGGGTTGATCGCGATTATTCTGCACGCTGGCTATGCGACAATCCCTCGCTCACCGCAACCGTCCGCCAGGAGGCCGCCATGTCCGATCGCCCGATGTCGCTGTTCAAACTCAGTATTGCCGTGGCCCTGGGCCTGTGGCTGGGCTTTGTCGCAATCGCGCTGACAGGCTGGCTGGCCTCGCGCTACCTGCTTGAACAACCTGTGGCCGCCGTCACCCAGGCCGTGCAACAACTGGGCACGCCGCCGACCGTGACGCCAGAGCCGCCCAACCAAATGTTTGAGCAATACCAACAGAACCTGCACAAGCAGGAACAACAACAGACGCTGGACCAGGCGCGGGCCAACCCGCGCAACCTGTCCAACCCCAAATGCCAATTCTGGCTCCAGCAGGACCAGAACGCCCCCAGCGACAAGAGCCGGGCCAACGTCCTGCAATTCTGTGATTGAGCCGCAAGCCCCCATGAATAAACATGCCGTCCTCCAGTTGATCCTGGAAAAACTCGCCGCCGACCTGAATGTGGCGCAACGCGCCGCGCAAACCGCCTACGAGACCGCGACCCACGAAGAAAACATCGCCGAGAACAAATACGACACCCTGGGCCTGGAGGCGTCTTACCTCGCCGCCGGGCAAGCCAAGCGCGTGGAGGAAATCAGACAGTCACTGGTGTTGTGCCAAAACCTGAGCCTGCGACCCTACGATGAGCAACGGGGTATCGAAGTAGGCGCCCTGCTCGGCCTCGAAGATGACAACGACCGCCAGCAATGGCTGTTCCTCGCGCCGGACGCGGCAGGCCTGAAAGTCTATGTGGTGGGGCAGTTGGTGACCGTCATCACCCCTCGCTCGCCGCTGGGCAAAAGCCTGCTGGGCAAGTTCGAGGGGGATGAGGTAGAGATACTGGTAGCGGGCGCCCGGCAACAGTTCGTGGTGACCGAGGCCCGCTAGGTCGGTCAGTGAACCGGCAGTTCAACGCCGTCGAACAGCTCTTCCAGTTCCTGCTTGTTGTGGCACTGGATCGCCTTGGCCATGACTTCACGGGTCAGGTGCGGGGCGAACTTCTCGATGAAATCGCACATGAAGCCACGCAGGAACGTGCCACGACGGAAACCGATCTTGGTCACGCTGGACTCGAACAGTTCACTGGCATCGAGCACCACCAGGTCGCTGTCGAGCTTGGTATCGACGGCCATCTTGGCCACGATGCCGACGCCCAGGCCCAGGCGCACGTAAGTCTTGATCACGTCGGCATCAGCCGCGGTGAACACCACTTTGGGCGTGAGGCCGCGATGACTGAAGGCTTCGTCGAGCTTGGAGCGGCCGGTGAAGCCAAACACGTAGGTGACAATCGGATATTCCGCCAGCGCTTCCAGGGTCAGCTTCGGCAGCTTGGCCAATGGGTGCCCCTGGGGCACCACGACGCAGCGGTTCCAGCGATAGCACGGCATCATCACCAGGTCGCCGAACAGCTCCAGGGCTTCGGTGGCGATGGCAAAATCGACAGTACCGTCAGCCGCCATTTCCGCGATCTGCATCGGCGAGCCCTGGTGCATGTGCAAGGCCACGTCCGGGTACTGCTTGATGAACGAACTGATCACCGGCGGCAGGGCATAACGGGCCTGGGTGTGGGTGGTGGCGATCGACAGGGTGCCTTTTTTCTCGTTGGAGAATTCCTGGGCGATCTGCTTGATGCTTTCAACCTTGCGCAGGATCTCACCGGCCGTGGTGATGATGCGCTCACCAGCGGGTGTGACGCGGGTCAGGTGCTTGCCGCTGCGGGCGAACACTTCGACGCCCAATTCGTCTTCGAGCAGGCGGATCTGTTTACTGATACCCGGTTGCGAGGTGTAGAGGCTTTGAGCCGTGGCGGAAACGTTGAGGTCGTGGTGCGCCACTTCCCAGATGTAGCGCAATTGTTGAAGCTTCATATGTGTCCCTCAAAGCAGATAGACGCCACGGATATCAGCGACGGTATATAACTATATTAAAGGTTGGATCGATAAATCTAGAACTTTTTATCGTTTACGCCCCATCACACATCATCACTGCGCCGACACTGCCGCAAAGGCACCAGATAGACCGGTACCCGAGACAACTGCAACACCCGCGCCGCGGTACGTCCCAGTGGCGTCGGGATCCCTGTGCCCTGGCTATGACTCCCTACGATCAACAAATCCACCGAGAGTTTCTGCGCCTGGTCGAGAATCACTTGGGCGGGATCCCCCTGGATCACCCGCACCGAATGAATCGCCTGCAAGTCCTGCTCGCCGTCCTTCAACTCTTCACGAAAACTGTCCAGCATCCGCTGCTCGATGTTCGCCATTACTGTATTGAGCCCCTGGCTCTGCCATTCGCTCAAGGCCTGTTCATCAAGATAGGTTTGAAGCACCGACTCTGCGAACAGCCCGATCGGCTCTACCACATGAATCACATACAGATCCGCCTTGAACGTGCGTGCCATCGCCAGCGCATGCTGCATCACGTAAGGCGCATACACACCCAGGTCTGAGGCGTACAACATCGACCGAATCATAGAACCTCCCGGGCTGCCAGGATGGCGGGGATTGTTTCAGCTTAGCAGCGCCTCCGCGACTGCGATGAACTTAGCTCTGGACCTGGACTTTTGGCTCATTGCTCACGCCATGGGGCACATGCCCGGTGGCCACAACCTCCCTGGCTTTCTCGCAATGGCCGGCCTGGTCGTCAAAAAACACGTCGGCGGCGAACGCCTCAAGGAACGCGGATTTTTCCAGGCCGCCAAGAAACAGCGACTCATCCAGGCGGATGTCCCACTCGCGCAACGTACGGATCACCCGTTCGTGGGACGGGGCCGAACGCGCCGTCACCAACGCCGTGCGGATCGGGCAGGACTCATCGGGGAACTCGCGCTGCAACAGATTGAGGGCGGCCAGGAACCCTTTGAATGGCCCGCCGCGCAGCGGTTCGCGGGCCGCTTGCCGCTCGCTGGCCTGGAAGGCTTCCAGGCCGCCGCTCTGGTAGACGCGCTCGGACTCGTCGGAAAACAGCACCGCATCGCCATCGAAGGCAATCCGCAATTCGGCACTGCAAGCCCGGCGGGCGCCGCCAGACAGAATGGTCGCCGCCGCAAAACCGGCATCCAGCGCGCTGCGCACATCTTCGGCATGGGTGGAGAGGAACAGGTGGCAGCCAAACGCCGCCAGGTAAGGGTGGGGGTTACGCCCACCGACAAAGGCCGCGCGGGAAATATCCAGGCCGTAATGCTGGATCGAATTGAACACGCGCAAACCGGTATCGGCACTGTTGCGCGACACCAGCACCACTTCGACCCGCGCGCGGCCCAGGCTGGCATTGAGGGTCAGGAGCTTCTTGACCAGAGGGAACGCATCCCCGGGCTCAAGGATTTCTTCCTCGTGGTCGATCTGGTACTTGCGGTAGGCCTCGACGCCCTGGGCCAGATAAACCTTGTGGCTTTCGCCCAGGTCGAACAGTGCCCGCGAGGAAATCGCCAGTACCAGTTTGTCGCTCATGCCTTTGGCCATGTCTGTTCCTCAGCCGTTGCGTCGATCAATAAAGCCCAAGGCTTGATACAGCGCCTGCATCCGCGGCATTTCACAGCCGGCGGCCTGGGCGGCAGCCAGCGGACGGGCGTAGATCGCAGCCAGTTCCAGGGGGCGCTGGTGCAGATGATCGTGATACATGCTGGGCCAATAGTCCGTCAAACGCTCGGTCATGTTGAACATCTGCGCGGCGTAGCCAGGTGCGATTTCATGGCCGCATGCATGGGCGCCTTGCACCACTTCGGCCATCAGGCCCTGGATCAATTCCCGGCTGGATTGGTCAGCCATCAACTCCGAGGTATTGGCACCGAGCAGCACCGACAGGCCGTTGTATGGCACATTCCACACCAGCTTATGCCAGCGTGCCTGGTCCAGGTCAGGCATGGCCTGGGAGTCGATCCCGGCCTGGCGAAACAGCCCGGCGCCCTCCTCCACAATCGCCTGGCGGCGGTCTGCATCCTGTGCGGCATTGCCACTGTGATAGCCAAGACTGACCCGGCCCATGGCCTGGTGCTCGACGATCCCCGGCCCGGAACGGTGTACGCAGATATAACAAAGCCCGCCGAGCAAATGCAGGGACTCAGGCAAATGTTCGCGCAGGCCGTCCTCGACACCCAGGCCATTTTGCAACAGCACGACCTTGGCATCCGGCGCCGCCACCTGGGCAATGGTCGGTGCCAGCTCAACGTTGCCGGTGGTTTTGGTGCCCACCAGCAGCCAGTCGCAAGGCGGCATGTCGGCCGCATTGGCATAGGCCTGGACCGGGTGCAGGCTCAAGGCCCCATGCACCGAACTATTGAGTTGCAAGCCACGTTCGCTCACCGCCGCATATTCGCTGCGCAACAGGAAATGCACGTCAAAACCGGCACGCGCCAGCATCAACCCGTAAAAACCACCGATGGCACCGGTGCCGATAATCCCAATGCGCGGCCCAGGTTCAACTGCACTCGTCATGGCAACTCCTCTGGTTCTTGTTGGAGCGCCTCATTTATAGCGTCGCTGAGGTCACTCGGGTTCAGGCCCACCTGTAGTGCGCCGTGCAGTTGACCCTCGCACACTACAAATAAAGCCGGCAAATGAAAGATCCCGTAGCGCGCAACCGCGCCGCCATTGTGCCCAGCGTCGACCCAGCAGATGCGCGCCACCGGCAGATTCCAACCGGGTAGCTGCTGGCGCGCCCAACGGCAACTGGAACAGCCGACACTGGTAAACACCAGCAGCGAAGCACCAGGCAGCGCCAGCAACTGCTGGTCGATATCCAAATCCGTCAATTCAAACGCTTTCACTCGATCCGCACCACCACCTTTAACCAGGCAACACACTATCAGGCCACACGACAACGCGCGCAATTGCCCATTGTCGAGCAGGCTTGTACGCGCTAAGGTTCGGCTCCCCGCTGCATTTAAATCATGCTGTGCTCCGCCGCACGGGGTTCGCTGGCGGCCGGCACCCGTGACCCTGACGAGTAACACGATGGCTGATTTACCGATCAACGACCTAAACGTCGAATCCAACGAGACCCTGATCACGCCCGATCAGCTCAAGCGCGAAATCCCTTTGAGCGACGCTGCCCTGCAGACTGTCACCAAGGGCCGCGAAGTCATTCGTGACATCCTCGACGGCACTGACCACCGCCTGTTCGTGGTGATCGGCCCTTGCTCGATCCACGACCTCAAGGCTGCCCATGAGTACGCCGAACGCCTCAAGGTGCTGGCTGCGGAAGTGTCCGACACCCTGTACCTGGTGATGCGCGTGTATTTCGAGAAGCCGCGTACTACCGTCGGCTGGAAAGGCCTGATCAACGATCCGTACCTGGACGACTCGTTCAAGATTCAGGACGGCTTGCATATCGGCCGCAAGTTGCTGCTGGACCTGGCTGAAATGGGCCTGCCCACGGCCACCGAAGCCCTGGACCCGATTTCCCCGCAGTACTTGCAAGACCTGATCAGTTGGTCGGCGATCGGTGCACGTACCACCGAATCGCAAACCCACCGCGAAATGGCCTCTGGCCTGTCCTCGGCCGTGGGTTTCAAGAACGGTACCGATGGCGGCCTGACCGTGGCGATCAACGCCTTGCAGTCGGTTTCCAGCCCGCATCGTTTCCTGGGGATCAACCAGGAAGGTGGCGTGTCCATCGTCACCACCAAGGGCAACGCCTATGGCCACGTAGTATTGCGTGGCGGTAATGGCAAGCCCAATTACGATTCGGTCAGCGTGGCCTTGTGCGAACAGGCGCTGACCAAGGCGAAGATCAAGCCAAACATCATGGTTGATTGCAGTCACGCCAATTCCAATAAAGATCCGGCACTGCAACCGCTGGTGATGGAGAACGTGGCCAACCAGATCCTGGAAGGCAACCAGTCGATTATCGGCCTGATGGTCGAGAGTCACCTGAACTGGGGTTGCCAGGCGATTCCAAAAGATCTGGCCGACCTGCAATACGGCGTGTCGATCACCGATGCCTGCATCGACTGGTCTGCCACCGAGACCACCCTGCGCAGCATGCACGCCAAGCTCAAGGACGTATTGCCCAAGCGCAAACGTACCTGACGCACACAAAAAAGCCGGGCTAAGCCCGGCGTTTTTTTATGTGCGCATCTTTGCTTTTACAGCTTCGCGGCATGGCGCTGGTGACGCTCCATATAGCGCTCCACATAGGAACAGGACGGGATCACCGTATAACCCATGCTCTCGGCGTATTGCAGCGCCTCTTCGGTCAGCGCAGCAGCAATGCCGCGCCCACGCAGGGCATTGGGCACAAACGTGCGGTAGATATCCAGGGTCTGTTTCCCCAGGTCCATGTAGGTCAGATAGGCACGATGACCGTCCACATTGGTCTCGAACTGATGACCAGCCTGGTCATGGTGGATGGACAACGCCTCGCTCATCACTACTCCTCGCGGGTCTTGGTTTCTGACCCCTACCTTACCGATGTTTTTCCGGCGAAGGAACATCTACGCCACCCCGTGCCGGTTTCGACAACGAGAAAAGCCCTACAGCACTCACGCCCCGCACCAAGGAATAGTAGGCACCAATCCTGTCATTGCTCAAGGGACGCTCGTCATCCATCAGGCTGGCGGACATAGAAAGGGCTGATCGAACATCCGGTGGTCGATAGCCTGAACATTGCCGGCAGTTGAAGCTTGAGACGAAGCGCCGCTTTTAAAGTCACCTCTACATGCGCGAAAGATGCCCATCAGCGCCCGGGCAATCTGAACAATAGTATTGGCGCAGATATATAAATTGACATCGGCTTACAACGTTTAACACTTGCCAGGCGGTGCTTTCAGCCTGGATCCAATGTTTGCCCGCGCAGCAAAAACTGGATATTTTTTATACAAACTCGCTAAAGATTAGCCAAAATAGATTCGGCACAAGAATTTTTTTTGCTTCTTGCGCTACGTCAGTTTACTTACTACAAGTAATGGGTAGTATGTACGCCGGCTATTAGCTCACTCTGAGATAGTAGCCATTAAATAGAAAGTCCTTGAAGGGGAACACGATGAACAACGTTCTGAAATTCTCTGCTCTGGCTCTGGCCGCAGTTCTGGCTACCGGTTGCAGCAGCGTCTCCAAAGAAACCGAAGCTCGTCTGACTGCAACTGAAGACGCAGCAGCTCGCTCCCAGGCCCGTGCAGACGAAGCCTACCGTAAAGCTGATGAAGCTCTGGCTGCTGCTCAAAAAGCACAACAGACTGCTGACGAAGCTAACGAGCGCGCTCTGCGTATGCTTGAAAAAGCTAGCCGCAAGTAATAATCCTTCGGGGTTGTTATCAAGCCGATCCATTTTTGGATCGGCTTTTTATTGCCTGGGATTCAGCTAAGGATCCAAGGCAATAAAAAGCCCGCCAGGAGCAATCCATGGCGGGCTTCGATTGACGGCAGGTGTTACTGCTGCAAATCGACCGGCATGCCGGTGACCATCGGCGCCGCTCCCGGCTCGCCGATCTGCGCCGGCAAGCCATCTTCGGCCGCGACGACATCACGCACTTCATCCCAGTTGACCCGCAGGTTGTTGGCCAGGTCTTCGCGCTTGAGCATCGCATTGATGACTACCGTGTGCTTGTCGACCACCGACGGCGTGCCATCGTCGTTCAATGGCGCATGGGCTTCCAGGTAGACCTTGCCGCCGCTGATGCCGAACTTGTAGGCATCATTGATGATCCGCACAGGCGTGCCCACCGGGACCATCTTGGCCATCTCCAGCACGTTGTTGTTGAACATCCGGAAGCAGCCATGGCTGGTACGGGTACCAATGCCGAACTTCTTGTTGGAACCATGAATCAGGTAGCCCGGCGTGCCCAGGGTGAACTTGAACGGCCCCAGGGGGTTGTCAGGACCTGCCGGCACCACGTTGGGCAACGGGTCGCCGTCGGCAGCGTGCTCGGCCTTGATTGACGCTGGCGGGGTCCAGGTCGGGTTGGGGGTCTTGGCGATGATGCTGGTATGGGCAATCGGCGAGCCCCAGCCTTCACGACCGATTCCAAGCGGGAAGGTGTACACCACGTCCTGGCCCTTGGGGTAGTAGTAAAGACGGTACTCGGCCAGGTTGATCACGATGCCCTCCCGGGGACCCGGCGGCAAAATGAAACGGGTCGGCAGCACAATCTCGGCCCCGGCACCCGGCAACCAGGCATCGACGCCGGGGTTGGCCGCAACCATCTCCGAATAGCCCAGGTCATAAGTCACCCCCAGGTCGGCAAAGGTGTCTTCGTACTTGGCCTTGATCACCTGGACCTGGCCGACAATGTCTTCACCCGGTGGTGGCAGGGGCAGTTGCAGGGCCGCAACAGGACCGGCTGCACACAAGGCAGCGAGAGACAGGCAGCGGGTGACGACAGGCAGGCGCGACAACATCCGGAAAATCCTTCGCAGATCGACGGGGGTAAAATGGCGATTGTAGCGTGTACCTGCCCTTAAAGCTCGAAGCGCAGTTCAGGCCAGATAGGCGGCGTACCCCGCTTTTGCGATTCGAGAATCGCCCGGCACAAGGGGCAGAGGCGCTGGTCCTGGAAGATCGAACGATCCACCGAAGACCAGCGTGGCTGGGCCGGCAGCAATGTGCCGCAAAGCGTGCGATCGATGGTACCGCCCAGCTCCAACTGGCGCGTCACCAGATGCACCTTCACTTCCTGGCAGGCGAACAGATCCAGCTGCTCGTCGGGCTCGATCAGTTGGTAGGCAAACAAGGACCAGGCAGGACGCGACGACATCGGGGGCTCCAAATCGGGGGCGCCACCTTAGCCGAAAGACCGCTGCTAGAAAAGCGTCATAACAGCGGTTTTAGCGTCGGCCAGACATTTTCCAGCAACTTGGCCTGGGCACCGACTGCCGGGTGCAGTTGATCGGCCTGCATCATCTCCGGATGACCGCCCACGCCCTCAAGGAAAAACGGCACCAGCGGAACGTTTTTTTCCTTGGCCAGCGCACCATAGACTTCGGCAAACGCAGTGGTATATCGCAGGCCATAATTGGGCGGCAACTGCATCCCCAGCAGCAACACCTTGGCGCCACCGGCCTTGGACTGGTCAATCATCGACGCAAGATTTTGTTGCAATTGCGCCGGGGGCTGCCCACGCAAGCCGTCGTTCCCCCCCAACTCGATAACCACCACGTCGGGCTTATGCTCTGCAAGCGCCGCCGGCAGCCGCGCCAAGCCTCCGGCACTGGTGTCGCCGCTGATGGAGGCGTTGACCACTTTATCGGCGAAACCCTCCTTCTTGAGGCGTTGCTCCAGCAGTGCGACCCACCCTTTGCCGGTATGCAGGCCGAAACCGGCACTGATACTATCGCCAACGATCAGGACAGTACCCGCCGCTGCGTTCTGGGCCATGCACATCAAGGCCAGGCCAGCACTCAAAAACCATATTCGCATCGGATTCTCCATGGGCGCATGCATTCTCACCGCGCAGAACCTTAGCAAAGTGGTTCCCAGCGCGGAAGGTGAACTGACCATCCTGCACGAACTGAGCCTGGAACTGAACAAGGGCGATAGCCTGGCTATCGTCGGCAGCTCCGGTTCCGGAAAATCCACGCTCCTTGGCCTGCTGGCCGGGCTCGACCTGCCCAGCAGCGGTGAAGTGACCCTCGCCGGCCAGGCCCTGAGCGTCCTGGACGAGGATCAACGGGCACGTATCCGCGCTGAACACGTCGGTTTTGTGTTCCAGTCGTTCCAGTTGCTCGACAGCCTCAATGCCCTGGAAAACGTCATGCTGCCCCTGGAGCTGGACGGGCGCAAAGACGCCCGCGAGCGCGCCAGGCACTTGCTCGAACGTGTCGGCCTGGGCCAGCGCCTGACCCATTCACCCCGCCAGCTCTCCGGCGGCGAGCAGCAACGCGTGGCGATTGCCCGGGCGTTCGCGGCCGAGCCGGACGTGCTGTTTGCCGATGAACCCACCGGCAACCTCG
This sequence comes from Pseudomonas proteolytica, assembly GCF_007858275.1. GTDB lineage: Bacteria > Pseudomonadota > Gammaproteobacteria > Pseudomonadales > Pseudomonadaceae > Aquipseudomonas > Aquipseudomonas proteolytica. The sequence goes on from NZ_VFEV01000011.1 coordinate 22,338, forward strand.
ACAGCCACACCGGCGAGCGCATCAGCGACCTGCTGTTTGAACTCAATAAAGAAAACGGTACCACCCTGGTGCTGGTGACCCACGACGAGCGCCTGGCCCATCGCTGCCGACGCCTGATCCGCCTTGAAGCCGGCCTGATGGTCGAGCCCCTGGAGCCTTGATGGCACGTTTGCCGCTGTTGCGCCTGTTCAGCCTTGCCCTACGCCAGTTATTGCGCGATGCCCGCGCCGGTGAATTGCGCGTGTTGTTCTTCGCCCTGCTGGTGGCCGTGGCCGCCAGCACCGCCATCGGTTATTTCGGGGCGCGGCTCAACGGCGCGATGCTATTGCGCGCCACCGAGTTCCTCGGCGCCGACCTGGTGCTGGAGGGCAGCTCCCCTGCCCGTTCCGAGCAGGTCACCAGCGGCATGCAACTGGGCCTGACGCACGCCAGGGTGGTGGAGTTTTCCAGCGTCATCGCCACCGACAACGGCATTCAGCTGTCGAGCATCAAGGCAGTCAACGAGCAATACCCGCTACGCGGCCAACTGAAAAGCGCGGCCGAACCGTTCGCCGAAGAAGCCTCGGGCGGCGGGCCGAAAGCCGGTGAAGCCTGGGTCGAGGCACGTCTGCTGACAGCACTGGACCTGAAAGTCGGCGACAGCATCGACGTGGGCATGAAAACCCTGCGCCTGGCGCGCGTCCTCACCTATGAGCCGGATCGGGCGGGCAACTTCTATAGCCTCACCCCTCGGGTGATGATCAACCTGGCTGACCTGGAGGCCACCGGCGTAGTGCAGCCGGGCAGCCGGGTCAGCTACCGCGAGCTGTGGCGTGCGCCACCAGCCAGTACCGCCCTGCAGACCTATCGCGACCAGATAACGCCGGGGCTGGCCGCCAACCAGCGCCTGCAGGACGCACGGGACGGCAACCAACAGATCGGGGGTGCCTTGGGCAAGGCCGAGCGCTACCTGAACATGGCCAGCCTGGTTGCCGTGCTGCTGTCCGGGGTGGCCGTGGCCCTGTCGGCGAACCGCTTTGCCAGCCGCCGCTTCGACGCCAGCGCACTGTTGCGCTGCCTGGGCCTGTCGCGCCGGGAAACCATGCTGTTGTTCAGCCTGCAGCTGACTGTCCTGGGCTTGCTGGCCAGCCTTGCCGGTGCGGCACTGGGCTGGCTCGCACAGTTGGGGCTGTTTTACCTGTTGCACGACCTGCTGCCGGCAGACGTACCGCCGGGCGGGCTGCTACCCGCCGTAGCCGGCATCGGTACCGGGCTGGTGGCCCTGGCCGGTTTTGCCCTGCCCCCTCTGGCAGCCCTGGGCCGAGTGCCGCCGCTGCGGGTATTGCGGCGCGACTTGCTGCCGATCCCCTCCAGTACCTGGATGGTGTATGGCGCCGCGTTGTTTGCCCTGGGCCTGATCATGTGGCGCCTGAGCCTGGACCTGGTGCTGACCTTCGCCCTACTGGGCGGTGGGGTTATCGCCGCGTTGATCCTCGGGGGCCTGCTCCTGCTGTTGCTGCAAAGCCTGCGCCGCCTGCTGGCACGCGCCGCCCTGCCCTGGCGCCTGGGGCTGGGCCAGTTGTTACGCCACCCATTGGCCGCGGCGGGCCAGTCCCTGGCGTTTGGCCTGATCCTGCTATCGATGGGTTTGATCGCCTTGCTGCGTGGCGAGTTGCTGGACACCTGGCAGAACCAGTTGCCAAAGGATGCTCCCAACTATTTCGCCCTCAACATCCTCCCGGCCGACAAGGACGCCTTCGGTGCCCGCCTGCTTGAACTACAGGCGCAGGCAGCGCCCTTGTATCCCGTGGTGCCGGGACGCCTGATCAGCATCAACGGCGAGCCGGTGCAGGAAATTGTCAGCAAGGACTCCAGTGGCGATCGTGCGATACAACGGGACCTGAGCCTGACCTGGGCGGCCAACCTGCCCCCAGGCAACACCCTCACATCAGGCACCTGGTGGTCGGATCAGCCGGGCGATGCCATTCCAGGCGTGTCGGTCGAGGCCAAGGTCGCCGACAGCCTCAAGCTCAAGCTCAACGACCACCTGATCTTCACCGTTGGCGGGGAAAACCGTGAGGCCCGCGTTACCAGCCTGCGGGAGATCAACTGGGACAACTTCCAACCCAACTTCTTCATGATCTTCCAACCGGGCACCCTCAAGGACCTGCCGGCCACCTACCTGACCAGCTTTTATCTGGCCGCCGGCCATGACCAGCAGATCGTCGACCTGTCCCGAGCCTTTCCGGCAGTGACCATCCTGCAGGTCGAGGCGTTGCTGGCCCAATTGCGCAGCATCCTGGCCCAGGTCACGCTGGCCGTGGAGTACGTGCTGCTGTTTGTCCTGGCGGCTGGCATGGCGGTGCTGTTCTCGGGCCTTCAGGCCACCCTGGACGAACGCATCCGCCAAGGCGCCTTGTTGCGCGCCCTGGGGGCGGAACGCAAGTTGCTGGTCAAGGCCCGGCGCATCGAGTTCGGGCTACTGGGTGCGGTCAGCGGACTGCTGGCGGCGCTGGGTACCGAACTGGTGACGCTGGTCCTGTATCGCTATGCCTTCGACCTGGTCTGGCACCCCCATCCGTGGCTGCTGGTGCTTCCGCTGATTGGTGCAGTGTTGATCGGTGGTGCCGGGGTATTCGGTACGCGTCGGGCGTTGAACGCCAGCCCGCTGGCGGTATTGCGCGAAGGTTGAAACAAAAAAAGCCGGCTCCCCCCTGGGAGCCGGCCTTACTAAAGGCGCCATCGCCAGCAAGTCGGCTGCTACTTGATGTACTCGATGCCGGTGATCCACCAGCACACTTCACCGCCTGGCGTCTGCACAATGGCTTCATCGTCCACCTCTTTGCGCAGCAACGCCCTGGCCATGGGTGAGTCGATGGAAATGTAGTCCATGCGCTCATAAATCTCGTCATAGCCCACGATTCGAAAACGCTTGGTCTCCCCCTGCTCGTTTTCGATATCCACCCAAGCCCCGAAGAACACCTTGCCCTCCTGCTCGGGCATGTATTCCACCACGCGCATATCTTCCAGGCGTTTGCGCAGGTAACGCACCCGACGATCGATTTCGCGCAGCAGCTTCTTGTTGTACTGGTAGTCGGCGTTCTCGCTGCGGTCTCCCAGGGAAGCTGCCCAAGTCACTTTGCGCGTGGTATCAGGACGCTTTTCTCGCCACAGGTAATCAAGCTCCTTCTTCAGCGCTTCATGACCTTCTTTGGTAATCAGCTTGGTACTCAAAAGCGTCACATCCCCCGCAAACTTCCATTGGTTCAAACCAGCGCTACATCCACCAAAGATGCACTGGCTGCCTGACGGCAACTGGTCGGCCTTGATAATAAATGAACGCCAGAAAGTAGCCAGGCCTGATTCCCAGGGTCAACCGGAACCAGGCAAACTGCCTGCATCCACGCCGCGCTGCACCTCGACCTTTTGCTCGGGAAACAAGGTGGCGTCCAGGCGATTCAACACCGCCTGCAGATCGCCCCTCAGGCCCGACAACTGCCCCATGTTGCTCGCCAGTTGCTCAGCCTGTTGCTGGGTCGCACGGTCCAGCGCCTGCAGCCTGAACGACTCATCTTCGATCTGACGTGCCCAACCCTCCAGACGGCGTTGTTCTGCCTGCTGCACCTGCGCCTGGTGCTCTTCACGCCCCTTCAACGCCAGGGTTCTTTGCTGCAAGTCAGTTTCCAGCGCCGCCAACTGTTGATTGGCCTGCGCCAATGCATTTTTTTCCCGTAGCAACTGGCTTCTCTGCTGCTCAAGTTCCTCCTGCTGCTCAAACGCCGCACGCTTCTGTTGCGTCAACTCTTGCGCCACCCGGGCAAGATTGGTCAGCGTGGTATCCACCTCATGCAGGGTCGCCTGATCCGGGACCACGGATGGCGGCACGGCTTCGGCAGGTGCCACAGGCTCTTGCACTCGCGGAGCCGGCTCCTCGGGCTGCGGCGCCTTCGTCGGAGTAGGTAATGGCTCCTCAGGGATTAACGCCGGCAGAACTACGGCCGGTTCCTCGTCCGGCTCCTGCGTCACAGCCTCATTACGATTTGCCGGATTGGGCGGCGACACCATTTTTGACGAGAAACGAATGGACGGCACAATCAACTCGGCGCTCTCGATCGCAGGCAGGCCAATGACTGAAGTCCCCAGGGTGATGACCTTCATCACCAATACCTTCTTGATCATCAGCGAGTGGTGATCTTCAGGCCTCGCCGTCGGTAGCTTGCTGCCCTTCAAGTCAATGAAGTGATACGCCACCTGTGACGCCGAGCAATTGCCATCCTTGACCCCGGATGCGGTGGCCAGGGTGATGATCTGCTTGAGCACGCTCATCGCCAGTTGCAGGTTCTCCTTGGACTCGATCCCTCCTAGAAAATACCGCTCGGCCTTTCTGCGCAGTGCAGCGATATAGACCCGCGAACTCCCAGGCTCGACCTCTTCGTCCAGGCTATAGACAAGAAAGTTCGCAGCGATTTGCGGTACCGCAAAGCAACAGAGCAATGCACCGTTAACCGGGGAATCATGACCAGAATGTTCAAGAACAAGAGTACGCAGAAGCATCATGAGTATCGGACTCCTTTACGGTAGTACTTCATATACACGCCATCTATGAAATCAAAATCAACATATCACCAAGAACAACACAATTGTTTCAGCGAGTGATTGAGGCACATGTAGGACTTACCTTATTCCAGCGACTCAGCGTTTCCAAACGCCCCTATTGAACGTACCATTTTTTAACAAAGCAGCGCCTTAAACACTTGATCAGTACTTTTTCCCACAACGTTCGGCAATTCTCAAACCGAAGACACTGGCTTATAGAGCCCCGTCTACTCAGCATGCCCCGGCAAACAACCAAGTAGAAAAGCCCAATGATCGAAATAACAAATCTAACAAAAAAAACAGGACAGACGATTGCCATCGACAACTTGACGTTCAGCGTTACCTCCCGGGAATGCCTGGGATTGTTTGGACATGAGGGCGCAGGCAAAAGCACATTACTCAAATTGCTCTCAGGCGCAATCAAGGCAACTTCCGGCACCATAAAAATACATGACACAAATATCTCAACCCACCCCATAAGAGCGAAAAAAATAATAGGTTATCAACCTGAAGCGGCACTCGGCCACGGCAACATGACAGTCAAGAACTTCCTCGGTTTCATCGCCGAAGTTCGCGGGCTGCATGGCCTGCAAAAGCGCAAGATGGTGGATCGGGCAATCACCCGCCTAGAGCTCTGGCGAGTACTTGACTCACCTATCGCCACCCTTCCTGCGGGGCACCAACGCAAAGTGGCGCTGGCCCAAGCCATCCTGCATGACCCCAGGTTGCTGTTACTCGATGAGCCCACAGCAGGCCTGGACCCCTTGCAAAAGCAAAAGGTCGGGACGCTCATCCAGTCCCTGGCCGAAGACATGACGGTGATTGTCGCCTCGCGCAATCCCGAAGAGTTCTCGTGTACTTGTCAACGGGCGCTGGTTATGGCCGAGGGCAGATTGCTGGCCGATGCCCCGGTCAGCGAGCTACAGCGCAGTTCGCACTATTACCAGGCAATCACCCTGGCCGCCGATGCCCCCCTCGACCTGCTGGCGCTGGCCGTTCTCCCGGGAGTGGCCGGCATAGAGGAAGACCGGCATACCGCCGGCAGCGTGACCGTGCTCGCGATGCCAGGGCAAATCATCTATCCACACGTCAATGCCCTGGTCGCCAACCGTCGCTGGAAGATCAATACCTTGAGCCTTGAGCCGGGGCGCCTGAGCGATGTCATCCACCACTTGAGCCAGGAGGCACTCAATTGAAACGTCTACCCGTGATATTCAAGCGGCAACTAAGCAGTTACTTGTCGAGCCCGACCACTTACTTAAGCATCGCGACTTTCTTGATTGCCAACACTGTGCTCGGCTTGTTTGTAGGAAACTTCCTGGAAAAAACTCCGGAAAACTTACACGCTTTTTTTCAGTTCCATCCTTGGCTTTACCTTTTTTTCATTCCTATTATTTCAACACTGCTTTGGGCAAACGAGCACAAAGACGATGCATTTTGCTTTACAAGCACCCTGCCAGTCTCCGCCCTGGAGCTGACACTGGGAAAATTCCTGGCCGCCTGGACACTCTGTGCGCTCACGATTTTATTAAACTTCCCACTGGTCATTACCATAAATTATCTGGGCGTCGCGGACAATTCGACCATCTTGGCTCAGTCCATCGGGAGTTGGCTACTGGCAGGTGCTTATCTTTCATTCGCCTGCCTCATCTGTGTACTGGCCTATAATCGTCTGATTATTTTTGTGATCACACTCGCGCTACTATTTGCAGTAAGCACTGCTATCACTAGTTCTGGATATGTTGGACCATCAGGCGCCCATCTGGCTGATCGATAGTTTGATTTCACTCAATCCACAGATACGTTTCAGCTCGATAGATAGCGGCCTTCTGACGCTGCATGACACGTTGTACTTCATAAGCATGATCATTGCGTTCCTCACCGCAACCACCCTTACTTTAAATTTCAGGAAAAGCTGAGAAAGGAACCCCCCATGAGGAACCTCATGAACTTCGGCGTGACGTTGATCGTCATCGTCCTGCTTTTTCTTGCCTTTAACCTGGTTTGGGCACTGAAGCTGCCCAACTACCGCCTGGACCTCTCAGAGAAAAAAATCCATACCCTGTCGCCTTCGACGCAGGCCCTGCTCGCGGGGCTTGAAACCCCCATGGAGGTGCATTTTTTCAACGCCAGTCACGCCCGCAAGAGTGAAGCATTGAAAAGCCATGGCGCGTACATCGCGCTGCTGCTCAAAGCCTATGAAGGCGCATCAAACGGCAACATCACGCTGCACCTGATTGACCCTGAGCCCTTTTCAGAGGAGGAGTACCAGGCCGAGTCATTGGGCCTGGATAGAACGCAGGGGCTGTTCGGGCTCATCGGCACCCGCGCCAACCATGAACCTCAGAAAATCGAACGCTTCGACCCGGCCCAGGCGAACTTCCTGGAGTATGGGATCAGCCACTTGATCCACAACGTCGCACGCCAGGAACAGCCAGTAATCGGCCTGATCAGCGGCTTAACCGTGGACGGCAGCCGGGATGAACGCAATCAGCAAATCATACCGCCTTGGCAGTTGCTCAAGGAAATCCGCGCTCAGTTCAATCTGGTGAGCCTGGGCAGCGACATTTCGCGTATCCCCGGGCACATCAAGACCTTGATGGTGGTGCAGCCCGCTCGACTACCGGAACAAGCGCTTTTTGCCATTGATCAATTTGTCCTGGCTGGGGGCAAGCTGCTGATGTTTATCGACCCCCTGAATGAACCGGGCTCAACCACCGAGAACCCTGGCCAGCAAAACCTGCTCGCCGCATGGGGCGTGCAGGTGCCAGCGAACCAGGTTTTGGCAGACAGCCTCTACGCAACGCCGGTAGTGGTGGCGAACGGCCAAGCCCCCGTACGCCATCCAGGGGCGCTCACCCTGACCCGAGAATCAATGGCGCAGAGCGATATCAGCAGTTGGGGCGTTGACAGGGTGACACTATTGAATTCCGGTACGCTCATGCCCCTGAAAAAAAGCCGCACCACCTTCACTCCCCTGCTCTGGAGCTCCGAGCGAGCCTATACGTTCGATGGCGCACGCTTCGCCCAACAGGATGGGTTCGACGCCATGCTCAGCGAGGCCGCCATGCGCGGCCGGTCGAGTGTGATCGCCGCGCGGATACAGGGACCCGCCTACTCCGCCTTTCCTGACGGCATCAACGGCCAGAAAGCGACGTTGCAAAAAACCGCCAATATCCATGTAGTGCTAGTTGCCGACACTGACTTGCTCAGTGACCGCGTCTGGCTGGCCGCACGCACTGCCAATGGACACCAAGCGCAGCGTCCGGGCAACGCCAGGTTTGTCTTCAACACCCTGGATAACCTGGCGGCGCCTGACACACTAAGCGCTATCAGCCCCCGCGCAAGCGACGGGCCACAGCCTGGGTTGCTGGACAGAATGCGCAACGAGGCCGCGCAGTCCTACCGGAAAAAAGCCAACCTTCTGGAGCAACGTCTGGACCAGGCAGAAAAGGAGTGGCAGACGCTCAACGCGCCTTTATCGAGGCTGGGAAGCCAGGCCCTTTCCTCCAATACGCTGTTGCAGGCGCTGAACAAAGAACGCCTGCGCTTGCGCCTGGAACTTCACACCCTGAAGAAGGGAGCCTACAAGGACGTCCGGCAGTTGGAGCGCACGGTAGCCCTGCTCACTATCGTCACTGTTCCGTTGATAGTGAGCCTGCTGGGGCTGGGGATTCTCATCTCGCACCGACGCCGCCAACATCCACCCGCCGCAGCGTTCTATTGAGCGTCGCGGTCAGCGGCGGGTAATCAAACCCTGGCGCGCTACGCGGGTCAGGTGTCGGATGAACTCACCGGCATCGTCGGCGTTGGGCGCCTGGATCACCGCCAGGTCAAAGCTGTTCGTGGCAAAGCGCGCCAGGGACTCGCCGTCTTCGACAAACTGGATCAAGAAAGCCGAAGGGCGGCCAGTACGGCGGGGCCAGCCATCCAGGTAACGCAATAGCGTCGGTTGGTGCTTGCCGCCAAGCAGGATTTTAGGGTTGCGCTGAGTGAGGCCCGCAGTGATCGGGGCCAGGCGTACAAGAGGTCGTAGTGCATTCATCGTGTCGTGTCTCTGCCTCAAAAGTCTGCGGGCAGGTGAGAGGCAACACCGAACCAGCGCTTTAGCGGTATTTCGAAACCTGGAGCAGGCTTCTGTCGGGGCTGCAGTGAGTCCCTGTGGCGCCCCGCAATTAGCTGTTTAAATCGGCGCATGCAGCATCCTAGAGAAGCCGGTGGGGCGGTGTCAAGAATCCCCTACAACGAAAAAGGCCCGCACGGGCGGGCCTTTAACACGTGTGCTGCAAGATCAATTGGCGATGGCGCGATCGACAGACAGTTTGCCAGCACCTTCGAACAGGACCGCCACCGTGCCGCCCAGCAGCGCCAGGGCGAACTCATAGCCGTTGTTGGCCATGAACAAACCGTTGCTGATATGCACCGAGAATATCGCCACCAGCGAGACAATCGTCAGACCCAGCGCCGCTGGGCGTGCCAGCAAGCCAATGATCAGTGCCAGGCCGGCAAAGAACTCAGTGCCGCCCGACAACAGCGCCATCAGCGTACCTGGGGCCAGGCCGATGCTCTCCATCCACTGCGCCGTGCCCGCCAGGCCACCACCGCCGAACCAGCCAAAGAGTTTTTGCGAACCGTGGGCGGCAAAGATGATGCCGACGAAAATCCGCAGGACAGTCAAGCCGAAGCCTGCACGGGTGGATAGAACGTTTCTGATCATTGGGCTCATGTAGATAATCCTTTTCGATGATGGGGTTGGTTGGCCGCTATATTAATCAGTTTATAGAATGATAAAAGCCGAAAATAGCGTTAATCAATATCGATTAATTAGATTATTTGCGTGAGACGATCTTGGTCGCCACCGGCTCCAGGGAGTCCCGTTCCCGATCAAACGCCAAGTAGTACTTGTTCACGCTATTAACATAGCTGACGCCGCCCATTCCAACCTGCTCCATGGCGATGCGCTCCACCTGGAAGAACCACTGATTGGGGTTCAACCCCCGACGCCTGGCCTCGGCGCGCATGCCCTGCACCCGTTCCGGGCCCATGTTGTAGGCGGCCAGGACGAACGCCATACGTTCGCGCTCGTTGAGCTTGGGGCTGGCGAAGAACTTGCGGCGGATCAGCGCCAGGTAGCGCGCCCCTGCCTGCACATTGCTGTCCAGAGTCTGGATATTGTTGACCCCCACACGCTGGGCGGCCGACGGGGTGATCTGCATCAGGCCTGTGGGCCCGCTGCCACTTTTCGCGGCGGGATTGAGGGACGATTCCTTGAAGGCCAGGGCCGCCAGGTTCAGCCAGTCCATGCCCTGTTCCCGGGCATGTTTTTGCAAGACCGGGCGCAGCTTTTCGAGGCGCTGGCGATCGGCCCGTGCCAAGGGATAACGCACTTGGTAGAGGCGCCGATAGATACGCTGGAACGCTACATCCTGGTCTGACGGGGTCTTGTAGGTTTTCAGGAAGCGGTCGATGCTCGCCCGCAGCATCGACGCATCCTGGCGCACGAACCAGTACTCCTCACCCGGCTCACTGATCGCCACTTGCTTGTCGAAACGCAACTTGGGCAGGATCTTCGACCAGCGCTCGGCAATCGGTCGCTCGACAATGGTCAGGTGGAAGATCCCGGCCTGGACCATCTCCAGCACATCTTCCACCGCCAGGCTGGGGTCCACCCATTCCACCTTGACCGGCGGCAGCTTGCGCAGCGCCAGCTTCTGGTTGATCTGGTTGACCGCCTCCCCTGCTGCGCTGCCCGTGGTCAGGGCCAGGGTGCGCCCGGACAGTTGCTCCAACCGGGTAAACCGCCGCTCGCCCTTGAGACCCACCAGCCACAGCGGCACGTCACTGGCAATCGGGTCACTGCTGCTGATCTTGTGGGCAGCCGTCACATCCAGCAGCTCACCGGGCGCCACCAGGTCACCTTCGCCACGGGCCAGCGCGCCCAGCAACTGATCCTTGGCCTTGGGAATGATCTTGAGGTTGATTTCCTGGCCATCGCGGGCGCGGCCATTGAGGTAGTGTTCGAAGGCCCGCAGGCGATGGTACTCGACACCAATTGACTGGCCCTGGACTTCACCGGAGCTGTTGCGACTCTGGTTGACCAGCACGCGCAACGTGCGACTGCTGCGGATTTCGGCCAGGTCGCGGACCTTGCCCGGCTTGGTCACTTCCAGCGGCCCGTCCAGACGCGCGACCGCCGCGTTGGGCAGCAGTAGCGTCAGGCATACCATGAGCAATGCCGAGGGTCGGATCATCCGCTCTCCGGAAAGAACAAGGCCCCATGCACCGCGAAACACGCCACATTGGGGGACAGAAACAGAGCGCCAGAGGCGCAGACTTTGAGCGCAAGGGTGTCACAGCAGCAGGCCTTCGGCCAACCACGGTGTGACTTGCGACGTTCAAAGACAGCGATAACTCTTTGTAGTTCTTGGCTTTTCTTATAAATCCACAGCTCTGATAGACTTTCCGGCCGCAGGCGGAGATAGCACCATGCAACTCATTGATATTGGCGTCAACCTGACCAACCCCAGTTTCGACGACAAACACCAGGCCGTGCTCGACCGCGCCTATGCCGCCGGCGTGGGCCAGCTGGTAGTCACCGGCACCAGCGTGCACGGCAGCGAACAAGCCCTGGAACTGTGCCAGCGCTTGGATCCAAGCGCCCGACGCTTGTTCAGCACCGCGGGCATTCACCCCCATAGCGCCAGCGACTGGAATGCCGACAGCGAGCGGCAACTGCGTGACCTGCTCAGCCAGGACCGGGTGCGTGCCGTGGGTGAATGCGGGCTGGACTTCAACCGTGACTTCTCACCCCGCCCCCAGCAGGAAAAAGTCCTCGAAGCCCACCTGGCATTGGCCGTCGAACTGCGCTTGCCGGTGTTTCTCCATGAACGGGACGCCAACCAGCGCCTGCTGGAGATCCTGCGCGACTACCGCGATCAACTGCCCGCCGCCGTGGTGCACTGCTTCACCGGCGAACAACGCGCACTGTTCAGCTACCTCGACCTGGACCTGCATATCGGTATCACCGGCTGGATATGTGACGAACGCCGTGGCACACACCTGCACCCGCTTGTCAGGGAAATCCCCCGGGGCCGCCTGATGCTGGAAAGCGACGCGCCCTACCTGCTACCGCGCACCCTGCGGCCCAAACCGAAGAACGGGCGCAACGAGCCAGCCTACTTGCCGGAGGTGTTGCGCGAAGTGGCCCTGCACCGCGAAGAAAGCCTGGAAGACCTGGCCCAACACAGCACCGCCTGCTCCCGCGCGTTTTTCGGCCTGCCTGCGTTGGATTGACGCGGCGCATTGACCCACATCAACACCCTTTTTCCGAATAGCGGCACAATAATGGCACCTTGCCAAAACTGTTTCCGCTATCAGAGAAAACCTTCCATGGGTGCCTGGCTTAGCAATATCTCGCTGAAGTACAAATTCTGGGCCGTGAATGCGGTCGCTTTCATCACCACGCTGCTGCTGGTGCTGTATGCCGTGCACCTTGAGCAACAGGCCCGCAGCCATGCCTCCCAAGCCTCGGCACAAGCCCAGGGGCGCTTGCTCGGCGCATGGCCGGCGGGGCAGCCGCTGCCCAAGGACGAGCACTGGCTGGTGTTCCAGCGGGGCCTGGCTCCCGAACTGGCAGACCAGGACCTGTCCGCCCTCAGCGAGGCCAATGGCTGGGTCGAGTTCAACTCTATGCCGCTGTTCGGCGAAAACCCGTTGCTGGGCGCCGAGGTCATATCCCGCGCCGACGGCCAGCAAATCGCCGTACTGGCGTATGCGCCGAGCCTGAGCCAGGTGTTTACCGAACGCTTCACCAACTACGCGGTGGCGGTGCTGATCCTGATGCTGGCGATGCTCTGTGCCTCGCAACTGCTGATCCGCTTTTTGCTCGCCCAACTCAACACCTTGAAAGACGTGATGCTGCACGTAGAAAAAACCGGCGACCTCTCGGCCCGCGTTCCCCTGGCCTGCAAGGACGAAGTCGGGCAGATGGCCAGCGCGTTCAACGCCATGCAGGCCGGCTACCAGCGGGTGGTCAGTACCGTGGCGCGCACCGCCAAACTGTTGGACGACGGCGCTGCGCGCCTGGCCAGCAGCATGAATGAAGTCCAGCACGGCATGCTCGGCCAGCAAAGCGAGACGGACCAGGCAGCCACCGCGATCAATGAAATGACCGCCACCGTGTATCACATTGCCCAGCACGCCGGCGCCACACGGGACCTGTCGCAGACCGCCGACACCCTGGCCGGCAGCGGCCAGGAAGTGGTGACCCGGGTCCAGCGTTCGATTGCCGGATTGTCCACCGGCGTGCAGCAAACCGCCGAGATGATCCAGAAGCTGGCCGAGGACAGTCAGAAGATCAACGGCGTGGTCGGGGTGATCCATAGCATCGCCGAACAGACCAACCTGCTGGCCCTCAACGCTGCCATCGAAGCCGCCCGCGCCGGGGAGATGGGCCGCGGCTTTGCCGTGGTGGCCGATGAGGTGCGCAACCTGGCCAAGCGCGTGCAAAGCTCCACCGATGAGATCACGCGCATGGTCTCGGCCCTGCAGGCCGGCACCCGGGATGCGGTGGATTTTATGCAGGAAAGCTCGTTCAAGGCCGATGACTGCGTGCAGCAGGCCCAGGAAGCCGGCGCCTCACTCGCGGAAATCACCAGCGCCGTGGCGCAAATGCGCGAGAGCAACACGCAGATTGCGGTCGCCGCCGAACAGCAAAGCCATGTGGCCGAAGAGATGAACCGTGCGGTGGTGAGCATCCGTGATGTCACAGAAAACACCGTGCAACAGACCGTGGACTCTGCGACCACCAGCAACGAACTGGCGACCCTGGCTGGCGAGTTGAGCAAGGCGATCGGTCAACTGAAGTTGTGAGGTTTGCCTGCCGTTCAGCCAACGCTTGCCGTTGGCTGAACCCGTCAATTGGCTATAACCCCCATAGCCAACCCCAATTCGCCGCCCCTGCCCGCCCCACCTAGACTCTGTTCATCGAGTATCAATGGACAGAGGATTTATAATCATGGGCAAACGTCACCCCAATCTCCCGGCCTGGCAATGGCGCGCCTACCCGCAGAACCATCAGCACCCGACCAACCTGGTGTTGCACCTGATTGCAGTACCGCTGTTCATCGTCGGGTTTCTGCTGATTGTGTCCGGGGTGTTCAGCCTGAGCTTGGCCAGCTTTGCCATCGGCGTGGTCGGCGTGTTGGCCGGCCTGGCCCTGCAACGTCATGGCCATAGCCTGGAAGCCCAGGCCAGCGAGCCATTCAGTGATCGTAGGGATGCGGTGCAACGCCTGGTGGTCGAGCAGTTCGTGACCTTTCCGCGCTTTGTCCTCAGTGGCCGCTGGTGGCAAGCCTGGCGCCAGCGCCACCACCATTAAGGCGGGCTCAGGCGAAAACCACCACGGTCTGGCGGCTGATGGCGATCAACTGGCCGTCAGGCCCCCACAACATCGCAGCGGCATGGCCATAGCCGTCGCGGGCATGCTCGATCTCGACGTGGTACTGGCACCAATCCAGGGTCGTCAATTGCGCCAGAGGCTGGATGAATTCGATGGTCCAGGTCAGGGTGCTGCCCGCTGCAGGCCGCTTCAGGTGCGGTAGCAGGGCCGGCGGCCAGGCATCCACCAGCGCGAGGATATGCGCTTCGGTCAAAGGCTCCTCCTTCACATCCCCGCGCAAACGCACCCAGCCGCCCATCTCCCGGGATTTGTTGCCCGTGAACGGCAAACCGCCGACGCTCCAGCGCATTGCCAGGTAGCGCATGAACTCAGGCGTCACGCCTTTGATATAGGGCAGTTCCTGGCATTCGTCCCAATGCTTGAAGGTTGGCGCGGGCAGTGCTGGCACGTCGATCTCCGAAGGCCGTGATGCGCCGAAACTGGCCTGTGCCAGGGTCATTACTTCCCCACCCTGCACCACCCGCCCCAGCAACTGGCTGACCGCCTTGCCTTCGCGCAGCACTTCCACTTGATAGCTGGCAGAGACGTCTGGCGCCACCGGCCCAACAAACGTCACGGCCAACGAACGCAACGGCCGGTCTGCCGGCACCTGGGCGCGCAAGGCTTCGTATTGCAAGGCGGCGACCAGGCCGCCAAACGTGGCACGGCCCTGGGCCCATTGCGCCGGGATAGACACGTCCAGCGGGTTATTACGGGCGGCGTCGAGCAAATCACTAAAGCGCATGGCGACCTCACATCAAGAAAATCGATTGTGCGATCTTAACCAGCGTGCCAGCCAGGTACAGCGCTTATTCCGGCCAAATACCCAGACAGATAAGCCGCCGCCTCAGAAACACTCCGCCGCCAGCTTATCCAGTACCCGATCCGCCTTGCCTTCGGCCTGGGCCATGGTGCGATGCCAGACCGCAACACAAGGTTGCAGATCCGCCTGGTGTTCGGCCTGCGCCAGCCATTGCCAGCAGTCATGCCAATCCCCCAGTGCGCCTTGGGCGGATTTGAGACGGGACATGGCCTTGGCCGGCAATTGCCCCAATTGCGGATAAGCCTCGGCCGCGTAACGTACGCGCTTGATCAACAAGCGCAGGCGATGGCGGTCGTGACCGGGATCGTGCAGGGCCGCATCGAGGGTCTGCCATTGCTTGGCCAGCCGCTTTTCGATGCGCGCCCGCAGCCCCTTGAGTAGTTTTTGATGATCTGACGCGCGGATAAAGCGGGGAAAGGCATCCAGGATCAGCAGCAGTTGTGCGACTTCCGGGCTTTGCGCCACCTGCCGATAGGTTTGTGGCTGCTGGCGCAGACGCCGCGCCGCAGCGTCGTGATAACCGTGCTGCTGCAAGTACGCCGCCAGCACCTCACGGTCGCGCAACGGCGTGGTCAATTGGCCGACTGCGCTGGCGGCCGCTTCCAGTTGCTCGACGCCGGGCAGCCCGCGCAAGGGGCGCAGCAGGCTGCGCAGGCGCCGCACCGTGGTGCGCAGGTCATGCAGCGCTTCGTCATCGGTAACCGCCGCCAGGCGCGCCTGGCAACTCAACAATCCGACTTCCAGGCCAATGACCTGGGTGACCAACTGATCCACCAACGCCGACATGCTGCTTCCCCTGATAAACAACGTCCATGTACCTGCGCAAAACAGGCGTCTGGAACTACCTTAACCACTACCCCGGCATGTTGCGCTGACTCGGATCAACGCCCGGCGCGCGACTCACGGATATAGAAACGGGCTTTTTCCGCCTTGCTGGCGCACCCTTCGAACGCTTCGAATTGTTGCTGGGTCTTGGCGCCAGTCAGCAACGACAGAGCCTTGGAATAGCTGACCGTGCCGGCGAAACCTTCAGCCTTGGCCAAATCCAGTTCGTGCCACGCCGCATCCAACTGGCTGCCGCAGCTATCGCGATAGGCCGTTTTGCCGGCACAACCGGCCAGGGCCAACACAATCACAGGCAAACACATCCAGGCTTTCATCAATGACACCTCAAGAAAAGAAAACAGTCGTGGGATGTAGACGTTGCCTACATCGAAAAGTGCCTTATCACACAGCCTGAAATGCCTAGCGCCGATAGCCAAAGCATACCCGAGCAACTAGCTCGGCTTATGAAAATAATCACTCTTGTCAGCTAGGATTGAAGCAGCCCCCTGGTTGGGTGCATTGTGGACAGCTGTTTTGCGAAGGATCCGATCATGAAAAAACGCGTTGCATTGGTCCTGGGCTCCGGTGGAGCGCGGGGTTATGCCCACATCGGGGTGATCGAAGAGATCGAAAAGCGCGGCTATGAAATCGCCTGTATCGCCGGCTGCTCCATGGGCGCGGTGGTCGGCGGGATCTATGCCGCAGGCAAGCTTAAGGACTACCGCAACTGGATCGAAAGCCTGGACTATCTGGACGTGCTGCGCCTGGTGGATGTGAGTTTTCGCCTGGGCGCGATACGCGGCGAAAAAGTCTTCGGGCAGATCCGCAAGATCGTCGGCGAGATCAATATCGAAGACCTGCGCATTCCCTACACCGCCGTCGCCACCGACCTGACCAACCAACAGGAAATCTGGTTCCAGGAAGGCTGCCTGCACCAGGCCATGCGCGCCTCGGCGGCGATTCCCAGCCTGTTTACCCCGGTGATGCAAGGCAACCGCATGCTGGTGGACGGCGGCCTGCTCAACCCGCTGCCAATCGTGCCGGTGGTGTCGAGCCATTGCGACCTGATCATTGCGGTCAACCTCAACGCCACCAACCAGAAGCACTACACCCTGCCGGTAATCCAGCGCCCGCCGGCGTTCAAGAGCCGCTTCGACAACCTGGTGCGCTCGTTGGGTTCGCACCTGCCGTTTCGACGCAAGCAGGCCGAGCAACTGCTGTTGCTGGAACAGGAAGCGCTGCAGGCGCAAGCCGCTGATATCAACCCCTGGCTCGAGGGCGCCGAGCCCGAAGCCCAGCAACCGGCCGCCGCCCCAGAGTCCGCTGGTGCACCGAAATCCGCTACCGGTTCGTTCATCATCGACAACGTGGGGCCGGCATCGCTGCTGGATCTGATCAACCAGAGTTTCGAGGTGATGCAGACATCGTTGGCCCAGTACAAAATCGCGGGCTACCCGCCGGATGTGCTGATCAACGTGCCCAAGCGCGTGTGCCGGTTTTTTGAATTCTACAAAGCGCCGGAACTGATCGCCCTGGGGCGTGAGATTGCCAGTGATACGTTGGATCGGTATGAGAGTGAGCAGAGTTGAGAGCTTCGCTGGGGCTTGGGGCCCTATCGCGGGCAAGCCCGCTCCCACATTCATATTTGTGAATGCATTCAAAAGGTGGGAGCGGGCTTGCCCGCGATGAGGCCGGTCCAGCCACCACAATCCCTCAGCCCTCAGCCCCCAACAACCGATACCCCACCCCCGCCTCGGTCACGATAAAGCGTGGCTGGGTCGGGTCATCCGCCAGCTTCTGGCGCAAGTGCCCCACCACAATGCGCAGGTAGTGGCTGTCTTCGGTATGGGTCGGGCCCCAGATGTCCTTGAGCAACTGTTGCTGGGTAATCACCCGGCCTGGATAACGCGCCAGTTGCGCCAGCACCGCGTATTCCTTGCGGGTCAGGGCCACGTCGACACCGTCCAGCAACACCCGCCGATAGGCCAGGTCGACCGTCAGCGGGCCAAACTGCAGCGCCGCCTGCTGGGCTTCTCCGACAGGCGCCTGGCGTAACAACGCACGGACCCGGGCCAGGAACTCCTGAATGCCAAACGGCTTGGTCACATAGTCATTGGCGCCACCGTCCAGCGCCTGGACCTTCTGCCCTTCGCTGGCCCGTACCGACAACACCAGCACCGGGGCTGTCGACCATTCGCGCAACTCACGCAGCACCTGCTGGCCGTCCATATCCGGCAGGCCCAGGTCCAGCACCAGCAGGTCCGGCTTGTTCAATGCGGCCTGGGCCAACCCTTCGGCGCCGGTTCCAGCCTCAATTACCTTATAGCCCTGGGACGCCAGGCTGATGCGCAAGAACTTGCGGATCTGCGGCTCGTCATCAATGACCAAAATCGTCGCAGTCTGGCTCATGGTGTTCCGTCACAATCGCTGAAAAAAAATAAGAGTAGCGCACCTGATATCACGCTTCACTTTCCAGGCTCGGCTGGGTCTGCAATGGCAGGAACAAGGTGATGCACGTGCCCCGCCCCTCGATGCCCTCGGCCACGCTGATATGCCCGCCGTGGGCGCCGACCATGCCCTGGCAGATTGCCAGGCCGAGCCCGGTGCCCTGCCCGCCGCGGTCGCCGCGGGCGGCGGTGTAGAACATATCGAAAATCTTCGCCCGCTCCTCTTCAGGAATCCCCGGGCCTTCATCACTGACCGAGAAAAACAACGCCTGGTCCGCCACACCGGCACGCAGTTGCAAGCGACCATGGGGCGGTGAAAAACGCGCGGCATTTTCCAGCACATTGACCAGGGCTTGCTCGATCAAGGCGGCATGCACATACAGCAGCGGCAACTCGGGCGGCACGTCGGTACTCACCTGCAACGGCGCCAGCACCGCGCGCAACCGGGCGAGGGAACTGCCGACGATATCGCCGGGCGACACCCAGTCGCGTGCCAACTTCAAGGCGCCATGGCCCAGACGGGTCATGTCCAGCAGGTTCTGAATATAGCGGTCCAGGCGCTCGGCTTCGTCGCGAGTGCCTTCGAGCAGCTCACGGCGATCTTCCAGGGGAATGGCTTCGCCCAGGGCCAGCAGGCTGTCGATGCTACCGCGCATGGAGGTCAGCGGCGTGCGCAGATCATGGGACACGGAAGCCAGCAAGGCGCTGCGCAGTTGCTCGGTCTCGCCATGCAAACGGGCGGCCTCCAGATTCTGCGCCAGCTGGGCACGGGCCAGCGCCTGAGCCAATGGCTGGCTCAAGGCCGTGAGCAGGCGCCGACGTTGGCCACTGAGTTCCAGGCCGGCCTTGGGGCTGACGCCGAGCAAACCCAATGGACCATTTTCAGCGGACAACGGCCACCACCACCAACGCCCAAACGGCAAGGTGCCAGTGCCCATGCCCGCCGGTTGGTCGTGCTGCCAGGCCCAGTCGGCGGCGGCACGTTCGGCTTCGGTGAAGGTGATCGGCCCACCGGTCTCGACTTTCCACTCACTGGGCCCGTCGCGATTGACCAGGCACAATTGCAAATCGCTCCAGCCCTGCAGATGATGGGCCGCTGCGCTGATCACCGCTTGGCGGTCGGTGGCGGCGGTGAGTTTGCGCGACAGGTCGAGGAGCTCGCTGGTTTCTTCCTGAGTGTCGCGCAGGGCTTGCAGTTGCCGACGCTGACGCGCAGCCAGGTTGCCGGTCAGCGCCGCCATCAGCAGGAAAAACAACAGCGTCAGCACATCTTCTTCACGCTGGATGGCAAAGGAAAAATTCGGCGGGATAAACAAAAAGTCATAGGTCATGAACGACAGCGCCGCACAGGCCAATGCCGGGCCCAGACTGCTGCGAACCGCCACCAGCAGCACAGCCGCGAGGAACACCAGGGAGATGTTGGGCAGCGGCAGGATACTCGACACCCCCCACGCCAATGCACTGGCCAGCACGGTTGCCAGCAGCGCCAGGGCGTAGTCGAACCACACCAGGCCCCGCACCTCGGGCAAGCGTGGCGGCACCGGCGTTTCATCGCTGTCGAGGACGTTGATTTCCAGGCCCCGGGCATTGCGCAGCAAGCGCGCCGCCAAACCGCCGCCGAACAGTCGGCGCCGCCAGCGCGGGCGCGACTGCCCCACCAGCACCAGGCTGGCACGGCGTTCGGCCGCGTGCTGGATCAGGGTCTTGGCCACTTCGCCGGCACGCAGTAACACCACTTCGCCACCCAGGCGCTCAGCCAACTGCTGGGCGTTTTGCAGGCGCAGCCGCGACTGCTCGTCGCGCATACGGCCGTTGTCCACATGCACCAGGCTCCAGGGCAAATGCCGGCGCTGGGCCACACGGCTGGCGTGGCGCACCAGGCGTTCGGCCTCGGCATCGCCATCCACCCCCACCAACAGACGGCCGCGCACGGTCGGCGCGGCCTGGCCCAGTTGCCGGTAGCCCTGGGCCAGATCGTCATCCACGTGAGCGGCGGCGGTCTGCATCGCCAACTCGCGCAGGGCCATGAGGTTGGTCTGGGTAAAGAATGCATCGATGGCGGCCCGCGCCTGCTCCGGCACGTAGACCTTGCCGTCGCGCAGGCGCTCCAGCAACTCGCGGGATGGCAGGTCGATCAGCAGCAGCTCATCGGCTTCCTGCAACACCCAGTCCGGCAGGGTTTCGCGCACTTGCACGCCGGTGATACCGCGCACCTGGTCGTTGAGGCTTTCCAGGTGCTGGACGTTGACCGTCGTAAACACGTTGATGCCGGCGGAGAGCAGTTCCTGGATGTCCTGCCAGCGCTTTTCGTGGCGGCTGCCGGGGGCGTTGCTGTGGGCCAGTTCGTCTACCAGCACCAGCCGGGGCTTGCTGGCGAGCAAGCCGTCGAGGTCCATCTCTTCAAGCATCACCCCACGGTACTCAGAACGCAGCAGCGGTTGCTGGGGCAAGCCACTGAGCAAGGCCTCGGTCTCGGCGCGACCATGGGTCTCGACCACCCCGGCCACCACTTTGACGCCCTGGCGCAGTTGGGTGTGGGCCGCCTGAAGCATGGCGTAGGTCTTGCCCACGCCGGGGGCGGCACCGAGGAATACTTTGAGCCGGCCACGGCCGTGCTTGGGCAGGTCGGCTAGGAGGGCGTCGGCGCGGCCGGAGTCACTCATGGGAACAGTCTTCTTTCAGTTAGTGATGTGGGGAACATGCTGCCGCCATGGTTTACAACTTTTCCAGCGCCATGTTCAGCGCCAGTACATTCACCACCGGCGGCCCCACCAGCGGCTGTTCGATATGCTCGTCCATCAAGCGCTCCAGGGTCGACACCGGCAACTGCCGTGCCGCCGCCACCCGCGCCAGTTGATAGGCAATTGCCTGCGGTGGCAAGTGTGGATCAAGACCACTGCCGGAGGTCGTCAACAGCGCCAGGGGCACGGGGCCCTGGCCTGGCACCTGAATTTTAGCGGCGTCGTCAAACACCCGCGCCGCTAGCGCCGGATTGCTCGGGCCAAGGTTGCTGGCGCTGCTGGAGACGGTGGCAAACGCACCTGCCGACGGCCGCGAGTGGAACCAGCGCTCGCCGGTAAATTCCTGGGCAATCAGGCTGGAGCCGCGCACCTTGCCTTCGGCATCGCGCACCAGGCTGCCATTGGCCTGGTCGGGAAAGGCCACCTGGGCGACGCCGGTCACCACCAGCGGATAGGCCACGCCAGTGATCAGGGTCATCAATACCAACAGGCTCAAGGCCGGACGGATCGTACTGGACATTTCATCTTCCTCAATTGATTCGTGGCCTGTAGGAGCCAGCTTGTCGGCTCCTACAGGGCTGGGTTAGACCAGGTGCAGCGCGGTCAGCAGCATGTCGATCGCCTTGATCCCGGCGAACGGCACCAAAAGCCCGCCCACGCCATAGATCAACAGGTTGCGCCGCAGCAACGCCGCCGCACTCGCTGCCTGCACCCGTACACCGCGCAGCGCCAAAGGAATGAGCACCACGATGATCAGCGCGTTAAACACAATGGCCGACAGAATCGCGCTCTGCGGGCTGCTCAGGTGCATCACGTTGAGCACGCCCAGTTGCGGGTAGATCGAGGCAAACAGCGCCGGCAGGATCGCGAAGTACTTGGCCACGTCGTTGGCAATCGAAAAGGTGGTCAGCGCGCCCCGGGTCACCAGCAATTCCTTGCCGATCTGCACCACGTCCAGCAGCTTGGTCGGGTCGCTGTCGAGGTCGACCATGTTCGCCGCCTCGCGGGCCGCCTGGGTCCCGTCATTCATCGCCATGCCCACGTCCGCCTGGGCCAGGGCCGGGGCGTCGTTGGCGCCGTCACCACACATGGCCACCAGGCGCCCGTCGTTTTGCTCGTGGCGGATGCGCGCCAGTTTCTTCTCCGGCGTGGCTTCCGCCAGCACATCATCCACGCCGGCTTCAGCGGCAATCGCGGCGGCGGTCAGCGGGTTGTCGCCGGTTACCATCACCGTGCGGATCCCCAGTTTGCGCAGCTCGGCAAAGCGCTCGCGAATGCCGGGCTTGACCACGTCCTTGAGGTGGATCGCGCCGAGCAGTTTACCGTCGGCACACACCAGCAACGGGGTGCCACCACTCTGGGCGATCTTGTCGATTTCCCGGGACAGTGCCGGCAACAGGTCCTGGCGTTTCTGGCCGATAAACGCCAGCAGCGAATCGACAGCGCCTTTACGGTAGACGCGGCCTTGATAGTCCACACCGGACAAGCGCGTTTCGGCACTGAACGGCACGCCCGTCAGCTCTTGCACCGAGGGCTCGGTGTACGGATGCAGGGCCCGCAGGTATTCGACGATGGATTTGCCCTCCGCCGTATCATCTGCCAGCGAGGCCAGCAGCGCGCCTTCGGCCAACTCCTTGCCGTTGACGCCGGGCGCGGCATAGATGCCAGCGCAGCGCCGGTTACCAAAGGTGATGGTGCCGGTCTTGTCCAGCAACAGCACATGCACGTCCCCCGCCGCTTCCACGGCGCGCCCGGACTTGGCGATCACATTGAGGCGCACCAGGCGATCCATGCCGGCGATGCCGATGGCCGATAACAGGCCACCGATGGTGGTGGGAATCAGCGTGACCAGCAGCGCCACCAGGAACACCAAGGGCAGGCTGCCATTGGCGAAGTGGGCGAATGGCTGCAAGGTCACGACCACCAGCAGGAAGATCAGGGTCAGGCCGATCAGCAGGATATCCAACGCCACTTCGTTGGGGGTTTTCTGGCGCTTGGCGCCTTCGACCAGGGCGATCATGCGATCCAGGGTCGACTCGCCAGGGTTGGCGGTGATGCGAATCACCAGCCAGTCCGAGACCAACCGGGTATTGCCGGTGACCGCCGAGCGGTCGCCGCCGGATTCACGGATGACCGGCGCGGACTCACCGGTGATCGCCGCTTCGTTGACCGCCGCGATGCCTTCGATGACCTCACCGTCGCCCGGGATCATTTCCCCGGCCGCTACCCGCACCACATCACCTTTGCGCAGGCTGGTGGCGGGCACCACCTTGAAGCTGCCATCGGCCTCCTGGCGCCGCGCACTCAGGCCCTCACTGCCGGCCTTGAGGCTATCGGCGCGGGCCTTGCCACGGCCCTCGGCCAGGGCTTCGGCGAAGTTGGCGAACAGCACGGTGAACCACAGCCACAGGGCAATCTGCACCGCGACAAAGGTCGGCACGCTGCTGTCCGGCACCAGGCACAGCACCGTGGTGAGGATCGCGGTCAGCTCAACCACCAGCATCACCGGCGAACGCTTCAACTGGCGCGGGTCCAGCTTGACGAACGCCTGGACCAACGCAGGGCGCCACAGGGCCGAGATCGCAGTCTTGGCCGATTCCTGGGTCTTGAGCGGAGCGGCATTGTTTACAGGCATATTCATGTTCATACCCCTTAGAAGCCCATGCTCAGGTGTTCAGCGATAGGGCCCAGTGCCAGCGTTGGCAGGAACGTCAGGCCGCCCACCAGCAAAATGGTCACGGTCAGCAACGTCACGAACAACGGGCCGTGGGTCGGGAAACTGTTCTGGCCAATCGGTGCGCTTTTCTTCATCGCCAGGCTGCCGGCCAGGGCCAACACCGGGAGGATGTAGCCAAAGCGCCCGATCAACATGCCCAACCCGAGCATCAGGTTGTGAAACGGCGTGTTGGCGCCAAGGCCAGCAAACGCCGAACCGTTGTTGGCACTGGCCGAGGTGTAGGCGTACAGCAACTGGCTGAAGCCATGGGGGCCGGGGTTGGTGATGGTCGCAGCGGTAGCCGGCACGCTGGCGGCAATCGCGCCGAGCACCAGCACGCCCACCGGCATTACCAGCAGGGTCACCACCAGCAGTTGCACTTCCCGGGCCTGGAGTTTCTTGCCGAGGTATTCCGGGGTGCGGCCAATCATCAAGCCGGCGAGGAATACCGCGATCAGCACGTTGAGCAACATGCCGTACATGCCGGCGCCGACGCCGCCGAAGATCACTTCGCCCACCATCATATTGACCAGCGCCACCATCCCGCTCAGGGGGCTGAGGCTGTCTTGCATGCCGTTGACCGAACCGTTGGACGCCGCCGTGGTGGTCACCGACCACAACACCGTACCGGTGGTGCCGAAGCGCGCTTCCTTGCCTTCCAGCGGCGCAGTCTGCTCCACGGCCGGGTTGCTCAGGGTCGGGTTAGGCTGATACTCGGACCACAACGACACCGAGCCGCCGATCAGGAACAGCGCGAACATGCAGCCAAGGATCGCGCGGCTCTGGCGCAGGTCCTTGACGTAGTGGCCAAAGGTGAAAACCAGCGCCACCGGGATCATGATGATCGCCGCCACTTCAAACAGGTTGGCCCAGGCCGTCGGGTCTTCGAATGGGTGCGCCGAGTTGACACCGAAGAAGCCACCGCCGTTGGTCCCCAGTTGCTTGATCGCAATCTGGCTGGCGGCCGGGCCGAGCGGGATCACTTGATCAACGCCTTGCAGGGTCAGCGCATCAACGTAGTGGGCGAAGGTTTGCGGCACGCCCTGCCACACCAGGAACAACGCCAGCAGCAGGCACAATGGCAGCAGGCCATAGAGGGTGGCGCGGGTCATGTCCACCCAGAAATTGCCCAGGGTGCTGGCGGACTTGCGACCAATCCCACGGCAAAGGGCGACAAGGACGGCCAGGCCGGTGGCGGCACTGACAAAGTTCTGCACGGTCAGGCCGGCCATCTGGCTCAGGTAGCTGAGAGTCGCCTCACCGCTGTAGGACTGCCAGTTGGTGTTGGTCATGAAACTGACCGCGGTGTTGAACGCCTGCGTCCACTCCTGCCCGGGCAATTGCTGGGGGTTGAGGGGCAAGTAGTCCTGGAAGAGCAGGATCGAAAAGAGGAGTAAAAATCCGGCGAGGTTGAAGGCCAGCAGGGCCAGCATGTACTTCTGCCAACTTTGCTCTTGCTGCGCATCGACCCCGGCCACGCGATAACAGACGCGCTCCACCGGCCCGAAAACCGGGGTCAGCCAGGTGCGCTGCCCTTCCATCACCTTGTAGTAGAACCGCCCCAGAAATGGCGCCGGAACCAGCACCACGGCGAAGAAGGCGATGATCAGCCAATAGTCATAACTGTGCATAGCCGCTCCTAGCCCCGGTCCGCGCGCAACAGCGCAACCAGCAGATAAATGAACAGCGCCACGGCCAATAGCAGTGACACCCCGTCCAGAACACTCATGGAAGTTTCTCCGTCATACGGCGACTGCCGCGTGTGGGCATTGTCCGCAGGAGGGGTGTAAAGGAGCGAGGGCGAGGGGGTGGAGGGGGCGTAAAGATGGCGTAAAGAGTGGGGTGGACGTGAGGTTTGTGGGGCTGTTGAGACCGCTATCGCGGGCAAGCCCGACTCCCACAGTTGGCCGCATTCCAAATGACGTACCCGATCAACTGTGGGAGTCGGGCTTGCCCGCGATAGCGTCAGCATATCCACCACCGCCCTACCCTGGTGCACGAAATAACGGTCTCAAACAACAGACTATCTCCCACACGACAGTTCCAGCCCTTTACGACACCCTTTTCCAAGCTGGCATGGCCGCTGCAATGTCCTGAAACATTCCAAACCGTTCAGGGAGCAACACAATGAACACACAACTCAAGCCCACCTTGGGCACTTTGCACCTGTGGGGCATCGCCGTCGGGCTGGTGATCTCGGGCGAGTACTTTGGCTGGAGCTATGGCTGGGGCGTGGCCGGGACGCTGGGCTTCCTGGTGACGTCATTGATGGTCGCCGCCATGTACACCTGTTTCATCTTCAGCTTCACCGAGCTGACCACCGCGATTCCCCATGCCGGCGGGCCGTTTGCCTACAGCCGTCGGGCCTTCGGCGAGAAAGGTGGGTTGATCGCCGGGTTGGCCACCTTGATCGAGTTTGTCTTCGCGCCGCCGGCGATTGCCCTGGCCATTGGCGCCTATCTGAATGTGCAATTCCCGGCACTCGACCCGAAACACGCAGCGGTCGGGGCCTACTTCGTGTTCATGGGCTTGAATATTCTGGGAGTGAAACTCGCCGCGACCTTCGAGTTGGTGGTGTGCGTATTGGCCGTAGCCGAGTTGCTGGTATTTATGGGCGTGGTCGCACCGGCGTTCAGCTTCAGCAACTTCGCCCTCAACGGCTGGGCGGGTTCCGATACGTTTGGTGCGCCGGCGATTGCCGGAATCTTTGCCGCGATCCCCTTCGCCATCTGGTTCTTCCTCGCCATCGAAGGCGCCGCCATGGCCGCCGAAGAAGCCAAGGACCCGAAACGCACGATTCCCAAGGCTTATATCAGCGGCATCCTGACCCTGGTGTTTCTGGCCATGGGCGTGATGTTCTTTGCTGGCGGCGTGGGCGACTGGCGCACCCTGTCGAACATCAACGACCCATTGCCCCAGGCGATGAAGACCGTGGTGGGCGAAAGCTCCGGCTGGCTGCATATGCTGGTGTGGATTGGCCTGTTTGGCCTGGTCGCCAGCTTCCACGGCATCATCCTCGGCTACTCGCGCCAGTTCTTCGCCCTGGCCCGCGCCGGCTACCTGCCCTCCTCTCTGGCCAAGCTGTCACGCTTCCAGACACCCCACCGGGCCATCCTTGCCGGCGGCGTGGTGGGCATCGCCGCGATCTACAGCGACGGCCTGATCAACCTCGGCGGCATGACCCTTACCGCGGCGATGATCACCATGGCGGTGTTCGGCGCCATCGTCATGTACATCATGAGCATGCTCAGCCTGTTCAAGCTGCGTAAGAGCGAACCGCTGCTGGAACGCACTTTCCGCGCACCGGGCTACCCCATCGTGCCGGCGATCGCCCTGATCCTGGCATTGGTCTGCCTGGTCGCCATGGCGTGGTTCAACACCCTGATCGGCCTGATCTTCCTTGGGTTCATGGCCGCAGGCTTCATCTACTTCCAACTGACCGCCCAAGACCGCGCCGACGCACCGGCAGATGCCATGTTGACCGGGCTCTAAACCAGCGAGGCAGAACGGGCCTACAATGGAACGACTGACGAACGCCGTCACTCAAAGCTGATAGTGCCGTGGGGAATCTTCCCCATGGCAGTCAGCCTCAAGGAGAGCCCTATGCCCTGGTATGCCTGGTTGATCATGGTGGTCGCCATCGGTTCGATCGTTGGTGGCTTGATGATGCTGCGTGACAGCGCCAACAAAGTGGAACTGACCGACGAACAACGCAAACGCGTCGCCGAGCGCAATGCTCAGGCTGACGCCAAGGATGCGCAGGATCGCTGAAACCAACGCCCCGTGCTGACCCTTACCGGCAGCACGCCAAGCGAATCGATTGAGATTAGTGCAAATTTGTAATCGGGCCGAGAAACAGCGCCAAACCTTGGTTAATATGGCGCGATGTTACAGAGGGCCCTCTCATGCGCTACTCGCAAAATCACAAAGCTCAAACCCATCAGCGCATCATTAAAGAAGCGTCGGTGCGCTTTCGCCGCGACGGCATCGGCGCCACCGGCCTGCAGCCCCTGATGAAAGCCCTGAACCTGACCCATGGCGGGTTCTACGCCCATTTCAAATCCAAAGACGAACTGGTGGAAAAAGCCCTGCAAGCAGCCTCCGCCGAGCTGGACGCCCATTGTGCGGCGATCTTCAGCCAAGAGCGGCCGCTGGAAGCCTTCATCGATAGCTACTTGTCCGAATGGCACCACACCTCCCCCGACCAAGGCTGCCCGCTGCCCACCATGTCCTCGGAACTGGGGCAACGCGGGCAACAGAGCCCCACCACCGATACAGTCCTCGACGCCCGACTCAAGCAAATCGAAACCGCATTGGGCAGCCCCAGTGCGGACGAACAAAGCCTGGTGATCATGTCGACACTGGTAGGCGCATTGGTGCTGGCGCGTAGTGTCGAAAACCCGCAACTGGCGACACGCATACTCGACGTCGTGCGGCAAAACCTGAAAACCGGGATCAATACAGCCCCTGCTGACGCAAAAAAGGCCGGTCAATGACCGGCCTCCTGCTTTGATTACTTAACCTCCAGCCTGTCGCGATTCTTCTCCAGCAGCGACTTGCCAATCCCCTTCACCTCCAGCAACTCATCCACCGCCGTGAACGATCCATTGGACTCGCGATAAGCGATGATCGCCTTGGCCTTGGCGGCGCCAATACCGAACAGATCGCGGCGCAGGGTTTCAGCGTCTGCTGCGTTAAGGTTGATTTTCGGGGTTGGCTGTTCGCTTCTGTCTGCCTGGGCCGCTACCGACACTGGCGCTTCGGGCTTGGCCGATGGGGCGGCGAAGGCCGCGACTGACAGGCTGGTGAGGACGGCAAAAACCAGGGAGGATAAAACGGATTTACGCATTAGAGACGCTCCATGACATCAGTGGGAAAAGCAGCTTTCCGAAGCTGCTTTTCAAACTTAGGCGATGTGGGGGGATAGTCAAAAATGGGTGAGTTACAATATATGCCAGCCTAAAATATGCGCCTCCAGCGTCAAGGGCCCACCAGGCAAAGGGCTGAACGGGCAAAGCGCAATCAACACCTGCGTGAAAATATCAACGTCTATCTAAACGCCCTGTGTCGGAGCACGCACTGATTGCTTCATCTTGCCAGGTGAATTGGATATCATGGAATTTTTCGAAAAGAAGCGAGCCGGGACGAAATGCGAATGTCGACAGACCTGTACTCTGTAGCGGTAATTGGAACAGGCACTATGGGTAAAGGAATAGTACAGATCCTCGCGCAGTCGAATCAAATCTCGACCGTATTCTGGAAAGGGCGCAGTTTAGCTTCTGTTAATGAATCTCTAGTTGAGTTGGAAAGTCAATGGAGTCGCCAAGTTAAAAAAGGTCGACTCGAAGAATCACTCTCCCACCAATACCGCGAAAAAATAATTACTGTTGACCATTACACTTCCCTGTCTGACTCGAAGCTGATCATTGAAGCTATTGCAGAGAACATGGATGCCAAACAAGCAATATTCACAGAACTCTCGGCCATATCCTCACCCGATATGGTCCTGGCCTCAAACACCTCCTCGCTCTCCATTACCGGCCTTGCCTCGTTGTGCGCTTTTCCTCAAAACGTAGTAGGCCTGCACTTTTTCAATCCGGCGCCGGTCATGAAACTGACTGAAGTCATCGCGGGATTGGCCACTTCAAATGCCACGCTGGATTGGGCGGTCAACTTCTCCAAGGGTTTGGGTAAAGAGCCTGTAATTGTTAACGAAGCTCCAGGATTCATCGTCAATCGGATGTTGATTCCTATGATCAACGAGGCCATTGGTATTCTCGCAGAGGGCGTCGCCACAGCCGAAGAAATAGATAAGGCGATGCGCTACGGCGCCAACCACCCAATAGGCCCGTTGGCACTCGCGGACCTGATCGGCAATGATGTGAATCTCTCGATTATGGAAACGCTGCACAACGAAACAGGCGATCCAAAATATCGCGCCCATGCCTTGTTGAGAAAGATGGTTAGAGCCAATCATCTCGGTAGAAAAACAGGCCAGGGCTTTTACAAATACTAATTCGCAAACAAGGCACTTATTTAATTCAAAGTGCGTTGTCAGAAGGGAGAATTCAATGATACATGCGACCGCAATCGTAAATGACGGTGCGAAGATCGGGAACAATGTCAGTATTGGCCCTTACAGTATTATTCATAAAAATGCCGTTATCGGTGATAACACCGAGATCGGTGCATACTGTGAAATAGGCTTACCGACAAAACTTGCAAATGGACGCCCGCTGATCATTGGTAACGGTGCCGTCATCCGTTCGCATAGCGTATTTTACGAAGGTTCGACTTTTGGTGAAAAACTGGTTACCGGCCATCGAGTCACGATAAGAGAGCTGACAACAGCCGGGGACGGTTTCCAGATTGGCACATTGGGCGATATCCAAGGACATTGCGAGATTGGTGACTATGTCAAATGCCATAGTAATGTCCACATTGGACAGCACTCGACCGTGGGCAATTACGTCTGGATCTTCCCCTATGTGGTACTGACCAACGATCCTCATCCACCGAGCGAAGTGATGGCCGGGGTAACTATCGAAGACTTCGCGGTCATCGCCACCATGTCGGTCATATTGCCTGGTGTGACCGTCAAAAAAGGCGCATTAGTAGGTGCCCATAGCTCCGTGAACAAAGACGTCAATCCAGATGCCGTGGTTGCCGGCTCGCCCGCAAAATTCATTTGCGGCACGGAGAAGATCAAATTGAAGGATGGTTCGGGGAATCACGCCTATCCATGGCGCCGACATTTCCACCGCGGCTATCCAGAGAAAGCTGTCGCTGAGTGGATCAAGGAATTTTCGTAAGCCCCGTTTGATGCGGGCTCATCAGTAAACCTTTTATAGGCTTCAC
Organism: Pseudomonas proteolytica; assembly: GCF_007858275.1. Taxonomy (GTDB): domain Bacteria; phylum Pseudomonadota; class Gammaproteobacteria; order Pseudomonadales; family Pseudomonadaceae; genus Aquipseudomonas; species Aquipseudomonas proteolytica. The sequence continues at coordinate 52,762 of NZ_VFEV01000011.1, forward strand.
TGATGAGCCAGCCCCCCCTCAAGGCTCCAGGCGACGCTGCTGGTAGATCCAGTCCACGATCTCGCCATCCGGGGCATATCCACTGACCGTATCGCGTAGTAGTTGACGGACCCTGCTGTAGTCGTCCGCATCAACCGCCGCGAGTAACTCTGTCAGCTTCCCTTTGAGTATCTCCCAATCCAGATGATCCTCGTTGGCACTCATGATCATCGGATGCTGGGTGGCCACGACGTTGTCGCCAATCAGCAACTCCTCGTAGAGCTTTTCACCAGGACGCAATCCGGTGAACTCGATGGCGATATCACCATGGGGATTTTTATCCGAGCGAACACTCAGGCCGGACAGGTGAATCATCTTCTCTGCCAGCTCGACAATTCTCACCGGTTCGCCCATATCAAGCACGAATACATCCCCGCCCTGCCCCATTGAGCCTGCCTGGATCACTAACTGTGCCGCCTCAGGTATGGTCATGAAGTAACGCGTGATCTTTGGATGAGTGACTGTTAGTGGCCCGCCTGACTTGATCTGCTTGTGAAACAACGGAATAACCGAGCCAGAAGAGCCCAGCACATTGCCAAAACGAACCATGGTAAAGCGAGTCTTATTGACGCGAGAAATGTTGGCCTTGTCGCCAAACAATACCGGTGCCAGCTCACGGCTCAACGCCTGCAGCGTCAACTCGGCCAGGCGCTTGGTACTGCCCATGACATTAGTCGGGCGCACGGCCTTGTCCGTGGAGATCAGCACAAAGTTAGAGACCCCCGCCTGAAGCGCCGCTTGGGCGGTATTCAATGTACCGATGACATTGTTCAGGACGCCTTCGGCGATGTTGTGCTCAACCATCGGCACATGTTTGTAAGCTGCCGCGTGGTAGACCGTATCAACATGCCAGGTCTTCATCACGTCGAACAATTTTACCTGGTTTCGTACCGAGCCCAGGATGGGTAGCAAACGGACAGGCAGCGACTCACGGGTGACACGCTGCTCCAGCTCCGACAAAATACTGTAAAGATTAAACTCACTGTGCTCGAACAACAGCAAGGTAGTAGGACGCAACGCCAGGATCTGCCGGCAAAGCTCTGAACCAATAGAACCACCTGCCCCCGTCACCAGGACGCTCTGCCCCTTGATGCAATGCTCCAGCAGGTCACCCTGGGCAGGCACTGCATCACGCCCCAGCAAGTCGGCAATGTCTACTTCCTGAATGTCATCGACCTTCACCCGGCCACTGGCAAGATCCATAAAGCCCGGCACGCTACGCACGTGCAACGGAAACCCTTCCAGCAGGCCAAGAATCTCGCGACGTCGAGCACGATTGGACGACGGAATGGCCAACAGGATTTCCTGGGCCCCAGTGGCATCGATCATCTGTTGAATATGCTTGGGTTTAAACACCTGAAGGCCGGAGATGACGCGATCAGAGATGCTGCTGTCGTCATCGATAAACGCCACCGGGCGCATGACTCGCCCCATACGAAGCGCCGCAACCAGTTGATTGCCGGCAGCACCTGCACCGTAGATCGCAACCTTGGTCAGGCCATCATCGCGACTGGTAAACGGTACATGCTGGGCAGCTGCAAACCAATCCCCCAGAAAGTACTGGCGCATGGCTAGGCGTAATCCACCAATCATGATCAGACTGAGCCACCAGTAGTTGAACACGATAGAACGTGGCACCACATTTTCGTGGTTGCTGTACCAATAGACGACAACCCCCAGAATCAACGCCGACAGGCTGACAGCCTTGATAATCGCGATGAGTGCATCGTTGCCGAAGTAGCGCATCACGGCGCGATACATGCCAAAACGGATAAACAGCGGGATGGAAACAATTGGCGCACTGATGAACAGCCAAGAATGCAGTACGACGGGGTTGACCAACTCATCGATCCCTAGACGAACAACAAACGCCATCCAGAGGGCGAGCCAGACCAGAATGATGTCGGCAATGACCTGGAGAATGCGCTTTTGCCTGCGAGGGAGGTTCAGCAGGAATGTTCGTAATTTATCCATGTTTTTCTGACGACCTTACTACTCACAATTAAATTAAAACTCTCAACGAGCAGCTACCGCCCGTCGCTTCTGCGAACGTCATGCCGCACGGATTGAAACTAAAGCTTTTGGTTTCATTCACGAAGCTACCTGATCATACAGGTTATGCCGGAATGAGAAGAAAAAAGCGGTCAATACCGTCCTTGCCAGAGCATCTACTCACGCATACCCGCATTATATTTTACGGCCAATAACAGCAATGGCACATAAGCGATTACTAAGCCCAGAGAGCCATCCAGTCCCAGTAACGTAACGCAGAGAGCCAGAGGGAAAAGCCAGACAACGTTGATGACACCAATAGACACCGTTACCGGCAGGTGCTTTCCAAATTGGCGTGAGGCAAATTGATATGCATGGCTACGATGAGCCTCATAGACCTTGTCTCCCCGGGCCAGTCGCCTAGCCAAGGTAAAGGTAGCGTCTACAACAAATACTCCCAACATGATTAACCAAGCGAAAAAAAACTCACTGCCAATCCAGGCTGCCTGTATAGAAAATCCGCCCAGAACAATGCCGAGAAATCCGCTCCCTGCATCCCCCATGAAAATTCGGGCAGGTGGGAAGTTCCAATATAAGAATCCTGCAACGGCCATGGCTAATAAAAGAGGAGACCATATCAACGTTTCATAGCCACTAAAAAAATAAATCAGCGACAAACCGACGCACGCACAAATAGCCTCTAGACTGGCGATGCCATCTATTCCGTCCATGAAATTATAAAGATTCAGCATCCAAACCAAGTAAAATGCGCCAATTAAATGGCCAAACCATCCAAGGTTCAAAGAAAAGCCAAAAACTGTAATTGGGGGCAACCCTTGCATCCAGAAAAGTGCCCAGCCGGCAGCGACAAAATGACCCAACAGCCTCCAACGCGCAGCTATATGACCGTGATCGTCCATAAAACCAATCACTGCGATCAGTAGACCCGCCCCTAAGAGCGCGACACTTTCAGCAATGGACACCCATTGCAGGAGTGCCAACACGAATAGCGAAAATGCATACGTGAGTACAATTGCTACCCCGCCTCCTCTGGGCGTTGGTACCGTATGAGAGCTACGAGCATTAGGAATATCAATGATGCTACGACGCAGTGCATATCGGCGCAGTACGGCTGTCAGTAACAGGGACACAAGCGCGACAAGGGGAAAGATGTACCAATACGTCATTAAATTTGCTCACTAAGGTAATGTTGCGCAGTTGCATTGAGCCCTTCTTGAAGGGTAACGACTGACGCCCAGCCCAATAGTTGCCGGCTTTTTGTAATATCCACTTGCAGCGAACCACACAGTCGCTGGGATAGCGCCTTGCGACCCAGCAAAGTGGCCCCTAACACCAACAACCACTCAGGAACCGGGATGAGTCTGGCAGGTGACCCCAAGGCCTCGCCTAATCGAATTAACAATTGAGTGGTGGATACATCCTCACCATCACTGATCAAAAACGTCTGGTTAGCAGCGGCTGGATGAGATACGCAGGTCAGAATAAAACTGACCAAGTTATCTAATGCCACAAGACTTCGCTGGTTGCTAATAGCACCAAAGGGCAACGGAACGCCCTTTTTCAACCACCTCATCATATTCGCAAAATTAGCCTTCACACCCGGCCCATAAACCAGCACGGGGCGGACAATGACTACCTCAAGACCTGTTTGCGCTGCAAGTTCTCTGAGCGCATCTTCGGCCTCCATTTTTGAGATACCATAAGGATCAACAGGCAAAGGATTATCGGTTTCACTGTATGGCCTGCCGAAAGCCGTCTGCTCACCGTTGACCTTGACCGAACTGACGAAAATAAAACGTTTCGCCCCAGCTGCAACAGCGCTACGGGCTAATTGTAGCGTGTGGCCCACATTCACTCTGCGAAACGCTTCGAGAGGATCAGACTCTGTATCATTCATGACGTGCACGCGTGATGCCAGGTGTACAACAACGTCAAGACCCCGCATAGCCGGGTGCTCCGCTGTCACAGTGGAAAAGTCAGAGAGCTGCACGTAATCAACATCAGTCGCCAAAACATCGGGCATAGTGCGGACAAGAGCACGTGTGTTGTAATTTGAATGGCCCTGTAACTGTCGAATCAGTTGGCGCCCGACGAAACCACTACTGCCAGTAATCAATAGCTGGGTTTTCATTTTTTTTGCCTCAACAACGCCAACATCAGACACAGCCCACCGAAAACAAATTTATCTCGTAGCCGTCTACGGCACTTACAGGCACTGCCTGCTAGACAGAGCAGCTCCCATCGCCCCAGTCCGATCCAGCGCCGAACAAAAGGGTCATTTTCCATGCCGACCATGCGGGAAATCAGCGCAGCCTGATTTAGCCACCAGCCATCAAAAACCTGAGATAACCGTTTTTTAAATGCTTTAGCACCGCTATTCACACCAACCTGGTTACCCCCGTGCTGGCGATAGCGCATATACGGCTGGGCATCAATCACCCATTTAAAGCCGTGTGAACGACTGTAGGCGTAACAATACCAATCATGTAGGGTGACATTCTGCACCTGCGCCAAGCGACTATTGATATCTCGCTGAAGCTCGGCAAACAACGCTTGGGTAAAGATATACGTGCACCCAGGACCTGCCGCTTCAAACAAATGATCAAATGCCACCTGTGGCTGAGCCTTCACGATGATCGACTCACGGCCATCAGGCCAAAATGCAGTGACATTACCTGAGTAGCCGTCAGACTTTTGCTCAAGCATAAACCTGGTCGCACTGATCAGCTTGTTTGGAAGCCAGATATCATCCTGATCGGCAAATGAGAAGTAATCAAAGTCGTCGACCGGCGCTTCGCTTATCAAACGAAAGAAATTTCGAGCCGCACCTCCAAATTTCTCTCCGTGGGCCAGCGTTTTTACCCTTGAGTCACGCTGGCACAACTGATCGACCCAATTCTCAGTGCCATCATCAGAGCGGTCTACGCTGATCAGCAATGAAACAGAGACCTCCTCTTGGTTCAGGATCGTATTGACCTGTTCAGAAATCCAACGCATACCATTGTAAGCCGCGAGCAAAACCAAAATACGTGGTTGCATAACTTTCTACCTTTAATACTTAACCCACGTATTGGAACGAGGGAACTCAATCACAGCTAAATATTAACGCAGTGGGCCAAGTTTTTTTTGCCAGCCATGGAGCGCGCCGCGCAACATCATCTTCAGAGACTGGATTTTGTTTTTGTCGATCAATAGGTTGGCGAAGAAACGCAGGACCAAAGCCAACAACAGGCGTTTTTTCCAACACGTTGGCATATGGTTCATCCGACACACCGCAACTGTGGCACGGAAGAAGAAATATCGGCGCACCGGGGAATATCGAAGAAAACTCAACCCAAAAAGCTTGACAGGTGGCGCATCGGATAAAGCATGCCCCATCTCAACATTCAAACACCCGTAAAGTGCATACCCTTGATCTCTAACCCGAAAACACCACTCAGAATCGGTAAAGTCGACAAACAAACCTTCGTCGTATCGATGTCCTTCAATCCAGGCCTGTGTACTGATGTACATGCCAGAAGTAATCAAAATATCAACATTTACCAAACCATTCTCATCATCAGAATGAAACACGGGTTTAATAACGCCATTGACAGACTGATAAAACGGAAAATTAACTTTCTTCCCGTCCCGACGGTCAAAAAAAGCCGGGCTGACGGCAATACAACGTGGATCTTTTAATTTTGCTTGAGCCATTGCCGTGCCTAGCTTCGCGATTAACTGAGGTTCGGCATGACTGTCTTGATCAAAGGTAACTACGTAGTCCACACCGGCATTAACAGCCAATTCGAAACCTTTATTCAAGGCCGCCCCGAGCCCCTTATTGCCCTCCATATCCACATAAACGAGGGACTGTCGCTCGACAGGAGCGGCCATCAGTACGTTTGATGAGGCTCCATTATCAAGAAAAATCAACACATCCACCTGCGAACCAAGCGAAATCAAAAGCCTGTCCAGGACGTCTATTTCCGGCATATAGCCGACCACTACCGCAGCAACTTTAGCCACTTCCACCTCTAACATAAACTCACTTACCGCTAAAATAGGAGGTCGGCTCCTCAGCCAGCCCATGAAATTGCGTCCAGGTTAATTAGAGGGTTCTCCCCTAAATAACTGATATTCGTAAAAACGTAACCCAACGCAAAGATGGTCAAAAGCTTATAGAGCCAACTGAACCGCAGATGTGCGAGGGATAAAGCTAACAACGCAAAAAAAAGTGAAATATCCGCAACCCTGATGGCCGCAGCCGGCATCTTGCCCATTGCCAGATAAAACGACAACAAAGCCATCGAATAATAAGCAAGACTCTTCGGCAGTGGCTGGCGACAAAACTGGATATAGATAAATGTAAATACTATAAACAAGTTCTTCAAAGAGAACGGCTTAAAATCCTCTTTGTACACATCGGCAGCATAGCGCTGATAGTAAGGCGCATACTCAAGCCCTAGAAAAATCACTAAAGCCACTCCTATGACAATAGGGTATTTCAATGAACCAAAAAAACGCTGAACTAGCCAAAAGGCGACGATCAAAAAACTAACGTTATGCAAAAGCACAGCAAGTAAAAAATAAAAAACCGAATTAATTTTACGATCTTCAAGAATAGCCAAGGCAACAACTGCTATTGCCGCCGCATTACGAATTTGCGTCAATTCCCAGACCGGGAAAAACACAAGAAAATAGACAACACCAAAAAATAGCCCTTCACGAACACTGCGATAACTTTCTAACCGCTGAAAAAACTTAAACTTTGCATACAACGCAATAAAAGCATATGTATACAACACCCCCAAAAAACCAATCCCTATCTGCTCAAAAAAAATCGTAATCAGCTTATAACCAACTTCAACCGCTGGAGGATAACCAGCAAGAATATTATCGTAGTACTCCAAGTAGGTCTGATAATCGTAATCCAACCCCATGGGACGCAAGGCAATCAATAATGAGGCTATTGCAACAAAAACAAATGCGACAATGGCACCCGGAGTTGTCACCCTCCACCGCCCATCAAAATACATTCGACGAACAGGCTCATTGATTGATGGCTTCAACCGAATACTCTCCGTACCAACTTACTTAACATTCGCCCTGTATAACTGAAAACATAGGAGGCAAGATAATATACAAAGTATGACTTAGCACCCATTGATACATTCTTAAAAAGGCTTAGACCATCATTGAAACGACCTAATCGAACAGCGCCTAAAAAATGCATCGCCAGTACTTTCCCCAGCGCTTTTGAATAAATCTCAGCAGGCGCCAAAAAATCCAGCATTTGCTTGATTATAAAAAATTGTCGAGACACATTTTTGTAAGCATTGGCACCATGTTGCCTATACTTCACCACTTTTTGTGCCGGCACATACAAAAAGTCATGATTTAGCAATGGAAATTTAGTAAACATTTTGATGAACATTGAATAGTCATCTAGAACAATTCGCGGATCCCACCCCCCCACCTCTTTCAAGCCAGCACACCTAAACACCGTCGACTGCAGAAGAATGGGCTGCGGGTAGTTCAAATACAGTGCACTCGCTCGCGAAGAAGCACTCATAGAAAAAAACTGTTCGTGCAACTCACCATAAACAGGGATATTTACATCTGGGTCATCGCTAGCAAAGCTTACCCCGCCACCGATGCAGAACATCGCATCAGGATGGTCTTCCAATTGCTGAATACAGGCTGTAATTCCCTCGTAACAAAGAATATCGTCCGATGCGACAAAATAAATAAATTCAGTTTTTGCTCTTTCAAGCCCAAGAGCCAAAGATGAAACAACACCGCCATTTTCCTTGACCACAAAAGTAACATTTCCTGGATTTTTCTCTTGAAGAAACTGTTCTATTTTCAATCTGGTTGCATCAGTGGATCCATCATCAACAATTATAATTTCCGTTCCCGGCAGATCAACCGAACATGCAGCCTCAAGCCCCTCAATGACATAGTGTTCGTGGTTGTAAGCAGGAATAACAATCGTCAGCATCTAGTACACCTTATTCAACTGCAGAGGATGAAGAGCTGCGCATCATTCTAAAATACCCTGCCACGCACGCGATCATGACGAACCAATAAAGTGCATAATTCAGCGCATACGCCATCACCACGCCCTCCAAGCCAACTTGACGAACAAAAAACCACGCAAATAGCACATAGGACGCAGAAAAAACAATTTCCGTAACGATGTAGGTCTTGTACATCGCCTTGCCCAAGAGTAAATAAGCAAGAATCCAACTACCGATTTTCAGCGTATCTCCCACCATTTGCCAAGCAAACAGCTCACGGACTGGAGAAAAGTCTGTGGTGAACAATAAAAATATTATCAGGTCGCGAGCAACGTACATCGCGACACCAGCTAAAACAGCAACAGGCAGAATAATCTTGTAGCCTTGCTTAATTTCGAAAATCAATTCTTTAGCCGTACGGAGTTCAGACAGTCGTGGTAAATAGTAAACAGCCAGCGTTGTGGTCACCAACAGAAGATAGGCCGCACTGAGCCTTAGCATTGCCTCCCAATAACCTGCAGCATCCCATCCAAGCATTGAAACAATATCATTTCGAATAAGTATCGTACTAATGGGCATACAGATAGCAGAGGTCAATGCCATGGCAGTGAATTTCGCCAACCGCAATGCAACCGCACGGTCTACAGCACCAAAGAATAATCCAACTTTAAACCATACTGTTTTCCTGCAGAGGACAACGGTAACCAGGAAACTTAAGGATTGATATACCGCAAGAGCAACCAACGCGCCATAAAGCCCAAAGTAGATCGCCATTATCGAGGTAACTATCAATGAAAAGAGGCTTCCTCCTATATTTGCAAATACATAAAGAACAATTTCCTTCCGTCCATTCAATACTGCGAGCAGTAAAGTATTAAAACTAAAAAATATTAACGTAGCGGCAAAACAAAGAAACACGCCAGAGAACTCAGCATCCCCAAGAACCCACAACGCCAACTCTTTACTAAGCAATGCTATCAACAGCGAAGCAATTGTTGCACCTACCAGTACAATAGTACCGGAGGTCCTCCATAAAGCATGTAGTCGGTACTCGTCCCCGGAATACTCTGCTGTATATTTAGTCACACCATTATTGATGGCACCGCTGGCAAACGTGGTCAGCATCTGTACGACGTTCTGAAACTGACCGATTGCTGCATAACCACCAGGTCCGACGTATACAGCCAGTAACTTATTCAGCCCCAGCAACGTCAACATTTTTATGGCAACGGCGATGCCATTCAAAAGGCTGGTTTTAACAAGATTCATCAGTTTCTACCGAAACTGTTACACGCCGAGACAATAACCTGCGCCTCCGCCATCGACAGCGTAGGGCCAATCGGCAAACTTAATATACGTTGATGTATACGTTCCGCGACAGGATAGGAATGACCAGCAAGCTCTGAATATGCTTGTTGCTGATGAGGCGGAATTGGATAGTGGATCAATGTTTGTATGCCATGCTCCGCAAGATGTTTTTGAAGCTCATCTCGCTGATCGCACAAGACCGTATAAACATGCCACACATGACTGGAGTTGCTTGACGCATCAAACTCTGACGCGACAGGCAAAGAAATAAGAGGATTCGTGATTGTCGCAGAATACAACTGTGCAATTTCACGACGATAAGCGGTTTGTGCATCCAGATACTTAAGTTTGACCGAGAGGCAAGCCGCTTGAACTTCATCAAGCCGACTATTTACACCGCGATAAGTATTCTTGTACTTCTCATACGATCCATAATTACCCAACGCCCGGATCGTAACGGCCAACTTATCATCATTGGTTGTAACGGCACCCGCGTCACCTAAAGCGCCGAGATTTTTTCCTGGATAAAAGCTGAATCCCGATGCATCCCCCCAGCTGCCAGCCTTTTTCCCATCAATATGGGCACCGTGAGCCTGTGCTGAATCCTCCAGCACCAATAGGCCATGTCGCTTGGCAACGGCCATAATCTTGGGCATATCAGCCATTCGACCATAAAGGTGAACAGGAAGAATAGCTTTGGTCTTCTTCGTGATGGCAGACTCGACTGCCATCGGACAGAGATTCCGTGTGTCGGGATCCGGCTCGACCAGCACAGGAACCAGTCCATTTTCAGAAATAGCCAGGACACTGGCGATATAGGTATTGGATGGAACAATGATTTCGTCCCCCTCACTCATGTAGCCAAGCTCTTTCCACGCTCTGATAACCAATACCAAAGCATCGAGACCGTTAGCCACACCGATGCAATGTCGAGTGCCGCAATAGGCTGCAAATTCGCGTTCGAATATCTGAAGTTCAGTTCCGCCGATATACCAACCAGAGTCAACAACACGAGTGCAAGCAGCGACCAACTCATCACGGCAAAGGCTGTTTATATCTTTTAACTCTAAAAACTTTATCATTTTTGCAATTACCTGATCATTTCGGCCAAACAACAGACTAAAAACCAACCCACTCATTAGCTCGTAATCTTCATGCGCTCTATTACACTCGAGAGTTTAGTTCGACTTGGCCAGCAACTTAAAGTCAGAATAACTACGAATGTAGTCTTGCTCATCGTAGAGTTCGCTCGCCAAGACAAGCAGGACACAATCAGGGCTGAAATGATGCATTTCACGCCAAATCATCTTCCTGATGAGAATCGCTTTAACAGGAGAGTCCAGCCAGACCTCCTCCTGATTGACCCCATCATCCAATTTCATGAGGCATCGACCAGATATGCAAACCGCAACCTGCATCAGCTCTTTGTGAGCATGAAAACCACGAGCAACGTCTTCCCGGGTTTGGGTAAGGTAATAAACGCGCTTGATTGCGAAAGGAATATTCTTGTTATTCTCCAGAGCGATCAGTTGCCCTCGCTCATCCCCCCTCGATTCAATATCTAAAATCTCGATCAAACTCATTGCTGCGCCTCCAGAAAGGCATCCAACCCTGGTGCGCTATCGTCTTTTTCACTGACGAGGTAGTCTCCAGCATTAGGCCAATCAATATTCAGCGCCGGATCACTCCAATGAAGCGCTCCCTCGGAATCCTTAGCATAGTAATCGGTGGTCTTGTACAGAAAATGAGTGTCGTCCTCTAGCGAGACAAAGCCATGTGCGAACCCTTCTGGGATCCAGAGCATATGGTTGTTGGTAGTATTCAGATGCACGCCGACCCATTTCAAATAGGTGCTGGACTCAGGCCGAATATCCACCGCCACATCAAATGCAGCACCCCGTACCACACGCACTAGCTTGCCCTGGGCATGCGGCGCACGCTGGAAGTGCAAGCCCCTCAGCACGCCCTTTGCTGAGCAGGAGTGATTATCCTGAACAAACGCTCGTGGGATCGGCAGCCCTAGCTCTTTAAGCGCTGTATGAAACCGCTCTTCGTTAAAGCTTTCCATAAACCAGCCGCGATCATCGACAAAAACCTTTGGTTCAATGATTACAACGTCAAGAATAGCAGTCTGAATCAGTTTCATGCCTTTGAAGCCTCTTCCAGAAGTTTCTGCAAGTACTGGCCATAGCCTGTCTTTTTCAGTTTTTCCGCCTGAACACCTAGCTGCTCCGAAGTGATCCAACCTTTATGGAACGCAATTTCCTCGAGGCAGGCGACTTTAAGCCCCTGGCGGTGCTCAATGGTATGGACGAAATGACTCGCCTCCAAGAGCGACTCGTGAGTACCAGTGTCCAGCCAGGCAAAACCACGGCCCAGCATCTCTACAGTTAATGACTTGTCGTCCAGATAGGCACGATTGACGTCCGTGATCTCAAGCTCGCCACGCGGCGATGGCTTGATGCTCTTAGCAATGTCCACCACTCGGTTATCGTAGAAGTACAAGCCTGTAACTGCGTAGTTAGACTTCGGTTTCGTTGGTTTTTCTTCGATGCTCAATGCCCGACCAGTGGCATCGAACTCAACCACACCAAAACGCTCAGGATCCGATACGTGATAGCCAAAGACTGTCGCACCGGATGTCTGGGACATGGCGGAGCGTAAGTTATCGGAAAAGTGCTGGCCGTAGAAAATATTGTCGCCAAGGATCAGGCAGCAAGGATCATCACCAATAAACTCTTCGCCAATCAGGAAGGCCTGGGCCAATCCGTCCGGACTGGGTTGCTCGGCATAGCTGAGCTGGATGCCGTACTGGCTGCCGTCTCCCAGGAGCTTTTTAAAGCAAGGCAGATCTTCAGGTGTCGAGATGATCAAGATTTCGCGCATGCCAGCGAGCATCAACACCGACAACGGATAAAAAATCATCGGTTTGTCGAAAATAGGCAACATTTGCTTGGATACACCCAGAGTCAGTGGGTGCAAACGCGTCCCGGAGCCGCCGGCGAGGATGATGCCTTTGCGTTTGATGTCCGTCATATCTTTAGAACTTCCTTAAATATCTGCATTACACCAATGCCAACACACGGGTTGGCGGGTGAAAAATAGCGCGTAGCTTCTCGGTATTGAGCCACAATTTCAATGCCTGTGGCCGGCAATCCGAAATCGCCAATATAAAAATCTCGTTTTTTCCGGACAGAGCTCTCCCCTGCGGAGGCCTCCTGCGCAACGTAGTCAACGCTCCACGCGGGAAAATAACCGCCCTGGCAAGGTTGATCGACTCGCGTGATTATGAGCCATCCGCCGCAGGACGCTGCCGTTTTTTACATGAAATAACCCGACGAGCAGGAGGACCGCCCCTACAAACGCCAGTCACACTGACCGACCCCAGGTATCACGCGAGCCCAAAAGCCGAAAAACACTTATCCAGTGCGCTATAGACAATAAGTTGCAAGCTAGTTTCCAAATGAAATGAAATACCGCACTGCCAGGAGAGCACAGCGCGGTTCTTGCAGGCATCTATTACGGCTTGTTCAAACCTGTATCGCTACCCACCATCGTCGGCGAATTGGACAGCATGGATAATGCTGCCGATTGGGGCTGAGATTGACGGGTCTTGACAAGATGACGAATCACGGCAATGAATGCCCCGACAAATCCACCCAAGATCAGACCAAGCAGGATAATCAACGCCTTCTGAGGCTTGACCGGACGTAAAGGTTCAAGGGCTTGCTTATCGATAGTTACCAGCTTCAGCCGGCTCATATCAATGCTTAAGTTACGCAAGCGAGCCTCTTCAGCGCGCACCGGCTGAACACCGGCCAGAAACAGATCCTCGTTTTCACGACGATTCAGCACTTCAATCTCACGGTTCGACTGGAGCAATTGAAGCTCTTTGGCAATCTGCGCGATACGACCCTCAGTAAAGTCATCGGACTTACGCTGCATCAACACAGTACGTTCAGCCTCAAGCGCCTCGACGCCCATGAAGTACAGAGGGATTTGCTGATTGTTTATTTCGGTACGCATCACACTTGATGAGCCATTACGCTCTGACTCACCCAGAGCGGAAGGCGTGCTGGGCTTTCTGATCCCCAGGGACTTGGCGATTCCGATGGCTTCGTTCAACTGCGCCACTCGGTCGATGCGCCCAGTCTTCAACTGTGCTCGCAACGCCTTGAGTTCATCCTGCAACTGCGCACGTCGCAAGCTATCGGTTTCTCGCAGCGATGCAATCCGCGCCTCTTTATCAACCTCGTAATTAGAGCGGGCAGCATCAATCTTGCCCTTGAGCTCGTTCAATCGGTTTTTTACGATGACGTCCAGATCCGCTGCAATTTGCTCACGTTCCGTGGCAATCGCGTAATCAACGAAGCCATTGAGAATGGCGACGCCATCCACGCCTTTCGGATAACTCATCTCAAGCTTGATATAGGCACTGAGAGAGTTAGCCTTCTTCGGGTCGGGCAGAATGAGCTCAATAGAGTTGCGGTTAAACTCTTCGAAACTCTGCTCCAAGGTCCTGCCAGGCTGCTCGAATGCCTTGAACAATTTCTGGTTTGAGCGGAAAAAACCCAAGCGGGTATCGTAAGACTCCAATGATGCGCCCACTCTGACAAGAGCATCACCAGGAGGAAGCGTATAAATCTCAGAGCGATTCAAAGCATCCAGCTCGTTAATTGCGGCCGGGCGCAACACACTGCTGACTTCGTACTGAGGAGGCGTGAGGAACGCATAGATCGCAGCAATCAGCCCGGCGCTTGCGGTAGCAGCCAAGACTAATTTTTTCTGCTTCCAGATAACCTGAAAAAGTGCAACAAGATCAATCTCGTCGGACGAAGGAATCGGGGGTGCGCGGAAGCTACTACTCACAACAAAAACCTGCCTTCAAAGAGAAACTGCGGGCTCGTTATGCAGACAATCTTGTGGTTTTTGTATTTATAAGGGTCGGCCAAAAAGCCCAGCGTCGCTGCCAAGCCTTGGACACACAAAATGACTGGAATCGAGAACAGGTTGCATTTTGCCATCTCGTCATAACATTACAAGACTTGACATGTCCGTAGGGCAATTCCTACTCACTGAGGAAGTTGCAGGGAACATGATTCAGTTGAGCCCCAACATCACTATTTCCTAACGACAGAGAAGCGCTAATGCATCCTAGGGGGGGGGTGTAGAGCCAACGCCCAACAAAAGGCTTACACCTGCAATCGAAGCGACAAACGGTATGCGCCTTCCGACTAACCCTACAGTGTGGGGTTTGGGCGTTTCTTACGGCGAACCAGCAAACTCAGAAACGGCCCCACCAACATCCCCACAATCAACGCCAACGTCACAAACACCGAAACCGGCAGCTGTGGCGTAGACCACCCCAGGAACGCCAGGGCGACGTCTTGCTGGTTTTCCAGTACGAATGCCAGGATCGCCAAGGCGGCGATCAGCACAATCAGTACCAGGGCGACGCGCTTTACACCGCGCATAAACTTCTCCTATCCCAAAAAAACTCAGACGTTTTCTTCTTCGTCTTCGTTCACTCGATCCCGCAATTCCTTGCCCGGCTTGAAATGAGGCACGAATTTGCCGTCGAGGCTGACGGACTGGCCGGTTTTCGGGTTACGGCCCACGCGTGGAGCGCGGTAGTGCAGCGAGAAGCTGCCAAAGCCGCGGATCTCGATCCGATCACCAGTGGCCAGGCACTGGGACATTTGCTCAAGCATGGTCTTGATGGCCAACTCCACATCTTTGGATGAGAGCAGCCCTTGATGGGTGACAATTCGTTCGATCAACTCCGACTTCGTCATATTTTTCCCTTCTTTTTCAAGCAGCTAGGAAAAGCGCTCCGAAGGTTTTAGCATGACCAGATGAATTTGAACAGCCTGTGGCTTGACTTATCTTGCGCAAATTATGCTAACCCTTACCAGACCCAGGACCAGAGCAGGCCGGGCTCAGGATAGCGCTGGCGACCTTTCCCCAGAAAAGCCCATGGAGTGCCTGGATAACAAGATCGCACCCCGTAAGACGCCTCAAGGGCGATCACGCCTTGCCGGCCACGCACCTCACTCCAACCGCCAAATCCCAGACACAAAAAAGGGCGACCGAAGTCGCCCTTTTTATATGGTCTGACAGAACTTAGTTCTGTTTTTCCATTTGTGCACGCAACAGGTCGCCCAGAGTGGTCGGACCCGAAGCAATGTCAGAGGTAGCTGGCTTGTCGCGCAGGCTCTGGATTGCTTCTTTCTCTTCGATCTCGTCTTTCGACTTGATGGAGAGTTGGATTACGCGGCTCTTGCGGTCAACGCTGATGATCTTGGCTTCTACTTCCTGGCCTTCTTTCAGAACGTTACGAGCGTCTTCAACGCGATCACGGCTGATTTCGGAGGCTTTCAGAGTCGCTTCGATATCGTCACCCAAAGTGATGATGGCGCCTTTAGCGTCAACTTCCTTCACGATGCCTTTAACGATTGCACCCTTGTCGTTCTCTTGAACGTACTCGGAGAACGGATCGCTTTCCAGTTGCTTGATACCCAGGGAGATGCGCTCGCGCTCTGGGTCAACCGACAGGATAACGGTGTCCAGCTCGTCGCCCTTCTTGAAACGACGAACAGCTTCTTCGCCAACTTCGTTCCAGGAGATGTCGGACAGGTGAACCAGGCCGTCGATGCCGCCGTCCAGACCAATGAAGATACCGAAATCGGTGATCGACTTGATGGTGCCGGAGATTTTATCGCCCTTGTTGAACTGGCCAGAGAAATCTTCCCATGGGTTAGATTTGCACTGCTTGATGCCCAGGGAGATACGACGACGCTCTTCGTCGATGTCCAGAACCATAACTTCCACTTCGTCGCCGACTTGTACGACTTTCGAAGGGTGGATGTTCTTGTTGGTCCAGTCCATTTCGGAAACGTGTACCAGGCCTTCCACGCCTTCTTCCAGCTCTGCGAAGCAGCCGTAGTCGGTCAGGTTGGTAACACGCGCAGTTACGCGAGTGCTTTCTGGGTAACGGGCTTTGATAGCAACCCATGGATCTTCACCCAGTTGCTTCAGGCCCAGGGAAACACGGTTGCGCTCGCGATCGTATTTCAGAACCTTGACATCGATCTCGTCGCCAACGTTGACGATTTCGGAAGGATGCTTGATACGCTTCCAAGCCATGTCGGTAATGTGCAGCAGGCCATCGACGCCACCCAGATCGACGAATGCGCCGTAATCGGTGAGGTTCTTGACGATACCTTTGACTTGTTGGCCTTCCTGCAGGGATTCCAGCAGAGCTTCACGCTCAGCGGAGTTCTCTGCTTCCAGCACGCTGCGACGGGAAACGACAACGTTGTTGCGCTTCTGGTCGAGCTTGATGACCTTGAATTCGAGTTCTTTGCCTTCCAGGTGCGTGGTGTCGCGCACTGGACGAACGTCGACCAAAGAACCTGGCAGGAACGCACGGATGCCGTTAACGTCGACAGTGAAGCCGCCTTTAACCTTACCGTTGATAACGCCCTTGACCACTTCTTCAGCTGCGAAGGCTGCTTCGAGAACAATCCAGCATTCAGCGCGCTTGGCTTTTTCACGGGACAGCTTGGTTTCACCGAAACCGTCTTCAACCGAGTCCAGAGCAACGTGAACTTCGTCACCGACATTGATAGTCAGGTCACCAGCGTCGTTGTAGAACTGCTCAAGCGGGATGAGTGCTTCAGACTTCAGACCAGCGTGAACGGTTACCCAGCGAGCTTGGTAATCGATATCAACGATAACACCGGTGATGATGGAGCCAGCCTGAAGGTTCAGGGTTTTTAGGCTTTCTTCAAAGAGTTCCGCAAAGCTTTCGCTCATTTTAATTCCTGTTGATAAGGGCGAAGAATACGCCCATCTGCCACACCCCAGACGGTGTGGGTTACGTTCATATAAGAGAAGAAGCGCAGGTCTAGGACTGGTCCCCTGCACTTCCTCTGAGTCATCCGGCGATATCGCGAAGGGCGATTTCACTCAAGATGCGTTCCAGCACCTGCTCGATGGACAATTCCGTGGAATCCAGCTGTATGGCGTCAGCCGCCGGTTTGAGCGGGGCTACCGCACGCTGGGTGTCACGCTCATCGCGCGCACGAATCTCATCTAGCAGACTCGACAGACTAACACCATCCACCTTGCCCTTCAACTGCAAGTAACGGCGGCGCGCCCGCTCCTCGGCACTGGCCGTCAGGAAAATCTTCAGCGGCGCCTCAGGGAACACCACGGTACCCATATCACGGCCATCGGCCACAAGGCCCGGCGGCTCCTGGAAAGCCCGTTGACGCTGGAGCAAGGCATCACGCACGGCCGGCAAGGCGGCCACCTGGGAAGCCCAGGAGCCAACCTGCTCGTTACGCAGATCATCGGTTACGTCATCTCCTTCCAGGATAATGCGCAGCGAATGACCTTCGGTCGCGCCGACGAACTGCACGTCAAGGTGAGCCGCCAGCAATACCAACGATGCTTCATTGGTCAGGTCGACGCCATGATTACGTGCGGCGAAAGCCAGCAGGCGATACAACGCCCCGGAGTCCAGCAGACACCACCCCAGACGCTTGGCCAACAAGCCTGCGACGGTGCCTTTGCCAGAGCCGCTCGGCCCGTCGATGGTAATCACCGGTGCTTTGATATTCACAATTGAGCCTCTTGGGCTACACGAATGCCGACTTGGGCAGACAGTGTAAGAAAATTCGGAAAAGATGTAGCTACGTTGGCACAGTCATGGATACGAATCGGCGCAGTGGCACGCAGGGACGCCACACTGAACGCCATGGCGATCCGATGATCACCGTGGGCATGCACTTCACCCCCGGCCATGCCGCCGCCATCAATGATAATCCCATCAGGGGTCGGCACACACTTCACACCCAGCGCCAACAGACCGTCGGCCATTACCTGGATGCGGTCAGACTCCTTGACCCGCAACTCTTCGGCACCACGCAATACCGTGCGCCCCTGGGCGCAAGCGGCGGCGACAAACAGCACTGGGAATTCGTCGATAGCCAGCGGAACCAGCGCTTCGGGAATCTCGATACCCTTGAGCGGTGCCGCGCGTACACGCAGGTCCGCAACCGGTTCGCCGCCCACTTCACGCAGGTTTTCCAGGGTGATATCGGCCCCCATGAGACGCAGGATATCGATCACCCCGGTGCGGGTAGGATTGATTCCCACATGCTCCAGCAACAATTCGGACCCCTCGGCAATCGAGGCGGCCACCAGGAAGAATGCCGCGGAAGAGATATCACCCGGCACTTCGATGCGCGTGGCCAACAGTGCATGACCCGACTCAACCGCCACCGTTGCGTCAACGACCTCCACCGGGCAGCCAAAACCGCGCAACATCCGCTCGGTATGATCACGGGTGGGCGCAGGCTCGGTCACCGCCGTCCGGCCTTCGGCGTACAAGCCAGCCAGCAACAGGCTGGACTTGACCTGGGCGCTAGCCATCGGCAGCGTGTAATTCAACCCCTTGAGCGACTGCCCGCCACGAATAGTCAGCGGTGGCCGGCCTTCCGGCCCGGTTTCGATCACCGCGCCCATCGCCCGTAACGGCTTGGCCACGCGATTCATCGGCCGCTTGGACAGCGAAGCATCGCCGGTCAGCACACTGTCAAAACGCTGCGCCGCCAACAAGCCTGACAGCAGGCGCATGGACGTGCCCGAATTGCCGAGATAGATCGGCCCCGGGGCCGGCTTCAAGCCATGCAGGCCCACACCATGGATGGTCACTCGCCCGTGGTGCGGACCTTCGATCACCACACCCATGTCGCGAAACGCCTGCAGGGTCGCCAGGGCATCCTCACCCTCAAGGAACCCCTCGACTTCGGTAATACCGTCCGCCAGCGACCCGAGCATGATCGAGCGATGGGAAATGGATTTATCCCCCGGCACCCGGATCTTGCCACTCAATTGCCCACCGGGGCTGGCGACAAACACCACATCGTCAGCGTTGACAGCGGCGTCCATATAGGCACGCCGCGCCAGGATCTTGCTGAAGTGCTCGCGCGCTACCCGTGCACGGGTGAAAACACCCAGCAACTGGTGCCCATCCCCCGCATCGACCGCATCGCGCAAGGCATCCAAGTCACTGCGGAAGGTGTCTAGGGTGCGCAGTACGGCCTCGCGATTGGCGAGAAATATGTCATGCCACATCACCGGATCGCTCCCGGCAATCCGCGTGAAATCGCGAAAACCGCCGGCGGCGTAACGGAAAATCTCCAGATTTTCGTTGCGCTTGGCCAGGGAGTCGACCAGGCCAAAGGCCAGCAAATGCGGCAGATGACTGGTCGCCGCCAGCACTTCGTCATGACGCTCGACCTGCATATGCTCGACATCCGCCCCCAGCTCGCGCCACAGCCGATCCACCACCGCCAAGGCGGCGGGATCGGTTTCTGGCAACGGCGTGAGGATCACCTTGTGCCGACGGAACAGTTGGGCGTTGGAGGCTTCCACCCCGCTCTGCTCGGAGCCAGCGATCGGGTGCCCCGGCACGAACCGCGCCGGCATGCCGCCAAACGCCAGCCGCGCCGCGCGTACAACATTGCCTTTGGCACTGCCGACATCCGTGAGGATCGCCTGGCCCAGGTCCATGCCAGCCAGCAGCCCCAGCAGTTTTTCCATGGCCAGGATCGGTACCGCCAACTGAATGACATCGGCGCCCTGGCATGCCAGGGCCAAGTCCGCCTCACAGCGGTCCACCACCCCCAGCTCAACCGCCAACCGACGCGATTGCGGGTCCAGATCCACACCGACCACTTCGCCACACAGGCCGCTTTCACGCAGGCCCTTGGCAA
The DNA here is from genome assembly GCF_007858275.1 of Pseudomonas proteolytica. Classification (GTDB taxonomy): domain Bacteria; phylum Pseudomonadota; class Gammaproteobacteria; order Pseudomonadales; family Pseudomonadaceae; genus Aquipseudomonas; species Aquipseudomonas proteolytica. The sequence continues at coordinate 72,911 of NZ_VFEV01000011.1, forward strand.
AGGAGCCGCCAATCAATCCCAGGCCGACCACCACCAGGCGACCGATCACAGGCACAACAGGTTGCATTGCAATCACATCAACCACGGGCCAGGACCTTGGCCAGCGCCTCAAGGAAGCGACTGTTTTCAGCCGGCAAACCGATGGTGATACGCAAATGGTTGGGCATGCCGTAATTGGCCACCGGACGCACGATCACGCCTTCGCGCAGCAGGCCCTGGAATACCGGAGCGGCCTCCTGGGCGAGATCTACGCAGACAAAGTTGCCCTTGGACTCAATCCAGCCCAGGCCCAACTCACGAAAGCCTTGCTGCAGCTGCTGCATACCGCTTTCGTTGATCCGCCGCCCTTCTTCCAGGTACTCGGCATCCTTGAGCGCCGCACAGGCCGCCGCCAGCGCCAGGCTGTTGACGTTGAATGGCTGGCGCACGCGGTTCAGCACATCCGCGACAACGGCTGTGGATAACCCGTAGCCAACCCGCAGCGACGCCAGGCCATAAGCCTTGGAGAACGTGCGCGATACCAGCAGGTTCGGGTAGGCCGCGAGGAAGTCCAGGCCGTCGGGCAAGTCACTGCCTTCGGCGTATTCGATGTAGGCCTCGTCCAGCACCACCAACACGTGCCCAGGCACATCCTGCAGGAACTCGTTCAGCGCGTCGGCACCGAACCAGGTACCGGTCGGGTTGTTCGGGTTGGCGATAAACACCACGCGGGTCTGGGCATCGATGGCCGCCAGCATGGCCGGCAGGTCATGCCCCCAGTCCTTGGCCGCAATCACCCGCGCCTCGGCGCCGACAGCCTGGGTGACAATCGGATACACCGCAAACGCGTGCTCACTGAACACCGCATTCAGGCCCGGGGCCAGATAGGCACGCGCCACCAGTTCCAGGATGTCGTTGGAACCGTTACCCAGGGTCACCTGGCTCAACTCGACCCGGCAGCTCTCGGCCAGCAGGGACTTGAGGGCAAAGCCGTTACCGTCGGGATAACGGGTCAGTTCCGCCAACTCTTCGCGGATCGCCGCCAGCACTTTGGGGCTTGGCCCCAGGGGGTTTTCATTGCTGGCCAGCTTGACGATCTTCGCCGGGTCCAGATTCAACTCGCGCGCCAACTCGTCCACAGGCTTGCCTGGAACGTAAGGCGACAGTTGTTGCACGCCCGGCTGCGCCAGGGCGAGGAAGTTGCCACTCATGTCAAAGCCTCACAAAACCGCTTTTGGGTAGGAACCCAGCACCTTGAGTGCCACGGCTTCCTGACTGATTTTCTCGAGCACACCCTTGACCAGCGGATCACGGTGGTGGCCGACGAAGTCGATAAAGAACACATAGGTCCATTTACCGCTGCGCGAAGGACGGGTCTCAATGCGCGTCAGGTCAATCCCGTTGTCATGGAACGGCACCAGCAGCTCATGCAGCGCCCCCGGCTTGTTGCTCATGGAGACGATGATCGACGTCTTGTCGTCGCCGGTCGGCGGCACTTCCTGGCTGCCGATCATCAAGAAGCGCGTGGAGTTGTCCGGGCGATCCTCGATTTTCTCGGCCAGGCGCGTCAGGCCGTACAGGCCCGCAGCCATATCCCCGGCAATCGCCGCCGAATTCCACTCACCCTTGACCCGCTTGGCCGCCTCGGCGTTGCTGGAGACCGCGACGCGCTCGACATTCGGGTAATGAGCGTCCAGCCACTTGCGGCACTGGGCCAGGGACTGAGCGTGGGAGTAAATGCGGCTGATGCTGTCGGTCTTGGTGTTTTCGCCCACCAGCAAGTGGTGGTGAATACGCAGCTCGACTTCGCCACAGATCACCATGTCGTGCTCAAGGAAGCTGTCAAGCGTATGGTTGACCGCGCCTTCGGTGGAGTTTTCCACCGGCACTACGCCGAAGTTCACCGCACCGGCAGCCACTTCGCGGAACACCTCATCGATGGCCGCCATCGGCTTGCTGATCACCGCGTGGCCGAAATGCTTCATCGCCGCCGCCTGGGTGAAGGTGCCTTCGGGGCCGAGGTACGCCACTTTCAATGGCTGCTCGAGGGCCAGGCACGAAGACATGATTTCGCGGAACAACCGCGCCATCTCTTCATTGCCCAGCGGCCCCTGGTTACGCTCCATCACCCGTTTGAGCACTTGGGCTTCGCGCTCTGGACGATAGAACACCGGCACTTCGCCTTCGGCCAGGGAAGCCATCTTGACCCGCGCCACTTCCTGGGCACACCGCGCCCGCTCACTGATCAGCTCCAGGACCTTGGTGTCCAGGGCGTCAATGCGTACACGCAGGGCCTTGAGTTCTTGCTCAGACATTAGCCGTGTTCCTTTTCGAACTCTGCCATGTAGGCCACCAGTGCCTTGATGGCATTGATGTCGACGGCGTTGTAGATGGAGGCGCGCATGCCGCCTACCGAACGATGCCCCTTGAGGTTGAGCAGGCCACGCTCGTCGGCACCCGCCAGGAATGGCTTGTCCAGGCGGTCATCGGCCAGGCGGAACGGCACGTTCATCCACGAACGGGCGCTCAGGCTGATCGGGTTGCTGTACAGGCCGCTGGCGTCGATGAAGTCGTACAGGGTGCGCTTCTTCTCTTCGTTGAGCTTGCCCATGGCTGCCACGCCGCCCTGCTCCTTGAGCCACTCGAACACCAGGCCCGACAGGTACCAGGCAAAAGCCGGCGGAGTGTTGTACATCGAGCCGTTGTCGGCCGCGACCTTGTAGTTGAGCATGGTCGGGCACACCGAGCGGGCACGACCGAGCAGGTCTTCACGGATGATGTTGACCAGGATGCCGCTCGGGCCGATGTTCTTCTGCGCGCCGGCGTAGATCATGCCGTAGCGGGACACATCCATCGGGCGCGAGAGAATGTCCGAGGACATATCGCACACCAACGGGACATCACCGACTTCAGGTACCCAGTCGAATTCCAGGCCGCCGATGGTTTCGTTCTGGACGTAGTGAACATAGGACGCGTCCTTGGACAACTTCCACTCGTTCTGACCTGGAATAGCGAAATAATCGTAGGGCTTGGCAGTACCGGCCACGTTAATGTTGCCGTAGCGCGAGGCCTCTTCAATGGCCTTCTGCCCCCAGATACCGGTATCGATATAGTCGGCAGTGCCGTCTTCCGGCAGCAGGTTCAGCGGGATCTGGGCGAACTGCTGGCTGGCGCCGCCTTGCAGGAACAGCACCTTGTAGTCCGACGGGATGTCCAGCAGGTCACGCAGATCCTGCTCGGCCTTGGTGGCAATGGACACGAACTCATCACTGCGATGGCTCATTTCCATCACGGAGAGGCCTTTGCCATGCCAGTCGAGGAGTTCACCCTGCGCGCGCTGCAGGACTGCTTCAGGAAGTGCCGCGGGACCAGCACAGAAGTTATAGGCTCTCTTGCTCACATCCAATCTCGCTCTGATCTGTTGGTCACATAATTCGTGTTCGACACATAACCCCTGTGGGAGCGGGCTTGCTCGCGAAAGCGGTGTGTCAGCCCGCCTATGCGCTGACTGATACGCCGCTTTCGCGAGCAAGCCCGCTCCCACAGGGGAATGCGCAGTATTGCAAACTTTCAAAAGGGACAAATAACAAGGGGGCGAATCTTCATCCGCCCCCTTGGTTGTCCGCTTATTCCTGCGGTTCTTCTTCGTCTGCGGCAGCATCGAGGGTTGGCTCGTCGACGCTGTCATCGCCGGCTGCGATCACCTCGCCATCGAACTCCTCACCTTCCAGCTCCTCGCCTTCGACTTCCGATGGCTCCTGGACACGCTCCAGGCCCACCAGGGTCTCGTCGCTGGCCAGCTTGATCAAGGTCACGCCCTGGGTGTTACGGCCCAGGCTCGACACTTCATCAACACGGGTACGTACCAGGGTGCCCTGGTCGGAAATCAGCATGATTTCCTCGCCATCCAGCACCTGGACCGCGCCGACCAGACGGCCGTTGCGATCGTTGCTGACCATGGCGATCACACCCTGGCCGCCACGCTTGTACTCGGGGAACTCGCTGATAGCGGTGCGCTTGCCATAACCACGGGCCGAAGCCGTAAGGATCTGGCTGCCTTCTTCCGGGATCAGCATGGAAATCAGCTTCTGCCCTTCCGGCAGGCGCATACCGCGCACACCACGGGCGGTACGGCCCATCGCACGCACGTCGGACTCTTTGAAGCGCGTCACCTTGCCACCGTCGGAGAACAGCATGACTTCCCGCTCGCCATCGGTAATGGCCGCAGAGATCAGCACGTCGCCTTCGTCCAGCTCCAGGGCGATCAGGCCCACGCTGCGCTGGCGGCTGAAGGATTCCAGCGGGGTCTTCTTCACGGTGCCTTTGGCGGTTGCCATGAAGATGAAGTGACCCTCGGTGTATTCCTCGACCGGCAGCATGGTGGTGATGTATTCATCGGTGTCCAGCGGCAACAGGTTGACCAGCGGACGGCCACGGGCAGCGCGGGACGCTTCCGGGATTTCGTAGGTCTTGAGCCAGTACACCTTGCCCTTGCTGGAGAACAGCAACAGCGTGGTGTGGCTGTTGGCAACCAGCAGGTGAGCGATGTAGTCCTCATCCTTCACACCGGTAGCCGATTTACCTTTACCACCGCGGCGCTGGGCCTGGTACGCAGCCAAAGGCTGGGTCTTGGCATAGCCACCGTGGGAAATGGTCACCACGCGCTCTTCTTCCGGGATCATGTCACCCAGGGTCAGGTCGAGGCGCGCATCAAGAATTTCGGTGCGGCGCACGTCGCCGTATTCGGCGCGGATCACTTCCAGTTCTTCGCGGATCACTTCCATCAGGCGCACGGCGCTGTTGAGGATGCGGATCAGCTCGCCGATCTGGTTGAGTATCTCCTGATACTCGGCCAGCAGCTTCTCGTGCTCCAGACCGGTCAAACGGTGCAGACGCAGTTCCAGGATGGCCTGGGCCTGTTCCGGCGACAGGAAGTATTTGCCATCACGCAGGCCGTATTGCGGGTCCAGGGTCTCCGGACGGCACGAATCGGCACCGGCACGTTCAACCATCGCCACGACGGCGCTGGATTCCCACGGCATCTTGATCAGCGCTTCCTTGGCTTCCGACGGGGTCGGCGAAGCCTTGATCAGGGCGATAACCGGGTCGATGTTCGACAGCGCAACCGCCTGGCCTTCCAGGATGTGCCCGCGTTCGCGGGCCTTGCGCAGTTCGAACACGGTGCGGCGGGTCACCACTTCGCGACGGTGACGCACGAAGGCTTCCAGCAGATCCTTGAGGTTCAGGATGCGCGGGCGACCGTCGATCAGGGCCACGACGTTGATACCAAACACGCTTTGCAGTTGGGTCTGGGCGTAGAGGTTGTTGAGGATCACCTCAGGCACTTCGCCACGACGCAGCTCGATCACCACGCGCATACCGTCTTTGTCAGACTCGTCGCGCAGTTCGGTGATGCCTTCGAGCTTCTTCTCTTTAACCAGCTCGGCGATCTTCTCGATCAGGCGTGCCTTGTTCAACTGGTACGGGAGTTCGGTGATGACGATCTGCTGGCGGCCACCGACCTTGTCGATGTCTTCGATCATCGAGCGGGCGCGCATATAAATGCGGCCACGGCCGGTGCGATAGGCTTCGATGATGCCGGCGCGACCGTTGATGATCGCGGCGGTCGGGAAGTCCGGGCCGGGGATGTATTGCATCAGCTCATCGACGGTCAGCTCGGGGTTGTCGATAAGCGCCAGGCAACCGTCGATGACTTCACCGAGGTTGTGTGGCGGGATGTTGGTGGCCATGCCCACGGCGATACCGCTGGAGCCGTTGACCAACAGGTTGGGAATACGGGTCGGCATGACCGCCGGGATCATTTCGGTGCCGTCGTAGTTCGGCACCCAGTCCACGGTTTCTTTGTGCAGGTCGGCCAGCAGCTCGTGTGCCAGCTTGGTCATGCGCACTTCGGTGTATCGCATGGCCGCGGCGTTGTCGCCGTCCACCGAACCGAAGTTGCCCTGGCCGTCTACCAGCAGGTAGCGCAGGGAAAACGGCTGGGCCATCCGAACGATGGTGTCGTACACCGCAGTGTCGCCGTGAGGGTGATACTTACCGATCACGTCACCGACAACACGGGCAGATTTCTTGTACGGCTTGTTCCAGTCGTTACCCAGCTCGCTCATCGCGAACAGCACACGCCGGTGCACGGGCTTCAAGCCATCGCGCGCATCAGGCAGTGCCCGCCCGACAATTACGCTCATCGCATAGTCGAGGTAGGACTGTTTCAGCTCGTCTTCGATATTGACCGGGAGGATTTCTTTGGCCAGTTCGCCCATGAGAAGCCTGATTCCTTTTTCGGGTGAAACCTCGTCACATCCATATGGGACGAACGAAGCTCGCCGCCGCCGGCATGATGCCTGGCAACGACTTACGACAAATCAACGAGTTATGACACGGATCTGCGCATTAAAGGTCGCCCCTTGGGGTGACCTTGGAAACCGCCGAATGGTATCACAATCGCCGCCACGCACCTATCCCCCAGATGCGCATGGAGCGTAGTAAGTTGACGGATGACAGGCTTGAGGGCGACGAGAGGGGCTCAGAGCTGAATAGAGGCTAGGATTTGCCTGTGGATCCGAGGGTTTTGCTGGCTTTTCGGGCCAATCGCGGGCAAGCCCACTCCCACCGTTGTTTTATGAAGGCACTCATAATGTGGGAGCGGGCTTGCCCGCGATTGCAATCTGCCAGACACCAAAGCCCTCAATGCAGGCGCTTACGGCACATCAGTTTGGCGATCTTGGCGGTATCAGGCCGCTCGACGATGCCTTTTTCGGTGACGATCACGTCGATCAGGTCCGCCGGTGTGACGTCAAACACCGGGTTGAAGGCTGTTACATCAGCGGCAAATCGCTGCCCGGCGACGTTCAGCAGCTCGCCGGCATCCCGCTCTTCCAGGGCGACGTCATCACCAGTAGCCATCATCAGGTCCAGGGTCGAACTCGCCGCCACCACCATAAAGCGCACACCATGGTGCATGGCGCACACGGCCAACTGGTAGGTGCCGATCTTGCTGATCACATCGCCATTGGCGGCGATGCAGTCAGCCCCCACAATCACCCAGGTCACCCCCTTGGTCTTGAGAATATGCGCGCCAGCCGAGTCGGCATTCACCGTGACCGGAATGCCCGCGCCCGCCAGTTCCCAGGCGGTCAACCGCGAGCCTTGCAGCCAGGGGCGGGTTTCGTTGGCATAGACCTGCTCGACCATGCCCTCCAGAAACGCCGCACGGATCACCCCCAGCGCAGTGCCTACACCACCGCTCGCCAAGGCCCCGGCGTTGCCATGGGTCAGGATCGCCTGGGCATTGCCCTGATGCTTGCGGATCAATTCGACGCCCAATTGCGCCATGGTGAGGTTGGCTTCACGGTCGCTTTCATGGATCGCGATGGCTTCAGCCTCCAGCACCACCAGCGGATCGGCGTGCTTTTTGAGGCGATCGAGGCGATCACGCATGCGCTTGATGGCCCAGAACAGGTTCGACGCGGTGGGACGGGAATCGGCCAGCAGCGCGTAGTCCTCCTCCCATGAAGCCTGCCAGTCACCGCCCTCGGCGATCCGCGCGCGCGCGGCCAGCACCAGCCCATAGGCGGCGCTGATGCCGATGGCCGGCGCGCCCCGCACCACCATCGCACGAATGGCCGCGGCCACTTCGTCGGCCGTCGCGCAGGTCACCCAGTTTTCCCGGGAGGGCAGCGCACGCTGATCGAGCAGGTGCAGTGCGCCATCACGCCAATCGATGGCCTTCACTTTCTCCGCTGCCAACAGTCGATCGCGCATCCCTCACCCCGTACTCATCAACAAAAGCCGCGGATTATAGCGATCCGCCAGCCAGGACGCTCGGGTATACTTCGCCCTCTTTATATGACCGCCCTGGACGATGCCCGCTATGACGCCACCTGCCGCCCCGCTCGACTTACTGCTACTGCCAAGCTGGCTGGTACCGGTCGAACCTGCGGGCGTGGTGCTCAAGGCGCATGGCCTGGGCATCCGCGACGGGCGCATCGCGTTTATCGGCCCGCGCGCGCAGGCGCTGAAGCTGGCAGCCCATGAAGTGCGCGAGTTGCCCGGAGTGCTGCTCAGCCCGGGCCTGGTAAACGCCCATGGCCACGCGGCGATGACCCTGTTTCGCGGCCTGGCCGACGACCTGCCACTGATGACCTGGCTGCAACAACATATCTGGCCGGCCGAAGCCAAGTGGGTCGATGAGGCGTTTGTACGTGATGGCACCGACCTGGCGATTGCCGAGCAGATCAAGGGCGGCATCAGTTGCTTCTCAGACATGTACTTCTTCCCCAAGGTCGCCAGCGAACGCGTACACAACAGCGGCCTGCGGGCACAGATTGCCATTCCGATCCTCGACTTCCCGATACCCGGCGCAGCCAATGCCGACGAGGCGGTCCGCCAAGGCGTGGAGCTGTTTGGCGACCTCAAGCATCACCCACGGATCAAAATCGCCTTTGGCCCCCATGCGCCCTATACCGTCAGCGATGCAAACCTGGAAAAAGTCCGGGTGATCGCCGAGGAGCTGGACGCCGCCATTCATATGCATGTCCACGAAACCGCCTTTGAAGTGCAGCAGTCCGTGGAACAGTATGGCGAACGCCCCCTGGCCCGACTCGCGCGCCTGGGCCTGCTCGGCCCGCGCTTGCAGGCCGTTCATATGACCCAAATCAGCGAAGACGACCTGGCGTTGCTGGTAGAAAGCAACAGCAGCGTGATCCATTGCCCGGAATCCAACCTGAAACTGGCCAGTGGCTTCTGCCCGGTGGAACGCTTGTGGCAGGCCGGCGTCAATGTGGCAGTAGGCACCGATGGCGCAGCAAGCAACAATGACCTGGACCTGTTGGGCGAAACCCGCACCGCCGCGCTGCTGGCCAAGGCCGTCGCCGGCTCGGCCAGCGCCCTGGATGCCCACCGTGCGCTGCGCATGGCCACCCTCAACGGTGCGCGGGCCATGGGCCTGGAGGCTGAAATCGGCTCGCTGGAAGTGGGCAAGGCCGCAGATATCGTGGCCTTCGACCTTTCAGGACTGGCCCAGCAACCGATCTACGATCCGGTCTCGCAGCTTATATATGCCACCGGACGCGATTGTGTGAAACACCTTTGGGTCGGCGGCAAGCAACTGCTCGACGACCGGCAACTGACCCGTATGGATGAGCAGCAACTGAGCGCCATGGCCGCTGCCTGGGGCCAGCGCATCAGTGGACACCACGAATAACGCCGGCCCAGGATCAATATTCCGGCCAGGCACACCGTTTTATCGGATTTAGAGGACTACCCATGAGTAACGTCGACCACGCCGAAATCGCCAAATTCGAAGCCCTGGCCCACCGCTGGTGGGACCGCGAGAGCGAGTTCAAGCCCCTGCACGACATCAACCCGCTGCGGGTCAACTGGATCGACGAGCGCGTCAATCTGGCCGGCAAGAAAGTCCTCGACGTGGGCTGCGGCGGCGGCATCCTCAGCGAGGCCATGGCCCAGCGCGGCGCCACAGTGATGGGCATCGACATGGGCGAGGCGCCTCTGGCCGTGGCCCAGTTGCATCAGTTGGAGTCGGGCGTGAGCGTGGAGTACCGCCAGATCACCGCCGAAGCCCTGGCCGAGGAAATGCCCGAGCAGTTCGACGTGGTGACCTGCCTGGAGATGCTGGAGCACGTGCCCGACCCATCGTCGGTGATCCGCGCGTGTTTTCGTATGGTCAAGCCCGGCGGCCAGGTGTTCTTCTCCACCATCAACCGCAACCCCAAGGCTTACCTGTTCGCGATCATCGGCGCCGAATACATCATGAAGCTGCTGCCGCGCGGCACCCATGACTTCAAGAAATTCATCCGTCCTTCCGAACTGGGTGCCTGGAGCCGCCAGGCCGGGCTGACCGTCAAGGACATCATCGGCTTGACCTACAACCCGCTGACCAAGCACTACAAGCTGGCCAGCGACGTCGACGTCAACTACATGATCCAGACCCTGCGAGAGGAATAAACCTGTGAAGTTGAAAGCGGTTCTTTTCGACATGGACGGTACGCTGCTCGATACCGCGCCGGACTTTATCGCCATCTGCCAGGCCATGCGTGCCGAGCGCGGGCTTGCGCCGATCAACGATCAGCATATCCGCGATGAAGTCTCCGGCGGCGCCCGGGCCATGGTTGCCGTGACGTTTGCCATGGACCCCGAGTCCCCAGGCTTCGAAGCGTTGCGCCTGGAGTTCCTCGAACGCTACCTCAAGGGCTGCGCGATCCATAGCAAGCTGTTTGATGGCATGGCCAAACTGCTGGATGACATCGAACAGTCCAAGCTGATCTGGGGCGTGGTCACCAACAAGCCGCTGCGCTTTGCCAAGCCGATCATGGAGCAACTGGGCCTGGCCGAACGCTCGGCGCTGCTGATCTGCCCGGACCACGTGAAAAACAGCAAGCCCGACCCGGAACCGCTGATCCTGGCCTGCAAGATGCTCGACCTGGACCCGGCCAGCGTACTGTTCGTAGGCGACGACCTGCGGGATATCGAGTCAGGGCGCGACGCCGGCACCCGCACCGCCGCCGTCACCTATGGCTACATCCACCCCGACGACAACGCCCGCAACTGGGGTGCCGACGTTGTGGTCGATCATCCGCTGGAACTGCGCAAAGTGCTCGATAGCGCACTCTGCAGCTGCTGAATGGCTAACCAATGAAGCTCTAATGTGGAAGCGGGCTTGCTCGCGAAGGCGGTGGGTCATCTGATAGAGAGTTGACTGACACTACGCTTTCGCGAGCAAGCCCGCTCCCACATTCAGATATGTGTTGCCCCACTGAATTTTGTTGAGGTCGATTATGTTTGATTACTCCGCACGCCCAGAATTGCTCAAGGACCGGGTCATCCTGGTCACCGGCGCCGGTCGCGGGATTGGTGCTGCTGCGGCCAAGACCTACGCCGCCCACGGCGCCACCGTGCTGTTGCTGGGCAAGACCGAAGCCAACCTGGCCCAGGTCTACGATGAAATCGAAGCCGCCGGCCACCCGCAACCGGTGGTGATTCCGTTCAACCTGGAAACCGCCCTGCCCCATCAATACGATGAGCTGGCGGCAATGATCGAAAAAGAATTCGGCCATCTCGACGGGTTGCTGCACAACGCCTCGATCATCGGCCCGCGCACCCCGATCGAACAGCTGTCGGGCGAGAATTTCATGCGCGTCATGCATATCAACGTCAACGCCATGTTTATGCTGACTGCCACGCTGCTGCCGCTGCTCAAGCTGTCCCAGGACGCGTCGGTGGTGTTTACCTCCAGCAGCGTCGGGCGCAAAGGGCGCGCTTACTGGGGCGCCTATGGCGTATCGAAATTCGCCACCGAAGGCCTGATGCAAACCCTGGCCGACGAACTCGACACCGTTGCCGCAGTGCGCGCCAACAGCATCAACCCAGGCGCCACCCGCACCAGCATGCGGGCCCAGGCTTATCCTGGAGAAAACCCGGCCAACAACCCGCTGCCGGAAGAAATCATGCCGGTGTACCTGTACCTGATGGGCCCGGATAGCTCGGGGATCAATGGGCAGGCATTCGACGCGCAGTAATCTCCACAACGCGGGAGCGGGCTGGCCTGGGACAACCCTACGTCTCTAACTGACGACTCACCCCGTGGCGAGCGGGCTTGCCCCGCGCTGGGCTGCGCAGCAGCCCCACCCCAGGCACCGCGATTGTTTCAGACATACCGAGCCGGCAGGTCTTGGGGCGGCTCCGCCACCCAACGCGGGCGATGCGGCGTTCCGTCAAGCCCGCTCGCCACAACAAGCCCACAGGTCTTTGCCCACCCATCACATGTGGGAGCTGGCTTGCCTGGGATAACCCTAGGTCTCTACACAACTTTCAGAAACTGACGACTTACCCTGTGGCGAGCGGGCTTGCCCCGCGCTGGGCTGCGTAGCAGCCCCACCCCAGACACCGCAGTTGTTTCAGACATACCGAGTCGGCAGGTTTTGGGGCGGCTACGCCACCCAGCGCGGGCGATGCGGCGTTCCGACAAGCCCGCTCGCCACAACAAGCCCCCCCCCCACAGGGGCGGGCGCCAAATTCCCAGCGCTGTGCATACGTACTAAATCCCATCCCCTTGTTTTATAAGCAATAAAAAATATTGCACGAAATGGCACGCTTTTCGCTCCAATTTGCTTCAAACAGGCGGCACGACGTAAAGACGTGTGGCATGGGATCAGGGGTTATAACCCCCGGCAAAGCGGACTAGACTGTTACCTATGTTTTACGGAACTGAAGGAACAGTAAGGCGCCCGCCAGCGGCCGCTCCCATTGAGCCTGTAAGACAGCATTAAGTGCTTAGAGGCCTACCCGCTTATGAAAACACCGACCCAGACCAACGCAATTGACTTCGACAGTGCCAAATTGCAACGCCTGGGCTTTGGCCAGCCTTCCCTTATCGCACGGCGCCCCATCAGCCTCGGGCAACTGCGCCAGCAACTGAACCTGCAATTGCAGACCAGCCTGGAGGCGGAGCGAATCCTTGGCCTGTTCTTTCGCGAAGTGCAACGCCTTGTGCCCCTGGATGCCCTGCAATACCGCCATGAAGCCAGCGACCTGCGCCTGGAATACGGCCAGCGTGGCCATCACTCCGTGAGCTACAGCCTCAGCCACGAGGGCGAGCACCTGGGAGAGTTGGTGTTTCGCCGCAACCAGCGTTTCACGGAGGAGGAACAGGGCAATCTGGAGTCGCTGCTGGCCAGCCTGCTCTACCCCATGCGCAACGCCTTGCTGTATCGCTGCGCGACCCGCACCGCCCTGCGCGATCCACTGACCGAGACCGGCAACCGCGTCGCCATGGACCAGACCCTGGGCCGCGAGATCGAAATGGCCAAGCGGCACCTGCATCCGCTGTCCTTGCTGATGCTCGACATCGATCACTTCAAGCACATCAACGACAGCCACGGCCACGCCACCGGCGACAAAGTGCTCAAGGCCGTCGCTGCCTCGATCAAAAGCCAGTTGCGCAATGTGGATATGGTGTTTCGGTTTGGTGGGGACGAGTTCCTGATCCTGCTTTCCAACACCAGCCGCGAGGCCGCCACCCTGGTCGGCGAACGCCTGCGCCAGGCAGCGCAGGCCCGGGACTACTGGGCAGACGCTACGCGTATCGAATTGACGGTGAGCCTGGGTTGCGCGACGTTGCTGGCGGGCGAGTCGGCCGAGAGCCTGCTGCGTCGCGCCGACAATGCCTTGTACGTGGCCAAGCGCGAAGGCCGTAACCGCCTGGCAATGGCGGGGTAAACGCTACCCCGCCATGCCCGGGTCAGGCTTCGCTGGTCGCCAGGACTTGGCGCTCGCGGGTCACCGCAGTTTTCTCCAACTGCATGCAGCGCTCCAGGAACAGGTACATATAGTCGTAGCTTTTGCACACAGCCTGGCGCAACTCCACTTGCAACGCCTTGCTCGGGTTCATCCCCGCCAGGGTGCAAATAATCTCCAGCGCTTCCCATGGGTGGGCGTCGTCATACTGGGCATGCATCTTCAGCCACTTCATGGCGCGCTTGCGGTCTTCTTCAGGGAAAGCAGCGGCATACACGCCCGTTGAACACACCAGCGCAGACCACTCCCCAGTGGCGCCTTCGATGGCGTAGTTGGTGGCGGCAATGGCAACGATCAACGAATCGGCCGAACTGGTGTGCCAGCACCAATGACTCAGCGCATGCAACTCTGGCGGTACGTGTTGCGCCTGCAGCTCTTCCAGGCCGACGCCATGGGCGCGCGCCCAGTGCATCCAATAATCGGCATGGTTCAGTTCCACACGAATATTGCGCATCAACCAACGTCGCGCCATATCCTCCCCAGGATGTCGGGCAAACTTGGTCTTGGTCAGGTTTTGTGCCATGTACAACGCGAACTGTTCCACCACTGGCCAGCCACCGATCAGGTAGTGGCGCATGGTCTTGGCGCTGAGCTTGTTATCGCGCATGCGCTGGTACAGTTCGTGTTCGACAACGCGGCGCTTGCTCTCGCTACAGTCCTGGATCAATTGCTGAGCCCAGGCGGGGTAACTTGAGGCTTCCATAAGCGGGCCGGTTCTGCTGAATGTGTCGATCACTGTCGGGCTCCTTTTGATTTGTGATGTGTACAGACCAGCAGATGTTTCAGCGGAACGTGCCGGGCGCCCTGAATAACAGAGGCTGCGGGCGCGCAGGTCGACATTGCAAACTATCGAAGGTAAACAATTGCGGGCGCTCAATCAGGTAGCCCTGAGCGTAGTCCACGCCGATCTCGAGCAGTGCCTGCTCGATGTGCGGCGTTTCGACAAACTCGGCAATCGTGCGTTTACCCATGACATGGCCGATGTGATTGATCACTTCGACCATGGCGCGGTTAATCGGGTCGTCCAGCATATCCTTTACGAAACTTCCATCGATCTTCAGGAAGTCTACAGGTAAATGTTTGAGGTAGGCGAATGAGGACATTCCGGCACAAAAGTCATCCAGGGAGAAGCAGCAACCCAACGCCTTGAGCTCATTGATAAAACGAATCGCGCTGCCCAGGTTGGAAATGGCGCTGGTTTCGGTGATTTCAAAACAGATCATGCCCGGTGGAATCCCATAGGCACTGAACTTCTCCCGCAGGAAACGCAGGAAATCGTCATCGCCAATGGTGATGCCCGACAGGTTGATCGCACACATCGCCATGGGCCTGCCAGGTCGCTCGAGCATGCAACGGGCGATCAGCTTGAACACGTTCTCTACCACCCAGCGGTCCAGCGAGGTCATCAACCCGTAGCGTTCGGCGGCCGGGATAAAGCTGTCAGGCAAAATGATCCGCCCCGCTTCATCATGCAGGCGCAGCAGGATCTCGATATGCCCGGCCCCCGCCTCGGTGTGGCCCAAGGGCGCGATTTCCTGGGCATACAGGCAGAAGCGGTCCTCTTCCAGGGCCATGTGCAGGCGCTGGATCCAGGCCATTTCGCCAAAGCGCAACGACAGCTCGGTGTCGTCGGCATGATAGACCTGCACCCGATTGCGCCCCTTCTCCTTGGCCATGTAGCAGGCCATATCCGCGGCACGCAATGACGTCTCCAGGGTGGTCGGGGTGTGCGAGATATGCACCAGGCCGATACTGACCGTGGTGACAAACGGTCGGCCTTTCCAGACGAAGTGCAGGTTTTGCACGGTATGTCGCAGGCTCTCGGCGATCTTCTCGGCCACCGGCGCCGGGCAGTTTTCCAGCAGGATGCCGAACTCGTCCCCACCCAGGCGGGCCAGGGTATCGCCTTCGCGCAGGTCCGATTGCAGCAAGGCGCAGATATGCCGCAACAGTTCATCGCCCGCCGCATGGCCACAGGTGTCGTTGACCAGCTTGAACTGGTCCAGGTCGAGGAACATCAAGGCATGGCGCGCCGACTGCTGGCGCCCGACGCCATGCAGCACCTGCTCCAGGCGATATTCAAATTCACGCCGATTGGCCAGCCCGGTCAAGGCATCATGGGTCGCCTGCCAGGACAGATTGGCAATGTACTGACGCTCCTGGGTCATGTCATGCAACACCAGCACCGCGCCACTGACCTTGCCGGCACTGCGGATCGGTGCCCCCACCAGGGTCACGGAGACGGTACTGCCATCCAGGCGCTGAATCAGCTTGGAGTGCTCGCTGCCACCGCTGAGTTGGCCGTCAAGAATATGGTCGATCAGGGTAAACCCGTCGGCCTGGGCGTGCTCATCCAGCAGATTGAACAACGCAGCCAACGGCAGCCCTTGCGCCTGGGCCGCGTTCCAGTGGGTCAGGGATTCCGCCGCCGGGTTCATGTAGGCGATAGCCCCATCGACATCGGTAGTGATCACCCCATCGCCGATGGACTCCAGGGTGATCTGCGCCCGCTCCTTCTCCAATTGCAAGGCATCGGCAAACGCATGGCGCTGGGCCAATAGCTTGCGCGTGCGCAGCAACGCCAAGGCGATCAGCCCCAAGGCAGTGGCCAGGTTGGTGATCAGCAACAGGCGCAGAATCACCCTGGAGCCTTCACCCAAGGCATCGCTGAAGGCCTTGGCCGCCGGCGTCACCCCCTCGTTGATCGCAATGATACGGTCTTTCCAGGCATGGATATCGGCACTGCTGACCCGATCGGCGATGATTTGCCGGTGCATCTCCTGCGCCAGCTCATCAAGTTGCACCAGGTAGCTGTCACCGACGGTCCACAGTTCGATGGCTTTTTCCAGGTAGCTGAAATGGCGAAAGTTGAGGTACAGCCAGATCAGGCTCGACACGTCGTCAGGATGATTGCCGCCCTTGAGGATCCCCTGGCGCGCCGCCTCCAGGTCAGGGATGGCGCGATCCAGGGCGACACGCAGCTCATGCCCGCCCTGAGGTACGGCAATAGCGTTCTGGTATTTGAGAAAGGTCGCCTGGTCGCGGTTGTCGGCGTACAGGGTCAGGTAGTAGATGGCGTCTTTCTGGCCCTTGGACCACAGGCTCTCGCCCGCCACATAGCCGCGCACGGCCGACAGCACGTAAAGACTGACGCAGCCCAGCAGCGCCTGGAACAGCACGACGGCAATAAAGGGCCAGACAATACCGAGCAACCGGGGTGTTCCGAGAGTTCGCTTCTGCTTCATGAGATCCCTTGCATCAGCACAGGCGACTAAAAACTGCTCCTGACAGCACAGCCGAGGCCAAACACGACCCCTTCAGGGCCGGAGCCGGGATCGATTCAGCGAACTTGTTGCAAGTGTCCATAAAGCTTGGCGTACAAGCCGCCATCGGCTATCAGTTGCTGGTGGTCGCCATCTTCGGCGATGTGTCCACCGTCAAACACCAATACCCTATCAGCCTGCTTCACCGCCGACAAACGGTGAGCAATGATCAGTGTAGTACGCCCACTGAGAAACCGCGCCAGGGCCTGGTGCAGGTTGTACTCGGTAGCCGCATCCAGGGCCGAGGTGGCTTCGTCGAGAATTACCACTTTTGGCTCGGCCAGCACCATCCGGGCAATCGCCAGGCGTTGGCGCTGACCACCGGACAAACGCACGCCCGAGCGCCCGACAATACTGTCCAGACCTTGAGGCAACCCTTTGACCGTAGCATCCAACTGGGCAATTTCAAGGGCCTGCCAACAGGCCTGGTCAGTGCGCTCGCGGCCCATGGTGAGGTTGGCGCGCACGGTGTCGTTGAACAGCGCCGGATGCTGCAGCACCACCGCGACATGCTCGCGAATGGTTTCCAGGCCAATGGCCTGCTGGGTCGCGCCGCCGAAGCGGATCGTCCCCGCTTGTGGGGTGTAGAGCCCCAACAGCAATTGCACCAGGGTGCTTTTACCGCCGCCACTGGCACCGACGATCGCAACCTTTTCCCCGGGGGCAATGGCCAGGTTCAACTGGTTGAGCACCAGGTCTTCGCCATAGCCGAAGTCCAGGCCCCGCACTTCGATGCCCACGGTCTGGTGTCCGGTAAATGGATCTTCGCCCCCGGCATATTGCGGTTCGTCGGCGCGGGCCAGCAGTTCGTTGATGCGCGTCAGCGCACCGCCGGCGGCGTAGTAGGCGTACTGCAGGTTCAGCAGTTGTTCCACCGGGCCGATCATGAACCACAGGTAGCTGAACACCGCGAGCATCTGGCCGATGGACAGGTCGGAAAACAGCACCGTGAGCATCGCTGCCGCACGGAAGATATCGATCCCGAACTGGAACAGCAGGCCGCTGGCGCGGCTGGATGCATCGCTTTTCCACTGGGAGTTGATGGCAAAGTCACGTACTTCCTGGGCGCGCTGCCCCAGGCGCCCGAGGAAAAAGCCCTGGCGATTGCCAGCGCGCACTTCCTGGATGGCGTCCAGGGTTTCCGTGAGGGCCTGGGTGAACCGCGAGGTGCTGTCGTTTTCCAGTTTCTTCAGGTGTTTGACCCGCTTGCCCAACTGCACCGTGGCGTAGATCACCAATGGGTTGAACAACAGGATCAACAGCGCCAGCTTCCAGTGCATCCACATCAGGATGCCGGAGGTGCCGACCAGGGTCAGCATCGCCACCAGGAAGCGGCTCAAGGTTTCACCGACAAACTTGTCCACGGTGTCGAGGTCGGTCACCAGGTGCGTGGTGACGGTACCGCCGCCCAGGCTTTCGTATTCACTCAGGGAAATGCGCTTGAGCCGTTCGATCAGGCGCACGCGGATGCGATAGACGATGTCCTTGGCCAGCCCGGCAAACAGGCGCGCCTGGACCACGTTGAACACCAGCGCCGCGCAACGCAGCACCAGGGTGATCAGCAGCATCAGGCCGATATAGCCTGCGGCCTGCTGCCAGGGTGCTGGCAACGCGTGGTTCATCACCTTCAGCGCGGCATCGCCATTGCCCAGCAACACCTCGTCCACCAGCAATGGCAGGAGCAAGGGAATCGGTACGCTGCACAGGGTCGCCAGAACGGCGACACCATTGGCGATCCACAGGGCTTTTTTATGACGCAGGGCCAGGCGGCGGATTTCTGCCCAGGTCAGCCGATCAACGCGTACGGCGGGTTGATCAGCCACAGGCGGCTCGCTCCAGCCAGCGACCGAGCAACGGCGACAGCTCGGACAGCGGCTGGTAGCCGTTGGTCAACAAGGCCAATTGGCCATTGCGCTCGGCCAACAAGGTGGGAAAACCGGCGATGCCCAGGTCCTGGACCCAAGTGAAATCGGCGGCCGTGGCGGCATGCTGTTCGGCGCGGTCAAAAGCCTCGGCAAACTCGATACGCGGCACCCCGGCGGTCTCGGCCAGTTCCACCAGCACACTGGCGCGGGTCACATCGCGACCCTCGACGTAAAATGCCTGCTGGATCAGCCCGAGCAAGGTCCAGGCGCAATCCGGCGCCAGGCTGCGTGCGGTGACCAGGGCCCGGCATGCCGGCTCCGTGTCATACACAAACCCGTCAGGCAAGGCGCCCTCCAGGCGGAACGGCTGGCCAGTGGCTTCAGTCACCGCCTGCCAGTGTTCCAGGATATAGCGCCGGGTGGCCGGCTCCAGCGCCGAACCACTGCCGGTGCGCAAACCGCCGACCACCAGGTGCAATTCCACGCCAGCCGCCTGGGCCTGCTCAACCAGGGCCTTGGCCACCGGGGCAAAACCCCAGCACCAGGAACACATCGGGTCCATTACATAGAGCAGGCGCGCGGACATGGCTCAAGCCTCGGTGGATGATTGCTTGTAGTTGTAACCAATCGGGTGCGGCATATTGCGGGCCTTGGCCAGTTCGATCTGCTTCTGGCGGTCGATCGCACTGCGACGGGTCTTCTCGGACAGCTTATCCCAGCAATGCGGGCAACTGATGCCGGCCACGTAATGCTCGGATGCGCGGTCCTCTACGCTAACCGGTGTACGGCAGGCATGACATTGATCGTAGTCACCTTCGCTCAAGTCGTGGCGCACGGTCACGCGGTTATCGAACACGAAGCAGTCACCCTGCCACTTGGTTTGTTCCTGGGGCACCTCTTCGAGGTATTTGAGGATGCCGCCCTTGAGGTGATACACCTCATCGAACCCTTCGCTGAGCATGTAGCTGGAGGCCTTTTCACAGCGAATGCCGCCGGTGCAGAACATGGCGACTTTCTTGTGCTTGGCCGGATCGAAGTTGGCTTTGATATAGTCGGGAAATTCGCGAAAACTCGTGGTTTTCGGGTCGATCGCCCCTTCAAAGGTGCCGATCGACACTTCATAGTCGTTACGGGTGTCGATCAACAGCACTTCTGGGTCGCTGATCAGGGCGTTCCAGTCTTGTGGATCAACATAGGTGCCGACTTTCTTGTTGGGGTCGACGCCTTCGACGCCCAGGGTCACGATCTCTTTTTTCAGCTTGACCTTGGTGCGGTAGAACGGCTGCTCGTCGCAGTACGACTCTTTGTGGTCGATGTCGACCATGCGCGGGTCGTTCTTCAGCCAGGTCATCAGGCCATCAATGCCTTCGCGGCTCCCGGAAACGGTGCCGTTGATGCCTTCTTCGGCGATCAGCAAGGTGCCCTTGATGCCGTTGTCGACCATGGCTTGCAGCAGAGGCTCGCGCAGGGCGACGTAATCTTCGAGGGTGACGAACTTATACAGTGCCGCCACGACGATGGGTTGTGTCATGGGTGTTCTCTCCAGGTGGCTACCCTCGCAAAGGGTGAACCGGATGCAAAAAAAACGCGCCGACTGAGCGGCGCGTTGCGGATTCTATCAGGGATAAACCCCGAACTGTAGGAGCGAGCTTGCTCGCGAAAAACCTGAGAACGCCGCGTGCTTTCAGAATGCGCGCGTCATCGTTAACGATCTTCGCAAGCAAGCTCGCGCCTACAGAGGTTGACCGTAACCGATCAATGTCCGCCAGCGCAGGTCGGCGAGGCCGGGGCTGCGTCGATTTTCGCCCATTCTTCAGGCGTGTAGGTATGCAGTGCCAGCGCATGGAACTCGCCCATCAGGTCGCCCAACGTGGCGTAGACCTTCTGGTGGCGCTTGACGCGGTTGAGTCCGTCGAACTGCTGGCTGACCAGCACGGCCTTGAAGTGCGTCTGCAATCCACGGCTGTGCATATGGCTTTCGTCCAGCACACTCACGTGTTCCGGGCTCAGGGCGGCAAGTGCCGTCTCGATGCGCTGTTGCATGGTCATTCCTGGCTCCACTTACTTCTTGGCAGGCGCGGCGGCTTTTTTCGCCGGAGCCAATTCGTTGGTCATGTCTTCCAACAGCTTGTTCACGACCGGTACCGCGCTTTCCAGTTTGGCCTGGGTCAGTTGGGCCGATTGCTGGGTCAGTTGCGGCATTTTCTCCAGGACTTTCTTACCCAGTGGCGATTTGTAGAAGGCAACCAGGTCCTTGAGTTCTGACTCACTGAAGTTGCTGGTGTACAGCTTGACCATGTCCGGCTTGAGCTTGTTCCAGCCAATGGCCTGGTCCAGGGCGGCGTTGGCCTTGGCCTGGTAGGTGTCCAGAACGGTTTGCTTGGCGGCAGGCGCCTTGGTCTGCTCGAAACGCTGGGCAAACATTTGCTGCACTTGCATGTACACCGGGGTGCCGAGCTTGTCTGCGTGAGCCAGGGTCAGGAAGGCTTCGGCACTGGCGTTGTGGCTGGCGGTATCGGCAAGAACCTGGCCGCTGGCACATACCAGGGCAACCGCGGTACAGATGGCACGAAGACGAGTCATCGAGTTTCCTTTCTAGCTGGCGAGGTAAGACCCCAAGGGCGACCATTCTGCGCCTAAAAAACGCCGGTACTCAACCCCACGCCTTGTAGGGCCTGGTTTTGCGGGGGATTGCCCGATGAAATGGCTTTTATGGAACCCAAGCGTGCCTCCAGGGCCTAAACTGCGCAAACCGACTACAAGGAGAGTCACCGCGATGAGCCGTATCGAAACCGACAGCCTGGGCGAAGTACAAGTCCCGGATGACGCTTACTGGGGCGCACAGACCCAGCGTTCACTGGTCAATTTCGCCATCGGCGAGCAACGCATGCCACTGGCGGTCCTGC
This sequence comes from Pseudomonas proteolytica, assembly GCF_007858275.1. GTDB lineage: Bacteria > Pseudomonadota > Gammaproteobacteria > Pseudomonadales > Pseudomonadaceae > Aquipseudomonas > Aquipseudomonas proteolytica. The sequence goes on from NZ_VFEV01000011.1 coordinate 94,316, forward strand.
ACGCCCTGGCGCTGATCAAGAAGGCCGCGGCGCGGGTCAACGATCGCAATGGCGACCTGCCCGCCGACATCGCCCGCCTGATCGAACAGGCCGCTGACGAAGTCCTCGATGGCAAGCACGATGACCAGTTCCCGCTGGTGGTCTGGCAGACCGGCAGTGGCACCCAGAGCAACATGAACGCCAATGAGGTGATCGCCGGCCGCGCCAATGAGCTGTCGGGCAAGCCCCGTGGCGGCAAGAGCCCGGTGCACCCCAATGATCACGTCAACCGTTCCCAGAGTTCCAACGACTGCTTCCCCACTGCCATGAGCATTGCCACCGTACAAGCGGTGCATGAGCAGTTGCTGCCGGCGCTGCGTGAGCTGTCCGGTGGGCTGGCCGAGCTGTCGGCGCGCCATATGAAGCTGGTCAAGACCGGCCGCACCCACATGATGGACGCCACGCCCATCACCTTTGGCCAGGAAGTCTCGGCGTTTATCGCGCAACTCGATTATGCCGAACGCGCCATTCGCAGTGCCCTGCCCGCCGTCTACGAACTGGCACAAGGCGGCACGGCGGTCGGCACCGGCCTGAACTCGCCCCATGGCTTTGGCGAGGCCATTGCCGCAGAAATCGCCGCGTTGTCCGGGCTGCCGTTTGTCACCGCCCCCAACAAGTTCGCCGCTCTGTCGGGCCATGAGCCGCTGACGACTTTGTCCGGTGCCTTGAAAACCCTGGCCGTGGCCTTGATGAAAATCGCCAACGACCTGCGCCTGCTAGGCTCGGGCCCGCGCGCCGGGCTGGCTGAAGTGCGCCTGCCGGCCAATGAGCCGGGCAGTTCGATCATGCCCGGCAAGGTCAACCCGACCCAGTGCGAAGCGCTGTCGATGCTGGCCTGCCAGGTGCTGGGCAATGACGTGACCATCAGTATTGCCGCAAGCCAGGGGCATTTGCAGTTGAACGTGTACAAGCCGGTGATTATCCACAACCTGCTGGAGTCGATCCGCTTGCTCGCCGACGGCTGCCGCAACTTCCAGGAACATTGCATCGCCGGCCTTGAACCCGACGCCGAGCAAATGGCCGAACACCTGGAGCGCGGGCTGATGCTGGTGACGGCGCTGAACCCGCATATCGGCTATGACAAGTCGGCAGAGATTGCCAAGAAAGCCTATGCCCAAGGGCTGACCCTGCGCGAAGCGGCGCTGGAATTGGGCTACCTCACCGATGCCGAGTTCGACCAGTGGGTACGCCCGGAAAACATGCTCGAAGCCGGGCACTGATCCCCTCTCCTACAGAGGTTGTATCAACCTTGCGCGCCGGGCCTTGAGCCCGGCGATCAAGGACGGGGCCAACGCCACCGATGCCGACCCCAGCACCACCAGCACCGCGCCACCGTAGCCCAGGCCATTGATCTGCTCGGCGTGCACATAGTCGGGCCACAGCCATGCCGCAATCGCCACCGCCACGAACGTCACCAACGGCGTGATCGCCAGGGTCGCGCTGACCCGCGAAGCCTCCCAGTGGGCCAAGGCCTCGGCAAAGGCGCCGTAGGCAATCAGGGTATTGAAACAGCACGCCAGCAGCAGCCAGCCTTGCAACGGGCTCAGTTGCAGCGCTTCCATGGGATGCACCCAGGGCAGCAGCAGAAATGCGCAGCTCAGGTAGATCACCATCATGACCTGCAGGGAATTCCACACCGTCAACAATTGCTTCTGGCCCAGGGCGTAGAACACCCAGATGGTGGTTGCCAGCAGAATCGTCAGCACCCCGGCGGTGTAGGTGCCCAGGGACGTCAACAGCTCTGCCAGGCGCTGGTTGAAGAACAGCGCAAAACCGATGATCAATACCAGCAGACCTACGCCCTGCCCCAGGCTGAAACGCTCCTTGAACAGGAACACGCTGGCAATCATCAGGAAGATCGGCCCCATCTGCACCACCAGTTGCGCGGTGCCGGGGCTCAACATCTTCAGCCCGACCAGATAGAGCACGTAGTTGCCCACCAGTCCGCATACCGCCATCGCCACCAGCCAGCCACCGCGCTTGCCCAGGACTTTGGGGCTGGGCAGACGCTTGACGGCGGCCAGGTAAATGAACAGGCAAGTGCCGGACACCATCAGGCGAAACCAGGTCACGGTGATCGGGTCCATCACCTGCAGGACCTGCTTGAGCTTGATCGGCAAAATGCCCCAGAGCAGCGCGGTCAGCAGGGTCAGGGATAAACCGTAGACCCAGCGGCCGGAAGAGATGTGCATGAGTGCCCCAAGAGCCAGAGGAAGAGGAACCTGCATTCTAGGGGGATGTGGGTAGACCTTGGCGAAGTTTTTTATCAGACACACCACAAATCAACGGTGGGAGCGGGCTTGCTCGCGAATGCGGTGGGTCAGTGATGGATATATCGACTGATACACCGCTTTCGCGAGCAAGCCCGCTCCCACAGTTGATCTTCGGTGTTTTATAGATCAGCGCACGGCTTCAAACAGCCCCGTCGCCCCCATCCCACCACCGACGCACATGGTGACGATGCCGTAGCGCAAATCACGCCGCTGCAGTTCACGCACCAGATGCCCCACCTGCCGCGAGCCGGTCATGCCGAACGGATGGCCAATGGAGATCGAACCACCGTTGACGTTGTACCTGGCATTGTCGATTTCCAGGCGATTACGCGCATACAGGCACTGCGAAGCAAACGCCTCGTTGAGTTCCCACAGGTCAATGTCCGCCACCTGCAGGCCACGGGCCTTGAGCAATTTGGGCACCGAGAACACCGGGCCGATACCCATCTCGTCCGGCTCGCAACCGGCAACGGTAAACCCGCGGAAAAACGCCTTGGGCTTGAGCCCCAGTTCCAGGGCTTTTTCCAGGCTCATCACCAGGGTCATCGATGCGCCGTCGGACAGTTGCGAAGAGTTGCCTGCCGTCACCGAGCCATCCTCGGCAAACACCGGCTTGAGCCCGCTGAGGCTGGCCAGGGTGGTGTCTGGACGGTTGCAATCGTCGCGATCGACCACGCCATCAAGAATCTGTACCTCGCCGGTGTTTTTATCCTCGACCTTGTACTTGACCGCCATGGCTACGATTTCATCATCGAACAGCCCGTCAGCCTGGGCCTGGGCGGTGCGCTGCTGGCTTTGCAGGGCGTACAGGTCCTGCTCCTCGCGGCTGACGTTATAGCGCCGGGCGACAATTTCGGCGGTCTGGCCCATGGGGAAATAAATGCCCGGCACCTGCTCCTTGAGCAAAGGGTTGATCAGGTTGTCGGTATTCACGCTTTTCATGGTCAGGCTGATGGATTCGACGCCACCGGCAACAATGATGTCGCTGCAACCCGAGGCAATCTGGTTCGCCGCGATGGCAATCGCCTGCAGCCCCGAAGAACAGAAACGGTTGAGGGTCATGCCCGCGGTGCCGGTGCCAAGGCGCGACAGCACTGCCACGTTGCGGCCGATGTTGTAGCCCTGGGCTCCTTCGTTGGAACCGGCACCGACAATGCAATCCTCGACACTGGCCGGGTCGATGCCGTTGCGGGTGAGCAAGGCGTTGACGCAATGCGCGGCCATGTCATCGGGGCGGGTCTGGTTGAACTTGCCGCGAAAGGACTTGGCCAGGCCGGTTCGCACGCTGTCGACGATCACTACTTCACGCATGGGCTACCTCAATCTTGTCGTTGTTGGGAGACAGATCGAGGATAGATCCAGCGCCAGGCGATCGCGACGATCATTCACCTGGCGTATGCAAAAGCATGGCGCTAACCCTGTAGGAGCCAAGCTCGCGCCTACTTATGCTTCTTCTTTTTGTCGTGTTTATCGGACTTGGCGAACGCCTCTTCCAGCGCCAGGTTGATGGTGCGCAATACCTTGACCCGCGCCCAGCGCTTGTCGTTGGCCTCCACCAGGGTCCAGGGGGCGATCTCGGTGCTGGTACGGTCCACCATGTCGCCCACCGCTGCCCGGTACGCATCCCACTTGTCGCGGTTGCGCCAATCGTCTTCGGTGATTTTGAAGCGCTTGAAGGGGATTTCTTCGCGCGCCTGGAAGCGCTCCAGTTGGGTGTCCTTGTCAATGGCCAGCCAGAACTTGACCACGATCACCCCGGCGTCGCGCAGTTGCTCCTCGAAATCGTTGATCTCGGCGTAGGCGCGCATCCAGTCCGCAGTGCTGCAAAAGCCTTCGATCCGCTCCACCAGCACGCGGCCATACCAGGAGCGGTCAAACACGGTGAACATGCCCCGCGCCGGGATCTGCCGCCAAAAACGCCACAGGTACGGCTGGGCCCGTTCGTCTTCGGTGGGCGCGGCAATCGGTACGATGCGGTATTGGCGCGGGTCCAGCGCCGCCGCCACCCGGCGGATCGCCCCGCCCTTGCCCGCCGCGTCGTTACCTTCGAAAACCGTGACCAGCGCGTGCTTGCGCATGCGTTTGTCGCGCATCAAGCCCGAAAGCCGCGCCTGTTCGGTAATCAGTTGTTCCTCGTAGTCGTCCTTCTCCAGGCGCTGGGTCATGTCCAGGCTGTCGAGCAGGTTCATCTGGTCCACGGATGATGGCAATGGCGCCGGCTGGATACCGCTGGCCTTGGTTTTTGGCACCTTCAGGGCATTTTGCAGGCTTTCCAGCAGGATCTTGCCCACTGTCAGCCCACGGTAATTGGCGTCGACGCCTTCGATCACATGCCAGGGCGCGTAGTCCCGGCTGGTGCGGCGCAGCACGCGCTCACCAAAATGCACGAACTTGTCGTAGGTCTCGGACTGCTGCCAGTCCAGCGGGCTGATGCGCCAGCTGTGCAGCGGATCGTCCTGCAAGGCCTTGAGCCGTGCCTTCATTTGCTTCTTGGACAGATGGAACCAGAACTTGAAGATCAGCGCCCCTTCATCGCAGAGCATCTGCTCCAGGCGTTCGGCCCCGGCGATGGCCTGGTCCAGCCGCGCATCCTTGATCTGCCCATGAACCCGCGCCTGCAACATCTGGCTGTACCAGTTGCCGAAGAACACCCCCATGCGCCCCTTGCCCGGCAATTGCCGCCAATAGCGCCAGGCCGGCGGGCGCGCCAGTTCTTCGTCGGTCTGCTGGTCGAAGGTGCGCACTTCGATCAGGCGCGGGTCCATCCATTCGTTGAGCAGCTTGACCGTCTCGCCTTTGCCGGCGCCTTCGACGCCATTGATCAGGACGATTACCGGGAAGCGTCCCTGCTGGTGCAACTCGAACTGCGCCTCCAGCAAGGCTTCACGCAATGCCGGGACTTGCGCGTCGTAAGTGTCTTTATCGACGGCGTGACCAATTTCTGCGGATTCGAACATGGGCGACTCCCTTCCAAGATGGATCAAGACTAGCGGATTGGGCTGCAAGGCGGGCAAGCAATTCCATAGGCCTTGCCGTGGATCAATCCGCAACCCTGGCGGCTAGTCTTCCGGCAGATGGCAGATGTTCAGGTCCTGATACTTCATCATCTGCTGGGTCAGGCGTTCCATCACCTCGTTGATCGCCTGCCTGCGCGGCGCGCGCAGGCCTTCCATTTGCGCCAGGTATTCGCCATCGGTGAGGTTCTGACTGTTCTCGAAAAGCGCCTGCTGCTGCCCATCAAATGGCTCGGTCGCACGCCTGAACGTCTCGGGAAACTGCTGCTTGAGATGAGCCTTCCAGAACGACAGTTGGGCAATAAACCGCAAAAACACCGGCGACAGCTCGGCGATCAGGACTTGCTCATGCGCACGCTCCAGGTTCTCGCTGGTCAAGTCAGCCAATGACCCGAAGCGCATGTGCTTGGGTTGCCCCGGCAACTGCAGGATCTTCGCCAGGCCGACCCGATACGCCAGGCTCACCTCCAGCGGGTCTTCGCTGGCATGTTCGGTGGCGTAAGTCGCCGCAATCTTTTCCAGTTCACTGAGGCGAAACAGGCCGCGCCCCAGGCTCAGCAGCACCCCGGAGTTGCCTTGCCCACGGCTGGCCTGGCGCGTGGCGTTCGCCACGGCCTTGAGCACTTCGACCTGGCTGAAAATCTCTGTCGCGCCATCGACACAGTTCGCCGGATGGGCCACCAGTTGGAACACCCGCTCGCGCAACTCGACGCTGTCATGGGTCGCCTGCAAGACCTCCCAGACTCGCCGGGTCATGTCCTCGCGCACGTAACGGCTGTCGGCGGCGCCAGAGAGTTGCGCCAACAATGCCATCAGCGGCATCGATTCCGGGTCATCGCGCAGGTTGGCCCAAATCGCCCGCTTGCTGGCATCGGCCGCCGCCACCTCGTCTGGCAACCAGGTGCGCCTGGCCTTCAGCTCAGTGAATCGTGACGAATCGTCCTCCACATAGCCCATACCGATTCCCACTGCATCGCGGTAACTGATCAGGGCGCTCATCGTCGTCGAGGACAAGGGGTTGCCCCCCAGATTGATCGCCTGGCTGAACCTGCGTGTGGAGGTGAACAACCAGTCGGGCAACACCGTGATCCAGTTACTGCGCAGGTCGACCTGTTCCAGATGGGCCAGACGTGCGATCCCGGTGGGCAGGTCCACCAGCTTGGCATCCTCCAGTAACAGGGTCTGCAAGTCGCGCATGTTGCTTACGTCCAGATGCGACTCGATGGGGTTGTGGCTCAAGTCCAACAGACACAACGTGCTCATGTCGGCCAGCTTGCGCCGGGTGTACTCAGTCAGCGCCAACTGATTATGGGGCAAGGCCAGGCTGTTGAGTTCGGGCATGCGCGACAGGTATTCGGGCAGGCGGGTCAGGCGGTTGCGGTCCAGGTTCAGGCGCCGCACGCCCTTGAAGCACTTCAGAAAATAAGCCACGTCATCGCCCAGGCGCATGTTTTTCAGGGACAGTTGCCGCACATGGTCGAAGCGGATCTCGGGGGGCAGGTTCGGCAATGCCCCCACGCGCATGCCATCCAGTGTCAGCCCCGGCACGGGCACTTGGTGATCATCGAGCACAAAGCTCTGGCGGCGCCAACAGGCTTCGATCCGCTCGGCCACTTGCTGGCGGCTGTGACGGATATCAGCCATGCCCGGCTGCGCCGCCAGGTCGCCGAGGTTGTTCTTCCAGTGCTTGAGGATCGAGCGCAGAAGCTTCAGGTCAGCCTGCAGGCGCGCGACGGCCTTGGCTTGGGCCAGGGCGTCGGTCCCCAGGCTTTGCAATAACTCGGCTGCCTGGACATCACTGAACAAGGGATAAATTTTCTGTACCTTGCCCACCAGCGGCCGCGGGCTGGCCGGTGAATCAGACATGCGACTGGGAACCTCCAGCGCCTGGGGCTCGCTCGCCTGATCGGAGAAAGCTTCGCCCGCCACCACACGCTCGCTCTGCGCCCGGGCAGCCAGGCGACGGCGCAGCCTCCAGGCGTTTTCGCCAGGATGCAACGGCAACTCCAGGGCGCTGCGCTGGGTAGCCGAGAGCGTTTGCAAGATCGCCTCGAACAACCCGTCGGAACCGGCCTGGGCCGCCCCCATGCTCACCCCGTGGGCATCGAACGGCGTGAATCCCACGCCCGAGCTGACCAGCACCCGACGCACGCTCGCGCCCTCCCTCGCCCCCAGGGCCAACAACGGCCCGGCGGGTGAACCCTGGCGCAACTCCACTTGCAGTGTGCTGTCCCAGCCGTCGAGGTGCGGCAGCATGCGTACCGCCACGCACTGGGTGTCCAGACCGGCCAACTCCGGCTGCTCGAAACCGGCCAGGGCACGGTCCAGGCGCTGTGCCTCCAGGCTCACGCGCACCGACTCTGCCAGGGCCATGGGCACCCGCTGGTTGTCCCGCAGGGCTTGAAGCTCCACGGAGGACGCCTGGGCCATCAACTCGCGCATCACGCGGGAGGGTAATGGCGGGTAGGCCTCGCGCAACGGCGCGCCACCCTCGGGCACCGGCCCGTCGTAGGCCTGGTATAGCTGCTCAAACAACGGTTTGCGATCAGCCTTGAGGTGCGCGAGCAATTGACGCGCCAATGCCGCGTGCTCGTCATTGGCGGCCACCCCTTCGCCCAACAGACCGGCCTTGCGTGGCGCATCCAGGCCAGACAGCAACACATCAAACACCTGCCCCTGCGCCACGGCCTGCTCGCAGAGGCTCAAGCGCCCGGCGGCATCAAACGGGCCAGCGGCGGGATAACGCGCCGTAACGCTACCCTGGGCATCCAGCACCTCGAAATAATGGCCCTCGGGCCAGCCCGGCAGCAGCGGCAACGCGTGCATCTGGGTGGTCGCACTTGGCCCATTGAGGTAAGCGCCACGCTCCAATAGCCAGACCAGGTCGCGAATCGACTGCTCCAGCCTGAAGCGCTCGTACAGATCACGAAAGCGCGCCGGAAAAGGCAAGCACTCCTGCGCCAGGTGATACCCCCAGCGGTGGGGCTTGTCCATGATGTCCTTGACCAGCCGCAGCTTGCGCGATTCCAGCGCAGGGTAGCGACTGCTCGGCTCCAGGCGGGAAAACAGATAGTCCTGGTCTTCCCACTCCTCGGGGTCCTCGAACGAAAACCGCCAGGCCCCCTCGCCGTTGTGCACCATCGGCGGCTGATAGGCCGCCTGCCGCGTACGGTGGCTGGCCCGCCACACACCCTGCTGCGGCTCGTAGGTCACCTGATGCAGGTTATCGCCGACTTTGACGTATGAGCCAGCGCCCACCTTGTACACGCCCTGGGCGTCGGCAGGCACATCGTCGATCAGGTGTTGATCGTGGGAATACTGCCCGATGTCAGGGTGCCACAGCCGTGGCTGTCCATCCGTCGAACGCACTGCTTCCAGCGACTTGAAGTAACCGGCATAGCTTTGCCGGGTGCGCTTGAGTACGTTGCCCACGACCTTGGTCCCCGCAGCGAACAACACCATTGAGGTAATGTCCTGCGCCACGGCTACCAACTGCTTGAGCGCCTCCTCCTTGTCGCCACGGCGCCAATCCTCAATGCCCTCATACACCTCGCCGAGCATCTGCCCCACCGCCACGCTCGTCATCAACAGGCCCAATGCCGGAACCACAAAGCCGGCGAGATTGAGCAGCGTCAGCCCCGCGTCCAGGTAGTCCAGCAGACGCTGCTTGCGCACCTGCTCATCCACATCCGCCACCGGGACCGCCAGGGTCCGGGCGTCGATCTGCAATTTGCCCGCGTAGGTGGCAAAAAAGTGCTGCGCCAGGCTGGTGGTGATGGGCTTGGCCTCCAATACACCGAGGGTACGGTGCTGGTCAAAGCGACGGAAAAAATCGACCCGGTCTATTTCCCCCAGGTACCCCGTGAAAAAGGTGCGGTAGGTGCTGACTTCCAGCTTCAGATCCAGATAAAGCTTGAAGTCGTTGAGCGATGGGTACTCAAAAAAAGGTCGCCCTGGCTCATTGGGCATGTACACCACACAGGGCTCCTGCGGGTAATCGGCAATCGGCCGGCCAGAGAACACCAGCACACTCCACAGGCAGCAATCCAGCGCATTCAAGCCCTGCCAGATGACCTGGCGCCCTTGGAACATCAGGCCCCTGGCCTGCACGGGGTCCATCTTGCGATCCAGCAGGGTGCATAACAGGCCATAGGTCGCGGGGGTGATATCGCCGCGCATGCAGGCAATGTGCGCGTCGATTTTCAGATCCAGGGTTTTCATCCAACCGATATCGAGCGCCACGCCATTGAAATAGGCGTCATCGCCGGGTTCGCCAACGTCGAGGTTGAACACGTCACTGATGTGCTGCTGATACAGGCTGCCGACATCAAGATCCCGGCAGCCCTTGGCAAATGCCTGCACGGAGACAGGGATCACCCCACCCTGGCCTGAACCCGATTGCAGCCGCGACGGCGGCGCAAAATGCGCCTCTTGCGCTTGCTCCTCGGTAAAGTTCTGCAGGGCCATGTGCAACAGGGTCTGCTGCTCCAGCTTGACACTGCGGACATATTCCAGCGGCAGCACGCCTTTCTGGTATTCGTAGAAGGCCCGCACAAACAGGTCCTTGTGCGGCTCGACCGTGACCTGCCATTGCCTCTGGCAGTAGGCCTTCAACTGCGCACTGCAAAACTCATCCAGTGAGCGCAATGGGCGCAAGCGTCCCGCGACGGCGGCCCTGGCCTCGTCAAGCTGCGCGGCCTCCCGCTCCAGCGCCTCCAGTACCCCTTTGGGAGCGTTCAACATCCAGCCCGGCAGGCGCTTTTGCAGGACCTCGGCCTTGGACAGGTCGTGGGTGATTTCCAGCAACGCCGCTTGTAGCTGGCGCTGCGTCAATTGAGTACATGTCTTGGTCAAATCATCCTGGTCCGGCATGCGCAATGTCCTTTATTGCCCGTTAATCAGCCATTCACCATAACCCGACGCAAGCCTTTGAATTTACGCAGATAGTTGATCGTTAGCGGGTGCTTTACAGAGGTTTTTTGCGTGCAACCATCAGCGGGCTACCACCACAGGCCGGCGCGGATCGGCCGGCGCTCCCGCGATCGGCTAGAATGGCCGCCTTGTCTTTGCCGAGTTACCCATGAACCCCGTATCGCCAAATGCCCAGCTTGACTGGGACGACCAGGGACGCCCGCGCTCGCGGGTCTTCGACGACGTGTACTTCTCGGACCAGTCGGGCCTGGACGAAACCCGTTATGTGTTCCTTGAACAGAACCACCTGCAGCAGCGCTTTGCCGCGCTGCCCGAGGGTGGGCGGCTAGTGATCGGCGAGACCGGCTTTGGTACCGGGTTGAATTTCCTGTGCGCCTGGCAGCTGTTTGACCAGCACGCAGCGCCCGGCGCCCGCCTGCATTTTGTCAGTGTGGAAAAGTACCCCCTGAGCCATGCCGACCTGCAACGCGCCCTGGCCCTGTGGCCGCAACTCAAGCCGTGGGCCGACCAACTGCTGGCGCAATACGTGGCCATTCACCAGGGCTTCCAGCGCCTGGTGCTGGACGCAGGACGCGTGACCCTGACGCTGTTGATTGGCGATGCCCTGGAACAACTGCCACAACTGGACGCGCAGGTCGATGCGTGGTTTCTCGACGGCTTTGCCCCGGCGAAAAACCCCGACATGTGGACCGCCGAACTGTTTGCCGAACTGGCCCGACTCGCGGCACCGGGCTCGACGATCAGTACCTTCACCAGCACCGGCTGGGTACGGCGCCTGCTCAATGGCGCCGGGTTCAAGATGAAGCGCACGCCGGGCATCGGTCACAAGTGGGAAATCCTGCGTGGCGAATTCCTCGGCTGGCCGTCGCAAACACCCGCGCCGCCAGCGATCAAGCCCTGGTTCGCCCGCCCGCCGGCGCACCGCGGTGAACGCCGGGCCCTGGTCATCGGCGGCGGCATGGCCGGTTGCACCACCGCGGCCAGCCTTGCGGCGCGGGGTTGGCAGGTCAGCCTGCTGGAGCGCCATGACGGCCTGGCGCAAGAAGCCTCAGGCAATCCTCAGGGTGTGCTGTACCTCAAGTTGTCCGCCCATGGCACCGCGCTGTCGCAGATGATTGTCAGTGGTTTTGGACATACCCGCCGCCTGCTCCAGCATTTGCAACGCGGGCTCGACTGGGACAATTGCGGGGTCTTGCAACTGGCCTTCAACCCCAAGGAGGCCGCACGCCAGGCGCAATTGGCAGCAGCCTTCGATCCGCAGTTGGTCCATCAACTGGATCAGCAGCAGGCGCAGGCGCAGGCCGGTATCGGCCTTGAATCGGGCGGCTTGTTCTACCCCGAGGGCGGCTGGGTCCACCCGCCCGCATTGTGCGAATGGCAGGCGCGTCAGCCGGGCATCGAGATCCTGACCCATCATGATGCCCTGGACCTGCGCAAGGTCGATGACCAATGGCAAGCCTTTGACGGCGAGCGGTTGCTGGCCAGCGCACCGGTGGTAGTGCTGGCCGGGGCGGCCGAGGTCAAGCGCTTTGCGGCGAGTGCCCAATTGCCCCTCAAACGGATCCGCGGGCAAATCACCCGCGTGCCACAGACCGGCAGCAGTCAAAGCCTGGCCACCGTGGTTTGCGCCGAAGGCTACGTGGCCCCGCCTCGCCTGGGTGAACACACGCTGGGGGCCAGCTTCGATTTCAAGAGCGACGACTTGACTGCCACCGCCGCCGACCACGCGGGCAACCTGGCCCTGCTTGCGGCCATCTCGCCCGACCTGGCCGCACGCCTGCAAGCGTCCAGCCTCGCCCCGGACACCCTGCAAGGCCGTGCCGCGTTCCGCTGTACCAGCCCGGACTACCTGCCGATTGTCGGGCCGTTGGCCGACAGCCCGGCCTTCGCCGAGGCCTACGCGGCCCTGCGCAAGGATGCGCGCCAGACGCCCGACATAGCCTGCCCGTGGCTGGACGGCCTGTACGTCAACAGCGGCCATGGCTCCCGTGGGCTGATCACCGCACCGTTGAGCGCCGAGCTACTCGCCGCCTGGCTCGACAACGAGCCACTGCCCTTGCCCCGAAGCGTGGCCGAAGCCTGCCACCCGAATCGTTTTGCCCTGCGCACGTTGGTGCGCAGCAATGTGACCGGGCATTCAAGCTAACGGCAAACCGCAGCCGACCAACTCTTGGTATTTCAACGCCTCCTCGGTGAGGCGTTCCAGCTCTGCTTGTTCGGCCAGCCTCTGCTCCCTGAGCACCTCATTCATCTGGTCGCGATAGGAAGCGTCATCCAGGGTCAGGCCCTGGTCGAACACCGCTTGCAGGCGCTGGTCGTAGGGCTCGTTCACCTGCTCGAACCCACGACTGAAGGTGCGCTTGAGATAGCCGACCCAGAATGGCAACTCCACCAGAAACTTCTGCAGCGCCGGCGACAACTCGGCAGCCCGCAACCGAGACTCGGCAGTGCGCAACGCCTGCGGCGTGACCCCGCCCAATCGGGAAAAGCGCATGTGCCGGGGTTGGCCCGGCAAGTAAAACTGATCGACCAGCCCGGTACGGTACGCAAGGCTGACCTCCTGCGGGTCCGACAACGGATGCTCGTTGCTATGGGCGCGGGCCATGCCCTCCAGTTGCTCAAGGCGGAACAGGCCCTTGCCCAGGCGCAGCAACGATTTGGCATTCATCTGCCCGCCTTCCAACAGCCTGGTTGCTTCGTTGACCTCAACCAATACTTCCAGATTGCTGAAACTCACTGCGGCGGCGTCGTCACAATTCAACGGTGTGCCGGCGCGCTCAAAAATCTCTTCGCGCAATTTCACATCGGCGGCAGCGGCATCCAGTACCCGCCATACCCGACGCGCCATATCTTCACGCACCTGCATCGAATCGGCCGTGCCCCCCAGCTCGGCCAGCAGCTTGAACAGGCCGTCGGAACCGGGTTCATCATTGAGTCCCTTCCAGGCCAGCTCCTTCTCGGCCACCCCCCTGGCCCCATCCTGCGTCAACCATAGCTCCCGGGCGCGCTGCTCGTTGAGCCGGGCGATATCGTCCTCGATAAACCCCATGCCCACCCCCACGCTGTTGCGAAAGTTGCTCAACAACTGTTGACTGCGCGAATCCAGCGGGTTGTGGCGCAAGTTAATCATCTCGGCCCTTTGCCGCGTCTGGGTGAAGAGCCAGCCGGGCAACTGGGCGATGTCATTGTCACGCAGGTCAACACTTTCCAGATTAGGAATGCGCAGCAGACCACTGGGCAAATCCTTGAGCCGGCAATTGCTCAGGACCAAATGGCGCAACTCAAACATCCGGCTAACCAGCGGCGGATCGATCAACGGGTTGTCGCTGAGGTTCAAGACCCTGAGCCCGCGCATATCCGCGAGCTTGGCCCGTGTGTATTCGGTGAGTTGCAAGCGGTTGCCGTTCAAGTACAAGCGTTGCAGTTCAGGCATCTGGGACAGCGCTTCGGGCAAAAGCGTCAGCTCGTTACCGGTCAGCTCCAGCGAACGTAGACCTTTGAAGTGCTTGAGAAAGTAGGCAACGTCATCGTTGAGTCCCATGCGCTTGAGCGACAGTTGCTCGATGGCGTCAAATCGGATGCTCGCCGGCAATGTCGGCAAAGGGCCAACGGCCATACCATCGAGGCTCAGGCTGGGAACCTTTTCACCGTATGCATCGGCCAGCAGCATCGCCGATTGCCAGCAGCGCTTGATCGTCTGCGCCGATTGCAGGCGGCTCCAGCGATAGTCCGCCACGGGGTTGGGTAGTTTCTCCAGCGAAGCCGTCTCGCTGCACCACAGCTTGAGCGCACGGCGCAGGGCCTCGTACTGCTGTTCAAGCGCGCGAACCGCCTTGGCCCGGGCCAGGTGATCCGGCCCCAGCCCCTGGAGGAAGGTCGCGATGCGCGCCTCATCAAACAACGGGTAGAGCTTGCGCACCTTGCGCACCAGTTCCAGCGGATGCTTGACCTGCTCCTTCCTCATCGCCTGCACGCAGGCCACCGGTTGCTCGGGCAGCGCCGCCCGTTCAGGCCAGAGGTAACGGGAAAGCTGGCCGCGTTCATCCCGCGCCTTGAATATGACTTTATTACGCAACTGAACGTCGGCGCTGCTCCCCTCCAGTTGCAACCTTGCGCGCTGTGCGGGCGCCAGGCTCTCGAGAACGGCCTGATAGAAACCCTGTGGCCCTCCGAATGCCTTGCCCGCCACGACGCCCTGTGAGTCGAGGGTTTCAAAACCCTTGGCCGAATGAATCAACGTCCGTGTAAATACAGCGGCCTGGTTGCCCGCCTGCCCCAGCACCCGCCCCGTCGCTGACGCTTGGCGCAATTGCAGAAAAACATCTTCTGGCCAGCCCGGCAGCCCGTCGAACAACCCCAGCGCCAGGCGCCACGTTGCCTCATCCGCCAGCTCCGGCAGATGCAAGCCGAGCACGGCCTGATCTTCATACAGCGTTTCCAGGGTTTCCCGCGCCCGCTGCGCCACCAGCAGCGGGATCCGCCCGGTGCGCCGCAATGCCCAGCGTTGTTCTGTCGGGATGCCAGTCATGACCTCCCACGCCAGGCGGGTCGGTAACTGCGGGTAGTGCTGCTTGAGCAGGCCATGATCACCCAGGTCGAGCCTGTCGTAATCCTCGTACAGCTTTTCGTACACCCGCCGATGATTGGGCCTGAGGGCGGCAGCCAAACGCCGCCTCAATACCGCGGGCGCCGCCTGCGCCGAATACACCCCGCCCAGCAATTGCTGGCTCTCATCGGCGTCCAGTGCCGCCAGCGTCGTGGAGATGACCTTGCCTTCGCTCAACTGCTGTTCGGTAATGTGAATACTCAGGTCTTCATAGTCGAACGGTGCCGTGTCAGGGTAGCGCTCAAGCAATACACCCTCTTGGTCCAGCACCTCGAAAAACCTTCCCTGGGGCCAGCCTTCGACCATGGGCAGCGCCAGCAACTGGGTATGCGCCGTGCTCGGGTCCGGGGATGGCTGGTGCTCCAGTTGCCAGAGCAGATCCCGGACCTTTTGATTGAGGTTGAACCGCATTGCACACTCCCGAAAGCGCTCCGGCAGCGGCAGGCTTTCCAGGGCCAGTTGTTGCAGGCGGGGCGTGGTCATGTCGGTGATGCTGGCAATATCTTTCAGATGGCCGTCGGGCAGGTCTGCGAGGCTGGGGTCCAGGCGTTTGAGCAGGTACTCGGGGTCACGCCATTCGTGCAAACGCTCAAAGGTGAACTGCCAGCCGCCCTGACGATTGTGGGTCAGGAACGGGCGATACGCCGACTCGCGCAGCGGGTGCAAGGCCCGCCAGTAACCGGTGCGCTCATCAAAGGCAATGGCGTACAGCGAGCCCTCGACCTTGACATAGGACTGCCCAAGGATCTGATAGATACCCCTGGGGCTGGCCACCGTTCCTGTAATGTCCAGCGCCTGGCGATAAGGCATCGGGCGACCGCGCCACAAGCGCGAACTGCGGTCCCCTAGCTTGACGGCTTCCATCCCGTCGAAGAACCGCTGCGCATTGGCCTGCGTCTGTCGCAGTCGCCCCACTAGGCTGGCACCGGCGGCGAACAACGCCATGGTGGCGAGGTTTTCTGCGACATTGACCAAATGCTTCAGCGCTTCCTGACGGTCATTGTGGCGCCAGTCCTCAACCCCCTCGAACACCTCGCCCAGCAGTTGGCCGACCGCCACGCCCATCATCAACTGGCCCAACAGCGGCACGACCAGGCCGGCCACGTTCAATACGGTCAGGCCGACATCCATGTAGTCCTGCAAGCGCTGCTGGCGGGCCTCTTCGTCGACTTGCGCCTTGGGCACCGCCAGAACCTGCGCGTCCAGTTGTAACTTAGTCACATAGGCACTGAAAAAAAACGCCGACAAGTTACCAATGACCGGCAACGGTTCTACGGCGTAAAGGGTGCGGGTGCGGTCGAACCGCTGGAAAAAATCGAAGCGCTGCGCCTCGTCGAGGTAGCCGTTAAAAAAAAGGCGGTAGCTTTTCACCTGAAGCTTGAGGGTCAGGTAGAGCTTGAAATCCTCCAGCGACGCATACCGGTACCACGGCCTGACCGGCTCGTTGGGCATGTACACCAGAAACGGCCCGCTGGCAAAAGCGTCGTAGGTGTGATGGGAAAATATCAACACGCTCCAGATGCAAACCTCATTGATACTCACCCCATGCCAGGCCAATGGTTTGCCATCGAGCAACATCGATGTGACCTCGCTCGCGGGAAAATCCGCGCAGATCAGTTGCTGCAACAGCCGGTAAGTGGCCTCGTCGAGATCGCGCCTGGCGTAGGCAATGTGCAGATCAACCTGCATGTCCATGCACCGCGATTGACCAATCGCGGCGAGTGCCGGGTTGTAACCGCGCGTGGGGTCGACCGGCCCTTCTTCGGGCGCGGGCAGATTGAAGATCTCGCGAATATGCGCCTGGTAGGCGGCCCCCAGGTCCAGCTCACGGCAATACTGCACAAACTGCGCAGCGGTCAACGTCGGCGATGCCAGCCGTTTTGCGCCGACACGTACCACGGCGGCCTGCGGCAGGCCACCGGGTGCGGCACTGGCCGCCGCAAAGTTCTGCATGGCGGCCTGCAACAGGCTGTGCTTTTGCAGGTTCACGGTTTCTATAAGCAGGCCGCCCAGATCCGGACCGACCCCACTCAGGTTGCGTGTGGGTACCTCCAGTGTGTCGTGGTGGATATCCAGGGTGTTCAGCGCCTTGGTGGCCAAAAAGGCTGTGAGTTGCTCGGCGCAAAACGTATCCAGGGGCTTGACGCGGTTGAGCAGCCGGCGCGCGCGCTGGCGGGGTGCCTCACTTTCCGCGTGGGCCTTTTCCAGGGCTTCAAGAGCGCCGGGCGTGGCCGCCTCCAACCACGTCGGCAACGTCTCGATCAAGGTCTGCGCCTTGTCCAGGTGGCCGGTGATATCCAGCAGGGCCCGCAACCGCTCCTCTGGCGCCACAACGCGGGGGGCCTGTTTTTGCTCGGGTGTTTGTGTCATCTACCACGTCCCTTATGACGTTGAACATGGCTCCACACCCTAAGCCCATCGCGCCTGAAAACCGATTCGAATAGCAGGGCGTTCAGCCCGCTGAACCGCCCACTATTTGTATGTCATTGCCTATCTATATACCGCCCTTCAACGCCAGGCCACGGCGTGCGATACCCACTACAAAATCAGCGCAGGCCATTTGCCTTATAACGCATTGTTCTAAAACTCCCGCAACACGGATGGGGTCAGTCTCTGGGTACCCGCCGTATTGACGGGTGCGTTTTTATCCCTCCCCAACGGAAAAACCGGTAAGGAATTTATGTGCGGATTAGCTGGAGAGTTACGTTTCGATGCCCAACCTGCCGACCTGGCAGCCATTGAGCGCATCACCCATCACTTGGCCCCTCGCGGCCCCGACGCGTGGGGTTTCCATGCTCAAGGGCCGATTGCCCTGGGCCATCGGCGCCTGAAAATCATGGACCTGTCGGATGGCTCCGCCCAACCGATGGTCGATGCCCAGTTGGGCCTGTCCCTGGCCTTCAACGGCGCGATCTATAACTTCCCCGAATTGCGCAGCGAACTCGAAGCCCTGGGTTACGCGTTTTATTCCGGTGGCGATACCGAAGTGCTGCTCAAGGGCTACCACGCCTGGGGCGAAGCACTGCTGCCCAAGCTCAACGGCATGTTCGCCTTCGCGATCTGGGAGCGCGACAGCCAGCGCCTGTTCATCGCCCGTGACCGCCTGGGCGTGAAGCCCTTGTACCTGTCGCGCACCGGCCAGCGCCTGCGTTTTGCCTCGGCGTTGCCAGCGCTGCTCAAGGGCGGCGATATCAACCCGATCCTCGACCCGGTGGCGCTCAACCACTACCTGAATTTCCATGCCGTGGTGCCCGCGCCGCGCACGTTGCTCGCGGGTATCGAAAAACTGCCGCCTGCCAGCTGGATGCGCATCGATGCCAACGGCACCACCGAGCAGAAAACCTGGTGGACCCTGCCCTACGGCCCCCATGAGGATGAAAAGAACCTGACCCTGGAAGACTGGACCGACCGCGTGCTCGACAGCACCCGCGAAGCCGTGGCGATCCGTCAACGCGCCGCGGTGGATGTGGGCGTGCTGCTTTCGGGTGGGGTGGATTCGAGCATGCTCGTGGGCCTGTTGCGGGAAGTGGGCGTGCAGGACTTGTCGACCTTCTCCATTGGTTTTGAAGATGCCGGCGGCGAACGTGGTGACGAATTCCAGTATTCGGACCTGATCGCCAAACACTACGGCACCCAGCATCACCAATTGCGCATCGCCGAAAGCGAGATCATCGAGCAACTGCCGGCCGCGTTCCGCGCCATGAGCGAACCGATGGTCAGCCATGACTGCATCGCCTTCTACCTGCTGTCCCGGGAAGTGGCCAAGCATTGCAAGGTAGTGCAAAGCGGCCAGGGAGCCGATGAGTTGTTTGCCGGCTATCACTGGTACCCGCAGGTGGACGGGGCCAGCGATCCTTACGCTGCCTATCGCGATGCGTTTTTTGATCGCAGCTACGACGATTACGCCGCCACTGTCGCGCCGCAATGGCTGACCGCCAATGACGCCGCCGGCGACTTCGTGCGCGAACATTTCGCACAGCCGGGGGCCGATGCCGCGGTGGATAAGGCCCTGCGCCTGGACAGCACGGTGATGCTGGTGGACGACCCGGTCAAGCGCGTGGACAACATGACCATGGCCTGGGGCCTGGAAGCCCGTACGCCGTTCCTCGACTACCGCCTGGTGGAGTTGTCGGCCCGGGTGCCGGGCAAATTCAAGCTGCCGGACGGCGGCAAGCAAGTGCTCAAGGAAGCGGCGCGCCGGGTCATCCCCAGTGAGGTCATCGACCGCAAGAAAGGCTACTTCCCGGTGCCCGGCCTCAAGCACTTGCAGGGTGACACCTTGAACTGGGTACGTGACCTGCTGCTGGACCCCAGCCAGGATCGCGGCCTGTTCAACCCGGCGATGCTCGACCGCCTGCTCACCGATCCACAAGGCCAACTGACCCCGCTGCGCGGCTCCAAGCTGTGGCAATTGGCAGCGCTGAACCTGTGGCTCAGCGAACAAGGACTCTGATTGATGAAACCTCACGCCACGGCCTACAGCCAACGCCTGCTGCGCGGCCAGGCGCCTTCCTACGAGCGCTTGCAAGCGCGCCTGGCCGAAGACGGCAGCGAACCCAGCGCGCAACCCATCGCCGTGCATTGCGGCTGGGGCCGGTTGTTGATTGGCCATACCTTCCCTGACCCGGCGAGCCTGGCCCTGGAGTTGCTCAATGAGCAGCCGGGGGAACGGGATATCGCCCTGTATGTAGCGGCGCCCCAGCAGATCCTCGGGATCGATCCACAGCAGTTGTTCCTTGATCCGTCCGACACCCTGCGCCTGTGGTTCACCGACTACCGCCCGGCGACTCGGGTGTTTCGTGGCTTCCGCATTCGTCGGGTACAGAGCGAAGCCGACTGGCAGGCCGTCAATCGCCTGTACCAGGGCCGCGGCATGTTGCCGGTGGATGCCAACCTGTTGACCCCGCGCCATCAAGGTGGCCCGGTGTACTGGCTGGCCGAGGACGAAGACAGCGGCGCGGTGATCGGCAGCGTCATGGGCCTCAATCATCAAAAGGCCTTCCACGATCCGGAAAGCGGCAGCAGCCTCTGGTGCCTGGCCGTAGACCCGCAATGCTCGCGGCCGGGGGTCGGTGAAGTGCTGGTGCGCCATCTGATCGAGCACTTTATGAGCCGTGGCCTGAGTTACCTGGACCTGTCGGTATTGCATGACAATCGCCAGGCGAAAAGCCTCTACGCCAAGCTCGGCTTTCGTGCCCTCACCACCTTCGCGATCAAGCGCAAGAATGGCATCAACCAACCGCTGTTCCTTGGCCCGGGGCCTCAGGCGGGGTTCAATCCCTATGCGCGGATCATTGTCGAAGAAGCCCACCGACGCGGGATCGACGTGCAGGTAGATGACGCCGATGCCGGGCTGTTTACCCTCAGCCATGGCGGGCGGCGGGTGCGCTGCCGCGAGTCGTTGAGTGACCTGACCAGCGCCATCAGCATGACCCTGTGCCAGGACAAGAGCCTGACCCACAAGACCCTGAGCGCCGCCGGTTTGAAATTGCCGTCGCAGCAACTGGCCGCCAGCGCCGACGATAACCTGGAGTTCCTCGACGAACACCAGCGCATCGTGGTCAAGCCCCTGGACGGGGAACAGGGCCAGGGCGTGGCCGTGGACTTGCAGACCATCGAAGAAGTGCAAAGCGCTATCGAGGCGGCGCGCCAGTTTGACTCGCGGGTATTGCTGGAGAGCTTCCACGAAGGCCTGGACCTGCGCATCCTGGTCATTGGTTTTGAAGTGGTGGCCGCCGCCATCCGCCGCCCGGCCCAGGTGATCGGTGACGGCAAGCACAGCGTCGGCGCGTTGATCGAAGTGCAAAGCCGCCGACGCCAGGCGGCCACCGATGGCGAAAGCCGCATCCCCATGGACGACGAAACCCTGCGCACCTTGAAAGCGGCGGGTTACGACTACGACAGCATCTTGCCTTCCGGCGAAGTGCTGGCCGTGCGGCGCACCGCCAACCTGCACACCGGCGGTTGCCTGGAAGATGTCACGGCGATCCTGCACCCGACCCTGGCAGACGCTGCCGTGCGTGCCGCGCGCGCCCTCGACATCCCCATGGTGGGCCTGGACCTGATGGTGCCGGCCGCCGACCAGCCGGAATATGTATTTATCGAAGCCAATGAACGCGCCGGCTTGGCCAATCATGAACCGCAACCGACTGCGGAGAAATTCGTGGATCTGTTGTTTCCCCATAGTCAGTCCACGGCTTGAGATAGGCGTTGACTGGTCGGCCCTCATCGCGGGCAAGCCCGCTCCCACAGTGGTACGCGATCAACTGTAGGAGCGGGCTTGCCCGCGATGAGGCCAGCCCAGGCACCCAATACCCTCAGCCCCCTCATCGAAACCATCGATGCCCTCAACTCATCAGGAGTTTCCATGACCCGAACCATCCCCGAACCGGATCTCAACTACCTGCAAAAAGTGCTGCTGGAAATGCTCGCCATCCCCAGCCCCACCGGCTTTACCGACACCATCGTGCGTTACGTCGCCGAGCGTCTCGAAGAACTGGGCATCCCCTTTGAAATGACCCGTCGCGGGACCATCCGCGCCACCCTCAAGGGCCAGCAAAACAGCCCGGACCGCGCGGTTTCCGCGCACCTGGACACCATCGGCGCTGCCGTGCGGGCGATCAAGGACAATGGCCGCCTGACCCTGGCCCCCGTGGGCTGCTGGTCCAGCCGCTTTGCCGAAGGCAGCCGCGTGAGCCTGTTCACCGACAATGGCGTGATCCGTGGCAGCGTCCTGCCGCTGATGGCTTCCGGGCACGCGTTCAATACCGCCGTGGATGAAATGCCGATCAGTTGGGACCATATCGAACTGCGCCTGGACGCCTACTGCACCACCCGTGCCGATTGCGACTCCCTGGGGATCAGTGTCGGCGACTTCGTGGCCTTCGACCCGCTGCCGGAGTTCACCGAGAGCGGCCATATCAGCGCCCGCCACCTGGATGACAAAGCCGGGGTCGCCGCCTTGCTGGCGGCGCTCAAGGCGATCGTCGACAGCGGTGAACCGTTGCTGATCGACTGCCACCCGCTGTTCACCATCACCGAAGAAACCGGCAGTGGCGCGGCGGCGGCATTACCCTGGGATGTCAGCGAATTCGTCGGCATCGACATTGCACCGGTCGCCCCCGGCCAGCACTCCAGCGAGCATGCCGTGAGCGTCGCGATGCAGGATTCCGGCGGGCCCTACGACTATCATTTGTCCCGTCACCTGCTGCGCCTGGCCGCCGACCATGAATTGCCGGTACGCCGCGATCTGTTTCGCTATTACTTCAGCGATGCCCACTCGGCCGTGACGGCCGGGCACGATATCCGCACGGCGCTGCTGGCCTTTGGCTGCGATGCGACCCACGGTTACGAGCGGACCCATATCGACAGCCTGGCGGCATTGAGTCGCCTGCTTGGCGCCTACATCCTCAGCCCGCCGGTATTTGCCAGCGATGCCCAGCCCGCCCAGGGTTCCCTGGACCGCTTCAGCCATCAACTGGAGCACGAGACGCAAATGGAGAGCGACACCCGCGTGCCGTCGGTGGATAGCCTGGTCGGGCAGAAATCCTGAAGCTGGCAACAATGATCCCGGCACAGTAGGATCGCCGGGATCAACCATTTGAGGCTTGTATGCTGATTCCCCACGATGCACTTGAAGTCGACACCCTGACCCGCCTCATTGAAGACTTCGTCACCCGCGACGGCACCGATAACGGCGACGACACGCCCCTGGAAACCCGCGTACTGCGCGTACGCCAGGCGTTGACCAAGGGCCAGGCGCTGATCGTTTTCGATCCGGAGAGTGAACAGTGCCAACTGATGCTCAAGCACGACGTGCCCAAGCATCTGTTCGACTAAGGGTTGGCCACGGGCACCGGCTGTCCCTGCAGGTTGCGGATCTTTTCGTAGACCTCCGCCCGATGCACATTGACCCCTGCCGGCGCTTCCACGCCGAGTTTCACCTGGAAGTTGTTGACCTCCAGGATCCGCAGGGTGATGTGATCGCCGATGGAAATGATTTCGCCTACGGTGCGGCTAAGTACCAGCATGGCGTTTGTCCTTTGAAAGTTACCGGACATCGACCATGCGCCCTCCCCCATGCCCCATCAATGCCTTGCCAGCTAAACAGACCTCCCCTACAAGCCTTGGTTAACTTTACTGACAGACAAATATAAAAAACGCCGCAAAAGAGTAAAAAACCAAACGCACCGTTTACTCTGTGGCTAGGGGGCTTGTCCCCCGCTGGGCTGCGCAGCAGCCCCAACCCAATAAGCCTCACCGAGTTTTATCTGACACACCGGGGTGGCATATTTTGGGGCTGCTGCGCAGCCCAGCGGGGGACGAGCCCCCTCGCCACAATCAGCGATTGAGCCAGACTTGCCAGTGCGCCCGTTAACTTTTGACCGATTGGGCCTTGGCGCGCATTTTTTCCGACATGCTGGTCATTTCGTCATACAGCAACTGCGGGTTTTTCTGCTTCAAGGCCCAGGCCATCCGCCCTTGTTCGTGGGGCAGGATCATGAACTCACCGGCCGCCACGCGCTGGTAGATGTAATCGGCGATGTCCGCCGCCGTGATCGGCGAGCTTTCCAGCAGCTTGCCGACCTGGGCCTTCATCGCCGGGGTGGGGCCGCGGAACGAGTCCAGCAGGTTGGTCTGGAAGAACGACGGGCAAACCACATGCACCCCGACTTCCTGCTGCTTGAGTTCCACCAACAGGCTTTCCGAAAGCGCCACCACACCAGCCTTGGCCACGTTGTAGTTGCTCATGGCCGGGCCTTGCATCAGCGCCGCCATCGAGGCGATGTTGATGATCCGGCCCTTGCTTTTTTCCAGCAGCGGCAGGAAGGCCTTGCAGCCCTTGACCACGCCCATCAGGTTGATTGCGATCTGCCAGTCCCAATCCTCCAGGGACAATTCACTGAAGAACCCACCGGAGGCGACCCCGGCGTTGTTGACGATCACATCGATACCGCCCAGCTTGACTTCGCAGGCCTGGGCAAAGGCAGTGAGCTGGCTGTAGTCACGCACGTCGCAGCGCTGGATAAAGCCATCGCCACCGGCCTGGCGCACCAGCGCGAGGGTTTCCTGCAAACCCGGCTCACTGACATCCGACAAGGCCAGTTGCCAACCTTCGCGGGCCCAGCGCAGAGCGATTTCGCGACCCAGGCCGGATCCGGCGCCAGTGATCATCATGCGATTTTGCATAGGAAGTAGCCTTGTGGTTCAGGGAAGAAGTACGCGCCAGTGTAGCGAAGGTTATTCACCGCCCCATGCACCATCAAGTTGCTGAATGCCGCGGGCAAACCAAGGGCCCGGTCGGATGCCAGGGCCTGGGGTTAGTTCAATCTTTTTAAACTAAGTGCGAAGCCGCACTACAATTAAAAAGGAAATAAGCCAACGGCCAAATCGCTTTAAAAAAACA
Source organism: Pseudomonas proteolytica (assembly GCF_007858275.1). Taxonomy (GTDB): domain Bacteria; phylum Pseudomonadota; class Gammaproteobacteria; order Pseudomonadales; family Pseudomonadaceae; genus Aquipseudomonas; species Aquipseudomonas proteolytica. The sequence goes on from NZ_VFEV01000011.1 coordinate 118,586, forward strand.
GGGAATTTTCTGCAAAGTGCAGGAGTCGGATTGGTTAAGGCAGCCGTTTTAGATGTGCGGCTCTGACAATTAACAATCAGGTCTTTTCAGAAGACGAATAAGGAAAACAACCTATGAGCCTCATTCTTATCATTGTTCTGATCCTCCTGCTGGTCGGCGGCCTGCCGGTGTTCCCGCACTCGCGCAACTGGGGTTATGGGCCATCGGGTATTCTCGGTACGGTGCTGGTGGTGCTGTTGATCCTGTTGTTGCTGGGCAAGATATAACGGCGTTGATTGCGTAACTGTAGGAGCGAGCTTGCTCGCGAAGAACTCAGCCGCACTGCGGTTATCCAGAACAAACGTGTTGCCTGGACATTTTTCGCGAGCAAGCTCGCGCCTACAAAAAAAGATGCAAAAAAAGAGGCCTTGAAGAAGGCCTCTTTTTTATTGCCTGGCGATTAGTCCGGCTTGCCGTCTACCACGCCTGCGGTGTTATCCAGCAGGCTCTTGGTAGCGGTCTGCAGGAATGACTCAAGTTTCTGCTTGAGTTGTGCCTCATCCGCCGACTCAGGGATTACCTTGCCGGTAGGGTTGGCGCCCAGTTCGTATTGCCACAGTTTCGGTGGCATCTCCTTGGGCAATACCAACACACGGTCAGCCGTGAGCAAGGCCACGGTCTGGTCGCTGCCCGATGGCTTGATCACGCCAAAGCCCTTGTCGCCTTCCGGCAGGTTGAGCAGGTCACGGCCCCAGCACTGGTGACGGGTTTCGCCGCCCAGGCGGCCCATGATGGTCGGCACAATGTCGATCTGCGTACCCACGGTGTGGTCGCGCACGCCGAACTTGTCCTGCATGCCCGGGGCAATCAGCAGCAGTGGCACGTTGAAGCGGCCCAGGTCCATTTCGGTGATCTGTTGCTCGTTACCAAAACCATGGTCGCCGACGATCACAAACAGGGTGTCCTTGAAGTACGGCTCCTTGCGGGCCTTCTCGAAGAACTGGCCCAGGGCCCAGTCGGAGTAGCGCATGGCCGTCAAATGTTCGTTGAGGCGGCCACGATCAGTCACCGGCTCGACCGGCAACGGCGTCGGCAAGGCGTACGGCGTATGGTTGGACAGGGTTTGCAGCAGTGCGTAGAACGGCTTGCCGCCCTCGCGCGCCTTCAACTCTTGCAGGCCACGGTCGAACATGTCCTGGTCGGACACGCCCCAGGTCGGATCGGAGAACACCGGGTCGACGAAGTCATTGCGGCCAATGAAGTTAGTCATGCCCTGGTTGCTGAAGAAGCCCGACTGGTTATCCCAGGCGAAGTCGCCGTTGTAGACATACACATCGTCGAAATCACGGGCACTGAGCAATTGCGGCAAGCCCGACAACTTGTGGCTACCTTCCGGGGTCTGCATCAGGTATTCGAAGCCTGGCAGGTTCGGGAAGCACGCCATGGTGGCGAACATGCCCTGGTGAGTGTGGGTGCCGTTGGAGAAGAAACGGTCGAACAGCAGGCCTTCCTTGGTCAACTCATCGAAGTACGGCGTGATCTTGCCGTTGCTGCCCAACGCGCCCACCGAGTGACCGGCGAAGCTTTCCATCAGGATCACCACGACGTTCTTGATCGGCAGGGTCTTCTCGGCCGGTGGCGTGAAGTCACGGCGCACGGCGGCGGTGTCGGTATCCACCAGTTTTTCGTCAGGCAACACCAGCATGTCACGCACGGTCTGGGTGGCCAGCGGTTGCTCCAGGGTGGCTTTCCAGACGTTCTCGCGATGCTCGGAGAAACGCGCCTTGGCCGCACCGATCAGCGACAGCGTACCGTTGAGGCCCAGGTGGTTGGCGAAGTTGGAGTCGGTGGTGTAAACGTCACCCCAACGCAGCGGCGGGCCCTGGCGCAGGGTGCCACGCGCGGCGACCACGGCAATCAGCAAGCACACCACGAACACGGCGATGCGGCTGTACCACGGGGCAACCTGGCGGGTGCCGACGGTGCCACCGCTGAACGGGCCACGGGGCCGCGTTGCACGATCAGCGCCTTTGAAGGCGATGCTCAGGATAAACGTACCCACGGCCCAGCCCAGCAGGTAGCGCACCACCGGGAAGCCGTACCAGAGCATGCTCATCACGGTTTTCGGATCTTCCTTGACGTACTGGAAGACCAGGCCGTTGAGGCGCTGGTGGAACTCGCGGTAGAAGTCCATCTCCATCAGGCCAAGGAACAGCGCGATGCTGGAAACCACGGTCAGCCACAACCGGAAGAACCCGCGGGCGGCCATGGCGCGCACGCTGAACAGCGCCAGGATCAGCGGGATGCTCAGGTACACCACCAGGCGCAAGTCCAGGCGCAGGCCGTTGACGAACGCTTCAAGGAAGGTCGAGGCCGGGGTGTCGAGCATCATGTCGCTGTTGTAGATCAACAGCCCGAGGCGCAGCAGGGAGAGCATCACCATCATGACCAGGGCGCAAAGCAGCGTGTAGGCCAGGTGGGATTTGACGGTGGGTTGCAGCAGGCGATTAGAAGCTCGCTGCTGATTCAGGGCGTCCGGGTTTGCCATGTTGTTTGAGGACCCATTGGAAGTTTAAGTTGCGAAATAATGCAGCGGCGTCCTGCCCCGGCCAATAGAGGCATAGGGTCCAGGGTATTACGCGGTGGGCAGATGGTGCCCGATCAACGTCGGCAACGCTATTGATTACTCAGCGCGCAGGGCTCCTGGCGGCACAGAGGGACCGTGGCAGGAAAATATAGCGGGGGAATTGTCTTGGATGAAGTGTGAAAATTTTGTGCAGCGAATATCCAGACACACAAATCTAATGGATGCGGGGTACAAAAATGTGGGGGTGGGTTTGCTCGCGTGTCAGCCAATTAATCGGGTACTGATGGGGCATTAGGATCTGCACAAGTTGCTCTTTTGGGGGTGTGTACATATCCATTGCTGTGGTCACGGCCACTTAGGGTTCCGCCCTGACGGCGGGTCACTTTCGAAGAGCGCGAAAGTAACCAAAGCGCTCTTGCCCCACCACTCGGTGCCTCGCCTAGGCTCGGCATGCCCGCAGTCAGGCATTGCTCCGTGGGCCCGCCGCGATCGGCCATCCATGGCCGTGTCGCGGCTACCCCGGCATCTTGCCGGGGTGCCCACTACGCAATACCTGCCTGCGGCCAGCGTGGTTTGACGGGGCGCCCAAGATCAAAAGCAGAGCAACAGCAACAACAAAGCCAGAGCGCGGAGCTGCATTCCCCTGTGGGAGCGGGCTTGCTCGCGAATGCGGTGTATCAGTCAATATATCCATCACTGACCCACCGCATTCGCGAGCAAGCCCGCTCCCACAAGGGGGACGCGCACGCTTCGACGATCAGGTCGGCTGTCAGGCCGCCTCGCTCTGCTTGTGATTTTGATCTTAGGCGCCCCGTTAAACCACGCTGGCCGTAATCCGATATTGATTTGGGGGCCGCCGTAAGGGCGGAACCCTAAGTGGCCGTGACCGCAACAACGGATATGTACCCATACCAAGAAGATACTTGTGTAGATACTCACAGCTATCGCGGGCAAGGCCGCACACTATTTGATCGTGCCCACTGAAGATCAGATCCGCACATTGCCCCGTGGCCCGGCGATGGCCCAGATAATCAGGCCCAATACCGGCAACAGCAGAATCAACAGGATCCATAACACTTTGGCCCCGGTGCTGGCGCCGCTTTTGAACACGTTGATGATCGCCCAGATATCCAGTGCAAGGATGATCAACCCGATCAGACCATTAAATGTGGAACCCATGGTGTCGCTCCTAAGTGAGGGCTTGCCTGCTTAGGATAGCCAGCCCTGACGAGGGTTCCGTTTTATTTCAGACATGCAACGCGATACGCAAGGCTTCCAGGGATGGTTCGCCCTTGATCCCGACTGCGGCACACAACTCCAGCACCCGTGGTACATCGTTGCCGTACACCAACACCGCCTGGATCTCATCATCGAGCAACTGGCTGAAGTTCATCAGCGTATAGCCGCCGTTTTCCGGGTTCATGGCACTGAGTTGGATCTGGATGCGATTGAGCGCCGTGAGCGCCTCGGTCTTGGCCAATTGCTTGGGCTTGAGGTTGAACGCCACGTCGGGACCAAACGAGGCGACGATCTGGGCGAACAGGTCCTGGTAGGTATCGGCCTGGAACAGCACCGTTTCCGGCAGGCTACCGACCACAATCCACTCACCCAGGGGGATGGGGAAGCTGTCGTCGTAGTTGATATCGGGGTTGGCCGCCAGGAACCCATCGGCATCCGCGTAGGCTTGGGCAGCCTCGTCGGCGATCTGCGCAACCTCGGCATCGCTCATCAGCCCGGTGCTGATTTTGCCGATGAGTTCGATGAGGGCGGTTTTCATGGATACATCCTGTGCTGGGGCCGATTTTGGGGGCGCGACGATAACACTGGTTGATAAACGCGACAAATCCCCCTGTAGGAGCCGGCTTGCGGGCGATGGCGATCTTGCTGACGCCATCGCCGGCAAGCCGGCTCCTACAGGGGGATTTGGTCAAGCCAGCTTTTGCAGTTGGGCTGTTGTATCGGCAGCGCCCATGGTCTGGGCCGCCACCAGTGCAGTCACGCCCTGGGCATCGGTGGCCTTCGGGTTGGCCCCGACGCTGAGGAGGTAATCGACCATCTCGGTACGGTTGAACATCGCCGCCATCATCAGCGCCGTGCGGCCATCGGCAGAGGCACCGTCTACCGGAGTGCCAGCTTCGATCAGCGCCGTGACCACCGCCAGGTTGCCCTTGAATGCCGCACCGGCAATCGGCAATTGGTTCTTATCATTGGCGATCTGCGGGTCGGCCTTGAACTCCAGTAGCACTTTCACCGCCTCGGCATGCCCGTGATAGGCGGACAACATCAACAAGGTATCGCCATTGTGATTGCGCAGATTGACCGGCAAACCTTTGGCCAGCAGCGCGGCCAGCATGGCGGCATCGCCCCGGCGGGCCACGTCGAAGACCTGCTCGGCAAATTCGGCGGCTTCTTCTTCGGTCATTTGTTTGGCTTGATCTGACATCTGCGGCTCCCTGTGAGGTGTGGCGTAAGGCCGTCAGTTTCCCGAGCAGCGCCACGCCTGTCACCCCTTTTTTGCCGAAGGCAGCAATAGTCAGGCTCTATCACGTGCCGTCAGTAGCGATATTTTCCGCCCTGAATATCCGCCAGCACCTGCTCGGTCACAGGTACATAGGCATCCGTACCTGGCAGCCAGGCATAGAGTGGATCATCACCAACCCTGGCCGGGTCGAACGCCTCCTCCTTGAGCCGCACCTTCTGGTACTTGAAGGTGCCAGTGGTTTCCATCTTGACCTTGATCCGCAGGAACAGCGGCACCGCATAGGTTGGCATCTGGCTCAGGGCGAACTGCAGCAACGCCTGCATATCCAGGGTTGCCAGGGATTCGGATGGGGTAATCGCCGCCATCCCGGCGCGGCCGTTGGTGTTGGCGATTTCCACGCCGTAGGCCACCGCCTCGGTGATCTGCGGGTGCTGCATAAAGATGTTTTCCACCTCGGTGGTGGAGACGTTCTCGCCCTTCCAGCGATAGGTGTCGCCCAGGCGGTCGACGAACTGCGCATGGCCAAAGCCGATGCTGCGCAACAAATCACCGGTATTGAAATAGCGATCGCCCTTTTCGAACACATCGCTCAACACCACCTTGCGGTTCTTTTCCGGGTCGGTGTAGCCATCGAACGGCGCCTTGTCGTCGATCCTGGCGAGAAGCAGGCCCTGCCCGCCCTTCTGCACTTCACGCATGAAGCCATTGCTGCCACGGATCGGTTCGCAGGTGTCGTGGGCGTAGTCCACCAGTGCCCAGTGCATCAGGGAAAAGCCGATGGTGTTGTCGAAATTCAGCACGTTGGTGAAGCCGATATTGCCGTCGCTGGCCGCGTACAGCTCGCAGATATGCTCGACCCCAAAGCGCTCCTTGAACGGCCCCCACACCCCGGGGCGCAAGCCGTTGCCGATCATCTTCACCACGCGGTTGTCGCGGTCGCGCGGGCTTGGCGGCTGGTCGATCAGGTAGCGGCACAACTCACCGACATATCCCAGGGTGGTTGCGTTGAATTTGCGCACATCATCCCAGAACTGGCTGGCGCTGAACTTGCGGCGGATGGCAAACCCCGACGCGCCGGCAATCGCCGAACCCCAGCACACGCAGAGCCCGGTGGCGTGGTACAGCGGCAGGGTGCAATACACGACGTCCTCCGGCCCCATGTCCAGGGCGATGGTGCCGAAGCTCGCCGAGGATTTCATCCAGCGGCCATGCTTGAAGATGCCAGCCTTGGGCAAACCGGTGGTGCCGGAGGTGTAGATATAGAAGCATGGGTCGTTGAAGTAGATCTGCTGGGTGCTTGCGGGGTTATCCGGCGAGCAGTCCGCGCTGGCTGCCATCAGGTCGACATAGCCCGCGGGCACCGGCGCCGCCGCTTGCTCGGCAACGTACCAGGTGCGCTGAGGATCAATCGCCACCTGCCCGCGCACGGCGTCGTAGGCTTCGACCAGCTCCGCGCCGACCACAATCGCCACCGGGTCTACCAGGGTCAGGCTGTGGACCAGCACCGCCTGGGTTTGCGCGGTGTTGAGCATGGCGCAGATGCCGCCGACCTTGGCCACCGCCAGCACGGTCAGCAGCAGTTCCGGACGGTTTTCAATAAACAGCGCGACCACATCCCCCTTGCCAATGCCTTGGGCCTGCAGGTGATGGGCGATGCGGTTGGCGTGCTGGTTGGCCTGGTGGTAACTGAGCACCTGGTCGCCGTACAGCAGCGCCGCGCCCTCGGGGTTGCGCTGGGTGGCCTGTTCGAAGGTCCAGCCCAACCCGCAGGGTTGATCGGGGTCAGTGATGTTGGCGACGCGGATACCCCGTACCAGGCGTGGCAGGGCCCGGACAATGGTCGGCACCTTGCGCAACATCATGCCGAGGGTAATCATCTCGCTGTTCGGATTGCTCATGTACAGAAGTCCTTTTTCTTATTATTCGTAGGGTCTGCAGGCCGTCATGGGACGTAGGACCGTTCCTTAATGCCTTGCAGGAAAATACGTCAGCCATTCCTTGGCTGTACACGCAGGATTTGCAATGTTTTGTATCCCACAGCGCGGTGCCGACCAGCACCGTTCGTCACCGGCCAATAGCGCAAAATGCAGGATGCACGATGGCCATTCATGCATATTGCACGAAACCGAAAAATTCAATTTTTTATAAGATACTGATTTGTAAGGATTTTTTATAAAAAGCAATACTGGCACAATCACTGCACCTATCACTCCATGCCGCACAACACGAGCCAATGGAGCCGATAGACATGAGCCTGATCCAAGACAAATTCGCTTCTGTATTCTCCAACTACGACGTCACCACCCAAGCGCGTCCTGACGGTGGCATCCTGCTGACCCTGCGCAACACCGAGGGCAAGCAGATCAAACGCTCGATCTCGTACCAGCAGCTGCACACTGCCGACCAACTGACGTGGGTCATCAGCGCCATCCGTCGTGACCTGGCAGAACAGGCCAGCGAGCTGCCGCAGATTTCGATGCTGCAAAGCCAGCACCGCTTTGCCCTGCCGACCTACCACTCGGCCTGAGTACCGGTTTGTTTTCCAGGGCCGTGAAGCCGTCAGGCTTCACGGCCTTTTTTTATCTGCACAAACCGCGCTTGATCGCCTCGCTCACCGCCTGGACCCGGTTGTTGACGCGCAGCTTGCAGTAGATATTGCGCAGGTGAAATTTTACCGTGGCTTGTGAGACGCAACGGATCCGACTGATTTCCCATACGGTCTTGCCCTCCGTGGCCCAATGCAATATTTCCAGTTCCTTGGCAGTCAGCGGCTTGTTCGGCAACGCCAGTTGTGCGCCATCTGCCCTGTGGTCGGAGGCCTGTTCACAGGCCTCGTTTGCCGCAGGCGCCACGGATGGGATCGACTCATCTGGGCTGCTCATGCATACCTCTCCGTCTCTTATTGAATTGCACTGCCAATATTCGGACTCCTCCTATTGACAGATAAATACACAGCGACGGGAGAGTTACATAAAGCCTGGGATTAACACATCGACCCACAGACAAATAGCTATAACTTACAAACTATAGAGCCCATTCCCACAAACTTATCCAACTTCGGAGTATTGAATAAGTTTGTGAAAAGCGAACTTGGATCAATCATCCAATCCGGGGAACGCTTGGGCGATATCACTGCCGGTTACTTGCGCCACGGCCCCGGCGGCCGTCTGGAACAGGCTGATGGCAACCACACGCGGTTCTTCCCCCAAGTCAAACCAGCGCGGTATGCCGGCCGGGATGCGCAGCAGGTCGTGTTTTTCGCAGAGTACCGTGAAGATGTAATCGCCGATGTGCAGGCCGAGCAGCCCTCGCCCGGCGGCGAACAGGCGGATTTCATCGGCATCGTGGCGATATTCATCGCGCAAACCCGCAGCAACGGCGTCCTTTTGCGGATGCTCGCGGCTCACACTCAATACCTCTACGTGCGCGTAGCCCTGGGCGGTCATCCAGCTGTCGATGGGCCCCTGGTACGCCGCCGTCACCTCGGCCGCGCTGGCACCGGCCTCGACGCGGGTGTTGGCCTGCCAGCGCTCGAAGCCCACGCCGTGCTCGGCCAGGGTCGAGGCAATGTCGTCAGCGTGGGTCAGGACCTTGTTCGGGGTGTCCGGGGTGGCAACGTGATAAACGAAGAGAATGCTCATAAAAGGGGTCCTCGGGCGGTAAGAGTCTGCAGATGATGGGCCGGGCTCACGGCCGTTCCTCGGGCAAGCGCAGCAGCATGAGCAACGCGGCGGCCAGGGCCGCGAGGCTGGCGATACTGAAGGTCAGGGTCGGCCCCAGTTGGTTCCAGCTATAACCGGAATACAAGGCGCCCAGCGCGCCGCCGGTGCCGGCCAGCGCCGCATACAGGGCCTGGCCCTGGCCTTGCTGGCGTGCACCGAAGCTGCGCTGCACAAACTGGATGGCCGCCGCATGAAAGCTGCCAAAGGTCGCGGCATGCAGCAATTGGGCAAATAGCAGCACCCACAGGAACTCGGCGAACGAACCCAGCAACAACCAGCGCAACGCCGCCAGCAGGAAACTCGCCGCCAGCACCCGGCGCACCGAGAAGCGCGTGAGAATCCGGCTCATGGCCATGAACATCAACACTTCTGCCACCACGCCCAAGGCCCACAACAAACCGATCACACCACGGCTGTAACCGAGGCTTTCCAGGTGCAGGGTAAGAAAGGTGTAGTACGGGCCGTGGCTCATTTGCATCAAGGCCACGCAGGCATAGAACGCCAGCACACCAGTGCTGCGCAATTGCCGCAGGAAGCCGTCGCCGGCCCCACGCTCCCCGGTGGACGTCGGCTGGGCATTGGGCACCCACCAACTGGCACCGATGATGCCGGCCATGATCAACACGATTGCCACCGGGTAGATGTCCAGGCTCAGGGCTTCAAACAGCCGCCCCAGGGCAACGACGGCGAGGATAAAACCCACCGAGCCCCAGAGGCGGACCTGGCTGTAGCGTGAGGTCTGGCCGCGTAGATGCGCCAGGGTGATGACCTCGAACTGTGGCAGCACCGCATGCCAGAAGAACGCATGCAGGGCCATCACCAGCGCCAGCCAGGCGTAGCTCTGGCTGACGAAGATCAGCGAAAAACTCAGCAACGTGCACACCGCGCCAACCCGCACGATGGCCAGGCGCCGACCGGTGTAGTCCCCCAGCCAGCCCCAGATATTGGGTGCCACGCAGCGCATCAGCATCGGGATCGCTACCAGCTCGCCAATGCGCGCGCTGGAGAACCCCAGATGATGGAAATACAGCGCCAGGAATGGCGCCGTCGCCCCCAGCAGGGCGAAATAGAACAGATAGAAGCTGGAGAGTCGCCAGTACGGGAGTGCTGTCACGGTCAGACCGTCACAGCTGGCCCAGCACCGGGGTACTTACACGCACATCGGCATTCTGCCCACGGTGGCGCAGCAGGTGGTCCATCAGCACAATGGCCATCATTGCCTCGGCAATCGGCGTGGCGCGGATGCCCACGCAAGGGTCATGGCGGCCCTTGGTGATCACGTCCACCGGGTTGCCATGCACATCGATGGAACGCCCCGGCGTGGTAATGCTCGATGTCGGCTTGAGTGCCAGGTGCGCCACGATCGGCTGGCCGGAGGAGATGCCCCCAAGAATGCCGCCAGCGTTGTTGCTGACAAAGCCTTGCGGGGTCAGCTCATCGCGATGCTCGGTGCCACGCTGGGCAACGCAGGCGAAACCGGCGCCGATTTCCACACCCTTGACCGCGTTGATGCTCATCAGCGCATGGGCCAGTTCAGCGTCCAGGCGGTCGAAGATCGGCTCGCCCAGGCCCGGCATCACCCCTTCGGCGACCACGGTGATCTTGGCGCCTACCGAATCCTGGTCACGGCGCAACTGGTCCATATAGGCTTCCAGTTCCGGCACCTTGTCCGGGTCGGGGCTGAAGAAGGCGTTGTCTTGCACGCTGTCCCAGGTCTTGAACGGGATTTCGATCGGGCCCAACTGGCTCATGTAGCCACGAACCACAATGCCCTGGGTCGCCAGGTACTTCTTGGCGATGGCCCCGGCGGCTACGCGCATCGCGGTTTCCCGCGCCGAACTGCGGCCACCGCCGCGGTAGTCGCGCTCGCCGTACTTGTGGTGATAGGTGTAGTCGGCGTGGGCCGGGCGGAACAGATCCTTGATCGCCGAATAGTCCTTGGACTTCTGGTCGGTGTTGCGGATCAACAGGCCGATGGCGCACCCGGTGGTGCGGCCTTCGAACACGCCGGAGAGGATTTCGACTTCGTCGGGCTCCTGGCGCTGGGTCGTGTGGCGGCTGGTGCCGGGCTTGCGGCGGTCGAGGTCGCGCTGCAGGTCGTCCAGGGACAGCTCAAGGCCGGGCGGGCAGCCGTCGACAATGGCGACCAACGCCGGACCATGGCTTTCGCCTGCGGTGGTGACAGTGAACAGCTTGCCGTAGGTATTGCCGGACATGCAGAGCGCTCCGTGAAATCAGTTGAATCAACTCAACCGTGATAACTAAGCGCGCCAGTATACGCAGGCTCACCCAGTAGTTCATCCTCGAAACCTTCCCGGTAGACGTTGGTCCAACCGGCACCTTCCTCATGATGGCGCGATGATGCTGCGAGTTTTACTGTTTACCCTCACCCTGATCTGTACCGCCGCCCACGCCGCCGCCCCTGTGGTGCTGCAACGCCCCATCAGCCTGGACACCGGCAGCGGCGAGTTGTTTGGCTCGTTGCTGCTGCCGCAATCCGCCAAGCCCGTGCCCGTGGTGCTGATCATTGCGGGCTCGGGCCCCACCGATCGCAACGGCAACAGCGCCGAAGGGGCACGCAACGACAGCCTCAAACGCCTGGCCTGGGTCCTGGCCCGCCACAACATTGCCAGCGTGCGCTACGACAAGCGCGGCGTGGCCGCCAGCCTCAAGGCCACGCCCGATGAACGCAACCTGACGCTGGATGCCTATGTCGCCGACGCGGTGGCCTGGGGCAAATCCCTCAAGGCCGATCCGCGTTTCGGGCCCCTGATAGTGCTGGGCCACAGTGAAGGCGCCTTGGTCGCAGCCCTGGCCGCCCCTGAGCTCGACCCCGCCGGGGTGATTTCCCTGTCCGGCAGTGCCCGCCCAGTGGACCAGGTGATTCGCCAGCAACTGGCCGATCACCTGCCACCGGCCCTGCTGCTGCGCAGTAACCAGATCCTCGACCGACTCAAGGCCGGCCAGGTCGATGCCGATGTGCCCGACCCACTGCAGGGTATTTTCCGCCCCAGCGTGCAGCCTTATCTGATCAGTCTGTTTCGCGCAGATCCTGCGGCGGCATTCGCTCGCCTGAACATGCCGGCCCTGATTGTCCAGGGCACCACCGACCTGCAAGTGGGAGTGGCCGATGCCGAAAAGCTCAAGCAGGCCAAACCCGACGCCGAGCTGGCGGTGATTCCCGGCATGAACCACGTCATGCGCATCGTACCCAACGATGTGAAACAACAGTTGAGCTCCTACAACAACCCACAATTGCCCCTCGCCGACGCGTTGGGCAGGCGCCTGGTGAGCTTTATCGACGGACTTCGCCCCCGATAACCCACTATTTACCCTCCAGTCCTGGAGAAAACGGCCGATAAGCACAGGGTCGACAGCAAAAAGACTGTCGACTCGCTGGGCTTGGACAGGATCGCGCCGAATGACGAACACCGAAGCAGTACCGGAATCTCCCGCCGAGAGCACCGCCGAAACCGAAGCGGCGGCTGCGGCGGCTCTGCCGTGGGCGGAGGTTGAGGCCGAACACTTCAAGATGCTGCGCCTGGCGCCCTTGGCCACTGACCGCGCGACCGGCGCCCGGCCATTGCGCTTTGTGCAATTTGGCTACGCCGAACGCAACAACAAGGACCACAGCCTGCTGCGCATGGTCATCCAATTGCCCGCCCAACGGGTGCGGCGCGAACAGAATCACCTGGATGTGTGGGTCGACCACGCCACCCACCGCGTGCATTTTGGCCCGGGCAACAGCCTGGAAATCGAGCCGGCCAACCGTGGCCTCGGTCGTTTCCTGGTGGCCCAGGGCGCCGCGTGGGCGAAGAAGAAGTGGTCGCACTATCGCGTCGACGGTGTGGACCTGGCAAACAAAGACGCGCTGAACGAAGCCACCCGCCTGCGCCGCGATCACTTTTTGCGGATCCAGGGTTTTGATGTGGCTTACGCCGATGTGCAGCACCTCAAAGGGCACGTGCAGCCGGGCAAGGTCAGCGAAGTGCTGGACAGCTGGAACACCGAGAAGGTGCAGTTCGTGGAAATCCTGGAAGCGGCGCAGATGCTGCAACAGGCTGAGCAGAACCTGGCGGAACAGGAAGTGAAACTGCGCCACGAAGAAGAAAAGGTCATCAAGTTCAAGCGCGAAGACAGCGGCTTGCGCTTCACCATCACCTGCCTGGTGGCGTTTACCGTGTTCCAGGCGGGGCTGTTGATCTGGATTGCGACGCACCGCTGACAACACGCTTTAACTGACCACACCAAATGTGGGAGCTGGCTTGCCTGCGATGGCATCTACATAACGTTCAGACACCGAAGAACTCCCCCGTGGCGAGCGGGCTTGCCCCGCGCTGGGCTGCGAAGCAGCCCCAATAAGCCGTATGTGCCGCATCAGATACACCGTGGAGGCCGGTTTTGGGGCTGCTTTGCAGCCCAGCGCGGGGCAAGCCCGCTCGCCACGGGGAGGCAGTTCGTCAGTTTCTGAAGGCCATCGCAGGCAAGCCAGCTCCTACATGGCCCGGGCTAGACCCTGGCGGCAAACACCGCCTGATGCGCCCGGCACTGCTCCGCCGTGAGCATGAACACGCCATGGCCACCGTTCTGGAATTCCAGCCAGGCAAAATCCACTTCCGGGTACAGCGCTTCAACGTGCACCTGGCTGTTGCCCACCTCGACAATCAACAAGCCCTTCTCGGTCAGATGATCGGCCGCTTCGGCCAACATCCGGCGCACCAGGTTCAAGCCGTCGTCACCGCAGGCCAGGCCCAGTTCGGGTTCGTGCTGGTATTCATCGGGCATGTCGGCAAAGTCTTCAGCATCGACATACGGCGGGTTGGACACAATCAGGTCAAAGCGCTGGCCGGGCAAACCGTCGAAACCATCACCCTGCACGGTGTACACGCGCTCGTCGGCACCATGGCGCTCGATGTTCTGGTTAGCCACTTCCAGCGCTTCGAAGGACAAGTCCCCCAGCACCACCTCGGCCTCTTGGAACTCGTAGGCGCAGGCAATACCGATGCAACCGGAGCCGGTGCACAGGTCGAGGATGCGCGCCGGCGGCTGGGCCAGCCAGGGCTCGAAGCGGTTTTCGATCAGCTCGCCAATCGGTGAGCGCGGGATCAACACGCGCTCGTCGACGATAAACGACATGCCGCAGAACCAGGCTTCTTTCAACAGGTAGGCGGTGGGCACGCGCTCGTGGATACGGCGATGCAGCAGGCGCTGTACGTGGGAAATCTCTTCTTCTTCGAGGTTGCAATCCAGGTAGCTGTCGGCAATTTCCCAAGGCAGGTGCAGCGCACCCAACACCAATTGCCGGGCTTCATCCCATGCATTGTCGGTACCATGGCCAAAAAACAGGTCTTCCCCATGGAAACGGCTGACAGCCCAACGGATATGGTCGCGCAAGGTGCGCAGGCGGGAAGTGATCACGGGGCAAGCTCCAGGAAAAAACGACTGGCAATTCTAACAGCCTTAAGCTGTACGGACGATGTATGAAAAACCTTTGCAAAACGTCAGATCCAACCTGATTCAAGGTTTTTCTGTTACACAGCAGCCCCTCTTGACAGGGCTGTAGGCCAACAACGGCGCACCTTACGTTAGTAGCGATTCACAGAACCGCTCAGCCAGAGGACAATGTCGCAAAAGCCCCACTCACAGGAGCCCCAGAATGTCCGTTCCAAAGACGATGTTTCAACTCAGCGGTCGCGGTTACGCACCGGCCAATTTGAGCCACGCGACCCTTGTGATCATCGATGCCCAGAAAGAATACTTGAGCGGCCCGCTCGCCCTGTCGGGCATGGACGCCGCAGTAGAAAACATCAAGCAACTGAGCGCTGCCGCACGCAAGGCCGGGCGGCCCATCGTGCATGTGCGTCACCTGGGCACCGTTGGTGGCCTGTTCGACCCTCAGGGCGAGCGCGGCGAGTTTATTCCCGGCCTGGAGCCACAAGACGACGAAACCATCATCGGCAAGCTGCTGCCCAGCGCTTTCCATGGCACGCTCCTGGAAAAAACCCTGCAGGAGCTCGGCTCCCTGGACTTGATCGTCTGCGGTTTCATGAGCCACTCCAGTGTCAGCACCACCGTGCGTGCGGCAAAGAACCTGGGCTTTCGCTGCACCCTGGTCGAAGACGCCTGCGCGACCCGCGACCTGCCTTACAAAGGCGGCATCCTCAGCGCCGAGCATGTACAGCAGACAGAAATGGCCATCATGGCCGACAACTTCGCCACTCTGGCCCTGACCCAAGATCTGATCTGATCTGGTCGCCCTGTCGATGAGCGGCGCGGCCACCGCAAAGGCCCCGCTCATCCGCTAAAGCCTGTCATTTACCGCAATTGCCTCCCAGCCCGGAACAAGTTGTTTAACTTCCGGTCGAAGGGCCGATACCCTGGAGGAAAGGTCGGAATGAAGATATCCGATGGTTTTGACGCTCGTCGCTTGCGCCCCAAGGGCCCGAGCAACTGGCGTCTGCGCCTGGGCGTGGCATTTGCCGCGCTGCTGGCGTTGTGTGGCTTGCTGCTTTCGTTGGCCGGTGCTGCCGGTCTGTTCGGTCATTCGCCCGCGCTGGGCGAACTCAATGCCAGCCCGGGTGGCGCGGCGGTGCTGTTGGTCAGCGGGCTGTTGATCCTGTGGCTGGGCGTCTGGCTGTGGCGCCGTTGCCGGCGCCGTATGCGCCAGCCACTGTCGCTGAATATCGCCTCGCACCTGATGAAAAAGCACGATTGAGGGAACACTGATAGCGTTTTGTCCCGCATCAACCGCCTCGATTTGGGTAAACTGCCCGCCCCGCGCGGAGGCTGACATGCAAGACGACGATTTTTCCCTATTCAAGAACGAGCTGCGCGGCGTCAAGCCGATCAAGCACGATCGCGCCGATACCGGCAAACCCAAGACCGACCGCGCGCAGATCGCCAAGCTGCGCCAGTCGGCCACGGTGCGCACGGATGCCACCACGGTGGACGGCCTATCGGACCAGTTCGTGATTGACGTCGGCCCCGAGGACGAGTTGATGTGGTCCCGCGACGGGGTCCAGGAAAGCCAGGTGCGCAAGCTCAAGGCCGGGCAGATCCCCTTCGAAGGCAGCCTCGACCTGCACGGCATGACGGTGGAAAAGGCCAGGGAAACCCTCTGGGCGTTCCTTGCCGAAGCCACCAAGTTCGAGATCCGCTGCGTACGCGTGACCCACGGCAAGGCCGTGCGCCTGGACGGCAAGCGCCCGATGATCAAGAGTCACGTCAATACCTGGCTGCGCCAACATGCCCAAGTGCTCGGGTTCACCTCCTGCCAACCGCGCCATGGTGGCGCCGGTGCGGTGTATGTGATGCTCAAGCGCACGATGCTTGAAGGGCGTGACGAGTGAATGACCTGGGAAAGGTTCATCTGTGGCGAGGGGGCTCGTCCCCCGCTGTGCTGCGAAGCAGCGCCAATCTATAAGGCCCACTGCGCTTTATCAGATACACCGAGGCGCCAGGTTTTGGGGCCGCTTCGCAGCCCACCGGGGGACGAGCCCCCTCGCCACGAATGCAAACCCTGCATTCCAGGGAATTACACCTCTCGGCATACCTACGCTACTATGTGCGCCAATCACTGGCGACGCTGCACGACCGCTCGCTGGCGTACCGCTTCACATTGGTACAGGCATACACCGTACCGTTCTGAAACCCATACGGAAACAGTCCTGTGACATTGGAACAAAACTACACCGCAATCCTCGGCCAAATCGGCGAGGACGTTTCCCGCGAGGGCCTGCTCGACACGCCAAAACGTGCCGCCAAGGCCATGCAGTACCTATGCCGCGGCTATGAGCAAACACTGGAAGAGGTCACCAACGGTGCCCTGTTCAGCTCCGACAACAGCGAAATGGTGCTGGTCAAGGACATCGAGTTGTACTCGCTGTGCGAGCACCACCTGCTGCCGTTCATCGGCAAGGCCCATGTCGCCTATATCCCCAGCGGCAAGGTCCTGGGCCTGTCGAAGGTCGCGCGGATCGTCGATATGTATGCCCGCCGCCTGCAGATCCAGGAAAACCTCAGCCGCCAGATCGCCGAAGCGGTCCAGCAGGTGACCGGTGCCCTGGGTGTTGCCGTGGTGATCGAGGCCAAGCACATGTGCATGATGATGCGCGGTGTGGAGAAGCAGAATTCGTCGATGATCACCTCGGTGATGCTGGGTGAGTTCCGCGAAAACGCGGCAACCCGCAGCGAGTTTCTCAGCCTGATCAAGTAACAGGCTGCGTAAGAAAAAACCGGCATTCATCGCCGGTTTTTTTTCGCCTGTGGAAATCAGGTAAGCTGCGGCCCCTTCTGTCATGGGCAAGAGGTTTCAGCCATGTTCGTCAAAGCACTTCGAGTGGGCCTCGGCCACGTCATCATCGCGGGCGACTTCCTTACTCGCCCACGCAAAAAACAGCGCCCTGCCGAGCAACAGGCACAGGTCAATGAATCGGCCAAGGGCCTGACCCTCTACCAATTCCACGCCTGCCCGTTCTGCGTGAAGACCCGCCGTACCCTGCACCGCCTGAATGTACCGGTGGCGCTCAAGGACGCGAAGAACAACGAGCAGGACCGCCAGACCCTGCTTACCCAAGGCGGCAAGATCAAGGTGCCGTGCCTGCGTATCGAAGAAAACGGCCAGACCACCTGGATGTATGACTCCAAAGTGATCATCGACTACCTGGACAAGCGCTTCGCCGCGATCTGACAAACAACGCGGTCAAAATGTGGGAGCGGGCTTGCTCGCGAATGCGGTGTGTCAGTCAATTATTCATCAACTGACCCTACGCTTTCGCGAGCAAGCCCGCTCCCACATTTAGGTCGCGCCTATCAGTCGAGCATCGGCACGTGCCGGGGATGGCTGGCCACGCGTGCAAGCCAGGCTTGCACGGCCGGATAGGGGCTCAGGTCAAAACCACCTTCATGGGCCACATGGGTGTAGGCATACAGCGCAATATCGGCAATCGAGTATTGATCGCCCACCAGGTAGGGCGTGGCCTGCAGCTGTTTCTCCATAACCCTCAAGGCCTTGTAGCCGCCTTTATGGGTAGTCTTGTACTCCTCCAGCCGATCGTCCGGCAGCCCCAGGTAAAACTGGATAAACCGCGCCACCGCGATGTACGGCTCATGGCTGTATTGTTCGAAAAACTGCCACTGCAACACCTGGGTGCGCAGGCGCGGTTCGGTGGGCAGGAACTCGCTGCCGTCGGCGAGGAAGTTGAGGATCGCGTTGGACTCCCACAGGCAGGTGCCGTCTTCGAGTTCCAGTACCGGGATCTTGCCGTTGGGGTTCTTCGCCAGGAACTCGGCGGTCTGGGTGTCGCCGTTCAAGATGTCGACATTGACCCACTCATACGCGATGCCAAGCAGGTTGAGCATCAACTTGACCTTGTAGCAGTTGCCCGAACGGTAATCGCCATAAACCTTGTACATGAAGCTCCCCTTATGCCGCTTGCGCGCGCTGTGCTTGACGGATCACCGCCGCGAGACGCTTGAGACCTTCGTCCAGGCGTACCGGGTCGATGTGGCTGAAATTGAGCCGCAGGTGCCCGTGGTGCTGGTCCGGCTCGGAAAAGAACGGTTCACCGGGCATGAACGCCACGTCCTGGTCGAGCGCTGGTGCCAACAAGGTGCGGGTATCCAGGGGCTGTTTCAAGGTCAGCCAGAAGAATAATCCACCCTGGGGCACTTGCCAGTCGGCCAGTTCCTCGAAGTGGCGCGTCAATGCCGCCTGGAACCCATCACGACGCTCACGGTAAAAACTGCGCAGTTGCACCAGGTGCTGCTGGTAGCGCTCGGTGCCGATCCACTGCATGGCCTGCCATTGGCCGACGCGGTTGGTGTGCAGGTCCGCCGACTGCTTGAGCTTGAGCAGGTGCGGGAACAGGTCGGGGCTGGCGATCAGGTAGCCGACCCGCAGGCCCGGGAGCAGGGTTTTCGAGACGGTGCCGGTGTAGATCCAACTGGCCTTGCGCAAGCGGCTGACAATCGGCCGGGCGCTGCCGCCATCAAAGGTCAGCTCACGGTACGGCTCGTCTTCGATCAGGGTCACGCCGAATTCATCGAGCAGCGCCGCCACGGCATCGCGCTTGGCTTCGCTGTAGCGCACCGCCGACGGGTTCTGGAAGGTAGGGATCAGGTAGATGAACGCCGGGCGATGGCGTTCCAGGTTGCTGCGCAGCGCCGTCAGGTCCGGGCCGTCGGCTTCCAGCTCCACGGTCAGGCAATCGGCGCCGAACAGTTGGAAGATCTGCAGGGCGGCCAGGTAGGTCGGGCCTTCCAGCAGGATTTGCGTGCCTTGGTCGATGTACAACTTGGCCGCCAGGTCCAGGGTTTGCTGCGAACCACTGACCACCAGGACCTGGCTGGCCTCGCAAGCCACCCCCAGCGACCGCGCCTCGGCGGCCAGCAACTCGCGCAATTGCGGCTCGCCCTCGCTCATGCCGTATTGGCCCATGGCCGGCGGCATGCCTTGCCAATCCAGCGCAGGCAACATGGCTTCGGCGGGCAGGCCACCGGCAAATGACATCACCTGCGGGCGCTGGGCCGCCGCGAGGATCTCACGGATCAAGGAGCTTTTAAGGCGCGAAACACGTTCAGAGAAAGCCATAGGGGTCACCGGTAGCAAAGCCTGGGGAAAATACGTCAAACTGGTTGACCGAAATTACGACGCCCAAGGCAGATACGTCAATATGCTTGACCTTAAAAACCAGACTTCGCAGCAAGCCGCCATGGAAGCGTTCTTCTTCGGCTACCAGGCCTTTACCGCCAAGGCCGATGCAATGCTGGAGCGTCGCGGCTTGAGCCGGGTGCATCAGCGCATCGTGTTTTTTATCGCCCGCTACCCCGCCTTGAGCGTCAAGCAACTGCTGGAGCTGTTGGGGGTGAGCAAGCAGGCGCTGAATATGCCGCTGCGCCAATTGCAGGAAATGCAGCTGGTCGACAGCGTTGCCTCGGACGCTGACAAACGTAAGCGCCTGTTGCACTTGACCGAAGAAGGCCAGCGCTTCGAACAGTCCTTGCGCCGCGAACAAGTCAAGCTGCTGCAGCACGCCTTCGCCGAGGCCGGTGAAGAGGCGGTGATGGGTTGGCTGGCAGTGAACAAGGCCCTGACCCTGCCTTGAAATTGGCCTTTCATCTTTTTTGCACACATAATCGCAAACATTATTTGCTTTCTTTGTATACAAAAGCATAATTCGCTTCGTGCGAGTTCCTGACCTAATGGTCAACAAAGCCCGCTGGTACCTCAAAGCACCGCTGCCCACCCCAGTGTCCGGTGCTGGAAATAACAATAAAACTCTTGAGGAGTACTTGCTGTGGAAAGCCATAAATCCGACGCCCCGACCCTGGACCTCAGTCCGCCCCACCTTTCGACCGCAAAGCAGGGCTGGCTGGAACGCCTGTTCAAACTCAGCTTGCATGGCACCACAGTGAAGACCGAATTGATCGCCGGCCTCACGACGTTTATCACCATGGCCTACATCATCTTCGTCAACCCCAACATCATGGCCGACGCGGGCATCGACCACGGCGCCGCCTTTGTCGCGACGTGCATCGCCGCAGCCCTCGGCTGCCTGTTGATGGGCCTGTACGCCAACTGGCCTGTAGGCCTGGCGCCGGGCATGGGTTTGAATGCGTTCTTTACCTACACCGTGGTCGGCACCATGGGCTACACCTGGGAGACCGCGCTGGGTGCGGTGTTTATCTCCGGCGTGCTGTTCATGATCCTGACGCTGTCGCGCATCCGCGAATGGCTGCTCAACAGCATTCCGGTAAGCCTGCGCCACGCCATGGGCGCCGGGGTGGGTCTATTCCTGGGGGTGATCGGCCTGAAAACCGCCGGCATCATCGTGGCCAGCCCCGCCACCCTGATCAAGCTCGGCTCCCTGCATGAACCGGCCCCGCTGTTGGCGGCCGTGTGCTTCCTGCTGATCGCGATCCTCAGTTACCACAGGGTATTCGGCGCAATCTTGATCAGCATCATTGCGGTCACCCTGGCCGGCTGGGGCCAGGGCCTGGTGCAGTACCAGGGCATCGTCGCCGCCCCGCCGAGCCTGGCGCCGACCTGGATGGCGATGGACGTGATGGGCGTGTTCAACGTCAGCATGATCAGTGTGGTATTCGCCTTCCTGTTTGTGCACATGTTCGACACCGCCGGCACCCTGATGGGCGTTGCCCAGCGGGCGGGCCTGGTCAATGCCGACGGCAAGATCGAGAACCTGTCGCGGGCCTTGAAAGCCGACAGTGCTTCGAGCGTGTTTGGCGCAGTGGTCGGTGTACCGCCCGTGACCAGTTATGTGGAAAGCGCCGCGGGCGTGGCGGCCGGTGGGCGCACCGGGCTTACGGCCGTGACCGTGGGCGTGCTGTTTGTAGCGGCGATGTTTTTCGCCCCGCTGGCAGGCATGATTCCTGCGTATGCCACGGCCGGTGCGCTGATTTATGTGGCGATGCTGATGATGAGCGGCATGGCCCATATCGAATGGGACGACGCCACCGACAGCATTCCGGCGATTGTCACGGCAATCATGATGCCCCTGACCTTCTCGGTCGCCGACGGCATCGCGCTGGGCTTTATCACTTACGTGGCCCTCAAGGCCGGCACGGGCAAGTACAAGCAGATTTCCATCAGTCTGTGGGTGCTGTGCGCGATTTTCATCGCCAAGTTTATCTTCCTGTAACTCGGAAGCCGGCGAAAACCGCCTCACCCTTGGGTGGGGCTTTTGCATGTATGGAGGAATGTAATGAGCGTGGAAACCTGGCTGCTGTTCAGCGGCGCTGCTTTGATCGTGATCCTGATTCCGGGGCCGCTGTCGCTGCTGATGATCAGCAACAGCCTGAACTACGGCCTGCGCCGTTCGTACCCGGCGTTTCTTGGCGGGGTGTTTGCCTCGATCTGCCTGTTGAGCGCCTCGGCCCTGGGCCTGGGGGCCTTGTTGCTGGCGTCGGAGCAGTTGTTCAGCGCCTTGAAGATCGTCGGTGCGCTGTATCTGTTCTACCTCGCGTGGCAGAGCTGGCAGCAATCGCGCCTGCCGTCCCAGGGCGCCGTGGTGCCGGACGCAGCCCCCGTGCCGCGTTTTCGTGCACTGTTTGGCCGGGCTTTTGTGCTGGGCGCCAGCAACCCCAAGGACATTCTGTTTTTCGCCGCCTTCCTGCCGCAGTTTCTCAGCAGCCAGCAGCCGTTTCTGCCGCAACTGCTGATCATGATCGCCACCTGGACCGTGCTTGACCTGCTATGCAAGCTGGCCTACGGCCTGGGTGCCCACGGCGCCGCGCGCTACCTGCGCACCGGCAAGGGCCAGAGCTGGTTCAACCGCTTCAGTGCCGGGCTGTTTGGCAGCGCCGGGGCGGCATCGCTGCTCAGGGGCTAGTGGCTTCCTGACGCCGTGTAGGAGCGAGCTTGTCTCCGGGCGGCGCTCCGACGAAGAACTTGAGAGCGCCGCGTGTAGCCAGACAACACGCGTTATCGTTGACGTTTTTCGTCGGAGCGCCGCCCGGAGTCAAGCTCGCTCCTACAGAGCGGGCAAAAAAAAGCCCGCAGTGTGAGCGGGCGAAACCAACGAAGAGCATTTGGGGGTGTGAAGCGAGGCGACGACTCAGCTACCGCGATAAGTGGAGTAGCTGTAGGGCGAAATCAGCAGCGGCACATGGTAGTGATCCTGTTCGGCACTGATGCCAAAACGCAGCACTACCACATCGAGAAACGCCGGTTCCGGCAGTTGCACACCACGGGCGCGGTAGTAATCCCCGGCACTGAACTGCAACTGGTAGACCCCACTGCGGTAGTCGTCACCTTGCAGCAGCGGTGCGTCGCAACGGCCGTCGCTGTTGGTCAGGGCGCTGGCGACCAGCTCCAGTTGGGCGCCTTCGACGCGGTACAGTTCAACCTTGATGGCGCTGCCTGGGCAGCCGTGGGCGGCGTCCAGTACGTGTGTGGTCAGTCGTCCCATGGATTGGAGCTCCCGTGTCATCGATTAATAAGAGGCCGCACCTTTGTGGGGCATTGAAAAAGCCGGCGATGGCTGATTAAGACACTTTTCAAAAAAATTGTACACAATAAATTCAACAACCCCCCTCTTCCCCAATGGACGCCGGCTTGCCGGCGATGACGGTGTATCTGCGAGCAGTGCGGTTACAGGAAGATCGTTATCGCCGGCAAGCCCGCTCCTACATTAAAGCGGTGCCGCAGTTTTTTCAGATTTAGTTGACCGTTCTGGCAAGTTTCTTGCAAGGATAGGCCGGCACGACCACTTGGAAAAAATGCAGAAATACAGGCTTACAAAGTGACCATTAAGTTGTATACAATCAGCCCATCGCTGTGACGCAACGGCCGCCACACCATCGATCACGAACAAGAAGGAAGACTGCAGTGAGCGCTGACTACCCACGCGACCTGATCGGTTACGGCAGTAACCCACCGCACCCTCACTGGCCGGGCAAGGCGCGTATCGCCCTGTCGTTCGTACTCAATTACGAAGAAGGCGGTGAGCGCAATATCCTGCACGGCGACAAAGAGTCGGAAGCCTTCCTCTCGGAAATGGTCTCGGCCCAGCCGCTGCAAGGCGCGCGCAACATGAGCATGGAGTCGCTGTACGAATACGGCAGCCGTGCAGGCGTGTGGCGCATCCTCAAGCTGTTCAAGGAATTCGACATTCCGCTGACCATCTTCGCCGTGGCCATGGCCGCCCAGCGTCACCCCGATGTAATCCGTGCGATGGTCGCCGCCGGTCACGAGATTTGCAGCCACGGCTACCGCTGGATCGACTACCAGTACATGGATGAGGCCCAGGAGCGCGAGCATATGCTCGAAGCCATCCGCATCCTTACCGAGCTGACCGGCGAGCGCCCACTGGGCTGGTACACCGGGCGCACCGGCCCGAATACGCGGCGGCTGGTGATGGAAGAAGGTGGCTTCCTGTATGACTGCGACACCTACGACGACGACCTGCCCTACTGGGAACCGAACAACCCGACCGGCAAGGCGCACCTGGTGATCCCCTACACCCTGGACACTAATGACATGCGCTTCACCCAGGTCCAGGGTTTCAACAAGGGCGACGACTTTTTCGAGTACCTCAAGGACGCGTTCGATGTGCTGTATGCCGAAGGTGCCGAGGCGCCGAAGATGCTGTCCATCGGCCTGCATTGCCGCCTGATCGGCCGCCCGGCGCGCCTGGCCGCACTCAAGCGCTTTATCGAATACGCCAAGGGCCATGACCAGGTGTGGTTCACCCGCCGCGTCGACATTGCCCGCCACTGGCATGACGTACACCCTTTCCAGGGAGCCGCCAAATGACTGCTTTCCAAACCTTGAAACCATCGGCCCTCAGCCGCGACGAATTTGTCGCAGCCTTCGCCGATATCTATGAACACTCGCCATGGGTGGCCGAAAAGGCCTTCGACCTGGGCCAGGACGCCTCGATCGATGAGATCGAAACTCTGCACCAGCGCATGAGCGATATCCTATTGAGCGCCGATCACACCAGGCAACTGGCCCTGATCAACGCTCACCCGGACCTGGCTGGCAAAGCTGCCGTCCAGGGCCAACTGACCGAAGCCAGCACCCATGAACAAGCTGGCGCCGGTA
Organism: Pseudomonas proteolytica; assembly: GCF_007858275.1. Classification (GTDB taxonomy): domain Bacteria; phylum Pseudomonadota; class Gammaproteobacteria; order Pseudomonadales; family Pseudomonadaceae; genus Aquipseudomonas; species Aquipseudomonas proteolytica. The sequence continues at coordinate 142,921 of NZ_VFEV01000011.1, forward strand.
TCCACCAATGCTCGAGCGACGAGTTTTCGCGCTTCACCGAGCTGAACGACGCCTACAAGGCCAAGTTCAAGTTTCCCTTCATCATGGCGGTAAAAGGCAGCAACCGGCATCAGATCCTCGCCGCGTTTGAAACGCGCATCCATAACCCGGTCGAGACCGAGTTCAAGTGCGCACTGGCAGAGATCAACAAGATCGCGTTGTTCCGTTTATTGACCCTCTAAACGACCATCCCCAGCCACTCTATCTAAGGCAGACAAGAAGAATGAAAGCTAACGCCGTACCTTTCGAGAAGTTCGTCAACCTGGCCGACGCCCGCCTGGGCACCAAGATCATCTCTGTGACTGATGACTGGTTCGCCGACGCCAACCGACTGTTCCAGCCGACCCCGGCCGTATGGAAGGAGGGCGTTTTCGATGATAACGGCAAGTGGATGGACGGCTGGGAGTCACGCCGCAAGCGCTTCGAAGGCTTCGACAGCGCGGTGATCCGCCTGGGCGTACCGGGTTCGATCAAGGGCGTGGACATCGACACTTCATTCTTCACCGGCAACTTCCCGCCATCGGCGTCCCTGGAAGGTTGCTTCCTGGCGTCGGGCGAGCCCGATGACAACACCCAGTGGGTCGAAGTGCTGTCTGCCGTAGAGTTGCAGGGCAACAGCCATCATTTCCACGAAATCAACCACGACCAGGCATTCAGCCACCTGCGCTTCAACATCTTCCCCGATGGTGGCGTAGCGCGTCTGCGGGTGTACGGCATTCCGTTCCGCGACTGGTCGGCCGTGGGCGACAACGAACAAGTGGACCTGGCCTCCTCCCTCAATGGCGGCCGCGCACTGGCCTGCTCCGACGAACACTTCGGGCGCATGGGCAACATCCTCAACCCGGGCCGTGGCATCAACATGGGCGATGGCTGGGAAACCGCGCGTCGTCGCACACCTGGCAATGACTGGGTGATCGTCGCGCTGGGACATGCCGGCGAGATCGAGAAAGTGGTGGTCGACACCCTGCACTTCAAGGGCAACTACCCGGACACGTGCTCGATCCAGGCCGCGTTCGTCAAAGGCGGCACTGACAGCCAGATCGAGACCCAATCGCTGTTCTGGCGCGAACTGCTGCCGGCACAGAAACTGGAAATGCACGCCGAACACACCTTCGCCGAGCAGATCAAGGCACTGGGCCCGATCACCCACATCCGCCTCAACGTATTCCCGGATGGTGGTGTAAGCCGCCTGCGGGTGTTCGGCAAGGTTTCGAAGTAAGCGGTGATGCCATTCGCGAGCAAGCCCGCTCCCACAGGGGAATGCATTCCAAATGTGGGAGCGGGCTTGCTCGCGAAGGCGCCAGAACAAACAACACAGAATCCGGATAAGAAGACAGCCATGCGCACACTGATGATCGAACCCTTGACCAAAGAAGCCTTCGCCCCTTTCGGAGACGTTATCGAAACCGATGGCAGCGATCACTTCATGATCAACAACGGCTCGACCATGCGCTTTCATAAACTGGCGACGGTAGAAACCGCCACGCCAGAAGACCACGCCATCATCAGCATCTTCCGCGCCGATGCGCAGGACATGCCGCTGACCGTGTGCATGCTGGAAAGACACCCGCTGGGCAGCCAGGCCTTTATCCCGCTGCTCGGCAACCCCTTTCTGATCGTGGTCGCGCCGGTTGGCGATGAACCTGTATCAGGCTTGGTCCGCGCCTTCGTCACCAACGGCAGGCAGGGCATTAATTACCATCGCGGCGTCTGGCACCACCCGGTGCTGACGATCGAAAAGCGGGATGACTTCCTGGTGGTTGATCGCAGTGGCACAGGCAATAACTGCGATGAGCATTTTTTCAAAGAGGATGAGCGGTTGATCCTTGCCCCCCACCAATAAGAGAAGGTCCGATCACCCGACAACAAGGGTGACGGGCGAGAGGTAAAGACTGTGGAAGCACATCTGTTGGAATGGCTGAACCTAAGCGTGCGCTGGGTTCATATGATCACTGGCGTGGCCTGGATCGGTGCGTCTTTCTATTTCGTATGGCTGGAAAACAACCTGAACCGCGTCAACCCCAAAAGCGGCCTGGCTGGCGATTTATGGGCGATCCACGGTGGCGGTATCTACCACCTGGAAAAATACAAACTGGCCCCACCGACCATGCCGGATAACCTGCACTGGTTCAAATGGGAAGCCTATTTCACCTGGATGTCGGGCGTCGCGCTGCTGTGCGTGGTGTTCTACCTCAACCCGACGCTGTACCTGCTCGCCCCCGGCAGCAGCCTCAGCGGTACCGAAGGCGTGTTGCTGGGCATAGGCTCACTGTTCGCCGGCTGGTTCATCTACTCCTTTCTGTGCGACTCGGCCCTGGGCAAACGCCCTGCCCTGCTCGGCTTTATCCTGTTCGTCCTGTTGATCGGCGCCGCCTACGGCTTCAGCAAGGTGTTCAGCGGGCGCGGTGCGTACCTGCATGTGGGTGCGATCATCGGCACCATCATGGTCGGCAACGTGTTCCGTATCATCATGCCGGCCCAGCGTGCGCTAGTGGCAGCGATTGCGGAAAACCGCACCCCAGACCCGGCACTGCCGGCCAAGGGCCTGCTGCGCTCGCGTCACAACAACTACTTCACCCTGCCGGTGCTGTTCATCATGATCAGCAACCACTTCCCGAGCACCTACGGCAGCCAGTACAACTGGTTGATCCTGGCCGGGATCGCGGTGGCGGCGGTGTTGGTACGGCACTACTTCAACACCCGTCATGACAGCCAAAAATACGCGTGGACCCTACCGGTCGGCGCCCTGGCGATGATCTGCCTGGCCTATGTCACCGGTCCTAAACCCGTGGCGACCACACCGGACGTGGCCAAGGCGCCATCAGCGATCGAGTACCAGCCATTGCCGGAAACCGCGTTGGGTGGCGGCCTCAAGCCAGCGGCTCCCGCCGCGCCAGCACCAGCGGCACAAGCGCCTGCGGCCCAGGCCTCGACGGATTTTGGCAAGGTGCACAGCGTGATCGAAGAGCGTTGCACCGTGTGCCATTCGGCCAAGCCCACCAGCCCGCTGTTCAGCACCGCGCCGGCCGGGGTGATGTTCGATACCCCGGCGCAGATCCAGCAGCAGGCGGCGCGCATTCAAGCGCAGGCGGTGGCCAGCCAGATCATGCCATTGGGCAACATTACCCAGATGACCCAGCAGGAGCGGGAGTTGATTGGCAGTTGGATCAATCAGGGGGCCCGCACCAACTGACAGCCTGACGCAAATCCAAAATGTGGGAGCGGGCTTGCTCGCGAATGCGGTGTGTCATTCAACCCTTAAGGTGACTGAGCCGCCGTTTTCGCGAGCAAGCCCGCTCCCACAGGGGATCTGCGGTGATTTTGAGATCGAGCTCCAAATGGCAATTGACTGCCAAACAACACAAAAATAAAAAAGATTCGAGGTGTTGCATGTCCCAGTTAGAAACGCAGATTCCTGCCGCGCCCGCCATGGTGCGGCTTCCACTTTTGCAACTGATCCTGGTAGGCCTGCAACATGTACTGCTGATGTACGGCGGCGCGGTGGCCGTACCGCTGATCATCGGACAAGCCGCGGGCTTGAGCCGTGAAGAAATCGCCTTTTTGATCAACGCCGACCTGTTGGTGGCGGGGATCGCCACCATGGTCCAGTCGTTTGGCATCGGCCCGCTGGGTATCCGCATGCCGGTGATGATGGGCGCCAGTTTCGCCGCCGTCGGCAGCATGGTCGCCATGGCCGGCATGCCAGGTATCGGCCTGCAAGGGATTTTTGGCGCGACCATCGCCGCCGGGTTCTTTGGCATGGTCATCGCCCCATTCATGTCCAAGGTGGTGCGCTTCTTCCCACCTCTGGTGACCGGTACCGTGATTACGGCCATCGGTCTTTCGTTGTTTCCTGTCGCGGTGAACTGGGCCGGCGGTGGCGCTACCGCTGTGCAATTCGGCTCGCCGATCTACCTGGCCATCGCCGGCCTGGTGCTCGCCACCATCTTGCTGATCAACCGTTTTATGCGTGGCTTCTGGGTCAATATCTCGGTCCTGATCGGCATGGCCCTGGGCTACGCCTTGTGTGGATTGCTCGGCATGGTCGACCTCGGCGGCCTGGAGCAGGCGCCGTGGCTGCAGGTGGTCACACCGCTGCACTTCGGTAGGCCCACGTTCGAGTTGGCGCCGATTCTGTCGATGTGCCTGGTGGTGGTGATTATCTTTGTCGAGTCCACCGGCATGTTCCTCGCGCTGGGCAAGATCACCGGCCAGGAAGTCACCCCGAAAATGCTGCGGCGCGGCCTGCTGTGCGATGCCGGGGCGTCGTTTTTCGCCGGGTTCTTCAACACCTTCACCCACTCCTCTTTCGCCCAGAACATCGGCCTGGTACAGATGACCGGTGTGCGCTGCCGTTCGGTGACGATCATGGCGGGAGCCTTTCTGATTGTCCTCAGCCTGCTGCCCAAGGCCGCATTTCTGGTGGCATCGATCCCTCCTGCGGTGCTGGGCGGTGCGGCTATCGCAATGTTTGGCATGGTGGCGGCGACCGGGATCAAGATCCTGCAGGAAGCCGACATCGCCGACCGTCGCAACCAGTTGCTGGTAGCGGTCAGTATCGGCATGGGCCTGATCCCCGTGGTGCGCCCGGAGTTCTTCGCCCAGTTGCCCTTGTGGATGAGCCCGATTACCCACAGTGGCATCGCCATGGCCACGCTCAGTGCGTTGTCGCTGAACGTGCTGTTTAACATTCTGGGCGGCTCAGAACGCCCCGCAGTCGCCCATACGCATTGATTCCTTCGTTACTACAAAAATAACAACGAACAGGGAACACCAACATGCACACCACCAACTTGGGGCTGGCCACACGCCGTGCCCCATTCTCGCCCCCTGCGCTCTTTTACAGCGCACTTGAGCACAGGCTCTGGAGCCAGTATTCTCCGCGCCCGCTCGAATCGACTCAAAAAAAAACAGCGAATGTAAAAGCTGACTTAAAGGCCAACTTATCCCGGCCTTATGTCTGCTGCCAAAGTGCGCAAAAGTCCTCTGAACCCGACTGCATCCCATGCAGCCGGCGGGGATTTTTTGGCTTTTCAAACACTTTGGCGCAGCTCTTGCTAAAAGCATTAAAGCTGACCGAACAGACGATTTTTGCAGCGAACCAAAAGGCGCCACACCAGAGCGCCTGCGTAGAAGAAAAACCACAAAACTTTAGCTCGGGAGCAACCGAATGAAACGTACCGTGAACAGCCTGATATTGGCCGGAACCCTGTTGGCCGGGGGCCAAGCAATAGCGGGTGACCTGTTGCAGTGGCAGAACAACAGCCTGACTTACCTGTGGGGCAAGAACTTCAAAGTCAACCCAGAGATCCAGCAAACCGTTACCTTCGAACATGCCGATGCCTGGAAGTACGGCGACAACTTCTTCTTCCTCGACCGCATCTTTTACAACGGTAAGGAAGACGGCAACGTCGGCCCCAATACTTACTACGGCGAGTTCAGCCCGCGGCTGTCGTTTGGCAAGATCTTCGATAAAGACTTGTCCTTCGGCCCGATCAAAGATGTATTGCTGGCGTTCACCTACGAGTTCGGCGAAGGCGACAACGAGTCGTACTTGGTCGGCCCGGCGTTCGACTTGAACATCCCTGGCTTTGACTACTTCCAGTTGAACTTCTATCAGCGCCAGACCGAAGGCAATCGCCCGGGTGACGGCGTATGGCAGATCACCCCGGTCTGGTCCTACACCATTCCAGTGGGCAACTCCGATGTGCTGATCGACGGTTTCATGGACTGGGTGGTGGATAACGACAAGAACGCACGTGGCACTTACCACGCCAACCTGCACTTCAACCCACAGGTCAAATATGACCTGGGCAAGGCCATGAGTTGGGGCGCCAAGCAGTTGTATGTGGGTTTTGAATACGACTACTGGAAGAACAAGTACGGGATCCAGGACAGCGGCGCGTTCGAGACCAACCAGGACACGGCGAGCCTGTTGGTCAAGTACCACTTCTAAAGCCAACCCCGGCCTCCCCTGTGGGAGCGGGCAAGCCCTCTCCCACACAAGCCCGCGCCCCGATTCAGTTCGGGGTCAAGCCCAGGAACCGCTGCAACTCTTCACGCTTGGCCAGCGCATCGCGCCGGCCCAACTCGATCAACTCACTGCAATATCCCGCCTCGAACAGCAGATAGCTGAGCACCCCCGCCCCGCTGGTTTTGGTCGCCCCTGGCCCACGCAAAAACAGACGCAACGCCGCCGGCAGTTCCTGGCGATGGCGTGCCGCGATTTCATCGATGGGTTGGCTGGGCGCAATCACCAGTACTTCAACCGGTGCAAGACCGCGCGCAGCGCTGTTGGCCGGTTGCAAATGGCTGAACTGGTTGAGGCGCTCCAGTAACTCGATGTCACTCTCCAGGCTGTCAATGAACGTGCTGTTGAGCATATGCCCACCGATCTGCGCCAGGGTCGGCTCCTGGCCGGTGTAGGTGCGCTGCTGCGGCACCGAGGGGTCCGGGGAACGCGGGTTGCCACTGACACCCACCACCAGGACCCGGCTGGCCCCCAGGTGCAACGCCGGGCTGATCGGCGCTGATTGGCGGACGGCGCCATCGCCAAAATATTCCTGATCGAGTTTGACCGGGGCAAACAGCAATGGAATCGCCGAACTGGCCAGCAGGTGCTCCACGGTCAGTTCCGTGGGCAAACCAATGCGCCGGTGGCGCAACCAGGCGTCGATGGTGCCGCCGCCCTGATAGAACGTCACCGCCTGCCCCGACTCATAGCCGAACGCCGTCACGGCGACGGCGTGCAGGTGTTTGTGGCGGATTGCTTCGTTGATGCCTTCGAAATGCAGTTTTTCCTGCAGCAGTTCCCGCAGTGGAGAACTGTCGAGCAGTGCCACCGGCACTGGTGAGCCCAGGCCCAGCAAGCTGCGGGTCAGGAAGCGGCTGGCCTGGTGAATCACCCCCGGCCAGTCGCTGCGCAGCACCAAGTGGCTGCGAAAGCCCTGCCAGAATGCGGTGAGGCGCGCGATTGCTGCGCGAAAGTCCATGGCGCCGCTCGCCAGGCTCACCGCGTTGATCGCCCCGGCCGAGGTGCCAACAATCACCGGGAACGGGTTGGCAGCCCCTGGTGGCAACAGTTCGGCAATCGCCGCCAATACACCCACCTGATACGCCGCACGCGCCCCGCCGCCGGAAAGAATCAAGCCTGTGACCGGTTCAGTTGGGCGCATTGCATAACTCCATGGGCGGGGACAATCCGTTTATTCAGCGGCGCTTTTCGTACAGCTTGGGTTCGCCCGGTGGCCGGCTCTTGAAGCGGCGATGAGCCCACAGGTATTGCTCGGGGCACTCGCGCACCGCGGTTTCCACCCATTGGTTGATACGCAGGCAATCGACTTCATCGGATTCGCCGGGGAAGTCGCTCAAAGGCGGATGAATCACCATGCGGTAGCCACTGCCATCGGCCAGGCGCTCCTGGGTAAACGGCACCACCAACGCCTTGCCCAGGCGCGCGAACTTGCTGGTGGCGGTGACTGTGGCGGCCTGGATGCCGAACAACGGCACAAAAATGCTCTGCTTGGCGCCATAGTCCTGGTCGGGCGCGTACCAGATCGCCCGGCCGGCGCGCAGCAGCTTGAGCATGCCACGCACGTCTTCGCGCTCTACCGCCAGGGAGTCGAGGTTGTGGCGCTCGCGGCCACGACGCTGAATAAAGTCGAACAACGGGTTGCCGTGCTCACGGTACATGCCATCGATGGTGTGCTTCTGCCCCAGCAAGGCCGCACCGATCTCCAGGGTGGTGAAATGCAGGGCCATGAGGATCACGCCCTTGCCTTCGCGTTGCGCCTGCTTGAGGTGCTCCAGCCCTTCGACATGGGCCAGGCGCGCCAGGCGCTGTTTGGACCACCACCAACTCATGGCCATCTCAAAGAAGGCGATACCGGTGGATGCAAAGTTTTCCTTGAGCAAATGTTTACGCTCCTGGGCGGACATTTGCGGGAAGCACAGTTCCAGGTTTCGCGCGGCAATGCGCCGGCGCTCACCGGCCACCCGGTACATAAACGCACCCAGCACACGACCAATTCCCAGCAGCACGCGGTATGGCAACTGGGTAATCAGCCACAGCACACCGAGCCCCAGCCATAGCAGCCAGAAACGCGGGTGAAAAAATACAGCTCGAAAACGCGGGCGATCCATTACAGATTCCGGTAAAGACAGGGCCGCGCATTCTACAACGGTTCGACCCGGCTTGCGGCTAGCGGTTGTTCTCGTTATAAGTCTCGACACTTTTCGTGACAAGCCGCTTTGCCGACCATGAGCCAAACCGAATCGCTAGACCAAGATCCCGTCTTCCAGCTCAAAGGCAGCATGCTCGCCATTACTGTGCTGGAACTGGCCCGTAACGACCTTGATGCCCTGGACCGCCAGCTCGCCGCCAAGGTCGCCCTGGCCCCGAACTTCTTCAACAACGCGCCGCTGGTGCTGGCCCTGGATAAATTGCCGGCTGGCCAGGGCGCGGTCGACCTGCCCGGGTTGATGCGTGTTTGCCGCCAGCATGGCCTGCGCACCCTGGCCATTCGCGCCAGCCGTATCGAAGACATCGCGGCCGCCATCGCCATTGAACTGCCAGTATTGCCACCGTCCGGCGCCCGCGAGCGAGTGCTCGACCCGGTGGAAGGTGAAGTGAAGAAAAAACCGGAAAAACCACCAGAGCCGACGATCAAGCCTACAAGGATCATCACCTCTCCCGTACGCGGCGGGCAGCAGATTTACGCCCAGGGCGGCGACCTGGTGGTGGTCGCTCCGGTCAGTCCCGGCGCGGAACTTCTCGCCGATGGCAACATCCATGTATACGGCCCAATGCGTGGCCGGGCACTGGCTGGAGTCAAGGGCGATACCAAGGCCCGGATTTTCTGCCAGCAATTGAGCGCTGAGCTGGTGTCCATCGCCGGCCAGTACAAGGTTTCGGAAGATTTGCGCCGTGATCCGCTGTGGGGGGCCGGGGTACAAGTCAGCCTGTCGGGCGATGTGTTGAACATCATCCGTCTTTAACGGATACTGCCGCATTTTCCAAGCATCTCTGGACTCTGATAGCACAGCGAAACCGGCAAGACTTGCGTAGGAATAATTGAAAGTTGGCGTTCTCCCTACGGGAGGCACATCTTTTTCCTACGAAGGCTGTCCGCCTGCAGCGAGTTTCAAGAGATGTTTTTCAGGGACTGAGAGGTCCTTTTTCCTTAGGGGTGAAACACCTTGGCCAAGATTCTCGTGGTTACATCCGGCAAGGGTGGTGTGGGTAAGACCACCACCAGCGCCGCTATCGGTACCGGCCTCGCTCTGCGCGGCCACAAGACAGTCATCGTCGACTTCGACGTCGGTTTGCGTAACCTCGACCTGATCATGGGCTGCGAACGCCGCGTGGTGTACGACTTCGTCAACGTGGTCAACGGCGAAGCCAACCTGCAACAGGCCCTGATCAAGGACAAGCGCCTTGAGAACCTGTATGTACTGGCCGCCAGCCAGACCCGTGACAAAGACGCGCTGACCAAAGAAGGCGTAGGCAAAGTTCTGGCCGAGCTGAAAGAAACCTTCGAATACGTGGTCTGCGATTCCCCGGCGGGTATCGAGACCGGCGCTCACCTGGCGATGTACTTCGCCGATGAAGCCATCGTCGTGACCAACCCGGAAGTGTCCTCGGTACGTGACTCGGACCGCATGCTCGGCCTGCTGGCCAGCAAGTCCAAGCGCGCCGAAGACAACCAGGACCCGATCAAGGAGCACCTGCTGCTCACCCGCTACAACCCTGAGCGTGTCAGCAATGGCGAAATGCTCGGCGTTGAAGACGTCAAGGAAATCCTCGCTGTGACCCTGCTGGGCGTGATCCCCGAATCCCAGGCCGTGCTCAAGGCTTCCAACCAGGGCGTACCGGTGATTCTCGACGACCAGAGCGACGCCGGCCAGGCGTACAGCGATGCTGTCGATCGCCTGCTGGGCAAGACCGTGGAACATCGCTTCCTCGATGTAAAGAAGAAGGGATTCTTCGAGCGTATCTTTGGAGGCAACTAAATAATGAAATTTCTCGACTTCTTTCGCGCCAACAAAAAGCCAAGCACCGCGTCGGTAGCGAAAGAGCGTCTACAGATCATCGTGGCGCACGAACGCGGCCAACGCAGCACCCCGGACTACCTGCCAGCCCTGCAGAAGGAGCTGGTTGAGGTGATCCGCAAGTACGTCAATATCGGCAACGATGACGTGCATGTCGCCCTGGAAAACGACGGCAGCTGCTCGATTCTGGAACTCAATATCACCCTGCCTGATCGTTGATCGAACAGGCGGTCGCCACGGCGGCTGCGCTACCCGCCCCTACAGGGGGTGGTTGGCGCAGTCGCCGTTGGCGTTTGTTACGAGGCTGTTTAATGCCGCTGTCCAATATTCATATCCTTCACCAGGATGACGCTGTCCTGGTGGTGAACAAGCCGACCCTGCTGCTCTCGGTGCCTGGTCGCGCCGACGACAACAAGGACTGCCTGATCACCCGCCTGCAAGAAAACGGTTATCCCGAGGCCCGCATCGTCCATCGCCTGGACTGGGAAACCTCGGGGATCATCCTGCTGGCCCGGGATGCCGACACCCACCGCGAACTGTCCCGCCAGTTTCACGACCGTGAAACCGAAAAAGCCTACACCGCTTTGTGCTGGGGCCAGCCGGAGCTGGACAGCGGCAGCATCGACCTGCCCCTGCGCTACGACCCACCGACCAAGCCGCGCCATGTGGTGGACCATGAGTTCGGCAAGCACGCCCTGACCTTCTGGAAAGTCCTGGAGCGTTGCGGGGATTGGTGCCGGGTTGAGTTGACGCCGATTACCGGGCGCTCACACCAGTTGCGGGTCCACATGCTGTCCATCGGCCACCCGCTACTGGGCGATGGCTTGTATGCCCACGAACAGGCCCTGGCCGCCTGGCCGCGCCTGTGCCTGCACGCCAGCATGCTGAGTTTTACTCACCCGCAAAGCGGCGAGCGCCTGCGCTTTGAGTGCCCTGCACCGTTCTGAAATCGGTAACCCAATCAAAAATGTGGGAGCGGGCTTGCTCGCGAATACGTTGTGTCAGTCGCTGAATAAACTAACTGATCCACCGCATTCGCGAGCAAGCCCGCTCCCACATTTGTTCTGTGCACTTGCCACACCGGACGGTAAACTCGCGCCATTGCTGTCTGGAGCTACTTATGCGCGAAGCGTTGAATCAAGGCCTGATCGACTTCCTCAAGGCCTCTCCCACCCCCTTTCATGCCACTGCGGCCCTGGCCCAACGCCTGGAAGCTGCCGGTTTCCAGCGCCTCGACGAGCGCGAGACCTGGACTACCGAGGCCAACGGTCGCTACTACGTGACCCGCAACGACTCCTCGATCATCGCGTTCAAGATGGGCCGCCAATCGCCCCTGCACGACGGCATCCGCCTGGTCGGCGCCCATACCGACAGCCCATGCCTGCGGGTCAAGCCGCAACCTGAGCTGCAACGCCAGGGCTTTTGGCAACTGGGCGTGGAAGTCTACGGCGGCGCGCTGCTGGCGCCGTGGTTCGACCGTGACCTGTCCCTGGCCGGCCGCGTGACGTTCCGCCGTGACGGCAAGGTCGAAAGCCAGTTGATCGACTTCAAGCTGCCGATCGCCATCATCCCCAACCTGGCCATCCACCTGAACCGTGAAGCCAACCAGGGCTGGGCGATCAATGCCCAGACCGAGCTGCCGCCAATCCTCGCGCAGTTTGCCGGTGATGAGCGCGTGGACTTCCGTGCCGTGCTCACCGACCAACTGGCCCGCGAACATGGGTTGAACGCTGATGTGGTGCTCGACTACGAGCTGAGTTTCTACGATACCCAAGGCGCGGCGGTGATCGGCCTGCATGGCGACTTTATCGCCGGCGCCCGCCTGGACAACCTGCTGTCGTGCTACGCCGGCCTGCAAGCGCTGCTCACCAGCGAGACCGACGAAACCTGCGTGCTGGTGTGTACCGACCACGAAGAAGTCGGTTCCTGCTCAGCCTGCGGTGCCGACGGCCCGATGCTGGAACAGACCCTGCGGCGCCTGCTGCCTGAGGGTGATGAGTTCGTACGTGCGATTCAGAAATCGTTGCTGGTGTCTGCCGACAATGCCCACGGCATCCACCCCAACTACGCCGACAAGCACGACGCCAACCACGGCCCGAAACTCAATGCCGGCCCGGTGATCAAGGTCAACAGCAACCAGCGCTACGCCACCAACAGCGAAACCGCCGGGTTCTTCCGCCACCTGTGCATGGCCGAAGAGGTACCGGTGCAGAGTTTCGTGGTGCGCAGCGACATGGGTTGCGGCTCGACCATCGGCCCGATCACCGCCAGCCACCTGGGTGTGCGCACCGTGGACATCGGCCTGCCGACATTCGCCATGCACTCGATCCGCGAGCTGTGCGGCAGCCACGACCTGGCGCACCTGGTGAAGGTGTTGAGTGCGTTCTACGCAAGCCGCGACCTGCCCTGAGATCGGCTGTGGCGAGGGGGCTTGTCCCGGTACAAACCGGGGACATCGTTTACATTTCTAACCGGGGACATGGTTTACAGGTTAATACGCATGGTCAGGAGGTATCTGATCATGCCCTGGAACCAAGAGTCCCCC
>NZ_VFEV01000012.1 GCF_007858275.1 Pseudomonas proteolytica
GGGTGGCGAAGCCGCCCCAAATCCTGCTGGCTCGGTGTGCCTGAAATATCTACGGCGTCTGGAGTGGGGCTGCTGCGCAGCCCAGCGCGGGGCAAGCCCGCTCGCCACAACAAGCCCGCTCGCCACAGGAAGCCCGCTCGGCACAAGAAGTCTGCGGGCCACAACAAGCCCGGTTGCTACAACAGGCCAGGACAGGCGCCGATCGTCCGCTCAGTGCTAACTGAACTGGATTAAAGCCTGGCGGGTCAGGCGGCGGGCAAGTTCGTTGTAGTCATTTTGGATGCGCTCGTAAAAACCCAGCACGGTGCTGTCTGGCAATGGTTGTTCGGTAAGTACCACGCTGTGTGGGATAACCAGTTCGTCGGCCAGCACCGCCAGTTGCTCGCGCACGTGTGTCTTGGCCTCGGCCGTCAGTTGGCCTGCGGACCATTGTTGGTGCAGTTCCAGCAGGTCCTGCAGTTGGCTGCCGGCCTTTTCCCGCAGTTCGTCCTGGGTGTTGAAGGCTTGGAGATGGGCGTCGTGCAGGTAGTCGCTCCAGAACGGTTGCTCCAGTACGCCGTTGACCAGCCCGTCACCTTGCTGCAACTGACGAATCGCACGTGCCGCTCTGTCGAGATGGGCCTGGGTCACCCTGGCGGTGTTGCGGTAGACCATGTGTTCGGACACCCACGGCAGGTTCAGGCGTGTCTTGAGCCCGGTCTGGTAGGCGAGGTAGACCTGCACGTCATCCACCTGGCCTTCACCGCTGCCAAAGGTTTGCCCCAGGCCGCCTTCGCTGACCGGGGTGACGCGGTGCAGGACTTCTTCGCGGGCCAGGCGGTTGACCTGGTCCAGGCGCCAGGATTGCCTGGCCAGGTTCACCAGGCGGCTCTCGCGTTGGAGCAGTGCCTGCGGGGAGTTATCCTTGAGAATGTGTTCGAGCATAGTCTCGACGCCCATGCGATTGAATACATGCGCGCCGGCATCCGCGCAATTGACCGGCGTCGCGGCCAGGCTGAACATCCGCTCGCGAAACTGCGGGTTCTCATCCATCGCAAACAGCAACTGCCAGACCCGTATGGCCAGGTCTTCCCGGCCTTCGCGAAACAATTGCGCATCTATCTCGGTCTGGAACTCCACCGGTGGGCGCAACAGCTTGAGAAGGTCGAAAACTCCCTGGGAGCCATGCTCTTTTTCAACGTCGTCCCAGACGTTGATGGCCACGTCGCGCTCGTCGCCGTCCAGGCCAGACAACCAATACTGCCGCTCACTCGCACCGCTGCGGGGCGCCGTGCGATAGGGGTCGAAACCAAACGCCCGGCGGTAGCTGACAAAACGGTTTTCATCCTCGGGTTCGAGCTTGCCACGGTCCAGCCAACTGCCGGCGACGATGCGCGCACCCACCGAGTCTTCGGCGAATTGCGGCACGCTGCTGACCTCAGTGTGGGTCAGGTCCAGTTCGGGGATCGCCAGTCGGGGGCTGTCCAGGCCTTCTGGCCATTGGTTGATACCGGTTCGGCGCAGGGCCAGTCGGCGCAGTTCGGGCATCAGGCTGATGTCCGGTGGCACTTTCAGCTGGTTGTGCCCCTCCAGGTTCAAGGAGCGCAACTGCCACAGCCGTTTGAGCACTTCGTAGTCATAGCGCACCCACCTGATCGGGTTATGGCCCAGGTTCAGCGCGCTCAGGTGCTTCAGGTCGGTCAGTTGGGGGGGCAGGCCGGTCAGTTTGTTGTGGGACAGGTCCACCGTACGCACGCTGGGGAAGTTATGCAGAAAGCCCATTTCCTGGTCCTGCAGGCGCGTACCACTCAGGTTCAGGCGGGTGACATGGCTGAAGTCGGCCCGCAACGGTTCAATGTGGTGTATGTAGCGGCCCAGTACCAGCTCACTCAAGTCCAGCAAGGTGCCGCGCGCGCGGGGTTGCGTTGGCAACATGCTCTGGTAGGCGCCATCCTCCCAACAGGTGCGCAACTCTTTGAGGATCATCTTGCGCATCAACAGTTCGTTTTCCGCGAGCACGCTGCCTGCCGGGCCGAGGGTTCGGCGTTTGCGAATGTAGCGCAGGTCTTCGAGCAGCCGCAGGTGGTCGGCTTGCAGCTTGACCAGCAATTGCTTACCCGCTGGGGTTTGGAGAAAGGGCGCGACCTGCGCGATCTCTTCTTCGTTGAGCAAGGGGCACAGTGTGCTCAGGGTTTCTCTGAGCGTCGGCGTTTGCGCCGGCCGGCGGCGAAACAAGCGGCGGAAGGCTTCGAAGCCGGGCTTTTGCAGCAGGCGTTGAGTGACGCCCTCGTCGGCCCGACGTCGGCTGGGTGCTTCCAATACCGTACGGCGTGCGGCCAGGGGTTCAAGTTGCTCCTTGAGCCAGGCCCTGAATATCTCGCCCTGGCCTGGCCGATAGCCGAGCGCGTCAGCGGGGAGCACGCGCAACAGGGCTTCGTAGAAACTGTACTGCGCCACGTCCGGTGCACCGTGGATCTGGTAGCGTCCCTGGCTTTGGTACAACAGGATTTTCTGCGTGCCGGCGTCAGTCGGGCCGACCTGACAACGCAAGGGACCATCGGCCGATTGCCTATGGATGGCGATATTCAGGTCGCCCAGCGAGTCGCTGTTCAAGCGCACGATATTCAAGGCCATGCGCTCGGTATCCGGCGTCAGTAAGGCGTCGTCGTACAGGCCTTCGCTGGCGTGGCTGGCGCGTACTTCGTTGGCCAGTTCCCGGGCGAGGTTTTTCAGGCGCAGGGGGATGCGCTGTTCGCTGCTCATCACCTCCAGTTCCCCGGGTGAGGTGCGCAGCAGCAACAGGCTCACCAGGTCGCTGGGCAGGTGCGGGAACTGCTGTTGAATCAGTTGGCCGTGGGGCGTGTCGAGCACTTCGCGGGTGCTATAGAGGTGGTTGAAAATCGCGGTCTTCTGCGGCACCAGGCGCTCGGCCAGTTGCCCGCGCAAGGCCTCGACCTGCCCGGATTGCGTGGCGGGCGCCGGCGAGGGCAGTAGCGCCTTGAGTTCTGCCTCGCTGAGAAACGCCACGACGTGCTCGGGCAACTTGCCGGCCCGGACATCGTGATGGCTGATTTTCAGGGTATTGGCCTGTGTGGCGTCGGTGGCTCCGTAGCGCATGGCATAGCCGCTCAAATCGTTATTGATAAACACATCGATGGCTTTGTCCGAGGGCCAGCCGGCCAGCTCGCTGATGGTTTGCACTGACCAATTGGTCGGCAGATCAGGCATGGCGCCGGTGCGCATCTGCTGCGGTGCCTGTTCGACTTGCCGGTGCAGGCGGCGGCGCTTGAGGCTGTCGGCCAGCAGGGGCGGCGGCGGTTCGCGGTGGGCGTACATCATGCGCAAGGCGCCGTCGTGGGTGCCGCTGGTTTCACAGGCCTGCTCCAGCTCTGCGGGCGTTAGGCCCTGCGCCAAGGGGCCCAGGCGAGCGCGCAAGGTCTCACGGTCCCAGGTATGCGGGTCTTCGGCCTCATGCAGCCAGGCGCCATGGTCGTTGTGGTCGAGTTTCGGTGCATAGGCGTGCGGCCGGCTCGGGTGCTTGATCCGATACGTGTCGGCGGTGGGGCCGTGTTCGACCACATAGTGCCGGCCCTCCAGGCGCAGGATGGCGGTGTCGCCATGGGCGTGCAGGCCCAGGGCATCGGGCTGTGCGTCGCTGCGCAGTTGCAGGTCGTTGCGTGCGTAAGGCGTCAGGTCCGGGTTCCATAGGCGGGGTTGCCCGTCGACGTCGATCGGGTGCAAACCGTCGACAAACGACGAGCGCTTGAAGGCACTGCCAAGGCCTGCGCCGGCGGCGAAGGTGGCCAGTTGCACGACATCGGTGGCCACGCTGACAAGGTGGTCGGCCGCTTCGCGAAATTGCCCTTCACCCAGGTCTACCAGGCCTTCGATGGCATCGCTGCTCAGTTGATAGGCGGTATAGGCCAGCATCAACTCACCGAGGAACGGTACGAAGGGTGTGATGACCAGCAGGGCGATATTGAAAATATCCGCGACGATTTTTGTCAGGTTGTCCCACCAGGCCCAGCGCTGGTGGCTGTCAGCGTCGGCGGTGGCGACGGCAATCGTGCGCCCGTCATTGAGAATCTTGTTCAGGGCTTGCTGATAGAGGTGCTCCCACAGATCACCGTCGATACGCACCGCCGAAAACTGCAGGCGGGGATTATCCAGCAGCGTCTCGCGCCATTGCGGGCGCGGGTCCAGGGGTGATGCTTCATGCCACTGCACCCGGCACAAACGCTGATCCAGCCCGGCAAAGAAATGCCCGCGCAGCCCATGGTCGACAAACTGGCTGAAGAACTGCTGGTAAGTCTGCTGCCCCCGTGAGGGGATCGGCGCGTTGGCTTGCAGTTTGCGCGTCAGGTCGCGCATGAAGGCCAGGCTGGAGTCGTATTCCTTGACCGGGCTTTCGGGGTCATGGGGGATATAGGCGATCAGTTTTGACACGCTGGATACCCGGTCCAGGTCTGCGGCAATCAGCAGGATCCCGGTCAGTGGCGCATCCAGAATGTGCAATTGGTAGAACTGCAACACCCCGCGCTCACCGCGTAATGCGCGCATCAACACCCCGTAGGCCGCCCGCCCCAGGTCTGGAACCTGTTGGTCATTGGTTTTCAGCACCGCCAGTTGCGCGGCGGCTTTGAGGGCGGCTTTTTGACTGGCGATGATGCTGTGCTTGAGTGCGGCGCGGGCGGCGGGATCGCTGGGCAGCAGGTGGTCTTGCAAATGCTGCTGATAGCGGGTGCCAAGGTCCAGTTCTCGGCACAGCGCCTTGAACTGCTGGATGGACATTTTGGGGTGCAGGGGTTTGAGGGTGAAGTGGCCCCGGTAGTCGGGTTGAGAGATGTAGCAGGAGTCGTCTTCAAAGGTTTCGCTCGCGGCAAAGTTATGCAGCGCCGCATCCAGCAGTGACACTTTGCGGCTGGTCACTCCAGGGACAATAGTGAGTGCGTACCAGGGCAATTTTTTGGGGATATACAGGTTGAGGAACGTACTTTTGACGTCGACGTTCAGGCGGTATTTGTCGTAGATGGCCTGCTTCAACAACGGCTCGGCAAACGCATACACGTCTTGCACCTCGCGCAGTTGGCGATCCACCGCGTTTTGCGCGCGCCAGCCTTCGGCATTGGTGCGCTGCAGCACTTGGTGTTGGCTGGGCGAGGCGCTGGCGTACCAGGCCGGTCGGGACAGTTCGGCGCTGCCCAATGGGCTGACCCTGGCCAGGGTGGCGGTGGTAAGCCAGTCGGGGATGAGCTGTGTTAGCCGTTCATAGTGGGGCCCTTTATAGAGTGTCGTAGATGAATGGGCAGGAGTGGGCAATTCGGGCATGCAGTAACGCTCGCTAGATGATTTTAAGCATTAGCGTATCTGCTGAAGTTCAGAACAAAAGTTCAAAATCCTGGGGATGATTCGCGGTTCAAGTGCGGCAAAAGTTCATTATTCAAATGCATGACTGAGATAACTAACACCCGGTTGCGGAGCTTGCGTGTATTCAACCGAAGTGGATGCCGGGGCCTGGCACAACGTGTGCGCACCCGGTTGCAGGTAAGGGCTGAGGATCGGTGCCATCCCCTTGAGCACCTGGACCGGTAGCGCAGAGGTGAAGGTGAAGTTTTGCGCTGAACTGCCGGGGACAAAGGCCGTCAGCGTGCCGAAGTGCTGGTCGCCGATATAGAACACGAAAGTCGCAGTACGGTTGATCGACTTGGAACTGAGAATACGGCCGCCGGCGCCCACGGCCTCGATGCGGTTGTCGCCGGTGCCGGTCTTGCCACCCATGGTCAGGGGCGTGCCATCGGCGAGTTTGAAACTACCCGCCACGCGTTTGGCTGTGCCGGCGTCCACCACTTGCGACAGCGCGGCGCGCAGGGCCGTGGCCACCGCACTGGGCATCACCCGTTTGCCGCGGTCCGGGTCGTTGACCACGCGGGTGTCGTAGGGCGTGGCGGCGGCAAAGTGCAGGCTGTCGATGCGCAGCGGCGGCTGGCGCACGCCATCGTTGAGGATGGTGCCCACCAGCTCCGCCAGCGCTGCCGGGCGGTCCCCCGAACTGCCGATGGCGGTGGCCAGGGACGGCACCAGGTGGTCGAAGGGGTAGCCGACCTGCTGCCAGCGCTGGTGAATGTCCAGGAACGCTTCAATCTCCAGCATGGTGCGGATCCGACTGTCGCGGGCGCTCTTGTGCCGGCTCTTGAACAGCCAGCTGTAGACTTCCTGGCGCTCATGTTCGCTGGCGGCGACGGCCTGGGAGAACGTCGCGTCGGGGTGGTTGAGCAGGTAGCCCAACAGCCATAGGTCCAGCGGGTGGACCTTGGCGATATAGCCCTGGTCGGGCAGGTCATAGGCCCCGGGGCCGTAGTTGATATAGAGCGTGTCGAGGCGCGCATCGGTGAGTTTTTCGGCGCTTTTGGTCGCCGGCAGGTGGGCCCGGACGAAGCTGTTGAAACTCTGCTGACTGGCCTGCGGCAACAGGTAGCGATGCACGGCGGCCAGGCGCATGGCGGTGGGGTGCATGCTGTCGAGAAAGGTGTCGAGACGGGCCTGGGTGTCTTTGTTGCGGTACTTTTTCCAGAAGCGCAGCAGGAACGTGGTGCCCTCGCGGTCGGCAAAACGAGCTAGGTATTCCTGACGACGCGGGTCGCTGTCGTCCTTGAGCAACTCGGCGCTGTTGTTGGGCCCCTGATAAGTGCTGTAGCGCACCAGGTCACGCATCAGGCGGATGAACGGCAGGTTGATCGACTCGCGCAGGGCATCGCGCAGGGTCGGGTTGCGGCCGTTGTCTTCATTGCGAAAGTTATGGAAACGATGCAAGCCGCCCCCAGTAAAAAAAGCTTCGCCGGGGCTGGCCGAGTATTGCCGGTCGAGGGCCGCATCGAGCATGTTCGCCAGGCTGTGGTCGTTGTGCTGTATCAGGTAATCCACGGCCCAGCGGGTCAGGCGATCCTGGTCGTTGACCTCGATTTTTTTCAGCGCGGCGGGCGCCTGGCCGGCATAGCGCTCATGCAATTCGCTGATCATCTGCAGGTAGGTGGTCAGCACCCGTAGCTTGGCGGTAGAGCCCAGTTCCAGCTTGCTGCCCTCGTTGATATCGAAGGGTTGGTCGGTGCTGTCGGTCTGCACCCGCACCCGCGCGCCGTCGGCGGTCATCTCGTAGAGGTTGAAGCTATAGCGCACCTGGGCGGTGCTGGTGGGCGTCAACAGGCGCGGACCGAGCAGCCCCAATTGCGCGGCAAACGCCGGGTCTGCCAGGCGCTTGAGGTAGTCGGTGGCCTGGGTTTGCAGCTCGCTTTGCAGGGTGCTGGTGGCGGCCAGGTCCAGCCGATCCAGATCGTACAGCGGACGGTTGAGCAGGGCGGCCAGGCGGCTGCGCACCACGCTGATACCTTTGTTGGTTTCGATGGGTTGGATTGT
Organism: Pseudomonas proteolytica; assembly: GCF_007858275.1. Taxonomy (GTDB): domain Bacteria; phylum Pseudomonadota; class Gammaproteobacteria; order Pseudomonadales; family Pseudomonadaceae; genus Aquipseudomonas; species Aquipseudomonas proteolytica. Next base: position 7,390 of record NZ_VFEV01000012.1, read on the forward strand.
CGGCTGTTGCTGCCAGTCGCGGTAAGTCACCTTGCTCGCCAGGGCGGCGTTGATCAGTGTCGGTTCGATCTCGCCACTTTGCCCCAGCAGGCGCAGGTGACTGTCGGTAAGGCTGGCCAGCTCATCGCGGCCTTTGGACAGGTAATGGGACGGGCGGCGCTGGGCGATCATCAGCGACAACACCTCGCGCAGGGCCAGGCCTTTTTGTGCCAGGTTTTTTGCATCGTTGCCCGCCAGCAGGGCGTTGGTCTGGTTGAAGTCGGCGCCGTACCAGACCCGCAGGCCTTCGGCGATGCCATGCACTTCACCATGCCCGGGAACGGCGGACAGCGGCACGCTGTTGAGGTAATCGCGCACGATATTTTGCCGCGCGGCCAGGGTTTGCGGACCGCCCTGGTAGGTGCGCACGCTGGCGGAAATCATCTGGCGGATCTTCTCGCCGCCGGAGAGAGTCAGCCCATCGGGGGAGTGACGATACTTTTCCAATTGCGTGGCCAGGGTACTGCCACCTGCGGTCTGGCCGGGAAGGTGCAGCAGCTTGGCCAGTTGCGACCACGCGGCCTTGGCAAAACGCGGCCAGTCCACGGCGGGGTTGGCCTGGGGTTGGGCGGGGTCCAGCAGGTCGCGGTTTTCAATAAACAGAAGACTGCTGACGATCACCGGGGGAATGGCGCTGAAGCTTGGATAGAACTGTTGTGGATAGTTGAACTGGTACAGCGGTTGCGCACGGCAGTCGCTGATCGACAAGCCGGCCTGAATCTTTTCGGCATAGGGTACGAACAGGCCATGGCGGGTGTAGTCCAGCAAGTCCTGGGAAAAGTGGGCCTGGCTCTGAATCAGGTAATTGCGCTGCCGCAGGCGCGGCAGGAAATCACCCAGTGCGCTGTAGCCCAGGCGTTTGTCGAAGGGGCCGTCTCCTGGGTACACAATGGCGTCGCTGGGCCCCGGTTGCACGGTGTACACCAGCGTGGCCGCGACACGGCTGAACTCCCGGGCCTGCCATTTGGAACTGCGCACCTCCCGCGAGGCGGCATACGCCAGAGCGACCAGCCCCACCACCAGCAAAAGCCAGAACCAGCGCCACCCGCGCCTGCGTCTACGGGGAATTTGTGGCAATGACTGATCGTCCGGACTGTCGGTGGGTTGCGCAGCGGTGGTCGAACCGGTTTGCCATAACGCGCCCATAGTCGATTGATCCATTCACGCAGATTGATCGGACTTGCCTGAAGCTTAGACGCTGGTTGGCGGGTAGGCAGAATTTGTATGTGGTCGTGGAGGGCGCCTCCCCAAAGCCTGCTTGCGCGGTGTGTCTGGGGTAGCTGGGGTGGGTTTTTGGGGCTGCTGCGCAGCCCAGCGCGGGGCAAGCCCGCTCGCCACGACGCGCCCGGTTGCCACAGCGGGCGCTCTGGCCGCAGTCGGGGGCTGGCGCGGTAAATGTGGAGAGGGGGCTTGTCCCCCGTTGGGTGGCGAAGCCGCCCCAAAGCCTGCTTGTGCGGTGTGCCTGGAGAAACTGGGGTGGGTTTGTTGGGGCTGCTGCGCAGCCCAGCGCGGGGCAAGCCCGCTCGCCACGACAAGCCCGGTTGCCATGACGGGCCCGGTTGCCACAGTAAGTGGGCTAAAGCCAGGCGGCGTCCCAGAGGGGGTAGTCACCGATGTGGTCGACCAAGCCGGCACGCAGGGGGTTGGCGACGATGTAGCGGGCAATTCGGCGAATGTCTTCTTCGGCGCGGACTGCGCGGTCATGGTAGCCACTTTGCCAGAAGCGTTCCCTGATGCCCCGTGCGCGGTTGATGGTCAATGTGCTGCGGGACTTGGTCCTGCCGATGACCTGGGACAAGGGAGCGTCGCCTAGCTCAAATAACCAATGCAGGTGATCCGGCATGATGACCCATGCCAGCGAGTTGACCAGGCCCAGGTCATGGGTGTGCTTGAGTTCTGCAACCAATAACCTACCCAGGCGCAAGTTGCTGAATAGTGGATAGCGTTGGTGGACCACGGTGGTGATGAGATAGGCCCGTCCTGGCTCGCAATAGCGGCCCAGGCGTAACAAATGGGAGTTGGGTTTCTGGGGCAATCCTTTGCTCCTTGAGGTATGGGTGGAAGGTTTATTGACCCTAGTACTTGGTGTTGGAACGAGATCCTGAAATCGGTGTGCGGATGTATCTGTGATGGGGTGTTTGCCCTATGGCCGGAGCGCTGTAGGGGGGGCGCGACGCCAGAACCTTATTGCTCGGTGTGTCTGGGGTAGCTGGGGTGGGTTTTTTGGGGCTGCTGCGCAGCCCAGCGCGGGCAAGCCCGCTCGCCACAACAAGCCCGCTTGCCACGACGGGCGCTCTGGCCGCAGTCGGGGGCTGGCGCGGTAAATGTGGAGAGGGGGCTTGTCCCCCGTTGGGTGGCGAAGCCGCCCCAAAGCCTGCTTGCGCGGTGTGTCTGGGGTAGCTGGGGTGGGTTTGTTGGGGCTGCTGCGCAGCCCAGCGCGGGCAAGCCCGCTCGCCACAACAAGCCCGGTTGCCATGACGAGCCCAGTTGCCATGACGGGCGCTCTGGCCGCAGTCGGGGGGCTGGCGCGGTAAATGTGGAGAGGGGGGGCCCCCGTTGGGTGGCGAAGCCGCCCCAAAACCTGCTTGCTCAATGCCCCTGGAGTCACTGGGCTGATAGCCCGTTCACCATGATGGGCGCTGGCCTGGAATAGCTGGTTTAGAGCCTTTAAGGCAGGTATATCCGCCAAAGGTAGGGGCATGACGGCGCACCCGCCCTGTGCAATACTCGCCGGCGTTTATTGAAGGCGATTCCTACAGGTCTCAGGGAATGCTCCTCTGTCGAGCCGGCGTTTTCCGGGACTTATCGCTGAACTTTGCTGCTTATTGAGTGAAAAGCCCTACTTGCGGCTTTTTATACTGCACCGCCGCCAAGCTGGCCGGTTTAACCGGGTCAGACGGGCTTGTCCAAAAGGCGAGCCTGGTACGACATCCTTATGGCGACCCGCCGTGAGGATGGACACTGGGTGGTTCCTATCCAATAACAAGATGAGGTTGTACCCCTATGCCCGTTGGCAATCACCTGCCCCACGGCGAGACCGCTTCCGGCGGCCCGCTCAAACGTGAACTGGGCGAACGGCATATTCGCCTGATGGCGCTTGGCGCCTGTATCGGTGTCGGTCTGTTCCTGGGTTCGGCCAAGGCCATTGAAATGGCCGGCCCGGCAATCATGCTGTCGTACATCATCGGCGGCCTGGCGATCCTGGTGATCATGCGTGCCCTCGGCGAAATGGCGGTGCATAACCCCGTCGCCGGTTCGTTCAGCCGTTATGCCCAGGATTACCTCGGCCCGTTGGCGGGCTTTCTCACTGGCTGGAACTATTGGTTCCTGTGGCTGGTGACCTGTGTGGCCGAAATCACCGCCGTCGCCGTGTACATGGGCGTCTGGTTCCCCGATACGCCCCGCTGGATCTGGGCCCTGGCGGCCCTGGTGAGCATGGGCACGATCAACCTGATCGCCGTGAAGGCGTTCGGTGAGTTCGAGTTCTGGTTCGCCCTGATCAAGATCGTCACCATCATCGCCATGGTCATCGGCGGCGTCGGTATCATCGCCTTTGGCTTCGGCAACGACGGTGTGGCGCTGGGCATTTCCAACCTGTGGGCCCACGGCGGCTTCCTGCCCAATGGTGTGCAGGGCGTGTTGATGTCGTTGCAGATGGTGATGTTCGCCTACCTCGGCGTGGAGATGATCGGCCTGACCGCCGGCGAAGCGAAGAACCCGCAGAAGACTATCCCGAACGCCATCGGCTCGGTGTTCTGGCGGATTCTGCTGTTCTACGTCGGTGCGTTGTTCGTGATTCTGTCGATCTACCCGTGGAACGAAATCGGCACCCAGGGCAGCCCGTTTGTCATGACCTTTGAGCGTCTGGGCATCAAGACGGCGGCCGGTATCATCAACTTCGTGGTGATTACCGCGGCGCTGTCGTCCTGCAACGGTGGGATCTTCAGCACCGGGCGCATGCTCTACAGCCTGGCGCAGAACGGCCAGGCCCCAGCGACATTCGGCACCACCTCCAGCAACGGCGTACCGCGTCGTGCGCTGCTGCTGTCGATCTTCGCCTTGCTGCTGGGCGTACTGCTCAACTACCTGGTGCCTGAAAAGGTGTTTGTGTGGGTGACGTCCATCGCCACCTTCGGCGCGATCTGGACGTGGGTGATGATCCTCCTGGCGCAGCTCAAGTTCCGTAAGAGCCTGAGCCCCGCCGAGAACAAGGCGTTGAAGTACCGCATGTGGTTGTACCCGGTCAGTTCGTACCTGGCGCTGGCCTTCCTGGTGTTGGTGGTGGGCCTGATGGCGTACTTCCCCGATACCCGCATTGCGTTGTATGTCGGCCCGGCCTTCCTGGTGTTGCTGACCGTGTTGTTCTACACGTTCAAACTGCAACCGACCCAAGTCAGCGGCTCGCCCCGCTCGGCTTGATGGAACATGCCCCGGCCCATAAAGCCGGGGCATTTTTTTACGTGCGTTGCTGCGCCGCCTGGGCGGCAATGGTCAGTTGGCGTACCAGGCGATTTTGCTCTGCCTGCTCCAGGTCAATCAGTGACTGACGCCGTTCCAGGTACTCGTCCGAGTGCCGGTCCGGTATCTCCTGCTCCAGCAACCCTATTCGGTAGCGGATACTGTCCTTGACGGTCGCAAAGGGCTCCGGATAGCACCTGGCCAGATATTCGATCCAGAACCCCTCCATCAACAGCCACTCGCGCAGCGCCGGACTTTGCCCGAGCGTTTGCAGTTGCGTGCGCGCGTTATCAATGATGTCTGCGGTCACATAGTCCTCAACGGTGTACAGCAGCTCCAGTGGGTGAAAGGGCAGCTTGAACTCCGCTGCCAGTTTTTCGCGGAAGTAGATAGTGACCTCGGCGGGATCGACTGCCTGGCGGGCTACTTCCCGATCATGAATGAACTTGTCGGAAATATAGTCCAGCTGGTTGAGGTAGAAGCGCCCGGTAGACAGCGCGATCAGCGCGCGATCACTGGCTTGGCTGGAGCTTTGCAGCTTGGCCAGGTGGACCTGGTGCTCAAGCTCCATGTTGGTAAAGGCCAGCAGCACACTGTCGCCACAGTTGCCTGAACCATAGGTGTTGAGGAACACGTTATTGCGCAATTCGGTGGATTCCCCCATGGCCCGCAGCAAGGTCCACACCCTTTGGGTCAGCGCGTTGCGCGACGCGCCAGCGGCGATGTACGCATAGGTTTGAGTCAGGTCCGAGAGCACCCGGAAGGCATCATCGGGGCTGGCGCCCTCATGGGCCTTGAGTTGCTCCCACAGCGCCCTGCAGGCCGGAACCTCGGCAGCGGGTACCCCGCTCAACCATTGGGATACGCCGTCAGTCGCTGGCGGTTGATGCCTGGGGCCAAGTACACCGCCCAGCCGCACGCCCGTGTTGCGTCGGTACTCTTCGATACGCTCCAGGGTGGCCGGCGAGAGGGGGTTGTCGTGCAGCAGGACATTGCGGCGGGGCAAGCCGATGCGTTCCTGGGTGAATACCGCTTCAGGGATCTCGCTGATGGCGTTCTCCTGCAGGTGCAAATCCTCCAGGCGGGCGAGCGTCTCCGCTCCGATGGGCCATTGGGTCAATCCGGTATTCACCAGTTGCAGCCGGTGCAACTGGCTCATGGCGCTCACATCCGGGGTCACGCCAAGATGGGGGTTGTTGTCCATAATCAACTCGCGCAGGTTGACCATGGAGGCCAGGCGCTGGGCCGAAGCCTCGGTGAGTCGGATGTCGTTGTCACTGAGGTTCAAGTGTGTGAGCTGAGCCATGTCAGTGATGGCGCTGGGTAACTCGGTCACCATGCAATCCAGATGCAGCCCTCGCAACCCGGCGAACTTGCTGAGGAAGTCACTGGCCGTTTGAGGAAAGTGATTGCCCGCGATTTTCAGGAAGTCGATGTGCGCAAAACCCTGGGTGCCGCTGATGAAGTCGGCAGGGGGCAGGTTGCCGTCATCCAGTTGCAGCTCGACGAATTGGGCGTCCACGATCCCCGCCAGATACAGCGAGCGATTTTCCCGGCGCCACGCTGAGCACAACTGCTGGGCAATGTAGCGGCGGTTGCCCAGGCTCATCCCCAGTGGGTCGTGCAGGTGTTCGTCCTCGCTTACGGGCGTGTCGGCCCAGCGTGACAGTGCCGTTTCCATCGCTTGGTATTCGGTACGCCGCCGCTCTATTTCAATCAGCGCCGCCGGCTCGCTCAGGTTCAGCGATTGGATCAGTTGCCGGGCTTGATCGTTGCTCATCCGGGGGTAAAGCTCCTGGACCTTGGTGACCAGGTCGGGGGAGCGATTGCCACTGAACGGCCAGAACCGGCTCCAGAACGGGTACACCAGGAGTGTGCGCTCACCCCCCATCGGCGGCACCATCCAGGGTTGCAGGTGTTTGAGGTCCAGCAGGCTTTTGATTGCTACCCGTTGGTTGAGCGCCAGGGTGAAAATCTGTTGGCGCAGCGCGGCAACGCCTGCGTCGTCGGTCACCTCCAACGCGATTTTTTCGCTGTCGGACAACGTCGACACAATCACCTCCAGCAAGCGGTCCGACGGTTGCCCCACAAGCTCGCCCGACGCGTCGTAAGCCTGATAGCCACCTTGGGTCCGGGCGATCTGTCGATGTTGGCTGGCGGCGCGCGGACCTGCGCTTTGCAGCAGGTGCCCCTGGAGATTGGCTTGGTGGATGTCGATGCGCAGGTCCGCCGGCCAGGTGGGCAGATCCTTGAGCAAATGTGCGGTGATCCGGTCGCTGTCGGCGTTGCTGCACGCGTCGCTGTACAGACCTTCATAGGCCCGGTTCAGACGCACGTCATCGGCCGACAGGCGCGCCTGCTCGGCAAGGCGCAGACCGGGGGCTTTCTTTTGTTGCAGTTGCTTGAGTTCCCTGGGGGTGGCTTGCCCGAGGATCGCCTGGACACTGCTGGTGGGCAATTGTGGATGGTGGGCTTTGAATTGCCGGACCCATTCAGGACTATCGCTTTCGCTGCGTAGGTAGAGCGAGTTGAGTAATTGCGGCTTTTCCTTTTCGGTGAATTCGACGATCTGTTTCACCAGCTTGAACAAGCGGTCATTGCTGGAGTCTGGCAGTTCACCGAGCAAGGCCTGGGTCACCTCGTCGTTGGTGATAACGGTGTCCAGCAGCCTGGCGTTTTCATAGTCACTCTTTTTGACCAGCAATACCTTGTCGTTTGGCAGGTTGCGATCGGGGTACTGCTGGATGACCCGGTTGTCGCTGTCGATTACACGAATGGCGTGACTGTCGGGCCAGTTTGGCAGGCTGGAGAGCACCAGCAGTTGCAAGTCCGGGCGGGCGATACGCGAGGTAGGGGTGTTGCCCAGTGCTTCGATGAACTGCAGGATTTCCTGTTCGATCTTCAGGCGTTTGCAGGTATCGGCCAGCAATGGGGGGGCGGCAAGCCCTGCATGGTGGATGTGGCGCAGGAGCCTGGGCGGGGTGTTGGTGAGGGCGAGGATATTGACCGACTCGGCCTGGGTAAAGGAGTAGGGGTGATTGCCCAGGCGGTAGAGCAACTCGTGGTCGTTCCAGCTCATCGGGTTTTCGCTGGCCAGGCGCCAGGCACCTTGGCCGTTGTGAGACAGGACGGGGGTGTCGACCCCGATTTTCTCGGGGTGGACCAGGCGCCATTTGTACAGGCTTTTGTCAAACACGACCCGGTACAGAGAACCGAAGAGTGGCAGTAAATGTTGAGCATTCCACTTAAAAATACCCTGGGTGTCCGGTGCCAGGTCGGCGGGCAGCTTCAGGGGCTGTTCGTATTGCATCAGCGAACCGCTGGCCAGGCTGACATACCCCGCCGGGCTGCGTTGGCTGCTCATGTAGTTGCCCAGCTTGGTGCGCAGGCCCTGAGCGTCGGTGGCGCTGTTCATGCCCAGCAACTGACGTTCGTGGGGCTGTAACACCGAACCGATGGCCAGGTAGAAACTGTCCACGGTGGCGGGCACGGGAATCGTACCGCCGTTAGGCATGTCGTATGCCTCATAGACGCCGTTGCCGTAATGGCGCAGTTCCACGGTGGGATCCTGTGGCCCGCTTGAAACGTAGGGTTTGGCGATGTCGCCGGCGACCACTTCGGTGATGACGAACGGGCGCTTGAGGGTGTTGCGCACCAGCGCCGAGGCGAACTCCCTGGCCCATTGGTCAATGTCGTCACTGTAGGCGCGGGGGTGGTACAAGCCGTCGATGGCCGCATCGATGCGCAGCGCGGTACGGTGGTTGTCCAACCGCTCATGAAAGGCTGCCGGCAGCGAACCATGCTGCAAGTAAGCCTGTTGCTGGCGTGGCGTCAGAGGGTGCTCCTGCAACAGGCGTTCCAGATTGGCCGGTGACAAGGGGCGGTTGAGGTCGCGCAGCTTTTTCAGTAAGGGGGTGACGGTCACCAGGGGCGGCGAAGCCTGGGTGGGAAGAAAACGGCGTACATTCGCCGGGGCAAGCGGCTCGCTTTTTTCGTAACCGGCGTAATTCACCAGCGCGCTGAACACACTCAGCCGCTCGTCGCTGACCAGGGTCGTGACCTGCTGGCGCAGCCGCGTGATGCGTTGCGCGGTAGTCTGAGCGCCATGGCCTTCGATGCCCAGGCGCGAGGTGCCAGGTTGCAGCACGATGATCAGGCTCAACAGCGGCTCGTCGGTATTGGAGGGCGGGTGCGCAGCGCCCAGGGCGCTATAGCGTCCATCATCGCCGCGGACAATATTGATGGTGTGTGCGCCGAGTGGCACGACTTCGGTTTTGCTGAAGCTCTCGATCACTGTGTGCTGGGGGGCGCGGATGCTCAAGATGGCGTTGGCGGGCCACTGCGGCAGTTGTGTCAGCAGGCAAAACACCGCGCTGTCACCGTAGGGGGGGAGGTAGCCGGGCTCGTTGAAACGGTCGATCAGCAGTTGGATCAATTGATCGGCCTGCACACGCCGCACCCCTTCGGTCAGGTTCAACGGCGCCGGCTCCGAGCGCCAGACCTTGTCCAGCGTAGTACGGGTGGTGGCGGTGCTGCGCAGCATGGTTTGTATCTCTGCTGGCGGTGCCACGGAGGAACCATTGGGCAGCATACGTTGCAGCAACTCGATGTCCGAGAGGGTGTGGGCGTTGTGCAGGTCGAACACCCACGCTTGTTTCGCTGGGTTAAAAATAATCGGCGGTGTGTAGCCCTCGTTGCGTTGGTGCGTGAGCACGTAGCGCATCTGCTGGTCGTCGTGCTTGACCTTGGCCACCAGAAATTGCTCATTCTGGTTCAGCTTGACGTACTGCTCGCCATCGACGTGGTAGATCCCCAGTGCATCGGGGCTGCGGCCGTCGAGCAGCGCCTGGCGGTCGTGGGCATAGGGCTGTGCGTCTGGTTTCCAGAGGCGCTGGTTGCTGATTTTGCGCGGGTTGCCGATGTTCTGCATCAGTGTTTGCATGCGCCGGCGCTGCAAGCGGCTGGCGGTTACGGTCAGCCGGCCGCTGACGATCAGGTCGGCCACATCTGTCAGGCTGCTGGCAAACGCGATGGTTTCGCCTTTTACCGCTTGATCCAGGCCTTGGATCACGCTGTAGGTCAGGCTCCCTAGCATCAGCAGTTGGGTGATACGCATCATGCCGGTGATGCCACCGGGTAGAGGCGTCAGGAGCAAGCCGAGAATTTCGCCCTTGATCTCCTGCACCGCGTCCTTGAGGGCTTCCCAGTCGGCTTCGGCGCGATCAACGGCAAGTGTATCCAGGTCAGTCTTGCAGCGCTGAATCTGTCGGTAAGTCAGGGCCTGCACTAGGCTTACTGGTGGCTTTGACTTGGGGGTGGCGGTGAAGCGGATGTCGTCAAGGGTGCTGGGCGGGAAGGCTTTGTGAAACCCGTCATACAGGGCTCCCTCCAGCCAACCCAGGTTTTGCGGACGCGTCTTACGGCTCAACAGTTTGTTGAAGACGGACATGCCTACCAGGGGTAACTGCCGGGAAAACCAGCCCAGATCTTGTTTTTGATGGCTATCGTGCAGTTGCTGGCGGAACGCCTGTTCGGCGGCGCGTGCGTCGGGGTGATGGCGCAGCGCGCCCCCTGGGCGGAATGGAAAGTACGACAACACACCCAGGGCCGCGACACGAATCAGTAGCAGGGGCACTGAAATGATGTTTTCCCAGGGGACGAAGGGAACGGCCACCACTAAGGTTACGCCCGAGGTCAGGCCTAGTGTTTCAATCTCCGGTTGAGCACCGGTGTTCTCAATCGCCGCGTTCAGCGTGTTGTACATTTCACGGGTAAGACCGCTCTGGGCCCGGTTGCGCCAGGCATCCAGCACGTCGAACTGCAGGAGCGTGCGTGCTGAAGTGCCTATCAGGCGACGAAGCAGGCCATTCTCGCCCAAGGTGGCGTTGATCCGGGTTTTCAGCTGGCCGCCCAGGTCCAGTTCGCGCACCACGTCGATAAACGCCTGCGCCGAGAGGCTGCGGTCATCGCCAGGACCAATCACTTTGCTGGCTTGGACCAGGCTGTAGCCAGACTCGGTAATCCTGCCGTGGGTAAAGCCAAAGTTGACGCAGGCCGCCTCCCATAAGGTCATGCTTTTAACGTGGTCGATGTAGTCCCAGTCTTGCGTGTAGGAGCGGCGGCGAAAGCGTGTGCGTTCGCCGCGTTTGGGCTCCCACGGGAAAGGCTTTTCGACTTTTTCCCGGTAGGTGGTATCGAAGTGGAAGGCTTCGGGATCGCGCCCGCCAATCCGGCTGCGCAGCTGGGCCAGGCCTTCGGTCTTGAAGGCCTGGACCAGGCGGTCCTTTTCGGTTTCGACTGCGGACAGGGCCGTCAGGGCCTCACGCTGCAGTTGCACATAGCGCTTTTGTTCATCGAGCGTGAGGCCGCTCAAGGCTTGCGTGAGGTTTTGCCGGATCTGCTCAATGGCCTCTTGTTGTTCCCAGGAGGTGCTCGATTGCAGGTTGCCGGATAAGCCGTTGAGTAACTCAGAGGTCGGCATAAGGGAGTGGCCTTTCACAAATTAAGTGGAAGGCCGATGTAATCATCGCCGGTGCGTCACCTGGGGCTAACTATCTACCCGCCACCCACTGGCGTTGTCGCGACGCATCCAGGTGCTTGTTGAACTCCAGCCAGGCCGCCAGCGCCGCCATCAGCATCAGGCCCAGCAGGGCACTGAAAATCTGCATCGGCCAGGCGTCGTTGACCTGGGCGTTGAGCATGTCCGCCAACGGCGCGAGCAACACCCCCAGGCAAAACACTTCCAGTGAATAGCGGCCCATGCGACAGCTTTGCCGGGCCAGCCAGTTTTGCGTCCACGCCCGACCCGGCAGCAGCTTGGCGGTGACATAGGCCAGGGCAAGGAAGTGCAACAGGCGCGCCGGCGACAGATCGGTCTTGCTGATGGGGTACAACAGGTCGCTGATGACGGCGGGCATCACCGCATCGTGGATCTCGGGCCAGCGCCAGGACAGGGTGATCACCGCGGCCAGCAGGGTGTAGGTGGCCGCGGCGATAAACACCGGTTGCCGGTGCAGCGGCCGCGTATCGGGTGCGCGCGGTTGGCTGGCATGCACCGCCGCCGCGCCGCCGAGGATAAACAGAAACTGCCAGGTCACCGGGTTGAAATACCAGACGCCATCGGCAATCGCCGCCAGGTTCCAGCCCAGGCGTGGTGCCAACAGGTACACCGTCATCGACGCAGCCACCACTGCCAACGGCTTGCGCAGCAACAGCGGCAGCACCAGCGGCAGGCCCAGCAATAGCACGATGTACAGGGGCAACGGGTCCATCAGGTTGGGCTTGAAGCGCAACAGCAACTCATCGGTGAGGGCTTGTTGGGGGTTGGTGATGAAGTGCGTCAGGCCCATTTCCTGGACCAGGTCGCGGGTTTCTACCTTGCTGTTGGCGAAGAACACGATGCCCATCAGCATTGCCAGCAAAAAGATATGCACCACGTACAACACCCAGGCGCGGCGCAGGATTTTCAGGCTGGCCATCCAATAACCTTCGCCCTGCAGGATTTTGCCGTAGGCCAGCACGCAGGCGTAGCCGGCGAGAAACACAAAGACCTCGGCGGCATCGCTGAAACCGAAGTTGCGTAGGGTGATCTGGCCCAGTGGGTTGTGGGGGACGTGATCCCAGAAAATGAAGATCAACGCCAGGCCCCGAAAAAAATCGATGCGCGGGTCGCGTCCTTTAAGCATGGCTGCGGGCTCTTGAACAATGGGTTGAATAGTGACGCGAATGGTCCTGCCGTGCGTCGGGCGGGCGCAGGTTGGCGGTATTTGTAAGCAATTGCAAAGGTTGGGTATTACTGAATGTCTCATGCGCGCCCGCTAGGCATCGAGGATCACCCGCGTGTCATGACTGCCGGCCAGTATCCCTTGCGCAGGGCCTTGACCTGCGCAGGGTTGTCGTGACCGACTGTTTACGCGGCTTCCACCTCATGGGGCTCAAAACTGTCTGCCCGCGCCATCTGCCACATCCGCGAATAGAACTCGCCGTTCACCTCGCCAGTGAGCAATTCACCGGGCTTGAGGAACACGTGCAACTGTGAGAACAACTTGATCTCGGTGGCCGACATGCGCCGCACCAGGTGCTTGGCCGACAGTTGCGACGGATGATCCAGCCCTGCTGCCGCGAGCATTTCGGCCAGGGCCTTGAGGGTGTTGCGGTGGAAGTTGAATACGCGCTGGGCCTTGTCCGGGACCACCAGTGCCCGCTGGCGCAGCGGGTCTTGCGTGGCGACGCCGGTGGGGCATTTGTTGGTGTGGCAGCTTTGCGACTGGATGCAACCAATGGCGAACATAAAGCCCCGGGCCGAGTTGGCCCAGTCGGCACCGATGGCCAGCACGCTGGCGATGTCGAAGGCACTGACGATCTTGCCGCTGGCGCCGAGCTTGATCTTGTCCCGCAGGTTCAGGCCTACCAGGGTGTTGTGCACAAACAGCAGGCCTTCGCGCAGGGGCACGCCGATATGGTCGGTGAACTCCACGGGGGCGGCGCCGGTGCCGCCTTCCTTGCCGTCGACCACGATAAAGTCCGGCAGGATTCCGGTTTCCAGCATGGCCTTGGCAATCCCCATGAATTCCCACGGGTGGCCCAGGCAGAATTTGAAACCCACCGGTTTGCCGCCGGACAGTTCACGTAATTGAGCGATGAACTGCATCAGCTCGATCGGCGTGGAAAACGCGCTGTGGCGTGACGGCGAGATGCAGTCTTCGCCCATCAGGATGCCGCGGGTCTCGGCGATTTCCTTGGTCACCTTGTGCTTGGGCAGGATCCCGCCGTGGCCGGGCTTGGCGCCCTGGCTCATCTTGATTTCGATCATCCGCACTTGCGGGTTTTGCGCCTGCACGGCGAAGCGCTCCGGGTCGAAGCGGCCGTCGCTGGTGCGGCAGCCAAAATAGCCGCTGCCCAGCTCCCAAGTCAGGTCGCCGCCGTGTTCGCGGTGATAGGGGCTGATGCTGCCTTCGCCGGTGTCGTGGGCGAAGTTGCCGAGCTTGGCCCCTTGGTTGAGGGCGCGGATGGCGTTGGCACTGAGGGAGCCGAAGCTCATTGCCGAGATATTGAACACCGACGCCGAATACGGCTGTGTGCATTGCGGGCCGCCGACGATCACGCGGAACGCGCTGGGATCGCTCAACGGCGCCGGGCGCATGGAGTGGCCGATAAACTCGAAACCGGATTGGTACACATCGATCAGGGTGCCGAAGGGTTTGTCAGCGGTTTCGTTTTTGGCCCGCGAATACACCAGCGAGCGCTGGGATCGGGAGAAGGGCAGGGCGTCGCTGTCGGATTCGAGCAGGTATTGGCGGATTTCCGGGCGGATGCCTTCCACCAGGTAGCGGATATTGCCCAGGATCGGGTAGTTGCGGCGCACGGCGTGCGGGCTTTGCAGTAGGTCGAACACGCCGATCAGGCTGAGTACAGCGGTGACCAGGGTAAACGGCCACAGCCATTCGTGTTGGATAAAGGGCAGGCTGGCGAGGGTGAAAATGACACACACGGCAAAGAATGCATAACGGCTAAGCAACGACAGGCTCATACGGTTTCCTTGGGTTCGGACTCTTTATGACCTGCAGGAACCGGCTTGCCGGCGACGGTGTTTACGACAGCAAGCCAGTTCCTACAAGGATCTCCAGGCTATGGATGCCTGTGCTCTCACGGAGTACCAGCTTACGGGCGAGTTCGTTGCCAGGGCAACCGCATAGAACCTGGGCTTCTATCGGTATTGCAATACGTTCTCGTTTGGGTGCATTATTTGTGTTACTGTATAACGTATTAATCTTGCCCAGATGCCCCCGGAGGCCCTATGAAAGCTGGTATCCATCCCGCCTATCGCACCGTATTGTTCCACGACACTGCCGCCGACGTGTTCTTCCTGATCGGCTCCACGGTCGACACGGACCGCACCCACCAACACAGCGATGGCAATACTTATCCTTATATGGCTCTCGACGTGTCCAGCGCTTCCCACCCGATCTACACCGGGCAACAGCGCAAGACCCAGGTCGAAGGGCGGATTGCCGGCTTCAACAAGCGCTTTGCCTCGTTTGGTTCGTCCAGCAAAGCCGCCGAGGCCTGACCGGTTCGAGGCTTCAGGCGCGGTAGTGGTAAATAGCATCATTAGGCCACTACCGGCTAAAAACTGACTAAACTGCTAGGTAATAGCCAGGAGGCTGTTACCTTGACCGTAGGAAGCGCACACCGACGCGACTAGATCCGAGGTGTCCCGTGGGAGAGTCAGTTACCTTTTCTGAAACCGATCGTCCCGTGGTGCTGTTGATCGACACTCACCCGGACGTGCATGACCGCCTCGCGCAGTTACTGCGCCTGGAACCCTTTGAACTGTGCAGCGCCACCACGGCGGTCGAAGCGTTAGCCACGCTGGCGCGCCAGCCTGTGGACCTGGTGATGAGTGCTGCACGCCTGCCGGATATGGATGGGGCCACGTTGCTGGCACAGATCCATCACGACTACCCCCATACCGTGCGCCTGCTGTTGACCGGCGAAACCGACCTGACCCTGATCATCAAGGCCATCAACGAAGGGCAGATCTACCGCTACCTGAGCAAACCCTGGAAGGACGAAGAGTTGCTGCTGGCGCTGCGGCAGTCCTTGGCCCACCAGCATTCCGAGCGTGAGCGCCTGCGCCTGGAACAACTGATCCGCCAGCAGAACGAGGAGCTCAAGCAGCTCAATGCGTCCCTGGAAAAGCGCGTGGTCTCGCGCACCAGTGAATTGCAGCAGACCGCCGACATGCTCGACCTGGCCTACGAAGAACTCAAGCACAGCTACGCCACCGGCACCGAGGTGTTCTCGCTGCTGGCCAACCTGCGCCTGCCGCGCAGCAAGCAGACCAACCGCCAGATCATCGAGCTGGTGCGCACCTGGTGCGTGCTCCATGGCCTGGACGACGCCAGCAGCCGCGACCTGACCATGGCGGCGGCGCTGTACAATATCGGCAAGCTGAGCTGGAGCGACAGCATGATGGTCGCGCCCTCGGACTTGCTGCACAGCACCGACCGCGCGCGTTTTCGCGAGTACGCCACACAGAGCGAATCGTTGTTGATGACCCTGGAGCCGATGAAGGACGCCGCGCGGCTGATCCGCCATCACCAGGAGCGCTGGGACGGCAGTGGTTTCCCTGATCACCTCAAGGGCGAGGCCATTCCTTTTGGCTCGCGCTTGCTGAAGCTGGCGGTGGATTTTATCGAACTGCAGCGCGGCTTGATTCTTGAGCGGCAGATGAACAGCGACGAGGCGCTGCTGTATATCCGCAAATACGCCGGGCGCCTGTATGACCCGGACATGGTGGAAGACTTCGTCCAGGCCTGCGCGGCCTTCCTCAGCGACGTGACCCTGGGCGACCCGACGGTCAGGGTGCTGGGCACTCGCGAGTTGGCCGAAGGCATGGTCCTGGCGCGCAACCTCAATGCCGACAACGGCATGCTGCTGCTCAATGCCGGCAAGGTGCTGAACCTGCCGCTGGTGGACAAGCTGATCGCGTTTGAAGCCATGGAAGGTGCCAAGTACAGCGTGTTCATCAAGGAACCCGAAGAGTAAGCCAGCTGTGGCTATGACTGTGGTTGTGGTTGTGGTTGTGGCGAGCGGGCTTGCCCCGCGCTGGGCTGCGAAGCGGCCCCAGACCTGCCAATGAGTTTTAACTGAAAGAACACAGTGAACGGATTAGGGCCGCTTCGCAGCCCAGCGCGGGGCAAGCCCGCTCGCCACAGCCATAGCCACAACCACAGCCACAGCCACAGCCACAAGGTAGCATTGCAGCACGGAGCACAGTCATGTGATCCTTCGCGCCTTTATTCCAAGGCGTTTACTTCATGTCCAAGACCATCCGTATTGCCGCCGCCCTGTTGATCGGCAGCGACGGCCAGACCCTGCTGGTGCGCAAACGCGGCACCCAGGCCTTTATGCAACCGGGCGGCAAGATCGATGCGGGCGAGCAACCGGCGCAGGCCCTGGCGCGTGAACTGCACGAAGAGCTTGGCCTACGCATTGACCCGGCAGCGGCGCAGTACCTTGGCCATTTCTCGGCACCGGCGGCCAATGAGCCAGGGTTCACCGTGGAAGCCGAGTTGTTTGAAGTGCATATCGACGTACCGGTGACACCCGCCGCCGAGATCGAAGAAGTGCGCTGGATCGACCCGGCCGGCGACGGTGGCCTGCAGTTGGCGCCCTTGACACGTGACCTGATCCTGCCTTTCTATCGCGCATCGCTGACCACTATTGCCTGAGCTGTCGGGCACAAAGGACTGAGCCGTGATCCCCCTCAATGACTTGCTGATTTTTGCCGCCGCCTCGCTGCTGCTGGTACTGACCCCCGGGCCGAACATGATCTACCTGATTTCCCGCTCGATCTGCCAGGGCCGCAAGGCCGGGGTGACGTCGTTGCTGGGGGTGGTCGCGGGTTTTTTCGTGCACCTGTTCGCTGCTGCCGCCGGTTTGACGGCGGTGTTCCTCACTGTGCCGCTGGCTTATGAAGTACTGAAATGGGCCGGTGCGCTCTACCTGCTGTGGCTGGCCTGGCAAGCGGTGAAACCGGGTGCCCGCTCACCGTTCCAAGCCCAGCAATTGCCTGCCGATTCGCCACGCAAGCTGGTGACCATGGGCTTTCTGACCAGCGCACTGAACCCGAAAATCGCCGTGTTCTACCTGTCGGTATTCCCGCAGTTCATCACCCCGGAGCACGGCTCGATCTTCACCCAGAGCCTGATGCTGGGCTTTACCCAGATCAGCGTCAGCTTTGTGGTCAACCTGCTGATCTCGCTGTGCGCTGCCAGCATCGCCGCCTGGTTTATCCACAACCCCACGTGGCTGGCGGTCCAGCGTTATTTCATGGGGTTCGTGCTGGCAGCCCTGGCGGTGCGCCTGATGCTCGAGCAACGGCGCAGCGCGTGAACAATCAACGGACCGCGCTGACCCCATCGAGGGTTGAAAACGACGTGTCCTTGGCGGTCAGCAAAAAGTCGCGCATGTACGGTGCATCCAGCATATCCGCACGGATCCCGGCGTACAGCGTGGCGAACAAACCTTTCTCCCCCAGCCGCTTGGCCTTCACATAACCCCGCGAGCTGTACTCATGCAGCGCCCAGTGGGGCATGCCGCACACGCCGCGACCGCTGGCCACCAACTGCATCATCATCACCGTCAGCTCCGAAGTGCGGACTTGTGCAGGCTCGACATCGGCCGGTTCCAGGAACCGGGTGAAGATATCCAGGCGGTCGCGTTCCACCGGGTAGGTGATCAGGGTTTCGCTGAGTAAATCTTCGGGCACGATATACGGCTTGTTCGCCAGCGCGTGCTGGTTGGCCACCGCGAGCATCGCTTCGTAGGTGAACAGCGGCACATAGGTGATGCCCGCCAGCTCCAGTGGGTCGGAGGTCACCACCAAGTCCAGGTCGCCACGGGCCAGGGCCGGCAGTGGGGCAAAGGCAAAGCCGGAGGCCAGGTCCAGTTCTACTTCCGGCCAGGCATCGCGGAACTGGTCGATGGTCGGCATCAGCCACTGGAAGCAGCTGTGGCACTCGATCGCCATGTGCAGGCGCCCGGCAGTGCCACCGGCCAAGCGCGCGATATCCCGTTCGGCCCCGCGCAGCAGCGGCAAGGTGGCATCCGCCAGTTGCAGCAGGCGCAAGCCAGCGCTGGTGAAGCGCACGGGCTTGGTCTTGCGCACAAACAGCGGCATGCCCATGCGTTCCTCCAGCTCCTTGAACTGGTGGGACAACGCCGATTGGGTCAGGTGCAGGCGTTCGGCGGCTTCCACCAGGCTGTCGGCTTCGCGCAAGGCGTGCAGGGTCTTGAGATGACGGATTTCGAGCACGGGCTCTCCATGAAGATAATTTGTGACAAGTTCCAATGGCGTGAGTTTGTCTCATGTTGCCAAATCTGTCGACCATGACCGCTGGGCGCTCTTCATCAAACTGTCACGTAACTGTGGCAGCGCGCTTGAACAAACTTCATCAGACTCGCGCTCTACTGGGGTTCTGCGTTTCGGTGTTTTTCATGCGCGTGTTGTTTTTACTGGCTGCCTTACTGTTCGGCCTGCCGTCTTTTGCGGCCTCTCGATGTGATGTCAATGTCCCGACTGAGCGGGTCGACCTGGACCAGGTGAGCCTGGCGTACCAGAGCATTGGTCGTGCCT
This sequence comes from Pseudomonas proteolytica, assembly GCF_007858275.1. GTDB lineage: Bacteria > Pseudomonadota > Gammaproteobacteria > Pseudomonadales > Pseudomonadaceae > Aquipseudomonas > Aquipseudomonas proteolytica. Next base: position 26,030 of record NZ_VFEV01000012.1, read on the forward strand.
CCGATCCGGCCTTGTTGCTGGTGATGGGTCTGGGCGGGCAGTTGATCCACTGGCCGGACGAAGTGGTGGTCGCCCTGTGCCAACAGGGTTTTCGGGTGATCCGCTACGACAACCGTGACGTTGGCCTGTCCACCTGGCGCCAGGCGCCCGCCAGCGCCAACCTGACCTTTGAAGTGCTGCGCTACAAACTGGGCCTGCCGGTGGCTGCGCCCTACACCTTGACTGACATGGCCGATGACGCGCTGGGGTTGATGGATGCGCTGCAGGTGCGCCAGTTCCATGTGCTGGGGGCGAGCATGGGCGGGATGATCGCCCAGCACTTGGCGGCCATGGCCCCGAAGCGCGTGGAAAGCCTGACCCTGATCATGACCAGCTCCGGCGCCGAAGGCCTGCCCGCGCCGAATGCTGCGCTGGTGCAACTGTTGTCACGGCGCAGCGCACCCAACCGCGAAGTGGCCCTGGAGCAGCAAGCTGATTTGCTCGCGGCCCTGGGCAGCCCTGAGGTCAAGGATGATCGCCAGGCCTTGCTGCAGCAGGCGGCGCAGTCCTACGACCGGGCATTCAACCCCGAGGGTGTGAAGCGCCAGATCATGGCAATCCTTGCCGAACCGAGCCGGGTGCCATTGCTCAATCAATTGCGCGTGCCGACCCTGGTGGTCCACGGCACGGCCGACCCGTTGCTGCCGGTCATGCATGGCGTGCACCTGGCGGCGCATATCCAGGGCAGCCAGTTGCGGCTGATCCCGGGCTTGGCTCATCGTTTCCAGGAGGCATTCAAGGCGCCGTTGCTGGCGGCGGTGTTGCCCTACCTGCAAGCCCACCGTGAAGAGGCGGCGCATTGGGCGCAGGTTGATCGCGCGCTGCCGGCCAAGGTTTTATGAGCAGCGCCTAGGGGTGTATGGTGCGACATTTATGGCGTGTAATGCCTGCGAGGTTGCCTGAATGAGTACTTCCCTGAAAATCGATTTCGTCAGCGACGTGTCCTGCCCCTGGTGCATCATCGGCCTGCGCGGCCTGACCGAAGCCCTGGACCAACTGGGCGCCGAAGTGCAGGCCGAGATCCACTTCCAGCCCTTCGAACTGAACCCGAACATGCCCGCCGAAGGGCAGAACATCGTTGAGCACATCACCGAAAAATACGGCTCCACCGCCGAAGAGTCCCAGGCCACCCGCGCCCGCATCCGCGACATGGGCGCCGCGCTGGGCTTTGCGTTTCGTACCGATGGCCAGAGCCGTATCTACAACACCTTCGACGCCCATCGCCTGCTGCACTGGGCCGGGCTCGAGGGGTTGCAGTACAACCTCAAGGAAGCGCTGTTCAAAGCCTATTTCAGCGATGGCCAGGACCCTTCCGACCACGCTACCTTGGCGATCATCGCCGAAAGCGTCGGGCTGGACCTCAAGCGCGCAGCCGAGATCTTGGCCTCGGACGAGTACGCCGCACAAGTGCGCGAGCAGGAACAACTGTGGGTCTCCCGTGGCGTGACCTCGGTGCCGACCATTGTGTTCAACGACCAGTACGCGGTCAGCGGCGGGCAGCCGGCTGAGGCGTTTGTCGGGGCGATCCGCCAGATCATCCAGGAGTCCAAGGCCTAAAGCCGAGCGCAAAGCAAAATGTGGGAGCGGGCTTGCTCGCGAAAGCGGTATATCAGCTAAGTATCTCTTAACTGACCCACCGCTTTCGCGAGCAAGCCCGCTCCCACATTGGATCATTGTTGTCCCCCCTGGCCCATCCCTTGCATTACCCCCTTAAAGCCCAGCCGGCGTGCGGTTGGGCGCTGCCAAGGGGTGAAACATTACCTTGAATATCCTCGATCTCGACCACAGCCTCACAGCCCAGGCACCCATTGCCCGGCGTCTGGCCAGCGGTCACGCCACGCGCCTGGACCTGCTCGACCTGGGCCCGAAACTGCGCCTGTGGTCCACCGAAAAAACCTGGAAACGCTTTGCCCAGCGCCTGGCCCAACGGCCCCGGCCGACCACGGCACGACCCGAAATCTTCTTTGTCGGTTCTGGCGACTATCACCACCTGACCCCGGCTTTTCTCGCCGAGGTGCAGGAGCCCATCAGCCTGATCCACTTCGACAACCACCCCGACTGGGTGCGCCTGGCGCCGCGCCGGCACTGCGGCTCGTGGATCAACCAGGCACTGAAGATGCCGGCGATCAAACGTATCGTCACCCTCGGCCCGTGCAGCGATGACCTGCATAACCCGCAACTGCGCGGCGGCAACCTGGGCGCGCTCAAGCGCGGGCACTTGCAGTTGTTTCCCTGGCAGCACGCGCCGTCGAAAGTCTGGGGGCGGGTAGGGGATGGCGCCGGCCATGCACAACAGGAAAACCACCTGCACTGGCGCAACCTGGCTGAGCTCGACTGGGGCACATTCCTTGAGCAAATGATCGCCAGCCTGCCCACCGAGGCCGTGTGGATCACCCTGGACAAAGACGTGCTGGCCAGCGAAGACGCCGCCACCAACTGGGACCAGGGCGGCATGCGCCTGACGCATCTGCTGCAAGCCCTGCGGGCGTTGGCGGCGAGCAAGCGGATCATCGGTATCGATGTGTGTGGCGAGTTTGCCCAGCCGGCGTTCAGCAACGCGTTCAAACGCTGGGAAGCCAAGTCCGACCAACCGCCGGCCGAGCGCTGGAGCGCGGACGATTTGCTGCGCAACGCGGCGACCAACGAGGCGTTGATCAACCTGTTCGAGGAGCTGTTTCCGTGACCCTGACCGTGGTGGTGTTATTGGTCTTTTCCATCGTGCTCGATGTGATTGGCCAGTTGTGTTTCAAGCTGGGCGTGGACCGCTTGCCCGAGATCAATGGCGGTTTTCGCCTGGGTGCATTTTGGGGCCAGGTGCTCAATGCACCTCTGCTGTGGGCGGGCATCGGCGCCTATGTGATTGAATTTTTCGTGTGGCTGGAGGCCTTGTCCCGTGCGCCGCTGAGCCTGTTGTTTCCGCTGGCGGCGCTGGCGTATTGCCTGGTGGTGCTGGTGGGCAAAGTCGTACTGGGGGAAACCGTCAGCCGCCGTCGCTGGCTGGGCACCCTGGTGATTACGGCCGGCGTGATGCTGGTTGCTGTTGCGGGGACTCAAGCATGAATTCGGAAAATATCGCTATCCGTCCGGTTGGCTGGCTGCACGGTCGCCTGGGGACGCTGGTGTTGTGGGCGTTGTTGATCTTGACCGAAAGCGGTGGCCAGTTGTTTACCAAGGTGGCCGGCGATCAGCTGGGGCAGATGGATTTCAACTGGCAATGGTTGGCGGCGGTAGCGGTCAACCCGGGGATCCTGGCGGCCATTGCCTGTTATATCGGCGCGTTTTTTGTGTGGATGCTGATCCTGCGGCGCAGCAGCCTGTCCCTGGCTTTCCCCCTGAGTTCGCTGGTGTTTGTGGTGGTGTTGCTTGGCTCATGGCTGGGCCTGGGCGAGCACATCAGCTTCCTGCACTGGGTGGGCGTGGTAGTAATCATTGGCGGGATCGCGCTGCTGGCCGAGGGCGAAGAAAACTGAGCCCAGACTGGAGTGCTGGATAAATGTGGGAGCGGGCTTGCTCGCGAAGGCGGTGGGTCAGTTAAGTAATTCCAGTCTGACACACCGCCTTCGCGAGCAAGCCCGCTCCCACATTTTTGACCGTATTCCCACAGGATGGACGCGGTCGAATGGGGCTTGGGCTTTGGACAATCAATCGAAGGTGTAGCTGATCGCCGTCTGCACCTGCCCCTGGTTCACCTCGCCGGTCTGGCGCACGATGCTGCTGTCGGCCGCCGAACCTGTCAGGTGGACCCAACTGGCACTGGCCAGCAGCGACCACCTGGGCGCCAGCGGGATCTGCAGGCTCTGGGTCAATGTCAGGTTCTGGAACCCGCCGCTGGCGTTGTACGGGCGAATTCCCGAGGCTTGCGCCTCATGCTCATCGACCCCGAAAAACGTCTGGGTCTGGTTATCGTCGGCAAAGTGCGCCACCAGCCCCGTGCTGCCAATGACCCCGCCGCCCAGTGGGTAACCCAGTTCGCCGCCGAGCTTGCCCAATATCCCGCTCTGGTCATGAGCGCCGCCAACACTGCGCCCCAGCTGCGCATAGACCCGCCAGAAGTCGGCCGGTGCGTACTGGATAAACCCACCGACCTCAGCCATGTCCGACACGTCCCTCAGGCCCTTTAGCGGCCCGTTGGCCGTGCGTCCCGGCAGGTAGTTGAGGTACGGCCCGGCACTCAAGCCATTGCTGTTGAACGCGCTCCAGGTCAGGCCGTCATCGGTATCGAGGCTGACATCTCCCCAATCCAGGTCGAAGTACGGCACCGGTACCGTCTGATAGCGGCTGGCGGTGGGTTCCCGTGGCTGATAGCTCAGGCCCAGGCCCACCTCGCCGCTGATGCCGGCTGCCGCTGCCGAGTCCATCCATAGCCCCAGGACGCCGGCGCACACCAGCGAAGTCACCCTGAACATAGTGCTTGCTCCTCTTGCAAAACATGCGCGCATGAACGCGCAGGCGCGGGGGCTTGTGCAAGCACTCATGTTGTTTGTAGCGACCTACAAAATTTGTAGCTTGGCCGCGTCCTTTATCAGCCGTGCATGCCCGCGAACCCCGGCCCTGCTGGGTTTTGCCCACTTGGCACAGTCCCTGCTCTATCCCTGTCAACGGCGCATCAGCGCGCTAGCATCCAAGGTAAACGCAGATGAATGACTGGCATATCGTGTGTGACTTCGATGGGACCATCACACCCACCGATGTCATCGACAACGTTCTCCAACGCTTCGCCGGCCCCGAGTGGGAAACCATCGAGCAGCAATGGCTGGACGGCCATATCGGTTCGCGCGAATGCCTGAGCCGCCAACTGGCGCTGATCAAGGCGACACCAGCCGAGCTGCTGGCGTACTTCGACACGGTCGAGATCGATCCGGATTTCCCGGACTTCGTCGACCATGTCCTTGGCCTCGGTGCCTCCCTTGAGGTGGTCAGTGACGGCATCGAGCAGGGCATCGCGCGGATCCTCTCGCGCAACTACGTGACCTTGCTGCCGATCATCGCCAACCGCCTGCGCCAGGTCGACCAGAACAGCTGGCGCATCGACTTCCCCCATGCCAGCGACGCCTGCCGCGCGGCCTCGGGCAACTGCAAATGCAAGTCCACCCCGCGCAACAAGCGGGTGTTGGTGATCGGCGACGGCAAGTCTGATATGTGCGTATCGACTACCGCCGATTTCGTCTTCGCCAAAGGCAGCCTGGCGCAGTACTGCCAGGCCCACGCCATCCCCCATCTGCGCTTCGACAGCTTTGCCGAACTGCCTGCATTACTGGCCCGACTGCCCCAGGGCATGGCCGCCAACGCCACTCACTTTACTTCTGACACTCAGGAACTCTTTCATCATGTCTGATATCCGTATCGCTACCGCCGAAGACCAGGTTCTGCTGGATAAAGAAGCCAAATACTGCTCTTACGGCGACACCGTCCACTACATCGACCCACCGCGTATCTTCAGCCGCTGCGAAGGCTCCTACGTCTGGGACACCGAAGACCAGGCCTACCTCGACCTGCAAATGTGGTACTCGGCGGTCAACTTCGGCTACGCCAACCCGCGCCTGAACAATGCGCTGAAACAGCAGATCGATACCCTGCCGCAAATCGCCAGCCAGTACCTGCACAAGGGCAAGATCGAGCTGTCGGAAATGATCGCGGTGGATGCCAAGAAAAAATTCGGCCTCGATGGCCGCGTGCATTTCAACGTCGGCGGTTCGCAGTCCATCGAGGACTCCCTGAAGGTGGTGCGTAACGCCTGCAACGGCAAGAGCCTGATGTTCGCCTTCGAAGGCGGCTACCACGGGCGTACCCTCGGCGCGTCGTCCATCACCTCCAGCTACCGCTACCGTCGCCGCTACGGCCACTTTGGCGAGCGCGCCAACTTCATCCCGTTCCCGTACCACTTCCGTGGGCCAAAGGGCATGACCAAGGAAGAATACGGTAGCCACTGCGTGCAGCAATTCGCGCGCCTGTTCGAGACCGAATACAACGGTGTCTGGGACCCGAAAGTCGGCCAGAGCGAATACGCCGCGTTTTACGTCGAGCCGATCCAGGGCACCGGCGGCTACGTGATCCCGCCGATGAACTTCTACAGCGAGCTCAAGCAAGTGCTCGACCAGCACGGCATCCTGATGGTGGTCGACGAAATCCAGATGGGCTTCTGGCGCACCGGCAAGTTGTGGTCGATCGAGCACTTCGATGTGCAACCGGACGTGATCGTGTTCGGTAAAGCCCTGACCAACGGCCTCAACCCATTGGGCGGCATCTGGGCCAAGGAAGAGCTGATCAACCCGAAACTGTTCCCGCCGGGTTCCACCCACTCCACCTTTGCCTCCAACCCGCTGGGCACGGCGGTGGGCCTGGAAATGTTCAAGATGACCAGCGAAGTCGACTACGGCGCGATGGTCATGGCCAAGGGCAAATACTTCCTTGAAGGCCTGCAGGACCTGCAAAAGCGCTTCCCGATCATCGGCGATGTGGATGGCCTGGGCCTGGCCCTGCGCTGCGAAATCTGTGGCCCCGATGGTTTCACCCCGGACAAGGCGACCCTGGACTACATGGTTGAGGAAGGCATGAAAGGCGACATGCTGGTAGACGGCCAGAAACTCGGGCTGATCCTCGATGTGGGCGGTTACTACAAGAACGTGATCACCCTGGCGCCGTCCCTGGAAATCAGCTACCCGGAAATCGACCTGGGCTTGAAGCTGCTGGAGCAACTGCTGACCCGAGCGATGAAGCGGTGAGTCTGGCCGATATCGATCTCGGCGAAGGCAACGCCGGCTTCGTTCTTGGCAACGGTCCGGTCGGGGTCCTGTTGATCCACGGCCTGACCGGCACCCCGACCGAATTGCGTCGGGTTGCCCAGGGCCTGGTCAAGGCGGGTAATTGCACGGTGTACGTGCCAACCCTGGCCGGGCACTGCGGGGGCAACGAGGACCTGCAGGCCACCGGCTGGCGCGACTGGTACGAGGGCGTGCGCAAGACCTTTGTCGGGGTGCAGCAGCGTCATGCACAGGTGTTCGTCGGTGGCTTGTCCATGGGCGCGGTGATGTCGATGTACCTGGCTTCGGAATTTCCGGGCCAGGTCGCGGGGTTGCTGATGTATTCCACGACCCTCAAGTACGACGGTTGGAGCATCAACAAAATGGCGTTCATCACGCCGTTGCTGATCCGCATTCCCTTCGGTGTGCGCCTGTTCCGCTTTACCGAGAAGCCGCCCTACGGCATCAAGAACGAACGCTTGCGGGCGATCGTCGAGCGGCAGATGAAAGAGGGCGAGAGCAGTGAAGCCGGGCTGTTGACCATGGAAGGCGTCACCGTGCGCGAGTTGCACTGGATGAACGCCGTGGTGAAGAAACGCATGCCGTCGATCAAGACCCCGGCGCTGGTCCTGCACTCCATCGAGGACGACATCACCAGCCGCTGGAACGCCGACTACGTGGAACGCCACCTCGGCGGCCCGGTGACCAAGATCCTGTTGGACAACTGCTACCACATGATCACCGTCGACCTGCAATACCGGCGGGTGATCGAGTTGAGTGCCGACTTCATTGAGCAGCACACCACTCCTGTGGACGAATATCGCCGGGCCTGACACCGCACCCTGTAGGAGCGGGCTTGCCCGCGATGGTCGTCAACGATGACAGGTACCGCCTGGTTCAACGCGGCGCCCTTGAGTTTTTCGCTGGCAAGCCAGCTCCTACAGGGGTTGGCGTTAGATTAAGGAACTGCTGTGATCAGCGCTAAAGCCTATTCAACCATCCACGCCATCGACCGCAGTGCCTGGAACGACTGCTTTCCCCAGGTCCTGGAAGATTGGGACTACTACGTCGCCGTGGAAAACGCCGCTATCGACGACTTCCAATGGCGCTACCTGGCCCTTTATGAGGAGGGGCGGCTGCTGGCGGTGGCCCCGGCGTTCATCACCCATTACCGCCTCGACACCACCGTCTCGGGTATTGGCAAACGCTTCACCCAACGCCTGCAACGCTGGTGGCCGGGCGCATTGCGCCTGGGCCTGTACGCCATCGGTTCGCCGGTGGCCGAGCAATGCCATGCCGGTGTCGCCAGTCATGTGCCGGCGGCGCGCCGTGGTGCCTTGTTGCAGCAACTGCTGGCCGCCGCACGGCGGGATGCCGATGCATTCGGCATCGGTTTGCTGGCGGTCAAGGATGCTCCGACCCAGGATCAGGACTGGGCCGACAGCTGCAAGGCCGCCGGCCTGCACAGCATGCCGAGCCTGCCGACCGGGCTGCTGCCGCTGCCCTACGGCTCGGTGGATGCCTACCTGGGCTCCCTGGGCAAATCCACGCGCAAGGACTTGCGGCGCAAGCTACGCGCGCCGGGGCCACAGGTGGAGTGGCGGGACAATGTCGATGACGTATTGCCAGATATCATGCGTCTCTACGAAGCGACCCTGGCCCGCGCCGACCTGCAATTCGAACGCCTGCCCGCCGGTTATTTCAGCCAGGTGCTCGCCCAGCTTGAACAACGGGCGCGCTGTGTACTTTACTGGGTGGATGGGCAGTTGGTGGCGTTCAACCTGGTGCTGCTCGACCAGCATCGGCTGATCGACAAGTTCTTTGCCCATGACTTGGCCCACAGCCGCGAACATAACCTGTACTTTCGCAGTTGGCTGACCAACGTCGACTACTGCATCGAGCACAATATTGCGTTGTATGAGTGCGGGCAGGCCGGGTATGCCAGTAAGCTACGCCTGGGCTGCGAGTTCGCCGGCAATACCCTGTTTTTCCAGCACCGCAACCGCTTGCTCGACACCCTGCTCAAAGTGCTAAAAGTGTTTATTCGCCCGGACCGATCCGACCCTGCCATGGCTGCTGCAATAAGCGAAACCCGATGATTGCCAAAACCCGCCAGAAAGCCCGCCCGTTCGCCATTTCCCGCTGGAGCCTGCAGCGCAAGCTGGTGTTGGCGTTCTGGCTGGTGACGGTGATCCCGACGATGATCGCCGCGGAGCTGGCGGCCACCACCCTGTCGCAGATTTTCGACAGTAACGTGCGCATCTGGCTGCAAGAGTCGACCCGGATCGTCAAGGACGAAGTCAGCGACATCCTGCACGACAACGCCCGCGTGGCGCAGATCTTCCTGCGTTATGTGCGTCCGCCCTCCACCCATGAAGCGATGCGGCATGACCGTTTGATCGCGGACATTGCCAGCGCCACTGATATTGACGTGGTAACCCTGATTCGCAGCAGCGACGGCAAAGTGATGTTCAGCACCGTGGGCGATGATGTGGTGAAACAAATCAGCCTCGCTCCCAACGCCGTATTGCAAACCGTGCAGGTTGGCGGCGTGGCCACCGGGGCGGTGATTTCCTCGTTCGAAACCACTCAGGACGGTGTCGATTACGAACTGTTGGTGGGCACCTACCTGGACAGCAGCTTCCTGACCAGTGTCGCCGAGGTCCACTCCCTGGACTTGCGCCTGTACCTGGCCAACACCGACGGCTTCTCGGAGATCTTCTCGACCCAGCGTTTTGAAGATCACCCGACCCGCGTGCCGAAATCCGTGGAAACCCTGCTGCGCAGCACCAAGCAGCCTAGCGAGCAATTCACCAGCAACTACAGTGGCCTGTACTGGCCGATCTTCAATGACACCGGCGAGTTGCAGGGTGTGATCTTCAGCGGCCTGCTACGCCACACCAGCCTGGTGGGGCTGGTGAACCAGAGCAATCTGTTCGTGCTGATCTTCCTGCTCAGTTCCGCCTTGTCCCTGGGCGCCGGCGTGCTGGTCTCCCGGCACCTGACGCGGCCGCTGCGTGAGTTGTCCCGGGGCGTGAGTGCGGTGATCAGCGGCAATTACCAGCACCGCGTGGCCGTCACCGGCGGCGATGAGTTGGCGCAACTGAGCAGCACCTTCAACCACATGACCGAGCGCCTGGGCGAATTGCATCACCTCGAGGCCCAACTGCGTCGGCGCGACCGCCTGCATGCCCTGGGCGAAGTGGCGATGGGCCTGGCCCACGAAATCCGCAACCCATTGGGCATCATCAAGACCGCGACCCAACTGCTGCACCGCCGCACGGACCTGCCGGAGACCGACAAGCGCCACCTGGAATATGTGGTCAGCGAAGTCAGCCGGATCAATGACCTGATCACCGATTTTCTCGATTTCGCCAAACCCAGCGAGCCCCTGCGCAGCCAGCAACTGGCGCGGCCACTGGTGGAAGACATCCTGGGGTTCTGCGCGCCGGAGCTGGCGAGCCACGCCATCGACGCCCATCTCGACGACCAGGCGCCTGGCGCGACCCTCTATGTGGACGCCAAGCAATTCAAGCAGGCGTGCCTGAACCTGATTCTCAACGCCATCGATGCCATGCCCCAGGGCGGGCGCCTGACGTTAAGCATCAGCCGCGCGGACCAGTCCACAGTGATCAGCGTCAGCGACAGCGGGCAGGGCATCCCGGCAGAGATGATCGAGCGGATCTTTACCCCCTTCGTCACCACCAAGGCCTCGGGCACTGGCCTTGGCCTGGCGAAAGTCTATTCGATCATGGAAAGTCACGATGGCCGCATCGAATGCACCAGCGAGAAGGATGCCGGCGCAACCTTCAGCCTGTACATTCCGGCCAGCGGTGAAGATGACGGCGACGACGAGGACAGTCATGACGCATAACATATTGGTGGTCGACGACGAGCCCAAGCTCTGCGATTTGCTGGCCTCGGCCCTGAGCCAGAACGATATCCAGGTGTTTATCGCCGGCAATGGCCTGCATGCCCTCAAGGTGCTGGAGCAGGAAGATATCGACCTGGTGATCAGCGATTGGCGCATGCCCGGCATGGACGGCCCGCAGCTGCTGGCCGAGATCAAGGTGCGCTACCCACAGTTGCCGGTGATCGTGATGACGGCCTACAGCACTGTGAAAAATGCCGTGCAGTCGATGCGCAACGGCGCCTACGACTACATTGCCAAGCCCTTCGATATCGACGAGCTGGACATCACCGTGGCCAAGGCCTTGCAGTTTCGCGACATCATGCGCGACAACGCACGGCTGCGCGCCGAGCTCGACGAGCATGCGCAGTTCGACAGCCTGGTGGGCGACAGCCCGGCGTTCCGCCGTGTGCTGCAAGCGGTGGATTCGGTGCGCGAAAGCAACGCCACCATCCTGTTGACCGGCGAAAGCGGCACCGGCAAGGAAATGGTCGCCCGCGCCATTCACAAGCATGGCAACCGCGCCGATAAACCCTTTGTCGCGGTCAATTGCGCTGCGATCCCAGAAGGCTTGCTGGAAAGCGAAATGTTCGGCCATCGCAAGGGCGCCTTTACCGGCGCTGTGGCCGACCGGATCGGGCGTTTCATGCAGGCCGACAAGGGCACGCTGTTTCTCGACGAGGTGGGCGATATGCCCCTGGCGTTGCAGGCCAAGATCCTGCGCGCCTTGCAGGAGCGGGTGATCGAGCCGGTGGGCGACCCCCGCGAGCGCAAGGTGGATGTGCGGGTGATCGCCGCCACCAACAAGAACCTGTTGGAAGCCGTGGCGAACAAGGAGTTTCGCGAGGACCTCTACTACCGTCTCAACGTGTTCCCAATCCCGCTGCCCGCTCTGCGCGAGCGTGTCGAAGACATCGCCCCGCTGGCCCGCCACTTTGCCCGCAGCCTGAGCGCCAATGCCGGTAAACGCATCACCGGCTTCAGCGCAGATGCCTTGCAGGCCATGGCGGCCTACAGCTGGCCGGGCAATATCCGCGAGCTGCAAAACTGCGTGGAGCGCGCGACCATCGTCGCGGCGAGCCCGGTGATTGAAGATATCGACTTGCCGGCCTATCTGTTCGCGTCCCAGCCGACGGCGGGTGACGTGACGACGATTCTCAGCGAAGGCCCGGGCGTGCCTCGGGACCTGGATGCGGCGCTGGCAGAAGTAGAGAAGGCGTACATCCTGGCGGCGTTGCAGGAGAGCAATGGCGTGCAGGCGGCTGCGGCGTCAAGGATCGGGATTTCCGAGCGCAGCTTTTGGTACCGCTTGAAAAAGCTCGGGATCCAGATCGACAAGATCGTGCGCTGAAACACTGATCAAAATGTGGGAGCGGGCTTGCTCGCGAAAGCGGTGGATCAGTCAATTTAGATGTCGACTGATACACCGCTTTCGCGAGCAAGCCCGCTCCCACATGTGATTGAGGTGAGTCAGGCGTGGATGCGTACCCACACGCTGACCAGTACCGTCGCGGCCATCAGCCAGGCTACTGCGGCGACTGCCAGCGAGGCCTCCAGGCGCATGCGGTCGACCATCACATACAAGGTCGCCAGGTACACAAAGTACGGAATGATCGACCACATGCCGAACACAATCGTGGTTTTCAAGTCGTCCACCGAGCGGCCCTTGCCGACGATGTAGTGGGCGATCAGGGCAAAGGTCGGAAACAGCGGCACCAGGCCGGCGATGTAGTAGTTCCTGGTCTTGGCCAGCACTGCCAGGAGCAATACCACCGCCGCACCGAGGGCGGCCTTGAAAACTAAATCCACGCAGTACTCCTTAGTGGTTCAGGCCGTATTTCTTGACCTTGTCGAACAGGGTGGTCTTGGCCATGCCCAGCTCCAGGCTGGCCTGGGTCAGGTTGCCGCCGCTGCGCTGCAGGGCGTCGCTGAGCAGGTTGCGCTCAAAGGCTTCCACCGCCTCGGTAAAGGCCAGACCATGGTTGTCGGGGCTGTTGCCGCTCTTCTTGAAGGCCGGCAGGCCCAGGGCAAAGCGTTCGGCGACGTTGCGCAGTTCACGCACGTTGCCGGGCCAGTCGTGGCTCATCAGGCTGGACAGGGTCTGGTTGTCCAGCTCCGGGGCGATGCGGTCGAAACGCAGGGATGACTGCTGCAGGAAGTGTTCGAACAGTTGCAGGATATCTTCGCGACGCTCGCGCAGGGGCGGCAGTTCCAGGGTCACTACGTTCAGGCGGTAGTACAAGTCGCTGCGGAACTGGTTGGCGCGGCTCAATTCGTCAAGGTCGGACTTGGTCGCGGCGATCACCCGGCAATCCACCGCCACGCTCTGGTTCGAGCCCAGGCGTTCCAGGGTGCGCTCCTGCAAGACCCGCAGCAGTTTGATCTGCAGGTTCATCGGCATGCTTTCCACTTCGTCGAGGAACAGCGTGCCTTCGTGGGCATGTTCGATCTTGCCGATACGCCGCTTGCCCGCGCCGGTGAAGGCGTTGGCTTCGTGACCGAAAATCTCGCTTTCAAACAGGTTTTCCGGCAGGCCACCGCAGTTCAGGGCCACGAACTGGTGGGCGTGGCGGCGGCTGAAGTCGTGCAGGCAGCGGGCGACCAGTTCCTTGCCGGTGCCGGTCTCGCCTTCGATCAGCACGTTGGCTGAGGTGTCGGCGACATTGGCGATCAATTCCCGCAGGTTCTGCATTGCCGGCGAGCGCCCGATGATCCGGCCTTCCAGGGAGTCACGCTCAGCCAGCTGCCGGCGCAACGCCCAGACTTCCCGGGCCAGGCCGCGCTGTTCGAGGGCGCGGCGCACCACGTCCACCAGGCGTTCCGGGGAAAAAGGTTTTTCCATGAAGTCATAGGCGCCGTTGCGCATCGCGCCCACGGCCATGGAGATGTCGCCGTGGCCGGTGATCAGCACCACCGGCAGGCTTTTATCCAGGGCCTTGAGGCGGGTCAACAGCTCCAGGCCGTCGATGCCGGGCAGGCGGATATCGCTGATCACAATGCCGGCGAAGTTCTCGCCGACGCGCTTGAGGGCCTCTTCGGCACTGGCCACGCCGACGCTGGGAATATCTTCCAGGGCCAGGGCTTGCTGGCAGCCGAGCAACACATGGGGATCGTCTTCGACGATCAGCACGGTCAGTTCGGTATTGGGTTGGCTGTTCATATCGATTCGCCGGGTTGATGGCCTGCCAGGGGCAGGCTCAGGACAAAGGCCGTACCACCATCGGCCGGGTGCTCGACGGCCAGGTTGCCGCCGGTGGCCGCCGCGAGGCTGGCCGACAGGGTCAGGCCCAGGCCTAATCCTTGCTCGCCGGGTTTGGTGGTGAAAAAGGGTTCGAACAGGTGCTTGCGGGTCTCTGGGTCGATGCCATGCCCGTTGTCCCGCACCCGCAGGCGGTATTTGCCTTCATGGATATCACTTTCCAGCCACAGCTCGGGGGCGGGTTGGGCGTGCATCGCGTCCAGGGCGTTGCCGATCAGGTTGACCAGGATCTGCTCCAGGCGCGTCTGGTCGATTTGCAACATGGCCTGGCTGAAACCGCGGTGTACGGTCAGCGGCAGGTTGTCGAGGCGGCTGCCCAGGACCTGGAACGCCGCGTCCACGGCCTTGGCCAGGCTGGCTTCACCCTGGTCGTCACCACGCCGGGCAAACGAGCGCAGGCTGGCGGTGATGCGGCCCATGCGGTCGATCAGTTCATTGATGGTCTTGAGGTTGGTGCTGGCGGTATCCAGGGCACCGCGCTCCAGGAAGCGCACGGTGTTGCCGGACAAGGTGCGCAAGGCCGCCAGGGGCTGGTTCAGTTCATGGGCGATGCTGGTCGACATCTGGCCGATGGCCGCCAGTTTTCCGGCCTGGACTAATTCGTCCTGGGCCCGGCGCAGGGTCTCTTCGGCCTGGCGTCGTTCGCGGATCTGCGCCTTGAGCCGTTCGTTGCTGGCGCGCAGGTCGCCGGTGCGCTCGGCAATCCGCCGCTCCAGTTGGTTGTTGGCTTCCTGCAGGGCCTCGCGGGCGGCCAGGCGTGTGGCGATCACCTTGCGCCGCTCATTCCAGGCAATCAGCAGGAACGCCACCAGGGCAAAGGCCACCGCCACGAGGATGCCCTGGTTGATCGCGGCCTGGCGCAGGTCGTTGAGCGGAGTGAGCAGGGTGAAATTCCACGGCGTGTCGTTCAGTGGCCGGGTCTGGGCCAGGTAGGTGACTTCCTGGTCGTCGGCCACCACTTCACTGTTGGCGGGGAAGGTCAGCTTCTCGGTGCCGGCGTCGAGGTGCTCGCGGGCCAGGGGTTGCAGTTCGTTGAGGGTCGCCCAGTAATACTGCAGGCTGCGGGCCAGGCGTTCCTTGGTCTCGTCGCTCAGCGGGCGCACGGCCTTGAGCCGGCGCGCCGGGTCGCTGGAGAGGATGATGATGCCGTTCTCATCGCTGACGAAGGCTTCCAGGCGCGCGCGCTGCCAGCGTTCTTCCAACGCTTCCAGGCGCACCTTGACCACCGCGACGCCAATGATCTTGCCGCGTTCTTCCAGGCCATGGGCCAGGTAGTAGCCGGGTTCGCCATTGGTGCTGCCGATGCCATAGAAACGGCCGGGCTGGCCACGCACGGCATTCTGGAAATAGGCGCGGAACGACAGGTCTTCACCCAGGTAACTGTCGATATCGCGCCAGTTACTGGTGGCCATCACACGGCCGGTGGTGTCCATCACATAAATCGCCCGGCTGCGGCTGCGCCGGTTCAGGCCTTCGAGGTATTCGTTGACGGTTTGCCGGTGTTCTGGGCTTGGCTCGGCCAGCAGCTTGGAGACACTGGACTCCAGCTCCAGCAGGCTGGGCAGGTAGGTGTATTTGCTGATCTCACTTTCGACCGTGCGCGCATGCAGCTCCAACTGGCGCTCACCGTTCTCGCCCAGGGTCCGGATGCCGTAGTACTCGCTGGTCCAGAAGCCGATAAAACCCAGGCCGATCATCAACAGGATGATCAGAGGCGGCAGGAACAATTGGCGGATCAGACGGGGCTTCACGGCAAGTGATGGCGGTGCGGCGCGATAGAGGGTGGGGTCGCATTTCATCACAGATGCCTTGGGTCAACCAGCGCTTGCCTGGACCGGTGTGGGAGCGGGCTTGCCCGCGATGACGGTAGGTCAGCCACAGATTGGTTGACTGATACACCGTAATCGCGGGCAAGCCCGCTCCCACAGGGCCCGGGTTCTACAGTGGACGCTGTGTCGTGCTTAGTGCTGCAGGATTTTCTCGAGGAAGTGCTGCGCACGTTCGGAGCGGGCGCTGATATCGCCGAAGAACTCTTCTTTAGGGCAGTCCTCGATGATCTTGCCGGCGTCCATGAAGATCACACGGTCGGCCACTTTACGGGCGAAGCCCATTTCGTGGGTCACGCACATCATGGTCATGCCTTCCTGGGCCAGTTGCACCATCACGTCCAGTACTTCGTTGACCATCTCCGGGTCCAGAGCCGAAGTCGGTTCGTCGAACAGCATGACGATCGGGTCCATGGCCAGTGCACGGGCAATCGCCACGCGCTGCTGCTGGCCGCCGGACAGTTGGCCCGGGTGCTTGTCCTTGTGCGCCGTCAGACCCACGCGCTCCAGCAATTGCAGGCCTTTCTTGGTGGCTTCTTCCTTGCTGCGGCCCAGCACCTTGATCTGCGCAATTGTCAGGTTTTCGGTGATGGTCATGTGCGGGAACAGTTCGAAGTGCTGGAACACCATGCCCACGCGCGAGCGCAGTTGCGGCAGGTTGGTCTTCGGGTCGGCAATCGAGGTGCCGTCGACCACGACGTCACCTTTCTGGAACGGTTCCAGGGCGTTGACGCACTTGATCAGGGTGGATTTGCCCGAGCCGGACGGCCCGCACACCACGATCACTTCGCCTTTTTTGACATCAGTGCTGCAATCGGTCAGCACCTGGAAGTCGCCATACCACTTGTTGATGTTCTTGATAGAGATCATACGGCAAACCTTTTTTGCAGACGCTTGACCAGCAGCGAGGCGGCAAAGCTGATGATGAAGTAGACGACACCGGCGAAGATCAGGAACTCATTGGAGCGGCCGATAATGTCGCCGTTGGAGCGAGCGGAGTTGAGGAAGTCCACCAGGCCCACGGTGTAGACCAGCGAGGTGTCCTGGAACAGGATGATGCTCTGCTGTAACAGCAGCGGGGTCATCTTGCGGAACGCCTGGGGCAGGATGATCAGGCGCATGGTCTGGCCGTAGGTCATGCCCATCGCTTGTGCTGCAGCCATCTGGCCCTTGGGGATCGACTGCACGCCGGCCCGCACGATTTCGCAGAAGTACGCCGCCTCGAACATCATGAAGGCCACGACGCAGGAGGTGAACGCGCCGATTGGCGTGTCTTCGCCGGTGATCCAGCGCAACACGAACGGCACCGCCAGGTAGAACCAGGTGATCACCAGCAGCAGCGGGATCGAGCGGAAGTAGTTCACGTAGGCGCCGGCCACGCGGGACAGCAGTTTGCTGGAGGACAGGCGCATCAACGCCAGGATGGTCCCGAGGACGATGCCGCCGACCACGCCCATGACCATCAGCTTCAAGGTCATGACCATGCCGTTCCACAGGCCAGGGAAGGCCGGGATAATGCCGCTGAAATCGAATTCCATTATTTACCCCCCACG
The DNA here is from genome assembly GCF_007858275.1 of Pseudomonas proteolytica. GTDB lineage: Bacteria > Pseudomonadota > Gammaproteobacteria > Pseudomonadales > Pseudomonadaceae > Aquipseudomonas > Aquipseudomonas proteolytica. The sequence continues at coordinate 43,357 of NZ_VFEV01000012.1, forward strand.
GAAATCAGGCCGGGCACTGCGACTTTCTTCTCGACCACGCGCATCAGCAACATCAGGCTCATGTTCAGGGTGAAGTAGATCAGCGTGGCCAGGGTGAAGGCTTCAAACAGGTTGGCCGAGAACTCGGCGGTCTGCTTGGTTTGCGCCAGCAACTCCATCAGGCCGATCAAGGACGCCACGGAGGAGTTCTTGAAGACGTTGAGGAATTCCGAGGTGAGCGGCGGAATGATGATCCGGTAGGCCTGGGGCAACAGCACGTTCCAGTAGATCTGTGACAGGCTGAAACCCATGGCGCGCGCGGCGGCTTCCTGACCGTGGGGCAGGGCCTGGATACCGGTACGCACTTGTTCACATACGCGGGCGGCGGTGAACAGGCCCAGGCACACGACAACGCTCAGGTAGGCCGAGGTGGTCGGGTTCAAGTCTTGTTTGTACCAGTCCTGCAGGTTCTGCGGCAGCAGGTCGGGTACCAGGAAGTACCAGATGAACAGCTGTACCAGCAGTGGCACGTTACGAAAGAGTTCCACGTAGCAGGTGGCGATGCCGGCCACGAGCCGATTAGGCATCGTGCGCATTACGCCCAGTACCGAGCCCAGCAGCAAGGCAACGATCCAGGCCACGATGGCGATGGCGATGGTCCAGCCCAAACCGGAGATGAACCAGTCGAGATAGGTCTCGCTGCCCACGCCGGTGGACTTGAAGAATACGCCCCAGTCCCAGTTGTAATTCATTAGGGTCTCCCCCGAAATCGATCGATGTACAAGCACCCGCTTGGGGAAAATCCATTCCCGCCTGACGGTGAACGTCAGGCACACAAGATCGGCTCGGAAACCGCCAGGTCGAGTGTTCCAAATAATGCCAGCAGGTAGTAACAGACACCTGAGGGAGGGTTGGCTCCCTCAGGGGATAAGGTTAGTTCGGAATCAGGACTTTTTTTCAGCCGTTTTGTCGTCGGCCGCTTTGTCGGTCGGATTGGCGATCAGGGCCTTGAGTTCGTCGCTCATCGGGAACATCAGGTTCAGGCCTTTTGGTGCGATCGGCTTTTGGAACCAGGTGTCATAGATCTTGTTGATTTCGCCCGACTTAAAGGTAGCAACGATTGCATCGTCAACCGCTTTCTTGAACGGCGCATCGCCTTTGCGAACCATGCAGCCGTAGATTTCGTACGACTGAGCAGTGCCCGTTACAGCCCAGTCATCTGGCTTCTTGGCCTTGGCCATTTCACCGGCCAGCAGTGCGTCGTCCATCATGAAGGCAACGGCACGGCCGCTTTCCAGCATCTGGAAGGATTCACCGTGGTCCTTGGCGGAGATGACGTTCATGCCCATCTGCTTGTCAGCGTTCATGGACTTGAGGATGCGCTCGGAGGTGGTACCGGCGGTGGTTACGACGTTCTTGCCCTTGAGGTCAGCGAAATCCTTGTAGGTCGAGTCCTTTTTGGACAGCAGACGGGTACCAATTTCGAAGATGCCAACGGAGAAGTCGACTTGTTGCTGACGCTCGACGTTGTTGGTGGTGGAACCACACTCAACGTCTACGGTGCCGTTCTGCACCAGCGGGATGCGGGTTTGGGAGGTGACCAGGTTGTATTTGACCTTCAGCTCGCCTTCCTTCATGCCGAGGTCTTTCTCGACAGCTTTCACGATGGCCAGTTGAATGTCGTGGGAGTAGCCCACTGGCTTGCCAGAGCCGTCCGCGATGTATGAGAACGGGATGGAGGCGTCGCGGTGGCCCAGTGTGATGGTGCCCGACTCTTTGATTTTCTTCAGGGTGCCGGTGAGCTCAGCGGCAAAAACTGGAGTGCTAATCAGAGCGGCAGCGATGGCTGCGCCCAAAATATGGGGAACGATACGCATCAATACTTCCTCGACATTTGTTTTTTTTATGAAGCCTGGACGGCTCTTTCGATACAGCGAATGCCTGTGACGGCTCCTGAAGCATCTCAGGCAAACACGTCCCAAGTGTAGAGCATGAGTCGTGCCAGACTGTTAATAAAGATATAACTATATGATTTATATAGTGATTAACTTTATGTGACGATGTTTATCCGGTGTTTAAGTCCGGCAAACCGAATCGCCGGCAGTAACGCGTTCGGAAAACCGAATTTATAGGAGTCGGCTTGAGGCGCAAGCCAAAAAAAGCCCCTGGACCTTTCGGTGCAGGGGCTGGGTAGTCATGCCGCTTCGATCTTGCTGCGGTTCTGCTCCAGCTTGATCAGGTAGCGCTGCAGGTTTTCCTGCTCCTCGGGGGTGGTGAACAGGCCGAGCTTGGTGCGGCGCCATAGAATGTCGTAGGCCTGGGTCGCCCATTCCTCGGCGCACAGGTAGTCCACTTCCCGGGTATACAGCCCGCCACCCAGATGCTCGCCGAGGTCGGCCAAGGATTGCACGCCTTCGAGCAGGCGCCAGGTGCGGCTGCCATAGGTGGTCGACCAACGGCGGGCGATTTCGCTGGGGATCCATTCGTACTTGCTGCGAATGTCCGTGGCCAGGGCTTCTGGCGTGGTCATTTCTTCGCCGCCGGGCAGGCTGGCCTTGGCGGTCCAGCTTGGCTTGATATGAGGGAAGTAGGGGGCCAGTTGCGCCAGTGCCGACTCCGCAAGCTTACGGTAGGTGGTCAGCTTGCCGCCGAACACCGACAGGATCGGCGCTTCTTCACCTGTGCCCGACAACGCCAGGGTGTAGTCGCGGGTAATGGCCGACGGGTTGTCCGACTCGTCGTTGCACAGCGGACGCACGCCGGAGTAGGTGTGCACGATATCGTCGCGGCTCAACTGCTGCTTGAAGTGGGCGTTGACCACCTTGAGCATGTAGTCCGTTTCACCTTCGGTAATCGCCACTTTCGCTGGATCGCCGGTGTACTCACGGTCGGTGGTACCGATGATGGTCAGGTGATTGAGGTACGGAATGGTGAAGACGATGCGCCCGTCTTCGTTCTGCAGGATGTGCGCGTGGGCACCTTCGTACAGTTTCGGCACGATCAGGTGGCTGCCCTGGATCAGGCGGATGCCGTAGGGCGAATCCAGCTTCAGGTCATCCTTGATGAACTTGGCAACCCACGGGCCGGCCGCGTTCACCAGCGCCTTGGCGCGGATCGAGAACAGGCTGCCATCGGCGCGCTCCAGGTGCAGGTGCCACAGGCCCTTGCTGCGACGGGCGCTGACGCAACGGGTCTGGGTGTGGATATGTGCCCCTTTTTCCCGGGCGGCCATGGCGTTGAGCACGACCAGGCGTGCGTCATCGACCCAGCAGTCGGAGTATTCGAAACCCTTGGTGATTTCGCTTTTCAGCGGGCTGTCGGCACCGAACTTCAGGCTTTTGGAGCCAGCGAGTTTTTCGCGCTTGCCGAGGTGGTCATACAGAAACAGGCCAGCGCGGATCATCCATGCCGGGCGCAGGTGTGGACGATGGGGCAGCACAAAGCGCATCTGCTTGACGATGTGCGGGGCCTTGGCCAGCAGCACTTCGCGTTCGGCCAGGGCTTCGCGCACCAGGCGGAATTCGTAATGTTCAAGGTAGCGCAGGCCGCCGTGGATCAGCTTGCTGCTGGCGGAGGAGGTGTGGCTGGCCAGGTCGTCCTTTTCGCAAAGGAATACCGACAGGCCGCGACCGGCTGCATCTGCCGCGATGCCCACGCCATTGATCCCGCCACCGATAACGGCAACATCATAGACTTCGGCAAGGGGTGGAGCAGGCAAGGTGGAGGGGGTCATCGGCTGGCCTCGCGATCTTTATTTATATTTGAATTCGAACATTAATGTTCATTTGCGAAAATGGTAGCTCATAAACGCGGGCGCAGCCAGTCGCCTTCGATTGAAAAAACTCATCGAAGGGCCGGAAAAGGAAAAATTGTGAACATTGAGCCTTGTGTTGGCCCAAGAGAGTTGTGGCCTTATAGGCAGTCATCGCGGGCAAGCCCGCTCCCACAGGTTGATCACATTCCAATGTGGGAGCGGGCTTGCCCGCGATGACGGCAGTACAGGCACCAGAGATTCAGTAGGAGGCTTATACGACTTCCAGGCGAATCTTATGCTGGTTGAGCAACTGCACCAGCGCCGGCACCGGCTGCTGATCGGTAACCAGGCAATCAATCAAGCTGATCGGGCCCAGGCGAATCATGGCGTTGCGCCCGAATTTGCTGGAGTCCGCCGCCAGGATCACCTTGCGTGCATTGGCAATGATCGCCTGGGAAACCCGCACTTCCTGGTAATCGAAGTCCAGCAGGCTGCCGTCCTCGTCGATACCGCTGATCCCCACCAAGGCGAAGTCGACTTTGAACTGGTTGATAAAGTCCACGCTGGCCTGGCCCACCACGCCGCCGTCACGGCGCACATTGCCGCCGGTGAGGAGCACGTCGAAGTCGTCCTTGGCGCTGAGCATCATGGCGACGTTGAGGTTGTTGGTGATGATCTTCAGGTGGCTGTGGTTGAGCAGCGCCCGGGCGATGGACTCGGTGGTGGTGCCGATGTTGATGAATAGCGAGGCGTGATCAGGGATCTGTGCGGCAATGGCTTCGCCGATACGCTGTTTTTCATCGCGCATCTGGTCGGCACGCATGGCGTACTCGGTGTTTTCGACGCTGGAGTCATAGGCGGCGCCGCCATGGTAGCGGCGCAGCAGGTTGGCTTCGGCCAGTTGATTGATGTCGCGGCGGATGGTTTGCGGGGTAACAACGAACAGCTGCGCCATTTCCTCGATGCTGACATAGCCGCGTTCGCGGACCAGTTCGAGGATTTGCTGCTGACGGGGAGGCAGATTCATGGGGCGTCCTTTGGGCTGCCGTACAAAAAAGTGGCCCATGATGACGCAGGAATCTGCTCCCTGCCAGTTACAACCCTAAGTGGGTCCGGCGCGTGGCTTATTCAGCGCCTTCGTGGGGTTCCCAGTCGCGGGTGCGGCTGACGGCTTTTTTCCAGCCGGCGTAGAGTTTTTCTTTGGCCGGCTCGTCCAGTTGCGGTTCGAATTCGCGCTCGATCACCGCCTTGCCACGCAGCTCATCCAGGCTGCCCCAGAAGCCACAGGCCAGGCCGGCCAGGTAGGCCGCGCCCAATGCGGTGGTCTCGCGCATTTGCGGGCGCTCGACCTGGGTGCCGAGGATGTCGGCCTGGAACTGCATCAAGAAGTTGTTGGCCACGGCGCCGCCGTCCACTCGCAGGGATTTGAGGCGTTCACCAGAGTCCTGCTGCATGGCGTCGAGCACATCGCGGGTCTGGTAGGCAATCGACTCCAGGGCCGCACGAATGATGTGGTCGACACGTACGCCGCGGGTCAGGCCGAACAGTGCGCCACGGGCATAGGGGTCCCAGTACGGCGCGCCGAGGCCGGTGAACGCTGGCACCAGGTACACGCCGTTGCTGTCCTTGACCTTGTTGGCGAAGTACTCGGTGTCGTGGGCATCGTTGATGATCTTCAGCTCGTCGCGCAGCCATTGCACGGTGGAGCCGCCGTTGAACACTGCGCCTTCGAGGGCGTAGGCCACTTCGCCACGTGGGCCGCAAGCGATGGTGGTGAGCATGCCGTGCTGGGACTTGACCGCCTTGTCGCCGGTGTTCATCAGCAGGAAGCAGCCGGTGCCGTAGGTGTTTTTCGCCTGGCCCGGCTCGACGCACATCTGGCCGAACAGCGCCGCTTGCTGGTCGCCGGCAATCCCGCCAATGGCAATCCCGCTTTTGGTGCGGCCGTAGATTTCTGAGGAGGATTTAACCTCTGGCAGCATCTCGCGCGGGATGTCCAGCACCTCGAGCATCTTCGCGTCCCACTCCAGGGTGTGGATATTGAAGAGCATGGTGCGCGAGGCGTTGGTGTAGTCAGTGACGTGGGTCTTGCCGCCGGTAAATTTCCAGATCAGCCAGCTGTCGATGGTGCCGAACAGCAGTTCGCCATTGCGCGCGCGTTCGCGGCTGCCTTCGACGTTATCGAGGATCCACTTGAGCTTGGTGCCAGAGAAGTACGGGTCGGTGACCAGGCCGGTGGTGTCGCTGATGTATTGCTCATGGCCGTCACGCTTGAGTTGCTGGCAAATCTCGGTGCTGCGGCGGCATTGCCAGACGATGGCGTTGTAGATCGGGCGGCCGGTGATCTTGTCCCAGACCACCGTGGTTTCACGCTGGTTGGTGATGCCGATGGCGGCCACCTGATCGTGGTGCAGGCCGGCTTGCGCCAGGGCCTCGACCATCACGGCGCTTTGGGTGGCGAAGATTTCCATCGGGTCATGTTCGACCCAACCGGCTTGCGGGTAATGCTGGACGAATTCACGTTGGGCGGTGCACACCACGTTGGCGTCACGATCAAAGATGATCGCCCGGGAACTGGTGGTGCCCTGATCGAGGGCAATGATGTAGTTCTTATTCTGTGTGTCGGTCATGTCGATTGCCTTGGACGGAAAAAGGGAGTGGGTAAGTAGCCTGGGCCGCAAAGGGCAGAAGGGCCCAGGCTACCGCTTTCAGGAAGTTCGGGTGTTACCGCTGGCGGCGGTGTCGGCTGCATCAGTTGTAGCAGGTGCAGCGTTGGGCAGATGGCGGGCAATCAACCCGCGATAGGCCGCAGCGCCGAGGCAGGCACCGACAATCGGTGCAAGGATCGGAATCAGGAAATAAGGAATATCGCGCCCGCCGGTGAAGGCCATTTCACCCCAACCGGCGAAAAACGTCATCAGCTTGGGGCCGAAATCCCGGGCCGGGTTCATCGCAAACCCGGTCAGCGGGCCCATGGCACTGCCGATCACCGCGATCAGCAAGCCGATCAGCAGTGGCGCCAGGGGGCCGCGGGGCAAGCCGTTATTGTCGTCGGTCAGGGCCATGATCACGCCCATCAGGATGGCGGTGATAACCATCTCCACCAGGAACGCCTGGGCGGTATTGAGCAAGGCGTGAGGGTAGGTGGAGAAGACCGAAGCCAGTTCCAGGCTGGCCGCCGAGCCACGGACCATGTGGTGAGTTTGTTCGTAATCGAAAAACAGGTTGCTGTAGAGCGTGTAGACCAACGCGGCCGAACAGAAGGCGCCGGCAACCTGGGCGATGATATAGAAGGGCAGTTTGCGCTTGTCGAAATCGGCAAAGATGCACAGCGCGATGCTGACGGCTGGATTGAGATGAGCCCCGGAAATGCCGGCACTCAGGTAGATCGCCATGCTCACGCCGATCCCCCAGATGATGCTGATCTCCCACAAGCCGAAGCTGGCACCCGCGACCTTGAGCGCAGCGACGCAGCCGGTGCCGAAGAAGATCAGCAGCGCGGTGCCGAGGAACTCGGCCATGCATTGGCTTGAAAGTGAAGGCTGTTGAAGAGCAGTTGTCATTGAAAACCTCGTTTTTTTTCTTGTCTGGCGCTGTGCCTCAACGGGCCTCGCGCGATTTTCACCGTCACCAAAATCCCCATCCCGGCCACGGCTTACTGCTCGGATACTGTGGGTGTATTCCTACAGTATTCGGAAACGAAAAAATATAGACAAGAAACACCGCTGTCAAAGGTCGAAAGTGAACGGCCGGTCATTTTCAAACTATTAGTGTGATGAATGATCGCGCTACTACGTTGGCGCAACGGGCGGCAAGCATGCCCAAGCGCTGCGCGGATTGGTCGCACGGTGCCCTGCACTAGAGCGTTTTGCCTGGGTTTGTCCTAGAATCGGCGGTCTGCTTTTCCACGTTTCCCACAAGCCTGGAGCCCCCAATGACACCCGCATTGGACTTGTTGAAAAAAGTTCGCGCCGAACATCGCATCCACAGTTACGAACATGACCCCAAGGCCGCCTCTTATGGCCTGGAGGCCGCGGAAAAATTGAGCCTGGATCCTGCGCGGGTGTTCAAGACCTTGCTCGCCAGCAGCGAAAAAGCTGAGTTATTGGTGGCGGTGGTGCCGGTCGTCGGAAGTCTGGATTTGAAGGCCCTGGCGCATGCGGCGGGCGTGAAGAAAGTCGAGATGGCCGACCCGGCGGCGGCGCAGCGCTCTACCGGTTACTTGTTGGGGGGGATCAGCCCGCTGGGGCAGAAGAAGCGCTTGCGCACGTTCATCGATGTGAGCGCGCAGCCTTTTGCGACAATATTTGTCAGCGCAGGCAGGAGAGGACTTGAGGTGGAGTTGGCGGCGGCGGTGTTGGCAGAGCACACCCAGGCGACATTTGCGCCGATTGGCCGGGCGTAACGTCAAGAACAGCGGGATCGAATGTGCAAGCCAGCCTCTGTGGGAGCTGGCTTGCCTGCGATAGCATCACCTTGATGCAACTGACAGACCCAGGCGCCTGCATCGCGAGCAAGCCCGGCGCCCACACAAGCGCGCTGTCACATTTTGGATCGGGTTTCTTCAACTGGTAGTGCTGTAGCGCCGCACACCTGACTCCACCTGCGGAATCTGCGCCGCCGTGCTCCCCGAGGCCTGGAACAGCACCAGATGCTCGGCCGCCACGCGGACTCCCACCTGCGCACCCACCTGATGGTCGGCATGGCTGGGGAAAATCGATTCCAGCTGGGCCCCGGTCGGCAACTGCAAGCGGTAGAGGGTCGAGGCACCGAGGAACGTCTTGCCGACGATCTGCGCTTTCAGCGTGCTGTCGGGTGCATAAACGACGTCATCCGGGCGCAGTAATACATCCACCGCGCTGCCAGTCGGCCAGGTATAGGCACGATTGCCGCGCAATTCGCCCAGTTCGGTGCTGACCGATTCCGGCGAACTCAATTGCCCGCGGATGAAGTAACCCTGGCCAATAAAACTTGCGACATAAGGCGTCAGCGGTTCGTGATAGAGGTTGTAGGGCGTATCCCATTGTTCCAGCCGGCCTTCCTTGAACACACCTACGTGGTCGCTCACGGCAAAGGCTTCTTCCTGGTCATGGGTGACCAGGATCGCACTGGTACCACGGGCCTTGAGGATGTCCCGTACTTCATGGCTGAGCTTGCGCCGCAGCTCACCATCAAGGTTGGAGAAGGGCTCGTCCAGCAGCAGCAACTGCGGCTCGGGTGCCAGCGCACGGGCCAGGGCCACACGCTGTTGCTGGCCGCCGGAAAGTTCGTGGGGGAAGCGCTTGCCCAGGTTCTTCAGGTTGACCAACTCCAGCAATTCAGCCACCACGCGGTCTTTTTGCGGGTGTTTGCGAATGCCGAAGCCGATGTTGTCGGCCACGCAGAGGTGTGGAAACAGTGCGTAGTCCTGGAACACCATGCCAATACGGCGTTTCTCCGGTGCCAGGGTAAAACCGGCGCTGGAGATCACTTGGCCGGCCAGGTTTATTTCGCCTTCGTGCACCGGTTCAAACCCGGCAATCGCGCGCAGGGTGGTGGTCTTGCCGCAGCCGGAAGAGCCCAGCAGGCAACCGATATCCCCGGCATTGAGGTGCAGATTGAGGTTCTGCACCACCCGTTGGTCCTGATAGCCGCATGCCAGATTGCGCAGGTTCAGCAGAAGTGGCTGGCTCATGCGTGGTGATACGCCGGAGGCACCAGGAACTCCAGCAGGGCTTTCTGGGCGTGCAGGCGGTTTTCTGCCTGGTCCCAGGCGACGGAGCGCTGGTCGTCTAACAGGTCGAGGCTGATTTCTTCGCCGCGATGGGCCGGCAGGCAGTGCATGAACAACACATCCGGCGCGGCAAGGTCGAGCAATTCACGGGTGACTTGATAAGGTGCGAACAAGGCCAGGCGCTTGGCGGTCTCGTCTTCCTGGCCCATGGAGGTCCAGACGTCGGTGCTCACCAGGTGCGCGCCGATCACCGCGTCTTTCGGGTCGCGCACGATTTGAACGCGGGCGTCGGCCTTGGCCAGGAATTCGGCGCTGGGCTCGTAGCCTTCAGGGCAGGCAATGCGCAGATGGAAGTCGAACTGGATCGCCGCTTCTATATAGCTGTTGCACATATTGTTGCCATCGCCGATCCAGGCCACGGTCTTGCCCTGGATCGAGCCGCGATGTTCGAGGAACGTCTGCATATCGGCCAGCAACTGGCACGGATGCAGGTCATCGGACAGCCCGTTGATCACCGGCACCCGCGAGTTGGCGGCAAATTCGGTGAGGGTGCTATGGGCGAAGGTACGGATCATCACCGCATCGAGCATGCGCGACATGACAATGGCGCAATCGCTGATCGGCTCGCCCCGGCCCAGTTGGGTGTCCCGGGGCGACAGGAAAATGGCTTGGCCGCCGAGCTGGATCATGCCGGCTTCGAAGGACAGGCGGGTACGGGTGGACGATTTCTCGAAAATCATCCCGAGTACGCGGTTTTTCAAAGGCTCGAACAGTACGCCGCGATTACGCAGGTCTTTAAGCTCAATGCCTCGACGGATCACGCTGACCAGCTCTTCGGGCGTGCAATCCATCAGGGAGAGAAAGTGCCTTGCGCTCATCATTAACTACCTTTTTGCAACAGACCGCAGATACTCAAAGCCTTGTTTATTGTGACAACGGGCGAGACCTGCGGCGAAAGCCGCACTGGGCGACGAAATAGGGGGAGGCGCGATATTGACACTAAATGTCGCGTCTTACCAATAGGCTACGGTTTTTTAGAGGGGGTCAAAGGGGCGGGAATTGCACTTTTGAGGCCTGTTTACGGACAGCAGCGGGTCATTTGTACACTGGCGCCGCGACCTTTTGCAATGTGTGATGGCGGCCTCGGGCCAGGTCGCGTCGGTTTCCCGGGCGGTGCGGGAGGTTTTTGAAACATTTACTCATGCTTACCCATGGCCTGGCCTGATGCCCGTTGATTCACAGGGCGAACGTTGCTGGCGTCGCTGGAGGGCGCGGCCCATAGTCGGGCCAAAGCCCTAATAAAGAGACTGGCCATGACCAAGACTCTCCATCACCGTGCCTGCCACCTGTGCGAAGCGATCTGCGGCCTGACCCTGGAAACCACCACCTCGGACGCAGGCAGTATTGCCATCACCTCGATCAAGGGTGACGCCCAGGACACCTTCAGTCGTGGCCATATCTGCCCCAAGGCCGTGGCCCTGCAGGATATCCAGAACGATCCCGATCGCCTGCACCAGCCGATGCTGCGGGTGGGCAGCCAATGGCAGCCGATCCCCTGGGACGAGGCCTTCGCCCTGGTGGCCGAGCGGCTGGCGGGCATCCAGGCGCTGCATGGGCAAAATGCGGTGGCGGTGTACCAGGGCAATCCCAGCGTGCACAACTATGGCTTGATGACCCACAGCAACTATTTCCTCGGGCAATTGAAGACGCGCAATCGCTTTTCCGCGACCTCGGTGGACCAACTGCCCCATCACCTCACAAGCCACCTGATGTATGGGCACGGGCTGTTGCTGCCCATCCCGGATATCGACCAGACCGACTTCATGCTGATCCTGGGCGGCAACCCACTGGCGTCCAATGGCAGCATCATGACTGTGCCGGACGTGGAAAAGCGCCTGAAGGCGATTCAGGCGCGGGGCGGCAAAGTGGTGGTGGTCGATCCCCGGCGCAGTGAGACGGCGGCCATGGCCGACCAGCATCTGTTTGTGCGTCCCGGTGGGGACGCGGCGTTGCTGTTCGGGCTGCTCAACACATTGTTCGCCGAACACCTGACCCGTGACAGCCACTTGCCGGTGGACGGACTGGACGAGGTGCGCCGCGCCATCGCGGGCTTTACCGCCGATGCCATGAGCGCTCAATGCGCGGTGCCGGCCGAGCAGATCCGCCAGTTGGCGCGGGATTTTGCGGCCGCAGACAAGGCCGTCTGCTACGGGCGCATGGGGGTGTCGACCCAGGCATTTGGCACCTTGTGCCACTGGCTGGTGCAGTTGATCAACCTGGTCACGGGCAATCTGGACCGGGTAGGCGGCGCCTTGTGCACCGAGCCTGCGGTGGACCTGGTGGCGGCCACATCCGGCGGGCACTTCAATCGGTGGCAGAGTCGGGTGTCCGGGCGTCCCGAATACAGCGGCGAGTTGCCCGTGTCGGCCCTGGCCGAAGAAATGCTTACTGCGGGCGAAGGGCAGATCCGCGCGCTGGTCACAGTGGCTGGCAATCCGGTGTTGTCCACGCCGAACGGTCGGCAACTGGAGCAGGCGCTGGATGGTCTGGAGTTTATGGTCAGCGTCGACCTGTATATCAATGAAACCACCCGATATGCCGACCTGATCCTGCCATCGACTTCGGCCCTGGAAAACGATCATTACGACACCACGTTCAATATGTTTGCGGTGCGTAACGTCACCCGCTTCAACCGGGCGATTCTGCCCAAGCCCGAGGGGGCGTTGCACGATTGGGAGATTTTCGTCGGCTTGGCCCAGGCGTTTGCGGCCCGTACCGGCAGCCCGCTCAAGCCCACGATGGCGCCGGCGCAGATGATTGATTTTGGCTTGCGGGCGGGCGCCTATGGTGACGCCTCACCGCACAAGCTGTCGGTGGCCATGCTGGCCGATCATCCCCATGGTCTGGACCTGGGGCCCCTGAAGGCCAATCTGGCGGGACGCTTGAAAACTGCCAATGGCCGGGTCCAGGCGGCGCCGCCGGTGATCCTGGCGGACCTGGCGCGGTTTGCGGCGTTGCCGCTGCCCAAGGTCGACGAGTTACTGTTGATCGGCCGCCGGCATGTACGCAGCAATAATTCGTGGATGCATAATTATCACCGGCTGGTGAAGGGCAAGCCCCGCCATCAATTGCTGATGCACCCCGATGATCTTGCCCGTCGCCAACTGAGTGACGGGCAGCGGGTGCGGGTCAGTTCGCGGATCGGCATGATCGAAGTACAGGTGTTGGCCAGCCTGGAAATGATGCCCGGCGTGGTCAGCCTGCCCCACGGTTGGGGCCATGACCGCCCGGGTGTACACATGAACATCGCCAGTGCCCAGCCTGGGGCGAGTGCCAACGACCTGACGGATGAACGGCAGTTGGATGAGTTGTCGGGCAACGCGGCATTGAATGGCGTGCCGGTACAGGTCGCGGCGGCGTGACGCAGTGAGTCTGTCGGGGAGCCCGAGCACCACGCTGGGATTTTGCGTTACAATGCGCCACCGTGCCGACCTGTGAGTCGCAAAGTTCCAGCCGAGGTGTTCCATGGATATCATCGAAACGATTAAAGAGCAGATTGCCAACAACACCATTCTGCTTTACATGAAGGGCGCCCCGAATGCCCCTCAGTGTGGCTTCTCCGCGAAGGCTTCCCAGGCTGTCATGCAGTGTGGTGAAAAGTTCGCTTACGTGGATATCCTGCAAAACCCGGAAATCCGCGCCAACCTGCCGAAGTACGCCAATTGGCCAACGTTCCCACAACTGTGGGTGGCCGGTGAGCTGGTCGGCGGTAGCGATATCATCACCGAAATGGCGGCTGATGGTTCGTTGCAGGCGCTGATCAAGGAGGCTGCTGAAAAAGCGGCTGCCAAGACCGAAGCGTAATTGGCGCACAATAAAAAGCCCCGCTTCTCATTCGAGAGCGGGGCTTTTTTGTACCTGTAGGAGCGAGCTTGCTCGCGAAAAGCGTAAAGGCACCGCGTTCATTCAGAATGCTCGCGTTATCGTTAACGTCCTTCGCGAGCAAGCTCGCTCCTACAATAATTAGAGATTACTCACCCATCTGCGATTGCAGGTAGTTCTCCAGAGTCACTTTGTCGATCAGGCCAACTTGGGTTTCCAGCCAGTCGATATGTTCTTCCTGGTCTTCCAGGATATCTTCCAGCAGCTCACGGCTGCCGAAGTCGCCCTTGGTCTCGCAGTGGGCGATGGCGGCCTTGAGGTCGGCATGGCTCTTGCGCTCGAAACCCAGGTCGCTATTGAGCATTTCCAGGGTGTGCTCGCCGATGTTCAGCTTGCCCAGGTCCTGTACGTTCGGCAGGCCTTCGAGGAACAGGATGCGCTTGATCAGCGCGTCTGCGTCCTTCATGGCCTTGATCGATTCCTTGTACTCACGCTTGCCGAGTTTTTCCAGGCCCCAGTCGTCATACATGCGTGCATGCAGGAAGTACTGATTGATCGCGACCAGTTCATTGGCAAGGATTTTGTTGAGTTGCTGGATGACTGAGATGTCGCCTTTCATGATTGGGGTCCTGCCCTGTGTTCGTTGTATATAGGGCGGAGTTTGAGCTGCACGATTACTAGTGTCAAACCTAAGTTATTGAATAATAAATGAAAATTAATCGGAATAAGAATGTTTGTGTTCCGCGTCTTGGGCCTAACTATTTGAATTACAGGCATAAAAAAACCGGACACTAAGTCCGGTTCTTTAAAATAGGCTGTTTCAGGCGTGTGTAAATTCTGCCGAGTAGGGGATCGCGGCCTGGGCTACCTGCAGTTTTGTCAGGGTTTCCCGTACGACTTGCTTGGCAAGGCAGGCACATTTGCCGCATTGACTGGCAACGCCGGTGGTTTCACGCACTTCCTTGTAGCTGCAGCAACCTTCATAGATCGCTTCGCGGATTTGTCCGTCGGTGACGCCAGTGCAGAGGCAGACATACATAAGGGAGAACCATCGCGGTTTAAGGCTTAAGTGCGATGGATCTTAATGTTAACGAGAATGATTGTCAAAGTGCTTTCTCAAACCGTTGCCCCCCGTGGGGCCCTCACTGACGAACGGCTTTTTTCAGGTATGATGGTCGGTCTTTACGAAGCGTGATCGCGTCACAGGCCTGTCGTCAATTTGCGGCAGACTCAAGGGCGGTCCATTTACTTCAATTACCATCAGGAGATAACCAATGAGCGTACTCGTCGGCAAACAAGCCCCGGATTTCGACGTACCAGCCGTCCTCGGCAATGGCGAAATCGTTGACAGCTTCAAGCTGTCTGAAGCCATCAAAGGCAAATACGGCCTGGTGTTCTTCTACCCGCTGGACTTCACCTTCGTCTGCCCGTCCGAGCTGATCGCCCTGGATCACCGCATGGACGATTTCAAGGCGCGTAACGTTGAAGTGGTTGCCGTTTCCATCGACTCCCATTTCACCCACAACGCCTGGCGCAACACCGCTATCAATGATGGCGGCATCGGCAAAGTCAAATACACCATGGCTGCCGACATGAAGCACGACATCGCCAAGGCCTACGACGTTGAGTCCGAAGGCGGCGTGGCTTTCCGTGGCGCGTTCCTGATCGACGACAAGGGCGTTGTGCGCTCGCAGATCATCAACGACCTGCCGCTGGGCCGTAACATGGAAGAGCTGATCCGCCTGGTCGACGCTCTGCAATTCCACGAAGAGCACGGCGAAGTCTGCCCAGCCAACTGGAAAAAAGGCGACAAGGGCATGAACGCTTCGCCAGAAGGCGTTGCCGCTTACCTGACCGAGAACGCTGGCAAGCTGTAAGCCAGGGTTGCGGTAAAAAAAACCGGCCTGAGAAGGCCGGTTTTTTTATGCGTGGGATTTGGCGACGCAATCAGTCGCTGAAGTCTTCCCAGCCGCCCATCTGTTTCCAGCGGTTGACGATGCCGCAGAACAGGTCGGCGGTCTTCTCGGTGTCGTAGCGAGCCGAGTGGGCTTCACGTCCGTCGAAGTCGATGCCGGCTGCCTGGCATGCCTTGGCCAATACGGTCTGGCCATAAGCCAGGCCAGCCAGGGTGGCGGTGTCAAAGCTGGAGAACGGGTGAAACGGGTTGCGTTTCATGTCCAGGCGCGCTACGGCGGCGTTGAGGAAGCCCAGGTCGAAACTGCTGTTGTGGCCGACCAGGATCGCGCGTTTGCAGCCGTTGGCCTTCAAGGCCTTGCGCACGCCACGGAAGATGTCGGTCAATGCCGCCTCTTCGCTGACGGCCATGCGCAACGGATGGTCGAGCTTGATCCCGGTGAACTCCAGGGCTGCTGCTTCGATATTGGCGCCTTCAAACGGCTCGACGCGGAAGAAATGGGTGTGTTCTGGATACACAAAGCCCTGTTCGTCCATGCCGATGGTGGTTGCCGCAATTTCCAGCAGTGCATCGGTGGCGCAATTGAAGCCGCCGGTTTCTACGTCGATAACGACCGGCAGATAGCCGCGAAAACGCTCGGCCATCGGGTGACGCGAACCGCCGCCACCGTGTTCCTGTTCGTCGTCGTAATGGTCTTCACTCACGGGTGTTCCTCCAGCAGGCGCCAGCGCAGTGTTTCACCGGCGCGCAGCGGGATAACGGTCAGCTCGCCAAATGGCAGGCTGGTGGGGGCGGTCCAGTCTTCACGGACCAGGGTAATACGGTCGGTATTCGCCGGCAGGCCATAGAAACGCGGGCCATTGAGGCTGGCGAAGGCCTCGAGTTTGTCCAGGGCGTTGCGCGATTCGAAGGCCTCGGCGTACAGCTCGATTGCCGCATAGGCGGTGTAGCAACCGGCGCAACCGCAGGCGGCTTCCTTGGCGTGCTGGGCGTGGGGCGCCGAGTCGGTGCCGAGGAAGAACTTCGCGCTGCCGCTGGTAGCCGCATCGAGCAATGCCACCTGATGGGTGTTGCGCTTGAGGATCGGCAGGCAATAGAAGTGCGGCCGAATCCCGCCCACCAGCATGTGGTTGCGGTTGTACAGCAGGTGGTGCGCGGTGATGGTTGCGCCGACGTTGGCCGAAGCCTCGGTGACGAACTGCACGGCGTCTGCGGTGGTGATGTGCTCGAACACGACCTTGAGGGTCGGGAACAGCTCGACCACACGGCGCATGTGCTCGTCGATGAAGATCTTCTCGCGATCGAAGACATCCACATCGCCACGGGTGACTTCACCGTGGATCAGCAGCGGCATGCCCACTTCGGCCATGGCTTCGATGGCGGGCAGGATCTTGTCGATACTGGTTACGCCGGAGTCGGAGTTGGTCGTGGCGCCGGCCGGGTACAGCTTGGCGGCGTGCACGAAACCGCTGGCCTTGGCCTCGCGGATTTCGGCGGGCTGGGTGCGGTCGGTAAGGTAAAGCACCATCAACGGTTCGAAGCGGCTACCGGCCGGTCGTGCAGCGAGGATGCGCTGGCGATAGGCGTCGGCTTCAGCGGCATTACGCACCGGAGGTACCAGGTTAGGCATGATGATGGCGCGGCCAAACGTGCGCGCAACATCGGCCACGGTTTGGGGCAACGCAGCACCATCGCGAAGATGAATATGCCAGTCGTCGGGACGCAGCAGGGTCAGGCGGTCGGACATTGGGGATTCCAGGCGGGTCAATCTGGTGGGAATGCTACCGGAAAAGACTCTTGCAGGCACTCGCTATCAAGTTTTGCAGGGTGCGACCGATATCCCTGGGTATGCCTTAACGATGTATGACGCCTTGATGTGTTGTAGAAACCAGTGGAGCCGCCCGTGCGCCAGCAATATCTAGCCCTGCTCAGCGTGTTCGCCAGCCTGCCCGCGATGGCCCTGACATTCCAGACGCGTCTGGAGAATATCGAGTGGAAGGTGGAAGGCGACAAGTTCGAGTGCCGCTTGAGCCAGCCGATCGCCGATTTTGGTTCGGGGGAGTTCGTGCGCAGGGCCGGCGAGCAGGCGACATTTCGTCTGAAAGCCTATAACGGCGCGCTGGGCGTTGGATCTGCCACGCTATTGGCGGCGGCCGCGCCGTGGCAGCCGGGGCGCGGTGATATCAACCTCGGTGCCGTGCGTGCGGGCAGCGGCGATGTGCTGTTCAACAGCTCCCAGGCCCAGGCCGGACGCCTGTTCAACGGTTTGCTGGATGGCCGCAGCCCCACCGTGCGCCACTATTCCCGGGACGGCGGTTATTCGGAAATCCGCCTGCTGCCGGTGCGATTCAATAAGGCCTATAGCGACTACCAGTTGTGTACCGCGAAGTTGCTGCCGATGAACTTCGAGCAGGTCAAGCAGGCGGAAGTAGGTTTTCCGGGCGGGGGTATCGACCTGGACCCGGCAGCCAAGGCCAAGCTGATGGTGATGCTCGAATTCATCAAGGCCGACCCTACGGTCAACCATATCGAACTGGACGGCCACTCGGACAACAGCGGCAACCGCCTGACCAATCGCGACCTGTCCCGGCGCCGGGGCTTGGCGGTGATGGACTTCTTCAAGGCCAACGGCATCCCCGAGTCGCAGATTGTCCTGCGCTTCCATGGTGAGCGTTATCCGTTGGTACCCAATACCAATCCGGCCAACCGGGCGAAGAACCGGCGGGTCAATATCCACCTCGACCGCGTACCGGCCCCCGAAAAACCGGCACCCCAGGCCACGGCCCCGGCGAATGCGGCAGCGACCTCCTGATATTACTCTGCGGGAGCTGCCTGCCAGCGGTGGTCATTAACGATGACGCTGGGCATCTGATGCCCACGGCTGAGGCGTTTTGAGGTGCGGCCATTCGTCGCTCGCCCGACATAATCTGTCGCTTTATCTTCATTTGCTGTCGCGCCCCTGTAATTTCACGGTTTTGATCGGTAGAATCGACGCCTTTCCGTAAAACCCCGTGGAGTGATGGCATGGCCGACGTAAACAAGGTCGTTCTCGCGTATTCCGGCGGCCTGGACACTTCGGTGATCCTCAAGTGGCTGCAGGATACTTATAACTGTGAAGTGGTGACCTTTACCGCTGACCTGGGTCAGGGCGAAGAGGTCGAACCTGCACGAGCCAAGGCGCAAGCCATGGGCGTCAAAGAGATCTACATTGACGACCTGCGCGAAGAATTCGTCCGCGATTTCGTTTTCCCGATGTTTCGCGCCAACACCGTCTACGAAGGCGAGTACCTGCTGGGTACTTCCATCGCACGTCCGCTGATCGCCAAGCGCCTGATCGAAATCGCCAACGAAACTGGCGCTGACGCCATTTCCCATGGCGCCACCGGCAAGGGCAACGACCAGGTGCGTTTCGAACTGGGCGCCTATGCCTTGAAACCCGGCGTAAAAGTGATTGCCCCTTGGCGTGAGTGGGACCTGCTGTCCCGCGAAAAACTGATGGATTACGCTGAAAAGCACGCCATCCCGATCGAGCGCCACGGTAAGAAGAAGTCCCCGTACTCGATGGACGCCAACCTGCTGCATATCTCTTATGAAGGCGGCGTGCTGGAAGACACCTGGACCGAGCACGAAGAAGACATGTGGAAGTGGACCGTCTCCCCGGAGAACGCTCCCGATAAGCCGCAGTACCTTGAACTGACCTA
This sequence comes from Pseudomonas proteolytica, assembly GCF_007858275.1. Classification (GTDB taxonomy): domain Bacteria; phylum Pseudomonadota; class Gammaproteobacteria; order Pseudomonadales; family Pseudomonadaceae; genus Aquipseudomonas; species Aquipseudomonas proteolytica. The sequence continues at coordinate 62,301 of NZ_VFEV01000012.1, forward strand.
TCGCAACGGCGATATCGTCGCGCTGGACGGCGTCGAAATGACCCCGGCCACCGTACTGGCGACCCTGAACCGTATCGGTGGCGAGCACGGTATTGGTCGTCTGGATATCGTAGAGAACCGTTACGTGGGCATGAAGTCCCGTGGCTGCTACGAAACCCCAGGTGGCACCATCATGCTGCGCGCTCACCGCGCCATCGAGTCCATTACCCTGGACCGCGAAGTGGCACACCTCAAAGATGAGCTGATGCCCAAGTACGCCAGCCTGATCTACACCGGTTACTGGTGGAGCCCTGAGCGCCTGATGCTGCAACAGATGATCGACGCTTCCCAGGTCCATGTGAACGGTGTTGTGCGCCTGAAACTGTACAAGGGCAACGTGATCGTTACCGGTCGCAAGTCCGATGAGTCGCTGTTCGATGCCAACATCGCCACGTTTGAAGAAGATGGCGGTGCTTACAATCAGGCTGACGCTGCGGGTTTCATCAAGCTCAATGCACTGCGCATGCGCATTGCGGCGAACAAAGGCCGCAAGTTGTTCTGAAGTATCTGAAGCCTCATAAAAATGGTCCCTCGGTAAGAGGGGCCATTTTTTTTTGCCTCGAATTAGGGTTGGTGTTTATTGATGTTTAATGCTGTCACTCGAGAGTGAGGCTTGCGGTGTTTCTTAGTATTTTTGCGCTTGGATTTTGTATCTGAAAGTTGGTCCGCCCGGTGCGTGGTGTTAATTGTGTTTAAATCCATTCGGTTGTTTAGTAGGGCGGACGGGGTGTTTTATTTAGTTTGTGGAAATATCTGTCAGATAATTCCAGGTATTGTCAGTAGCTATTGCACAAGGGAACTTTTTTGAAATGCCTTGGGCGGCTGCGGCGCCCGCACAAGCGGGCCGTGCAATAGGTATTTGCTGTGATTGGCGTGCGTCCCGTTTACTTTTCCGGGGCGCCGGGGGCTTTTTTTGCTCAAAATATGTTTGGCCGCGGAAAGTTCTGAAAGGCTGAACAAAAACCGACACATCCATATAGGCGTTTTTTTGTAGTCCTATTCTCATAACTTTGTGGGTTGGGTCTCTGCTTGTCGTTACTTGGGGGGGAGTGCTATGCCAAGGACGAAACGACTAGGCTATTGTGCTGGTTCTGAATAATTCGAACAGCGAAATTGGACTTGCCCATGAATAAAGTGCTGATCGTGGATGATCATCCCGTCATTCGTCTTGCTGTACGCATGCTAATGGAACGTCATGGTTATGAGGTCGTTGCAGAGACCGATAACGGAGTCGACGCGTTGCAACTAGCACGGGAGCATATGCCGGATATTGTCATCCTGGATATTGGAATCCCCAAACTTGACGGCCTGGAAGTTATTTGTCGCCTGTCTTCCACAAAACAGGTGCAACCGTTCAAGGTACTGGTGCTGACCTCACAGGCGCCCGGCCACTTTTCCATGCGCTGCATGCAGGCCGGCGCAGCGGGCTACGTGTGCAAGCAGCAGGACCTCACCGAGTTGCTGAGCGCGATCAAGGCGGTGCTGTCTGGCTACAGCTACTTCCCCAACCAAGCACTCAACTCGGTGCGCTCCACACAGGGCAACACCAGTGAAGCCGATATGGTCGAGCGGCTCTCAGGCCGGGAGATGATGGTGTTGCAGCAATTGGCCCAGGGAAAGACCAACAAGGAGATCGCTGATGGGATGTTCCTCAGCAACAAGACGGTGAGCACGTACAAGACTCGCTTGCTGCTCAAGCTCAATGCCCGGTCCCTGGTGGACCTGATCGAGCTCGCTCAGCGTAACGGCCTGGTTTAAGAAGCAGGGAGCAACAGGCAGGAAAAGCCTCCATGGCGGAGGCTTCTGTGTGATCGCTTGGCTAGAGATCGAAATCGTATTCGGCCAACTGTTTTTGCAAGCGTCGCTCTTCCAGAAGGTTGTCGATGGTGCGGCGTTTGCTCAAATTGGTCTTGGCAACTTCTACAGGTGCCTCGGCTGCCTCGTCGGCGTCGGTGGCCACAAAGTCATCTTCTACATCCAGTTGTTCTTTGCCAGTGCTCATAAGGTTAACTCCAGGCTAAGACTGCCGTTGGGGCTCCTTATATCGACAATCTTGCACCGGGTAAAAAAGATTTTTTCAATCGACTGATCAATAAAAGCAATGATTGCTCAATCGTCCGACGTCTTTTCCTTGTATTCACACAAATCTTCGATGCGACAGCTGCCACAGCGCGGCTTGCGGGCCTGGCACACATAACGACCGTGCAGGATCAACCAATGGTGTGAGTCGAGCAGGTAAGGTTTGGGTACAAACTTCATCAGTTGCTTCTCCACTTCGACCACATTCTTGCCCGGAGCGATTCCGGTGCGGTTGCTGACGCGGAAAATGTGGGTGTCCACCGCCATGGTCAATTGGCGAAATGCAGTATTGAGCACCACATTGGCGGTCTTGCGGCCTACGCCGGGCAGTGCCTCGAGTGCTTCCCGGGTTTCTGGCACTTCTCCACCATGCAACTCGACCAGCAACCGGCAGGTTTCAATGACGTTTTTCGCCTTGCTGTTGTAAAGGCCAATGGTCTTGATGTACTGCGACAACCCTTCAACCCCCAGGGCGTGGATCGCGGCCGGGGTGTTGGCGACCGGGAACAGCTTGGCCGTGGCCTTGTTAACGCCCACGTCCGTCGATTGCGCAGACAGGATCACGGCAATCAGCAACTCGAACGGCGACGAGTAGGCCAGTTCGGTCTTGGGCTCCGGGTTGTCCTCGTGAAACCGGCGAAAGATCTCCAGGCGTTTTGCGGCATTCATGGCGCGAGCTGTTCCTTCAAAGAGGTGTGCGGCGTTGGGTCCAGGCTTGCCACCCGGCAAGCAGTAACCCGAGCAGGATAAACCCTGTAGGGGCAAGGATGGCGATGCTGCTGCCGAGTAAAAAACGCAATAGGGTGAGTGCGAGCAGCAACCCGGCGGATACGGCGAACAGTTGGAGCCGCGCCCTGCGCCGGTCGGTGGCGAACAAACCCTCATGCTCAAGCAGTACGCATTGCATACCGATCAGCGCCAGGTATGCCCCCACGGGTGTAGACGGGCCTAAGGCCAGGGCTTGCGCCACTAAATGCGCGCAACTGACCCAAGTGGTGGCCAGCAACACATTGGCAGCCAGCCGCCAGTTGCCACTGAGGTGGTTGCGTACCCAGCCGCAGCTGCAGCCATGCAACGTCAAGATCGTTACCCACAGAGCCCAGAAGGCCACAGCGCTCGCCAGCGTAGCGCTGACACCCAGCAGCGCAGGCAGCAGCAACAGGCTGCCGAGGGCGAATGGCTTAGTCATGGCCGGTGGTCTCCAGCAGCGCCTGACGATGCTCGTCAAAGTAACGCAAGGCATCATGGATTGCGTTGATCACCGCGCGGGAGGTAATAGTCGCACCGGCCATCTGGTCAAACTGGCCGCTGTCTTTCTTCAGCGCCCAAACCTGTGGGTTTTCCCGCGACAGGCCCTTGAATGAGGCCAGCCACGCATTGCCAGGCTCGCCAATGTGCCCGCCCAGGCTCGGCGTTTCTCTGTGCTCCAGGGTCTTTACCCCGAGCAGCTTGGCGTTGTGGTCGATGGCAATCAGCAACTCTATGCGCCCACCGTATCCATCGACCTGCGAGCGCAGCACCACCGCACTGGGGGTGCCGGCCAAGGTCGCGCGGTAACCACCCAGCAGTTGACTGTTGTCCAGCATTCCCGAGGTGATGCCTAAAGGCTGCTCCAGCGGTTGATTGTCATAGCTGCCAACGGGCAGCACATCCAACAGCGCCCGACTGTGCATTTCACGCAGCTGCGCGGCAATCGGCTTGGCGGTCAGCTGTTGCAGGCCTATCGTCAGGCCCGCCACGCCGATGGCGATCAGCAGCACGATCACGGCTTGAGACGTGCGCTTCATGCCTTCACCGCCTGCGGCCGCGTCCAGCGCTCAAGTGCCGGCACCGCCAGGTTCATCATCAGCACCGCAAACGCCAGGCCACCCGGGTAACTGCCCCAGGTGCGGATCAGATAGGTCAGCACTCCCACGCCCACACCAAACAGCAGGCGCGCCCGCGCACTTTTCGCACCCGACACGGGCTCGGTGATGATAAAGAAGGCCCCGAGCATGGTGGCCCCGGTCAACAGATGAAACAGCGGCGAGCCGTGGGAGTCGGACCCGGAGCCGTTCCAGCACAGCAAGCTGATAACAAACAGGCTGGCAAGCATGCCCACCGGCGCATGCCAACTGAAGACTCGTTGCTGCAGCAAAAAGAGGCCGCCCGCGAGAAACGCCAGGTTCACCCACTCGCTGCCTTTACCGGCGATTTGGCCGAAGGCCGGGTGGCGGGCAAACAGCTCATCGATGGTCAGGCTGTTGTTGATGCGCAAAGCGTCCAGCGCCGTGGCTCGGGCCCAGGCATCGGCGGTCTCGCCGTGCAGGCCGAACACCTGCTGCAGGCCGGCCAGCAGGTCGAAGCCATGGGACGCCGGCCAATGGGTCATCGGTTGGGGGAAAGCCAGCAGCATCAGCGCATAACCGAGCATGGCCGGGTTGAAGGGGTTCTGTTTGCCGCCATACAGGTGTTTGCCCAACAGCAATCCACTGCTGACGGCGCCCAGGCATAACCACCACGGGCAATAAGGGGGCAGCGCGAGGGCCAGCAGCGTCGCGCTGACCAGGCCGCTCAGGTCGTTGGAACCCTGACCGCGCAACCGGCGCACCCCGGCTTCGACTGCCCATGCGCAGGTGCCGGCCAGCAACAGATTGATCAACACGCCCCAGCCATATAGCCAGAACAGCACCAGCAAGCCAGGCGTTGCCGCCATTAACAGGCGCTGCATGGCCTGTTGCTGGCGCTCGATAACGTCAGGCGCCGACATGTTCATCCACCAAGCGCTGGGCCTCATCCAGGCGCTGCCTGGCGTTCGTCAACTCGGTTGTACTGCTGGCAGGTTGGCGCTCGAGTTTGCTCAGGTCGGCGCGGGCATAGGCCAGCGCCGTCTTCAACTGGCGAAGCTGGCTGTCGATGGGCCGCTTCTCGACACGTTGCAGGTCAGGCCGAGGCTGCTCGGAGGTTTCTTCGGCGGCATGCAAGGCCTGTTCGGCGGCGGTCAGGGCTGCAGACAGCGTGGTCAGTTGCTCGGCATCGGCCAGGGTGTCCTGGGCTTTTTTCAGCGCGGCGCGGCGTATGGCCAGCTGGATTTTTGCCTGCTTGAGCCCAGGATCTTTAATGGCCTTGGGAGGCGTCGCCGCAGGGGCGTTTGCTTGAAGCGCGATCAATGCCTGTTCGGCGCACTCAAATTGCTGCTGCAGGATGATCAATTGCGACTGCTGCTCAAAGGTCGGCGGATGGCCAAAGGCTTTCAAGGATTTGTGCAGTTGGGCCCGGCTCATGGCCAGGTTGATCTTGGCTTTTTTAAGCGCTGCGTCGATGTCTGCGGCTTTTTGCGCACGCACGCGTTCGATGGCGGCCTGTAGCGGATTGCTATTGATCGCTTCGCTGGGGGCCGGGCGTTGGTTGCGGGCGAGGCGTTCGGCCAGCTTGTGCGCTTCCTCGCGTTGCAGCCGTGCATTGCGCTGCTCGAAGCGACGCCGGGCGCGATCACGCTTGGTCGCTCGCGCCTGGCGCTCCTCGGCCGTAGTGGCATAGCCCGCGACAATCGGCAGTACCGTGGCCTGGGGCAGTGGCAGCATGTCGATGCAATCCACCGGGCAAGGCGCAACACACAGGTCGCAGCCGGTGCATTCATCCACGATAACGGTGTGCATCAGCTTGGCCGCGCCGACAATCGCATCCACCGGGCAGGCCTGGATGCACTTGGTGCAGCCGATGCACTCGGCCTCGCGGATGAAGGCAACCTGCGCGGGGGCTTCGCCACGGGCGCGGTCCAGCTCCAAGGGGGGCAAGCTCAACAACTGCGCCAGCTCGGCAATGGTCTCGGTGCCGCCCGGGGGGCACTTGTTGATGGCTTCGCCCTGGGCGATACCCTCGGCGTAGGGGCTGCAACCCGGGTGCCCGCATTTGCCGCATTGGGTCTGGGGCAGCAGGGCATCGATACGTTGAATCAGGCTCATGGTTTGATCATTGCGTTTAAGCCCAGGAACGCCACCGCCAGCAGCCCGGCACTCAGCAGGTCCACGGGCAGGCCGTTGAAGGGCCTGGGGATATCGTTTTCGTCTATTCGCTGGCGCAGGTCGTTGAACAGGCTGAGGACCAGCCAGAACGCGGGGCCGATGCCCAGGCTATAGATCAGCTCGCCTGCGTTGCCCGGGCCCAGGAGGGCCACGCTGAGTACGCCGGTGCTAGCCAGCAGCGGCACCCATAACCCATCGAAGGGCAGTGCGGGCACGCGGCGGGCAAGCGCATTCAGCAACGGCTGGCTCAATAGAATCACCACGGGTACATAAGCAAACAGCCATAACGCGCCCAGCGCCAAGGGTTGTAATACAAATTTATCCAGCAGGCAGGCCGATAGGCCGCTGAATGCGACCAACAACATGGTCGCCAACCCCAGGGCATGCACCCGCCGCCGCTCCAGCTGTGGATCACCGGGCAGCGTCAGACGCAGCAGGTAATGGCTGATCAGGGCGGCGCTGAGAAGGGCGACAAGCAGTTCGGTCATGGTCGAGCCGGTTAAGCAAACAGGGCCTGATTATCCGGCAAGCAGGAAGAGGGTACTAGCGCAAACCGCCCTGTCGCGGCCAATCACCGCGACAGGGCACTTCGGGTTACTTGATGCGCTGGCCAGGCTTGGCGCCGCTGTCCGGGCTGAGCAGGTAGATTTCCTCGCCGCCGGGACCTGCCGCCATCACCATGCCTTCGGAAATACCGAACTTCATTTTCCGTGGCTTGAGGTTGGCGATCATCATGGTCAGCCGACCATCGAGCTTGGACGGATCCGGATAGGCACTCTTGATCCCGGAGAACACATTACGCTGCTCATCACCGATATCCAGAGTCAGGCGCAACAGCTTGTCGGCGCCTTCCACGGCTTCGGCCTTGATGATCAGTGCAACCCGCAGGTCCACCGCGGCAAACGCGTCGAAGTCGATTTCCGGCGACAGCGGATCCTTGGCCAGCTCGCCATTGCCCGCTGGGGCTGCCTGGCCGGTATCGGTCTGGCTGGCAGTCAGGTCTTCCTTGGAGGCGTCCGTCATGGCCTGTACCTTGACCGGGTCGATACGGGTCATCAGCGGCTTGAATTCGTTGAGCTGATGGTTGTTGAGCAGGCTGGTGTGGTCATTCCAGGTCAACGGTGCAACGTTGAGGAACGCCTCGGCGTCAGCGGCCAGCAACGGCAGCACCGGCTTGAGGAAGATCACCAACTGGCGGAACAGGTTGATGCCGGTGGCGCAGATGGCCTGGACTTCATCCTGCTTGCCTTCCTGCTTGTTCAATGACCACGGCGCCTTGTCGGCGATCCAGGCGTTGGCACGGTCGGCCAGGCCCATGATCTCGCGCATGGCACGGGCAAAGTCGCGGGCTTCATAGGCATCGGCGATGCTTGGCGCGGCGGCCAGGAAGGCGTCGGTCAGCTCCGGCGCGGCGTTGACCGGCACCATCACGCCAGCATTGCCCTTGTGGATAAACCCGGCGCAACGGCTGGCGATGTTGACCACCTTGCCCACCAGGTCCGAATTGACCTTCTGCACGAAGTCTTCCAGGTTCAGGTCCAGGTCGTCGACGCCACGGCCCAGCTTGGAGGCGTAGTAGTAGCGCAGGTATTCCGGCGACAGGTGGTCCAGATAGGTGCGCGCCTTGATAAAGGTGCCACGGGACTTGGACATCTTCTGGCCATTGACCGTCAGGTAACCGTGTACGGCGATGCCGGTTGGCTTGCGGTAGCCCGAACCTTCGAGCATTGCCGGCCAGAACAGGGCGTGGAAGTTGACGATATCCTTGCCGATGAAATGGTACAGCTCGGCGGTGGAGTCCTTGCCCCAGAACGCGTCGAAGTCCAGCTCAGGCGTGCGGTCGCAGAGGTTCTTGAAGCTGGCCATGTAGCCGATCGGCGCATCCAGCCATACATAAAAGTATTTGCCCGGCTCATCGGGGATCTCGAAGCCGAAGTACGGCGCATCGCGGGAGATGTCCCACTGTTGCAGTCCGGCATCCAGCCATTCGGCGATCTTGTTCGCCACCGCGTCCTGCAGGGTGCCGCTGCGGGTCCAGGTCTGCAGCATTTCCTGGAAGTCCGGGAGCTTGAAGAAGAAGTGCTGGGAATCCTTGAGCACCGGGGTGGCGCCCGAGATCGCCGACTTCGGATCCTTCAGGTCGGTCGGTGCGTAGGTGGCACCGCATTTTTCGCAGTTGTCGCCGTACTGGTCTTCAGTGCCGCACTTGGGGCAGGTGCCCTTGATGAAGCGGTCGGCCAGGAACATTTTCTTTTCCGGGTCGAAATACTGGGTGATCGAGCGCGTGGCAATGTGCCCGGCATCACGCAGCTTCAGGTAGATCTGGCTCGACAGCTCGCGGTTTTCTTCGGCGTGGGTCGAGTGGAAGTTGTCGAAATCCACCAGGAACTCGGCAAAGTCGGCGCTATGTTCAGCCTGGACGTTGGCGATCAGTTGTTCCGGGGTGATGCCTTCCTTTTCGGCGCGCAACATGATGGCCGAACCGTGGGCGTCGTCCGCGCAGACATAAATGCATTGATTGCCGCGATGCTTCTGGAAGCGCACCCACATATCGGTCTGGATGTACTCAAGCATATGGCCAAGATGGATGGAACCATTGGCATAGGGCAGGGCGCTGGTGACGAGGATCTTGCGTGGCTCGGACATGGGGCTCGGCTACTTGATGAAACGGAGGTCGGCCACTATAAAGCGCCGGGAAATTTATTTCACCCCGTGAGGCTGTTTCAGGGTTTTCCAATGTCGCGAAAGCGTGCCCCTCAAGCGCGGGAACGGTTAGGATAGCCGCCTGTTTTAGTCTGTCTTTTCCGGGAGTAGCCCATGAGCGCCGTCAATCGCGCAGCGGTGGAAGCCGTTCTTCGCCAGTACACCGATCCCTATCTGAACCAGGACCCGGTCAGCGCCGGCTGTGTCCGGGCCATTGATGTGCAGGGCGATCAGGTCACGGTCCAGCTTGAACTGGGCTACGCCGCAGGTTTGTTCAAGAGTGGCTGGGCACAGATGCTGCAAATGGCCATTGAAGGCCTGGACGGTGTGCGTTCGGCCAAGGTCGACATCCAGTGCGTGATCGCCGCGCACAAGGCCCAGGCCCAGATCCCTGGCCTGGCCAACGTCAAGAACGTGGTGGCCGTGGCATCCGGCAAGGGCGGCGTGGGCAAGTCGACCACCGCGGCCAACCTGGCCCTGGCCCTGGCCCGTGAAGGGGCCAGGGTGGGGATTCTCGACGCCGATATCTATGGCCCCAGCCAAGGCGTGATGTTCGGCATTGCCGAAGGTTCGCGGCCGAAGATCAAGGACCAGAAGTGGTTCGTGCCGATCCAGGCCCATGGCGTGGAAGTGATGTCGATGGCGTTCCTTACCGATGACAACACGCCCATGGTCTGGCGTGGGCCGATGGTCTCCGGGGCCTTGATGCAGTTGGTGATGCAGACCGATTGGGGCAACCTCGACTACCTGGTGATCGACATGCCGCCAGGCACCGGTGATATCCAACTGACCCTGGCGCAAAAGGTGCCGGTGGCGGGTGCCGTGATCGTGACCACGCCCCAGGACCTGGCGCTGCTCGACGCGCGTAAAGGCGTGGAGATGTTCCGCAAGGTCAGCATCCCGGTGCTGGGTGTGGTGGAAAACATGGCGGTGCACATCTGCTCCAACTGCGGTCATGCCGAGCATCTGTTCGGCGAAGGCGGCGGCGAGAAACTCGCCACCCAATATGGCGTTGAGCTGCTGGCGTCGTTGCCGCTGTCGATGGGCATTCGTGAGCAGGCCGATGGTGGCAAACCGACGGTGGTCGCCGAGCCCGACGGGCAGATCGCCATGGTCTACCAGGAGCTTGCCCGTCACGTGGGCGCGCGGATCGTCTTGCAGGAAGCCGGTTCCCAGGCAATGCCGACCATCACTGTCAGCGACGACTGATCGACCTCAAGGTAAAAAAGCCTCGACCTTGTCGGGGCTTTTTAATGTCTGGCGTAAACCTTTTGGGAGGCTGGGTACGCATTTCCCTAATGGCCCGTGTAAGCATTCGCTTACTTTTTCGTAAGTGTTTGGTTTTTTAACCGTGCCGGGACGTCTCAAATTACCCGGATACATTTATATCTCATTGAAAAATAACATTTATTTTTCTGATGATGAGGGCGGTTGCGTGTTGTGCTTGAGAATGGATCCCGTTGAACTTGTTCGGGAAGTCTCTAATATCAGCCCTGTGTCCACGGATTGACACGGTCATCAAGGAACGATGACTCAAGGAACCTCGCAGGATGCGATTCATCAGGACGATGAAAAGGAACACAGGGACTAGGGAAAAAATGTGGGCGGGTCAAACCGCCCCTTTTTTTGTCTGCAGAAAAGTGAAAGGCCGGCATGCAGAAACGCAAAAAGGCCCGCAAGGGGCCTTTTGGAGGGGCGCGACGCTGTTAGCGTTCGAGGTCTTTGATCTTGCCTTTTACGCCATCCCACTCGGCTGCGTCTGGCAGCGAGTCTTTCTTCTCAGTGATGTTTGGCCAGATTTCCGCCAGCTCAACGTTCAACTGAATAAATTCCTGCATCTCTTCCGGGACTTCATCCTCGGAGAAAATCGCAACGGCCGGGCATTCTGGCTCACACAGGGCGCAGTCAATGCACTCGTCCGGGTGGATTACCAAGAAGTTCGGGCCTTCGTAAAAGCAGTCCACCGGACACACTTCTACGCAGTCGGTGTACTTGCACTTGATGCAGTTGTCGGTGACGACGAAGGTCATTTCTAATTCTCTCCTCAGGCGGCGGCAGCGAAACCCCTTGTGGCAGGGCTCGCGAGGTTCGGGAGCGATAGTCTGCAGGCCAGGCTAAAAGCCCGCAGCATCCCAAACCGCGCGAGAGTCTACCAGCTTGCAAGCGTCTGCGTTATATCCGAGTCTTCAGTGCATATAACATTTCGAGCGCTTTACGCGGTGTCAAGTCATCCAGGTCAAGCTTTGCTAACTCATCCAGCACCGGATGGGGCAGGCTGGCGAACATATCGCTCTGGTGCGGTGCCGCCGGTTTGCTGGCGGCCTTGGCTGGGCTGACGACCACATTCTCATGGGGCAGGGCCGTGGTTTCCAGGCGGCTGAGGTGCTCGCGGGCGCGCAAAATCACGTCGTTCGGTACACCGGCCAACTGGGCCACGGCCAGGCCGTAACTCTGGCTGGCCGGCCCTGGCAGCACATGGTGCAGGAACACGATGCGTTCGTTGTGCTCGGTGGCATTGAGATGCACGTTGGCCACCAGTGGCTCGCTTTCCGGCAGCACGGTCAGTTCGAAGTAGTGGGTGGCAAACAGCGTATAGGCCCGCAGATGCGCCAGGCGCTCGGCGGCAGCCCAGGCCAGGGACAGGCCGTCGAAGGTACTGGTGCCGCGTCCCACTTCGTCCATCAGCACCAGGCTACGGTCGCTGGCGTTGTGCAGGATATTGGCGGTCTCGCTCATTTCCACCATAAAGGTCGATCGGCCACCGGCCAGGTCATCGCTGGAGCCGATCCGGGTAAAGATGCGGTCCACCAGGGACAACTCGCAACTGGCTGCCGGCACGAAGCTACCGATATGGGCCAGCAACACGATCAATGCGGTCTGGCGCATGTAGGTGGATTTACCGCCCATGTTCGGACCGGTGATCACCAGCATGCGCGTATCGTCATCCAGCGACAGGTCGTTGGCCACGAACGGGGTGGTCAGCACTTGTTCCACTACCGGGTGGCGACCCTGGACAATGCGCATGCACGGCTCGCTGACAAACCGCGGGCAGTTCAGGTCAAGGTTCAAGGCGCGTTCGGCAAGGTTGCTCAACACATCCAGCTCGGCCAGCGCCGCGGCGGTGTCCTGCAAGGGGGCCAGCTTGCCGATCAGGTCTTCGAGCAAGGCCTCATAGAGCATCTTCTCCCGGGCCAGGGCGCGGCTCTTGGCCGACAGCGCCTTGTCTTCGAACTCCTTCAACTCGGGGGTAATGAAGCGTTCGGCACCCTTGAGTGTCTGGCGGCGCTGGTAATCGATAGGCGCCTGTTCGGCCTGCTTGCTCGGCAACTCAATAAAGTAGCCGTGCACGCGGTTATAGCCGACTTTCAGGTTAGCCAGGCCGGTACGCGCCTTTTCGCGGGCTTCCAGGTCGATCAGGAACTGCCCGGCGTTCTCGCTCAAGGCTTGCAGCTCGTCCAGCTCGCTGTCGTAGCCGGTCTTGAGCACGCCGCCGTCGCGGATGATCGCCGGTGGGTTGTCGATAATGGCTTTTTCCAGCAGCGCAGCCAGTTCCGGGTAGGTGCTGGCCGTGACGGCAAGTTGCTGCAGGTGCGGCGCTTCCAGCTCGGTCATAGCCTGTTGCAGCTCGGGCAGTACGCCCAACGCGTCACGCAGGCGCGCCAGGTCGCGCGGGCGGGCATTACGCAGGCCGATGCGCGCGAGAATCCGCTCGATATCGCCGATTTCCTTGAGCTGCGGTTGCAGCTTTTCAAAGCGGTAGCCGTCCAGCAGGCAGGTAATAGAGGACTGGCGTGCCTGCAGCACGGTCAGGTCGCGCAGCGGGCGGTTCAGCCAACGGGTCAGCAAACGGCTGCCCATGGCGGTCTGGCAACGGTCCACCACCGACTGCAGGGTGTTGTCGCGCCCACCGGCCAGGTTGGTGTCCAACTCCAGATTGCGTCGGCTGGCCCCATCGAGCACTACCGTGTCGTCCAGGCGTTCATGGCGCAGGCTGCGCAAATGGGGCAGGGCGGTGCGCTGGGTTTCCTTGGCGTAATTGAGCAGGCAACCGGCGGCGCCGATGGCCAGGGTCAGGGTCTCGCAACCAAAACCCTTCAGATCTTGTACGGAAAATTGCTGGCACAGACTTTTCAGCGCCGAATCGCGCTCAAAATCCCACGGCGCACGACGCTTGGCCCCACGGCGCTTTTCTGCCGGCAAATCCTTGGGCCAGTCATCCGGAATCATCAACTCCACCGGATTGATCCGCTCCAGTTCCGCCAGCAGGTTTTCCCAGCCCTTGATTTCCAGGACCGTGAAATTGCCACTGGTGATATCCAGCACCGCCAGGCCGAACAGCCGCTCATCCCCCAGCACCGCCGCGATCAGGTTGTCACGCCGCTCATCCAGCAGGGCCTCATCACTCACCGTCCCCGGTGTAATGATGCGCACCACCTGACGCTCCACCGGCCCCTTGCTGGTAGCCGGGTCGCCGATCTGCTCGCAGATCACCACCGACTCACCGAGCTTGACCAGCTTGGCCAAGTAACCTTCCAACGAGTGATAGGGAATCCCACACATCGGAATCGCCTGCCCAGCCGACTGCCCGCGCGCGGTCAGGGTGATGTCCAGCAACTTGGCGGCCTTCTTCGCATCTTCATAGAAGATCTCGTAGAAGTCGCCCATGCGATAGAACATCAATTGATCAGGGTGCTGGTTTTTCAGGCGCCAGTACTGCTGCATCATCGGCGTGTGGGAGGACAGATCGGACGTGTTTTTACTCATTGGATAGTAGGCAAATTCGTTGAAAGTGATGGGGCAAAGGGGGCGCTTGGCCCAGCATTTTTTGCGATGGCGGCAAGGTTAACATGCGAGGTCAGTGCTTCGCAGTTCACAAACGGCCAGGTAAAACGCACCAGGCGTACGTCTAACGCCGATCTTGACTGTAGGAGCGAGCTTGTCTCCGGGCGGCGTTCCGACGAAAAACCTCAGAGCACCGCGTTTACCTAGCAAGCACGCATTATCGTTGACGTTCTTCGTCGGAACGCCGCCCGGAGACAAGCTCGCTCCTACAGAAAGCCGGCATGTAGGTGTGGATGTGCGTGGTCAGTGCTTTACAGGTCACACGCCATGCACAAAATATGCAAATTAGCATTTGCCAACCCCCAAAACTCCCGTCACTATCCCGTTTATGCAAAAACGCAACGTTTCAATCGTCTTAAGAGAGCTGCTCGATCGCGACGGGATCTCCCCCACGGAGCTTCACCGGCGTACCGGCGTGCCTCAATCCACCCTGTCCCGGATTCTCAGCGGCAAGATCGTTGATCCGTCGGACAAGCACATCTCGCGTATCGCCGATTATTTTCGGGTGAGCACTGACCAGTTGCGCGGGCGCGCGGGGTCGGCGTGGCAGGAAGAGCGTGACCCGATGCATTCGGAGCTCAAGGACATAAGCCTGTGGGACGACGACACGCCCGTTAATGATGACGAGGTGTCGATCCCCTTTTTGCGCGAGGTTGAATTGGCTGCTGGATCAGGAAGATTCGTCATCGAGGAAAGCGAGAAGGCCAGCTTGCGGTTCGGCAAGCGCAGCCTGCGGCATAACGGTGTGCAGTTCGACCAGGCCAAGTGTGTGACGGTGCGTGGCAACAGCATGCTGCCGGTGTTGCGCGATGGGGCGACGGTGGGGGTGAACGCCGGCAAGAGCGGGATTGGCGATATCGTGGATGGCGATTTGTATGCCATCAACCACAACGGCCAATTGCGGGTCAAACAGCTCTATCGTCTACCTTCGGGGATCCGCCTGCGCAGTTTCAATCGCGATGAGCATCCGGATGAGGACTACAGCTTCCAGGATATCCAGGAGGAGCAGATCAGCATTCTCGGCCACGTTTTCTGGTGGGGCATGTACGCTCGCTAAACCGTATCTGTAAGAAACAGCCCGCCTGAGAGCGGGCTTTTTTTCGCCTGTGGAAAACCTCCAAGTGCCCGCTGCCCAAGGGTTTAATGCGTTTGTGCATTTCAACTGCAAAATTAAATGCATTTATGCATTGACTGTATATGCATACATGCATATTCTCCATCTCAAGCCAGCCAACAAGGCCTGGTGGAGGCGGCAAGGATGCTGCCAAGGAAGACAAGGAAGGCACGCAACACTGGCATGGACGCCATCGAGTGATGGCAAGGACGCCAGGCAACACCGGCAAGGATGCCGACGCTCTTTAGTTTCACAGTTTTACAACAGGCAGCGATGAACCGGCCTTGACGGTTCAGAGGGTTGGCAACTGACCCGGGTGTGCAGCGTAAAGCACCAGAAGCAGTTATCCGGCAGACAGGGATCGTGGTCGGAAAAACATCGAGGAAAGATCCGTACCGCGCCAGTAGCGCCGAAAGATCGCACGGACCGTATTACTGAAAAGCCCGGGCCACCGGGCTTTTTGGAATGCCTACCGACAACCCCATCCATCTATTTATCAACGCACCGGCCATCTGCCGGTTCTACGCATTCCAGGAGGCGTGACATGACAAACGAGCAGCAAGCGTTGGCAGAAATGCCTATCTGGCTGGTGATTATTCTGGCCCTGATCGGCGGCGTATCCGGGGAGATGTGGCGCGCCGACAAGGAGGGCGCCCGCGGTTGGTCGCTGGTCCGCCGCCTGGCCCTGCGTTCCGGGGCATGCATGGTGTGCGGGGTTTCAGCGTTGATGTTGCTGTACGCCGCTGGCATGTCGATCTGGACGGCCGGTGCCTTGGGGTGCCTGACCGCCATGGCCGGTGCCGATGTCGCCATCGGCCTTTATGAGCGCTGGGCCGCCAAGCGCATCGGGATCAACCAGCCCCCGGATTCAAAATGATTGTTGCAAGGAAGCCACACCATGACCCTCATTGAAAAACCTTCACAGCTGCCGATTGCCATCGGCCAGGCGCTGCGTGCGGCGTTCCCCAAGCTACAGGTAGGCAGCCCGCCGGGCGTTCTGGCGGCGGATGAAACCGGTGTGGCGATCACGCTCGAGCGTAATGGCCCGGGCGTACGCTCCCTTGAGGGGCGCAAGGCCCATGTGCTGTCGATTTCACTCAAGATCATGGTCGCCCAGGGCGCGCAGCCCTTTGAGGCCTGTGACCTGGCGAGCCAGTTGATGGACCTGGTGCTGGATAACCGTTGGCAATTGCCGGCGGCCCAATGCGATGTGCCCATGAATATTGTCGCGCTGCCGGCGACCGTGGCGGGGGGCGAGACCCATTACGACAGTTGGACCGTGTCCTTCAACCAAACCCTGTACCTCGGCCCGCCGCTGCTCGACGACCCCATCGGCAAGCCGCTGTTTGCCTGTACCTGGGAGGTGTCGAATATCGACGACCCCGATCAATACCGGCCATTGCAGGAGTAGCCCATGTTCGATGCACTGTTACGCCTGCAACTGGCGCCCATTGTCGAGCGCCTGGCGCAGATGGAAACCCAGCTTGAAGACCTCTATCGGCGGGCCGAGAGCTTTTGCCGGATCGGCGTGTGCCAGGAGGTCGACGCGGCTAGCAATACCTGCAAGGTCAGCCATGGTGAATTGCTGACCCCGGCGATTCGCTTTTTCAACCCCAGCGCCGGGGCGCAGACGGAAACGCGAATCCCCACGGTGGGTGAACAATGCCTGCTGCTCAACTACGGCGGCGGCGAGGGCGGGGGCCAGTCGGTGGCGTTGTTTGGCCTGAACAGTGACCGCTTTCCGCCGCTGTCCAGTGTGGCCAGCCTGACGAGCCGGCGTTATGAGGACGGCACGCAAAGCGCCTACGACGCCGCAGCACATGTATTGGCTTGGAACAATGGACCAGCGGCATTCAGCGGCTCTCGCGAGCAAGTGGAAATGAGTTTGGGCGCCGCCCGTTTAGTCATGACCGCCGCAACCATCAGTCTGCAGGTCGGAGCCGTCGGCATGCTGCTGGATGCATCCGGCGTGCACTTGAGTGGCCCGGTGGTGGATCACCAGGGCCGAGTTATCAGCACGGCATAAGGATTTGCCATGATCGGAATTGAGAGAAACACCGGGGCCGTGGTGGACGACTGGCCGCAATTCGTCCAGCGCGCCACCCGGGCCCTGACCACACCTTTGGGCACACGGCAGAAACGCCCGCTCTACGGTTCGCTGATCCCGCAGCTGCTGGGGCAGAACCTGGGCGACGATCTGCTGATCCTCGCCCAAAGCCATGCCGCCCAGGCCTTTTACAACCCGCAGAACGGCATCGGCGATTTTGTGCCGCAAGTCATCGTCGCCAATCGCCAGGGCGCAGGCCTGCTGTTGCGGTTTGCCGGCACCTGGAAAAACCGCAAGCAATCCTTCGAGGTGGTGACATGAGCATGTTGATCCCTGGGCAAAACCAACTGGCGCCGCCCGACCTCATCGCCGTCGATGAATTCGAACCGTTGCTGGCGCAGTTCAAGGCGTTTGTCGTCGACTATGTGGCCGCCCGCGCCCCGCAAAGCGCGGCCAAGCTCAAGGTCAGCCTGGACAACGAAAGCGAGTTGTTGACCCTGGCCCTGGAAGCCTTTTGCGTGCGCCTGCAAACCCATGAGCGCAAGTACAACGCCCGCATCCAGCAGATGCTGGCGTGGTGGGCCACCGGCAGTAACCTGGATGCGCGCCTGGCCGATATGGGCCTGGAACGCCAGGTACTCGACCCGGGCGACCCGGCGGCGTTCCCGCCCGTGCCGCCAACCCTGGAAAGCGATGACGATGCGCGGCTGCGCTACTACCTGGCGCCCCACGCGCCGGCTGCGGGTTCACGCATGCAGTATCGCCGTGAGGTCTTCACCCTTGGCGAGCGGCCGGTGGTGAAAGTACAGAGTGCCGCTGCAGGCGTGGTGACGGTCAGTTATACCTTCGACCCGGATGGTTATGCCGCCCAGGTCAAGGATGGCAACGCTCGGCGCACGGCACCTGGGGAGGTAATGGTCACAGTGCTTTCCCGCTCGGGTAATGGCACGCCATCGACAGACTTGCTTGAAGGTGTGCGCCGCCATTTCGCCCGGCCCGATGTGCGCCCGGAAACCGATTGGGTGACGGTGCAGGGCGCGCAGATCGTGCCCTACAAGATCCGCGTGGTCGCCCGGATCAACGCTGGCCCGGACTCGGGGCTTACGCAAGTGGCGGCCCAGCAGTTGCTGCAACGTTATGCTGAATCCTGCCACCGCCTTGAAGGGCGCGTGGACCCGAGTTGGATCGACTACACCATTCACACCGCCGGGGCTGCGCAACTGGAGATTCTCGAACCGTTGGCACCGATCGTCACCACAGCCTTCCAGGCTCCGTATTGCACGGGTGTCGAGGTGCAGGTGCTGACGCTATGAGTGAGCACACATCCAGTTTATTGCCGGCCAACAGTTCACCGCTGGAGAAGGCGTTGGACCTGGGCTTCGGCAAGCTGCTCGACCGGGTCGAGCCGCCGTTCCCGACGCTGATGAATCCGCTTCAAACGCCGCAGGCATTCCTGCCTTACCTGGCCGCCGACCGTGGCGTGAGTGAATGGAACGCCGCAGCCGACGAAACCGAAAAGCGCCTCACGGTCGCCCTGTCCTGGCAGATCCAGCGCCAGGCCGGCACACCCAAGGCGCTGAGCCACGCGGTCGAATCCCTGGGGTTTACCCCCAACATCCTGGCCTGGTACCAACAGCGTCCGCTGGCCCAGCCCTACACCTTCGACGTGCAAGCGATCATCGGCCGCAGTTGGTCCAGTGGCGACCACAACCGCCTGATCCGCCGCATCAACGCGGCCAAGAGCGAGCGCGACCTGGCCACCATCACCCTGGTGCATGAAGTGTTCGGTGGGCTGCCGATCACCGGCGCCGTCCACCGGGCGCTGAACGACGGCGAGTTGTCGTTGTGCGGCGCGCTGCCGGAACTTGTATTGAGTTCAAGGCTTAACAGTGCGGGCGTCGCCCAGCACTACACCATTAACGACTACGACCTCAGGGCGCAGCCATGACCGATGACACTACGCGCCTGGTGCGCTTCACCTCCAAGGGGTTGGATGAAGTGCTGCAGGCAAAGAACCAAGGCTTGAAAGGCGAAATCACCCACATCGCCGCCGGCACCGGCCGCTACAACCCCACCGGCAACGAAACCGCCCTGCGCAATGAGCGCCAGCGCGTGGCGATTGTGGATTACGAAGACCTGGGCCAGCGCCAACTGCGCATGGCCGCGCTGTTTGATGGCGATAGCGAGTATGAGATTGGCGAGTTTGGGTTTTATCTCGCCAGTGGCACGTTGTTGGCCGTGTACTCGGTGGCGGGGAAGTTGCTGACGTATAAGGCGGCGGCTGCGCGGGTGTTGCAGAAGTTTACGTTGGATATTTCGCCGTTGCCGGTGGATAGCGTGACGATTGTGGTGGGCAGTGAAAACCTGAATGTGTTGTTGACGGAGGAGATTGCGCAGCTTGCTACGGCCAGCGTTGACAATATGGCTCGGCATGTTGGTGTGCTATTTCGGGTCATGGCCTTGGAAGTCAACTGATGAGTTGGCTCAAAAGATAAGTAATATAGGAAGTTAATTATGAGTATGGAAACTACGATCACCAGTTTGGTCGCGGCGGCAAATAAGTTGACGAGTGCAGTAAATGGGAAGGTCGCTGAAATAGATGCTTCTGTTGTGGCAGCAGTTCGCGCTATTCCTGAAATGTCCAGGTCGTTTTATGTCGATGCGGTAAGTGGTAACGATCTGGCCTTGGGCTCGGTCGAGGCACCACTTAAATCAATTAAGGAGGCGATGGGGCGATCGAATACTACCCCTTATGTAACGATTTATTTGAAGGCTGCTCAGACGCATGAATATGCGGCGCCTACTGATCAAACTCCTTATTGGTCAATCTCGAATAAATTGATTTTCATGATGTATGGTACAGGAAGTAAACCGGTTTTTTCTCCGAAGGTTGGCGAGTATATGCCTGGCAGCTCAAATATTCACTTCTTGTCGCTAGAGGGGGGAAGTGTTTACTTTCGATTTGTTGATGTTGTTATGCCTACGGTATTAAAAGCAGGAACGTCTGGCTGGTATTCCTTCGCTTCATCTCTATTTCATCGCGCACATGGCCCGTCCGCTTCCGTGCAGGGCTCGGTTACCTTTTCAGGGAGTAGGCTGACGTTAGGCGCGGTCAATGTTTTTTACTCGGGGTACTCTGCGAACTATAGGGTAGAGTTTACGTATTCTATTGTAGATGCAGAGCTCTCAACAAAACTTGCTGAGTTGAGCGGTGCCACGATGGTGTTGTCGGTGTTTGCGTCGTCGATTACCCAAAACAAGACTTGGGCGCACCTTGTTAGTGGTTTGGTCAAGGACTCCGGTGGGAGTTTGTCCAATTTGCTGAGTAATGTCGGCAACGTCGTAGCTGCTGGAGTTTGATGATGATTAAAGAGTTCAGAAATAAAGATCAGACTTTCTACAATGTGACTGTAGAGCAGTTGCTTGAGATGGGATTTTCTAAAGCCGAAGTCGACACCGCTTTGCAGGTCGAACAGGCCGCTGATATAGCTTTCAATCGTCGCCTGGCTTACCGAACAGATTCGGACCCGCTCTATATGGAGTGGCAGTACGATCAAACCGAGGCCAAGGAGAAAGCGTGGCGGGCTAAAGTCGCCGAAATCAAGGCGCGCTACCCACTGCCGGGTGAGTAATCCGGCAGCAACCATAAACACCGCGAGAGCGGTTTTTTTTCGCATCCAAGAAAGCCCCATCGCTGGGGCTTTCGCGTTTCTGGAGTACCCCCATGGCCAACCGCCAAACCTACACCGTCCTCATCCCATTCCCCACCGGAGGTGGCCACTGGTCCACCGTCGGCCAGGAACTGGACCTGCTGGACGTCGAAGCATCCGCTCTGCGCACTGCCGGCCGCCTGGAACTGACCAGCGTGCTGGCTGCCGCCCAAGACACCCCACCGGCCAAGAAGGCCGTCACCAAGAAGGCTGAATAATCATGGCTGAGGTTTTGAACTTCGAGCATAACGGCATCACCGTCAATGCCAGCGAATCCCCCGAGGCCATGGGTGGCCTGGGTGGCAACGTGATCGGCCTGGTCGGTACCGCGCCCAATGCGCACCTGTCGATCCCGAAAAACGCCCCGTTTCGCATCAACAGCTTCACCGCCCAGGCACTGCTGGACCCTACCGGCGCCGAGTCGGGCACGCTGTTTCATGCGGTGTACCAGATCCTCAAAGTGGTCAAGGTGCCGGTCTATGTGGTGATCGTCGAAGAGGGCAGCACGCCCGCCGATACGCTCAATAACGTGATCGGCGGCAATGAGCCGGTGACCGGTCGCAAACTGGGTCTCGCGGCGCTTGGCAGCGTCCCGGAAGACCTGACCATCATTGGCGCGCCAGGCTTTACCGGGACCAAGGCTGTGGCCGGTGAGTTTGCCGCTTTCGGCAAGCGCATCAAGGCCCGCGTGGTGCTGGACGGCAAAGACGCCAGCGTCGCCGACCAAGTGACCTACAGCGGCGAGCTGGGTGGCGCCGACCTGGGTTTCGACCGCTGCCTGCTGGTACACAACATGCCGTCGGTGTACTCCAAGGCGGCGAAGAAAAACGTGTTCCTCGCGCCGTCGTCCCTGGCCATCGCCGCCTTGGCCAAGGTCAAGCAGTGGGAGAGCCCAGGCAACCAGGTGACCTTCGCCGAAGACGTGTCGCGGGTGGTCGAGTACAACATCCTCGACACCTCCACCGAGGGCGACCTGCTCAACCGCTACGGCGTGAGCTATTACGCGCGCACCATCCTCGGCGGCTTCTCGCTGCTGGGTAACCGCTCCATCACCGGCAAGTTCATCAGCTATGTCGGCCTGGAAGACGCCATCAGCCGCAAGCTGGTCAAGGCCGGGCAGAAAGCCATGGCGCACAACCTGACCAAGTCGTTCATGGACCAGGAGGTCAAGCGTATCAACGACTGGCTGCAAACCCTGGTGGCCGACGAGACCATCCCGGGCGGTAGCGTGTACCTGCACCCGGAACTCAACAGTGTCGAGAAGTACAAGAACGGCACCTGGTTCATCGTGATCGACTACGGCCGCTACGCGCCGAACGAACACATGGTTTATCAACTCAATGCCCGCGATGAAATCATCGAGCAGTTCCTGGAGGACGTTCTCTAATGTTTACCAACCGAGTCAGACAGGCCATTGCGGCCACCCTCCAGGGCCTGCCGCTGTCGGCGACCGTCGAAGAGTTCACCCCGCCGAAGATCGAATTCGAAATGGAGCCCATGTCCGGCGGGCGCTTTATCGCCGAAGAAATGGCCAAGAGCGCCAAGGTGTTGAACGCCAAATTGGTGCTGCAAGGCGCCGGTCCTGAAATCATGCTGGCCCTGGGTGTGCGCTTGGGTGAGGACATCCTGCTCAACGTGCGTGAAGCGGGCCAGGACCAGGACGGCAAGACCTATTTCACCTACCACACCGTCGGCGGCAAGCTCAAATCCCTGGACGAGGCCAAGCTGAAGATGGGCGACAAGGCCACCACTACACTGGATCTGTCCTGCCGCACCTACCAGCGCCTGGACAACGGCGTGCCGGTGATCGACATCGACGTACGCACCCAGAAGTTCATACTCAACGGCGTCGACATCCTCGGTGATGCCCGGCGCGCGGTGCTGATGCCGTAAGCCTTTTCACGGATCTGAAATAGTCACGGTCAGTGTGGGAGCTGGCTTGCCTGCGATTGCATCACCTCTGTTCAACTGAAAGACCGCGCTGCCTGTATCGCAGGCAAGCCAGCTCCTACATTGACCGTGCCCACGACGGGTCCAACATTTTTACTCAAGGAATTTCGCCCATGGCCTGGAAGCCACCCCTGCATATCCTGCTGGCGCCGATCACCGCCGACAGCGGTGCGAGCATCGAGCAGATCCAACTCAAACCCTTGTTCTACGCCGCGCAAAAACAAGCGCTGGCCCGCGCCGGCGAGGACGAGGACGACCAGTTCTTCGAACTGGCCAAACTGGCCACCGGCCTTTCGGAAAAGGAACTCGACCAACTCAAGCGCCCGGACTACGTGAGCATTGCCCAGCACGTACACGATATGTCGACGCGCCCGACTTCGTTCTTTCTGGGCGACTCCACCGAGCCCGGCGAGCAAGTGCAACTGCTGCTGCCGCTGGAAGTGGCCGGCCGCGTGTTGACCAGCGTCACCCTGGAAATGCCCGCCCTGCGTGCCACCAAGGTGATGAAAAAACTCGCCACCAACAAAGAGCGCGCCGAGTTCATTACCTCGCACTGCACCGGCCTGATGATCCCCGACCTGGACGGCCTGGCCGTGCCCGACTGGACACAACTGCAGGAGCGCATCGACGATTTTTTAAACAAACCGGCGGACTTCTTTCGCAGCGCGACATCGAAGTAATCCTCGACGTCGTCCCGCTGGTTTACTCGGTAAACGAAGCGGAAATTCTCGAATGGGATGCCGCCAAAGCATTGCGCCGCTACGACATCGCGATCATTCGCCTTGGCGTCAAATAGGAGTAGAGCGAGATGCAAGACCCTCGATATACGCTCAAGCTCGCCGACGAAGACAAACGCTGGATGACCTTTCCCGGGCTGGCCGAAAGTGGAGCCTTGCAACTGCCGGGCCTGCTTGAAGCACAGGACGAAAGTCTGGTTGGCGCCTCCAGTGTGGGCGGCGCAACCGAGCCGCCTTCTGAGCTGAGCCTGGCCCTGGCCAACGCCAGCCTGCATATCCACGCGTTGACCGAGGAACAGGTGCGCCTGCGCGAGAGCCTGGAAACCCTCAATGGCACCCTGTTTATCACGGGTGGACCGCTGGGCGGCACGGTCGCTGAAGCCATGACCAGTGCGCCGCAAGCTGCGCCCGAAGACAAGGCCTCGGCGACTGAGTCCTGGTTGAGCAAGAGTTCCAAATGGGTGGGTGAAAGCTTGCTTGATACGGTCAAGAGCCGGGTATCGGGCAAGGTAGTCGATGCAACGCTGGGCAAGTTGCCCTACGTCGGGAAATTGTTCCGGGACGATAGCAAGGACTGCTGCTGCCCAGGCGCCAGCGAACCCTTGACCGGGCGGGCTCGTTACGGGCCCAAAGGGTCACGAAAAACGGTGAGGCAAAACGGCACTGGCCGCACCAGCCCACCGATGCCGAGAAAAACCTCAGGGACCGGCAGGAGCGCCACTGGGCCCATGGCAATCATGAGGAGCCTGGGCGAGCGCGCAGGCAAGGTTTTTGACGGCCTGAAAACGGGGTTCCTGGCGCGGGTGACTTCGGTAAGCGCCAGCCGGCGAAGGGTTTCTACCCGTGGGTTGAGCGCAGGCAAGGCGTTGCTATTAAAGAGTGCATCAGCCCTCGGCCTGCGCAAGGCCCCAGCCTCCCGCCTGGTCCCAACCCTGAGCCGGCTGGGGTCCATCGGCGTGCGCAGGTTGACGCCATTGCGCTCCGCCGATGCCGCCATCAACGTCGTCCAGGGCGTGCGCAGCGGCAACATGCGAGCCGTCGGCAGCGGCCTCGGTACCGCCGGTGCTGCATGGGCCGGCGCTTCTGCCGGAGCGGCCCTTGGCACCCTGGTCTTCCCTGGCGTGGGCACTGCGGTGGGCGGCGTTATCGGTGGCCTGTTGGGCGGCGAGGGCGGTAGTTGGCTCGGTGAAAAATTGTTCGGCCCCAGTGACCGCCTGCCATCACCCGAGGCCTTGAGCAAAAACCTCAACAGCGCTCGCTCGGACAACGTCCAGGTCACCCTGGCACCGAGCATCCAGATCACCGGCGTCAACCCCGCAGACGCTCAGCAGGTGGTCGACCGGGTTCTGCAATCCCTGCAAAACCAATGCGTGCCGATGCTCACCGACTCTTTGGCGGTCCGGCGCAATGCGGCACTGACCGATGGAGGTGATTAATGCGACAGCAGATGGTGCTGGGCGACTTTATTTTCGGGCTGTCCCGAGGGTTCGCCTATTCCACGCTCCAGCGCAGCAGTGATGGCGGCTGGGGCGACCTGGAGATTATTGCCAGCAAGCCCCAGTCGCGACAGAACGGCCAGAAGCTGGAAAAACTGACCTTCGCCGGTACCGCCATGGCGGCCGTTGGCATGCAGCGCCTCGACCAGTTGCGTGCCTTGCAGGATGCCCGGGCGCCGCTGCCGCTGGTCGATGGTATCGGCCGCAACTGGGGGCTATGGCGCATAACCGCGCTCACGGAAAACCAGTCCAATGTGATCGATGACGGCACGGCCATGGTGGTCACCTGGTCGCTGGTGCTGGAGGAGTTCGTCAATGCGTAGAGTGCGAAGTATTGCCGGTGATTCGGTCAACCTGCTGCTTTACCGCGAGCTGGGGCGTTGCGATGACGCAGCCGAAGAAACCCTCTGGCGCTTGAACCCCGGGCTTGCCGAGCAGGGCCCGGTGTTGCCGGCGGGCGTATGGGTGATCGTGCCCGAGATGGATGCGCAACCGGGTGTCGCAACACCCGTTTCAGCCTGGGATTAAGGAGGCGGCATGGCTATGGGATTTACCCCGGTCGTGGAGATCTACGGCGCCAACGCGGCGTTGATCAACCCACGGCTGATGCAGTGGAAACACACCGACGCGGCGGGCATCGAATCCGACCGCCTGGAGCTGACCATCAATATCGAGGGCCTGGAGGGCCTGCCGAGCCTGGGCGCCAAGATCGGCTTGCGCGTGGGGTACCGCGAGTCGGGGCTGGTGGAAAAAGGCGAGTTTGTGATCACCCAGCGCACTCCCTACCTGTTTCCCATGCGCCTGGCGATCGTGGCCACGGCGGCGCCGTTCAGCGTGATGGACCCAAGCGGTTACCGTCAGCGCCGCTCCGCCAGCCATGGTCCCACGACCCTGGGCGCGTTGTTTCGCCAACTGGCCACGCGGCACGGGTTTTCACCCCGGGTGGCGCCGGCATTGGACGGGGTTGTGATCGACCATATCGATCAGTCGAATGAGACTGACATGGGCTTCATCACCCGCCTGGCCAGGCGCTACAACGCAGTGACCAAACCGATCAACGAGTTGTATGTGCTGGCCGAAAGCGGTCAGGTCAAGTCGTTGTCGGGCCAGCAGTTGCCGGATGTGCGGCTGTCGGTGACCCATGACAACCGTCCTGGCGAGCAGGCGTTTATCAGCGCGCGGGTGGATGAAAATGCCCGGGCCAAATACCAGGGCTGCCGTGTCAATTGGTGGGATGCCGCGGCTTCTCGCCAGCGTGTGGTCGAGGTGGGGATCGCGCCGTTCAAGACCTTGCGCCAACGTTACCAGAGCGAAACCGAAGCGCGCTCCGTGGCCGAGGGCGAGTTGCGCCGGGTGGGTCGCGAAGGGCTGACCATCGCCATCGATTGCCCTGGCAACCCGTTGCTGTCCGCCGAAGGGCTGTTGCTGCTGGATGAGACCTGGCCGGGGTATATGCAGGGGCGCTGGTCGATTGACAAGGTGACCCATGCAGGTGACACGGCGACGGGCTATCGCAGCTCGATCATGGCCCGTGGATTGGCCTCTTAGGCCGTGGAGATCAAGGATGATGACACTGACGCAATTGCAACAGATCCTGCCCAATGCCCGCGCCCAAGCGGGCGTTTTTATTTCGGCGCTGAACGCCGCCATGCTTCACCGCGACATCACTGCCCCCCAACGCATGGCAGCCTTTATCGCCCAGGTCGGCCATGAGTCCGGTGAGTTGCGCTACGTGCGTGAACTGGGTGGCGAGCGCTACCTGAGCAAGTACGACACTGGCACCTTGGCCGCACGTTTGGGTAATAGCCCCGAAGCCGACGGTGACGGCCAGAAGTACCGCGGCCGTGGGCTGATCCAGATTACCGGGCGAAGCAATTACCTGGCCTGTAGCCGGGCGCTGTTTGGCGATGAGCGCCTGCTGCACTTTCCTGAGTTGCTGGAGCAACCGCAATGGGCCGCTGAATCCGCCGCCTGGTTCTGGCACAGCCATGGCTTGAATGAGCTGGCTGACCAGGACCAATTCACCACCATCACCCGCCGGATCAATGGCGGGCTCAATGGGTTGGAGCATCGCCAGCAACTGTGGGCGAAGGCGAGGGCGGTGCTATGCAACTGAGCGGGCGCATGCTGGTTATTGCTCTGCTGATGCTCATCCCGGCGGCGGCCAGTTGGCAGGTCCAGGCCTGGCGCCATGGCCTGGCCTTTGAACGCCAGGCCGCGCGGCATTCACAGGTGCTCAACCAGCAAAGCCATGCGGCACTGGCTCAACACCAGGCCGAACAACACAAGCGCCAGGCTCTGGAGCAACAACTGCGCGCCAGCGACCAACAGCACACACGGGAGTTGAGCGATGCACAGCGTAATCAGGTTTATCTGCGTGATCGGTTGGCCACTGCTGATGTGCGCCTGTCAGTCCTTCTCGACGCCAGCGACCCCGTCGACAGCCCCGCAATGCGAGCCACCGCCGCCACCCGCGGCGTGGTTCATGGAGCCCCGCGAGGCCGACTTGACCCGGCGCATGCTCAACGAATTATCGGCATCACCGATGCCGGTGATAACGGACTGATCGCGCTGCGGGCCTGCCAGGCCTATGTGCAGGCTATCGCCCGGTAATCTGTTGACGCTGTCTGCAGCTTGCGTGGCCGATGGGCTCCTGTAGGGTAGGCAAACCCCCGCACTTTCCTGGAGACGACCGTGAAGGAAATAACCCAACTCGCCGCCGAACTTGGCCGGCGTTTGCAGGTGCTCAATGCCCACGTCACCACCGCCGAATCCTGTACCGGTGGCGGTATCGCTGAAGCCATCACGCGGATCCCCGGAAGTTCGGCCTGGTTCGAGGCCGGCTACGTGACCTACTCCAATCGGCAGAAGACCCGCCAGTTGAATGTGCCGCAAGGGTTGTTCCCCAAGGTCGGCGCGGTGAGCCGTGAAGTGGTCGAGGCCATGGCCCGTGGCGCCCAGGAAAAAAGCCTGGCGCGGTTTGCCGTGGCGGTCAGCGGTGTGGCGGGCCCCGATGGCGGCTCGCCGGACAAACCGGTAGGCACCGTCTGGCTGGCCTGGGGGGTGGGTGACGAGGTTACGGCCGAGTGCCAGCACTTCCCTGGCAACCGCGACGAGGTCCGCCGACAAACGGTAAAGGCCGCATTAGAGGGGCTGTTGCGACGAGCTGCAGCAGAAATAGAAAATCAGGGGTAGGCGATCCCCGATCTTTATGGAACAATACTGTCTACTTATACAGGTGTTGGCCGTCAGGCCTTATTGATTACGTGAGGACTTTAATGGACGACAACAAGAAGAAAGCCTTGGCTGCGGCCCTGGGTCAGATCGAACGTCAATTCGGCAAGGGTGCCGTAATGCGTATGGGCGATCACGACCGTCAGGCGATCCCGGCTATTTCCACTGGCTCTCTGGGTCTGGACATCGCGCTCGGCATTGGCGGCTTGCCAAAAGGCCGTATCGTTGAAATCTACGGTCCAGAGTCTTCTGGTAAAACCACCCTGACCCTGTCGGTGATTGCCCAGGCACAAAAAATGGGCGCCACCTGTGCGTTCGTCGATGCCGAGCACGCCCTGGATCCTGAATACGCTGGCAAGCTGGGCGTCAATGTTGACGACCTGCTGGTTTCGCAGCCGGACACCGGCGAACAAGCGCTGGAAATCACCGACATGCTGGTGCGCTCCAACGCCATCGACGTGATCGTGGTCGACTCCGTGGCGGCCCTGGTGCCGAAGGCCGAGATCGAAGGCGAAATGGGCGACATGCACGTCGGCCTGCAAGCCCGTCTGATGTCCCAGGCCCTGCGTAAAATCACCGGTAACATCAAGAACGCCAACTGCCTGGTGATCTTCATCAACCAGATCCGGATGAAAATCGGCGTGATGTTCGGCAGCCCGGAAACCACTACCGGTGGTAACGCGCTGAAGTTCTACGCTTCGGTCCGCCTGGACATCCGTCGTACCGGCGCGGTGAAGGAAGGTGACGAGGTTGTCGGTAGCGAAACCCGCGTCAAGGTAGTGAAGAACAAGGTGGCTCCGCCATTCCGTCAGGCTGAGTTCCAGATTCTCTACGGCAAGGGTATTTACCTGAACGGCGAGATGATCGACCTGGGCGTGCTGCACGGTTTTGTCGAGAAGTCCGGTGCCTGGTATGCCTACAACGGCAGCAAGATCGGTCAGGGCAAGGCCAACTCGGCCAAGTTCCTGCAGGACAACCCCGATATCGCGGCGACCCTTGAGAAGCAGATCCGCGACAAGCTGCTGACCCCAGCGCCAGACGTCAAGGCCGCCGCCAACCGCGAACCTGTTGACGACATGGCAGAAGCCGACGCTGATATCTGAGCCCAACGATGACCGTTGTACTCGATACGCTGGTTGCGGTACGGCGTACGGCAATGGACCTGCTCGCACGTCGCGAGCATGGTCGTGTCGAGCTGACGCGTAAACTGCGTCAGCGTGGCGCCCCTCCCGAAATGATCGAAACAGCCCTCGACCGCTTGACGGAAGAGGGGCTGCTTTCGGAAGCCCGTTATCTCGAAAGTTTTGTTTCCTACCGGGCACGCTCGGGCTACGGGCCTGCGCGGATTCGCGAAGAGCTGAGCCAGCGAGGCTTGCAACGCGCCGATATCGATCTGGCGCTGCGTGAGTGTGGCATCAGTTGGCAAGCACAACTGGAAGACACCTGGCGCCGCAAGTTTGCCGGCCATCTGCCGATTGATGCCCGTGAGCGTGCCAAGCAAGGGCGTTTTTTGAGCTATCGCGGATTTTCGATGGAGATGATCAGCCGCTTGTTGAGCGGTCGTGATCTGGACGACTGAAGCGTGAGCCCCTTGTAGCAGCCGGCTTGCCGGCGATAGCGGTGGGCCAGGTATCAGTACAATGACAGATAGACCGCTATCGCTGGCAAGCCAGCTCCTACAAGGATTTTGCGTTTATACAAAAAGGCCCGCTATGAAAATAGCGGGCCTTTTTTGCGTTTTACGGCATCACGCTGGCTCCGGCGTCAGCCGTTGCTGCGTTTTACCCTGGGCCTGCGCCCAGTTTTCCGGCAAGTTGATGTAATCCACCAACTCCCGCAACCGCCCCTGGTTGCGGCCGGTGAAATTGAACACCAGCCGCGTCAGGTGGCTGAAGCGTGCTTCATCGTGTTCTTCACCCCCATAGGCCAGTTGCTGGAAGTCATCACTCAACCGCAGGTCAGCGAATTCGGTCTGCATATGCGCCAATGCGCGCTCGCTGAGCGGGTGGTTCATGCGTACCACAAACTGACGCTTGAGCCAGCGGGTGGAGTGGAAGTTGGCGTAGAACTGGTTGATTTCATTCACTGCCTCTTCCGCGCTGTGTACCAGGCGCACCAGCTTTAGATCCGTAGGCAGGATGTAGCGGTTGGCCTCCAACTGGCTGCGAATAAAATCCAGGGCGCCTTTCCAGAATCCACCGCCTGGCTCGTCTAGCAGCACCACGGGAACCAGTGGGCTCTTGCCCGTCTGGATCAGCGTCAGTACTTCCAGCGCTTCATCCAGGGTGCCGAAGCCCCCCGGGCACAGCACCAAGCCGTCGGCTTCCTTGACGAAAAACAGTTTGCGGGTAAAGAAGAAATGGAACGACAGCAGGTTCTCCGTGCCATCAATGGTCGGGTTGGCATGCTGTTCAAAGGGCAGGGTGATATTGAACCCCAGGCTGTGGGCCAGGCCAGCGCCTTCGTGGGCCGCGGCCATGATGCCGCCACCACCACCGGTAATGACCATCAGGTCTGAGCGGGCCAGGGCTGCGCCCACTTCCCGGGCCAGGGCATAGAGCGGGCTTTCAACCGGGGTACGGGCCGAACCGAAGACAGTGACCTTGCGGCGGCCCTTGAACTGTTCGAGCACGCGAAATGCATGGTCCAGTTCATTAATGGCTTTCAAGGTGATCTTTGCGTTCCAACGGTCGCGGTCGTCCTGGGCCATGCGTAGCACGGTGAGGATCATGTCGCGATACAGTGAAATATTCGGGCTGCTGGGGGCAATCAGGTTGAGTTGCGCTTCGACCTGCTGCGTGAGGTCGGCCCCGTTCTCTGGAAAATGACGGGTCAGGAGGTCATTCGGTTGATCAGGCATTCAGCTTCTCCTTCGTTACAGAGCCCAGGCGTCTTATTGCAGGCTGCTGACGGCGACGAAACAGGCTCTGTATGTTCCTTGTGATTAAAAACCTTGGCACTGCAAGCCACTCGAGGGCAACCTTTTTTACCCTGGAAATGTTACCGGATCACTCGATCATGAGCCCCTAAAGTCTTGTCTGGCAATAACTTAATGGGGATTGACGAAGGTTTTGCAGGAGGAGTTGTGGTGAGAGGACAGGCCCCCTCGCCACATGGCTCTTGGGGAAGGTACTTACTTTTTCTTCTTGGCCGGGGCCGGGCAATCAGCTTCAACGAACTTGACCGACGCCACCGGGCGATTGGTCTTGTTCTCGGAGATTTCGTAGCGCATCACGGCGCCCTTGGCCATCAACTCGCGATAGCCTTTGTTCAGGCAAACGCTTTGCCCCAGCTGGAAATACACAGCTTTGGGGTTGGCGCGCATTTGTTCGGCCCGTTCTGGCAGCACGCTCAGGTGGTCAATCAGATGCATGCCTTCAACGGTGTAGGCCACTTCCAGGGTTTGTTCATCAATTTCCCTGGGCAGGTCTTTGTTGCTTTCTGCCGCGACGCTTTGCAGTTTCTTGTTCATTTGCAGCTCCACCAGGGAGGCTGCCTGGGCGCCCAAGGGCAATACCAGCGCCAGGGCGACGGTGGGGGCGGCAAGACGCAACATAAGACGCAGCATGAAACTCTCCTGATTCGGTTACTGGTCCATAGACCCGTCACTGCGCTGTGCGTTCAGTGGCGCGGGATTATAGGTGACCGGCAGCCGCGACGGCCAGGCGTATTGGCTGGGCGGCTCTGGTAAACTGCCGGCACTTTTGCCTGCCCCGAGTTTTGTCCGTGTTGATTTTCATCGCTTCACAACGGCACCCGCTATGAGCCACGCAGTGTTCCGTCTGCGTACCCAGCGCCTGGCCCGTGCCGTGAGCCCCTTTGTTGCCCGTGGCTCGCGTGCCGAACGTTGCCCCAGGTGCCGGGTCATCCCCGAATACTGCCTGTGCGCCTGGCGCCCCAAGGTTGCGGCCAAGTCGGCCATGTGCCTGTTGATGCACGACGTGGAACCGATGAAACCCAGCAATACCGGTTGGCTGATCGCTGATGTCATCGACGACACCAGCGCCTTCCCCTGGACGCGCACGGCCGTCGAACCTGAACTGCTGGCGCTGCTGGCCGACCCGCAATGGCAGCCCTACATCGTCTTTCCCGGCGAGTTTGTGGCGCCGCAGCGGGTGGTCAACCAGGTCAAGGTGGCGGATGGCAAGCGCCCGTTGTTTATCCTGCTGGACGGCACCTGGAGCGAAGCGCGCAAGATGTTCCGCAAGAGCCCGTATCTGGAACACCTGCCGGTACTGAGCCTGGAGCCGGAGCAGCTATCGCGCTACAAATTGCGCCGTTCCAAGCGCGATGACCATTTCTGCACGGCCGAAGTGGCTGCCTTGTGCCTGGAACTGGCCCAGGACCAGCAGGCCAGTGAAGTGCTGGATGCCTACCTGGATGTGTTCAGTACCCATTACCTGGCGGCCAAGTTCCAGTTGGCCCTGGACCCGACGGACAGCGTCCACACGCGTCTTGCCCCTTATCTGTAGGCATTGGGGCCAGATGACCTTTGCATGATGGCACTGCAACGCCTGAGCCGGCTAAAATGCCATCAAGCGTAACTGTTCGTGACAGCCGCTGGCTGGCACCTCGTACGTTGGTGAGCACCGAACCCATCGGTGCTCCCATAAAAAACAGGATCATTTAATAAATGGCCACATACGAAATCCTGATTGCCGATGACCACCCACTTTTTCGCAGCGCGCTGCACCAGGCGGTCACACTGGGCCTGGGCCCGGATGTACGCCTGGTGGAAGTGGGCAGCATCGCGGAACTGGAAGCCCGCCTGACTGACAAGACCGATTGGGATCTGGTGCTGCTGGACCTGAATATGCCCGGCGCCTACGGGTTTTCCGGCTTGGTGCTGTTACGCGGGCAATATCCGCAGATTCCGGTGGTGATGGTGTCGGCCCAGGAAGAGGCCGATATCGTAGTGCGTTCCCGGGAGTTCGGGGCCAGTGGTTTTATCCCCAAATCCAGTTCCATGGAGCAGATTCAAACCGCGGTGCGTACGGTGTTGGACGGTGACGTCTCGTGGCCGCCCCAGGCCTTCGAAGAAATCAACGTGTCCGCCGAAGCCAAGGCTGCCCAGGAAGGACTCGCCAGCCTTACGCCCCAGCAGTTCCGTGTGTTGACCATGGTCTGCGAAGGCTTGCTGAACAAGCAGATCGCCTATGAATTGAGCGTGTCCGAAGCGACCATCAAGGCGCACGTTACCGCGATTTTCCGCAAGCTGGGTGTGCGCACCCGGACCCAGGCGGCGCTGCTGTTGCAACAACTTGAGTCAATTTCCCACTCGTAGGGTGGCTCGATTCACGCTTTTTTGACCAGGCGTGCTCTAGCTTCCTCCCATCTTTTTTGCTCAGTTGCCTACCTATGTCGCCTTTCAAGGGTCAAACCGGTATCAAACGTATCTTCAACGCAGGGGGTTACTCCCTTGATGGCCTGCGTGCGGCTTTCACCGGCGAGGCGGCCTTTCGCCAGTTGGTCTTGCTCAATGTCATCCTGATTCCGTTGAGCTTCTTCCTCACGGTCAGCCGCGTAGAGCGCGCACTGCTGATCGCCGTGTGCCTGCTGGCGTTGATTGTCGAGTTGCTCAACTCGGCCGTGGAAGCGGCAATCGACCGGATTTCCCTGGATCGCCACCCCCTGTCGAAAAACGCCAAGGACATGGGCAGCGCCGCGCAATTCGTGGCGCTGACCATGATCACCGTGGTGTGGGCCGTAATCCTGATCTAGGCGATATTCGGCAGTACGATCTCGTCGCTGCGCTGCACCCCAGCGGTGAAGGCGCGGCACAGTTCGAGGAACTCGCGCATGGCCGAGGTCTGGTACTTCTGTTTATGCCAGATAAAGTAGAACTGCCGGGCCAGGTCCAGGTCCGGCGTCTCCACTGGCACCAGGCTGCCACGGCGGAACGCATCCCGTAGCGCCAGGCGTGAAATGCAGCCAATCCCCAATCCGGACTCCACGGCCCGCTTGATCGCCTCGGTGTGCTCCAGCTCCAGGCGGATGTTCAGCGCGCTGCGATGATGGCGCATGGCTTGATCAAAGGTCAGGCGTGTCCCGGAGCCCTGTTCCCGCAGGATCCAGGCTTCATGGGTCAGTTGCTCCATGGTCGCCTGACCGCGCTGGGCCAGGGGATGCTGCGGCGCGCAGAACACCACCAGCTCATCCTCGACCCAGGTTTGCACCTCGATGTCTGGGTGGCTGCAGTCGCCTTCGATTAGACCCAGATCAATTTCGTAATGCGCAACCTGATGCACGATATGCGCAGTGTTCTGTACATGCAGCTTCACCTGGCTCTCGGGATGCTGCTGCATGAAACTGCCGATCAGCAGGGTGGCCAGGTAATTGCCGATGGTCAGGGTGGCGCCGACCGCCAGGGAACCGAAGCCAGACTTGCCGTTGAGCAGGTCTTCGATCTCCTTGGCCTGGTCCAGCAGCGCCACCGCCTGGGGTAGCAGTTGATGGCCCAGGGCGTTGAGGCTCAGGCGTTTACCGGCGCGGTCGAATAATTGACAGCTGGATTGGCGCTCCAGCTCGGTGATCGAGGTGCTGGCGGCGGATTGAGATAAGGCCAGAAGGCCAGCAGCGCGTGACACACTTTCCTGCTGGGCGACGGCGACGAAGACTTGCAGTTGACGGAGAGTAAATCGCATATCGATATAACCGATAACCCTTATCTTAATAATCCAGTTAACAGATATTGTCGCCGCCATTAGAATACTGTGCAATTGCGCACCTATCATTTTGGCGCAGACCCATTTCCAGGAGTTCCCCGTACATGAGCAACATGAACCACGAGCGTGTCCTCAGTGTTCATCACTGGAACGACACTCTGTTCAGCTTCAAGTGCACCCGCGACCCGGGCTTGCGCTTCGAGAACGGTCAGTTCGTGATGATCGGCCTGCAACAGCCTAACGGCCGCCCGCTCATGCGCGCTTACTCCATCGCCAGCCCGAACTGGGAAGAGCATCTGGAGTTCTTCAGCATCAAGGTTCCGGATGGCCCGCTGACTTCCCAATTGCAGCATTTGAAGGAAGGCGATGAGATCATCATCAGCAAAAAACCGACTGGCACCCTGGTGCTGGACGATTTGAAGCCGGGCAAGCACCTGTACCTGCTCAGCACCGGTACTGGCCTCGCCCCCTTCATGAGCGTGATCCAGGACCCGGAAACCTACGAGCGCTTTGAAAAAGTGATCCTGTGCCACGGTGTGCGTTACGTCAACGAAGTCGCCTATCGCGAATTCATCACCGAACACCTGCCGCAGAACGAATTCTTCGGCGAGGCGCTGCGTGAAAAGTTGATCTACTACCCAACCGTGACCCGCGAACCCTTCGAAAACGAAGGCCGCCTGACCGACCTGATGCGCAGCGGCAAGCTGTTCAGCGATATCGGCCTGCCGCCGATCAACCCTGAAGACGACCGCGCCATGCTGTGCGGCAGCCCAAGCATGTTGGATGAGACCAGCGAAGTGCTGAACAGCTTCGGCCTGAAGGTTTCGCCACGGATGCGTGAGCCGGGTGACTACCTGATCGAACGCGCCTTCGTCGAGAAGTGACCCCGGCACACCTGTAGGAGCGAGCTTGCTCGCGAAAGTCGTCAACGTTAACTCGGTCGAGTTGACGCGTTGCCCTTGGGTTCTTCGCGAGCAAGCTCGCTCCTACAGGTGAAGGCGTTTGCAAAGAAAAGCCCGCATTGCCTGTGAAGGCAGTGCGGGCTTTTTCATTGCTGCGATTTACTGCGCGGCAACCACTTCAAGCACACAAATCATCCCCGCCTCGGGATAGTGCCAACGCACATCCACATCCCAGAACCGCACGCCGTATTCGCGCTCTGGCCCGGGCGTCTGATAGGCCGGGCGTGGATCCTGCGCCAGGCATTGTTCAATCAGCTCCACCAACGGCTCGCCAAGGCGCTGAGCGTGAGTGTGAGCCTGTTGCA
The DNA here is from genome assembly GCF_007858275.1 of Pseudomonas proteolytica. Classification (GTDB taxonomy): domain Bacteria; phylum Pseudomonadota; class Gammaproteobacteria; order Pseudomonadales; family Pseudomonadaceae; genus Aquipseudomonas; species Aquipseudomonas proteolytica. The sequence continues at coordinate 98,188 of NZ_VFEV01000012.1, forward strand.
GGGCGGTCTTCAGCCATTGCACGGGGATCAGCGCCGGTGCGGCACTGGCAATGCTGTTGGTGGCCGTGTCGATGATGTCGGCATACGGCACATACGGCTTGATATCCAATACCGGCGTGCCATCGAGCAGATCGATCCCGGAAACCCACAGCCGGCCCGGCTCCACCTTGTCCAGTTTCACCACCGACTGGCCGATCCCATTGGGGCGATGGGTTGCGCGGGTGGCAAATACACCCATGGATGTGTTGCCGCCCAGGCGCGGTGGGCGCACTTTCAAGCGCGGCTTGTCTTCCAGGGCCTGATGAAACAGGAACAGCAGCCACACATGGCTGACCTGCTCCAGGCCTTGCACCGCCTCACCCTGGTCGAACGGCGCCACCAACTCCAACACGCCCCGTGCGGCGGGCGCCAGTTGTGGCTGGCGCGGGATGGCGAACTTCTCCTTGAAGCAGGAGCGCACGAAGCCCACGGGCGAGACGTTGTAACTCATGGCTTACGCGCGAACCCGCAGGGTCAGGCCCTTGAGGAAGTTACGCAGCAACTGGTCGCCACACGGACGATAGTTGGTGTGGCCGAACTTGCGGAACAGCGCGCTCAGCTCTGGCTTGGACACCGGGAACTCGGCAGCCTTGAGGATGGCGTGCATGTCGTCTTCCTTGAGTTCGAAGGCCACGCGCAGCTTCTTGAGGATGATGTTGTTGGTCACCGGGGTTTCGATCGGCTGTGGTGGACGGCTTTCATCCTTGCCGCGCTTGAAGATCACCAGGCCATCGAGGAAATGCGCCATGACCTCGTCGGGGCAGAACACGAAGCCTTCTTCCTCGTCTTTCTTGAGGTAGGTCAGCAGGTCTTCCTTGGACACTTCCATGCCGCCGATCTTGATGATCTCGACCATCTTGTTGTCGCTGATGTCGAGCATGTAGCGCACGCTGCGCAGTACGTCATTGTGAATCATGGTGGGCAATCCTGGTATTCGACTGTAGACACCGCCCGGGCGGGCGATGTCGATAGATAGGGTGGCTTAGAACTTTTCTTTGCCGGACATGTAGCGCCACTGGCCGACCGGCACCTTGCCGATGGACACGCCGCCAATGCGGATGCGGCGAATGGCCACAACCTTCAGGCCAATGGCTTCGCAGAACAGGGCGATGATGCCGGGCTGCGGGTTTTTCAGGGCAAAGCGCAGGCGGTTCTCGTTCTGCCAGCTGGCTTTGACCGCCGGCAATTCCTTGCCTTTGTACATCAGGCCGTGGGCGAGGCGGTTCAGGCCGTGCTCTGCCACGTCACCTGCGACCTCGACCACATACTCCTGCTCGATCTTGGCGGCGTCGGCCGTCAGCTTGCGCAGGATCTTCCAGTCCTGGGTAAACACCAGCAGGCCGCTGGCCTTGGCTTGCAGATCGGCGCTGGCGGTCAGGCGCAGGAAGTGGCCTTTGAGCGGGCGCTTGCTGAAGCGGTGTTCTTCCGACAGCGTCTCGGCGCTCAGAGATTGCATCGCGCTGTCGACGTCCACGCCGGCCGGGGCATGAAACAGGATAGTCACCGGCTCCGGAGCCGTGGCCTTGGCCTCGGGATCAAGTTCGACTTTTTGTGTCGTGACCTTGAACTGCGGCTCGTCGATCACTTCGCCATCCACCGAGACCCAGCCGCCTTCGATGAACAGCTCGGCCTCCCGACGGGAGCAACCGACCAGTTCGATAAGGCGTTTGGAGAGGCGTATGGGGTCAGTCATGACAAGGGCCGTAACAAAAGGGGGCCGCTATTGTACCTGCCTGGCGCCGGTTAATCCCGGCCCCATTTCAGTGCTCGCGCTTTTTGTGGGAGCTGGCTTGTCTGCGATGGCATCACCTCGGCCTACCTGATGCACCGAGTTGACCGCATCGCAGCGTAAGTATCTACACAACTTTCAGAAACTGACGAACTCCCCTGTGGCGAGCGGGCTTGCCCGCGCTGGGCTGCGAAGCAGCCCCAAAACCAGCCGCTGCGGTGTATCTGGTACAACGCATTCGGCTTATTGGGGCTGCTTCGCAGCCCAGCGCGGGCAAGCCCGCTCGCCACAACTGCGCTATCTGCCTGGATCTAGGCGTTGCGGCAAAGTTGTGTAGATACCTATGCGCATCGCAGGCAAGCCAGCTCCTACATTTGATTTGGGTTGTGTCAGCCGCTGCGTGTTTGCTGGGCCTGGCGCAAACGCATGTGCAGCAAAGGGTAGGGCTGGCCCATGCCGTCATGCTCGGTGCGTCCGATCACTTCAAAACCTTGTTTGATATAGAAGCCCAGGGCCTGTGGGTTCTGTTCGTTGACGTCCAGTTCATCGGCATTCATCGACGCAACGGCATAGTGCAGCAATTGCCGCCCCAGGCCTTGGCCCCGGTACTGCGGATCGATGAACAGCATCTCGACCTTGCCTGCGGCGACGCCGGCAAACCCGGTGATCCGTTGGCGCGCGTCCTTGGTACAGATCAGCATCACCGCATCGAGGTAGCGCGTCAGCACCAGGTGTCGCAGGCGCTCGATGTAGCTTTGCGGCAGGAAGTCATGGGTGGCCCGCACCGATGCCTCCCAGATCCGGGTCAGCTCCTGATAGTCGCTGGGTTTAGGCGTGTGAATAACCGAGTGCTGGCCCATGCCCGCTGCTCCTTGCTGCTTGTTGGCGGTGATGGGGCAAACGATAGACCTAAAAAAGCCCCGCATCTTGTCCAGAAGCAGGGCTTTTTCAATTTTTTACAGCTTAGTCGCGTTTTTGCGCCCAGAGGTCGTACTCGTCGGCGTCGGTGACTGTGCACCACACCTTGTCGCCTGGCTTGAGACCGCTGGCGTCGTCGATAAATACGTTACCGTCGATTTCCGGAGCGTCGAAGAAGCAACGGCCGACCGCGCCTTGCTCGTCCACTTCGTCGATCAGTACTTCGATTTCCTTGCCGATACGCAGTTGCAGGCGGGCCGAGCTGATGGCCTGCTGATGGGCCATGAAACGCTCCCAACGGTCCTGCTTGACGTCATCCGGCACCACGGCCAGGTCCAGCAGGTTGGCTGGCGCACCTTCCACTGGCGAATATTGGAAGCAGCCGACGCGATCGAGTTGGGCTTCGGTCAGCCAGTCCAGCAGGTACTGGAAGTCTTCTTCGGTTTCGCCGGGGAAGCCGACGATAAAGGTCGAGCGGATGATCAGCTCGGGGCAGATCTGGCGCCAGTTCTTGATCCGCGCCAGGGTCTTGTCTTCAAAGGCCGGGCGTTTCATGGCCTTGAGCACTTTCGGGCTGGCGTGTTGGAACGGGATGTCCAGATACGGCAGGATCTTGCCGGCGGCCATCAGCGGGATCAGCTCGTCGACGTGTGGGTACGGGTACACGTAGTGCAGGCGTACCCACACACCCAGGCTGCTCAATGCTTCGCAGAGTTCGGTCATGCGGGTTTTCACCGGCGCGCCATTCCAGAAACCGGTGCGGTACTTCACGTCGACGCCGTAGGCGCTGGTGTCCTGGGAGATCACCAGCAGCTCTTTGACGCCAGACTTGACCAGGCGCTGGGCTTCGTCCAGCACATCACCCACCGGGCGGCTGACCAGCTTGCCGCGCATCGACGGGATGATGCAGAAGCTGCAGCTGTGGTTGCAGCCTTCGGAAATCTTCAGGTAAGCGTAATGACGTGGCGTCAGCTTGATGCCTTGCGGCGGCACCAGGTCGATCAACGGGTTGTGATCCTGGCGCGGCGGCACCACCTCATGCACGGCGTTGACCACCTGCTCGTACTGCTGCGGGCCGGTCACGGCCAGCACGCTTGGGTGCACGTTGCGGATGTTGCCTTCTTCCACACCCATGCAGCCGGTGACGATCACCTTGCCGTTTTCCTTGATGGCTTCGCCGATCACTTCCAGAGACTCTGCCTTGGCCGAGTCAATGAAGCCACAGGTGTTGACTACCACCACATCGGCGTCCTGGTAGGTGGACACGACGTCGTAGCCTTCCATGCGCAGTTGGGTGAGGATGCGCTCGGAGTCGACGAGCGCCTTCGGGCAACCCAGGGAAACAAAGCCAACCTTGGGGTTGGCTTTTGCGATGGTGGTGGACATGTCTAACCTCGGTATTGAATGACGCCGCCAGTCGGGCACGACAGGGCAGCGGACGGGCACTTGATGTGCCTCTGATCAAAAAGTGCGCAATTCTAGCGGCGGGAAACGCGCTTGACCAGCTTTATGCAGGGAAATACGACGAGTGCTGCGCTATGCTTCGCGCCGTTGCACTTGTGTAAAGCCGATGGTCAACAAATCATCTGTTACTAGAAGTAAAACAGCGCATGCTGTGGACAGCTTAGGCTTAGCTGTACAGCTGTGCTGTTTATAAAAGACCTCAGGTCAAAAGGGCAGGAGTGGTTGATGGGTCAGGCAAATAGTCAGGCGGCGGATGCCGGGCATTCCAGCGCAAAGCCAATTGGCATGTTGGTGGCAGCTGTCGGGGTGGTCTACGGCGATATCGGTACCAGCCCGCTCTACACCCTTAAAGAGGTGTTTTCTGGCAACTATGGGGTTCAGGTCAATCATGATGGGGTGCTGGGGATCCTGGCCCTGATCTTCTGGTCGCTGATCTGGGTGGTGTCGATCAAGTACATGTTGTTCGTACTGCGCGCCGACAACCAGGGTGAGGGCGGCATCATGGCCCTTACCGCACTGGCCCGACGGGCGGCCGGCAATCACCCGCGGTTGCGCAGTTTCCTGGTGGTGTGCGGCCTGTGCGGCGCGGCGCTGTTCTATGGCGACAGCATGATCACCCCGGCGATTTCGGTATTGTCGGCCATCGAGGGCCTGGAACTGGCGTTCGATGGCCTGGAGCACTGGGTCGTGCCCGTGGCGCTGGTGGTGCTGGTGGGGTTGTTCCTGATCCAGAAACATGGGACAGACCGCATCGGCAAGCTGTTCGGGCCGGTGATGGTCACCTGGTTCCTGGTGCTGGGCGGCCTGGGCATCTATGGCATTGTCCAGCACCCCGAAGTGCTCAACGCGATGAACCCGATGTGGGGCGTGCGTTTCTTCATGGTGCATCCGGGTATCGGTGTGGCGATCCTTGGCGCGGTGGTGCTGGCCTTGACCGGTGCCGAGGCGCTGTATGCCGACATGGGTCACTTCGGCCGCAAACCCATTGCCCGCGCCTGGTTCATCCTGGTGCTGCCGGCGCTGGTGCTCAACTATTTTGGCCAGGGCGCGATGTTGCTGGGCGACCCCGAAGCCGCGCGCAACCCGTTCTACCTGCTGGCGCCAAGCTGGGCATTGCTGCCGCTGGTGGGGTTGTCCACCCTGGCGACGGTGATTGCTTCCCAGGCGGTGATTTCCGGTGCGTTCTCGTTGACGCGCCAGGCGATCCAGTTGGGTTACATCCCGCGCATGCATATCCAGCACACCTCCAGCGCCGAACAGGGCCAGATCTATATTGGCGCGGTGAACTGGTCGCTGATGGTCGGTGTAATCCTGCTGGTGCTGGGCTTCGAGTCCTCGGGCGCCCTGGCCTCGGCTTACGGGGTGGCCGTGACCGGGACCATGCTGATGACCACCATCCTGGTATCCGCCGTGATGCTGCTGCTGTGGAAGTGGCCGCCGGTATTGGCAGTGCCTGTTTTGCTGGGCTTTTTGCTGGTGGATGGCCTGTTCTTCGCGGCCAACGTGCCGAAAGTCGTCCAGGGCGGCGCGTTCCCGGTGCTGGCGGGGATCGTGCTGTTTGTGTTGATGACCACCTGGAAGCGCGGTAAGCAATTGCTGGTGGAGCGCCTGGACGAGGGCGGGCTGCCGCTGCCGATCTTTATCAGCAGCATCCGCGTGCAACCGCCCCATCGCGTACAGGGCACGGCGGTGTTCCTCACCGCCCGCCCGGACGCGGTGCCCCACGCCTTGTTGCACAACCTGCTGCACAACCAGGTGCTGCACGAGCAAGTGGTGCTGTTGACGGTGGTCTATGAAGATATCCCGCGCGTCCCGGCCCAGCGCCGCTTCGAGGTGGACTCCTACGGTGACGGCTTCTTCCGGGTGATCCTGCACTTCGGCTTTACCGATGAGCCGGACGTGCCCGAAGCCCTGAAGCTGTGCCACTTGGATGACCTGGACTTTAGCCCCATGCGCACCACGTACTTCCTCAGCCGCGAGACGGTCATCGCCTCCAAGCTTGAGGGCATGGCGCGCTGGCGGGAAGGGTTGTTCGCCTTCATGCTGAAGAACGCCAACGGCAACCTGCGCTTCTTCAAGCTGCCGGTGAACCGGGTGATTGAGCTGGGCACCCAGGTAGAAATGTAGCCCAACAAAAAGCCCCCGTTGCCGTGCGGCAGCGGGGGCTTTTTAGTGCCTGAGGAAACTGGCTCCTACAGGATGGGCGTTTACTCGGCCTTGGCCTGGCGCTTCTCGATGATATCCACCAGGCGCTTGGCCAGTGCCGGGTAGTTCTCGTCGAAGTGATGGCCGCCCGGTAGCTTCATGGCTTCACCCACGGCGGTCTTGTCGGTGCAGCCACTCTCGTCGACTTCTTCTTCGCCGTAGATGCACACCACCTTGGCCGCTGGCAGCTTGGCCATTTCCGGGCCGGTGGCTGCCTCTTTGCCGGCATTGCCCAGCCAGCCTTCCACTTCGATCTCAAAGCTACCGGTGCGGGCGAAGGCCAGCAGGATAATAGCGTCTACCCGTTGCTGTTCGGCTTCCGGCAGGCGGTTGTAGATGGCTGGCAGCACATCGGCGCCGAACGAATAGCCGGTCAGCACAAAACGCTTGGTGCCCCATTTTTGCCGGTAGTGTTGCATCAGCTCGGTCAGGTCCTTGGCGCTCTGCTCCGGGCTTTTGTGCTGCCAGTAGTAGCGCAGGGTGTCGATACCGACCACCGGGTAACCGATCTTCGCCATCTCGCCGGCCACGTCGCGGTCCAGGTCGCGCCAGCCGCCGTCGCCGGAAAGGAACAGGGTCACGGTGTCCTTGGCCTGGCCAGCCGGCACTTCAACCACCGGGATCGCCAGGCCGCCATTGTCCGAACCCACCAGTTGCTTGCGCAGCTCGTTGTTCAATACCTGCGGGTAGTTGATGTCGTAGTCGCTGATGCTGGTGGTGGCACGCGGCGTGTCGCGTACGAAGCTGGCGCTTTCGTCGTCAGGGTTATCGTTCCAGGCCACCAGCCAGTTGCCGTGGGCGGCAGTCTTGGGCAGCGGGTCCTTGCAACCTTCCTGGACCAGGGCGAAGCCTACGGAGATGGCGTTGGCCTTGTCGTCGTTCTGCGTTGCCAGCCAGCGCCAGGCCAGCGCGGCGCCAGGGCCGATGCCGCTGACCAGGGTGGCCGGGCCCTTGAGCTGGCCGAGGGCCGCTTGCAGGGCTTGTTCTTGCAGCTTGCAGTCGTCCTTGGGCAGGATCACTTGCACGATCTGCGCGCTGCCGCCCTGGCTCAGGGCAATCAGCTGGCTGTCGGTCAGGCTGGCGTCGGCCATCACGGCTACCGCTACACGGGCCTTGGCGCTGGTGCCTGGGGTCACACGGGTCATGGTCGAGCCGTCGGCCTGGGGCAGTTGTTCCAGGGTCGGTTGAGGGGCGGGGCGATTCCAGTACCAGTAGCCGCCACCGAGGATCAGGGCCAGCACCACCAGGCTTGCCAATACATACCGCCAGGAGCGTCGAATCATCAGCGTTTCACCAATCCAGTCAAGCCGCCCGCGATCAGGGCGGCGGTATCGGCCAGTGCCACCAGCGGATCAAGTCCTGCGGGCACGGCCATGTAACGAGGTTCCCAGTCAGGCTGGAACTTGTCTTTGAAGCGGCGCAAACCTTGGAAGTTATACAGTTGCTCGCCACGGCGGAACACCATCGAGCCCAGGCGCTGGGTCAGCGGTGCGCCACGGCGCGGCTGCAGGCCCGACAACGGCACCATGCCGAGGCTGAAGCGTGCATAGTTGTGGCTCTTATAGTGCAGGATCAAGCCGATCATCATGAACTCCATGGTCAGCTTTGGCGCCTCGGGATGCGCGCGCATCAGGTCGAGGCTGGCCAGGTCATGGCTGTAGGTCTCCAGCAGGTTGGCGAAGGCCACCGGCTGGCCTTCGAAGCGAATCACCGCAATGCGAAAGTGCTTGAGGTATTCGTCGCTGAAACGGCCCAGGGAGAAGCCTTTTTCGCGCACGTTCTTACCGGTCAACCAGGCATCGGAGATGACTTTCAGTGCGTCCATCGGCGCCTGGCCCGCCTCGAAGATTTCCAGGGACAGGCCGTCCCGGGTCCCGCGGTTCCAGGTGTAGCGCAAATCCTTCATCTCCTTGCCCTTGGCTTCCAGGTCAAAGCGCTTGAGGTCGACCCGGGCCTCTTCGCCCAGCTTGATCGCAGTCAGGCCAATGTCCATATAGAAGGGCAGGTTCTCCGCGCGCACCTGGTAGAACACCGGGCGGGCGTGGTGAATGTCGCAGAGGTCGCGGAACTGCCAGATCATCTCGGCCCGGGGCTGGGTCGGGCCGATCGGGTCGTACAGCGCCACCAGGCTGCGGCCGCGCCGGGCGTACATCAGGAACGCTTCGTCGTTGGGGTGAAATAGCAGGGCCTTGTCGCCGGTCAGTGCCAGGCCGCCGTCGGGTTGCGACGAGGCCATCAGGATCTTGGTGGCGCGCTCCAGTTCATCGGCGGTTGGCAGGTGGATCACAGGGCGGGCGGTGCGCAACAGCCAGGTCAGGGACACAATCACCAGCAAGATGGCGGCGCCCAGCAGCGAGCGCAGGCCGCGCGGGGCGTTGGCGTCGAGGGTGAACTGCCACCACAGTTGATGGCTATAAGGCACATCCTGGTAAGCAAACAGCAGCAGCCAGATCGAAGCGCCCAGCACGCAGACGCTGGCCACCAGGTACAGCGGCGAAAAGGGCAGCTCGGTCAGGCGACTGGCACGGTAGAACGAGCGCCGGAAGATCGCCAGCAGCACTGCGGTGGTGGTCATCAGGCTGGCTTCTTCCCAGTCGAAGCCTTTGAGCAGCGAGAGCAGGGCGCCCACCAGCAACAGCACCATGGTCAGCATCCAGGCTGCCGACAGGCGTCGACGCAGGCCTTGGGCCAGCAGCAGGCACAGCACGCCGATCAGGCTGGCACCAAAGTGCGAGGCGTCAATCAGGCGGTGGGGAATCAGGAAGCCGATGTTTTCCAGGCGTGAGTCGATTTCCGGGGTGGCGCCGGAGAACAGCAGCACCACCCCGGACAAAAAAACCAGCACGGCCAGTACCGGGGCCGCGAGGCCTGAGGCGACCCGCAGGCTCTGCTGGGTCTGGAACAGCCGTTGGGCCTCGTTGATCAGCAGGAAGATGCACGCGATCAGTAACGGCAGCACAACGTAGATCATGCGATACAACAGCAGGGCGGCGGCCAGCGGCGCGGCGCCGAGCTTGTCGGCAAACGCGGCCAGCAAAATCGCTTCGAACACGCCGACGCCGCCCGGTACATGGCTGAGGACACCCGCCGCCAGCGCCAGCAGGTACACCAGCAGGAACGGGCCGAACGGCGGGGCTTCTGGCAGCAACAGATAGAGAACGGTCGCGGCGGCAGCGACATCCAGGGCAGTGATGATCAATTGCAGGAAGGTCAGGCGGCGCCCAGGCAGGCGCAAGGTGCGGCGGCCGGCCTTGACCAGCAGGTTATCGGGGTAGGGTTGTTCTGGCAGACGGCGGCGATAGATCCCGATACACAGCACGGCAGAGAGCAGCAGTACCGCGCCTGCGATTGCGCCGAGCAGTGCTGCAGGCAAATGCAAGGCACTGGACGCGGCGGGCAGGTTGCTCAAGGTCGCCAGTGCGGCGAGCGGCGGCAGGGCGCAGCCCAGGGCCAGGCTGGCAAATACGGTCATATGGGCCACTTCCGAAGCCCCAATGCCATGCCGTGCATATAAACGGTAGCGCACTGAGCCGCCAGACAGCATCGACAGGCCAATCGCATTGCCGATGGCGAAAGCAGTAAAGCCGCCGTAGGCCAGGGTCCTGGCGGGAAGTTTTACTCCGGCATAGCGCGCCCCGGAAAATTCGTAGCCCAATAGAATGATGAACCCGGCGATCGCAGCGGCGAAGGCGCCCAACAGGGACGGCTTCGGTACTTCCAGGATCGAATCGTGGAGGGCGTACAGATCCAGCTCTAGCAGCAAGTGGCGGCAGGCGATCAAAGCGATTGCAAATAGCAGCAACGTGACCGCCAACCCAATGGGTTGTCGATACTTGCTCAACAGATCCAGCCAGCGCAGGCGGGTGGGCGCGATCGGTTGTGTAGCTGTGATGTTGTCTTGTGGTTCAGACGAATTGGCGCGCATCAATCACCTCTTGGATTGTGCGCGACAGGATGGGGGTATCCAGCCAAGTTACCAATCCCTATGGACAAAATAATTACAAATAGTAACGCGGATCACCGGGGCCGGCGACAGCGTCCATTAGTCGCGCAAGGATGTGCTCGAGACTTGAGCATAGCCTGCAAATGGAAGGACTCCGAAACCCGCGCGCGGTTTCATGAAAGATGCCATGCCATTGTTTCAAAAGAACTTTTTCTACGGATACAAAAAAGGCCACTCTTTCGAGTAGCCTTTTTTGATGTTTGGTTGCGGGAGCCGGATTTGAACCGACGACCTTCGGGTTATGAGCCCGACGAGCTACCAGACTGCTCCATCCCGCGTCTGTGGGCGGCATTCTACAGCGCAGCGACGAGGTGTCAACCGTTAATGACATAAAGGGCAAAATAACTGCCAATCAGCCTAAGTGCTCGATTGAAAACGAGTTTTCACTGTAGGGGGAGCTTGCTCGCGAAAAGCTCGAGGGCGGCGGGTTGATGCTGGATGTGCGCGTTATCGTTGACGACCTTCGCGAGCAAGCTCGCTCCTACAGGGGGGAGGAAATAGACGCGCACAAAAAAGGCCACTCTTTCGAGTAGCCTTTTTTGATGTTTGGTTGCGGGAGCCGGATTTGAACCGACGACCTTCGGGTTATGAGCCCGACGAGCTACCAGACTGCTCCATCCCGCGTCTGTGTGTCGGCATTCTACAGAGGAATGGCGGTGTGTCAACCGCTGATTTAAAGAAAAGCGCTTGTGCTTCAATCGCTTAGCTCTCCAAGAGGGCTGCTGGAAGGGTTTGGGGCCAGTCTGGCCGTGGCTTCCAGCTCTATTGAGGGGAGCCTTTCGATTGAGAAAATGAATTCATCAAGGTTTTTTCCGACTGCTTTGTCAGATGATTCAAAGTACTGGTGCTATATACAGGTGTGAATGCGATACTGGCGATCCGTCTACTTTATGTCCCGATCACGCCTCCCTTTATATGACGCAGCGCAAAATCATCCATGTCGACTGTGATTGTTTCTACGCTGCCATCGAAATGCGGGATAACCCGAGCCTGGCGCAAAAGCCGCTGGCGGTAGGGGGCTCGGCTGATCGGCGCGGGGTGATCGCTACCTGCAACTACGAGGCCCGGGCCTACGGCGTGCGTTCGGCGATGTCGTCGCGCCATGCGTTGAAGCTCTGCCCTGACCTGACCATCGTCAAGCCGCGCATGGATGCCTATAAAGAAGCGTCCAAGGAAATCCACACGATTTTCCGTGACTACACCGACATGATCGAGCCGTTGTCCCTGGACGAGGCTTACCTGGATGTTTCCGATTGCGCGCACTTTGGCGGCAGCGCCACGCGCATTGCCCAGGATATCCGTCGGCGCGTTTCCAATCAGTTGCACATCACGGTTTCTGCGGGAGTTGCCCCCAACAAGTTTCTGGCCAAGATCGCCAGCGACTGGAAAAAGCCCAATGGGCTGTTTGTGATCACCCCGAACCAGGTGGAAGACTTCGTATCGCAGCTGCCGGTGAGCAAGTTGCATGGCGTCGGCAAGGTCACCGCCGACAAGCTGGCACGCCTGGGGATCGAGGATTGCCTGCAATTGCGCGAGTGGAACAAGCTGGCGCTGGTGCGCGAATTCGGCAGCTTTGGTGAGCGGTTATGGAGTTTGGCGCGTGGGATTGATGATCGCGCGGTGCATAACGACAGTCGCCGTCAATCGATCAGCGTGGAGAACACCTACGATGTCGACCTGCCGGACCTGCCCAGTTGCCTGGAAAAGCTACCGGAACTGATGGAAACCCTGGCCGGGCGCATGCAGCGTATCGACAGCAGTTATCGGCCGGGCAAACCCTTTGTCAAAGTGAAGTTCCATGACTTTACCCAGACCACTCTGGAGCAGGCGGGTGCGGGGCGGGATCTGGAGAGCTATCGGCAGTTGCTGACCCAGGCGTTCAATCGCGGCGCAAAACCGGTGCGTTTGCTGGGGATTGGTGTGCGGCTGCTCGATTTGAGCGTAGGAAATGAACAGCTAGAGCTGTCCCTGTAGGAGCCGGCAAGCCGGCTCCTACAGAGGGTCAGCGGGTGCCGGGGTCGGCCACCAGTCGGCCGCCGTCCTTGGTCAGGGCCTTGAGAAATTCCTGCTGCAATTCAGGATCATTGCGTGTCAGTTCAATCAGGCTCTGTTCCAGTTCGCTGGCTTCTTCTTCCAGGCCCAGTTCCGACAAGCGCTTGACTCGATGGACCCATTGGTTCACTTCGTCATCCTCCAGGTCGTCGTAGATCAAGGCGTGTGCTTCCAGCAGCTTGCCACGCAGGGTGGTGCTGATGGCCAGGGATGAGTCCGAATGCACATCGTCCTGAGCATCTTCAATGCTGATCCGCAAGGTGCGGACCTTGCTCAGGTCCTGCTCGGCAAACGGGCTGTCCAACAGGTTCAGGCGCAGGACGCCGTTGCGGTCGGTGGTCATCTCGTGGGTCTGCTTGCCGGCCTTTACCTGCACCGGTCGCTCGCTCCACGGCAGGCTGGTGTATTCCAGGCGTCGGTCACGCTGGACTTCATCGATACCTGCCAGGTTCTGTTGCGCCCTGCCATGGGACTGCACGTTCATGAACGGGTTGAGCCCGGCCACGCCGTAGCTGATCCAGTCATGGGTCATGCTGTCTGGCAGGTTGCCCAGGGCAAAGATGTTCGCCACATTGGCCCCGGCGCCCGCCACCACTGCCACGGCACCCAGCGGGATCTCGTAGAGTTCGCGCCAGGGCTGGTAGGGCGTGTAGCGATCATAGTGACGCGTGACTTCAAATTCAGTGACTTCGAAAGTCCGCTGCTCATGAATGCGCACGCGGCGTTGCGGCAACTCGAGTACTTTGGGTTCGCCCACATCAATCTGCAGGCTGTGGTCGAGCAATTTGCGCTCGATCCGTTCCTCGTGCTCGCTACGCTGCGACATCTGATTGGCACAGCCGCTGACCAGCAGGGCGCCGCACAAGGCGGCGCCCCCCAGGGCTTTGGTGTTTCGCTTGAACATGACTTCTCTTGATCTGGTTTTCAGCGACGAATACGCGCCTGAAGGAAGGGCAGCACGTCAGCCACCGGCAACGGTTGGGCTTGGGCTTCGGTCCGGCTCTTGTATTCCAGATTGCCATCGGCCAGGCCGCGGTCACTGACCACGATCCGGTGAGGGATGCCAATCAGTTCCATGTCGGCAAACTTGATGCCCGGGCTGGTCTTCTTGTCGCGATCGTCCAGCAGTACTTCGAAGCCAGCGGCCGTCAGTTCGGCATACAGCTTGTCGGTGGCTTCGCGAACTTGCTCGGTTTCGTAGCGCAGGGGTACCAGGGCGATCTGGAACGGCGCCAAAGTGTCGCTCCAGATAATGCCTTTGTCGTCGTGGTTCTGCTCGATGGCAGCCGCCACCACGCGGGAAACACCAATGCCGTAGCAACCCATTTCCAGGGTTACCGGCTTGCCGTTTTCGCCCAGTACTTCGCACTTCATCGCCTTGCTGTACTTGTTGCCCAGCTGGAAGATGTGCCCCACTTCGATACCGCGCTTGATTTCCAGGGTGCCCTTGCCATCCGGGCTTGGATCACCGGCAACCACGTTGCGCAGGTCGGCCACGGTAGGCACCGGCAGGTCACGTTCCCAGTTGACGCCAAAGTAGTGCTTGTCGTCGATATTGGCACCGATGCCGAAGTCGCTCATCAGCTCGACCGAACGGTCGATGATGATCGGCAGTGGCAGGTTCAGCGGGCCCAGGGAGCCAGCGCCGGCGCCAATGGCGTCACGCAGTTCGGCGTCCGAGGCCATGACCAGCGGGCTGGCCACGCCAGGTTGCTGGGCCGCCTTGATTTCGTTGAGCTCGTGGTCGCCACGGATAACCAGGGCGATCAGCTTGCCTTCTTCTTCGGCATGCACGATCAGGGTCTTGATGGTCTTTTCAATCGGCAGATTGAATTTCTCGACCAGGGCCGCGATGGTCTTGGTGTCTGGGGTATCGACCAGGCGCAGCTCTTCAGCCGGCGCCGGACGGGACGTTTCCCGTGGCACGGCTTCGGCTTTCTCGATGTTGGCTGCGTAGTCGGAGCCGTCGCTGAAGACGATGTCGTCTTCGCCAGATTCTGCCAGTACGTGGAACTCGTGGGAGCCCGCGCCGCCGATCGAACCGTTATCCGCCTCCACTGGGCGGAACTTCAGGCCCAGGCGGGTGAACACGTTGCAATAGGCCTGGTGCATGCGGTCATAGGTGACTTGCAGCGAAGGCTGGTCGGCGTGGAACGAATAGGCGTCCTTCATAATGAATTCGCGGCCACGCATCAAGCCGAAGCGTGGGCGGATTTCGTCACGGAACTTGGTCTGGATCTGATACAGGTTGAGGGGCAGCTGTTTATAGCTGCTCAACTCGTTGCGCATCAGGTCGGTGATCACTTCTTCATGGGTCGGGCCTGCGCAGAAGTCGCGGCCATGACGATCCTTGAAGCGCAGCAATTCCGGACCGTACTCTTCCCAGCGCCCGGATTCCTGCCACAGTTCAGCCGGCTGAGTGCTCGGCATCAATACTTCCAGAGAGCCGGCGGCGTTCATTTCTTCGCGAACGATCGCTTCGACCTTGCGCATCACCTTCAAGCCCATGGGCAGCCAGGTGTACAGGCCGGAGGCCAGTTTGCGGATCATGCCGGCGCGCAGCATCAGCTGGTGGCTGATCACGACCGCGTCGGAAGGCGTTTCTTTCTGTGTGGCGAGCAAATATTGACTGGTGCGCATGGTAGGCCGTTGTCGGTTGCTTGGACTTGAAGTGACCTGGGATTGTACGGGCGGTCGCCGCCAGAGTACAGGCATCAGGTGGTGACGGGATTTCTGTGGGGCGCCGGCGTCAATGTGGGAGCGGGCTTGCCCGCGATGCAGGCGCCTCGGTGTGTCAGGCAAACCGCAGTGATGCTATCGCGGGCAAGCCCGCTCCCACACAAGCCCGGCCCTGCAGGTGTCAGCCTTCTTCGGGGGGATTCAAGCGGATCCGCCGGCTTTCCTGGTACCAGTGCAAGGCAATCAGCAGCAGCGTTGGCACGCCGAGCAGTGCGGTGATCAGGAAGAAGTTGTGATAGCCGAACTTTTCCACCATGACCCCCGAGTAGCCGCCGATCAGCCGTGGCAACAGCAACATGATCGAGCTGAGCAGGGCGTACTGGGTGGCGGAGAACTTCAGGTTGGTCAGGCTCGACAGATAGGCGACGAATGCCGAGGTCGCCAGGCCTGAGCTGAAGTTGTCCAGGGAGATGGTGAAGATCAGCATCTGCAGGTCGGCGCCCATGTCGGCGAGCATCAGGAACAGCAGGTTGGTGCCGGCCGAGGTGATGCCGCCGATAAACAGGATCGGCAGGATGCCGAACCGCACGATCAGCAGGCCGCCCATACCGGCGCCGACCAGGGTCATGATCAGGCCGAAGATCTTGCTGACGCTGGCGATCTGGTCCTTGGTGAACCCCTGGTCGATATAGAACACGTTGGCCATCACGCCCATCACCGTGTCCGACATCCGGTAGGTGGCGATCAGCCCCAACAGCAGCAGGGCCTGCCAGCGGTAGCGCAGGATAAAGTCGTTGACCGGCGTCAGCACAGGCGCCAGACCCCGGCGGCCCATGGCCGAGAGGCACAGGGCGGTGAGGGTGATATAGAGGATGGCGCGCAGGAAGGCGCGGTCTTCCAGCAACAGGTCGAGCAGGCTCACGCCTTCGAACAGCACGCTGGCGAAGTCGGTGTTGTACAACTGGGTGAACATCGCCGGTACCGACACCAACAAGATGATCAGTACAAATACCGACATCAGTTGGTGGGCAAACGTATAGCGCCCGGCCTGCAACTGGGTGCGCAGGGGCACATCGGGTTCACGCATGAAAAAGCTGGTGAGCAGGGCCGGGATCATCAGCACGCCGAACAGCACGTAGGTGCCGGTCCACGCCGAATGCTTGTAGTTGAACCCCGTGGAGCCAAAGCCTTCGGCGAAGAACAGCGCGCCCGCCGTGGCCAGCAGAGCGGCGATGCGATAGCCGGACATATAGCTGGCGGCCAGGGCGGCCTGGCGGCTGTCGTCGGCGATTTCCAGGCGATAGGCGTCCACCGCGATGTCTTGGGTTGCGGAGGCAAATGCGACGATAACGGCAATGGCGATCAGCCAGGACAGGTGTTTCTGCGGGTCGCAGAAGCCCATGCCGATCAAGCCGAGAATCACCAGGGATTGGGACAGCACCAGCCAGGAACGACGACGTCCCAGCTTACCCAACAGCGGCAGGCGCCATTGGTCCAGCAGCGGTGACCAGACCCACTTGAACGCATACGCCAGGCCGATCAGGCTCGCATAGCCGATGGTCTCGCGTGCCACACCGGCTTCGCGCAACCAGACCGAGAGCGTCGAGAACACCAACATGTAAGGCAGGCCGGCGGCAAAGCCGAGCAGTAACAGCACTAATGTCGAGGGGCTGGCATAGGCAGCGAGCGCGGCGCGCCAGGTTTTACGGGGCATGGGCTGGAGTCTGCCTCAGATTTACGGAAACAAAGCGCGCACTCTAACCGCTGTGCTCTACCGGGCGCCAGCCATGACGCTGAATATCAACGCGATTGTTCAGGATACTGACACCTTCACTGCGTAAACGCGCACGTTGTTCATCGCCCGAGACGCTGCCCACCGGCAGACTTATCCGACCGCCGGCGGCGACCACCCGGTGCCAGGGCAACTTCGAACCCTCGGGAAGTTGGCTCAACGTACGGCCCACGAAGCGTGCGGCCCGCCCCAGACCGGCCAGGTGCGCCAGTTCGCCGTAGCTGACCACGCAGCCTTCGGGCACTTGGGCCAAGGTCAGGTACAGCGCGGTTCGGCGCATTTCGGCCGGGTTTTGCGGGGTGTCGGCGGGCTCGTTCACTGTTCTGGCGGCTCAGTTGAAAATAGTCGTGGATATGTAAGAAACGTCTGTAAAGATGCCGTTGAGAATTGAACTCAATACAAAACCTTGAGTCAGTCCTTGCTAAGACTTCAGCTACGCCGATAATGCCTCCTTTTTCGCCAAACTTGAGCCCCGTAACCGCTTATGTTGTCCAGAACCCTGCTGTGCCTCGCTGTCTTTACTGCTTCTACCCCTGTGCTGGCCGATACGGTCTGGTTGAAAAACGGTGATCGCCTGACCGGCAAGATCAAGGTTTTCGACGGCGGCAAGCTGCTGATCCAGACCGAATACGCGGGCGCGATCCCGGTGGACTGGAAACAGGTGAAAACCCTGGAAAGCGACCAGGAGTTGCTGGTCAAGCAGGATGCCTATATCGGCGAGAAGGCCAAGTCCCTGCATCCGGCCGAGGACGGCAAGGTGGTCCTGGCCAACGGCGAAACACCGAAGACGGTGGAGTTGGCCAGTATCCAGCAGATCATCAAGCCCAAGCCTGTGATCGAGGACCTGGTGTGGAAGGGCAATGTCGACGTGGCGCTGGACTACAAGCGTGCGGAAAAAGACACCGACGACTATGACATCGACTTCAAGACCACTGCCCGTCACGGCAAGTGGCGCCATATAGCAGAAGGCGAATACAACCGCGAATTCCAGAACGATGTGGTCACCACCGATAACTGGAGCGCCGAGTACGCGCTGGACCGCTTTATCACCGACCAGTGGTTCTGGCAGGGGCGCCTGACCTACAAGCACGACAAGGTCGAAGACCTGCGTCGCCAGCGCACCGTCGGTACCGGTCCGGGTTATCAGTTCTGGGATGATGAGCTGGGGGCGTTCTCCCTGGGGTCATTGCTCAACCGCACTGACTACGAGTACCAGGATGGCGGCAAGGACAACTTCTATTCCCTGGCGATGAAGTGGGACTACAACCGCTATCTGATCGGCAAGACCGTGGAGTTCTTCACCAACGGTGAAGTGGGCAAGCCCTTGGCCGGCCCCGCCGACTACGCGCTCGATGCCGAAATGGGCCTGCGCTACAAAGTCACCGAATGGGCCTCGCTCAACCTCAAGGCCGAGCGCGACATCATCAGCGGCGGTTCGGACAGCGACTTGAGCAAGACCCGCTACACCGCAGGGTTTGGCGTGACCTGGTAAGCCTGCCAGTGCTTTTGTGGCGAGCCGGCTTGTCGGAACGCCGCATCGCCCGCGTTGGGGCGCGTAGCGCCCCCCCTGATTTGTTTTTCAGTGGTGTTACAGGCGCAACCCGCCATCCAACTCCAGGATGCGCCCGGTGTAGTAGTCGTTCTCGAAGATATAGGCCGCCGAGTGGGCGATCTCTTGCGGCCGGCCCATGCGCTTGAGCGGGATCCCCGACGTCATCTTCTCCAATGCTTCGGGCTTCATGCCCAGGGTCATTTCGGTCTCGATAAAGCCCGGCGCAATCCCCGCCACACGTATGCCATAACGCGCCAGCTCCCTGGCCCAGGTCACCGTCGCTGCGGCCACGCCGGCCTTGGCCGCCGAATAGTTGGTCTGGCCCACATTGCCCGCGCGGGAGATGGACGAGATGTTGATAATGGCGCCCTGGTTTTTCAGCTCCACCATCTTCGCCGCCACTTCACGGGTGCAGAGGAACACGCCGGTCAGATTGACGTCGATCACCGCCTGCCACTGGGCCAGGCTCATCTTGGTCATCTCGCCGTCCTTGACCTTGAGCAGCAAGCCATCGCGCAGGATCCCGGCGTTGTTGATCAAACCATGGATCGCGCCAAAGTCATCGGCGATCCGTGCCACGGTATGGGTCACCTGTTCTTCATCCGCCACGTTGCATAGATAGCTGCGTGCGGTGACGCCATGGGACTGGCATGCAGCCACCGCGGCATCGAGCTTTTCCTGATTGAGGTCCACCAGCGCCAGGTGGGCACCTTTGCTTGCAAAATACTCGGCCATGGAGCGGCCCAAACCCTGGCAACCGCCGGTGATAATGATTACTTTGTCGTTGAGATGCATTCGCATGTCCTGTGAGCAGATTTAAGCGGTTGTCCAAGTCCGTTTTGTGACGGATCTTATCGAAGGAGTCATAAGTTGAGCGTCCACGTTGCCAAGAATGCCCGAGAACTACTGCTCAAGGAATACCGTGGGGCGCTCGCCACGCACTCCAAGGCCATGCCCGGTTTTCCCTTTGGTTCGGTAGTGCCTTATTGCCTGGACGCAGAGGGCCGGCCGTTGATCCTGATCAGCCGTATCGCCCAGCACACCCACAACCTGCAAAAAGATCCGAAATGCTCGTTGCTGGTAGGCGAGCGTGAGGCAGATGATGTGCAGGCCGTGGGCCGCCTGACTTACCTGGCTGAAGCCGAAAAACTCGAGGACGAGGAGGCCATCGCCGCCGCCGCCGAGCGTTACTACCGGTATTTCCCCGACTCGGCTAACTACCATAAAGCCCATGACTTTGATTTCTGGGTGCTCAAGCCGGTGCGTCATCGCTACATCGGCGGTTTCGGCGCGATCCATTGGGTCGACCAACTGACCCTGGCCAACCCGTTTGCCGGCAAGGCCGAGTTGAGCATGATCGAGCACATGAACAGCGATCACACCAAAGCCATTGCCCACTATGTCGAGTTGGCCGGCCTGTCGACCTCCGAGCCCGCGCAGCTGGCGGGTATCGATAGTGAAGGCATGCACCTGCGCATCGGCCAGGGCTTGCACTGGTTGCCGTTTGCGGCGACTTGCAATACGCCGACACAAGTGCGCGAAGCCTTGGTTTTCCTGGCTCACGCCGAGCAATGGCCGAAAAAATCCACCACCCAAGCTTGAATTCACGAAAGGGCGACGTCATCTAAGGTCTAGTAGCAAGGCATTCTTGCGTTGAGGAACCATTTGATGCGCCCTTTTTTATTGCTCTTTCTGCTGTTTCCGGCGCTGGAGCTGTTCGTATTCGTCAAGGTCAGCGGGGCTATCGGGTTTTTCCCGGCGCTGCTGCTGATCATTCTCGGCTCGATGCTCGGCGTGTTCGTGCTGCGCATCGCCGGACTGGCCACCGCACTGCGTGCCCGTGAAAGCCTGAATCGCGGCGAACTGCCGGCCCAGACCATGCTTGAAGGCCTGATGATGGCCTTGGCCGGTGGCCTGCTGATCGTGCCGGGTTTTGTCAGCGATGTGCTGGGCTTGATTCTGCTGCTGCCATCCACTCGTCGGTTGCTGGCAGGCAAGTTGCGCCAGCGTGCCGAAGAAGCGGCGGTGCGCCAGCGCGCCTTTGCCGACGACCTGCAGCCACGCGGCGGCCCGGCACCTCGCCAGCCGCTGGGGCGTGAAGGTGATGTGATCGAAGGCGAGTTCGAGCACCGCGACTCCAAGTAACGCCATGCCAGGTAGGGTGCCTTCGGGTGCCCTGCTGACACAAAAATTTTCACCTGTGGCCCTTGTAATAAGCATATACGCCCTTATGTAACGGTCACCGCAAGGTTTCTGGTGGCGACACCAGACAGACTTCCGCGTTTCGCCTGGCGAACCGCGACCGGCCCCGCCGGAATACCACCAGCCGGTACTGATACCGGCCGATGAAACTTACAATTAGGAGAGATCGACAATGAGCAAGCTTCGTCCTCTGCACGACCGCGTCGTTATCCGTCGCAGCGAAGAAGAAAAGAAAACCGCTGGCGGTATCGTTCTGCCAGGTTCGGCTGCTGAAAAAGCCAACCACGGTGTGATCGTCGCTGCAGGCCCAGGCAAGACTCTGGAAAATGGTGACGTGCGTGCGCTGGCCGTTAAAGTCGGTGACAAGGTTGTATTCGGTCCTTACTCCGGCAGCAACACTGTGAAAGTCGACGGCGAAGACCTGCTGGTTATGGCTGAGAACGAGATTCTCGCTGTTCTGGAAGACTGATTCCCCGCTCATTTTCCCGTTACTACAAAGTATTTAAGGAATATCGATCATGGCTGCTAAAGAAGTTAAATTCGGCGATTCCGCCCGTAAGAAAATGCTCACCGGTGTCAACATCCTGGCTGACGCAGTAAAAGCGACCCTGGGCCCGAAAGGCCGTAACGTGATCATCGAGAAGAGCTTCGGCGCTCCGACCATCACCAAGGACGGCGTTTCCGTAGCAAAAGAAATCGAACTGGAAGACCGTTTCGAAAACATGGGCGCGCAGCTGGTCAAAGACGTTGCCTCCCGTGCCAACGATGACGCAGGCGACGGTACTACCACCGCCACCGTTCTGGCTCAGGCAATCGTCAACGAAGGCTACAAAGCCGTCGCTGCCGGCATGAACCCAATGGACCTCAAGCGCGGCATCGACAAGGCCACCATCGCCATCGTTGCTGAGCTGAAAAACCTGTCCAAGCCATGCGCCGACACCAAGGCTATCGCTCAGGTAGGCACCATCTCCGCCAACTCCGACAGCTCCATCGGCGACATCATTGCCGAAGCCATGGAAAAAGTCGGTAAAGAAGGCGTGATCACCGTTGAAGAAGGCACTGGCCTGGAAAACGAACTGTCGGTTGTAGAAGGCATGCAGTTCGACCGTGGCTACCTGTCCCCGTACTTCGTCAACAAGCCTGAGACCATGGTTGCCGAGCTGGACAGCCCGCTGATCCTGCTGGTCGACAAAAAGATCTCGAACATCCGTGAAATGCTGCCAGTGCTGGAAGCCGTTGCCAAAGCCGGCCGCCCACTGCTGATCGTTTCCGAAGACGTTGAAGGCGAAGCCCTGGCGACTCTGGTTGTGAACAACATGCGTGGCATCGTCAAAGTCGCAGCCGTCAAGGCTCCAGGCTTCGGCGACCGTCGCAAGGCCATGCTGCAGGACATCGCAGTCCTGACTGGCGGTACCGTTATCTCCGAAGAGATCGGCCTGAGCCTGGAAAGTGCCACCCTGGAAAACCTGGGTAGCGCCAAGCGCGTGACCATCTCCAAGGAAAACACCATCATCGTTGACGGTGCTGGCGTTGAGCAGGACATCCAGGCGCGCATCACCCAGATCCGTGCCCAGGTTGCTGAAACCTCCTCGGACTACGACCGTGAAAAACTGCAAGAGCGTCTGGCCAAGCTGTCTGGCGGCGTTGCAGTGATCAAGGTTGGCGCTGGTTCCGAAGTTGAAATGAAAGAGAAGAAAGCCCGCGTTGAAGACGCCCTGCACGCAACCCGTGCAGCCGTTGAAGAAGGCGTGGTACCTGGCGGTGGCGTTGCGCTGATCCGTGCTCTGGAAGCCCTGACCGGTCTGACCGGCGACAATGCTGACCAGAACGTCGGTATTGCTGTACTGCGTCGTGCTGTTGAAGCACCGCTGCGTCAGATCGCTGCCAACTCCGGCGACGAGCCAAGCGTTGTGGTCAACGAAGTCAAGAACGGCAAAGGTAACTACGGTTACAACGCTGCGACTGGCATCTACGGCGACATGATCGAAATGGGCATCCTGGACCCTACCAAGGTGACTCGTTCCGCGCTGCAAGCGGCATCCTCCATCGGCGGTCTGATCCTGACCACCGAAGCTGCGATCGCTGATGCACCGAAGAAAGAAAGCTCGGCTGGCGGCGGTATGCCAGACATGGGCGGCATGGGTGGCATGGGCGGCATGATGTAAGCCAGCCTTACCCCTGTACTGAAAAAGCCCCGCCAGCGTCATGCTGGCGGGGCTTTTTTATGTGCCTTGTGTAGGAGCGAGCTTGCTCGCGAAGAACCTGAGGGCGATGCGTTTGTTCATGGTGAACGCATTATCGTTGACGTTCTTCGCGAGCAAGCTCGCTCCTACAGGGCTGCGGCGTTCTTGTGTAACTTCCAACTGAGCAAGTGTTGCTTGAAGTCATAACTGGCCGCCTGGTAGTAAGTGATCGCGCGCTGGATCAGCGGATCATCGCTGTTGCTCCGCGATTCCTGGCTTGCACCCAGGGCCTGCTCGTGGCGCCGCAGGCCTTGGCGGGGGCTGAGGATGGCCAGGTTGGTACCGTCAAACAAGCCCAGGTGCTGATAGTTGCCGACCACCACACGAGGTGGCAGCGGGTTGTCCTGCAACAGGTTGCGGCCGAAAAACGTCGATTCATAGCTCAGGTTCAACAGGCCCAGAAGGGTCGGGGCGATGTCGATCTGGCTGGCCAGTTGCGCGCTTTCCCGGGCCTCGATCAATTTCGGCGCATAGATAAACAACGGAATCTGGTAGTTGGCGATGGGCAAGTCTTCCTTGCCCGCGCTGCCGGCAGTGTGGTCGGCGACAAACACGAAGATCGTATTGTCGAACCACGGTTTTTGGCGTGCAGCCTGCAGGAACTGACCGATGGCGTAGTCGGTGTATTTCACCGCACCGTCGCGACCATTGCCGGACTGGATGTCGATCCGGCCGTCCGGGTAGGTATAGGGCCGATGGTTTGAAGTGGTCATCAACTGCAACAGGAACGGTTGCTGCTTGGCATAACCGGCATCCGCCAGCTTCAAGGTTTGCTTGAAGAGGTCCTCATCGGCCATGCCCCAGGCGTTTTTAAAGCTGATTTCGGATTCGTTGACACTGCTCTGGTCGACCACTCGGTAACCGTTGCCGCTGAAAAACGCATTCATATTGTCGAAGTAGCCGCGGCCACCATACACAAACACGCTGTCATAACCGATTGCACTAAGTTGTTGGCCTAGGCTGGCAAAGCCGCTTTCCCGGCCAATCCGCTTGACGATGGAGCGCCCCGGAGTGGGCGGGATGGCCAGGGTAATGGCTTCCAGGCCGCGGTCGGTGCGGGTACCGGTGGCGTAGAAGTTGTTGAAATACAGGCTGTGTTTACGCAACTCATCAAGGTTGGGGGTCAGGTTGCGTCCATCGCCGTTACTGCCCATGTATTTGGCGCTGAAACTTTCGATGGTCACCAGGACGATATTGGGTTTGCGCAGGGTGCCGGGGTTGTCGATGGCGCGGCGGATATCCAGTGGGTCAGTGCCGATGAAACGGGCATTGGGTTCACTGAGTTCCGCCCGCAGTTGGCGGGCTACGATATCGGCCGGCAGGCTTTTGTAGAACTGGCTGTAGTCCAGTTCATTGTTGCGGAACGCGGCGAAGAATTGGTAAGGGCCATTGCTGGCCAGTTCGTTGTTATAGGCGTTGCCACCCTGGGTGCGCGGGCTGTCCTGGCTGACCAACTGCAGGCTCAGGCCGGCAACCAGCAGCAATCCCAAGGCATTGAGCACGCGCCCGCGCATGGCCGGCAGGGGCGAGTCGAGTGCTGCGTTGAACGGTTTGCGCAAGGCCAGGCTCAGGACAATCGCCAGTATCGCCAACAGGCTCAACAGTTTGCCGATCGGGTAGGACTCCAACAGGTTGTTCAACACCTCATCGGAATACACTAGGTAATCGACGGCAATAAAGTTGAAGCGCACGCCGAACTCATCCCAGAACAGCCATTCGGCCACCGAGGTGAACAACATGGCGAACAGGCTGACGGTCAGTACGCCTTGCAGGAACCAGCGATGGCCGCGCCGCCGCCATAGAGCAGGCGGACACAGCAGCAGATACAGGCCCAAGGGTAATGCAGCGTAGGCCAAAAAACCCAGGTCATAGAGCAGGCCCACGCCGAATACTGGCAGCAGGTTGCCGCTGACTTCATCCAGATGGGTGATGAGCAGTACGCTGCGGGTCAGTAGAAAAATGCCCAACCAGATGCTGGTCAGCAGTAGCAAATAACGCATTGGCGCAGTCTTGGGCAGGCCCATGTCTAGATTCCTGAGAGCGATGGGCGGCGATATTCACCCTGGCACTGTGGTCGGCTTGTGAACCTATAGTGAAAAACTCGTTAAGCTGCTTAATCGGTTGAAAACAGTAATCGGTTGCTCGTTCAGGCCTAGCGGTAAGCCATACTTGGCCTTAAGCTGCGCGAGCCAACACGGCCGTTACCGCGTACGGAGACACTGCCCATGCGAATTTTATTGGTTGAAGACAACCGCGATATTCTGGCCAACCTGGCGGATTACCTGGGGCTCAAGGGTTATACCGTGGACTGTGCGCAGGACGGTTTGTCGGGCCTGCATCTGGCCGCCACCGAGCATTACGACCTGATCGTGCTCGATATCATGCTGCCCGGCATTGATGGCTACACCTTGTGCAAACGCCTGCGTGAAGATGCGCGTCGCGATACGCCGGTGATCATGCTCACCGCCCGTGATCAATTGGACGACCGCCTGCAAGGTTTCAAGTCGGGTGCCGACGACTATCTGCTCAAGCCGTTTGCCCTATCGGAGTTGGCCGCACGCATCGAAGCGGTGCTGCGCCGGGCCCAGGGCGGCGGGCGGCGTGAGCTGCAAGTCGGCGATCTGTCCTACGACCTCGATACCCTGGAAGTGACCCGCGAAGGGCGTTTGCTCAAGCTCAACCCGGTCGGCCTGAAATTGCTCGCCGTGCTGATGCAGAAAAGCCCTCACGTCCTGCGTCGCGAAGTGTTGGAAGAAGCCCTGTGGGGCGATGACTGCCCGGACAGCGACAGCCTGCGCAGCCATGTCCACCAACTGCGCCAGGTGATCGACAAGCCATTTGCCAAACCATTGCTGCAAACCGTGCATGGCGTGGGTTATCGCTTGGCCGAGGGCCGTGATGGAGTTTAAGCAAAGCCTTGCCCAGCGGATCATCATCGCCTTTGCGCTGATGAGCGCGCTGGTGGCGGGGGCCTTTGCCATGGGCATCGTCGCCACGGTGCACCTGGTGGAAGAAAAACTGATTTCGGCGGGCCTGGGCGGCGACTTGCAACGCTTGCTGCTGATGGACAGTGTCGAAGACTGGCGCCACCGGCCCGAGCCGGACCAGTTGTTCTACTTCAGCGGCGGGCGCGGCGATTTTGAGCTGCCCAAGGACTTGCGGCATCTGGATGCGGGCTTTCACGAAGTGTTTCGCGAAGCGCTGTCCTACCATGCCATGGTTGAGATCGTCGACGGCCGGCGTTATGTCCTACTGCAAGACCAGAGCGATTTCGAAGAGCGTGAGCGTGTGCTGTTTGCGGTGGTGCTGGTGGGGTTTGTCCTCAGCCTGGCGCTGGCGGTATTCCTCGGCTGGGTCCTGGCCCGCAAGGTAATGGCCCCAGTGGTACGCCTGGCGCGCCAGGTGCGTCATCGTGACCAACTGCTGGGCCTGGCCCCGCCGTTGGCCCCGGACTACGCCGCCGACGAAGTGGGCGAGCTGGCAGTGGCCTTCGACGCCACCCTGGGCCGCCTGCGCCAGGCACTGACCCGTGAGCGCCTGTTTACCAGTGATGTCAGCCATGAACTGCGGACGCCACTGATGGTGCTGGCCAGCTCCTGCGAACTGTTGCTGGAAAACCCGGCCATTGATTCACGGGGGCGCAAACAGGTCGAGCGCATCGCCCGGGCCTGCGAGGAAATGCGCGAACTGGTGCAGACCTTCCTGATGCTCGCCCGCGCCCAGCATGACGACACCACCATGTCACCCCAAGTCACCCTGGCCCAGGTCGCGGAGGACTTGCTGGGGATCTGGCGTGAACCCATCGAACGCAAGGGCATCGAGCTGTTCTACCAACCGGGCAACCCCCTCGATATCCGCTACAACGCCACCTTTTTGCATGCGGTGATGGGGAACCTGTTGCGCAACGCCCTGCACTACACGGAGCAGGGCTTTATCCGCCTGACCCTGGAACCCACGGGGTTTGTAGTGGAAGACACCGGCGTGGGCATCCCCGAGGACAAGCGCGAAGCGATGTTCGAGCCCTTTGTGCGCGGCAATGAAAAACGCGGCGATGGCCTGGGCCTGGGTTTGTCGCTGGTGCAGCGGATCTGCGATAACCAGGGCTGGGTGGTCAGCCTCAGCACCATGGAGCCTAGCGGCTGCCGTTTCCATGTTGAATTGAGCCACGTCAAACCTTGATCCCTTCTTGCCCCTATCCTGGGGCAGACTCCCTGCTGTTCGACGAAGATGGCTTCCTGCCATGCTTTTTCCCTGTAAAACTTTGTAATTCTTTAGGGTTAGACGGGACGTTTTTTTCACAAAGGGTTGACCTGTGGATGACGTGCGGCTGCTTAAAGTCGTAGGCATCAGTCCAGGAGACTCGTTGATGGCTACTCCGATCAAGCTTGAATTTTCCGCAAAGTACGACGACCGCCACGCTCAGCAATATTTGCTCAAACACCAGGACACGTTGGCGCGCCGGCTGTCCCACAAACGCGACGAACAATTGGCCCGTGGTGCGCTGGCGATGGCCGGTGAGCCTGGCCTGGTATTGGACTTGCCGTGCGGCGCCGGGCGTTTCTGGCCGTTACTCACAGAAAAGCCCAACCGGATCGTTATCGGTGCGGACAATTCCGAGGCCATGCTGAACATCGCCATGGGGGCGCAACCGGCGGATGTGGTCAAGCAGGTACGACCCTTGCAGACATCTGCCTTTGATATCGATTTGCCAGACAGCGCCGTGGACAGCATTTTTTGCATGCGCCTATTGCACCACATCGGCGAGCCGGCCCACCGAATGGCGATATTGAAGGAATTTCAACGAGTTACCCGCGACAGCGTGATCATTTCATTGTGGGTAGATGGCAACTTCAAGGCCTGGAAACGCAAGCGCCTGGAAGTGCAGCGCCGCAACAAAAGTGAGCAGGAGAGTTACCGAAATCGATTTGTGTTACCGGCTGCTACTGTTGAGGCTGAGTTTGAGCAAGCTGGTTTCCGCGTCCAGGAGTATTTGGACTTCATACCGCTGTATGCCATGTGGCGAGTGTATGTATTGCGCAAGAGGTAGCAGGATGGTGGTTGAGTACGTAGCAGGCAGTCACGTAGCTCCCGAAGAGCGGTTCGAATATTTCTGGCGGCAGCAGGGCGAGTGGGTTGAGGCACCCAATCGTCGTCGAGGTGGCGAAAGCGGTGTGCAGCGGGTGATCGGGACCAATGGGCGGCTGCTCTACAGCAAGCGTCAGACCGGCCATACCTATCGCAGCTGGCTGCACCCTTTCGGGCGGCCTACGGTGCTGCGTGAGCGTGATGCGCTCAGGGGCCTGCGTTTGCTCGATGTCGGCGTTCCGGAGCTGGTGTTCTGTGGCGCCCGACGTGACCCTGAACATCAATGGAAGGCCTTGTTGGTGACGGCGTCATTGGATGGTTTCGAGGAAATCGACAACTGGTACGCCGCCGGTGGCCGCAAGCAATGCGGGGAACTGGTGCATGAGCGGCTGCTTGATGAACTGGCGCAAACCCTGGCGCGCATGCACAAAGGGCGTTGGCAGCATGGCTGCTTGTACAGCAAGCATATCTTTGTGCGGGTCAGCGGTGCGGGAGAGGGCGCGACGGTCGAAGTGGCGCTGCTGGACCTGGAAAAGTGCCGCCAGCGTTTGACCGCCCGACGGGCCGCAGCCCATGACATGCAGCAATTGCGTCGCCATTCGTCGTGGAATGCCGCTGACTGGCAAAAACTCAGCTACTTTTACGAAGCGGCGTTTGGCAGCGCTATCAAGGGTTTAACCTAATGAAGCTAGAAATAGCACGAGGTTTGTTTCTGTTGGGGGCCTTGGGCATCGCCTCCCTGGCCCTGGCTGCCTGGGAGCAGCCCCGCACAGAAGTCCTCAGCGCGGTGCACAGTGGCGGGCAATGCCCGCTACCACGGATCGCCAAAACCACGGGGGTTACGCAGCCTGACCATCAGCTTTTGCTGTTCATGTTCGGGATGTCCCAAGGGATGAGGCCTGCGAGTTGAAGAGATTGACCCCCCGATAAAAGGCCTCGCATAGCGAGGCCTTTTGTTTTGTGCATACCTGTGGCGAGGGGGCTAGTCCCCCGTTGGGCTGCGAAGCAGCCCCAATCTTTAAGCTCCACTGCGGCTGATCAGATACGCCGAGGTGACAGGCTTTGGGGCTGCTTCGCAGCCCAACGGGGGACTAGCCCCCTCGCCACAAGTACGCACAAATGGATAGGTACTCAATCCGCCAAGGGATCACGCTTGGCCAGCAACGTATACACACACGGCAATACAAACAAAGTAAACAAGGTGCCCACCGACATCCCCGTGGCAATCACCATCCCGATATCAAACCGGCTGACCGCCCCGGCCCCGGTGGCAAAGATCAACGGCACCATGCCAAACACCATCGCTGCCGTGGTCATCAATACCGGGCGCAGGCGAATCGCTGCCGCTTCTTCCACTGCTTCGCGGGCTGTCAGCCCCTTGTCCTTGCGCAACTGGTTGGCAAACTCGACGATCAGAATCCCGTGCTTGCTGATCAGCCCGATCAACGTCACCAACCCCACCTGGGTGTAGATGTTCATGCTCGACCAACCAAGGAACAACGGGATCAACGCCCCACAGATCGACAGTGGCACTGTCACCAGTATCACCAGCGGGTCACGGAAGCTCTCGAACTGCGCCGCCAGCACCAGGAAGATGATCGCCAGTGCCAGGCCAAAGGTGACCCACAGTGCGCTGCCTTCCTGGATGAACTGGCGCGAGGCGCCGCTGTAGTCGAAGGCGTAGCCGGCCGGGGTTTCTTCGAGGGCGATCTGGCGCACGGTGTCGATGGCCTCGCCCATGCTGACAATCGGAAAGCCCGAGATCAGCGCCGAGTTGAGTTGCTGGAACTGGTTCAGTTGACGCGGCCGTGCGCGGTCGCTGACGCTGATCAGGGTCGACAGCGGCAGCAGTTCGCCCTGGGTGTTTTTCACGTAGTAATTGTTCAGCCATTCGGGGTTGTCCCGGTAGGCCCGCTCGACTTGGGCGATGACCTTGTAGCTGCGGCCATCAATGGTGAACCGGTTGATTTCCGCTTCCGCCAGCAAAGTCGCCAGGGTGCTGCCCAGGTCCTGCATCGAGACGCCCATCTGCGCCGCCTTGGCTCGGTCGATATCCACCACCACCTCGGGTTTGTCGAACGCCAGGTCGATGTCCACGAAGGCGAACTTGCCCGACTCCATGGCGCGCTTTTTCACACGATCGGCCACTTGCAGCAATGACTCATAGTCATTGGGCGTGTTGATCACAAAACCAAAAGGCAGGCCTTCGCCAGTGCCCGGCAGCGATGGCAGGTTGAAGCCAAATACCTGCAAGCCCGGAATCTGCTCCAGGCGCTTTTGCACCTCCGGCAGGATTTGCATCTGGGTGCGCTCGCGCTCGTTCCACGGCTTGAGCAGGAACCCGCCGATACCCGATTGCACGCCATTGAAGCCATTGATCTGGAACGAGGAGTAATACTCCGGGAAGTCCTTGAAGATCGCGATGAACTCGTCGGTGTAGGTGTTCAGGTAGTCCAGGTTGGTCGGCTGCGGTGCGCTGGCCATCATGAAGATAATGCCCTGGTCTTCGTCCGGGGCCAGTTGCGACTGGGTGAACTTGAGGAACACCGGGATCAGGCACAGCACGATCAGGGCAAACACGATCACCACCGGCCGGGTGTTCAAGGTGCCGTGCAACAGGCTCTGGTAGCGGCGCTTGAGGCCTTCGAAGATCCGATCCAGCCGATGGGCCAGGCCGCTGGGGTTTTCGTCGTGGCGCAACAGCAGGGCGCACATCATCGGCGACAGGGTCAGGGCGACGATACCGGAAATCACCACCGCCCCGGCCAGGGTCAGGGCGAACTCCTTGAACAGGGCCCCGGTCAGCCCCTCCAGGAAGCCGATGGGTGCATACACCGCCGCCAGGGTGATGGTCATCGACACCACCGGCACCGCAATCTCCCGCGCGCCTTCCAGCGCGGCGTCCAGTGGTTTCTTGCCGTCTTCGATATGGCGGTGGATGTTCTCCACCACCACAATCGCATCGTCCACCACCAGGCCGATGGCCAGGACCATAGCCAGCAGCGTCAGCAGGTTGATGGAGTAGCCCATCAGTTGCATGAAAAACAGCACGCCAATCATCGACAGCGGAATGGTAACCACCGGGATCACCACCGAGCGCAGCGCCCCGAGAAACAGGAACACCACGACGATCACGATCAGCACCGCTTCAAACAGGGTCTTGACCACCTCGTTGATGGACGCCTGGATAAACAGCGTGGCGTCGTAGGCAATTTCTGCCTTGAGGTTGGGCGGTAGCTGGGATTCCAGCTCCGGCATGATCTTGCGCACCTCTTTGATCACATCCAGCGGGTTGGCGCTGGGCGTGGCCTTGATGCCGATATACACCGAGGGCGTGCCGCCAAAGGAGCTGATGGCGTTGTAGTTTTCCGCGCCCATTTCCACCCGGGCCACGTCGCCGAGCAGCACCCGGCTGTCGCCATCGGTCTTCACGGTGATGGCAGCGAAGGCTTCGGCGGTCTTGAGGTCGGTGTTGGCATTGATGCTGGTGACCACATACTCGCCTTTCACTTCACCGGCGGCAGAGAGAAAGTTGTAGTTGCGCACGGCATTGGTCACGTCGCCGGCGCTCAGGCCGAAACCCGCGAGCTTGACCGGGTCCAGCCACAGGCGCATGGCAAATACCTGATTGCCGAGGATCTCGGCTTCGGCCATGCCAGGCAGGGTCGCCAACTTGGGCTGGATCACCCGCGACAGGTAGTCGGTGATCTGCGGGTTGCTCAGTTGTTGGCTGGAGAAGCTGATGTACATCAGGGCCGAAGCATCTGCGGCCTCTTTACTCAACACCGGATCTTCAGCGTCTTGCGGCAGCTTGTTCTTCACCTCGTTGGCCTTGGCCAACAGTTCGGTGAACAGGCGGTCGCTGTTGGCGCCGATCCGCGCATAGATGGAAATCACCGAGAAGTTCTGGCGACTGACCGAGGTCATGTAGTCGATGCCTTCGGCGCTCGCCAGGCTTTGCTGCAACGGCTGTGTGATGTAGCCCTGGATGGTCTCGGCATTGGCCCCCGGGTAAGCGGTGGTCACCGTGATCAGCGCATTTTCCATGGACGGGTATTGGCGCAACGGTAGTTTGCTGTAGGCCTGGAAACCCAGCAGCACGATCAGCAGGCTGACCACCATGGCCAGCACCGGACGGCGGATAAACGTGTCGGTAAACGCCATGGCTCAGTTCCTTGAACCGTCGTTGCGCGGAGGTTGGCCAGGAGTGGCCGGCAGGTTTTTGTCTGCGGTGATAGCAATATGCGCGCCGGTGTCGAGCTTGAGTTGGCCGGCGCTGACCACTTGCTCGCCGCTGCTCAGGCCCTTGGTCACCAGCACCAGGCCGTCACGCCGCTCGCCGGTCTCGATAAAGCGCCGTTCGGCGATCAATATCGGTTGACCGTTGGCATCCTTTTCGAGGCTGCCGTCTTCGCTCTTCTTCTGCGCCACCACATAGGCCGAGTTGCCGTAGAGGGTGTAGGTGATCGCACTTTCCGGGATCACCACCTGTGCCTGCGGATCGGGCAACAGCACTTGCAGGCTGCTGAACATGCCCGGCAGCAGTTTGTTATCCGGGTTGGCCAGGGTTGCCCGCACCAGTACGTTACGGGTGCTGCTTTCGACTTTGGGGTTGATGGCGCTGAGGGTGCCGGGGAAGGTCAGTGTCGGGTAGGCCGAGACATGCACCTGTACCTCCTGGCCGACCGCCAGCTTGGGCACCGATTGCTCGGGCGCATAGAAGTCCACGTAGAGGCTGCTCAGGTCCTGCAAGGTGGCGATCACCGTGCCGCTGGCCAGATAGTCGCCGACGTCCACCTGGCGAATGCCGATGGTGCCGCTGAATGGCGCGACGATGTGTTTCTTGGCCAGGGACGCCTTGAGCTGGTTGACCGTGGCCTTGTTTTTTTGCAGTTGCGCCGAGAGTCGGTCGAACTCGCCCTTGGAGATCGCCTGGCTGCCCACCAGTTGGCTGCCGCGCCCGTAGTCGAGTTGGGCCAGGCCGAGGTCGGCCTGGGCGGTTTGCAGCAGGGCGTCTTCCACTGCGCTGTCCAGTTGCACCAGCGGTTGCCCGGCCTTGACCTTTTGCCCGGACTCGAACTGCACGTTCTTGACGGTGCCGGCAATCTCCAGGGCGAGGTTCACCCCTTGCAACGCCTTGAGTGTACCCACCGCCGGCAGGCGCTGTTGCCAGGGCTGTTCGACCGCCGTGGCCACCGCCACGCTGATCGGTGGTTTGGGCGCGGAAAAGACCTGAATCTGCTGATAGATGGAAAAGGCCTTATAGCCCGCCAACAGCAGGACGATTAGCAGGGCAACGGCCAACATGATCAGCATGCGACGACGCAGCATATTCCGGTTCCTTGGAAAAAACTGAGGCAGACGAAGACGAACGATTTGGCACATTACTCCGAGTGCCTGGGGGATTCCAACTGGCATTTTTTGCCGTCAGCCCCCCTGTAGGCGCCGGCAAGCCGGCGCCTGCGATCAGATCAGATGCAGATGGTTGTCCCAGAGCCCTGCCGGCAATTCCAGGGGCTTGGCCACCAGTTGTGGCTGCCGGCAATCGTAGAAGCGGCAGCGGCCCTGGCCTGAAGTCACGACAAACCCATCCGCCACTGCACCCACGCCGGCGCAGTCGGGCAACGGCCCGTCCAGGCGCAGCTCGCCGCTGTCCATGTCCCAGATAAAAAAGCGATTGCCCCGTGGTGCGGTCAGTGCCACCAGGCGCAACTCACTGTGCACGGCTACGCTGGCGGTGTAGTGCCCCATGGCCTGCAATTGCTCGTCGGCCACCGGGAACGCCACGAACGGCTGGCCCGGACGCTTGATCGCCAACAGCTCGGAACGCTCCTGGGACGGGCCCATGAACTGTTGCCCGGTGAGGATCGTGCCATCGCTGGCGATCCCCATATGGCGCACGCTGTTCATCTGCTGGCCGAGGGTTTCCTTGCTCAACAGCGTACCGTCGCGCTGCATCAGCACCAGGCTGGGCTCCATGGCGTCGAGGTTCATCTCGACCCGGCTCTCGGCCTCGGTGCGAATACCGCCATTGGCCACGATCAGGGTTTCACCGTCGGGCATCCACGACACCTGGTGCGGGCCGATGCCGTGGGTTGAAATCTCACCCGTGTGCACCAGGCGCTCACCTTCGAACTTGTACACGCCCAACAGGCCGCGACCCGGGTCAGTGGTGTCGTTTTCGGTGGCGTACAGCCAGTCGCCGCTCTTGTGGATCACCGCATGGCCGTAGAAGTGCCGGTTGGCCTGGGACGTCACGGTTTGCAGGAGCGTGCCGTCGCGCAGGTCCACCAGGTAGCTCTCGGTGCCTGGGCGGCGGGCCACGAACAGGGCGATGGGCAGGGTCGGGTGGTTGATGATGTCGTGGCAGCGCTGGCCGACCTGGGTGGCGAACACCTGGGTGCCATCCAGGCGATAGCCCACGGCGTAGTGCTTGCCGTCGCCATCATCCCGGGCCGACAGCAGCAGCGGGCTGTCGCCCTTGCGCTTGAACAGCGTCCAGCCGCCCAGAGTAATTGCACTGAGCAGCACGCTGCCGATGGCCAAAGCCTGTCGCCTGAGCATCATCAGTCACCGTCGTTGGCGTTGAAGCCCAGTTGGATGCCCAGCGCCTTGGCCAATTCGCCTTCGTGCAGGCGGTGGACGACGTTGAGGCTGTCGTAGATATCGTTGAGTTGCTGGCGCCCGGCGTCGTCGGCCAGCAGGTCGTTGAGCGAGCGCTGGTTGCTGTCGAACAGTTTCAGGGAAGCAGCGTAGGCCGCATCGACCTTCTCGGCCAACGGCTTCTGGTCGGCGGGCAGCAGACCGCGCAGGCCTTTGTTGTCGACCCCGACCCACACGGTCTGGGCCGCCGCGAGGCTGGCTCGCAAGCCTTGCAGGGACGACTGGCTGCGCCACGCATCGGCCTGGAACGGCTGGGGGATGCCCTTGGACAGGCGACCCATGGGCGTGCCGAGCTTTTTCTTCAGGGTGTCGAGGGCCGTGACCTGCACGCGCAACAGTTCGGCGATGGCTTCGTGGGAATCGGCGTAGCGCTGGTTGGGGAACTTGGTCATCTGCGCGAGCATGCCGTCGGTGCTGTTCCAACTGGCGAGGATTTCCTCGGCGAGTTGTTTCTGACGCTCGCCGATGGCGATCAGCAGCGGGCAGTAGCGGGCTTTCTGGGCGTCGTTGGCGATGTCGGTCTTGGCGTCATACAGGATGTATTCGTAGGCCGACAGGCCTTGCACCACGACGCTGGACTTGGCCAGGGCGGCGGCATCGATCTGCGGCTGGGCGGTGGCCAGTTGCTCGACCTGGCGGCCGACGAGGTTTTTCTTGTCGGGCCAGAACTGCACCTGCCAGGCACGATTGCCCTCGGCCAGCGGGCCGATCAGCAGCGGTTGCAACTCGGCCCAGGCTTTTTGCGCGTGGAGGAAGTCGGCGCGGGCGGTTTCCAGGGATTCCTTGCCTTGGCAGTAAGCCAGGGCGCTGACGGCCAGTTGCCGGTCAGCTTCGACCCAACGGCTGTAGGTCGGCAGGATCACTTGCTTGGCGATGGCGGCCGAAGTAACCGCTTGCGGATCCTGTGGCGAGCAAGCGCCCAGGGCGAGGGCGGCAAGGCTGGTGAACAACAACTTGGGACGGAACATGTCGAGCTCCCTTCATTAATTGGGGCAAAGCTTATAGAGAATTCAGGAACGCGAGCAACGCGGCGCGCTGCTCGGCGCTAAATGACAACACATGCTGCTGCGCCGCCTGGGCTTCACCGCCGTGCCACAGCACGGCTTCAAGCAGGTTGCGGGCGCGGCCGTCATGCAGGAACTGGGTGTGGCCACTGACGTTTTGCGTCAGGCCGATGCCCCACAACGGCGGCGTGCGCCAGTCGCGGCCACCGGCCTTGAATTCGGTACGGTTATCGGCCAGGCCCTCGCCCATATCGTGCAGCAACAGGTCGGTGTAGGGGCGGATCACTTGGTTGGCCAGCTCAGGTTCAGCGGCGTTGGCTGCGGTGGTGAATTTCGGCGTATGGCACGACTGGCAGCCAGCCTGGAAGAACAGGTTCTTGCCGGCCAGCACTTGTTGTTCGTTGACATCACGGCGCGCCGGTACGGCCAGGTTGCGGGTATAGAACAGCACCAGGCGCAGGATGTTATCGCTGACTTCCTGCTCGCCATTTTCGCCGTTGCCGTTGGGCGCCTGCTTACAGGCAACCTGTGCGTCGGTGCAGTCATCGAAGGGGCGCAGGCTGGTCGTCAGGCCCATGTCACCCGAAAACGCGTGAACATTTTGTTGATTGAGGTTCGGTTGCCCGGCTTTCCAGCCGAAACGGCCGAGCACGGTTTTTTGTCGGGCATCATCCCAGACCCAGTTCGGGCGGCCGAACACGCCGTTTTTGTCCGGGCGTTTGCTGGCGTTTTGCAGGATGTCTGCGTCGCTGATGGCTTCGAGCAAACCCAGGCCGATCATCGGCGGAGCCACGCGGGCGGAAAACCGCGTATCGGGGTGCATCGCCCCGTAGCCGAGCTGGGTAATCTGCAGGCTCGGCTTGCGCAACTCGACCACTGTGCCGTCCTTGAATGTGACGTTGACCGGCGTGTAGTCGACCCGCACCTTGCCTTCCGGGACTACGCCGGGCACGGCCATGTCCTGCAACTGCCCGCCGTACACCGGCTCGGGGACGATACCCAGTTGCTCGATGACCTTGGCATAGGGCGGCGAATCCGGGATCGACAGACGTACCAACATCGACACCGCATTGCTGGCCTCGGGCAAGGGCGGATGGCCGCGCCCGTCCTTGATGTGGCAGTTCTGGCAGGCATTGGTGTTGAACAGCGGCCCCAGCCCATCGCGGGCGGTGGTAGTGGCCGGGGCGATCACCCACGGATTGCGGAAAAAGCTGTTGCCGACGCTGAAGTCCAGGCGACGGGTCGGCGCCAGGTTCGCTGAAGGCAGCGAAAAGGCATTCTGGTCTGTCTTCCTTACCGTCGTGCTGCCTCCCGAACGCGCCTCACCCGGCTCCGCCTGGGTAAACGTCGGCGGCGCGGCGTCATCGCAGGCACTCAGGCTCACGGCCACCAAGAGTGCAGACAGGCGAAGAAGCAAACGGGGCATCGATAATCCTGGAAGACGGGCGACGGTGGATGAAATTCAGGGGGCAAAGTCTAACAGGGCGGGGCGGATTGAATAAGAGCAATTATCGTTTGCTCCAATCTGATGCATTCCCGCTAGAATGGCCGCACATTTTTCCTGGAGGTGGCCAATGCAGGCTCTCGACGCTTTGCTCAACCGTGTTTCCGTGCCGCGCCTGCTGGAGCCGGCGCCGACTGCCGAACAGCGCGAAGTGCTGTTCGCGGCAGCCATGCGTGCGCCGGATCATGGCCAGTTGCGGCCTTGGCGTTTTCTCACCGTGGAAGGCCCGGCTCGCGAGCAGATGGGCACTCTGCTGGCCGAAGCGGCCCGCCTGCAAGACCCCGCGGCCCCGCAAGCGGTGATCGACAAGGCACAGAACGGCCCGTTGCGTGCACCGTTGGTGGTGGTGGTGATTGCCCGTCTGCAAGAACACTTCAAGGTGCCCAAGTCCGAGCAACTGCTGGCGGCGGCCTGTGCGGCCCACGGTATTCTGCTGGCGGCCTATGCCCAGGGGATTGGCGCAGTGTGGCGCACCGGGGAGTTGTCGTATTCGGCGCATGTGGCCAAGGGGTTGGGGTTGAGCGCGGGTGAGGAGGTGATTGGCTTCCTGTATCTGGGTACCGCGCAGAACCCGCCGCGTACGGCGGCAAAGGAAGACCTCACCGCGTTTGTCAGTGCCTGGACCGGGCTCTAACCTCACACTGTGTGGGAGCTGGCTCCCACATGGGTATTTGGGTCTACACCCGGAACTGATCCATCAGTTTCATCTGCTGGTTGGCCAATGCATTCAACTGGCTGCTGATCGCCGCTGATTCTGTCGCCTGGCCGGTCAGGGTCTCGGTCACGGTACGGATCGCCGAGACGTTGCGGTTGACCTCTTCGGCCACGGCGCTTTGTTCTTCGGCGGCGCTGGCGATTTGCAGGTTCATGTCGCTGATCACCGTCACCGCATCACTGATCTTGCCCAGGGCCTGTACGGCTTGTTGGATCTGCCCGGCATTGCTCTGCGCCTGGCTCTGGCTCGAATGCATGGTGGTCACCACCCCACGGGTCGCGCTCTGGATGCGTTCGATCACCAGGCGGATTTCCTCCACCGAATCCTGGGTGCGTCGCGCCAGGTTGCGCACTTCGTCTGCGACCACCGCAAAACCCCGCCCGCTTTCCCCGGCGCGCGCGGCTTCAATTGCGGCGTTGAGGGCCAGCAGGTTGGTCTGCTCGGCAATGCTGCGGATCACTTCCAGCACCGAGCCGATCTGCTCGCTGTTGACCGCCAGGGCTTCAACTTCGGTCACGGCCTTGCTGACTTCCTCGGCAAGGGTGGTGATATCGCGGGTGCTGCGTTCGATGATCGCCAGGCCCTCGCGGGCTGACTGATCGGCGCCGCGAGCTGCACTGGCAGCGTTAGAGGCGCTGTTGGCCACATCATGGGCGGTGGCGCTCATCTCGTTGGAGGCGGTTGCCACCTGGTCGATCTCGCGGAACTGCACCTGCATGCCTTCACTGGTCTGGCGCGCGATTTCCGAGGATTGATCGGCAGTGCCTCGGGCTTCGGTGATGCTCTGCTTGATCTGGGCAATGGTCGGTTGCAGCTTGTCGAGGAAGCGGTTGAACCAACTGACCAACTCCCCCAGTTCATCTTTTTTCGTGTAGGCCAGGCGTTGGGTCAGGTCGCCGTCGCCGCTGGCAATGTCCTTGAGCATCGCTGCCACGCTGTTGATCGGGCGAGTCACGCCTGTGGCCGTCAGCCATATCAGCAACAGCCCCAGCAGGCCGGCTGCGGCGCCCACCAGCAGCGCTTGCAGTGTGCCTCGGGCCTGGGCGTCGTGGAGCACGCCTTGCAACTTGACCGAATCGGCCAGCAGCACGTCCTTGGGTAGCTTGATCACCACGCCCCAGGGCTTGGCCTCGGCAATCGGCTTGACTGGGTACACCGCGCGGATCGTGTCGTCTTGCTCGCGCACCTTGCGCGTGTCACTGGCCAGCAGTTGCACGATCTCTTTGCCTTCGCCACCCAGCACATCAACGATGCTTTTGCCGACCTTGTCCGGCTCACCGCTGTAACTGGCGATCAGGCCGCTGCTGGAGAGGATTTCCATGATCCCCGCGCCATCGAACAATTCTTTTTGCGCGGTATTGGCCGCCGCTTGCAGGGCGTCCAGCGCAATATCGACGCCGATCACACCAATCACCTTGCCATCTGCCAGCAGCGGCAGCGAGATAGTGGTCATCAGCATCGCCTTGCCGGCGACTTCGTCGGCGTACGGGTCCAGCAGGCAAACGTTGCGGGTATCCCGTGGGCAGGTGTACCAGATGTTGTAGGGCGTACCGCTAAGGTTGAGGGTGGTCTTGGTCAGGTCCGCTTCCACCATCACCGTGTTCAGGCCTTCACCGCCGGCGCGGCTCCAGTAGCTGGAAAAGCGCCCGACTTCGTTGGAAGCGCGCAGTTTGTCGTCGACAAATTCGCTGTCCCTGCCATCCAGGCCGTTGGGTTCAAACGACAACCAGATCCCCAGCACCTTGGTATTGCGCTCGAAGGCGGTCTTGATCCGCTGGTTGAGCTCCTCGCGCACGGCCCCGGCTTCCAGCGAGCGCTTGGCGGCCATGTTGCGCAAGTCCTTGACCTGGTCGGCGAGGGCGGTGACCACCAACAGGCTCTCGCCGAAGGCTTTCTGTAGCTGCACGGCTTGCTCGGCGGCCTTGGACTGGAGCAGGTTCTCCACGCTGGTGGTGAGCATGCGCGAGCTGGAGGCGCTGACCAGTTGGTCGTTCCGGTTGGTCTGGTAGATGTTCAGGCTGACGATCAATGCAATCACCCCCAACAGGCAGAGGCCAGACAGCAGCACGATTTTCAAGCGGATGGAGAGGGTGTCGAACATGGGCTTACTCGCGATTGGACTTGTTGGTGTGCAAGCAGGGCAACGGCCAAGTCCATTCGGCGCTATGCCCGCAACATCGGCACCGGCGGGTAATTCATGAGGGGCAGGCGATCAGCGGTAGCGCTCAGGTCGCGGTTTGCGCGAGGCGTTCGGGGCGTGACCAGATCCACAGGTTGCCCAGGCTCATCCCGGCGATGGCCAGGTAGATCGGCCAGCCGTGATCGAGCACCACCAGCATCAGGCCGGCACACAGCAGCATGCTCACGGTGGCGCTGACCTTGGCCCGGCGGGCAATGATCTTGCCGTTGCGCCAGTTGAACAGGATCGGCCCGAACAGGCGGTGGTTTTCCAGCCAGGCGCTCAGGCGTGGCGAACTCTTGGTGGCAGCCCAGGCAGCCAGCAGGATGAATTCGGTGGTGGGCAGGCCCGGCACGACAATCGCAATCAAGCCGATCCCCAGGCTGACGTAGGCCAGCAGGCCGAACAGGATTCGGGCGAGTTTGGAGGAGGATTGGGTTGTGCCGGTCATAGGTACGATTTGTATGGGGTGCGAAAAATCTGAAAGTGCAGTGCGATCAATATGTAGAGGCTGGCCTGTGTGGGAGCTGGCTTGTGTGGGAGCTGGCTTGCCTGCGATGGCATCGCCTCGGTCCACCTGATACACCGAGGCGCCTGCATCGCAGGCAAGCCAGCTCCCACACAAGCCAGCTCCTAAACAGCTGGTTCCTAAACAAGCTGGTTCCTACACCAGCAGGGGATCAGGCCAGTTCTGGGGCGCTAGCGTACGCCTGTTCCAGCAACACGGTGAAGCGTACGAATGCATCCACCGCACCTTTTTCCGCTGCCGCTTCTTCTTCGGCGCTCAGTTCCAGGCCGTCGAGGGTACGGGTGAAGCTCTTCCAGCCTTCGGCACGGCCACCGGCTGGTTCGCCCAGGTGGCGGGCACCGAAGGTTTCGCTCAGGCCCAGGCCGACGGCGCGCTTGATCAGGAACGCAGCGCCAAGCTTGGAACCTTCGGACACGAACAGCCAGCCCAGGGCTTGGGCCTTGCTCGGGTTATGCACGGCACCGGCCACAGGGGCGGGTACTTCGGTTTCCAGGTCGGCCAGGTCCAGTTTGGCGGCTTCGGCGCGGCAGCGCTCGGCCAGGTCCGGGAACAGCTTGATCAGCTCGGGATCGTTGTACAGCGCCACCAGTTCCGACTGGAACAGGTACTGGGCGACGACAAAACGGGCGAAGTTGGCCTGGGTTTCGAACGGGGCGTGGGCCTTGACCAGTGCGTCGAGCTTGGTGTGTGGCTCGTTGGTGATCTGGTTCAGGCGCTGGGAGCGCAGGCTTGCACGTTCTGCGGTGGTGGAAGCGGTCATGGGATGTCCTTGAGAAGGAAAAGCGCCTTATTGCCAGGCTGTTATTACTAGACGAACAAGAAGACGCGTCACAGTAAAAAAACCTCACCCCGCTGGCGATAAATCCGGCGGGGTGGGGTTGCAGGGATCAGATGTCCCAGATCAGGTTGATCGCGAAGTTGCGACCGGGCTGGGTCAGCCGGTCCAGGCTGGCCGGCGAGGTCACGCCGGCTTCACCCACACCGTCGTAGCTGCGCACGTCATCCCAGTTCCAGTATTTCTTGTCGGTCAGGTTGTACAGGCCGCCGTTGACGGTCAGATCGTTGGTGACTTTGTAGAAACCCGTCAGGTCGACGATGCCAAAGCCCGGAGTCTTGAACGGGCCGTTGGCGGTGATGCCGTCCGGTGCAAAGAAGGTGGTGCTGTCCACTCGATTCTGTTGCTTGACCAGGGTCCAACTGACCAGCGCACCGTAGTTATCCTGGTCGTAGCCCAGGCCAAACACACCCTTGAGCGGGTTGACGCTGTTGAGCGGCTGGCCGGTTTCGTCATTGCGACCGTGGGCGTACGCAATCGCGCCTTTGGTGTACAGGCCTTGCGGTGCGCCGAAGGCGTCCAGGTTCAAGCGGCCTTTGACTTCCATGCCCTTGATGGTGGCGCGCTTGATGTTGCCTGGCTGGAAGATGGTGCCAGACGGGCCCAGCGCGGCGTTGTCTTCGTCGATGAAGTCGCGGTACTTGTTGTAGAACACCGCGACGTCGAAATTACCGGCGTCGAAATTGCCACGAATCCCGGTTTCATAGCTCTTGCTGGTTTCCGGCTTGAGGTTGGAGTTGGGCTCGACGACATAGCCTACATCCAGGTTTTCAAAGCGGCCGTACAACGCTTTGGCCGATGGTGTGCGGAAACCTTCGGCGTACTGGCCGAACCAGGTGTATTGCTCGGTCAACGCGTAGGTCACGCCGAGTTTCGGCGAGAAGCGGTGCCAGGTTTTATTCGAGTCGTCGTGGGGAAACTCACGGTCCGGGTCGGTGGTGTTGAGGAACTCTTCGGTCAGCTTGGGTTTGAGCTGGATGTAGTCGTAGCGCAGGCTGGGCAGGAAGGTCCAGTCGTTCCAGCTGATCTGATCCTGGGCGAACAGCGCGTAGCTGTTGATGGTTGGGTCAGGGAAGTCGCTGGCTTTTTTCACGCTGTCGCTGGGCGATGGGCTTGGGGCACCGATGGCCGTACAGCCGGCACCGACAGCCAGGCAGGTCGCCGCGCCTTCGCGCGAACCGGTGACTTTCTGTTGCTTGATCGTGGTGCCATAGGTCACGACATGATCGGTGTCGCCGATGGCGAAGGCTTTGTCCAGTTGGGCGTCGAACACCCACTGTTTTTCTTCGTAGAGAGTGTCACGGGTACGCAGCACGCGACGGCCCACCTGATAGATCTCGGCGGTGGACTGGTCGGTCTTGGCAATCTGGTAGTTGAGGCTGGTCTTGATGTGATCGGCAAACGGGGCGTCGAGTGCAAACTTGTTTTCCAGGCCAAAACGTTCGCGGGTGATGGTGTCGTTACCGCGACGGTCACGATAGAAGTTCATGCCTTGACCTTGGAGGAAAAGCCCACCCACCGCGCTTTTCTGATTGATGTCGCGATCGTCCTTGTACTTTTCGTACGTCAGGCCCAGGCGGTTTTCATCGCCGTAGTTCCAGCCCAGCTTGGCCAGCACGTTGGTGGTGCGTACGTCTTCCGGGTTGGCGCCGGTGCGGGCCAGGCCGGTGGCGTTGTTGCCGTTGTGGGACTCCATCTCGTGACCATTGCGCTGGCTCAGGTGCAGCAAGCCATCGAAGTCCTGGACGCGCCCGGCGACGGTGCCGGAGGTCAGCCAGCTTTCGTCGGCTGAGCTGTAGCCGGTCTTCAGGCGTGCGCCCACGTCCTGGCCGGGCTTGATGATGTCATCTGGGTCTAGGGTGAAGTAGCTGACGGCGCCGCCGATGGCGCTGCTGCCGTACAGGGCCGAGGCCGGGCCGCGGATGATTTCCACACGCTTGACGATTTCCGGGTCGACATAGTTGCGGCGGGTCTTGGCGTACGGGCCGTTGAAGAAGTTGTCCGGGACTTCTACGCCGTCCACCTGGGTGAGGATGCGGTCACCGTCGATACCACGGATGTTGTAGCCCGAATTACCGGAGCGGGTGCCGGCACCGCCGACCGAGACACCGGGCTCGTAGCGCACCAGTT
This sequence comes from Pseudomonas proteolytica, assembly GCF_007858275.1. Lineage (GTDB taxonomy): Bacteria > Pseudomonadota > Gammaproteobacteria > Pseudomonadales > Pseudomonadaceae > Aquipseudomonas > Aquipseudomonas proteolytica. Next base: position 141,710 of record NZ_VFEV01000012.1, read on the forward strand.
CGCGGATGGTGTTGACGTTCTGGCGGTCCAGTTCCTCGCGCTCATGCACGCTGACGGTGCTGGGCACGCTATCGACCGCCTGTTCCGTGCGGGTGGCGCTGATGGTCATTTGTTGCAGGGTGATGGCACTCCCCGCCGTGCGCTTTTCCAGGACGATGTTGTTATTGCCCAGTTTGCGGTAGTTCAGATTGGTCCCCACCAACAGCCGGTCCAGGGCTTTTTCCGGGGTCAGCGAACCGCGCGCGCCGGGGGAGGAAACCCCTTGGCCCAGTTCGGCTGGCAGGCCGATCTGCCAGCCGGTGACGGCGGTAAAGGCGTTGAGTGCCGATACCAGGGGTTGCTGCTCGATGCTGAAAGTGTAATTGGCGTGGCTGCGCGCTGCAGGTTCGGCGGCATTGGCCGTCAGCATCGGGCTGCCCGCCAGCAGGATGGCAGCGGTCAGCAGGCACAGCGTAGGCGAAGAGGACCGGCGGTTGAAACGAGAGGACATCGAGAGCGCTCCGAGGGACGAGTCTTATAGTTGCGAGCCTGAATCAAATAGGAATCAGTTGCATTGGCTAAGACGAGACGTACCAGCAGGGGCTATCGAGTAAAAATAATTATTCTCAGTTGAGAATGACTAGCGCCGGGAATTCCGAGAGCTTGGCCGAGGTGATGTGGGCCAGGGAGCGCACCACGTCCAGCGGCTGGTCCAGGCGGTAATTGCCGGTCACGGCGACGCTGGCCAGTTGCTCATTGGTATTGACGATCCAGCCCGGGTAATAGCGCCGCAGCTCAGCCAGCACCTCGCTCATCGGGCAGTTTTCAAAGATCAGCCGGCCCTGGACCCACGCCAGTTCCTTGGTGGCATCGAGCTTGGCTGGCTGGCCGAAGCCCTTGGGGCCGACGCGGATGCTCTCGCCGGCACTCAGGCGCACCCGGTTGTTGCCGAAAGTGGTACTCAGGTCGACATCCCCGCGTTGCACCTGGACCTGCGCCTCACCGTTGAGGTAGCGCACGGCAAATGCCGTATCGCTGACGCTGGCGCGCACCGGGCCGGCGTCGATTTGCAGGGGCAGGCCGCGGTTGGCGGCGACTTCGAAAAACGCCTCGCCCTGATACAGGCGGGCAATGCGCTGATGCTCGTCGATGGTGCTGGAAAACGCCGAATTGGTATTGAGCAGTACCTTGGAGCCGTCATCCAGTTGCAAGCGCTGGCGCTCGCCGACCACGGTCAAATGGTCGGCTTGCAGGCGTACCGGCAGGTTGCTGAAGCTGAACAGCCCGAGCAGCAACACCGCCGCCGTGGCCAGGGGCTTCCAGTGCGGCTTGATCCGCCGCCAGGCGCTGGGTTTGCGTGGTGCATTGAGGGCCACGGCGGCGCTGTGCACGGGCGCACCGCCCCAGGCGGCCTGGGCCTTGGCGAAGGCTTGGGCGTGACTCGGGTCGGCATCCAGCCAGGCCTGGAACTCGGCTTGCTGCCCAGGCTGCGGGCACTGCAACGCGATCAGCCAGTCGAGGGCTTGGTCCATAGCCGCATGTTGCAACACCTCATGAGCCAGCTCATGGGGATGCAGTTTGTTCGGGTCCGTCACGGTGTTCCTCGGGTCTTCGCCACGTTTTATTCAGTGTCTTGCGTATTTTTGCGACATTTCTGTCGGCTTGTCCCGACAAAGCTTAAGGGTGATCGAGTCGTTCGGCCACACCTATGCAGATGGCCATGATCAACTTCAGTTCCTTTTGCACGGTGCTCAAGGACACTTGCAACTGGTCGGCGATCTCTTGATAGCTGCAGCCGTGCAGGCGGCTGAGGATAAAGATCTGTTGCTGACGGGCGCTCAACTGCCCGAGGCTGACGCTCAGGTGCTCCAGCAATTGCTCGGCGTGGGCGGCATCTTCAGGGGCGGTGACTGGGGAGGCGACGCTTTGCAGAACGTCCATCGGGACATCTTCCTGCAAGGTGCGGGACTGGATCCTGCGCGAGCGCAGATGATCCAGAGCCAGGTTGCGCGCGGTCTGGAACACGAAAGGTTCGAGGTGATCAATCGGTCGTTCGCTGAGGGCCCGCGTCACGCGCAGGTAGGTTTCCTGCAACAGGTCCTCGGCGGTGCTGTGGTTGTTCACCATCCGCTGCAGGGTTCGCAGCAGCACCAGCCGTTGGCTGAGGAAGACTTGATTGAAGCGAGATAGGCTCACGGGGGTACCAGACCGATAGGCAGTTAATGATAATGCTTATCATCAACGCAAATGGCAAGTATCACTTTGCTGCAATCTGCTCAACCCTGTAGGAGCGAGCTTGCTCGCGAAGATCGTCAACGATAACGCTGGCATCCTGAATGAGCGTGGCGCCTTTGCGTTTCTCGCGAGCAAGCTCGCTCCTACAGTGATCGGGTCGATCAGGTTTTCAGTGGAGTTATTCGGCGTTACACAGCGCCAGGCAGTTATCCAGCATGCGGTTGGAGAAGCCCCATTCGTTGTCGTACCAAGCCAATACCTTGAGCAGCTTGCCGCTGGACTTGGTGTGGTTGGCATCGAAGATCGACGACAGCGGGTTATGGTTGAAGTCGCTGGAAACCAGCGGCAAGGTGTTGTAACCGAGGATTTTCGAGTGTTGGCTGGCTTCCTTGAGCAGCGCGTTGACCTCATCGGCCGTGGCTTCTTTTTTCAATTGCACGGTCAGGTCCACCAGCGACACGTTGATCACCGGCACCCGCACCGCCATGCCGGTCAGCTTGCCGGCCAGTTCCGGGAGTACCAGGCCCACCGCCTCGGCGGCGCCGGTCTTGCTCGGGATCATGTTCTGCGTGGCCGAACGGGCGCGGTACGGGTCGGTGTGGTAGACGTCGGTCAGGTTCTGGTCATTGGTGTAGGCGTGGATGGTGGTCATCAGGCCGCTTTCAATGCCCAGTTCGCGGTGCAGCACCTGGGCGACAGGCGCCAGGCAGTTGGTGGTGCAGGACGCATTGGAGATGATCTGGTGCGATTGACGCAAAATGTCATGGTTCACCCCGTAGACCACGGTCGCATCCGCGCCCTTGGCCGGGGCAGAGATGATCACCTTGCGCGCACCGGCGCTAATATGGGCGGCAGCCTTGTCACGATCGGTGAACAGGCCGGTGCATTCGAACACCACGTCGATCTTGTGTGCAGCCCACGGCAGGTCGGCGGGGTTGCGAATGGCGCTGACGGCAATCCGGTCGCCATTGACGGTCAGGCTTTCCTGATCGTGAGCGACCTCTGCATCGAAAGTGCCATGGACGGTGTCGTATTTGAGCAGGTGGGCATTGATCGAACTGTCGCCCAGATCGTTGATGGCGACGATCTGCAAATCCTGGCGGTAGCCTTGGGTATAAAGTGCGCGCAGGACGTTGCGGCCAATGCGGCCAAAACCATTGATTGCAATTCGAAGAGTCATTTGAAAGCGCCTGTCGTCGATTTGTTGTAAGAATTACAAGATTATTCGCATAAAAATAGAAAACAAGCCTTTTTAGTGGCAATATTTTGTTCAATCTACAACGAGTGACCTGAATCAACTGGTCCGATTGGTCAAGTAACTCCCTGCCAACCTCTGCGCGGCGGGCTTTTGACCAGCATAGACTTTCAGGTCGCCACATCCGTTAGCCTGGAGTTCTACACATGCATCCCCGCGTACTTGAGGTCACCGAACGCCTTATCGCCCGCAGCCGGGCAACCCGTGAGGCGTACCTTGCGCTGATTCGCGGCGCGGCCAGCGACGGGCCGATGCGCGGCAAGCTGCAATGCGCCAACTTTGCCCACGGCGTGGCCGGATGCGGCACCGAAGACAAAAACAGCCTGCGAATGATGAACGCTGCCAACGTGGCAATTGTTTCGTCATATAACGACATGCTCTCGGCGCACCAGCCCTACGAACACTTCCCGGAACAGATCAAGAAAGCCCTGCGCGAGGTTGGCTCGGTCGGCCAGTTCGCCGGTGGCACCCCGGCCATGTGCGACGGCGTGACCCAGGGCGAGCCTGGGATGGAGCTGAGCCTGCTGAGCCGCGAAGTGATTGCCATGTCCACGGCGGTAGCGCTGTCCCACAACATGTTTGACGCCGCGCTGATGCTGGGGATCTGCGACAAGATCGTCCCAGGCCTGATGATGGGCGCCCTGCGTTATGGCCACCTGCCGATGATCTTCGTGCCCGGTGGGCCGATGCCGTCGGGGATCTCCAACAAGCAGAAGGCCGACGTGCGTCAGCGCTATGCCGAAGGCAAGGCCAGCCGTGAAGAGCTGCTGGAATCGGAGATGAAGTCCTACCACAGCCCCGGCACCTGCACCTTCTACGGCACCGCCAATACCAACCAGTTGCTGATGGAAGTCATGGGCCTGCACTTGCCGGGCGCCTCGTTCGTCAACCCGTACACGCCGCTGCGCGATGCGCTGACCCGTGAAGCTGCGCACCAGGTCACGCGCTTGACCAAGGCCAATGGCAACTTCACGCCGATTGGCGAGATCGTCGACGAAAAATCCCTGGTCAACTCCATCGTCGCCCTCAACGCCACCGGCGGTTCGACCAACCACACCCTGCATATGCCGGCGATCGCCATGGCGGCGGGCATCATTCTTACCTGGCAGGACATGGCCGACCTCTCGGAAGTGGTGCCGACGCTGTCCCACGTCTACCCGAACGGCAAGGCTGACATCAACCACTTCCAGGCGGCGGGCGGCATGTCGTTCCTGATCCGCGAGCTGCTGGAAGCCGGGCTGCTCCACGAAGACGTCAACACCGTCGCCGGTCACGGCCTGAGCCGCTACACCCGCGAGCCGTTCCTGGTGGACGGTGAACTGGTCTGGCGCGAAGGCCCGATCGAAAGCCTCGACGAAACCATCCTGCGCCCCGTCGCCCGTGCCTTCTCCCCGGAGGGCGGCTTGCGTGTGATGCAAGGCAACCTCGGCCGTGGGGTAATGAAAGTCTCGGCGGTGGCCCTCGAACATCAAATCGTCGAAGCGCCGGCCGTGGTGTTCCAGGACCAGCAGGACCTGGCCGATGCGTTCAAGGCCGGCCAGTTGGAGAAGGATTTCGTCGCCGTGATGCGCTTCCAGGGCCCGCGCTCCAATGGCATGCCGGAATTGCACAAGATGACGCCGTTCCTCGGCGTGCTCCAGGACCGTGGCTTCAAGGTGGCACTGGTGACAGACGGGCGCATGTCCGGCGCCTCGGGTAAGATTCCCGCCGCGATTCACGTCAGCCCCGAAGCGCAGCGCGGTGGGGCGCTGGCGCGGGTCCGGGATGGCGATATCATTCGCGTCGATGGCGTCAAAGGCACCCTGGAGCTTAAGGTGGACGCCGAAGAATTTGCAGCGCGCGCGCCTGCCACGGGCCTGTTGGGCAATAACGTGGGGGCCGGTCGCGAGCTGTTTGCATTTATGCGTCTGGCCGCAAGCTCCGCAGAGCAGGGCGCCAGCGCCTTTACCTCTGCCCTGGAGACACTTAAGTGAAGCTTGCGCTGGTAGGTGATATTGGCGGTACCAACGCCCGGTTCGCGTTGTGGCGGGACCAGGCACTGCATTCGATCCGAGTGTTGGCCACGGCGGATCACGCCAGCCCCGAGGAAGCGATCAAGGTCTACCTCGCCGAGGAAGGCTTGGAGCCGGGCTCCATAGGCGCGGTGTGCCTGTCGGTCGCCGGGCCGGTAAGCGGTGATGAGTTCAAGTTCACCAACAACCACTGGCGCCTGAGCAAGACCGCGTTCTGCAAGGCCCTGCAAGTGGACGAGCTACTGCTGGTCAATGACTTCTCGGCCATGGCCCTGGGCATGACCCGCCTGCAACCCGACGAATACCGCGTGGTGTGCGCCGGCACCCCGGAACCATGGCGCCCGGCGGTGGTGATTGGCCCTGGAACGGGCTTGGGCGTGGGCACCTTGCTCGACCTGGGCGCCGGCCGTTGGGCAGCGTTGCCGGGGGAGGGCGGGCATGTCGACCTGCCCTTGAGCAGCCCCCGGGAAACCCAGTTGTGGCAGCACATCTACAACGAGATCGGGCATGTCAGCGCCGAAACGGCCCTGAGCGGCGGCGGATTGCCACGTTTGTACCGGGCGATCTGTGCGGTGGACGGTCATCCGGCGGTAATGGAAACCCCAGAGGCGATTACAGCGGCGGGGCTGGCTGGCGATCCGGTTGCGCTGGAGGTCCTCGACCAGTTCAGCATCTGGCTGGGCCGCGTCGCCGGCAATAACGTGCTGACCACGGGTGCCCGGGGCGGTGTGTATATCGTGGGTGGGGTGATCCCGCGGTTTGCCGAGTTTTTTATCAACAGTGGCTTTGCCAAGAGCTTTTCTGACAAAGGCTGCATGAGTGACTACTTCAAGGGGATCCCGGTGTGGTTGGTGACGGCGCCGTATTCGGGGTTGACCGGCGCGGGTGTGGCGCTCGAACAGGCATTTGCGTAGGCAGTGATGGCCTCATCGCGGGCAAGCCCGCTCCCACAGGAGAATGCATTCCAACGGTGGGAGCGGGCTTGCCCGCGATGAGGCCCCTGAGAACAACCCATGCTTCAAGGCTTGGCCCATAACAACAAGGAGGCCCCCGTGAGCGTAATCAGTAAATCCATTCTCCTCGTCGATGACGACGAGGAAATCCGCGAGTTGCTGCAAACCTACCTCAGCCGCGCCGGCTTTCAGGTGCGGGGCGTGCCCAATGGCGCGGGGTTTCGCCAGGCCATGGACGAGGCTCCGTGCGACTTGGTGATCCTCGACGTGATGCTGCCCGACGAAGACGGCTTCAGCCTCTGCCGCTGGGTACGCCAGCACCCGCGCCAGGCCCAGGTGCCGATCATCATGCTCACCGCCAGTTCCGACGAAGCCGACCGGGTCATCGGCCTGGAACTGGGCGCCGACGATTACATCGGCAAACCTTTCAGCCCGCGAGAATTGCAGGCCCGCATCAAGGCCCTGCTGCGCCGCTGCCAGTTTGGCCAGGAACGTACCGGCGGCGATGTGCTGGTGTTCGATGAGTGGCGGCTGGATATGATCAGCCATCGGCTGTTTCACCTCGATGGTGAGGAAGTCATCCTGTCCGGCGCCGACTTTGCCCTGCTCAAGCTGTTCCTTGATCATCCGCAGCAAATCCTTGATCGCGACACCATTGGCAACGCCACCCGTGGCCGTGACCTGATGCCCCTCGATCGAATTGTGGATATGGCGGTCAGCCGCCTGCGACAACGCCTACGCGATACCGAGAAACCTCCACGGTTGATCCGCACCGTACGTGGCAGCGGTTACCAACTGGCGGCCAGTGTGGTTGCCAGCAATGCCCACTGAGCGCCGGCGTATTCCGGTGCCGCGCTCATTGCTGGGGCGCATGCTGCTGCTGACCCTGTTGGCAGTGCTGTTTGCCCAGGCTTTATCCAGTGTGATCTGGGTGTCGCAATTGCGCGCTACCCAGCTCGAAGGCCTGGTCACCAGCGCCCGCAGCCTGGCCCACTCGATGACTGCCAGCGTCAGCTATTTCCGCTCACTGCCGGTGGCTTATCGGCCGCTGGTGCTTGACCAGTTGCGCAGCATGGGCGGTACGCGCTTTGTCGTAACGCTCAACGACAAGCCCCTGGATATGCAGATCCTGCCGCAAACCCCGCGCAAACAGGCGGTGCTCGGTGCCGTGGATGAAGTGCTGCGCCAGACCCTGGGCAGTGACGTGCATTTTTCGGTGGAGTTTGTCAGTGCCGAAGACCTGCGCATTTTCAATGCCGGGCTCAAGCTCGATGAGTTGCCACGTTCCTGGGCGCATTACGCATTGACCCTGGAACCGGTCAACCCGCCGGTGCTGGTGACGCAGATCGAGTTGGGCGCCGGCGAGTGGCTGTATATCGCCTCGTTGCTGCCCGAACCCTACACCAGCCTCGAAGAACAGGGCCTGCCCTCCCAACAGGTGTGGTTTATCGTGCTGACCAGTGGCTTCCTGCTGCTGTTTATCGGTTTGCTGGTGCATTGGCAGAGCCGGCCGCTCAAGCGCCTGGCGCGGGCGGCGCGGGACCTGTCCCTGGGCGCCGACGTGGAACCGGTGGCCGAAGGTGGTGGTAGCGAAGTGGTGGAAGTGGGGCGTGCGTTCAATGCCATGCGCGAGCGGATCAGCCGCTACCTGACCGAACGTAGCCAGTTGTTCAGCGCAATTTCCCACGACCTGCGCACGCCGATCACACGCCTGCGGCTGCGCGTGGAGCTGCTGGAAGATGAAAAGCTGCAAGCCAAGTTCGGCCGTGACCTGGATGAGCTGGAACTGTTGGTCAAGGGCGCGTTGCAGTGCGTCAAGGACACCGATATCCACGAGAACATCGAGCCGGTGGACCTCAATCATGTGCTCGACTGTCTGGTGGAACCGTACCTGGCGCCCCATGGCAATGGGCGGGTGACGCAGCACGGTCGGGCGCTGACGGCCTACCCGGGCAAGCCGCTGGCGCTCAAGCGCTGCATTGGCAACCTGATCGACAATGCTTTGAAGTACGGGCAGAACGCTCACCTGCGTATCGAGGACGATGGTGCGCAGTTCATCCTGCATGTGGATGACGAGGGGCCGGGTGTGCCGGAACAGCGTTTGGAACAGGTCTTCGAACCGCACTTTCGCCTGGCCGGTCAGCAGCAGGGCTATGGCTTGGGGTTGGGGATTGCACGCAATATCGCCCACAGCCATGGCGGCGAAGTCAGCCTGCAGAATTTGCGCGAAGGTGGCCTACGGGTGACCTTGCAACTGCCCCGGACCCTGGACTAAACAACACCGCGTCACCCTGTAGGAGCATTGGGTCAGATGCTCTGGCGTAGCCTGGCCAAGTCGCGCAACGGCGGCGCGCCAAACAAACGGCTGTATTCCCGGCTGAACTGCGACGGGCTTTCATACCCCACCCGATACCCCGCCGCCGAGGCCTCCAGGCCTTCGGCGATCATCAGCCGTCGTGCTTCCTGCAGGCGTAGCTGTTTCTGGTACTGCAGCGGGCTCATGGCGGTGATGGCCTTGAAGCGATGGTGCAGGGTCGACACGCTCAGATTCACTTCCTTGGCCAGGTCGTCGATGCGCAGCGGTTGTTCGTAGTTACCGTTCAACCAGGTGATCGCACGGCTGACCCGATGGCTTTGGCTATTGGCCACGGCAATTTCGTACAGGCGATAGCCCTGTGGCCCACGCAGCAGACGGTAGAGAATTTCGCGATTGATCAACGGCGCCAACATCGCGATGTCTTTGGGCGTATCCAGCAGGCGTGCCAGGCGCAGTACGGCATCAAGCAACTGGGTGTCGATCCGGTCGACATACATCCCGCGCGATGTCGGGCGTGTAGGCACGCCCATCGGGCCGGCTTCGGCAATCAAGGCGGTCAGTTGCGCCGGGTCGATATTGATCCGCACCGACAGGTTGGGGTCTTCGGGCGTGGCGTCGATGACCCGCCCGGCCACCGGCATTGCGACCGAGAACACCAGGTAGTTGAGCGGGTCGTAGGCAAAGATTTCGTCGGCCAGGCGCACCTCCTTGCTGCCGTTGGCGAGGATGCACAGGGCGGGTTCCACCAGCACCGGCATGAAATCGCGCGGCGTGTTGTGGCGGTTCAGGTACAACGACGTGATCGCCGTGCCGTAGGAACCGTCCTCCCAGGTATGCCTGTGCACGATACCGGCCAGTTCGGCGCGCTGTTTTTCCATCTCGGCATCGAGGGGAATGGACTGCTGTTCGGGCGACGACATGGGGCGTCCTCTGCATGCTTCTTTGATGGGCACAGCTTAGCGGTGCGTGTTCCAGTCGTGTTAGGTCGATTCTGCACAATCCTTGCCTGATCCTGCGGCGCGTCTTGAATCAGGCAAGCCCATGGCCTGTCATCTCCCTGAAACAAGGCGCCTATGCGTGGAATAAAGGCGGGCGCCAAACCGTCTTTCCAGGCTTCTGGCAGGATTGTGCAATAAGCCGGCAGGAATCGACTAACCGGCCAGGGGCAGGCGCCCGTATCTTTGATCCTGTGGCAGCACGCCCCCACAGTGCCTGCCGAGCATCACTTCTCAACGGGAGAGTCGAACATGTCCACCCCCATTCCCGCGAGCCATATGGCCTTTATCCGCGCCCGCAGCGGGTGCAGCACCGAACTGGGTGCGCGCTTGAGCAGTTTGATCGAACCGGGCCGCCAGGCTCAGGGTTGCCTGCAGTTCTCGTTGCAGCACTCTCAGGTTGACCCCGATGTATGGCTGGTCTCAGGTTTCTGGAGCAGTGAACAGGCGATGAGTGCCTACTTCAACTCGCCGGCCTTGATGCTGTTTACCGAGCTGTTGAACGACATGGTCGTGCGCAGCATGGACTTCCAGACCTTCACCGACGCATCCGCGGCCAATGCCTACGGCGAGTACCTGCAATTGGCCGGTTAGGGTTTAGAATGGCCGACTTTCCATTGGCCAGGACCTGCAACATGGCACGTAAAGAGTTTGCCCACCACGAAGCTGTTTCCGCCCTAGTGCGTGAAGACCAGGGGGGCTATAGCGCCGCCATCGCCGTCAAGGCACTGGATGGCATGAGCGCCCCGCGCTTTCACAAGATCCTCGATGGCCAATTGTTCAAGACTGCTGATGACGCTGACGATGCGGCGGCCCAGCAATTGGAGCGCTTGATCGATATCGATGAAGAGGGTCAGTTGGCCTGGGCGACCGCAGCAAACTAAAGAGCGCCACTGCTCCAAATGTGAGAGCGGGTTTTGTGTGGGAGCGGGCTTGCCCGCGATGACTGAGTGTCAGTCGATACATGAGTCGACTGATACACCGCTATCGCGGGCAAGCCCGCTCCCACACAAGCCCGCTCCCACATTTTTAATTGCATTCCATCCAATCAGGGTTTGCCGGCACCAGGGCGGTACATCTTGAACAGCGCTTCCGGGCCCAGTTGGAAGTAATCCGCCGGCCCACCACCTCGCAGAATCGGCTCGGCAGCCGCCGTGTCGTATACCCCATCCTTGAGCAGCCATTTGGCGATATGCACCGCGACCACTTCGCCAAGCACCAGCCAACTGGGCACCAGTTCCTTGTCAGCCCGCTGCAGCTGAATGATCTGCGTAACCTTGCACTCGAATGACACCGGGCTTTCGCCCACTCGGGGCACGGCAATCACCTTGGACGCCACCGGCGTCAGCCCGGCCAGTTCAAACTCGTTGACCTCGGGTGACACGGCGGCGCAGCTCTGGTTCATCTGCTCGGCCAGTGGGCGCGTGGCCAGGTTCCAGACAAATTCGCCGGTCTGCTCGATGTTGTTCAGGCTGTCTTTGCGCCCGACGCTGGAAAAACCAATGATCGGCGGAATGTAGTTGAACGCGTTGAAAAAACTGTAGGGCGCCAGGTTCAGGCGGCCTTCGTTGTCCTGGGAGGAAATCCAGCCAATTGGCCGCGGGCCGACGATGGCGTTGAACGGGTCATGGGGCAGGCCGTGGCCGTTGGCGGGTTCGTAGAAGTGGATATCGTCGGGCATGGACAGGGTTCCTGCTGGTGGTTCCGGAAAGGACACGATAGTGCACGCAATTGTGTGAACTGCGAAACCCAATGTGGGAGCGGGCTTGCCCGCGATAACTGAGTGTCAGTCGATACATCCGTTGACTGATTCACCGCTATCGCGGGCAAGCCCGCTCCCACAGGGTTTACTGCATCTTGCTGGTCAGTCGGTGGTGATCCGCGAATGCTTGCGGGTGTCTTTCATGGTGATGTAGACCAGCAACGACACGGCAATACACGCGGTCACGTACCAGTAGTAGCCGGTTTCCATGCCGATGCTCTTGAACCACAGCGCGATGTATTCGGCGGTGCCGCCGAAGATCGACACGGTCAGTGCGTAAGGCAGGCCTACACCCAGTGCACGGATTTCGGTAGGGAACAGCTCGGCTTTCACCACCGCGTTGATCGAGGTGTAGCCGCTGACGATGATCAGCGCCGCCATGATCAGGAAGAACGCACCCCACCAGGTCTGGACGGTGTGCAGGGTGGTGAGGATCGGCACGGTGAACAGCGTCCCGAGGATGCCGAAGGCAATCAGGATCGGTCGGCGACCGACCTTGTCCGACAGGCCGCCGACAATCGGTTGCAAGCACATGAACAGGAACAGCGTGGCCGCAGAAATGGTGGTGGAGTCGGAGATGCTCATGCCGACTGTGTTCACCAGGTACTTCTGCATGTAGGTGGTGTAGGTGTAGAAGGCCAGGGTGCCGCCCATGGTCAGGCCGACCACGGTCATCAGTTCCTTGGGGTGGCGCATCAAGGTGCGCATGGCGCTTTCCTTGGCTTTTTCCTTCTTGGTGAACGATTCGGTTTCTTCCATGCCGCGTCGCAGGTACAGGGCCACCACCGCGCACAGGGCACCAATGGCGAACGGGATACGCCAGCCCCAGGCATACAGTTCTTCGGTGGTGAGGAGCTGTTGCAGCACGATCAGCACCGCCAATGCGATGAGCTGGCCAGAGATCAGGGTCACGTATTGGAAGCTGGAGTAGAAACCACGACGTTCCTTGGTCGCCATCTCGCTGAGGTAAGTGGCGGAGGTGCCGTATTCGCCGCCCACCGACAGGCCCTGCAGCAAACGGGCAAATACCAGCAGGATCGGCGCGCCGATACCGATGATTTCATAGCCCGGGCTCAGGGCAATCAGCAATGAGCCGAAGCACATCAGGTAGACCGAGGCCATCAGGGCCTTTTTACGCCCGACTTTGTCAGCGTACAGCCCCATCAACCAGCCGCCGATCGGGCGCATCAGGAAGCCTACGGCGAAGATCGCGGCGGTATTGAGCAGTTGGGCAGTGGTGTCGCCTTTCGGGAAGAAGGTTTTTGCGAAGTACAGCGAGAAGGCGGCGTAGACGTACCAATCGTACCACTCGACCATGTTGCCGACCGATCCGCTGAAGATCGACTTGATCCGGCTGGAGGTAGTGCGTTCTTTTGCCGGCACGGCGGCCGACCCCAGAGGCAGGGAGTTGGAGTTATCCATTGAAGGATCCTTCATGTCATTGTTTTTGTGGAGCGCGCGTCAGCGCAGCCTGGCGCAAGCTATAGCAGGAGCTGTGCCAAGCAGGTGAAGGCCCGGTTTAGAAGGGTTGGGGGGAATTTTTGAGCGGAAAGTCGCTGATGATTTCTGGGTGATGAGCGGAAATCCGCTTATGGCGACTGTCCTTATCGCAGCATCGGTATCTACACAACCTTCCGAGACTGACGACCTTCCCTGTGGCGAGCGGGCTTGCCCCGCGCTGGGCTGCGAAGCAGCCCCAATAAGCAGAATGCGTTGTACCAGATACACCGCAGCGGCTGGTTTTGGGGCTGCTTCGCAGCCCAGCGCGGGGCAAGCCCTCTCGCCACAGGAGAGTTCGTCAGTTTCTGAAAGTTGTGTAGATAGCAGCGATGAGGCCGT
>NZ_VFEV01000013.1 GCF_007858275.1 Pseudomonas proteolytica
TTTGCACTGCACCCAACTGGGAACGCTGGCTGTCGATCTGCTGGATCGCATCGTTCAGCGCCTGAACCGATCGCTGCGACGAAGCTGCATCCTGGATGCTCAGGTTGGAAACGGTGGTTTCCACGGTGATCGCCGTCGAAGTACCCGCCGTCAAGCCCAGTTGAGCCAGGCCGGTACCAGCACTGCCGTTGGCCACGCTAAAGGTTTTGTTGGAGAACAGTGCCAAGGTGTTGTCAGCATTCTTGCTAGCCGTCACACCGGTGCTTGCGCTGTTGATCGAAGAAACGATCGCGTCTGCGGTGTCACCCTTCTTGAACTTAACTTCCACGCCATTGAGGACGACTGAAGTATCGGCGGTCAGTTTGGCCTGAGTGGTGCCCGACTGCAGCCCCAAGCGAGCCAGAGCACCTGGGCCGTTGGCAGCACCAGCACCGTTGTCAAGCTTAATAGCCTTGCCATCGGCAGAAGTCAGAACCAGACGACCATCCTGCTGCGAAGCAGTTACGCCAGTAGCCGTTACGGTGGCCGGAGTATTGATAGTAGCAACTGCCTGGGTCAGCGTCTGACCGGCAGCGATGGTCACAGTGGTGCCGTTGATATTGATTTCAGCAGCCTGAGACAGACCAGTGAACGCTGCTGCGTTAGTAGCCGTGGTTGGCGCTACTTCTGCGTTATCACCCTGAATCGCAAACGCTGCGGTGGAGGTCATTTTGATGTTGCCAGCGCCATCGGCTTCAGCCTTGACACCGGTAGTACCGGTCTGACCATTGATCAGGCCAATAGCAGCAGCACGGTCAACACCACTACCAACGTTGATCGCGGTACCATTGACCGTCAGAACACGAGCAGCAGTAGTGGTGGTGTAAGCGGTGGAGGTAGCGAAGCCACCGTCGAAGCTACCTTCACCACCGGTCACCTTGGCCGACAGGTCGGTCGCAACACCAGCAGCCTTGGCTTCGCCGTAGGAACCTTTCAGGCCGGTAGCACTGATATCAGTCATACCAAACGAAATGGTTTCGTTGGCGTTGGCGCCGATCTGGAAGCCTACGTTGTCGAACGAACCGTCCAGAAGTTTACGGCCACCGAAGTTGGTAGTCTGGGAAATACGGGTCAATTCACCGGTCAGCGCCGTGAATTCCTGCTGCAGGGACGTACGGTCGTCATCGCTGTTCGAACCGTTCGCCGATTGCAGGGCCAGTTCACGCATACGCTGCAGAATGTTGGTCGATTCTTGCATCGCGCCTTCAGCAGTCTGGGCAATCGACACGCCGTTGTTGGCGTTAGCTACAGCGACAGTCAGGCCTTTGACCTGGCTGGTCAGACGGTTAGCGATCTGCATGCCGGCAGCATCGTCTTTGGCGCTGTTGATTTTCAGGCCGGAAGACAAGCGGCTCATCGAGGTGCTCAGTGCGTCGGAAGCCTTGTTCAGGTTCTTCTGAACGCCCAAGGACGTGATGTTGGTGTTTACGGATAAAGCCATGACGAGTCCCTCGTGGATTGAGTGCTACGGCTTCCGGCCGGGGCAAGCGCCTGGGTCGGCCTAGAAAACCTTCGTCATACTTATCGTCGCGCCTGATAGTTTCTTGAGAAATTTCCTACAGAATAATGAAAACGCCCAAGGCGATTGACCTTGGGCGCTTGAGGAACCAAGCAAAACTCTACATTAAAGCCGGTATATAATCGCCGATCCCCAGGACAAGCCAACACCAAAGCCACTGATGGCCACGCGCTTCCACTCGGCGTCCATCACGTGCTTTTCCAGCAGCAGCGGAATGCTCGATGACACGGTGTTACCGGTCTCGACCATGTCCTTGATGAACTTCTCCACCGGCGCATCTTCAAAACGGCGGGCCACGGCGTCGACAATCGCCGCACTGCCCTGGTGGATGCAGAACGCGTCAATATCATCGGCCTTCAGGTCCGACTCGTTGAGCAGCTCGTGCAGGTGCGCTGGCACCTTGAGCAGGGCGAAGTTGAACACCTGGCGGCCGTTCATGAAGAACACGCCATCGCTGACCTTCAAATGCGGTGCGCCGGAACCGTCGGTACCGAACTTGGCCTTGCCCAACTGCCAGGTGGCGTCTTCGCCCATCCAGGTAGCGGTGGCGGCGTCGCCGAACAGCATGGTGGTGTTGCGGTCTTCCGGGTCGACGATCTTCGAGTACGGGTCGGCGGTCACCAGCAGGCCGTTTTTCAGGCCGGCGGCTTCCATGAAGCCCTTCATCGCGTAAATACCGTAGACGTAGCCGGAGCAGCCCAGGGAAATATCGAAAGCCGCGACGTGGGTCGGCAGGCCCAGCTTGTCCTGGACAATGGCGGCGGTGTGCGGCAGCCCTTCTTCGTCGCCGTTCTGGGTCACGACGATCAGCGCGTCAATCGACTCACGCTTGAGCTCGGGGTTGTTGGCAAACAAGGCATTGACCGCCTCGACGCACAAATCCGAGGTTTCCTGTGCAGCATCCTTGCGCGGCAGGAATGCCGAGCCGATCTTGCCAATGATGAATTCTTCATCCTTGGCGAATTTGGCACCCTGGGCGTAGTTGTCCAGCCCTTCTGCCGGCACGTAGCTGGCGATGCTTTTTATGCCAATCATTGTGGCTTCCCAATACAAAATAGCTGGAGAACACCCCTGAAAACCCTTCAGGAGCGCTGACAATAAAGGGGATAACCCCGCAAAAACCCGCCGAAACTACCGAAGCCAAAGCCTGGAAAGCGGTCTGGCCTTTTCACACGATACAGTGAAGATGCGCTTTATGACTCATAGGTCACTCATTTTTGTGCGCTTTGTTTAAAAGCCTGCGCCAAAAACGACAACGGCCCAGCCTGTTTCCAGGGTGGGCCGCCGGGGATTTCCGGGACAATTACATCTTGCTGAACAGGCTTAATTGGGAGATCTTCACAAAGGCCAACTGCGAAGCCTCCAGCATTGCCTTCTGGAACGCCAGATCAACGGAGGCCGTAGCCATGTCGGTGTCACCAATGGCAGCGGTCGTCGATTTATTGGCCAACACCATGCTGGTATTCTCAGTTTCCTGAATCGCCAGCGAGTTCAATCGAGCACCAATGGAACCCCGCACACTGTCAACTTGAGCCATAGAGGTCTTGATATTGGTGATGGCCGAGTTGACCACGTCAGTCACCATGGCCTGAGCAATCGGGTCGCCATCGGAAGGCGTTTCGAGGGCCTGGCGCAACTGGCTTAGGGTATCCAGCGCATTTTGCGTCTTGTGGGTATTGGAACCCACGGCGAACTGGTCACCAATATCTGGCGCACCAGTGAGGTCGAACTTCACCCCGGCCGCCGTGATGCTGCCTGGCGTCGCGAGCACAGGCGGCGGCCCCGGCTGTGCTGGCGTGCCAGGCACCACAGTACCGTTGGAGACCGGCTTGCTGTCGGCCGTGATCGGCTGGGCATACACCTCGTACGCGGTGCTCGAGGTAAATTTGATCACCGCGCCCTTGTTCGGGAAGGTGCTACCGTAGTCCGCTTGGCTGGTGATAGTACCTCCCGCCAATTGCGCGGAGGACGTATTGCTCGGAGTACGCGAGATACTGAAACTGTCCGGTTTGCTTTGCAGGGTGAATTCCCGGTCTTTGTACACCGCATCAGCCTCGGCACCGGGTTTGGTATCCCCTAGTTTCTGGCTGATATCAAAGGTCACACCATGCACGGTGACCGACGCACTTCCTTCCTTGGTCGCATCGAACTTGCCATTACCCGGGGTTTGCGAGGTGATGTCGTTACCCGCCGCATCCGATACGGTGTACTCCGTACTGCTGATAAAGGTCAGCTTATACGGCTGACCATCAGTGAAGCTGCTGTCGTAGTTAGAAGGCGAGGTCACGATGCCGCTCGAGACCAGCACCTTGCCATCGTTGACGCTACCAGTGGCCTGCGTACGACCGGCGTTGACCGTGCCCTCAAGAATCGACTTGCCGGTGTCGTTGACCACCATCGACAAGGTGTCCGAAACCTTCAGGCTCAGGGGAGTTTCGTCACCCTTGTAGCTGTAGGTCCCATCGCTGTTGCGAGCGTAGGGCGGCGTATCGCTCTTGCCGCCGGCAAACAAGTAATGGCCGGATGAATCCTTGCTGTTGAGCAGGCTCAGAACCTGCTTCTCGATTTCACCAATTTCGGCGGCTACCGCCTTTCGCTCCGCATCGCTAATGCCGCCGCCGCCCTTGCCCCCAACCTGCAGAGCCAATTCGCCGGCACGTTGCAGGGCCGTGTTGATACCGTCAAGCACGCTTTCCTCGCTATTAAGCGAGTTCTTCATGCTGCTGATATTGCCCGCATACTGCCCCAACATGTCCTGCTGCTGTTGCAGCAGCAGCAAACGCGCCGCGCCCACCGGATCATCCGCCGCAGTTTGGATACGTACGCCGGAGTCGATCTGCTGCTGGGTCTTGGTGACGTTGGAGAAGTTGTTGGTATAACGCGCAGTCGTGGTATTGAAATACTGTTCGGTCGAGATTCGCATCGTCTCAAACTCCCTTAAAGACTGTTGATCAGCGTGCTGAAGGTTTCTTGCGCAGCTTTAATGATCTGCGACGACGCGGTGTAGTACTGCTGGAAACGGATCATGTCGCCGGCCTCCTCATCCAGGTTGACCTGGGACACGGAGCTGCGATTGGACGTGGCGGCCGCGAGCATGGCGCCGGTCGCGCTGTTGTCGACGTTGGCCTGGCTGGCCTTGCCGCCGACGCTCGACACCAACTGGCTGTACGCGGTGCTCATGCTCACGCCCGCATTGCCATCAGTTGCGCCCACGGTCTTGCGGGTTTGCAGGTCGAGCAATTGCAGGGCATTGCGGTTGTCGAGCTTGCCGCTGCTGTTGAACGACACGGTGTAGCTGTCGTCCGGCTTCGGCTCGCCACGGATCACGGTGTCCACCCCGAACGTCTGCGCATTACCGCCGGCGTCGACGTAGGGCACCTTGATCGTCAGTTTGTTGTCCTGGCCCGGCACGATGGTGCCGGTGCCAATGGGCTGGCCCTGTGCGTTATTGATCACATAGCTCTGGGTGCCATCGGCGGCACGCTCGCCAAAGGTCATCTTGACCGGCATCGACGACTTGATCGCCGCTTCCAGCTGCGCAGTATCGGCGCCGCCATGGATGTCCAGGGGCAGCGTCAGGGTCGGCGGTTCAAACACGCCAGTACCACTGTTGTTTTTGTTGCCCTCGGCCAGCAGCGGCGCAGAAAACGCCAGCTTGTTGGGGTCGGTCATCACCACCTTCAGGTCCATCGCGCCGCCAGCGGTCGGGCTGACCTTGAACGTATCGCCCGCAGCTACCGGGCCCTTGCCATCGAGGGCCAGGGTGAAGCCGTCGATTTCCGGAGGGGTCTGGGTGACGTCGAAGGGCCCCATGGACTTACCGTCCGAACGCAGGACGCTGTACATCTTGTCGTCACTGAAGGTCACCTTGTAGTCAAAGGTGCTCAGTTTGCTGGTGTCTTTGATCGTGACGTTCAGGTTGCCGGAGTTCGCGCTGTTGTTCGAGCCGCCCACACTGCGCTGGCCAATGGCAAATACGCTGTTGATGTCATTGAACAGCGCGGCGCCGAACTGCCCATTGGCGTCCAGGCCCTGCCCCAACTGGGTATTGACCGCTTCACCGACAACCATCGCGGTACGCCCCAGGTCATTGATGGCCGGCATCAACACGTCCTGGCGATAACGCAGCAAGCCGCCGATGGAGCCACCGCTGATCACTGAGCTGACGTCCATCGCTTGCCCGCCGGTGGTCAGCACCACCGAGTACTGGCTCTTGTCATCCTTGCTCGGCACCGCCGACAGCTTGTTCGACACACCGTCCGCAACCAGGGTCTGCCCAGTGCCCAGGGAGACATTGAAATGGCCGTCCGACTCAGTGACCTTGACCCCAACCAGCTCGTTGAGCGAGCGCACGGCTTCGTTGCGCGCATCCAGCAGGTTCGCCGGCTCGCCATTGCCCTGGCCCTTGGCCTGGAAAATCTGCTGATTGAGGGAGGCGATCGAAGAGGTCAATTGGTTGACCTGGCCGGTGATCGTCTCCAGTTGGCTGTTGATGCCTTCTTTCTGCTTGTTCAGTTCGGTGGCAATCGAGTTGAAGCGATTGCCCAGGGTCTGGGCAATGGTCAATACCAGTTGGCGCGCGGAGTTGTCGCTGGGGTTGGCCGAAGACGTCTGCAATGCGGCGAAGAAGCTGTTCAAGGCCGCACCGACACCGGTGGACTTGTCGGACAGCAGCTTGTCCACCGAACCGATCTGGTCCAGATAAGCCTTGGCGTCGAAGTTCAGCGACGTGGTGGTCTGCAACTGGGTGTCAAGAAACTGGTTATACACCCGGCGCACATCCGACAGCGTGGTGCCGGTGCCGACAAAGACCCCGCCGACCCCGGACATGCCGTTGGCCGTCTGCATGGTCTGCTGACGCGAGTATCCAGGGGTCTTGGCGTTGGCAATGTTGTTACTCAAGGTCGCAAGCGATCCCTGAGCCGCATTGAGTCCTGACATCCCGATATTGAGCAAACCCATGGTTCAAACCTTATAAATGAGTGGATGCGCCAGCGGCAGCGTAGTTTTGATAGCTGTTCATGGTTTTGGCGATCTGCGAAATCTTGCTGGCGTACGCCGGATCCGTTGCATAACCGGCTTTTTGCAACTCGCGTACAAACTGTTCCGGGTTATCGGCCGACTTCAGGACTTCTTGATATCTTTCATTGCTTTGCAACAAGGTCACGAGGTCGTGGAAGCTGTCCTGATAAGAGTCGTAGGAACGGAACTGCGCCGTTTCCTTGACCATCTCGCCATTGCGAAACTCGCTGGTGATCGCCCGTGCCTGGGCGCCCTGCCAACTTTGGCCTGCCTTGATGCCAAACAGGTTGTGACTGCTGCTGCCGTCTTGCTGGCGCATCACCGATTTGCCCCAACCGGTTTCCAGGGCAGCCTGGGCCACCAGGTAACGTGGGTCGATGCCAATGCGTTCGGCCGCCTGCTTGGCCATGGGCAGCATGGTGGCGACAAATTCGTCTTGCGAGCTGAAGGCTTTTTTCGCCGGCGCCAGCGGTGGCTGGGCCACGGCACGGCCGTAGATCTGCATGCGCGAATCGCGGGCGGCAAAAGTGCGCGCGGCACCGTTGATCACGCCATCTTCGGCGGCACTGTTGCGCAGTGGTGCGGCCTTGGCCGCGCCCGGCGCCTCGACACCCGGCACGATACCGGCCAGCAGGCGATCGGTGAGTTTGCTTGGCAAGGCAATGCGCCGCTGATTCATCAACGCCATGTCATTGCGCAGGGTGCCGTCATCGGCCCGTGGCGCCACCTCGACCCGCGCCGCCCACAGCGCGCGCTGGCCATTGGAACGACCCAGCGGGCCATCCGCCTGGGTGCCGGCGGCAATCGGCGTCGGTACGTCGACTTTCTTCTCGACCGCGTCCGGCCCCTGCAACGTCGAGGCTTGCCCTTCCACTGGCTTGTTCTTTTGCATCTGGCGCAACAGCACGTCCGCCAGGCCAATACCGCCGCCCTCGCGGGACAGCGAGACGGCCAGTTGCTGGTCGTACATTTCCTGGTACTGCTTGGCCGCTGGGGTGTTCAGCGGGTTGTCCTTGCCCAGGGCATCGGTGGCCGAGCGCATGGACTTGAGCATCTCGTTGAGAAACAGCGACTCGAACTCCTGCGCCACCTTGCGCATGTTGCCTTCGCTGTTCTTGTCGCCGAACTTGAGCTGGTTAAGCCGGTTCAGGTCCGAGTAAGACCCCGAGTCGGCCGTGCTGGCGATACCGCTCTTGCGCATGTCCATGGCTACGGCCTCAAATCACGATCAGGTCGGCTTGCAAGGCGCCGGCCTGTTTCAGGGCTTCAAGGATCGCCATCAAGTCGCCGGGCGCCGCGCCCACCTGGTTCACCGCTCGTACGATTTCATCCAGGGTGGTACCGGGGCCGAACTTGAACATCGGCTTGGCTTCTTGCTGGGCATTGACCCGCGAGCGTGGGACCACGGCGGTTTCGCCGTTGGAAAACGCCCCAGGCTGGCTGACAATCGGGTCTTCGGTAATGGTCACGGTCAAGCTGCCGTGGGTCACGGCCGCTGGCGACACCTTGACGTTCTGCCCGATCACGATGGTGCCGGTACGCGAGTTGATGATGACCTTGGCCACCGCCTGACCCGGATCAACCTCAAGGTTTTCCAGGATCGACAGGTAGTCCACACGCTGGCTTGGGTCCAGCGGCGCGGTCACGCGGATCGAGCCGCCGTCGATGGCCTGGGCCACACCAGGGCCGAGCATGTCGTTGATCTTGTCCACCACGCGCTTGGCGGTGGTGAAGTCCGAACGGTTGAGGTTCAGGGTCAGGCTGTTGCCCTGGTTGAATCCGCTGGGCACGGTGCGTTCCACCGTGGCGCCGCCAGGAATCCGCCCGGCCGATGGCACGTTGACGGTGATCTTCGAACCGTCGCGACCTTCAGCATCAAACCCGCCCACCACCAGGTTGCCCTGGGCGATGGCGTAGACGTTGCCGTCGATACCTTTGAGCGGGGTCATCAGCAAGGTGCCGCCGCGCAGGCTTTTCGAGTTACCAATCGACGACACGGTGATGTCCACCACCTGCCCTGGCTTGGAGAACGCCGGCAGATCGGCACTGATCGACACCGCCGCGACGTTTTTCAACTGCACGTTGCCCGAGCCGGGCGGCACTTTGATCCCGAACTGCGAGAGCATGTTGTTGAAGGTCTGCAGGGTGAACGGGGTCTGGGTGGTCTGGTCACCCGTACCGTTGAGACCCACCACCAGGCCGTAACCGATCAACTGGTTGGTGCGCACCCCGGAAATACTGGCGATGTCCTTCAGGCGTTCGGCCTGGGCAGCGACGCTCAGGGAGAGCAACAACACCGCTGCCATCAGCTGTTTGAGATTCAAAGTGATCACCTAGAAAGGGAACAGCGGGCTAAGGAAGAAACGGTCAAACCAACCCGGCTGACTGGCGTCGGCAAACGAACCCGTACCCGAATAGGTAATGCGTGCATCGGCGATCCGCGTGGACGGCACGGTGTTGTCGGTGGCGATATCGTCCGCCCGCACCATGCCGGCAATGCGCACCAGTTCGTCACCGGTGTTGAGGGTCATCCATTTTTCGCCGCGCACGGCAATGATGCCGTTGGGCAGTACATCGGCCACCGTCACCGTGATCGAGCCCACCAGGCTGTTGCCCTGCCCGGCCTTGCTGCTGCCGTTGGTGGCGCGGTCGCCGCTGTAGCCCACGTCCAGGCTCAAGTCACCACTGCCCAACGGGTTGTTGGTGTTCAAGCCACCGCCAAACAGCGAGGTCAGGCCGATGCCGGTCTTGCTGTTCTTGGCCACCTGGGAGTTGGCGTTCTTGCTCGCCGTGGTGCGCTCGTTCAGGGTGATGGTGATGATGTCCCCGACCCGGAATGCCTTGCGGTCGCTGTACAGGTTCTGTTCGAAACCGGCCTGGTAGATCGAACCGTTGTTGGCGGCGGCAGGCAGCGGCGTGCGCGGCAACACCGGCGCGTAGTACGGGTCATTGGGTTTTGGCGCCGGGGCGACACAGCCCGCGAGCACGGCAATCCCACTCAATGCCAGAACAGAAACAAAGCGACTCATGACCCTTACCTCACGGTGTTGCAGGCGCCTTATGAGCGCCCCATAGACTGGATTACAGATTCTGCGTAACGAACGAAAGCATCTGGTCGGCGGTGGAGATCACCTTGGAGTTCATCTCGTAGGCACGCTGGGTGGTGATCATGTTGACCATCTCTTCCACGGTGCTGACGTTGGAGGTTTCCAGGGTGCTTTGCAGGGTGGTGCCAAACCCGTTGAGGCCCGGGGTGCCGACTTGCGGCGCGCCGCTGGCGGCGGTTTCCAGGAACAGGTTGTTACCGGTGGCTTGCAGGCCGGCCGGGTTGATGAAGTCGGCGGTCTGCAGGTTGCCGATCACTTGCGACGCCGGGTTGCCGGCGATAGTGACCGACACGGTGCCGTCGGCGCCGACCGTGAAGGTCTGGGCATCGTTGGGCACGACAATCGCCGGTTCCAGGGCAAAGCCGTTGGCGGTCACGACCTGGCCGTTGGAATCCAGGTGGAAAGTACCGTCACGGGTGTAGGAAGTAGTGCCATCCGGTTGCAGGATCTGGAAGAACCCACGGCCATTGATCGCCATGTCCAGCGGCTGCCCGGTCTGTTGCAGGTTACCGGCGGTGAAGTTCTTCTGGGTGCCGACGATGGACACACCCGTACCCACTTGCAGGCCCGACGGCAATTCGCTGTCCTGGGTCGACTGCGCACCCGGCTGGCGCTTGATCTGATAGAGCAGGTCCTGGAACTCGGCGCGATCACGCTTGAAGCCCGTGGTCGAAACGTTCGCCAGGTTGTTGGAAATAACGGTCAGGTTGGTGTCCTGGGCGGACAGACCGGTTTTGGCAACCCATAGAGCCGGAAGCATGCTGTTCTCCTTCGTGCGCCTGTTTGTTGGCGCCGCGTTACGAAATTGGTGGTCAGTGGCGCTGCAATCAGCTCATCTGCATGACGCGGGTCATGGCCTGGTCGTCTTCTTTGGCGCTGTTCATCATTTTCACGTGCAATTCGAACTGCTTGGACAAGGCCAGCACCGCGGTCATTTCTTCGACGGCATTGACGTTGCTCGACTGCAAAAAGCCCGAATTCACCTTGACGCTGGCATCGGCCACCGCGGGCTGGCCGTCCTTGGTGTGGATCGCGCCGTCCAGGCCCTTGGTCATGTTGGCCAGGTCTGGCTTGACCAGCTTGATGCGGTCCACTTCAGCCATCACCCGCGGGCCTTCGCCCATGGCGCGGATGCTGATGGTGCCGTCTTCGCCGATTTCGACCTTCTGCTCGGGCGGCACGGAAATCGGCCCGCCATTGCCCATGATCGGCATGCCGTTGCCGGCCCGCAGGACGCCGAGCGCATCGATATTCATGCTGGCGGTACGCACGTAGGCTTCGCCACCATCGGGGGTCTGCACCGCGATCCAGCCATCGCCGCCGACGGCAACGTCCAGGTCACGACCGGTCTCGACCATCGAGCCAGGGGAAAAATCAGTGCCCGGCCGCTCGGTCAGGGCAAACGCCCGCGCCGGAAAGCTGTCACCAAACACCGGCATCGAGCGGGCCTGCTCCAGGTCACGCTGAAAACCGTTGGTGGAAATGTTCGCCAGGTTGTTGGCATGGGCCTTTTGCGCCAGTGCATTCTGGCTGGCGCCGGTCATTGCCACATAAAGGTACTTGTCCACGCTCATTCCTCTTACTGACGGACGTTTGCCGCCCACCGATGTACTGAGGAGTCTTTAGCAATTTGCGCACCAACTTTTTAAAAGCCGGGGAAAGCCAGGCGGGGCAAGGGGTTGGGGCGTATCGAGGATTATCGTAGGGGCAGGACGAGTCGGAAAAACGGCGGAGTTCTGCCGGTTGCGGCAAACAGCGGTCTTGGCAGCTATACAAATTCAATGGGGAGTGGGCTTGTGTGGGAGCGAGCAAGTCGAATCGTCGCACCGCCGCTCCCACATTTTTAATCCCGTTGTGTCAGGGGTTTATTTGTCGGCCTTGAGCACTGCGTAATCGCGCAGTTTATTGGCGATGGTGGTGTGGGATACACCCAGGCGCTTACCCAACAACCGACTGCTGGGATGCTCGACATACAGGCTCTCCAGCACCGCCTTTTCAAACCGCCCGACAATCTCCTCCAGCCCACCCTCCAGGGAGAAATCGCCAAGGGGCTGGCGCACGCCGTAGTCCGGCAGGCGAATATGCTCAGCCTTGATTGTGCCGCCCTCACACAACGACACCGCCTGGAACAGCACGTTTTCCAACTGCCGCACGTTACCCGGCCAATGGTAGTGACTGAGCCGCTCCATGGCCGCCGGCGCCAGCTTGGGCAGCGGGCAGCCAATCAGGCGGCTGGCCTGGTCGATAAAGTGCTCGACCAGCGGCGGTAAACCGTCAAGGCATTCGCGCAGCGGCGGGATATGCAGCGATAACACGTTGAGCCGGTGATACAGGTCCTGGCGAAACTCCCCGCGGGCACACAGTTCCGACAAGTCCACCTGGGTCGCGCAGATCACCCGCACATCCAGGTAGACCTCTTCATCGCTGCCTACACGGCGGAAGCAGCCATCCTGCAGAAAGCGCAGCAATTTCACCTGCAACCTCGCGCTCATTTCGCCCACGCCATCCAAAAACAACGTACCGCCTGCCGTCAGCTCCAGCAGCCCGAGCTTGCCCTCTGCACGCGCCCCTTCAAATGCGCCGGGACCGTAGCCAAACAGCTCGGTTTCGGCCATCGACTCCGGCAACCCAGCGCAATTGAGCGCCATCAACGGAGACTGCCCGCGCGGGCTGGCCAGGTGACAGGCGCGTGCCAGCAGCTCCTTGCCGGTGCCGGTTTCACCTTCTATTAATAGAGGGGCGTCGAGGGGCGCCATGCGCCGGGCTTCACGCACCACCGCTGCCATCACTTTGGAGCTTTGGAAAATGCTGTCGAAGCCGCGCAACTCCTGCTTGCGCACATTGTAGATACGCTCACCGACGCGGTCGGCACGGTGCAAGGTCAACACGGCGCCAGCCATGGCTTCGCTGTCGTCATGCTCGGAGGATTGCAAGGGGGCGATATCGGCCAGGAACACATCGCCCTTGACCTTGACCCGCAGGCCATTGATCCGCGACTTGCTGGCGCGCACCAGTTCCGGCAGGTCGAAGTCCTCGGCGTAGCGTGACAAGGGAATGCCCGGCACTTCGTCCACCCGCACCCCGAGCAACTGCGCCGCAGCGCGGTTGGCCGCGACAATCGAGCCGCCCATGTCGATGGACAGCACCGGGAATTCCAACGCTCCGAGCAAGGCGTTGAGTTCCATGTGCCGACGCTCGCTGGGCATCAGCCCTACCCGCTTGACGCCAAATACCCCGGCGATTGCCTCGAACTGCGGGCGCAGGGCCTGGAACTGCATGTTCACCAGGTTCGGGCAGTACAGGTAAATGGCATTGCCATGCTCGCCACCGACCTCGCCCTTGGCCACGTTGACGCCGTACTCCACCAGCAGGTTGAGAATGTCCCGCAGGATGCCGATGCGGTTCTGGCAATGCACTTTGATACGCATGTAAAGGCCCGGTTTGTTGTAGGAGAGCTGATCGAGCTGCGTCTTTTTGTCGCCGGACGCAGATAGTCGTCAAGATTATGTGACAGCCAACGACCTTTTCCCATCCGAAAATCACAATGCAGCGTGCGCCACGCCTAATCCGTAACGAATACTTTACGATAATCGGTGCATTTTCCTACAGCCCTGCCCTAATGACAGGTGGAATCCACCGCCAGGCGGAGTATCAATAAGGCCATAGCAGGACATAACAAGAACGAATGCCTAGCAGGAGAGCCGTATGAAGCAGACGCACTACGTGGCCCGCGAGCCCGATGCGCAAGGTTTTATCCACTACCCGCCCGAAGAACATGCGGTGTGGAACACCCTGATCACTCGCCAACTGAAAGTGATCGAGGGTCGCGCCTGCCAGGAATACCTGGACGGTATCGAGAAGCTCGACCTGCCCCACGACCGTATTCCGCAACTGGCGGAAATCAACAAAGTGCTAGCCCAAACCACCGGCTGGCAAGTGGCGCGGGTGCCGGCGCTGATCCCCTTCCAGACCTTCTTTGAATTGCTCGCCAACAAGCAGTTTCCGGTGGCGACCTTTATTCGTACCCGTGAAGAGCTGGATTACCTGCAAGAACCGGATATTTTCCACGAGATTTTCGGCCACTGCCCACTGCTGACCAACCCCTGGTTCGCCGAATTCACCCACACCTACGGCAAGCTCGGCCTCGCCGCCACCAAGGAGCAGCGCGTGTACCTGGCGCGCCTGTACTGGATGACTATCGAGTTCGGCCTGGTGGACACCCCTGAAGGTCGACGCATCTATGGTGGCGGCATTCTGTCGTCACCCAAAGAGACGGTGTACTGCCTCTCGGATGAGCCCAAGCACCAAGCCTTCGATCCGCTGGAAGCCATGCGCACCCCTTATCGCATCGACATCCTGCAGCCGCTGTATTTCGCCCTGCCCAACCTCAAGCGCCTGTTTGAAGTGGCGCAGGAAGACATCATGGGCATGGTCGAGCGCGGTATGCAGTTGGGTCTGCACGCGCCGCTGTTCCCACCCAAGCCCAAGGCGGCTTGAACTGATGCTTTAAAGGCCAGGTGAGTCTGTTCCCTGGCCGCGCGTTGCTTTAGGGTGACGCCACTGGCAACCGAATTCCACATACTCGATTTCAGGAACACCTTTATGACCACCTTGAACCAAGCCCATTGCGAAGCCTGCCGTGCCGACGCCCCACAAGTCAGCGACGAAGAACTGCCGGTGCTGATCAAGCAGATCCCCGACTGGAACATCGAAGTGCGCGACGGTGTGATGCAGTTGGAAAAAGTATTCCTGTTCAAGAACTTCAAATTCGCCCTGGCCTTTACCAACGCCATGGGCGAAATCTCCGAGGCTGAAGGCCACCACCCAGGCCTGCTGACCGAATGGGGCAAAGTCACCGTGACCTGGTGGAGCCACTCGATCAAAGGCCTGCACCGCAACGACTTCATCATGGCCGCGCGCACCGACGAAGTGGCCAAGGATGCCGAGGGCCGCAAGTGATGCATTTCGCCGATATTGGCCGGGTGCCTGGTGATCCGATCCTGGGGCTGATGGAGTCCTATGCCAAGGACGCCAACCCGCAAAAATTCGACCTCGGCGTGGGCGTCTACAAGGATGCCCAGGGCCTGACCCCGATCCTGCAGGCAGTCAAGCGCGCCGAGCAGCGCCTGGTCGAGCAGCAAACCACCAAGACCTATATCGGTGGGCATGGCGACCCGGCTTTCGGCCGGCTGGTCAGTGAGTTGGTGCTGGGCGCAGGCAGCGCACTGCTCAAGGCACAACGCGCTGGCGCCACGCAAACCCCGGGTGGCACCGGTGCCCTGCGCCTGAGCGCCGACTTCATCGCCCACAGCCTGCCAGGCCGTGGCGTGTGGCTGAGCAACCCGACGTGGCCGATCCACGAAACCATCTTCGCCAAGGCCGGGCTCAAGGTCAGCCACTACCCGTACGTGGGCAGTGACAACCGCCTGGACGTGCCGGCCATGCTCGCCACCCTGGCCACCGTGCCCGAAGGCGACGTGGTGCTGCTGCACGCTTGCTGCCACAACCCCACCGGTTTCGACCTGTCCCAGGACGACTGGCGCCAGGTGCTGCAGATCGTGCGCGAACGCCACCTCCTGCCGCTGATCGACTTCGCCTACCAGGGTTTTGGCGATGGCCTGGAGCAAGATGCGTGGGCAGTACGCCTGTTTGCCGATGAACTGCCAGAGGTGCTGATCACCAGTTCCTGCTCGAAGAATTTTGGCCTGTACAGCGACCGCGTCGGCGCGCTGATCGTGTGCGCCAACGATGCCGAGAAGCTGCTGGATGTGCGCAGCCAACTGGCGTTTATCGCGCGCAACCTGTGGTCGACACCGCCGGATCATGGGGCTGCTGTAGTCGCCACCATTTTGGGTGATGCCGAACTCAAACAGCTGTGGAGCGCCGAAGTCGAAGGCATGCGCTCGCGCATCGCGCAGTTGCGTTCGGGCTTGGTAGAAGCACTGGTGCCCCATGGATTGGCCGAGCGTTTCGCCCATGTCGGCGTGCAGCGCGGGATGTTTTCCTATACCGGCCTGAGCGCCGAACAGGTGAAGCAACTGCGGGAAAAACACAGCGTGTACATGGTCAGCTCCGGGCGCGCCAACGTCGCCGGGATTGATGAGACGCGACTGGGGTTGCTGGCCGAGGCCATTGCAGACGTGTGCCGCAACTGACGAAACCGAATCAAATGTGGGAGCGGGCTTGCTCGCGAATGCGGTGGGTCAGTGATGGATATGTTGACTGATACACCGCATTCGCGAGCAAGTCGAATCGTCGCACCGCCGCTCCCACATTTTTGACCGAGGCGATCTTCAGCCCGCAACCATCTCGGCCTTGACCTGCGCCTCCTTGGCCTGGGCATCCGCCAGTCGATACAGCTCGATATGCCCATCCCAGTGCTCGATCAACGCGGTGCACGACTCCACCCAATCCCCGCAATTGAGGTAGTCCACCTCGCCCACCTTGCGAATCTCCGCGTGGTGGATATGCCCGCACACCACGCCGTGCAACTCGCGCTTGGTCACTTCGTGGGCGATGGCTTCCTCAAAATCGCTGATAAAGCTCACTGCCGTCTTCACCTTGTGCTTGAGGTACGCCGACAGCGACCAATAACCGTAGCCGTAGCGTGCCCGCCAGTGGTTCAGCCAGCGGTTGAGGGTCAGGGTGAATTCGTAGGCCGAGTCGCCAAGAAACGCCAGCCAGCGATGGTAGCGGGTGATCACGTCGAACTGGTCGCCGTGGATCACCAGCAGATGCCGGCCATCGGCGGTCACATGCACCGCTTCGTCCACCAACTGGATATTGCCCAGGATCAGCTTGGAATAGCGGCGCAGAAACTCGTCATGGTTACCGGTGACGTAGATCACCTCGGTGCCGCGCTTGCTCATGGTCAGCAGGCGGCGGATCACGTTGGTATGGGCCTGGGGCCAATACATGCCGCCGCGCATTT
Source organism: Pseudomonas proteolytica (assembly GCF_007858275.1). Taxonomy (GTDB): domain Bacteria; phylum Pseudomonadota; class Gammaproteobacteria; order Pseudomonadales; family Pseudomonadaceae; genus Aquipseudomonas; species Aquipseudomonas proteolytica. The sequence goes on from NZ_VFEV01000013.1 coordinate 16,619, forward strand.
TCCAGCCATCGATGATATCGCCCACCAGGTACACCTTGTCGGCGTGGTAGCCCTTGAGAAACCGCGACAAATGTTCGGCCTGGCAATCCCGGGTGCCCAGGTGCACGTCGGAGATCCACAGGGTGCGAACCCGTTGCTTGCGACTGGGTTTGGCGAGCTCGGCGCTGGTCATGGGCATACCTCGAGGGTGTTTTCGCCAGCTTGCTCCCGGGCAATTAATAGCCCATGACAGTCTTGCGTCAGTCAGATGACAACGCCCGCCGCGCGTCGGGCGGTGTAAACTGCCGGCCTGCCCGGGAGATTGCGATGAGACCGACCCTCACGCTGCGCCATTACACCCACGACCTGATCGCCCATAGCCATGACCACGCGCAACTGGTGTTTGGCCTGGCCGGCCGCCTGGACTTCGAGGTGGAAGGCATCGGCGGCGAAATCTGCCCGCAAGGGGTGATGGTCCTGCCCTTCTCCACCCATCACAGCTGTGGCAGCCCCCGGGGCAGCCAATGCCTGGTGCTGGATGTGCCCGACGAACAGTGGGTGATGCAATCTTTGGGCGAGCACGCGGATGCCAGTCGCCGCCTGCTGGACCAACCGGCTCGGGTGAAGCTGGATGCCCGCCAGGGCCAATTGGTCAACTGGCTGGCGAGCGGCGCGCTGGATGACCCACTGATCGCCCAGCAAGGCGCGGTGTTGTTATTGGCTACGCTCAATGGCCAGCCGCCTGCTCAAGCCAGCGCGCGACGCCTGCCCTATGGCGCATTCAACGCACATATCGACCAGCACGCGGCCTACCCGCTGCAGGTCGCGGATCTGGCACGGCTGGCAGATATTTCCGTCGCCCGCCTGCACGCCCGCTTTGTCGCCGAATGCGGGTTGACCCCCATGGACTACATCCGCACCCGCCGCCTGCAAATGGCCCGCGGCTTGTTGCGCGACAGCCTCCTGCCCATTGGCGAGATTGCCGCGCGGGTCGGCTATGGCTCGCAAAGCGCGTTTGCCGCGGCCGTGTTGCGCGAGTTCGGCTGCTCGCCCGGAGCCCTGCGCCGGCTCGACAACAGGCGCTAGTCCTGCGATAAAACCGGCGATTCCCACGACAGACACCCAGGCGCCAGGCGCTCTAGACTGGATGCCTGCCTGCTTACTGTTTTAAGGACTGTCATGACTCCCCGCACTGCCTTAGGCGCCCTGCACATCGGCGCACTGATGTTTGGCCTCACCGGCGTCTTCGGCAAGCTTGCCGCCGCCTCGCCCGGCATCATCGTATTTGGCCGTGCCGCTTTCGCGGTAATCGCCCTGGCGCTGTTCGCGCGTTTTGCCAGCAGCACGCCGTGGCAAAAACTCTATAGCACCGACCTGCGGCGCCTGCTGCTCAGCGGCCTGCTGCTGGCCGGGCACTGGGTGAGCTTCTTTATTGCGGTGAAAGTGGCCGGCGTGGCGATTGCGACCTTGGGGTTTGCCACATTCCCGGCTTTTACGGTGATCCTCGAAGGCCTGATCTTCCGCGAGCGGATTCGCGCCAATGAAATGGTGTTGGTGCTGCTGGTCAGCATCGGCCTGGTGCTGGTCACCCCGGACTTCGATCTCGCCAGCCAGGCCACCAGCGGCCTGGTCTGGGCCGTGGTCTCGGGCCTGCTGTTCTCGCTGCTGTCGTTGAACAATCGAGCCAGCGCCAGCATCCCGCCAGTGCAGGCGGCCCTCTGTCAAAACGTGGTGGTGGCCCTGTGTTTATTGCCCTTCGCCGCTCCTGGCCTGGGCGAAGTGCGTGCTATGGATTGGCTATGGATCGGCCTGCTGGGAGTGTTCTGTACTGGCCTGGCCCACAGTTTGTTTGTCGCCAGCCTCAAAGTGCTCAAGGCGCGCACCGCTGCCGTGGTGTTCGCCATGGAGCCGGTGTATGGCATCACCGTCGCCTGGCTGCTGTTCAGCGAAACCCCGACCCTGCGCATGCTGCTGGGCGGCGCACTGATCATTGCGGCCATCGTGGTCTCGGGCTTGATGAGCCGCCCCGTCAAGGTCAAACAGCCATCAACCATGGCCTGATCTATACTTTTCCTATCCGCAACAGTCAGCTGTCGTTCAACGGATACAGACTCCTCGACGACAGCCGTGAACCTTGAAGTTGCTGCATGCGAGTGGTCGCTCCCCTAACGCTACGCAGGAGTTTCACCATGGACATGTTCATCACCCTGATCATTCAGATCATCAGCGGCGCAGTCGGCGGCAACCTGGCCGGCCTGAGCAAACAAGGCCTGGGCTCCGGGCTCAATACAGTGGTCGGTGGCGTCGGCGGCCTGGTGCTGGGGCAGATCGTCTCGGCCATCAGCGGCCTGCCTCCTGGCGGTGCGCTGGATGTCGCGGCGGTGGGCAGCAATATCGTCGGCGGCGGTGTCGGCGGCCTGGTGCTGACGTTTGTCGTCGGCTGGATCAAAAATAAAATGGCCGCCAAATAAACCCACTGTCACTGCCGGCTGCATGCCGGCAGTGTCGTTTACGAGGTACGGTCGTTGTGCCCCAGGTCTCGCTCTGGATCGATCTGGTCACGTACTCGCTGCTTGAGTACCTTGGCCTCCGGAAAGCCACCATCGGCCTTGCGCTCCCAGATCTGCACGCCGTCGCATGTAATGCGAAACACCCCGCCGGTCGCCGGTTCCAGGGCCACTTTGCCGAGGCCATCGGCAAAGGTGCTCAGCAGTTCCTGGGCCAGCCACGCGGCGCGCAGCAGCCACTGACATTGGGTGCAATAGGTGATGACAATCTCGGGCCTGGATGCGGACATGAAATGAAGAACTCCTGAGATGACGAGACAGGTGGATCGGATGGCTATAATACCGGCCTTTGCCGTCCAGCCCCGAGATTGATGATGCGCCGCCTGTTGTCCTGCCTGTTGCTGTGCCTGCTCCCTGTCCTTGCCCAAGCCGTGGAAGCCCCCCGCCCGAAAATCGGCCTGGTGTTGTCCGGCGGTGCCGCCCGTGGCCTGGCGCACATCGGCGTGCTCAAGGCCCTGGAAGAGCAAGGCATCCATATCGATGCGATTGCCGGCACCAGCATGGGGGCGGTGATTGGCGGGCTGTACGCGTCGGGCTACAAGATCGACGAACTGGAAAAGCTGGCGCTGAGCATCGACTGGCAGTTGGCGCTGTCCGATGCCCCGCCCAGGGAAGACGTGCCGTTCCGGCGCAAACAGGATGACCGGGACTTCCTGATCAAGCAGAAACTGAGCTTTCGCGACGACGGCAGCCTCGGCCTGCCTCTTGGCGTTATCCAGGGTCAGAACCTGGCGCTGCTGCTGGAGAGCATGTTCGCCCACAGCAGCAACACCCGCGACTTCGACAAGCTGCCGATTCCATTTCGCGCCGTGGCCACCGATATCACCAGCGGCGAGAAAGTGGTGTTCCGCAAGGGTCACCTGCCCCAGGTGATTCGCGCCAGCATGTCGATCCCCGCGGTGTTCGCCCCGGTGGAACTGGACGGGCGACTGCTGGTGGATGGCGGCATGACCGATAACATCCCCCTGGATGTGGCACGTGAGATGGGGGTCGATATCGCCATTGTGGTGGATATCGGTACGCCGCTGCGCAGCCGCAAGCAACTGGCGACGGTGGTGGATGTGCTCAACCAGTCCATCACCCTGATGACCCGCCGAAATTCCGAGGAGCAACTCAAGGCCCTGCATCCCGGCGACGTGCTGATCCAGCCACCGTTGGCCGCCTATGGTGTGACCGACTTTGGCCGCGCCAAGGACATGATCGACGCCGGCTACCGTGCCACCCGCGCCCTGGATACCCGCATGGCACGCCTGCGCCCCACCGGCTCGGTAGACGCCGAACTGACCGCCGCCCGCACACCGGGCCAGCGCAACCCGACGATCACCGCAATCAAGGTAGAGAACGACTCGAAAGTCGGCGACGACGTGATCCGCTACTACATCCGCCAACCCATCGGCGAACCCCTGAACCTGGCCCGCCTGCAATCGGACATGGGCACCCTGTATGGCCTGGATTACTTCGAGCAGGTGCAATACCGCGTGGTGAAAAAAGGCCCGGACAACACCCTGGTCATCAGCGCCCGTGGCAAACGCAGCGGCACCGATTACCTGCGCCTGGGGCTCAACCTGTCCGACGACATGCGCGGCGACAGCGCCTTCAACCTCGGCGCCAGCTACCGGGTCAACGGCATCAACCGCCTCGGCGCCGAATGGCTGACAAGGGTACAGATCGGTGATCGCCAGGAGCTGTACAGCGAGTTCTATCAGCCGATGGATACCGGCTCACGTTATTTCGTCGCCCCCTACATCAGCGCCCAGGCGCAGAACGTCGAACTGATCCTGGATAACGACCCGATCTCCGAATACCGCCTTGAGCGCTACGGGTTTGGCCTGAACGTCGGTCGGCAGATCGGCAACAGCGGCGAAATCCGCTTCGGCGTCGGCGAGGCGTGGGGCAAGGCCGATGTGCGCATCGGCGACCGCGACTTGCCAAGCGTGAGCTTCAGCGAGGGTTTCTATGAACTCAAGTACTCGTTCGACTCCCTGGACAACGTGTACTTCCCCCACACAGGTGAGGACATCGGCCTGGCCTACCGTGAGTTCGAACCGGGCCTAGGCTCCGACCAGCGCTACCGGCAATGGGAGTTCAAGCTGGACAAAGCCATGAGCCACGGCCCGGACACCCTGGTACTGGGCGGTCGCTACGGGCGCACCCTGGACGATTCCGACGTGGTGATTTCCAGCTTCCTGCTGGGCGGCGCGCGGCAGTTGTCAGGGTTCCGCCAGGATGCGATTTCCGGGCAGAACATCAGCCTGATGCGCGCCGTCTACTACCGTCGCCTGACCCCACGCTCGTACTTGCCACTGGACTTCCCGCTGTACCTGGGCGCCTCCCTGGAACGCGGGCGGGCGTGGAACAACGACAATGAGTTCGACAGTGGCTACATCAACGCCGCGAGCATCTTCCTGGGGTTCGATACGCCGCTGGGGCCGTTGAATTTCAGCTATGGGTTTAATGATGACAATCAGAAGGCGGTGTACCTGAACCTCGGCCAGACGTTCTAACGACACTTAGCCAAGACGGAGCAGGCTTGTGTAGGAGCGGGCTTGCCCGCGAAAGCGGTGGTTCAGTCACCGAATATATTGACTGACACACCGCTTTCGCGAGCAACCCCGCCCCCACATTTTGATCAGCGACGTAATCGGCTCAGGTCTTTTCCAGATTGGCCAGGATGTGCCCATGGACCCGCATGCACACCCGCATATCCTCTTCATCGACACCCACAAACAGCTCCTGGCGCAGGGCCGTGGCGATGGTCTCGATCTGATCGATCAACGGGCGGGCGGGATCACACAACACAATGCGCTTGGCACGCCGGTCTTCCACCACAGCCTGGCGTTGCACCAGGCCCTGGTTCTCCAGGCTGTCGAGTAGGCGAGCCAATGTAGGCCCTTCAACGCCGACACTCTGCGCCAATTCGCGCTGGGTCGGTGCTTCTTCAAAACGGGCCAGATGCAGCAGCACCAACCAGCGGGCCTGGGACAATCCCAGCCCCGCCAGGCGGCGATCCAGTTCTGCGCGCCAGCCACGGGACATTTGCGCCAACTGCATGCCAAAACGGTGTTGATCGGTTAACGGCATAAAAAACTCATGGGTTAGACTGAAAATAAAGTATGGCTAATTATTAGTCAGCTAAGCATGACCCATGACAGTAGGCAAGGTTTGCAATGTACTGATTCGTTACATTGTCGTAATTGACACATTAAATCTCGAATTCCGACTGCAAAGCGGCCCGCACACAGTACAAAACGCCCTCGGGCACCCGTCCGGTAAACAGCGGCGCTATATCGCTAACCGGTGGCAATTCACCTTCGCCGTCGAGAAAGGCGTCCTGGATTTCCCCGAGCAAGTCCTCCGGCAGGTCTAGAGCCTGCTCCAGAGACAACTGCTGCTTGCCAATGGACTCGGCCAGCAAGGTGTAGACGTTTTTTTCCGAGCATTGCAACTGCCCGGCGATCTGGATCGGCGTCATGCCCGCACGGGCCAGGCTGATCAGTTCGTGGCGAATATCGGCGATTTCCTTCGGTGCCTCGGCCTGGCCGCCGAGGACTTCCAGGAAGGCCTGGCCATAACGCTCCAGCTTGCGCGCGCCCACGCCGCTGACCCGGGCCATTTCAGCCATGGTGGTGGGCTGCTCGCGTAGCATTTCCAGCAGGGTGGAGTCGGGGAAGATAACGTAGGGCGGCACGCTGTGCTCTTGCGCCAGCTTGCGCCGCAACGCCCGCAGGGCTTCCCACTGTTCCCGCTCCTCGCCGCGCACCAGTTGGCTGGCCTGGCTGGTGCTGCTGGACTTGGCAGTGGTCTGCGGCTTGAGGTCGCGGCGCAGCTCCAGGCTGACCTCGCCCTTGAGCAGCGGCCGGCAGCTGTCATTCAGGCGCAGGCCGCCATAGCCTTCCAGATCGATATCCACCAGGCCACGGGCCACCATCTGGCGGAACAACGACCGCCATTCGCCTTCAGCCCGCGCCTTGCCCACGCCATACACCGACAGGTGCTGGTGACCGAAACTGCGGATTTTTTCGTTGTCCTTGCCCAGCAGCACATCGACCAGATGACCGACACCATAACGCTGGCCAGTACGGAAGATCGCCGACAGGCCCTGGCGCGCCGGCTCGGTGGCATCCCAGGTCTGCACGCCGTCCACACAGTTATCGCAATGCCCGCACGGCTGGGGCATGTCTTCGTCAAAATAGGCGAGCAGGGTCTGGCGGCGGCAGCGGGTCTCTTCACACAGCGACAGCATGGCATCGAGCTTGTGTTGCTCCAGGCGCTTGTGGCGCTCATCGCCTTCGGAGTTTTGCAGCATCTGCTTGAGCATCACCACATCCTGCAGGCCGTAGACCATCCAGGCATCCGCCGGCAGGCCATCGCGGCCAGCACGTCCGGTTTCCTGGTAGTACGCCTCGAGGGACTTAGGCAGGTCCATGTGCGCAACGAAGCGCACGTTGGACTTGTCGATGCCCATGCCGAACGCAATGGTCGCCACCATGATCAGGCCTTCCTCGTTGAGGAAGCGCTTCTGATGATAGGCCCGCAACTCATTGGGCAGGCCAGCGTGGTAAGGCAGCGCGGGGTAGCCCTGCTCGCAGAGGAATGCGGCCACTTCATCGACCTTCTTGCGCGACAGGCAATACACAATCCCGGCATCGCTGCGCCGCTCCGAGAGGAACGCCAGCAATTGCTTGCGCGGCTGTTCCTTGGGCACGATGCGATAAAAGATATTCGGCCGGTCGAAGCTGGAGAGAAAGCGCTCGGCGTTCTGCAGGTGCAGGCGCTCGACGATTTCTTCGCGGGTACGCTTGTCGGCCGTGGCCGTCAGGGCGATACGCGGCACATTGGGGAACAGCTCGGCCAGTTGCCCCAGTTGCAGGTATTCACGCCGGAAATCGTGACCCCATTGGGAAACGCAGTGGGCTTCGTCGATGGCGAACAGGGAGATTTCCAGGCTCTGCAAAAACGCCAGCATGCGCGGCTGCACCAGACGCTCGGGCGCAAGATAGAGCATCTTCACTTCGCCCCGGCGGATCCGCGCCGCCAGGTCGCGCTGCTGCTCGGCACTCAGGGTCGAGTTCAACGCAGCGGCGGCGACACCCAGTTCTTCCAGGGTGGCCACTTGGTCGTCCATCAGTGCGATCAACGGCGAAACCACCACCGCCAGCCCTTCACGCAACAATGCCGGCACCTGGAAGCACAACGACTTGCCACCGCCGGTAGGCATCAAGACCAGCGCATCACCACCGCTGGCCACGCGCTCAATGATCGCACCCTGGCGGCCACGAAAGCTGTCGTAGCCGAAGATGTCCTTGAGGACGCGTTGAGCCTGTTCAAGCATGAAAAACTCCAAATTCCACCGAAATCCCTCTGTACAGGCTGGCTGAAAAAGCGCGCTTGGCCGGAAAATAATCCGTAAGCGAACTTTTCCCGCGACCGCCTCCAGCCTGCAGGGGCATCACAAAACGCGGCAGTATACCCGAGCGCTCCCCGGCAAAGGGCGCCACTGACGAATAGCGGCCCATCTGAAAACCTTGCAAATATGCAGTGCGGCTGGCCTGCACGCTCAAGAAGGCCTAGAATTCAGCATCGTTTATTCCCAAGGTAGTCTTTCAATGTCCTTCGCTGAGCAACTAAACCGCCTGCAAGCCTTCCTCGATGCCGATGAGCTGCATGACGAGGCGCTGGACTACGTAGCCGCCCATGGCTACCTGACTGCGCTATCGATCTGCTCGGAGCAGGTCCCTGACCGTGAATGGATCGACGCGCTGTTCGCCGAAGAGCCTCACTACAAGGACGAGGCCCAGCGCACCGAGATCGAAGAAACCCTGGTCCAGCTCAAGGCCCACATCTCCCGCCAACTGGCATCCGATGAAGAATTCGAGCTGCCATGCGACCTCGACCTGGGCGAAGAGCCGGACGACTCCGACCTGCGCGGCTGGTGCATTGGCTTCATGGAAGGCGTGTTCCTGCGTGAAGCGGCCTGGTTCGAAACCGCCGAGGACGAAGTCAGCGAAATGCTGCTGCCGATCATGGTCGGTTCCGGCCTGTTCGACGACCAGCCTGAGTTCGCCGATATCGCCAGCGACGCCAACCTGATGGACGACATGATCGTACAGATCCCGGAAGCACTGACCGCCCTGTACCTGCTGTGCAACGCCCCCGACGAAAAACCGGCGATCCTCAAGCCTCGCCACCACTGAGTCCCCCGCCCGTGGCGCCCATGGGCAACCGCTCGCCGATTGTGCGCTACGCGCTACTGGCCATTGGCTGGTTGAGCGTGGTGCTCGGCGTGATCGGAATCTTCTTGCCAGTCTTGCCGACCACCCCCTTCCTGCTCCTGGCTGCCGGCTGTTTTGCCCGTAGTTCACCGCGCTTTTATGCGTGGCTGGTCAACCATCCGCGCCTGGGTCCCTGGATTCGGGATTACCTGGATGGCAACGGTATTCCTCTCAAAGGCAAGGTGTACGCCATCGGCCTGATGTGGCTGAGCATCGGCCTGTCCTGCTACCTGGTGCCATTGCCCTGGGCACGCGGGTTCATGTTGACCAGTGCGGTGCTGGTGACGATCTATATCCTGCGCCAGAAAACCCTGCCACCACGATCCAACTGACCCGTGGCGAGGGGGCTTGTCCCCCGTTGGGCTGCGCAGCAGCCCCAAAACCGGTCACCTCGGTGTGTCTGAAAGGCCGAGGTGAGGCTGACTGGGGCTGCTGCGCAGCCCAACGGGGGACAAGCCCCCTCGCCACGACAGCACCGCCCATCCACCCCTGCATGACAGCACCTACCCGACCTTCGTCGACACTGACTAACCCCGAGCATCATGCGAGACTGTCGCCCCGGGCCTGGAATGCCTGGGTGTTCTTATGTCCGGAGTCCTCATGACGCTGTCCAGCGGGCTGATCGCCGCCGTTGCCCTGGCCTATATGGCCATTATGTTTGCCATCGCCTTCTACGGTGACCGCCGCCACGCGCCGCTGCCGCCACGGGTGCGTGCGTGGGTGTATAGCCTGTCGCTGGCGGTGTACTGCACCAGTTGGACCTTCTTCGGCGCCGTAGGCCAGGCCGCCGAACAGTTATGGGCTTTTTTACCGATCTACCTGGGACCCGTACTGCTGCTGGTACTCGCGCCCTGGGTCCTGCAGAAAATGGTGCTGATCAGCAAGCAGGAAAACATCACCTCCATCGCCGACTTCATCGCCGCGCGCTATGGCAAATCCCAGTCCCTGGCGGTGGTGGTGGCGCTGATCTGCCTGGTAGGTGTGCTGCCTTATATTGCCCTGCAACTCAAAGGCATCGTGCTGGGGGTCAACCTGCTGATTGGCGCCGGCGCCGATGCCACCGGCACACGGGCCCAGGATACCGCCCTGATTGTGTCCCTGGTGCTGGCGCTGTTCACCATTGTGTTCGGCACGCGCAACCTCGACGCCACGGAGCACCACCGTGGCATGGTCCTGGCGATTGCCTTTGAATCCCTGGTCAAGCTGTTCGCATTTCTTGCCGTCGGCGCGTTTGTCACCTACGGCCTGTACGACGGTTTCAACGACCTGTTCAGCCAGGCGATGCTCGCACCAAGGCTGGAGGAGTACTGGAAGGAGACGGTCAACTGGCCATCCATGGTGGTGCAGACCGGCGTGGCGATGATGGCAATTATCTGCCTGCCCCGGCAGTTCCACGTCACCGTGGTGGAGAATATCGAGCCCCAGGATCTGCGCCTGGCCAAGTGGGTGTTCCCGGCCTACCTGGTGCTGGCCGCGCTGTTTGTGGTGCCGATTGCCCTCGGCGGCAAGATGCTGCTGCCAAGCTCGGTGCTACCGGACTCCTACGTGATCAGCCTACCCCTGGCCGAAGCCCATCCGGCCTTGGCGCTGCTGGCATTTATCGGCGGTGCTTCGGCGGCGACCGGCATGGTCATCGTCGCGAGCGTGGCGCTGTCGACCATGGTCTCCAACGATATGCTGTTGCCCTGGCTGCTGCGTCGCACCAACGCCGAGCGCCCGTTCGAAGTCTTCCGCCACTGGATGCTCTCGGTACGCCGGGTCAGCATCGTGATTATTCTGCTGCTGGCCTATGTGAGTTATCGCCTGCTCGGCTCCACCGCGAGCCTGGCGACCATCGGCCAGATTGCCTTTGCCGCCGTGACCCAACTGGCGCCTGCAATGCTCGGCGCGCTGTACTGGAAGCAGGCCAACCGTCGCGGCGTGTTTGCCGGCCTGGCGGCGGGCACGTTCCTGTGGTTCTACACCCTGGTGCTGCCAATTGCCGCCCATAGCCTGGGTTGGTCGCTGAATATCTTCCCTGGCCTCTCCTGGCTGCACGGCAACCCGCTGGGGCTGCCAATCACGCCGCTGACCCAAGGGGTTGTGCTGTCCCTGGCCGGTAACTTCACTCTGTTTGCCTGGGTCTCGGTCCTCTCGCGCACTCGGGTATCAGAGCATTGGCAGGCTGGGCGGTTTATCGGCCAGGAAACCAGCCAGCGCGCCAGCGCCCGCTCCATGTTGTCGGTGCAGATCAATGATCTGTTGAGCCTGGCGGCGCGCTTTGTCGGCGAGGAAAGAGCGCAACAGAGCTTCATCCGCTTCGCCTACCGCCAAGGCAAGGGCTTTAACCCCAACCAGAATGCCGACAACGACTGGATCGCCCACACCGAGCGGCTGCTGGCAGGCGTACTGGGTGCCTCATCCACGCGGGCGGTGGTGAAAGCAGCGATTGAAGGCCGCGAAATGCAGCTGGAGGACGTAGTCCGTATCGCTGACGAAGCCTCCGAAGTGCTGCAGTTCAACCGGGCACTGTTGCAAGGTGCAATCGAGAACATCACCCAGGGCATCAGCGTGGTGGATCAGTCCCTCAAGCTGGTGGCCTGGAACCGCCGCTACCTGGAACTGTTCAACTACCCCGACGGATTGATCAGTGTCGGGCGGCCGATTGCCGACATTATTCGCTACAACGCCGAGCGCGGCCTGTGCGGCCCCGGTGAGGCCGAAGTCCACGTGGCGCGGCGCCTGCACTGGATGCGCCAGGGCCGCGCGCATACCTCGGAACGGCTGTTTCCCAACGGCCGCGTGATCGAGCTGATCGGCAACCCGATGCCGGGCGGCGGGTTTGTCATGAGTTTCACCGACATCACCGCCTTCCGCGAGGCCGAACAGGCCCTGACCGAGGCCAATGAGGGCCTGGAACAGCGCGTCACCGAGCGCACCCATGAGCTGTCGCAGCTCAACGTCGCGCTGACCGACGCCAAAGGCGTGGCCGAATCGGCCAACCAATCGAAAACCCGCTTCCTTGCTGCGGTCAGCCATGACCTGATGCAGCCGCTCAACGCTGCGCGGCTGTTCTCGGCCGCCCTCTCCCACCAGAGCGAAGGATTGTCCGGCGAGGCTCGGCAGTTGGTGCACCACTTGGACAGTTCGCTGCGCTCGGCCGAAGACCTGATCAGCGATTTGCTGGATATCTCGCGCCTGGAAAACGGCAAGATCAATCCCCAGCGCCAGCCGTTTGCCTTGAGTGAACTGTTCGATGCCCTGGGCGCGGAGTTCAAGGTGCTGGCCCAGGAACAAGGCTTGCGCTTCCGCCTGCGTGGCAGCCGCTTGCGCATCGACAGTGATATCAAGCTGCTGCGGCGCATCCTGCAGAATTTCCTGACCAACGCCTTCCGTTATGCCCACGGCCCAGTGCTGCTGGGTGTAAGACGGCGTCGCGGTGAGCTGCGCCTGGAGGTGTGGGACCGTGGACCGGGGATTCCACTGGATAAGCAGAAAGTGATCTTCGAAGAGTTCAAGCGCCTGGACAGCCACCAGACCCGTGCCGAGAAGGGCCTGGGGCTGGGCCTGGCGATTGCCGACGGGTTGTGCCGGGTACTCGGCCACCGCTTGCGCGTGCGCTCATGGCCGGGCAAAGGCAGTGTGTTCAGCGTCAGCGTGCCACTGGCCAAGGCGCAAACCAGCTTGCAGGTACCGGTCACCCCGGACAAGGGCCTGCCACTGAGCGGCGCCCAGGTGCTGTGCGTGGACAACGAAGACAGCATCCTGATTGGCATGCGCAGCCTGTTGAGTCGTTGGGGCTGCCAGGTCTGGACCGCACGTGACCAGGCGCAATGCGCGGCGTTGCTGGCCGAGGGCATGCGCCCGCAATTGGCACTGGTGGATTACCACCTGGACCACGGCGAGACGGGCACCGAGTTGATGGGCTGGTTGCGCGCGCAACTGGCAGAGCCGATTCCAGGGGTGGTGATCAGCGCCGACGGCCGGCCAGAGATGGTGGCCGAGGTGCATGCAGCGGGTTTGGATTACCTGGCCAAGCCAGTCAAGCCTGCTGCGTTGCGGGCGCTGTTGAATCGGCATTTGCCGCTGTAGCTTGTGGGTGCTTTAAACCCAAGCCGATAGGGCTGCTGTGGCGAGCGGGCTTGTCGGAACGCCGTATCGCCCGCGTTGGGTGGCGCAGCCGCCCCAAAACCTGCCGGCTCGGTATGTCTTAAACAACCGCGATGCCTGGGGTGGGGCTGCTGCGCAGCCCAGCGCGGGGCAAGCCCGCTCGCCACAGGGAGAGTCATCAGTTTCTGAACGTTGTGTAGATACCCGATGCCACATTTGGGCTCTGCGTTTAGTCAGGTAACTGTGCGACGCCATCTTCATCGGTCATCGCTTTCTCCAACAGGTCGGACGGCAAGCCTTTGCTCGCGCGCGCGCCCAGCAGCTTCAACTGCTCGACCCGGCTGACCAGATTGCCGCGACCATCTGTGAGCTTATTGCGCGCTGCACTGTAAGCCTTATCCAGCTGCTGTAATCGATTGCCCACTTCGTCCAGGTCCTGGATAAACAGCACGAACTTGTCGTACAGCCAGCCGGCGCGCTCGGCGATTTCCCGGGCGTTCTGGCTTTGCCGCTCCTGCTTCCACAGGCTGTCGATCACGCGCAGGGTCGCCAACAAGGTGGTGGGGCTGACAATCACGATATGCCGGTCGAAGGCTTCCTGGAACAGGTTGGGCTCGGCCTGCAACGCGGCGGAAAACGCTGCTTCGATGGGCACGAACAACAACACGAAATCCAGGCTATGCAGGCCTTCCAGACGCTTGTAGTCCTTGCCGGCCAAGCCTTTTACATGGTTGCGCAACGACAGCACGTGCTGCTTGAGAGCCACCTGGCCGATTACCTCGTCATCGGCCGCCACGTACTGCTGGTAGGCCGTCAGGCTGACCTTGGAGTCCACCACCACCTGCTTGTCGCCGGGCAACATGATCAACACGTCCGGCTGGAAACGCTCGCCATCCGGGCCCTTGAGGCTGACTTGGGTCTGGTACTCGCGGCCCTTCTCCAGGCCGGCATGTTCCAGCACCCGCTCCAGAATCAACTCACCCCAGTTACCCTGGGTTTTCTGCCCCTTGAGGGCGCGGGTGAGGTTGGTGGCTTCGTCCGACAGGCGCAGGTTCAATTGCTGCAGGCGCTCCAGCTCCTTGGCCAGGGAAAAACGCTCGCGCGCCTCGTTCTGATAGCTTTCTTCCACACGTTTTTCGAACGACTGGATGCGTTCTTTCAACGGATCGAGCAATTGCCCCAGGCGCTGCTGGCTGGTCTCGGCAAACCGCTGTTCGCGCTCATCGAAGATTTTCCCGGCCAGTTCGGCGAACTGCGCACGCAACTCGTCCCGCGAGCCTTGCAGGTCGTTGAGGCGCTGTTGATGGCTGTCTTGCTGCTCCCGCAGTTCGGCACGCAGGGAGGCCGACAAGGCGTCCAGGCGGCGCAGTTCGCCTTCCTTGGCGCTGCGCTCGATGTTCCAGGCATGAGCGGCATCACGCGCATTGTCGCGGTCGATCTGCAGCAACTCGACTTCCCGGCGGACGGCGGCCAGATCTGCCTGCTTGGCGGCATTGGCCTGGCTCAGGTCGCTGATCTCGTCACGGCTGGCGTCCAGTTGCGCGGCCAGGCCTTCCTGGGCCATCTGCGCCGTCGCCAGGCGTTCCTCCAGCAGTTCCCAACCGGCGCTGCGTGCATTCAGGCGGCGCTGGATCTGCCAGCACAGGACCGACAGAGGCAACGCCGCAGCGGCGAGACCCAGTGCAACACTGGTCCAGTCAAAAGCCATAGCCATTCCTGCCATTACGGTAAAAGAGGAAGGTTAACCAAGCGGGCGCTTTGTGGACAGCTCAGTCTTTGATCTGGCCCAGTTCACGCTGGGCGCCCACGTCGCCGGCACGGGCGGCCTGGCGCAGAAGGTCGTGGCCGATGCGGCGGTCTCGGGCATTGCCGCACTCACGACACATCAACAGGCCCAGGCGGCTCTGTGCCACAACCACCCCTTCACGGGCCGGCTGCTTGAGCAAACGCCCGGCAAAATGCTTGATATTGGGGTGATCGCCAATGCGCGGGCTATCCAGCAGCCACAAGGCGACTTTCAAGGAGAAGCGCTTGGGTGCGGTAACACTTGGAGGGTTGTCGGTAACAGAAGATGATACTGAGCGAAACTTCATAAAGCACTGTAGGGCAGAACGGAAGGCGCGCCACTCTACTCCTTTTTTCGTACGGGTAAAGCTGAAAAAAACCTGCACGCCCGTTCTAGAGCAAGCGCTTGGGACAATCCACAGAAGCTGTGGATAACTCAGTGGACAACCGTGCTTTAACTCGCGCAAAGGCCCATGGAACGGGGGCCGCGCTTAAACTGACGATTTTTTCACCAATAAAAAAAAGCCAGATTTTTCATTGACTTAAATTTTCGATGCAGGCATTCACGGGCCAATCCGGCGCAGCACCTTCCCGGTGACACACTGCGCAACCAATGTGCACAACTACCTGCCTGACGGTTATATCCCGCACTTTTGTGGCCCGAGGGCACAACAAAACTTTACGGGCGACACACAAGGGCCACTTTTCAAACGTGCCTGCGCTCGCCACACTGTTCGCCCTACAGCAAGGAGGTGCGCCACTTCATGAAAGGAATCCTGGTGTTCGCGTTATTGCTGTTCGCCGTTTGTGTGATTTCCCTGGGCACCAATGCCGTGCTGCCATCTCCCGACGGCGCGCTGTTTGCCATCGCCATCCTGTTATCGGCCGCTTTCACGGCGGTCAGCTTGTGTATCGAGCTGGGTGACGGACGGGTCAACGACCTGCGCGATGTGGTGAAAGTCATCGAAACCGGCCAATCCCTGCGCTTGACCCTCGCCGCCTATGCACTGGGCTGTTCATTGGCCGCAGCGTCCACGGTGCTGATTTATCGCGGGCTGATGGGCGGCTGATTGAAGTATTTTTGCTAACACACTTGCTTTAGCTGTTTCAAGCCATTAGTATCCGCAGCGTTAGTACCAAGCTGAAAGTCAATTCTGGTCGAACTAATCCCCGCGACGTAGCTTCCCTAAAGAGAAGTTCTGTCAATCTTGATGGGATCGACCACCTCGATGGTTTCCAGGTATCACTTGCGACGACACTGCCTTTGAACAATGCAAAGGGTGTCGCGAAGTATCCATACTCTGACCGAACCAACCTGCAAATTGATCAGGATCTTCACCCTGGGCCCAGAACCTTTGCCCCTGTTGTGTTGCCTGCCCTCCTAAGTACCTACCTGCCAGCCCAAGCGCGCCAAACTATTTAGCGCTTCAAACTGGCTGCTTTGTTCCAGTCGGGTTCTTCGCATGATCAATGGTGATCAGCGTCACTGGAACGTTTTAACGTTGCACGGTTCTTATCCGTGTCATTTGTAGGAACACCAATAATATGTCCACTCAAATCCATACTCAGGATGCCATTCGCACCCTAACCAATGCTTTTGCTCCAATGAACTGCCTGATCATGGCCGCTCGCAAAGGCTGCTTCAGCTTCACCCTGGTCAACGAACACGGCATCGCTCGTCATAGCGAACGCCTGTACCCCGATCAATACTCCAGCGCAGAACCGCTGCAGGCCGTGATCGAGCGTACCCGTCAGGCACTGGTTGCCTGATTGACCCGACGCTGAACACCGAAAACCCTGCCCGCAAGGCAGGGTTTTTTATTGCCCGCGATTCGGCTTTTTTAGCGGTTCCCCTTAGGCCAAACAGATATAACGCTTATAACCCGTAGCCGGAAATATTTTAAAAACAGTCCTTTACGTCGTGAATCTGACACTACACTTCAACTCAGGCGGCATGTCCCGCCTCCGGCGAGCCTGAGATCCGATTCACCGCTGCCAAGCCCCCCTTCTCAGGCCTCGTCGACCACTTTTACGGTTTCGAGGGTTTTATGGGCATTGCCGCCGGCGAGTTGTGTCGTTATGTGATCCGACCCACGTTGATTTACCTGGGCCGCCACAGCCAGACCGCAGAAACCCTGCTGCTGGGGGTCGCCGCCAGCCAATCGGAACTGGGCTCTGCCTTGCACGACAGGCGCGGCCACGGCCTGTATCGCATTACCGAACCGCGCCACAGGGCCCTGTGGGACGACTATCTGGCCCTCGACCCAGAGCGCGCCAGCCTGGTGCGTGGCCTCGCCAGCCAACATGCTTTCCTCAGCGGGCCGCAACTGGAGCTGACGGTCAACCTGCGCTACGCCACTGCCATCGCCTGGCTGCTGGTGGAGCAACATCGCCCCGAACTCCCCCAGCCCGACGACTTGCTCGCCATGGCCCGTATCTGGAAAGAAATTTTTCACCCCCAGGGCCGGCTGCGCGATTACACCCTGGCCTGGCAAACCTGTGTAAACCCAATGAATCAGGTCGCCTGCTGATCGGGCACTTTGCAAGATTCGGCAAAAATCGGCAATTTTGGTCGGATTGTCCTACAAAACCGCTCTATCTCCTACATTACAGCCTATAGCGCTGCGTTAATTTTATTGGTACTTTCCGCAGCGGTGATCACCTCGGAGTTCTAATAATGAAAAAAGTAATGCTCAAGACCACACTTAGCCTCGCCGTTGCCATGGCCTCTTCCCAACTGTTCGCCAGCGGCTTTGCCCTCAACGAACAAAGCGTCAGCGGTATGGGTACCGGGTTCGCAGGCCGCTCTTCTTCTGCCGATGATGCAAGCACTGTTTTTGGTAACCCTGCCGGTATGGCTCGCCTTGAAGGCCAGCAAGTCACCGGCGGTGTTGCAGCGATTGATGCGTCCACTGATATCAAAGATGTCAGCGGTCGCTCCCGCGGCACCAACAAGGGCGACATGGTCCCCTTCACGGCGGTACCGTTCGGCTTCTACACCAACAAACTCAATGACCAGTGGGCAGTCGGTTTTGGTGTGTACGCACCGTTCGGCCTGATTACCGACTACGAAAGCGGCTATCAGGGCCGTGGCTTTGGCAGCAAAAGTGAAGTGCAAGTCATCACTTTCCAGCCGACCGTCAGCTATGCCTTCAACGATCGGGTTTCCGTCGGTTTTGGCCCAACTTTCAACCGCATTGCCGGCACCCTGGAATCCGAGCTGACCCTCAACCCGGCCGTGCCAGATACCAAGATCAAGATCAAGGGTGACGATACTGCCATTGGCTTCAACGCCGGCGTATTGGTCCAGGCGACCGATACCACCCGCGTCGGCCTGACCTACCACTCGAAGGTCAAGTACAAGCTTGAAGGCCACACCGAAGTCAACGCGCCTACTGCGACCTCCAGCGCCCTGGCAACCGGCCGTTATGACGCGACGCTGAAAATCGACACGCCTGAATCCTGGGATCTGTCGGTGACCCAGGACATGAACGACGCCTGGAAGCTGTATGCCGGTGCTACCTGGACTCGCTGGAGCCGTCTGAAGGACATCACCGTCAACAACAAAGGCGTGACAGCAGCCGGTGGCGGCCTCGCCCCAGGTCTTGTGGGCACCATCAAGGAAGACCAGAACTGGCACGACACCTGGGCTTATGCCGTGGGCACCTCGTACCAGCTGACCAAGCAGGTTGTATTGCGCACCGGCCTGACCTTCGACCAGTCGCCAACCAACAACGCTGATCGTTCGCCACGTATCCCTACCGGCGACCGGACCATCTTCAGTGTTGGCCTGGGCTACGCGGTCATGGATAACATGACCATCGACCTGGCCTACTCCTACCTCAAGGAAGAAGAAGTCAGCGTCAACCGCTCCAACGCTCTGGCAAGCTACAACGCCAAGTACAAAAACAGCGCCAACGGTTTTGGCCTGGGCATGACGTACAAGTTCTGATCCAACGCTGCATAAAAAAGCCCCGCACTCCTACAAAGGAGGCGGGGCTTTTTAGTGGCTGATAATCAGGGCTTGGAAGCCAGCGCCTGCTCCACGGCCTCGATCAGTTCCGGGCTGTCGGGTTTGGTCAGGCTGGAGAAGCTGGCGATCACCTTGCCCTGGCGGTCCACCACGTACTTGTAGAAATTCCACTTCGGCGCGTTGCTCTGCTCGGCCAGGACCTTGAACAGGTGTGCCGCATCCGGGCCCCTGACCTTCTGTGGCTCGGTCATGGTGAAGGTCACGCCGTAGTTCACATAGCAGACCTTGGCCGTCTCTTCGCCCGTCTTGGCTTCCTGCTTGAAGTCATCGGAAGGCACGCCAATCACTTCCAGGCCGTCGCCCTTGTAGCGCTGATACAACGCCTCCAGGCCTTTGAACTGTGGGGCAAACCCACAAAAGCTGGCGGTATTGACGATCACCAGGGGCTTACCTGCAAAGCGCTGGCACAGGTCGATGGACTCCTTGGCGCGTAACTTGGGCAATTGACCTTCGAGCAACGACGGACAATCGGCGGCCATGGCGACACCGCCAAAAGCCACCATCAGGGCAGGTACTGCAAGCCAGCGCTTCAACATGTCGAGGGTCCTTGGACAAAGTCAGGCAAGCAACTTAACAGATCGCCATGCCCAGTTGCATCAACGCCAGCCCGCTACGCTGCCATCCCCACCAGGCCAGCAACAACAGCGTCAGCAACCCGGCTGCACCAAACCAGTATCCGATCGAATTCATGCTACCCCCATCTGCGCCTGCAGCCTTGCCACCGGTCGCTCACGCACCGGCCAGTTCAGGGCGGCCGCGACCAGGCTCAAGACAATCGCCACCTGCCAGATCAAATCGTAGTTGCCCGTTCGATCATAGACCACGCCCCCCAGCCAACCGCCCAGGAACGAACCTAGCTGATGAAACAGGAACACAATCCCACCCAGCATCGACAGGTTTCTGACCCCGAACAAGGTCGCCACCGTACCGTTGGTCAGCGGCACAGTCGACAACCACAAAAAGCCCATGGCCATGCCGAACAGGTAGGCGCTCATCTGTGTCACCGGCGCCCACAGAAACAGCACGATCACCACCGCCCGCAGCAGGTACAACACCGTGAGCAAGCGTGGCTTGGACATCCGCCCACCGAGCCAGCCCGCCGTGTAGGTGCCAAAGATATTGAACAGGCCGATCAGCGCCAGCACCGTAGTGCCGACAGTCGCTGGCAGATGCTGATCCACCAGGTAGGCCGGCAAGTGCACGCCGATAAACACCACCTGGAAACCGCAGACAAAAAAACCAAAGGCCAGCAACCAGAACCCGGAATGGGAACAGGCTTCCTGCAGGGCCTCGCGCAGGGTTTGCTGACCGGCCATGACCGGTAGCGGGCGGTCCTTGATCATCGTCACCAAGGGCACAATCAGCGCCACCAGCAGGCCCAGCACCAGCAAGGCCGCGGACCAGCCCAGCCAGCCGATCAGGCCCAAGGTGCCCGGCAACATGGCGAACTGGCCGAAAGAGCCGGCAGCACTGGCGATGCCCATGGCCATGCTGCGCTTTTCCGGGGCCACGGCACGCCCTACCACGCCGAGGATCACCGAGAACGAGGTACCGGACAGGCCGATACCAATCAGCAAGCCGGCACTCAGGGACAGCGACCACGCCGAATCAGACAAGCCCATGAACACCAGGCCCAAGGCATAGAGCACGCCACCGATCATCACCACTTTGGCCGCACCAAAGCGGTCGGCCAGGGCCCCGGTAAACGGCTGCGCCAGGCCCCAGATCAGGTTTTGCAAAGCGATGGCGAAGGCAAAGGTTTCACGGCCCCAGCCGAACTCGGCGCTCATGGGCGCCAGGAACAGGCCGAAGCCATGCCGTACGCCCAGGGAAAGAGCCAGGATCAGCGCACTCCCGACAAGAATCCAGCCACTGGTACGCCACATCGAGGTCATTATTATTCTCCGCCTGCGGGTATATACCCGCTTGTATTCGAACAAGCACGCGTTTAAGCGAGTTCGTCCAGCAAGGCCAACAGGGTTTCGCGTTTTTGCACGCCCAATTTATCGATCAATTTCTGCTGCGCCGCTTCCCAGGCCGGTAACGCGGCCGTCAGGCGCTGCTTGCCTTCCTCCGTGAGCACTACCAGGCGATTGCGCAGGTCATCGCCCTCGACCAACCGTACCAGGCCTTCACCTTCCAGCACCCGCAGGTTACGCCCCAGGGTGCTGCGGTCCAGGCCCATGGCATCGGCCAGGCTGGAAATGCTCGGCTGGTCCAGGCGCTGCAGATTACACAGCAAGGAATACTGGGCGACGTTGATCCCGAAGCCATCGAGGGCGCCGTCGTAGTGCCTGCTGACGCCACGAGCGGCACGACGCAGGTTGGTGCATAAACATTGGGAGGCAAGCATGGAACGTGTATATACCCGCGATTAAGGAAATGCAAGAAAGTGTTACAGAGCCAGGCCGATCAAAACTGCCACTTCGAGCAGCTCCAGCAAGGCGCCGGCCGTGTCACCGGTGGTGCCGCCCAGTCGATTGATCATCACTTGGCGCAGCCCCATAAAGCAGATGGCAGCGAGCAGGACGGCGATCCCACCGCTGAAACCACCGATCAACACACAGGCCAGACCGGTAAGGATCAGTACTTGTTGCCCGACAATCCGCGGCAAATGGTCGGCCAGCGCCTGGCCCAGCCCCCCGGCACGCACATAGCGAGTCGTGAGGAACAACGCCAGCAGCGAACCGCGACCGATCAATGGGGCGAGGATCAACGCAGCGCCGTTGTGTTGCTCGATCAGCGCTACCAGCGCGGTGAATTTGAGCAGCAGCACCAAGCCCAGGGTGACCACGGCAATCGGGCCGCTGCGCGGGTCCTTCATGATGGTCAGGGTGCGCTCGCGGTCGCCAAAGCCCCCCAGCCACGCATCGGCACTGTCCGCCAGGCCATCCAGGTGCAGGCCGCCACTGAGCAGCACCCACACCGTCAACAGCAGCGCCGCGTGCAACAGCAACGGCGCGCCCATCAACAGCGTGTTCAAGCCCCACAGCAGCAGCCCGAACAGCAGGCCCACCAACGGATAAAACAGCAGCGAACGCCCCAGTTCCTGCGGTTGCGGCATGCCTGGCAGGCGGATCGGCAGGCTGCTGAGAAACTGCAAGGCAATCCAGAATGGCAACATCAGGCGCCCTCGCTCAACACGCCATCGGCCTCGACCCGCAGGCTGAACAAGCCGCCGTGCCCCACCTCGACATTCAACAACTGCTCACGGGGCAAGCCACGGGCCTGGGCCAGCAATAAACGCATGACACCGCCATGGCTGATCAGCAGCACCCGTTGCCCGGCGTACAGCTGGTGCAGGCGCAGGACCGCACCGTGTACGCGCCGGGAAAACCCTTCGACAGGCTCGCCATCCGGCGGCGTAAAGCTATACGGGTCAGCCCAGAACAGCCCCAGTGCCTCGGCGTCGGTTTCCATCAACTTCGCCGCGCTCTGCCCTTCCCAGGCACCGAAATGCAGCTCCTGCAGATCCGGCTCCAAGCTCACCGGCAAATCCAGCCGTGCGCCCAACTCTTCAGCAAAATGCGCGCAACGCTGCAGCGGCGAACTGACCAGGCGATCCCACGGCCCGCGCGCCAGCACCGCCTCGCGCATCTGCGTCCAGCCCTTGGCAGTCAGCGCATCATCCAGGCTGCCGCGCAAGCCGCCGCCCAGTTCGGTTTCGCCATGGCGCAGCAGGTCCAGGTGCAAGGTCATGCCGGGCGATCAGCCACTGCCGCCTCAGCAAACGTCGCCATCTGCCCGTGCAACGCACAAGCCAGGCGCAACAGTGGCACCGCCAGCGCCGCGCCGCTGCCCTCGCCCAGGCGCAGGCCCAGCTCCAGCAGCGGCTCGGCTTGCAGGCTTTGCAGCACGTGGCGATGGCCCGGCTCGGCGCCCCGGTGGCCGAACAACAGCCAAGGCCGGCAGGACGGGTTCAGACGCGTGGCGACCAGCGCCGCGACGCTGCAGATAAACCCGTCGACCAACACCACCACGCCCGCTTGGGCGCAGGCCAGATAAGCCCCCACCAACCCGGCAATCTCCAGGCCACCGAGGTTGAACAGGGTCTGCAACGGGTCACCGCGCTGCCCCGCATGTAATGCCAGCGCGCGCTCGATCACCGCCACTTTGTGGCTCACGCCCTGGGCATTCAGGCCGGTGCCGGGGCCGGTCAGGTCGCTGACCTGGCAATCGAGCAGCGCACAGGCCAGCGCGCTGGCGGCAGTGGTGTTGCCGATGCCCATTTCGCCGCCAATAAACAGCTGCGTACCGGCGCTGATCGCGCGCTGCACGCTGTCACGCCCCGCCGCCAAAGCCAGCCGTCCCTGGGCCTCGGTCATGGCCGCGCCCAGCACGAAGTTGGCCGTGCCGGGGGCGATATTCAGGTGGCGCACGCCCGGCAGGTCCAGCGATGGCGTGACAGTGCCCAGGTCCAACACTTCCAGCCGCGCATCCAGTTGGCGCGCCAACACGCTGATCGCCGCGCCACCACTGACGAAGTTATGCAGCATCTGCGCGGTGACTTCCTGGGGATAGGCCGAGACACCTTCCGCGACCACGCCGTGATCACCGGCAAAGATGCTGATCCACACGTGGTCGACCGTCGGCTTGACCCGGCCCTGCAAACCGGCCAATTGCACCGCCAGCGCTTCCAGTTGCCCCAGGGACCCGGCGGGTTTGGTCAGTTGTTGCTGGCGGGCCAGCGCTTGTTCATAGGCCGCAGCGTCCAGCATCTTGCAGGGGTCCAGCCACCAGGATTGGCTCATAACGCAGTACCTTTCAAAGTCAGGGGCAGGCCCGCAACGGTCAGCACGACACGCTGACAACGCTCGGCCAGGGCTTGATGCAGCCAACCGGCTTCATCCACGTAGCGGCGAGTCAATTCGCCCAGCGGCACGACACCCAGGCCGGTCTCGTTGCTGACAAAAATGATTTCCCCCGGCAGCGACGCCAGGCAGTCCAGCAGTTGTTCGCGCTCCACGCCCAGGCGCTGCGGGTCGTCGAGCATCAATAGGTTGGTGAGCCACAAGGTCAGGCAATCCACCAGCAGGCACTGGCCGGGGGCGGCGTGTTCGCGCAGGACCCGCGCCAGTTCCAGCGGCTCTTCGATCAGGCCCCAATGGCTTGGGCGACGTTGGCGATGCAGGGCCACACGCGCATTCATTTCACCGTCCAGGGGCTGGCTGGTGGCGATATACGTGACAGGCATGGCGCTGTCGCTGGCGAGTTTTTCCGCCAGGCGGCTCTTGCCGGAACGGGCGCCGCCGAGGATCAGTTGCAACATGGTCAAACCCTCAAATGCCACATAACTGGCGCAGCAACCGGGTGTCCAGATGCTGCTCCACCAGGTCCGCCAGGCGCTCGATATCGCGCTCGCGCAGCCCGTGGTAATCCACCTCCTGCACCTCCTGCAAACCGGCCCAGCGCAACAAGGCGCTGCACGCAGCGGGCGTTTCGAACAGGCCGTGCAGATAGGTGCCGAGGATCTGCCCGTCATCGCTACAGGCGCCATCACTGCGCCCGTCATCCAGGCGTACCGCCGGCTGCTCAAGGGCCGTGCCGCGGGTCACGCCCGCATGAATCTCATAACCGCTGACCGGCGCCTCTTCCAGCACCAGCCGGCCACGCACGTTGCGCAGTTGTTTTTCGGCTTCCAGGGTGGTGCTGAACGCCAGCAGGCCCAGCCCCTCACTGGAGCCCGCAGTGCCTTCCAGGCCGAGCGGATCGTGGACCTGCTCACCCAACATCTGCAGGCCGCCGCAGATCCCCAGGACCTTGCCGCCGTAGCGCAAGTGCCGGGCGATCGCACCGTCCCAGCCATTGGCGCGCAGGTAGGCCAAGTCGCTGCGCACGCTTTTCGAGCCGGGCAGGATGATAAGGTCGGCGGCAGGGATCGCCTGCCCCGGCCCGACAAACTGCAAATCCACCTGGGGATGCAGGCGCAAAGGGTCAAAGTCGGTGTGATTGCTGATGCGCGGCAATACCGGCACCACCACTTTGAGCACCTGCGCCGCCTTGTCGATCTGGCGCTGGTCGATGCCATCCTCGGCTTCCAGGTGCAGGTCCATCACATAGGGCAGCACGCCGACCACCGGTTTGCCGGTGCGCGCTTCAAGCCAATCGAGGCCCGGTTGCAGCAGCGCGATATCGCCGCGAAAGCGGTTGATGATAAAACCCTTGATCCGCGCCTGTTCCGACGGCGATAGCAACTCCAACGTGCCGACCAGATGGGCGAATACCCCGCCGCGATTGATATCGGCAATCAGCAGCACCGGGCAGTCCACCGCTTCGGCGAACCCCATGTTGGCGATGTCGTTGGCCCGCAGATTGATCTCGGCCGGCGAGCCCGCGCCTTCGACCATCACCACAGGGTAGGCCGCACTCAAGCGCGCATGGGAAGCCAGTACCGCCTGCATGGCGATGGCCTTGTAGTCGTGATAGGCCACGGCATTCATGCTGGTCACGGCATGGCCATGGATGATGACCTGGGAGCCGGTGTCGCTGTTGGGCTTGAGCAGCACCGGGTTCATATCGGTGTGCGGCGCCAGGTTGGCAGCCTGGGCCTGCACGGCCTGGGCACGGCCGATCTCGCCACCTTCTGCCGTGACGGCGCTGTTGAGCGCCATGTTCTGCGGTTTGAAGGGCACCACCGCCACGCCCTGGCGCACGACCCAGCGGCACAGTGCGGTCACCAGGGTGCTTTTGCCCGCATCGGAGGTGGTGCCTTGCACCATCAGGGTGGTCATGAGGCGTGTTTCCAGGCAGTCAGGGCTTGTTCAAGGCGCAGCCAATCAGCGTCGGTCCCGGGCAGGCCAAAACGCAGGCTGCTGTCGTGGACAAACAGGCGCAGCAAGATGCCGCGCTGGGCCATGAACTCATGCAACTGCTCAGCACGATCGGCGATCAGCCACTGGAACAGCGCACACCCGCCTTGCGGGCGCAGGCCATACTGGTCCAGCAGATTGAACAGACGCTGGCTGGCTTCCTCGCAGCGCTGGCGCTGCTGGGTGTGGCCGGCGCTGTCACGCAGGCAGACCTGGCCCAACTCCCGGGTCGGCCCGCTCACCGCCCATGGCCCGACCTGTTCGGCCAGCAGCTTGAGCAGCTTGCGCTCGGTCAGGACAAAGCCCAGGCGCACCCCGGCCAGGCCGAAAAACTTGCCGAAGGAGCGCAACACAATCAACCCCACTTGGTTAGCCTGGCTTGCCAGGCTCAAGTGCGGGGTGTTGTCCATAAAGGCTTCATCCACCACCAGCCAACCACCGCGCTGGGCCAGCCGCGCATGCCAATCCAGCAGGCGCTGGGGGGTAAGGCTCAGGCCGGTTGGGTTATTGGGATTGACCACCACCAACACGTCGAGGCTGTCGAGGAAGAAGTCGACTTCCTGCTCCAGCACCTCACGCACGATGTAACCGGCGCGGCGCCAGGCTTCGGCATGCTCGGCATAGCACGGCGACAATACGCCGACCTTGCCCGCTCGGCGCAGGCGCGGCAGCAGTTGGATCGCCGCCTGGGAGCCCGCCACCGGCAACACCTGGGCGGCGCCGTAGTAGTCGCAGGCGGCCTGTTCCAGGCCGTCATCGGTCTCTGGCAAGCGCGCCCAGGCCCGTAACGGGATGGGTGGGATTGGCCAGGGCCAGGGCGCGAGGCCACTGGACAGGTCCAACCAGTCCTCCTGGGCGATGCCGTACTGCATCGCGGCTTTGCGCAGCCGGCCACCATGTTCAAGCATAGAATTGTGCCCCCGCGCACAGGATCAATACCCACAACCACACGCCGCGCTGCACCAGTTGCCAGCCACGCTCGATGGAATCGGCATCGGCTGGAGGCCCTTCACCCAGGACTGGACGCTGGTGCAACTCACCGTGATAAATCGCTGCACCGCCCAACTCGACGCCCAGGGCGCCAGCACCGGCGGCCATCACCGGGCCGGCATTCGGGCTGTCCCAGGTCGGGCCCTGGCGGCGCCAGCATGTGAGCGCCAGGCGCGTCTTGCCGAGCACAGCGTAGGTCAACGCGACCAGGCGCGCGGGAATGTAATTGAGCAGATCGTCAATTTTTGCCGCCGCCCAGCCGAAGCGTTCAAAGCGTTCGTTGCGATAGCCCCACATGGCATCCAGGGTATTACTCAGGCGGTACAACACCACGCCCGGCACCCCGGCCACGACAAACCAGAACAGCGCGGCGAACACCGCGTCGCTGCCGTTTTCCAGCACCGACTCGGTGGCGGCACGCGCCACTTCAGTGCTGTCCAGTTCGCTGGTCTGGCGACTGACCAGGTAACTGACGCGCGTACGCGCCTCGTCCAGGTCCCCACTGCGCAGGGCCTGGGCCACCGGCAACACGTGCTCCCCCAGGCTGCGCATGCCAAGGGCCAGGTACAACGCGAGGATCTCGATCACCCAGCCGAAGTAAGGCGCCCAGGACAATGCCGTGGCCAGCAAGGTCAGCGGTATCACGGTGATAAACCACGCGGTCACGCCATGGCTGCGCCAGCCGCGACCTGCGGAGTTGAAACGCTGCTCGATGCGCCCGGCAAAATTGCCGAACGCCACCAGCGGATGCCAGCGCCTGGGCTCGCCCAGCAGCGCATCCAGCGCCACTGCCGCGACACTCAGCAAGGCCACACTCATTGACTCACTCCCCAATAATTCTCATACAGCATGTCACTCAACGGACGCGGTTCGGTCCAGCCTTCGAGTTGCAACATCGGTGCCGGGTAGAACTCCGTCACCGGGCCCAGGCACAGCACGGCCAGCGGCTTGGCGCCAGGCGGCAGGCCGAGCAGGTCGGCCAGGTCCCGGGGTTCGAACAACGACACCCAGCCCATGCCCAGGCCTTCGGCGCGGGAGGCCAGCCATAGATTCTGGATCGCGCAGGACAGCGAGGCCAGGTCCATTTCCGGCAACGTGCGCCGGCCGAAGATATGCCGCTCGCGATCATCCATCAACGCTGCCACCAACACTTCGGCGCAGTCGTTGATGCCTTCGACCTTGAGCTTCATAAAGTCGTCCGAGCGCTCGCCCAAGGCGGCCGCGGTGCGGGTGCGCTCGGCTTCCACCAACTGCTGGATCTGCCCACGCAGGTTCCGGTCGCTGATGCGGATAAAGCGCCAAGGCTGCATCAGGCCGACACTGGGGGCCTGGTGCGCGGCGTGCAGCAGGCGCTGGAGCAGTTCGGGGGCCACGGTGCCGCCGCTGAAGTGGCGCATGTCGCGGCGTTCGGCGATGGCGCGGTAGATGGCCTGGCGCTCGGCTGCGGGGAAGGCGTTGTCGGTCATGGCCCTATCGCGGGCAAGCCCGCTCCCACATTGGTTAGGTGGTGGTCATTGGATGGCTGTTGGACTCGGCCCCCTGTAGGAGCTGGCTTGCCGGCGATAGCGGCGTCCCGCTCGGGCGCAAACAGCGCAGCCACCGCAGCCGGGTTCGAGGGGAAATAAAAGTGCACATAGGAGGCCGTCATCCGCCCCTGGCGATACACCGCCTCGGCACCGCGCCCGCCATTGGGGCTCAGGCCACGGGCAATCGGCTGCCATTGCGTGCTGGTCAGGGAGTGATGATAGGTATGGCCGCGCAGCACGCCTTCCGGCAATTCCACCGTTTGCAGGGCCAGGGCCGCCAGGCGTTTCTGCATGACCGCATCGCCTTGCAACAGCCCCAGCAGTTCGGCGCGAGTGCCCTCGACATCGGTCAATGAGTCGAGCAAATAGAGCATGCCGCCACATTCGGCCAACAACGGCTTACCGGCAGCGTGATGGCCACGGATCGCCTGCAGCATCGCGGTGTTTTGCGACAACGCCTGATGATGCAGCTCGGGGTAACCACCGGGCAGATAGAGGCTATCGGCATCGGGCAACAGTTGGTCATGGATCGGCGAGAAGAAGCGCAACTCAGCGCCCATCGCCCGCAGCAAGTCGAGGCTCGCGCCATAGGTGAACGCGAAGGCTTCATCACGGGCCACGGCAATCCGCACCCCGGCCAGCAGTGGCTCGGCCTCGATCAGCTCGGGTGCGGCGAACTCCACCGGCGGTGGCAGCGCTACCTCGCAACTGCCGGCCAGGGCTTCGGCGGCCGCATCCAGACGCAGGTCCAGGTCGTTCAACTCGCTGGCCTGCACCAGGCCCAGGTGGCGGCTCGGCAGTTCGATCCCGGTTTCCCGGGACAGCGCGCCGTACCAACGCAGGCCTTCGGTCAGGCTGCCTTCAAGCAATTGCGCATGGCGCACGGTCCCGACGCGGTTGGCCAAGACCCCGGCGAACGGCAGGTCCGCCTGGTAACGCGCCAGCCCCAGCGCCAGGGCGCCAAAGGTCTGGGCCATGGCGGTGCCGTCGATCACCGCCAGTACCGGCACGCCAAAGTGGCGCGCCAGGTCGGCGCTGGAGGGGGTGCCGTCAAACAGCCCCATCACGCCCTCGATCAGGATCAGGTCCGCCTCCCCCGCGGCTTCCCACAACAAACGGCGACTTTCCTGCTCGCCCACCATCCACATGTCCAATTGATAGACCGGCGCGCCACTGGCGCGCTCATGGATCATCGGGTCGAGAAAGTCCGGACCGCATTTGAATACCCGGACCTTGCGCCCCAGGTTGCGGTGCAACCGGGCCAGGGCGGCGGTGACAGTGGTTTTGCCCTGGCCTGACGCCGGTGCGGCGATCAGTACGGCTGGGCAATGGCGCGGCTGATTCAAAGTTCGATGCCTTTCTGTGCCTTGATACCGGCCTGGAACGCGTGCTTGAGCATGCCCATTTCGGTCACGGTGTCGGCCATTTCAATCAGTTCTGGCTTGGCGCCACGACCGGTGACCAGCACATGCTGCATCGGTGGGCGAGCTTGCAGGTCGCTCAACACCTGGTCCAGGTCGAGATAGCCGTGCTTGAGCGCGATGTTCAGCTCATCCAGCACCACCAGGCCGATGGACGGGTCCTGCAACATTTCCCGGGAGACTTTCCAGGCCGCTTCGGCGGCAGCGATATCGCGCTGGCGGTCCTGGGTTTCCCAGGTGAAGCCCTCGCCCATCACATGAAACCGCACCTGCTCGGGGAAACGGCGGAAGAACAGTTCTTCACCGGTGCTGTTACGGCCCTTGATGAACTGCACTACGCCGCATTGCATGCCGTGCCCCATGGCGCGGGCCAGCATGCCAAACGCCGAACTGCTCTTGCCTTTGCCATTGCCGGTCAATACCAGCAGCAAACCGCATTCATTCGGTGAATTGGCAATGCGCTCATCAATCACCGCTTTTTTGCGCAGCATGCGCGCCAGGTGGCGTTCGTCACGATCAGGGGAATCAGTCATGGCAGCTCTCCGTTGGGGCTGGACAAAAACGGCGGGCAGGAAAAGACAATCTCTATGAAGCCAAGCATCGCCCACCGTGATGCTGTTGGATGAATCAGGCCGGTCTCCGGGCTCATGAGTGGCGCCCTGTTGACCAGGGCGGGCCGACGATGCGCCTTCCCATATCGCACGCGATACAGTGGCAAAAGCAGCGTCTTGACTCATTTACCGTTGCGGGGGCAGCGCCGGGATCGTGGCCGCACTGTAGAAAAGTGCGCGCCCTCACCGGCTTCCCTGTTTCACTCGATCGACGCGTACGCCACAGAGCACCTGAAACAAGCGGCGAAGGTTAGTGGGTTGGGGGTACAGCGTCAATTAAAGCCGGCCACGCACTTGAACCATCGCCACGGGCCGTACCTCTATGACTACAGGCATTGAGGAGAAAAACATGCACAAGACCCGACTCGCCGTACTGATCATGGCCGCAGGCGCACTCGCCGCCTGCGGGGAAAGCTCAACGTTGCAGGTGTCCGACGGCACCGGGCCTTCGCCCAAGCTGCCGGAACCGAACAAAACCCTGATCCCCACCGTCAACATCGCCCCGGCCGTTGGCTGGCCCGATGGCGCCAAGCCCCAGGCCGCCGCCGGTACCCAGGTCGGCGCCTTCGCCGAAGGCCTGGACCACCCGCGCTGGCTGTATGTATTGCCCAATGGCGATGTGCTGGTGGCCGAGACCAACGCGCCGCCCAAGCCGGATGACTCCAAGGGCATTCGCGGCTGGGTCATGGAAAAGGTCATGGGCCGCGCCGGCGCGGGTGTGCCCAGCCCGAACCGCATCACCCTGCTGCGCGATACCGACCATGATGGCGTGGCAGAAACCCGCACGGTCTTCCTGGAAAACCTCAACTCGCCCTTTGGCATGACCCTGGTGGGCAACGATCTGTATGTGGCTGATTCGGACAAGCTGCTGCGCTTCCCTTATCAACCGGGGGAAACCGCGATCAAGGCGCCAGGCACCAAGGTCGTCGACCTGCCGGGCGGCCCGCTGAACCACCACTGGACGAAAAACGTGGTGGCCAGCAAGGATGGCAGCAAGTTGTATGTGAGCGTGGGCTCTAACAGCAACGTCGGCGAAAACGGCCTGGAAGCCGAACAGGGCCGCGCTGCGATCTGGGAAGTCGATCGGGCCAGCGGCAAACAGCGGATTTTTGCCTCCGGCCTGCGCAACCCCAACGGCATGGCCTGGGAGCCGCAAAGCGGCAAGCTGTGGACGGCGGTCAACGAGCGCGATGAAATCGGCAGCGACCTGGTACCGGACTACATCACCTCGGTCAAGGATGGCGGCTTCTATGGCTGGCCGTTCAGCTATTACGGCCAACATGTGGATGTACGGGTCACGCCGCAGGACCCGGACCTGGTGGCCAAGGCCATCGCGCCGGACTATGCCGTCGGGCCGCACACTGCGTCCCTGGGCCTGACCTTCGCAGAAGGCAACACGCTACCGGCACAATTTAGCCATGGCGCGTTTATCGGCCAGCATGGCTCGTGGAATCGCAAGCCGCACAGTGGCTACAAGGTGATCTTTGTGCCGTTCGAAGGCGGCAAGCCGAAGGGGCAACCGGTGGATGTGCTGACCGGGTTTCTCAACAGTGATGAGAAAGCCATGGGGCGGCCGGTGGGTGTGGTGATCGACCAGCAAGGCGGGTTGTTGGTGGCGGATGATGTGGGGAATAAGGTGTGGCGGGTGTCGGCTGCTAAATAGCAGGACGCGACAACACCACAAAACCAATGTGGGAGCGGGCTTGTGTGGGAGCGGGCTTGCTCGCGAAAGCGATAGATCAGCCCGTGCATCTCTAACTGACTCACCGCTATCGCGAGCAAGCCCGCTCCCACATTTTTGATCGGTGCAGGTCTTAAGGGTTACGCGCCAGGTGCTCGGCCGGCAACACGCGCTTGGCGCTCAGGTAGGCATTCTGCCAATAGGCCTTGGACAAGGTATCAAGCTTCACTGTACCGCCAGTTTGTGGCGCATGGACGAAGCGCCCTTCCCCCACATAGATGCCGGCATGGCTGACCTGCGAACCACCGCCCGTGGCAAAAAACAGCAGGTCGCCGGTTTGCAGCGCATCTTCACGCACGTCCTGGGCACGCATCACGATCAACTCGCGAGTGGTGCGCGGCAGCGAGATGCCAGCAGCATCGCGGTAGACAAAACCAATCAGGCCGCTGCAATCAAACCCCGAGTCCGGCGTGTTGCCGCCCCAGCGATAAGGCGTGCCAACCAGGCCCAAGGCGCGAAACAGCACATCTTCGGCAACCGGCGAAAAGTTCTGGGTGGTGTAGTTGAATACCGGCTTGGGCTTGACGGCCACAGGCGCAGGTGGAAGACGGCTGGCGCAGGCACTGAGCAGCGCGGCGCAGACAAGAAGAATTAGGCGGGCCGAGGTCGACATGGGCAGAACAATCCTGATCTGGATGCGGCTTTCGCTGCCGAACGCTGAAAACTAGACCGCGCAAGCAAGCTTGCGCGGTCAGGTTCGCAACAATATCTCAGGATTCTAGCGGTTACGCGTCAAACTTCAAGTATCACTTTAAGTTTACTTGCGAGCGGTAACGGTAGTCGGGGCCATCGCCAGTGCGCGCTTGGCTTCGATGAAGGTTTTGCTCCAGTAGCTGTCGCCCAGCTTATCGACCCGCACCCCACCGCTGCGGCGGCTGCTGGAGTGGATGAACTGGTCATCACCGAGGTAGATACCGGCGTGGCTGACACGACCACGGCCATTGGTACTGAAGAAAAGCAGATCGCCAGGCTTGAGGTTGTTCCGTGCGACCAACGGTGCATCCACGTTGATCATTTCGCGGGTGGAGCGCGGCAGGTTCATGCCGGCCTCTTCACGAAACAGATAACCGATAAAACCGCTGCAGTCGAAACCGGCTTCGGAAGTACCGCCGAAACGGTAGCGGGTACCGATCAGGGACATGCCGCGTTCGAGGATGCTGTCGGCCAGCAGTGGCAACTGATAAGGCTTGCTGTCGGCGAACTGGGCCAGTTCTTTTTCGGTCGCCACCTCTTCTTCATAAACAGAAGAAGACTGTGTTGCGACGAATTTGGCTTGATGTTGTTGCTGTGGCTTTTGCTGCTCGACCACCTGCTGGGGGTGGGTGGCGCAACCAAACAACAGGGTAACGAGTGCGAGAGGCACGAGGGGTGCGAAGCGATTTAGCATGGGCACGACCGTGGCTGATATGTAAAGAAGTCGAGACTATGCCTTCTATGACATCGATTTGCAAATTCAATCGTGATCTATGTGACTTCTTGTTTGACCTATGTCATCTAAGCCCTTAAACCCCATTTAGAGCCTTTTGCGTGGCCAGAGCGGCCCAAACGCAGGTTTTCTGGCGCCTGAATTTTGCCAAAAGCCCCGGTTTCAAAGGGCTGGCTACCAGCCGAGGGTCTCTTTGAGAAAGGGGATGGTGAGCTTGCGCTGGGCCTGCAGGGAGGCTTGGTCGAGCTGTTCGAGCAGGTCGAACAACGCGCTCATGCTGCGGGTGCCACGGGTAAGGATGAAATGCCCGACTTCATCAGTCAGGTGCAGGCCACGGCGCGATGCGCGCAGTTGCAAGGCACGCAGCTTGTCTTCATCGGACAACGGACGCATCTGGAAGATCAGCGCCAGGGTCAGCCGCGACTTCAGGTCCGCCAGCTTGACCGGCAGTTCCCGAGGCGAGGTTGACGCGGCAATCAACAGGCGCCGACCGCTGTCGCGCAGGCGGTTGAACAGATGGAACAGCGCCTCTTCCCAGTCCGCCCTGCCGGCGACCGCTTGCAGGTCATCCAGGCACACCAGTTCGTATTGCTCGAGGTTGTCGAGGATGCCGATGCCACGGTCCAGCAATTCGGCCAACGGCAGGTACACCGCCGGTTCACCCAACTGCTCAAAGCGCAGGCAGGCTGCCTGCAACAGGTGGGTACGCCCCACGCCGTCCTTGCCCCATAGGTAGATCAGGCTTTCCGTCCACCCGGCGTCGGCTTCGCAGAGCCGCTCGACATAGCCGAGTGCAGCGGCATTGGCGCCTGGGTAGTAATTGATGAAGGTAGCGTCGTCACGCAGACGCACACCTAGGGGCAGCTGAATCGGTTTCATGCTGACTGAACGGCTCCAATCGAACCGTTAGTGGCCTCTGTGAAAAGTTTGCAAAGTTTATACCCGTGACGCCGGGCGCACAATGCAACAGACCACAAGCAAAATCAAAGGTTTGCGTTAACTCATTGGATTTTTTGGAGATTGTTTGACGCGATGGCTAAATGCCAAGCCCTGAAGACAACAAACCCGGCCTTGCGCCGGGTTTGTGATCTGCCTTACAACTGAGGGTCATCCGCGCCCGTGTACACGTCCGAATCCTTGTAAACATCATGCACATGGCGCACCAGCACCATGATCACCGCCGCCACCGGCAGCGCCAGCAGGATGCCGGTAAAGCCGAACAACTCGCCGCCCGCCAGGATCGCAAAGATCACGGCCACCGGGTGCAGGCCGATACGGTCGCCCACCAGCAACGGTGTCAACACCATGCCTTCCAGCGCCTGACCGACCATGAACACCGCGACAATCCCCAGCATCGGGTACAAGTCGCCGCCAAACTGGAACAGACCGGCCACCAGCGCCGCGCCAATCCCGATGACAAAGCCCATGTACGGCACAATCGCCGCCAGGCCGGCAATCATGCCGATCAACAGGCCGAGTTCCAGGCCAATCGCCATTAGCCCGCCAGCATAGATGATCCCCAACGCCACCATCACCAACAACTGCCCGCGAACGAAGGCACCCAGCACCTCGTGGCACTCCCCGGCCAGGGACACGATGCGCTCCTCACGATCACGGGGCAGCAGGCTGCGGATCTTGGCGATCATGATGTCCCAGTCGCGCAGCAGGTAGAACGCCACCACCGGGATCAACACCAGGTTGGTCAGCCAGCCGATCAAGGCCAGGCTGGAGGCCGTGGCCTGGCTGAGGATTACCCCGACAATATCGGTGGTCTGGCCCATGTGCTCGCTGATCGCGGCCTTGACCTTGTCGAACTTCCAGAAGCCATCGGCCAGGCCCAGCTTGGACTGCGCCCAGGGCATGGCTGTGTGTTGCAGCCAGTCGAGCATCTGCGGTGCCAGCTCATACAGGCGGACCAGCTGCTTGGCCAGCATCGGCACCAGCACCAGCAACAGCGCCATGACGATCAGGGTGAACAGCGCAAATACCGCCACCACCCCCCAGGTTCGCGACAAGCCGGCCTTTTCCAGGCGATCCACCACCGGATCGAACAGATAGGCCAACAGCAACGCGACCAGGAACGGCGTCAGGATCGAATGCAGCAAGAACACAAAGACGCACAGCAGGACAATCCCGCCAAGCCACACCCAACGACGCGTATCCGCCATAAACCACTCCATCTGTCATTTGCTTCTATATAAGGAAGAACATTTACCAACGAAAACGCAGTTGCGGCTCAGGCTCGGCTGGCGGCAGCGGCGCAGGTGCAGCCCCCTCGGCCACGGGCGGCTGTACAGGCTGCGGCGCAAGTGCCTCACCGGCGGGCACTTCCTGCAACTTGGCCAGGCTCAACTGGCTGCGCAGTTGCTCGCTGCTGCCATTGACCCGATAGACGATCCGATCGCCATCCACCCGCTGCAACTGCGCGCCAAAAGGTTCCAGCAGATGACCGAGGGCGGCGTAGCGTTCCAGGGTCATGCCTTGCACTTGCAGCAACTGCTCGCTGGACACCCCGGCTTTTACCGCAAAACGGGGAGCAAGGCGCTCACTGACCGCCAGCAACACGGCATCAGCCAAGGCAGCCGTGTCGGCGCCCTGTACGCTGCCCTGCTCGGCTTTGTCACCCAGCCACAGGCGCCATTTGGCTTGCCATTGGCCCGCCTCTTCACGGGCGTGCACCGCCAGCAGGGCATCGGCGCCATAACGTTCGGAGGCCGAACGCAGGGGCGCGGGATCTGCACTTTCAAGATTAGGCGCGGTGGCAACGATCTGCTCATCGAGGTCACCCAATGGCAGGCGCAACGGCAAGCCGCGATGCTGGGCTGCACGGCGCAGTGGCTCGGCCGCCGACTGGCCATCACCCACCAGGCTGCTGCCTTCAGTGGAATCGTTCAGCCACCAGCCAAGGATCGACGGCCGATTGTTGCCCCACAACGCCAGGCCGGCATCGCGCAGGGCGCGGTCGGTGCTGACCGGGTCGAAATCCACTTGCAGGCTTTCCGGGGGGCCCGCGTCGTAGCCGTACTGGCTGATGATCTGTTGCGGATCCTTGCGGATCGCTGCCAGGCCAGGACCCTCGGCGGCCTTGGCGTCGCCGGTCAGGCGGATCACCAGGGTCTGCAGGGCACGCTGGGTGGCTTGTTCACGCTCTTGCGGCGCCTGGCTGCTGACAGGCTCCAGCACTTGATAGAGGCCATTGAGGGTTTCGGCATGACTCGCCAGGCTGACCAACGACAAACAGCCGACAAAAAAGTATCTACTCAGACCCATGAAAAAAGATTCCCGAACGACAAAAAAGCGGCTGGAACAGACCGCGTGAAGAAGGTTAAGCAAGGCTGTGACCACAGCGACCGGCAAAACATTCACAAGGCCCCGGTAAGTTTTCGTACTGTCATAACGATAGCGGGTTAAAGGCTATACCTTAATACAGGCGATCGCGGCGCCGAATAAGGTTTTTTTAGCACCATATGCCTCTGCCCGTCGGCCCGAGGATGGCCGCTGCCCCTCAAGCCTGATAAAATCGCGCGCCTTCGCAGACCGTCAACGGCTGGGCGTCCTGAAGTGTTCAACTTCCGTACCCCCACCGCATCGGTCGTTACCCCTGAATCCCCCCCTAAAGGCCTGGATCATGAGCAAGCAACCCTCCCTGAGCTACAAGGACGCCGGTGTAGACATCGACGCCGGTGAAGCATTGGTCGAACGCATCAAGAGCGTCGCCAAGCGCACTGCGCGCCCCGAAGTCATGGGCGGCCTGGGCGGTTTCGGCGCCCTCTGCGAGATCCCGGCCGGCTACAAGCAGCCTGTGCTGGTCTCCGGCACCGACGGCGTGGGCACCAAGCTGCGCCTGGCGCTGAACCTGAACAAGCACGACACCATCGGCATCGACCTGGTAGCCATGTGCGTCAACGACCTGGTGGTATGTGGCGCCGAGCCGCTGTTCTTCCTCGACTACTACGCCACCGGCAAGCTGAACGTGGAGACCGCTGCACAAGTGGTCACCGGTATCGGCGCTGGCTGTGAGCTGTCGGGTTGCTCCCTGGTCGGCGGCGAAACCGCTGAAATGCCGGGCATGTACGAAGGCGAAGACTACGACCTGGCCGGCTTCTGCGTCGGCGTTGTAGAAAAAGCCGAGATCATCGACGGTTCCAAGGTGGCCGCTGGCGACGCCCTGCTGGCCCTGCCATCGTCCGGCCCGCACTCCAACGGCTACTCGCTGATCCGCAAGATCATCGAAGTGTCCGGCGCCGACATCGAAAACACCCAACTCGACGGCAAGCCCTTGACCGACCTGCTGATGGCCCCGACCCGCATCTACGTCAAGCCATTGCTCAAGCTGATCAAGGACACTGGCGCCGTCAAGGCCATGGCCCACATCACCGGTGGCGGCCTGCTGGACAACATCCCGCGCGTGCTGCCAAAAGGCGCCCAGGCCATCGTCGACGTGGCCAGCTGGCAGCGCCCGGCGGTCTTCGACTGGCTGCAAGAGCAAGGCAACGTCAATGAAACCGAGATGCACCGCGTGCTGAACTGCGGCGTGGGCATGGTCATCTGCGTGGCTCAAGAACACGTGGAAACTGCGCTGAACGTACTGCGTGAAGCCGGCGAGCAGCCATGGGTGATCGGCCAGATCGCCACCGCTGCCGAAGGTGCTGCCCAGGTTGAACTGAAGAACCTCAAGGCTCACTGATGCCAGCAACCTGTGATGTCGTGGTGCTGCTTTCCGGCACCGGCAGTAACTTGCAGGCCCTGATCGATAGCACGCGCGCCGGCGACAGCCCGGTGCGCATCGCTGCGGTGATTTCCAACCGCAGCGACGCCTACGGCCTGCAACGCGCCCAGGACGCGGGTATCGATACCCGCTCCCTGGATCACAAGGCGTTCGACGGTCGCGAGGCCTTCGATGCAGCCTTGATCGAACTGATCGACGCCTTCAATCCCAAGCTCGTGGTCCTCGCCGGTTTCATGCGCATTCTCAGCGCTGACTTCGTGCGCCACTACCAGGGGCGCCTGCTGAATATCCACCCTTCCCTGCTGCCCAAATACAAAGGGTTACATACCCACCAACGGGCCCTTGAGGCCGGAGATACAGAGCACGGCTGCAGCGTGCACTTTGTCACCGAGGAACTCGATGGCGGGCCTCTGGTCGTACAGGCAGTAGTTCCGGTAGAGTCTGCGGACTCGGCGCAGAGCCTTGCGCAACGGGTTCACACCCAGGAACACAGGATTTACCCGCTGGCGGTTCGCTGGTTTGCCGAAGGACGCTTGGTGCTCGGTGAACAAGGCGCGTTGTTGGACGGCCAGTTACTTGCGGCCAGCGGCCACTTGATTCGTACCTAGGAGATTTTATGCGTCGTGCCCTGCTCTTCGCTTTTGCTCTGCTTGCCCTGCCTACCGTGCACGCGGCAGATCTACAGCCTTTCTCCGCCAGCTACACCGCCGACTGGAAGCAGTTGCCCATGAGCGGCCAGGCCTCCCGCAGCCTGGAAAGCACCGGTAACGGCGTCTGGAAGCTCAGCTTCAAGGCCTCGATGATGATCGCCAGCCTGACGGAACAAAGCACCCTGACCCTGGACAAGGACACCCTGCTGCCGCAGTCCTACCACTTTGAACGTGGTGGCCTGGGCAAAGCCAAGAAGGCCGACCTGGACTTCGACTGGACCGCCAAGATGGTCACCGGTACCGATCGCGGGGACGCGGTCAAGATCCCACTGAACCGCGGTATGGTCGATAAATCCACCTACCAGTTGGCCCTGCAGCATGACGTAGCGGCCGGCAAGAAAACCATGAGTTACCAGGTAGTGGATGACGGCGAAGTCGAGACCTATGACTTCCGCGTACTGGGCACCGAGAAAGTCGACACCAAGGCCGGCAAGATCGACGCCATCAAGGTTGAGCGCGTGCGCGATCCGACGCAAAGCAAGCGCACCACGGTGATGTGGTTTGCCAAGGATTGGGACTACCTGCTGGTTCGCCTGCAACAAGTCGAAACCGACGGTAAGGAATACAACATCATGCTGTTGGACGGTACGGTCAATGGCAAGGCTGTGAAAGGCAGCTGATCGTTGATTGATTGAAAGAGCCCCGCTAACTGCGGGGCTTTTTTTCGCCTGCATTTTTTCATGGATGGCTGATACCGCTATCGCCGGCAAGCCGGCGTCTACAGGTCTAAACAGCCTAACCAACATGAAACTTTTGTCATAAACCGCCCCCTCCTGCGACGCAATGTCGCGGTTTACGGGGCCTGGAGCATTGTTGCGGCTACTGCAATGAATTGTTGCACGCAAAGTCAGTTTACTTAGCAAGCTAACAAAATATATAACAAAGGCCTGCGACGCCTTGCCGCAGATCAACCAGAGACTGGAGCAAGCAGATGACAGTAAAAGTAACTGAACGCGACGATGCCCATATGTCCCACGAGGCCCTGGCCCACGGCATTCATATCTGGGATGTGCATCAACAAGACCTGCTGGTAGGCATGTTTCACAACGAGTGCGACGCCCACAATTATAAAAACGAGCTCGAAACCCTCGAGATGAAACGCCAGGCATCCAGCTCCTGACTCACTGGAGTGCTATGGGCCGCTCCGTGGCTATGACCACGGAGGTGGAAGTGATTGTGGCGAGCGGGCTTGTTGTGGCAGGCGGGCTTGTTGTGGCGAGCGGGCTTGCCCCGCGCTGGACTGCGAAGCAGGCCCAATAAGGCCGGCCGCGATCTTTAAGTTACAACGGTGAGCTTACGTTTTGGGGCCGCTTCGCAGCCCAGCGCGGGGCAAGCCCGCTCGCCACAACAAGCCCGCCTGCCACAACAAGCCCGCCTGCCACAATAGCCCCGCTTACAACCGCAAGGTTGTTACCACATCAGATCATCAGGGATCTGGTACGCGGCGTATGGATCGTCCTCATCCGGCACCTGGGTCTCGGTGAGGATGTTGAGCTGGACGATGCGTTCAGGCGCGCGCTCCTGGATTTTCAGGGCGGCCTCCCGTGGAATCACTTCGTAACTACCGCCATGGTGGACAATCGCCAACGAGCCGTTGCTCAGCTTGTTGCGCATCAAGGTGTTGACCGACAGGCGCTTGACCTTCTTGTCGTCAACAAAGTTGTAGTAGTCCTCGGTGGTCAACTTGGGCAGGCGCGAGGTCTCGATCAATTGCTTGACCTGCGCGGCACGGGCCTTGGCCTCGACCTTTTCCTGCTGCTGACGGTTGAGCTCCTGGTCGCGCTTGACCTTCTCGGCCTGCGCTTCCAGGGCCAGGCGCTGCTGGGTGTCATCGGCCTGGGCCTGGCCTTTGTGAACCAGGCGCTGCTGCTTCTGCTTGTCTTTGCCGACCTGCTTGGCCTGCTTCTGATTGACCAGGCCTGCTTTGAGCAACTGGTCGCGAAGGGAAATGCTCATGGTGCTTACTCACTTAGGCAACTGCTCAACCGCAGTTGGACACATTCTTTTCCTGGTGTTTGGCTTCACCCCACAGGGCGTCCAACTCTTCGAGGGTGCAATCTTCCATGGGACGGTGGGTGTCGCGCAATGCCTGTTCGATAAATCGGAATCGCCTTTCGAATTTGGCATTGGCACCGCGCAGGGCGGTTTCCGGGTCCACCTTGAGGTGCCGGGCCAGGTTGACCGCCGCAAACAGCAGGTCACCGACTTCATCGGCAATCGCTGCCGGGTCGTTGTCGGCCATGGCTTCGAGCACCTCATCGAGCTCTTCACGCACGTTATCCACCACCGGTAACGCCGCTGGCCAGTCAAAGCCTACCCGGCTCGCGCGTTTTTGCAATTTGGCCGCACGGGACAGTGACGGCAAGGCGCTGGGCACGTCATCGAGCAGGGACAGTTGCTCGGGGGCGTCAGACTTTTCTGCGCGCTCCTGCGCCTTGATGGCTTCCCAGCGCTCCTTGACCTGTTCTTCACTTAACTGAGGGATATCCAGCGGCGCATACAGGTCGCCGGTGGGGAACACATGGGGATGCCGGCGAATCAGCTTGCGGGTGATGCTGTCGACCACCCCGGCGAACTCGAAGCGCCCTTCTTCCCGGGCCAATTGGCTGTAATACACCACCTGGAACAACAGGTCGCCCAACTCGCCTTGCAGATGATCAAAATCCCCGCGCTCGATGGCGTCGGCGACTTCGTAGGCTTCTTCCAGGGTATGGGGCACGATGCTGGCGTAGGTTTGCTTGATGTCCCACGGGCAACCATATTGCGGGTCGCGCAGGCGGTTCATCAGGTGCAGCAGGTCTTCAAGTGAATACATCGGTCAATCTCTGTTCGGGGAGCGCTGAGGATCAAATGTAGGAGCGGGCTTGCTCGCGATGGCGTTGTGTCAGTCGCCGAATATATTGACTGATCCACCGCTTTCGCGAGCAAGCCCGCTCCCACATTTTAGACCGCGCTCATCCAGCGAATTATGGCGTGCGGTTACGCCGCGTCTCGATGATGTTCGGCAACTGGGAGATACGCCCCAGCAACCGCCCCAACGCGTCCAGCCCCGGAATCTCGATGGTCAGGGACATCAGTGCAGTGTTGTCCTCTTTGTTCGAGCGGGTATTGACTGCCAGTACGTTGATCCGCTCATTGAGCAGCACTTGCGAAACGTCCCGCAGCAGACCCGAGCGGTCGTAGGCACGGATGATGATGTCCACCGGGTAGGTGAGCACCGGCACCGGCCCCCAACTGACCTGGATGATCCGCTCCGGCTCACGCCCGCCCAACTGCAGCACCGAGGCGCAGTCCTGGCGGTGAATGCTCACCCCACGGCCCTGGGTGATGTAGCCGACGATGGCATCGCCCGGCAACGGCTGGCAGCAGCCGGCCATCTGGGTCATCAGGTTGCCTACGCCCTGGATCTGGATATCGCCGCGCTTGCCCGGCTTGTAGCCGGTGGCCTTGCGTGGGATCAGTTCCAGTTGCTCGCTGCCACGCTCCGGTTCCACCAGTTGCTGGGCCAGGTTGACCAACTGCGCCAGGCGCAGGTCGCCGGCACCGAGGGCAGCGAACATGTCTTCGGCAATCTTCATGTTGGCCTTTTCGGCCAACTTGTCGAAATCCACCTGGGGCAGGCCCAGGCGCCCCAGTTCGCGCTCGAGCAAGGTCTTGCCGGCGGCGACGTTCTGGTCCCGCGCCTGCAGCTTGAACCAGTGGACAATCTTCGCCCGCGCACGCGACGTGGTGATGTAGCCCAGGTTCGGGTTCAGCCAGTCGCGGCTCGGCGTACCGTGCTTGCTGGTGATGATCTCGACCTGCTCACCGGTCTGCAGGCTGTAGTTGAGCGGCACGATGCGCCCGTTGATCTTGGCGCCACGGCAGTTGTGGCCGATCTCGGTGTGCACGCGGTAGGCAAAGTCCAGCGGCGTCGCCCCCTTGGGCAAGTCGATGGCGTGGCCGTCGGGGGTGAAGATGTAGACCCGGTCGGGCTCGATATCCACCCGCAGTTGCTCGGCCAGGCCACCGATATCCCCCAGTTCTTCGTGCCATTCCAGCACTTGGCGCAGCCAGGAGATTTTCTCTTCGTACTGGTTGGAGCCCGACTTGACGTCGGTACCCTTGTAGCGCCAGTGCGCGCACACGCCCAACTCTGCCTCTTCGTGCATGGCGTGGGTACGGATCTGCACTTCCAGCACCTTGCCCTCAGGGCCGATCACCGCCGTGTGCAGCGAGCGGTAGCCGTTCTCCTTGGGGTTGGCGATGTAGTCGTCGAACTCTTTGGGAATGTGCCGCCACAGCGTATGGACGATACCCAGCGCGGTGTAGCAGTCGCGCATTTCAGGCACCAGCACACGCACGGCGCGCACGTCGTAGATCTGGCTGAAGGCCAGGCCCTTGCGCTGCATTTTGCGCCAGATCGAATAGATGTGCTTTGCCCGGCCGCTGATATCGGCTTCGACACCGGTAGCCTGCAATTCCGAGCGCAACTGGCCCATCACATCGCTGATGAAACGCTCACGATCCAACCGCCGCTCATGCAGCAGGGTCGCGATCTGTTTGTATTGATCGGGCTCCAGGTAGCGGAAGGACAAGTCCTCCAGCTCCCACTTGATATGGCCGATGCCCAGGCGGTGAGCCAGGGGCGCGTAGATATCGAAGACCTCACGGGCAACCCGGTTACGCTTTTCGTCATCGGCGGTTTTCACCGCACGGATCGCGCAGGTGCGCTCGGCCAGCTTGATCAGCGCGACGCGTACGTCGTCGACCATCGCCACCAGCATCTTGCGCAGGTTTTCCACCTGGCCCTGGGTGC
The DNA here is from genome assembly GCF_007858275.1 of Pseudomonas proteolytica. Taxonomy (GTDB): domain Bacteria; phylum Pseudomonadota; class Gammaproteobacteria; order Pseudomonadales; family Pseudomonadaceae; genus Aquipseudomonas; species Aquipseudomonas proteolytica. Next base: position 60,105 of record NZ_VFEV01000013.1, read on the forward strand.
CGAGCACCATCGACTGGCGCGGGCTGAGGCTGGCGCTGATCGCAGCCATACGCAACACGCCATCGATCAGTTTGGCCACCACCGCGCCGAAACGCTGGCTGACCAGCGGCAACGCAATATGCCCTTCGCGCACACCGCGATAGAGCACCGCGGCGATCAGCGAATCCTGGTCCAGCTTGAGGTCGGCGAGGATCTCGGCGATTTCAAGCCCGGTACGAAAACTGGATGTTCCTTCGGCCCAGAGGTTCTTGGCCGCATTGTCTTGCTGTTCTGCCTCGCGAGCGAACTCGCAGGCGGCTTTCAAGGCTTCACGGTCCAGTGCCGGATCGACACTGATGGCATGATCCAGCCATGCCTCGAGATTGATACTGCCGTCGGTGTTGATCGGCTGGTGTGCTCTCACCTGTACCATCTTGCTTACCTTCCCTACGACGCGCCTGTAGCGCGTCAAAATCGCTGACCCTTGTAACGCGAACTCCCTGGCAGGTCACAGGCCCTGGAGAACGCAGGCCAGTCGGACTAAGCGAGCATCCTAGCTCGCTTCAAATAACGCCATCGCCTCGACATGCGCAGTTTGCGGAAACATATCGAGGATCCCGGCACGTTTTAGCCGGTAGCCTTGCTTGACCAACTCGACAGTGTCCCGCGCCAGCGTGGCTGGATTGCAGGACACATACACCAGGCGATCAGCCCCCAGAGTGGCGAGCTTGCGCACAACCTCCAGGGCACCATCGCGGGGTGGGTCCAAGAGTACCGCAGAAAAGCCTGCTTTGGCCCACTGCGCATCACTCAAAGGCTGGGACAAATCGGCCTGAAAAAACTGCACATTATGCAAATTGTTGCTTGCGGCATTCAGCGCCGCGCGGTCCACCATGGCCTGCACGCCCTCTACCGCCACCACTTCACGCACTTGGCGCGCCAGAGGCAGGGCAAAGTTGCCAAGGCCGCAGAACAGGTCCAGCACCCGTTCGTCGGAACGTGGTGCCAGCCAATCCAGCGCCTGGGCAACCATCGCTTCGTTGACCCCGGCGTTGACCTGTACAAAATCCCCAGGCCGGTAAGCCAGGTCCAAGTCCCACTGCTGCAGACGATAGCCCAGGCCCGCCCCGGCCGCGAACGGCTGCGGCTCGCCCTCTCCATGCAGCCACAACTGGGCATCATGGAAGGCACAGAATTCTTGCAGCACCACCAGGTCGGCATCCGACAGCGGCGCCATATGCCGCAGCAACACGGCAATCGACGAGCCACTGAACAACTCCACATGCCCCAGGGCCTGAGGTTTGCTCAGGCGCCGCAACATGTTGGGCAGGCGTTGCATGATCGGTTGCAAGGCCTGTACCAGCACCGGGCAATCATCGATGGCCACGATGTCCTGGCTGGCCACGGCGCGAAAGCCAACGTCCAGGCGCTTGGCCTTGACGTCATAGCGCACGGCCACTCGGGCCCGGCGGCGATAGCCGAACTCGGGCCCGCTCAACGGCGCAGCCCATTCCTGGGGCTCGACCCCGGCAACACGGGACAATTGCTCGGCGAGCATGCGCTGTTTCAGGGCAAGCTGTTCGTCATGGGGCAAGTGTTGCAGGCTGCAACCGCCACAACGGCCGGCATGGGCGCACGGCGCCGGGCGACGCAGTTCGCTGGCCTTGAACACCCGTTCGGTGCGGGCCTCGACCACTTTGCCATGGGCACCCAGCACCCGCGCCTCGACCTCTTCGCCGGCCAGCGCACCCACTACAAACCAGGTGCGGCCCTCGAAAAACACGATACCCCGGCCATCGTTGGCCAGGCGTTCGATGGTCAGGCGCTGTTTTTTACCGACCGGGATTTGTGGCGCCCGATTACCGCCCGTTGGCTGGAAACGCAGGCCTCGCTCTTGCTTGGCCATCAGTTGGGCGCGTCGAAAATGCCGGTCGACAGGTAACGGTCGCCTCGGTCACAGATGATCGCGACGATCACCGCGTTTTCCAGTTCTGCAGACAAGCGCAACATGCCGGCCACAGCGCCACCCGAGGACACACCGCAGAAGATGCCTTCTTCACGGGCCAGGCGACGGGTGGTGTCTTCGGCTTCACGCTGGGCCATGTCGATGATGCGATCGACGCGGGCGGCGTTGTAGATCTTTGGCAGATACTCTTCGGGCCAGCGGCGGATGCCAGGGATCGCCGCGCCTTCCATCGGTTGCAGGCCAACGATCTGGATCGCCGGGTTCTGCTCCTTGAGGTAGCGCGAGTTGCCCATGATGGTGCCGGTGGTGCCCATGGAGCTGACGAAATGGGTGATGGTGCCCTGGGTCTGGCGCCAGATTTCCGGGCCGGTGCTGGCGTAGTGCGCTTCCGGGTTGTCACCGTTGGCGAACTGGTCCAGGACCTGGCCACGGCCTTCGGCGGCCATGCGCTCGGCGAGATCGCGCGCGCCTTCCATGCCTTCTTCCGGGGTGACCAGCAACAGCTCGGCACCATAGGCGGTCATCGCCGCCTTGCGCTCGGCGCTGCCGTTGTCGGGCATGATCAGGATCATCTTGTAGCCCTTGATCGCCGCGGCCATGGCCAGGGCAATCCCGGTATTGCCGGAGGTGGCTTCGATCAGGGTGTCGCCGGGCTTGATCTGCCCACGCAACTCGGCGCGGGTGATCATCGACAACGCCGGGCGGTCCTTGACCGAGCCTGCCGGGTTATTACCCTCGAGCTTGAGCAGCAAGGTATTGCTGGTGTTACCCGCCATGCGCTGCAAGCGGACCAGGGGGGTGTTGCCGACGCAATCGGCGATGGTTGGGTACTGCAAGGTCATGGCGTATTCGCAATCCAGACTGCGGGGGCGCCTATCATACCGGCAAACGCTGGCGGGCCATATCACGCAAAGTGTGGTGCTTATAACTCAATGAACTAAAGCCAGGGCTGTTGTGGAGAGGGGACTGTTGTGGCGAGGGGGCTTGTCCCCCGCTGGGCTGCGCAGCAGCCCCAAAACATGCCACTTCGGTGTATCTGATAAAGCGCAGTGGATCTTAGGAATTGGGGCTGCTTCGCAGCCCAACGGGGGTGCAAGCCCCCTCGCCACGACAGCCCCTCTGCCACAACAGCTCCTTGGCCACAGGAGTTACACGGTATCCACCTTCAATGAATGATCGTTGAGCATCCCATTAATGATGGTCGCCGTGTCTGCCCCACCCGCAATCAGGCCACCCGCCCCCGGTGTGACGCCGTATTGGGTCGCCAGGTTGACGCCGGCCAGGTCGATGGTCTGGGTAGCCGTGGCCCCTGCAACAGAGCTGATGTCGATGGTGGTCGTGCCGCTCACCACCTTGAAGTGCAGGTAATCATCCAGGGACGCCGTCGTCGCATTCTCCCCTTGCAGCAATTGCGACAGGTCCAGCTTGTCGGTGCCCACGGTAAAGTCGGTGATGACGTCGTGCCCGCTACCGCCGGTGAGGTATTGGAAGGTGTCGGCACCCGCGCCGCCGGTCAGGGTGTTGTTGCCCGGACCACCGATCAGGATGTCATCGCCGCCCTCGCCCTTGAGGGTGTCATTGCCCAGCCCGCCCGAGATCAGGTTGTTGCTGCCGTTGCCGGTCAGGAAGTCGTTGAAGTTGGAACCGATCAGGTTCTCCAAGGCCGTCAATGTATCGGTCCCGGCGCCCCCCGTGATTTGCCCTCCCTCCGTGCCAAGGTTGACGGTCACGCCCGACGTGGCATTGGCGTAACTCACTGTATCGATGCCCGCACCGCCATCGAGCAGGTCATTGCCGATGCCACTGAACAGCAGGTCATTGCCATTGCCGCCGTGCATCTCGTTGTTGCCATTGCCAGCACTCAGTACATCATTGCCATCGCCGCCATTGAGGATGTTGTTACCGGGCCCGGCCATGAGGATGTCATCACCGTTGGTACCGGTGAGGGTGGTGCCGGCCTGGTAGGTGATGTCTACGGCGGCGCTATCACTGCCGCCGTGGTTATCGCTGACCGAGTAGTTACCGTGGTAGTCCGGCGTGTAGTCCTCGGCGCCGGCGTAGTTGATCTTCATATTCAGTTGGTAGTTTTCTGAGCCATTGGCGTTGCCACCTGCTGGATTGGTGGTGTTGGCAATGTGAATCTGATAGCTGCCGCCCGTTAACGCAGTCAGCGTCGCGCCATCCGCGAGAGGGAGTTCTCCGCCACCGTTGAGCGAATAGGTCATGACGATGTTACCGACCGGCCGGTTGTGATCCAGGTTGAGGGTCTCCCCCGCCCTGAGTGTGACCGTCACGCGATCGTCGGCCGTAGCGCTGCCGACACTGCCGAGACTGCCGGTGATCGCAAGGACTGCGGTCAGGGCCCCGATATCGGCAAACGAGGTACGTACATCCCCCAGGCTTGTACCGGTGACCGTTCTGTCCCCAGTCCCGGTAAACGCCGCACCCTTGGCCACCCAGCCGGTTGGAAAGCTGGTGGGGATAGCCGTCAGGTTGTCATGGTTGGCATCGCTGTCATTGGCCAGCAGCAACTGCGCAGGCACCACAATGTTGCCCGACAGGATATTGGTGATCACATGGTCATCACCGGCCACCGGTGCCACGTTGGGGTTGACCTTGACCACCAGGCTGGAGGTCGCCAGGTCGCCGTCGTTATCGCTGACGGTCACGCCAAAGGTTTCGGTGACCAGCGAGCCCGTCAATTTCGGCGGGTTGTAGCGGAACTCGCCGTTGTCCATGTCGACGATCAGCGTGCCGCCCTGGTTGGTGGTGATGGTAATACTGTTGCTGACGGTGTCGAACGTGCCGTGCCCGCCCGGCAGGTTGGCGCTCATCGAGCCCCCCGCCGCCGGGTTGTAGGTGTAGGTGATGCCATCCACAGTCAGGGATTTGACGAAGCCACCGTCGGCACCAAATGTGCCATCCGTCAGCAGGCTCCCCGTGACTGGCGCGCCCTGCACGGTGCCGGCCAGCACCGCATCCAGGCCCGCCAGGTTGGCCACCACTACCGCATTGGTATTGGTGTGGGTGCTGCCGTCGTAGGCCACCGGGTCCAGGTAAATGCTGTTGACACCCGCGCCCAGGCCAATGGCATAGGCCTTGATGCCGTTGGCATCGAGGAAGGCCCGCCATACGCCTTCTTCTGTGGCATCGATACCGTCGCCGTACTCCGGGTTGACCACGTTGCCAGGGTTGTTCGGGTTATTGGTGTTGGACGTGGTGGGGTTACCGTCCGAGAAGAAGTACGCCACGTTCTGCGCACCTTCCAGCTTGCCGGCGGTGCCGTACGCAGTCTGCGCAGTGCCCAGGGCCGAGTCGTAGTTGGTGCCATTGAACGCGGTGAGGCCGTTGACCAGGGTCTTGGCCGTGGCGACGCTGACCCATTGGCTGCTCAACTGTTGCGAGCTGTCGTTGAAGGTCACGATCTGCACCTTCACGTCGCCCATATCGTCATAGCGGTTAAGCAACTGGGTGATGGACGCCTTGGCCAGGTCGAGCCGCGTACCGCCGGCCCCAGACGCGTCATTCATGCTGCCGGAAATGTCGATGATCAGCAGCAGGTTGGAGTCCACCTCCGTCGCCGTGACCTCACGCGCGCTGGACACCACTATTGGCATGTCGTCGACAATACTCACCACGATGCTGCTGGTGGTGGAGTTGCCCAGTTGGTCGGTGACCTTGTAGGTGAAGGTCTCGGTCAGCACATTCGGCCCGTCATTGCTGTTGGGCAAGGTCTTCGGTGCCGACGTCAGGGTGTAGGTGTAGGTGCCATTGGCATTGAGCAGGATCTGCCCATAGCTGCCCGTCGCACTGCCGACCAGGCTGAAACTCAACGGGCCAGTGCCGCCGGTGGTCGAGCCCACCAGGGTGCCAGTGGCCGTTTCGCTGGTGGCGGTCGGGTCGCTGCCGATCACAGTGCCGGGCGCCAGGTCGAGGCCATCGAGTTTCAGGTCCAGGGCTTTTTCGTAGACCGTGACATCGCCATCGACGCTAGCCACCAGGCCGCTGTCGGCCACATTGATGGTCAAGGTCGTGGTGCTCAAGTCACCGTCTGCATCACGCACGGTGTAGACAAAGGTGTCCACGGCTCCCGGTGGGTTCACCGAGTTGGGGTTGCTGTGATACACGGCGTTGCCGTTCGCATCCAGGGTCAGGTAGCCGAAGCTGCCGGTGATATTCCCGCCCAGGCCACCACTGGCCGGCGTACCGACATTACTCCCTGCCCGCACCCCGACCACCGCACCCGCCAGGGTGGGGCTATCGGCACCGCCGACATCATTGCCCAACACATTGACGCTGACCACACCGCCCTCTGCTACCGAGCGCACATCGGGATTGGCGATGGGCAGGTCATCGATGATGTTGATATCGATCGTGCCCGTCGCCGTATTGGTGTCGTAATCGCTGGCCGTGACCGGAATTTGCTCGGACAGGCTGTTGGCACCGCTGGCATTGGGGTGCGTTTCGTTGTCGAGCAGGGTGTAGCGGTAGCTGACCACCCCGGTGTTGGGGTCGTAGCCAGTGACAACAAAGCTGTTGCCCAGCAGGGTACCTTCCGACAGCGGGAAGGTGGCAACCACCCCGTTGGTCACCACATTCAGGCCACCGACCGTGAGGTTTTTCAAACCGTCCAGGGCGGTCACGGTAAAGGTACCGGTCTGAGTCAACAAGGGCGTGTTCGGGTTGGAACCATCGACCAGGTTTTTTTCAAAGACGGTCAACTCCCCGCCAGTCAGATCCAGGCCGGTGAGCACTACCGGGTCGTTGTTGTTATGCACCTGGAGCACCAACTTGGCGGTGCTGGTATCGCCGTCACTGTCGTTCAACTGGTAGGTGAAAGTCTCGGTACCGTTCCCCCCGCCGTGCAGGGCGATAAATTGGGGGTCGGTCTTGTCGAGGGTGTAGGTGTAGCTGCCGTCGGCAAACAGTTGCAGTGTGCCGTAAGTACCGACGATGGTGTTGGGCGTGACCGGGCCGGTGGCGACCCGATCAGCACCTTGCACATCGTTGCCCAGCACGCTGCCGGTCAGGGTCAGCTGGCTTTCAGAGGCCACGCCGCCGGGGTTGTCGTCGAAGGCTTTTGGCACATCGTCGACCACATTGACGTCCAACGTGCCCGTAGCGCCGCTGTTGTTGCTGTCGGTGGCAGTTACCGCGAACGACTCACTGATGCTATTGGTGCCTGCGCCGGTTGGGTGGCTGTCAGTGCCGTTGAGGGTGTAGCTGTAGCTGATTACACCGGTGCTAGCGTTGTAGCCGGTGATGGTCAGGGTGTTGCCGAAACCGGTGGGTTCCGATTGCGGGAACGTCGCGGCGACGCCGTTGGTGACGACGCTGATACCGCCCACAGTGAGGTTTTTCAGGCCATCCAATGCGGTCACGGTGAAGGTGCCGGATTGGGTCAGAGCAGGCCCATCGATAGCGCTGCCCAACGGCAGGTTTTTCTCGTAGACAGTGACTTCGCCGCCGTTTACTTCCAGGCCGGTCAGTACTACTGGGTCGTCGTTGTTATGCACCTGTAGCACCAGCTTGGCGGTGCTGGTGTCACCATCGCTGTCGTTCAATTGATAGGTGAAGGTTTCAGTGCCGCTGCCACCGCCGTTCAGGGCGACAAACTGTGGATCGGTTTTGTCCAGGGTGTAGGTGTAGCTGCCGTCGGCGAAGAGCTGCAGGGTGCCGTAAGTACCGGTGAAGGTACCGGCAGTTACCGGGCCAGTGGCGATTCGATCCGCGCCTTGCACATCGTTGCCCAGCACGCTGCCATTGAGGATGAGCTGGCTTTCAGAGGCCACGCCGCCGGGGTTGTCGTCGAAGGCTTTTGGCACGTCATCAACCACATTGACGTCCAACGTACCCGTAGCGCCGCTGTTGTTGCTGTCGGTGGCAGTCACCGTGAACGACTCGCTGATGCTGTTAGTGCCTGCGCCGGTTGGGTGGCTGTCAGTGCCGTTGAGGGTGTAGCTGTAGCTGATTACACCAGTGCTAGCGTTGTAGCCGGTGATGGTCAGGGTGTTGCCGAAACCTGTTGGCTCCGATTGCGGGAAAGTCGCGGCGACGCCGTTGGTGACGACATTGATGCCGCCCACCGTCAGGTTTTTCAGGCCATCCAATGCGGTCACGGTGAAGGTGCCGGATTGGGTCAGAGCAGGCCCATCGATAGCGCTGCCCAACGGCAGGTTTTTCTCGTAGACGGTGACTTCGCCGCCGTTTACTTCCAGGCCGGTCAGTACCACAGGGTCGTCGTTGTTATGCACCTGTAGCACCAGCTTGGCGGTGCTGCTGTCGCCGTCGCTGTCGTTCAGTTGATAGGTGAAGGTTTCAGTGCCGCTGCCACCGCCGTTCAGGGCGACAAACTGTGGATCGGTTTTGTCCAGGGTGTAGGTGTAGCTGCCGTCGGCGAAGAGCTGCAGGGTGCCGTAAGTACCGGTGAAGGTACCGGCAGTTACCGGGCCAGTGGCGATTCGATCCGCGCCTTGCACATCGTTGCCCAGCACGCTGCCATTGAGGATGAGCTGGCTTTCAGAGGCCACGCCGCCGGGGTTGTCGTCGAAGGCTTTTGGCACATCGTCGACCACATTGACGTCCAACGTGCCCGTAGCGCCGCTGTTGTTGCTGTCGGTGGCAGTCACCGTGAACGACTCGCTGATGCTGTTAGTACCTGCGCCGGTTGGGTGGCTATCAGTACCGTTGAGCGTGTAGCTGTAGCTGATTACACCGGTGCTGGCGTTGTAGCCGGTGATGGTCAGGGTGTTGCCGAAACCGGTGGGTTCCGATTGCGGGAACGTCGCGGCGACGCCGTTGGTGACGACGCTGATACCGCCCACAGTGAGGTTTTTCAGGCCATCCAATGCGGTCACGGTGAAGGTGCCGGATTGGGTCAGAGCAGGCCCATCGATAGCGCTGCCCAATGGCAGGTTTTTCTCGTAGACGGTGACTTCGCCGCCGTTTACTTCCAGGCCCGTCAGTACCACTGGATCGTCGTTGTTATGCACCTGCAAGACGAGGTTGGCGGTACTGGTATCGCCGTCGCTGTCGTTCAGTTGGTAAGTGAAAGTCTCAGTCCCGCTGCCACCACCATTCAGGGCCATGAACTGTGGATCGGTCTTGTCCAGGGTGTAGGTGTAGCTGCCATCGGCAAACAGTTGCAGGGTCCCGTAGGTGCCAACAATGGTGTTTGGCGTGACCGGGCCGGTGGCGATACGGTCGGCGCCTTGTACGTCATTGCCCAGCACACTGCCATTGAGGATGAGCTGGCTTTCAGAGGCCACGCCGCCTGGGTTGTCGTCGAAAGCTTTTGGCACATCATCGACCACAGTGACATCCAGCGAACCATTGGCGCCGCTGTTGTTGCTGTCCGTGGCGACCACCGCAAACGACTCGCTGATGCTGTTGGCATCCGCGCCCGTTGGGTGACTGTCAGTGCCGTTGAGGGTGTAGCTATAGCTGATCACACCAGTACTGGCGTTGTAGCCGGTGATGGTCAGAGTGCTACCAAAACCGGTGGGCTCCGATTGCGGGAAGGTCGCGGCGACGCCGTTGGTGACGACATTGATGCCGCCCACCGTCAGGTTTTTCAGTCCATCCAATGCGGTCACGGTGAAGGTGCCGGATTGGGTCAAAGCAGACCCATCGATAGCGCTGCCCAACGGCAGGTTTTTCTCGTAGACGGTGACTTCGCCGCCGTTTACTTCCAGGCCCGTCAGTACTACTGGGTCGTCGTTGTTATGCACCTGCAAGACGAGATTGGCGGTACTGGTATCGCCGTCGCTGTCATTCAATTGATAAGTGAAAGTCTCAGTGCCGCTGCCACCGCCATTCAGGGCGATAAATTGTGGATCAGTCTTGTCGAGGGTGTAGGTGTAGCTGCCATCGGCAAACAGTTGCAGGGTCCCGTAGGTGCCAATAATGGTGTTTGGCGTGACCGGGCCGGTGGCGATACGGTCGGCGCCTTGTACGTCATTGCCCAGCACGCTGCCATTGAGGATGAGCTGGCTTTCAGAGGCCACGCCGCCTGGGTTGTCGTCAAAAGCTTTTGGCACATCGTCGACCACATTGACGTCCAACGTGCCCGTAGCGCCGCTGTTGTTACTGTCGGTGGCGGTCACCGCAAACGACTCACTGATGCTGTTGGCATCCGCGCCCGTTGGGTGACTGTCAGTGCCGTTGAGGGTGTAGCTATAGCTGATCACACCAGTACTGGCGTTGTAGCCGGTGATGGTCAGAGTGTTACCAAAACCGGTGGGTTCCGATTGCGGGAAAGTCGCGGCGACGCCATTGGTGACGACGCTGATACCGCCCACAGTGAGGTTTTTCAGGCCATCCAATGCGGTCACGGTGAAGGTGCCGGATTGGGTCAGAGCAGTCCCATCGTTGGCGCTGCCCAACGGCAGGTTTTTCTCGTAGACAGTGACTTCCCCGCCGTTCACCTCAAGGCCCGTCAGTACCACTGGATCGTCGTTGTTATGGACCTGCAAGACGAGATTGGCGGTACTGGTATCGCCGTCGCTGTCATTCAATTGATAAGTGAAAGTCTCAGTGCCGCTGCCACCGCCGTTCAGGGCGATAAATTGTGGATCAGTCTTGTCGAGGGTGTAGGTGTAGCTGCCATCGGCAAACAGTTGCAGGGTCCCGTAGGTGCCAACAATAGTGTTTGGCGTGACGGGGCCGGTGGCGACCCGATCAGCGCCTTGCACATCGTTGCCCAGCACGCTGCCGCTGAGGATGAGTTGGCTTTCAGAGGCCACTTGTCCATTGGTATCGTCAGTAGCCTTGGGCACATCGTCGACCACGTTGACGTCCAACGAACCATTGGCACTGCTGTTGTTGCTGTCGGTGGCAGTTACCGCAAACGACTCACTGATGCTATTGGCATCCGCGCCGGTTGGGTGGCTGTCAGTACCGTTGAGCGTGTAGCTATAGCTGATCACACCAGTACTGGCGTTGTAGCCGGTGATGGTCAGAGTGTTACCAAAACCGGTAGGTTCCGTTTGCGGGAAGGTCGCCGCCACGCCATTGGTGACGACGCTGATACCGCCCACAGTCAGGTTTTTCAGCCCATCCAATGCGGTCACGGTAAAGGTGCCGGATTGGGTCAAAGCAGTCCCATCGTTGGCGCTGCCCAACGGCAGGTTTTTCTCGTAGACAGTGACTTCCCCGCCGTTCACCTCAAGGCCCGTCAGTACCACTGGATCGTCGTTGTTATGCACCTGCAAGACGAGGCTGGCGGTACTGGTATCACCGTCGCTGTCGTTCAATTGATAAGTGAAGGTTTCAGTGCCGCTGCCGCCACCATTCAGAGCCATGAACTGTGGGTCGGTCTTATCGAGGGTGTACACATAGCTGCCGTCGGCGAAGAGCTGCAAGGTGCCATAAGTACCAGTGAACGTACCCGCAGTTACCGGGCCGGTGGCGACCCGATCCGCGCCTTGCACGTCATTGCCCAGCACGCTGCCAGTCAGGGTCAACAAGCTTTCAGACGCCACTTGCGCATTGCTGTCATCGGCAGCGGTCGGTACGTCGTCCACCACACTGATATGCAGCGTGCTGGTGGCCGTGCTGTTGTTGGTATCACTGGCGATCACGCTGAAGCTTTCGGTCAGTTCGTTCACCCCCGCCGCCGTTGGGTGCGCCTCGGTGCCGGTCAAGGTGTAGCTGTAGCTGATCACTCCGGTGGCCGGGTCAAAACCGGTGATGGTCAGGGTATTGCCCAGGCCGGTGGCGATCGATTGCGGGAAGCCGGCGGCAACACCACCGGACACTACGCTGATACCGCCCACGGACAGGTTCTGCAAGCCGTCCGCTGCCGACACGGTCAGGCTGCCGGTGCGGGTCAGCGCGCCAGCGTCGGGGCTGCTGCCGTCCACCAGGTTCTTTTCATAAAGCGTCAGGTCGGCACCATTGATGCTGATGCCACCGATCACCACTGGATCGTCGTTGTTATGCACTTGCAGCACCAGGTTGGCGGTGCTGCTGTCGCCATCGGCGTCGGTCAGGGTGTAGGTGAAGGTTTCCGTGCCGTTGCCACCGCCCTGCAGCGTGACAAAGTCAGGGTCGGCGGTGTTCAGCGTGTAGGTGTAGCTGCCATCGGCAGCCAGGACCAGGGTGCCATATTGGCCGGTGAAGGTACCGCCGACGATGGGGCCGGTGGCGATACGGTCCGCACCCTGGGTGTCGTTGTCCAATACGTTACCGCTGAGGGTCAACAGGCTTTCCGAAGCGCTGCCCTCGTGGCTGTCGTCCAGCGCCTTGGGCACGTCATCGATCACGGTGATATCCAGGGAACCGGTGGCGGTGTCGTTGTCGCTATCGGTGGCAACCACCGCAAATTGTTCGCCCAGGCTGTTGGTGCCGCCACCTGACGGATGGGCCTCATTGCCGGTCAAGGTATAGCTGTAGCTGATCACCCCGGTGGCCGCGTTGTAGCCGGTGATGCTCAGGGTGTTGCCCAGCCCGGTGGTGATGGTTTGCGGGAAGCTGCTGGCCACCCCGCCGCTGACCACGCTGATGCCGCCCACGGTCAGGCTTTGCAGGCCATCGGGCGCCGAGACGTTGAAGGTGCCGCTTTGCACCAGCGCCGCCGGATTACTGGCCGAGCCTTGGGCAAGATTGGCCTCGTCGAGCGTCAACTCACCGCCCTCGACCTCCAGCCCGCCCAGGCTCACCGGGTTGTCGGGAGGCACCACCACCGGCTGGTCGTTGCCGGTATCCGGCTGGCCGGCGACCTGGAACAACGGAAACTCGGGAATCCCACCAAAGCCCGCCGTCGGAAAGCCGATGACCGGCTCCACGCGCCCGGCGACTTCGGTCAGCAGCACAAAGGAGTGCCCACCGCCCAACTCACCCGCCGCTGTGCTGCCGGTCTGGCCAGCCGCCGTGGCTTCACCGGTCTGGGTCGGGTCGGCACCGGCAGCAATGGCTTTTTGCAGTTGCTGCACATCGGTCAACTGCGCCTGGCTCGGCGCAAGGTCTTCAGACCCATGAACTTGCGGCGCCTGGCCGGCCAGCAGTTGCGGGGAGAGGCCCAGGCTGCTGTCGCGCCCCAGGGTCAGCTCATGGCCGTTGGTCAGTTGCACCGCCACCGCACCGGCCGCGCCGGTCTGCAGTTGCTCGCCGGCAAACAGTCGGTCGCCTTCGATCAGGCTCCGGCGGCTGCCATCTCCCGCCACGGCAAAGACTTCCCCAACCACCTTGCTGACAACACCGATTAACTTGGCCATGTGCTTATCTCCCTGTCCGACCCCAGTAGTCGGCACCTCGGTTACGTGCACAAATGCAGTGGATCCAGTGGCCCGGACCTTCGCCCGGAAGTGGCACAAAACTGATTCAAATCAGCCGCCAAACCGCGCTTCGACCCGCTTGCAGAGAGCCTTCCCAAGGACCAAGTGACAAAAAACCGTCACCCTCAAATTCCCTTTTTTCCGCTACCCCACGATCCGCTTGCACTTGCAATTGAACTTTACAAGGCCCTGAAAATGCGCCGAAGCGCACATAACTCAAGGCTTGTGCTTTGAACAATGTCTTGCTTCACGCAGAACGCATAAGTTTTTTTGGACATAAACGTTATGAGAAATTCTTCTTAGGTCCTCCTGCAAATGTTCTTAGCTCTGTTGTTACAAGCCTGAGACGGTTTGCCCCCTAAATTCGTCAAATAAATGGCGACAGACCAGCAGCACTGATACACAGGAGATGTTCCCATGCGCGTCTTTACCCCCCTCTGCAGCGCCATTCTGATCGCCATGGCATGCACCAACACCCAAGCGATGTCGCTGACCCAAGCGATCCAAAGCACGCTGGACACTCACCCGGAACTCAATGCAAGCCGTAACAGCCGGCTGTCGGCCGACGAAGATGTGAAAGTCGCCAAGGGTGGCTTCTATCCCAGCCTCGACCTGAATGCCGCCTATGGCCGCGGCTACAGCGATAACAGCACCACCCGCGCCCGCGGCGGCAACCACCACACCGAGACCGACAATTACACCCAGTCGGAACTGCGCCTGCGCCAGATGCTGTTCGACGGCTTCAACACCTCCAACGAAGTGCAACGCACCGGCGCCGTGGTCAACTCACGTGCCTATTACACCCGCGGCACTGCCGAAAGCCTGGCCCTGCGCACCGTCGAGGTGTACTTGGAAGTGCTCAAGCGCCGCGACCTGCTGACCTTGGCCAAGAACAACCTGCAGGCGCACCTGCGGGTCACCGATCAGATCGGCCTGCGCACCGAGCGTGGCATCGGCAGTACCGCCGACCGCGACCAGTCCACCGCCCGTCGGGCCCTGGCGGACAACAACTACCAGACCGCCATGGTCGACCTGCAAGACGCCGAATCGAATTTTTATAGTGTGGTCGGGCGCATGCCGGACGAACTGGAAAGCCCAGCCTCGATCAAGGGTCAGTTGCCCGCCGATCAACTCGGTGCGCGGCGCAGCATGCTGGAGAACAACCCCTATCTGAAATCCGCCCAGTCCGATGTGATGGCCGCCGAGAGTCAGTACGAAGTCGCCAAGTCGCCGTTCTACCCCCGCTTCGACGCCGAGGCTGCGGTGGGCGCCAATAACAATGTGCAGGGCGACCTGGGCCACGACAATGAATGGCGGGTGGGCGTGGTGATGAACTACAACCTGTTCCGTGGCGGCAGCGACAAGGCCCGACTGGCGTCGGACTCGCACAAGATCAACCAGGCCATGGACATCCGCAACAACGCCCTGCGCATGCTCAACGAGAACCTCAACCTGGCCTGGCACGCCATGGACAACGCACGCATCCAGACCCCCACCGCCCGCGAATATGCCGAAACCACCCAACGGGTGCGCGCGGCCTATCAGGATCAGTTCGGCCTGGGCCAGCGCACCCTGCTGGACCTGCTGGACAGTGAAAACGAGCTGTACAACGCCAACCGGCGCTACACCGAAGTGCGCTACACCGAAGAGTTTTCCATGTACCGCGTGCTGGCCAACATGGGCGAGCTGCTGAACAAGGAGCGCGTGGTGGTGCCGGCCGAAGCCATTGCCCAGTCGGAAGTCAGAAGCGAAGCCCACTTGCCTGACCTGAAGTAGCCAACGACGTGGAGCAGACCGCCGTGAGCCAGATGGAACCGCTGAACCCGGGTGTCGACCCGCGCCAGAGCTTTGATGACCCGTTGCTCGACGGCCTGCTGATCCTGTGCAAGCTGCATGGCTGTACCGTCAGCCGCGCCAGCCTGAGCGCCGGCCTGCCCTTGGCGCAACAACGCCTGAGCCTGGACTTGCTGCCACGGGCAGCGGCCCGGGCCAGCTTGCAGGCGCGGGTATTGCGCCGGGACTTGAAGGCAATCTCGGCGCTCAACCTGCCGGTGCTGCTGCTGCTCAACGAAGGCCGCTGCGCGGTGCTGCGGCGTTGGAGCGAGGATGGCCAGGCGCTGATCCTGCCCAGCGAAGCCGAAGGCGGCGAACAGTGGGTCAGCCGCGAGGAGCTCGACGCGGCCTACAGCGGCCAGGCCCTGTTCGCCCGGCCACGGCACGAGATCGAAGACCTGCGCGCGCCATTGGTGCCGCGGGTCGAGGCGTGGTTTCGCGACACCTTGAAGCTGTCGCGCTGGCTGTACAGCGATGCAATTCTCGCCAGCTTGTTGATCAACCTGCTGGGCCTGATGGTGCCGCTGTTCGTCATGCAGACCTACGACCGTGTGGTGCCGAACCAGGCCACGTCGACCTTGTGGGTCCTGGTGATCGGCCTGCTGATCGGCACGGGTTTCGAGCTGGTGCTGCGGGTGGTGCGCGCCCACTTGCTGGACACCGCCGGCAAGAAGACCGACGTGATTCTTTCGGCCACCCTGTTCGAGCGCATCACCGGCATGTCGATGAAGGCGCGCCCCGCTACCATCGGCGGTTTCGCCCAGAGCATCCATGACTTCCAGGGCCTGCGCGAGTTTCTCACCGCCGTGACCCTCACCAGCCTGATCGACCTGCCCTTCGCCGTGCTGATGCTGGTGGTGATCGGCCTGCTCGGCGGTTGGCTGGTGATCATTCCTTTGTGTGCGTTCCCGCTGACCATCGGCTTTGCGATGCTGATCCAGGCCCGCCTGCGCGACACCGTGCAAAAAAGCCTGAGCCTGGGCGCCGAACGCCAGGCGCTGTTGATCGAGACCCTCGGCGGCCTGGAAACCCTCAAGGCCTGCAGCGCCGAAAGCGAGCGCCAGCACCAGTGGGAAAGCACCCATGGCGCCCTCACCCGCCTCGATAGCCACGCGCGCAACCTCTCGGCGCTGGCCACCAATGGCACGCTGTTCATCCAGCAGTTTTCCGGGATGGCAACGATTGTCGCCGGGGTCTACAGCATCATCGCCGGCAGCCTCAGTGTCGGTGCGCTGGTGGCCACCTACATGCTCGGCAGCCGGGTACTGGCACCGCTGGGGCAGATTGCCGGATTGATCACCCGCTATCAGCAGGCGCAATTGACCATGCGCAGCACCGACGCGCTGATGGCCCTGCCCCAGGAACGCGACCCGCAACAGCGCCCCCTGGAACGCACGCAACTGACGGGCGCCCTGGAAGTCAGCCAGGTGACCTTCCACTACGCCGGGCAAAACGCCCCGGCCCTGAGCCAGGTCAGTTTCCAGCTCAAGGCGGGCGAGCGCGTGGGGATTATCGGGCGCAGCGGCTCGGGCAAAAGCACCCTGGGCCGGCTGGTGATGGGTTTTTACACCCCAGAAGAGGGCCAATTGCTGCTCGACGGTCTCGACCTGCGGCAACTGGACGTGGCCGACCTGCGCCAGCAAGTGGGCTATGTGGCCCATGATCTGCCGCTGCTGGCCGGTAGCCTGCGCGACAACCTGACCCTGGGCGCGCGCTATATCAGCGATGCGCGGATGCTCGAAGTGGCCGAGCTGACCGGCGTCAGCGAGCTGGCCCGTCAACACCCCCAAGGCTTCGACCGGCCGGTGGGCGAGCGCGGGCAACTGCTGTCCGGCGGCCAACGCCAGGCGGTGTTGCTGGCCCGCGCGCTGCTGCTCGACCCGCCGATCCTGTTGCTGGACGAACCCACCAGCGCCATGGACAACAGCAGCGAAGAAACCCTGCGCCAGCGCCTGGAGCTATGGGTCAAGGGCAAGACGTTGCTCCTGGTCACGCACCGCACCTCGATGCTCAGCCTGGTCGACCGTTTGATCGTGCTGGACAACGGCCGCATCGTGGCCGACGGCCCCAAAGAAAGTGTGATCGATGCATTGCGCAAGGGCCGCGTCGGCTCGGCCGCCGTCTAGGAGCCCCATCATGTCAGCCACTCCCTCATCACCGGGCTACTTCAAGAGTTTTGGCAAAACCGCCGACAGCGAATTCATGCCCGAACTGGCGGGCGCTGCACTGCAGGACTCGCCGCGCCGTTCACGGATTATCGTGTGGCTCACCGCCGGCCTGCTCGTCTGCGCCCTGCTGTGGGCCAACTTTGCGGTACTCGATGAAGTGACCATGGGCGAAGGCAAGGCCATCCCGTCGAGCAAAGTGCAGGTGATCCAGAACCTGGAGGGTGGCATCGTCACCCAGATTTACGTGCGCGAAGGACAGATGGTGGACAAGGGCGACAAGTTGCTGCAACTGGACGACACGCGGTTTCGCTCGAACAAGGGCGAAAGCGAAGTCGACCGTTATGCCCTCACCGCCCAGGTCGAACGCCTGTCCGCCGAGGCCGAGGGGCGGCCGTTCAAATTGTCCGATGAAGTGATCGCCAAGGCCCCGCAAGTGGCCGAGGACGAACGCTCGTTGTTCGAACAACGCCAGCGGCGCTTGAGCAGCGAACAGCGGACCTTGAGCGAACAACTGCGGCAGAAAACCCAGGAGCTGGCGGAATTCCGCTCCAAGCAGGGCCAATTCAGCTCCAGCCTGGCGCTGCTGCAGCAAGAGATGAACATGTCGGCGCCGCTGGTGGGCACCGGCGCGGTCTCGCCAGTGGAAATCCTGCGCCTCAAACGCAGCGCCGTGGAGATCCGTGGCTCATTGAACGCCACCACCCTGGCGATCCCCCGGGCGGAGTCGGCGATCAATGAGATCAAGAGCAAGATCGACGAATCGGTGCAGACCTTCCGCTCGGAAGCGGCCAAGGAGCTCAACGAAAAGCGCACTGATCTATCGAAAATCACCGCCACCAGCATCGCCATTGACGACCGTGTCAGCCGCACCACCGTGGTCTCGCCGGTCCATGGGGTGATCAAGCAACTGAAGGTCAACACCATCGGCGGCGTGGTCCAACCGGGCAGCGACATGGTGGAAATCGTACCGCTGGAAGACAACCTGCTGATCGAGGCCAAAGTGCGGCCCCAGGACGTAGCCTTCTTGCATCCGGGGCAGAAGGCGATGGTCAAGTTCAGTGCCTACGACTACACCATCTACGGCGGGCTGGCAGCGAAACTGGAACTGATCGGCGCCGATACGATTACCGACGACAAGGGCAACAGCTTCTACCTGATCCAGGTGCGCACCGATAAGAACCATTTGGGCGGGGAGAAAAAACCGCTGCTGATCATCCCGGGGATGGTGGCCACGGTGGACATTATTACCGGGGAGAAAAGCGTGCTGGATTACTTGCTCAAGCCGGTGCTGAAGGCGAGGACGGAGGCGATGCGCGAGCGTTAGCGGTGTTTGGGCGGGCGCTTAAACCCAACCAGATAGGGCTGCAGTGGCGAGCGGGCTTGCCCCGCGCTGGGCTGCAAAGCAGCCCCAAAACCAACCGCTACGGAGTATTTGATATACCGCATTCGACTGACTGGGGCTGCTTTGCAGCCCAGCGCGGGGCAAGCCCGCTCGCCACAGGGAAATCGTCAGTTTCTAAAAGCTGTGTAGGTAACTGTGCCCTTCGCCGCGTCGCTGTGATGCCCCCGCCTCGGTGAACCTGCTAGTCACTCCCGTGATTGCGCTGGAAAACCTCTTCCCCCATCGCCGCAATCTGCCCCTCGATCAACGCCTCGAACGGTCGCAATAACGGCTCGAATGACTGCGGCGCCTCCAGCACCGTCAACGCCTGCACGATCGCCTCCACCGTCGACAACGCCCCCGGCCCCGGTGCCTTGCGCAACCGATAACGGGACACGGCACCCGCCGTCAGCGTCACCCGTGGCAACGCCGCCAGCAGCGGGTTGAGGTGCAGCAATTTACGCGCCTTGCGCCAGGTGCCGTCGGGCACCACCAGCAGCAGCGGTTCGTCGGATGGGCTGTAGGCCTGCAGCGGCTGCGCGTCCTCGCCGGGAAACAGCAGCCGCGCCTGATACCCAGGGGGGTTGAGCAAGGTCTGCAAGCCTTCGAATACTTCACCCACCACCAGTTGCGCATTCACCAGGCCCAACGCGGCCAGACGTGCGGTGTTGAGGGCATGGTTGACCTCGCTGGGATGTTGCAACAGCAACACCCGGGTGCGGCTGTCCAGGCTCGGGATCAGCGCGCACAGGCAGTGGGTGGTCGGCCGCAGGCAGCGGGGGCATTGGGGTCTGGACATGTTCAGGCCTGATTGAGCTGTGCTTTGAGTAAGTCGCGGAAGGTCTGGATCAACGGTTCGCGGCTGCGCCCACGGCGCATGATCAGCGAAAACGGCGCCTGGTAGCCAAAAGTCGCGGGCAGCAGCACCCGCAAGTCGCCCTTGTCAGCCCAGGCCTGGGCGTAGTGTTCGGGCAAGTAGCCGATGTAGGCACCGGACAGCACCAGGATCAACTGCGCTTCCATACTTTCTACCGTCGCGGCGCTGTGTTTGAAGCCGTGGCGCGCCAGTTCCGCCTGGCTCCAATACCCGCGCCCGACCATGCGTTGCTGGGTGATCACCTGTTCGGGGATGCGCCGCTCGCTGAACAGTGGATGGCGCGAACTGCAGTAAAGCCAGTGTTGCTCGCGGTACAACGGCATGTAGATCAAGCCGCTCATGCGGTTGGAGAAGGCGCCGATGGCCAGGTCCAGGCGATTGTCCTGGACCCCGAGTTGCAGCTCGTAGGGGCTCATGACCGACAAATGCAAATGCACGGCCGGGTGCTCAAGGCTGTAGGCGCCGATGACTTCGGCGAATGGCAGGGCCTTGTCGCTGACGGTGGAGTCGAGCACGCCCAGTTTGAGCGTGCCACGCAGCTCGCCTTTGAGCGCCGCCGCATACTGCTCGAAGCCCTCCAACTCGGCCAGCAGGCGCAAGGTTTCCTGATGAAACAGCTCACCCTTGCTGGTCAGGCTGAAACCGCCCCGCCCACGATGGCACAACACCAGGCCCAGGGCGCCTTCCAACTGGCTCATATAGGTACTGATGGCGGACGTCGACAGGTTGAGTTCGTGCTGGGCACTGGCAAACCCTTGGTGGCGCACCACGCTGACGAAGATGCGCAACAGTTTCAGGTCGGGCAAGGCGCTGGCCATGGAACCTCCAGGCAAAAAATCGGCTGACAGGCCCATTCCCTGTAGGAGCGAGCTTGCTCGCGAAAAACCTGAGAGCGCCGCGTACATTCTGAATGCCCGCGTCATCGTTAACGTTTTTCGCGAGCAAGCTCGCTCCTACAGGGAACAGGTTTTGCACACCGGTGGAGTCTACCCCAGGCATTAGTTCAGAAAAATCTGAACTAAGTATTTTCCCGCAGCGATTCTTCCCGTGTCCGACATTTCGCAGAATCGGCCTCTGATAACCACAACAACGATGAGGCACTCCCGTGGACAAGATCTTTCACCAACCACTGGGCGGCAACGAAATGCCGCGCTTTGCCGGCATCGCCACCATGATGCGCCTGCCCCACCTGCAAACCGCAGCCGGCCTGGATGCGGCCTTCGTCGGTGTGCCCCTGGATATTGGCACCTCGCTGCGCGCCGGGACCCGCTTCGGGCCCCGCGAAATCCGCGCCGAGTCGGTGATGATCCGCCCCTACAACATGGCCACCGGCGCCGCACCGTTCGACTCGCTGTCAGTGGCCGACATCGGCGATGTGGCGATCAACACCTTCAACCTGCTGGACGCCGTGCGCATCATCGAAGAATCCTACGATGAGATCCTCAAGCACGACGTGATCCCGCTGACCCTGGGCGGCGACCACACCATCACCCTGCCGATCCTGCGGGCGATCCACAAGAAGCACGGCAAGGTCGGGCTGGTGCATATCGATGCCCACGCCGACGTCAATGACCATATGTTCGGCGAGAAAATCGCCCACGGCACCACCTTCCGCCGTGCCGTCGAAGAGGGCCTGCTCGATTGCGACCGCGTGGTGCAAATCGGCCTGCGCGCCCAGGGCTATACCGCCGAAGACTTCAACTGGAGCCGTAAACAGGGGTTCCGCGTGGTCCAGGCCGAAGAGTGCTGGCACCAGTCCCTCGCGCCGTTGATGGCCGAAGTCCGGGAAAAGGTCGGCGGCGGGCCGGTGTACCTGAGTTTCGACATCGACGGTATCGACCCGGCCTGGGCCCCCGGTACCGGCACCCCGGAAATCGGCGGGCTGACCACCATCCAGGCGATCGAGATTATCCGTGGCTGCCAGGGCCTGGAGCTGATTGGTTGTGACCTGGTGGAAGTTTCGCCGCCCTACGACACCACCGGCAACACCTCGTTGCTGGGCGCCAACCTGCTGTACGAAATGCTCTGTGTGCTGCCTGGCGTCACGCACCGCTGATGTAGCGCGGGGCCATGTGTCCCGCGCCTGAACACCGATAAAAATAATAATTGGAGATTCGCCACCATGGCTGTGGATCTATTCGTCGTACTTATCTACGCCGCCGGCATGCTCGTGCTCGGCTATTTGGGCATGCGCCGGGCCAAGACCCATGAAGACTACCTGGTCGCCGGGCGCAACCTGGGGCCGACCCTGTACATGGGCACCATGGCAGCAACGGTACTCGGTGGCGCGTCCACCGTGGGCAGCGTGCGCCTGGGGTATGTCCACGGTATTTCCGGCTTCTGGCTCTGCGCAGCGCTGGGCGCGGGGATCATCGCGCTGAACCTGTTCCTCGCCAAGCCCTTGCTCAAGCTGAAAATCTTCACCGTGACCCAGGTCCTGGAGCAGCGCTACAACCCCACGGCCCGCCAGGCCAGCGGGTTGATCATGCTGGCCTACGCGCTGATGCTGGCAGTGACCTCGATCCTGGGGATCGGCACCGTATTGCAGGTGATGTTTGACCTGCCCTTCTGGGCCGCCATCCTGCTGGGCGGTGGCGTGGTGCTGGTGTATTCGACCATCGGCGGCATGTGGTCACTGACCTTGACCGATATCGTGCAGTTCGTGATCAAGACCGTCGGCCTGATGTTTATCCTGCTGCCGATCTGCCTGTACCGCGTGGGCGGCTGGGATGAGCTGGTGGCCAAGCTGCCAGCGGCCAGTTTCAGCTTCACCAGCATCGGCTGGGACACCATCATCACCTACTTCATGATCTACTTTTTCGGCATCCTGATCGGCCAGGACATCTGGCAACGGGTCTTTACCGCCCGGGACGAAAAGGTCGCCAAGTATGCAGGCACTTTCGCCGGTTTCTACTGCATCCTCTACGGCCTGGCCTGTGCCCTGATCGGCATGGCCGCCCATGTGCTGATCCCGGACCTGGACAACGTCAACAACGCCTTCGCCGCCATCGTCAAACTGTCGCTGCCCGATGGCCTGCGTGGCCTGGTGATCGCCGCGGCCCTGGCGGCCATGATGTCCACGGCCAGCGCCGGGCTGCTCGCCGCATCCACCGTGCTCACCGAAGACCTGCTGCCACGCCTGCGCGGCGGCAAACAGTCGAGCCTGAACATCAACCGCCTGTTCACCCTGCTGACCGGCATCGCCGTGCTGGCTATCGCTTTGGTAGTAACCGATGTGATCAGTGCCTTGACCCTGGCCTATAACCTGCTGGTCGGCGGCATGTTGATCCCGTTGATCGGGGCGATCTACTGGAAACGCGCGACCACTTCGGGCGCAATCAGCGCCATGGCACTGGGGTTTGCCACGTCGCTGGTGTTCATGATCAAGGATGGTCTGGAGGCAAACACACCGATCTACTACAGCCTGGGCGTGAGTGTGGTGAGTTTTGTGCTGGTGAGCATGCTGTCGCGCCGGCCACAGGTCACGGTGGCCGACGCCGCTTGAATAAAGCTTTCTTCAGCGGGTGCGACGTCGGTGTCGCATCCGTTTTTTTAATCCCCGGGTTTTGCAAACAGGTCGCTGCACTCTTCACAAGTAAAGTACTGCTCTGCCGACGGACACTGGACGACCCCAGTGGCTCCCGCCCTTACCTGCCACGTACAAACCTGCCCGTTGTACTTCAGACTGCCCTCCAAATAGCAAGGTGCCCACTCGTAACGGTCATGCAGGGTGCGGCTATCAATCTTCGACGCCCGTTGGAAAAACGCCCGCACACGGCTTGAGTCGAGCGGCACGTCAGAAGACCGGCAACTCTCGGGTTCCTGGGATTGGAAGCTGGAGATAACAATGCTTTCAAGGTCGGGCGTGTTGTGCAGATCCGTACATCCCGCAAGAACGAGTAATGCGCCAATCGGCCACACTTTGATCGTCATCATTCCCACACCGCACTACTGGCTTCACCTGGGTTTTTATAGGATATCTGCGGATGCCTGTAGACATCACCCGAGGATAGGTTGAAATGAACATACAACTCGTTAACGAGCCATTGAAGGGATTGGTTTTGGGCGGCGGTAACGCTCTCATACCGAGAGGTATCCAAGTGCTTGCCCACCAGTTCGATGCCAATAGAGTCGGAGTTCACGGGATAGCGTTCAGGATAGCTTTTGGCTCGCTCATGCGCGTCCAACGCCTTGATCTGCGCAGTCCACGATAACGTTTGAATGCGGGCCATCTGCGCGCTGTCACACGTTTTTTTATCAATCGCCAAGCACTTCGAGCGAATGAGTTTTCCAACGTGGTAACAGCGTTTTTTCAAACTGGCCGTCTGGTAAACAAAACCATTTTTATCAATCAGAAAGTGCGCACCACTGCCTTTTGCGAGATAGCCATTGAACGTATGTTGCGCCGTCGGTGCATCCGTCTGGTGGACAACTAAAGCCTGTACACCGTGCAAATCCCCATGCTCAATCGCGTTAAATCGACGCAGTATCACTTTGTCGGAGATCAGCATTCCATCACTGTTAACAAACGACATACCCCTGCCTTCCTTCCTTGAAGAGAGCAGGAATATAAAACGTCCAAATATAGAAAAGGTCGAGGGAGCAGACAAAAGGAAACGTCCGACCAGAATACTTCCATGATCAGACAAAGCGAGCGCAACTTAATTTAGGAACGTGGTCTTCGACTGGCGCGGTTCTATCACATACGAGCACGCGCCCATCCACTGTGTTCCTGGGAAAGCGTAACCAGTGATCGCGCCCAAACACTAATGCCTGAGCGCTTTTCCGGGCTTACCTGCGACGCGGGCGGCGCTGTTCGTCATCGGTGCGGATAGGCACCGGTTGCAGCGGTGGCTCGATCAAGCCGAGTGCGACGCCGAGGTCGTGCAGCCAGTTTTGCAGTTTTTCTTTCATGGTGCCCCCTTTGAGGGTAGTGCCGAGCAGCTGGAATTCTGTGGCTGCTTCCTACAGATAGTAGTACTAAGTCCCACGCAATGCTTGCCTGAAACCGCAACGAACCATTACTGAATTGATACAAATCCTGACGATGCGGTCAGGCAATCGCTCGCGCCTCTTGTTCAGGCCGCGTCTTGCCCTGTTGCTGCAGGTCAATCCACGCGTTGAGATTAGCCCCGAGCATGCCCTTGCGCCACATCAGCCAGGTGGTGGCGTGGGCAAACGGCTCGGCCAGGGGGTGGATCGAGACGCTGTGCTTGCCGGGCAGGCTGTCGAGCATCGATTCGGACATCAACGCCACCCCGGAACCGGCGATCACACACGCCAGCATGCCTTGATACGACTCGATCTCGATGGCCCGCCCCATGGCTACGCGGTCGTGGGAAAACCACGCTTCCAGGCGCGCCCGATACGAACAACTGCGTCGGAAGGTGAACACCGAGCGCCCGGCCACATCCTGCGGGCCGCGTACCGGCGGGTGGTCCGCCTCGCAGATCAGCAGCAAGCGCTCCTCGCACAACGGCACACCGTCCAGGGTCGCCAAGGTCAATGGGCCATCCACCAGCGCTGCATCCAGACGCCCGGTGATCAGGCCTTCAAGCAGCTCACCGCTGGGCGCCGACTGCACTTGCAGGTTCACCATCGGGTAAGCCTTGTGATATTGCGCCAGCAGCTTCGGCAAATGGATCGCGGCGGTGCTGTACATGCTGCCCAGCACAAAGTCCCCGGCTGGTTGCCCGCCCTGTACGGCGCCGTGCGCTTCGTCGTGCAGCGCCAGAAGCCGCGTGCTGTAGTCGAGCAGCACCTTGCCAGCAGGCGACAATTGCAGGCGCTGGCGCTCGCGCACGAACAACTCGACACCCAATTGCTCTTCCATTTGCTTGAGCCGGGTCGAGAGGTTCGACGGCACCCGGTGCAGGCGCTCTGCCGCACGGGTGATAGAGCCCTCTTCGGCCACAGCCTGGAAAATACGCAGTTGGCTGAACTCCACGACCATTCTCCTTAACTGAACAAGTTGCTCAGTATTATTCATTTTTACTGAATAACAATCCACCTTAACCTGGGGTCATCGCTTCTTGCAGGAATTTGCCCCATGTCTCCCCTGATTCGCTTACTCGCCAGCTTTATCGCCCTGATGATGGCCATGGGCATTGGCCGCTTTGCCCTCACCCCGCAAATGCCACACTTGCTCAGCGAAGGGCAAATCGACCTGACCGAGGCCGGGCTGATCGCCGCAGCCAACTACCTGGGCTATTTCGTGGGGGCCGTGGACTCGATGTTCGCGCGCAGTCATCACCACATACGCGGGCGGCTGCTCGGCGGGTTGTGGTTGTGTGTGCTGCTGACCCTGGCATCGTTCTGGGCCAGCGGCTTCTGGTCGCACCTGATGTTGCGCTTTGGCACGGGCGTGGCCAGCGCCTGGGTGCTGGTGATGATTACCGGCCTGAGCCAACCCCTGGCGATTGCCGCCGGGCGCCCGCGATTCGGAGCATTGGTATTTGCCGGGCCTGGGCTGGGGATCCTGCTCACGGGATTGTTGGCATTGGGCTCGAACCTGCTGGGCGAGGATTCGGCGACGTTGTGGCTGGTGTATGGCGTGGTCGCCCTGGGCATGTTGCTGGTGATCCTGCCGTTACTGCCCCAGCCTGACAGAGGGCAGCCGCAGAGCAGCAGCGCCACTACCGGGAGCAATGGCAGCATCGCGCATCTGGGCTGGGTTTACCTGTTGTTTGGCTTGGGCTACATCATCCCCGCCACGTTCCTGTCACAAATGGCCAGCGCGCAGTTCAAGGGCGCCTGGCAGGCGGACCTGTTCTGGCCGTGCTTTGGCCTCGCGGCAGCCCTGGGTGTGTTGCTGGTCAGCCTGCGCAAGCCCAACCCCGACACTACACGCTATTGGTTGATGGCCACCCTATGGCTGCAAGCGGCCGGCGTCTTCGCTTGTTTGCTGGGCAATGGTGTGGGTTTGGCATTGGGCGTAGTGCTGTGCGGTCTGCCGTTCCTGGCGTGCATGCAACTGGTGATGCAGCGCCTGCGGGAAATCGCACCCCACGGTGCGCAACGCAGCACGGGGCTGCTGACGGCATGTTTTGCCCTGGGCCAGTTAAGTGGCCCACTGCTGGCCTCGTTGAGTAGCCACCTTAGCGGCGGCTTGCAGCCGGCGCTGATAGTGGCGGGCACCGGCCTGATACTGGCCGGTGCATTGCTGCTACGACCGGCCCCGGCACCGATTGATTGCCGGGCGCGGCTCAGCCCCTGACGCGGTGCGCCGCCCCGTACCCCAGCAAGCAGCACGCAGCCGTGAGGCAGGTGCCCCACGCCATGTCCATCAATGCCAGGCCCGCCGACCAGCCTTGCAAGGTCGCCCAGTTGCTCAGGTCATAGGTGCCATAGGCCACCAACCCGAGCAAGGCGCCCAGGCGGGCGGCCCGTTGCCAGCCACCACTGGCCAGCGCCGGCAGCACCACAAAAGCCACACAGCCGAATACATAAAGGAAGTAGAACAGTGCCGCCGGCAGCAATCGCGGTTGTTCAAGCATCAGCGGCCCCAGCAGGGCCTTGTAGGTCGACCCCATCAACACGCCAAGCCAGAGGCCATCGAGCACTAAAAAAGCCAATAACGTACCGAGGTAAGCAAACACGACTTTTTTGCCCATGACGACACCCTACTGTAGGAGCCGGCATGCCGGCGATAGCGACTCCTACACAAGAGCAGGTTGCAGTCAGCTTAGTTCAATACGATCAGCGTGAATCACGATCTGGCCCTGCTTGTACAGCGCACCAATGGCCTTCTTGAAGTTGCCCTTGCTCACGCCAAACAAGTTGCTGATCACGGTCGGGTCGCTCTTGTCGCTGACCGGCAGGCTGCCGTTGTTTTCACGCAACTTGGCGAGGATCTTCGAGTTCAGGCTGGACGCCGCTTGCTCGCCGACCGGTTGCAGGCTCAGGCTGATATTGCCGTCGGCGCGGATCTCCTTGATGAACCCCTTCTCTTCCTTGCCCGGACGCAGGAACTTGAACACTTCGTTCTTGTGGATCAGGCCCCAGTGCTTGTTGTTGATGATCGCCTTGAACCCCATATCAGTGGCTTCGGCAACCAGCAAATCAACTTCCTGGCCCACGGTGTAGTTGGCCGGGGTCTTGTCCAGGTAACGGTCCAGGCGCGCAGTGGCGGTGATGCGCTTGGTGTGCTTGTCGAGGTAGACATGCACCACGCAGTATTCACCGGCAGTCAGTTGGCGCTTTTCCTCGGAGTAAGGCAGCAGCAGGTCCTTGGGCAGGCCCCAGTCGAGGAATACCCCGATGCTGTTGACTTCTACCACTTTCAGGCTGGCAAACTCACCCACCTGCACTTTTGGTTTTTCAGTGGTGGCGATAAGTTTGTCATCGCTGTCCAGATAAATAAAAACGTTAAGCCAGTCTTCATCTTCACTGGGAATATCTTTGGGAATATAACGATTAGGCAAGAGGATTTCGCCCTCTTGCTCACCATCCAGATACAAACCAAAGTTAGTGTGTTTAACCACTTGCAAACTGTTGTAGCGCCCGACTAAAGCCATTTCCAATACCCTCATTGCGTGGGCGGCATTCTACCCGAGTTGAAGGCAGCGGTCCCGTGTCCAGGCGCGCAACCCTGAAAAATCGCGGGTTTGCCAGGGGATTTCAGGCAACCGCTCCGCTCGTCAGGTCGGGCTGGGTGCTGGCATCGATGGGCGGCTGGAGTTTTCCCCTCGGGTTTCTATTTAAAACAGCGAGTTAGGGCCCTCAACCATAGATCAACTTAGGTTTTTATAATAACGCAGCTTATTCCTGGGAGATATTTACCAAGCAATTGTCAAGCATTTCATGTACGATGCCTGGCCAAGTTAATTTTCTACAGGTTAGTGGCCGCCATGCGCGTAAAAGCATCCAACAGCAAAGCAAAGCCAGCTCCCGCCGTTGAAACCAGCGAATCGATCAACAACCAAATCGCCGCGTTCCTCAAGTCCGGTGGCGAAATCCAGCAGATCGCCAAGGGCGTGAGCGGCCAGACTTTCGGCCCGTCCAAGCAGATCACCCTGGGTAAGAAGTAAGCGCGAAGCCGCCTACGCCTCCCACCTGGTCCCTAAGCGTCTTGCCTATCAAGGCGCTAGGACTAGAGCCCGCACCCTCCCCCCCGACACACTTTCAACCCCGCCAATCGACGAACGGGCCTCAGCCCCTGACTTTCGCCGGTATGCTTGCACACGTCTAGATCGGGCGTTTGCCCGATTCCTTCTGTTACTGCTCCTCGCTTTTCATGGAGTGACGCATGCTCAAGCCGTGCATTTTCCTGGTCAGCGCCCTGCTCGCCAGCCCCCTCGCCGACGCGCAGGTTTTCCAGCGTGAACTGGGCGACTTCGACTTGAAACTGGGGACTACGCCCAGCCGCAGCATGGCCCAGGGCCTGGTCAAACCCACCTCTCCGGGCAGCAACTCGTTCCACGGCGGCCTCGACCTGAGCCACGCCAGCGGTCTGTATTTCGGCCAGTTTTCGCCGAGCATGGGCCTGTCACCCGCCAGTAACCTGGAAGTCGATTCCTATTTGGGCTTCAAGCGCCCGTTCGACCAGACCCTGGGCTATGAACTGGGGATGATCCACTACAGCTACCCCAAGTTGAGCCCGCTCGACAGCCAGGAGTTCTACGGCGGCCTGAACTTGCTGGGCAATCGCTTTGGCGTGTCATTGGGCAACGATCCCGATCGTCGCGACAGCACCCTGTTTGCCGACCTGGGCGGCACCCAACCGTTTGGCATTGGCGTGAGCATGAAGTACACCACTCATCAGTTAGGCGCTCCGGCATCGGTGGAGGGCGGCTCGATCCGTAGTTTCAGCGACTGGTCGGTGAAGTTCTCCCGGCCGTGGATGGGCGTCGACCTGGACCTGATCTACAGCGACTCCAGCCTCAGCGGCAGCGACTGCTCGGCCTACTCCGGACACAATTCGCAATGTGATGGCCTGTTGACCCTCAAGGCCGAGCGATCGTTTTATTGATGGGCTGAACTGTCACGCCCCCGGCGAGTTCAGATGAACATCCCTGGACTGCGCAAGGACTCGCCCATGCTGTATCGGTTAAGAATCCTGGTGGCCTTGCTGGCCCTGAGCGTGCTGCTTGCCGGCTGCAACCGCGTGGGCCTGGCCTATCGCAACCTCGACGTGATCATCCCCTGGACCCTCAACGACTACCTGGACATGAACGCCGGGCAGAAAAGCTGGTTCAACGACACCCTCAAGGACCACCTGGCCTGGCACTGCACCACCCAATTGCCCGGCTACCTCGACTGGCTCGACCGCCTGCAACAGATGGTCGACAACCATCAGGTCAGTGATGCAGCCCTGCAAACCCGCACCCTCGAAGCCAAGCAGGCCATCGCCGATGTCGCCCGGCAGGTCACTCCATCCGCCATCCAATTGCTACGCGGGCTGGACGAGCAACAGGTACGGGAGATGGATCAAGCGCTGGCCAAGGACCTGCGTAAACGCCAGGACGAATACCTCAAGCCTCCCCTGGCGCAACAGATCAAGGACCGTAGCGAGCGCATGAACAAACGCCTGGACGCCTGGCTCGGCCCGTTGAGCGCCAGCCAGCAAGAGCGTGTGCTGGCCTGGTCCACCGCCCTGGGGGCGCAGAACCAGCAATGGATCGGCAACCGCGCCCATTGGCAGGCGCAGTTCATCGCGGCCGTCAACCAACGGGCTAGCAGCGACTTCCCGCGCAAGATGGAGCAACTGCTGGTGGACCGTGAAAGCCTGTGGACCGCAGATTATCGCCAGGCCTATGCCCAGACCGAAGCGGCGGCCCGCAGTCTGCTGGTGGATTTGATGGCCGAAAGCACGGTGCAACAACGACAGAAGCTGGTGCAGAAGATCGATAAAGTGCGCAGCGACTTCCAGTCCCTCAAGTGCCTCAAGGGCAGCCCAGCCTAGCCCGACGCCATTGGGCCCAGCGTCCCCAACCACGCGACCAGCCCCAGGATCAGCAGCACCGCACCGAATTCCACGCTCAGGCTACGCCGCAGGGCGCGACAGGCCAGCGTGTATTGGCCAGCCTCCACCGCCCAGGTCGCCAGCCACAGACTGGCGCTAGGCCACATTGCACCGGTCAAGGCAACCAGAGCGACCACCAGCAATACGCCGATACGCAGCATCCAGGTCAAGCCAAACTCGGTCTGCCACAGCATCATCTGCAGATGCGGCCCAAGTGCCTGCCACTCTTGCTCACCGCTCATGGCCCGGGTCATGACCAGCAGCGAAGCCATCGAGAGCAACATGCCAAGCAGCGCGGTCCCTGCCAGCCAGCCTTTGAAATTCAACACGGCGCCGGATAGCCGCTCCGATGCCTTCAGCCCATACAGACCAAACAAGCCCATGCCGAACAGCAGCATCAGGTCCAGGTACAGCGCAAACCGCAAGGCAATGCCCACAGACTCACTCATGGCCGGACGCTGAACACCACATCGCCGGTAATGGGGTGGGTGTCTGACGACACCGCGCGCCAGTCCACCCGGTAGGTCCCGGCCGGCAGCGGCGCCGCAGGCTTGATCAGCATCACCTTGGGGTCGCTGCTGCCCGACACGCTGGCCTTGATGGGCATGGGCGAATGGGCCATGCCGGGCATCGCGGTCATGATCAGCTTGGCGCCCGAAAATTGGGTCAGCAGGTTTTCCGAAAAGTGCAGCTCAATGGTCTCGGGGGCCGGCCCGCTTGCCCCGGCCGCAGGCAGTGAAGACAGCAACTTCGGATGGGCCCAGGAAGGCCCACTGAGCAATAATCCGGAACACAGCGCAACCGCCACCCACGTGGTTTTAAACACAGACATGCAAGGCTCCTGGCCGCTCATGGCGACAGGTTATAGGTAGAGTTTTTTAATCAGCATCCATCAAAACCACAGGCGTACACCCAGTACCCAGCGCACCTCGCTGCGGTCCTCGCCCTCGTCCCTGGCGTACTCGGCCGTCTGGCCGTAGGCACGATTCCAGGTCACCCCGACGTAAGGCGCAAACTCGCGACGGATTTCGTAACGCAGCCGCACCCCAACCTCAGTTTGCGCAAGGCCTGAGCCAATCCCGCGCCCCGGATCGTTTTTCCCGTAAAAGTTGGCCTCGGCGGTAGGCTGCAGCACCAGCCGATTGGTCAGCAAAATATCGTAGTCCCCTTCGAGGCGCGCCGCGGTCTGCCCACCTTCACCGACAAACAGCGTGGCCTCGGCCTCGAAGTTGTACAGGGCCATGCCTTGCAGGCCGAACGCCGCCCAACTCTGGCTGTCACCGGGCTTGAAGTCCTGGCGCATACCGGCCACCACGTCCCACCACGGGCTGATGGCGTGGCCCCATAACGCCTGGACCTCGGCCTTTTCAGTCTTGCCCTTGGCGCGCTCACCTTCGGTGCGCAACCACAAGCGGTCGATATCACCGCCCATCCAGCCCTTGGCATCCCAGCCCACGGCGCGGCCATCGTCAGAGCCTTGCCATTCCAGTTGGTCGATCACAAACAACGAGTTGATGCCACTGTCATGCACCACATGCCCGCCCGGGGCGTTGTAGACCGCGGCGCGATCGGCGTCGGTCAGCGGTGGAATTGGTGTACGACTCTGACTGCTGGCCGCAGGTGTTGCTGGCGTCATGCCCTGCATCTGGCTGTGGTCCTTGGTTTCGGCGCTAACCAGCGCTACGGGGGCAAATGTCGCGATCAGTAGCGCAGCGGGGCGAAATAGATGGCTCATGCTCGGTTCCTCATTCTTGCACCCGGACTTCACGGAACATGCCCATTTCCATGTGGTACAGCAGATGGCAGTGATAGGCCCAGCGCCCCAGGGCATCGGCGGTCACCCGGTAACTGCGACGCGATCCCGGCGGCATGTCGATGGTGTGTTTGCGCACCATGAACTGGCCGTTTTCGTCCTCCAGGTCACTCCACATGCCATGCAGGTGAATCGGGTGCGTCATCATGGTGTCGTTGACCAGCACCACCCGCACCCGCTCGCCATAGGTCAACCTGATCGGCTCGGCATCGGAGAACTTCACCCCGTCGAAGGACCAGGCGAACTTCTCCATATGCCCGGTCAGGTGCAACTCGATGGTGCGGCTGGGCTCGCGGCCGTCGGGGTCTTCAAAGGTGCTGCGCAAATCGGCATAGGTCAGGACCTTGCGCCCGTTGTTGCGCAAGCCGATGCCAGGGTCGTCGAGCTTGGGTGAGGTGCTCATCGCCTGCATGTCTACCAACGGGTTATTGGTTTCGCTGGCCGGATGGCTTTGCATTGGCATCGCCATCCCCGCCATGGCGCTGTGGTCCATGCCCTGCATCGCCCCACCGTCCATGCCGGCCATCTGACTGTGATCCATGGCCGGCATATCTGCCATGGCCCCGTGATCCATTGCACCGTGGTCCATACCGCCCATTCCCATGTCATCCATGGTCAACCAGGGGCGGGCGTCCAGCGCCGGGACCGGCGCCAGCAAGCCCGGCTCACGGCTGAGTGTGCCGCGTGCGTAGCCGGTGCGGTCCATGGATTGGGCGAACAGGGTGTAGGCCGCCTCGCTCGGCTCGACGAGCACGTCGTAGGTCTCGGCCACGGCGATGCGCAACTCGTCCACGCTGACCGGTTTCACCGGCTGGCCGTCGGCAGCCACAACCGTCATCTTCAGGCCCGGAATACGCACATCGAAGTAGGTCATGGCCGAGCCGTTGATCAAGCGCAGGCGGATCTTCTCACCGGCGCGAAACAGCCCGGTCCAGTTTTGCGCAGGTGGCTGGCCGTTCATCAAGAAGGTGTAGGTCGCGCCGCTGACATCCGCCAGGTCCGTGGGATTCATCTTCATTTTCGCCCACATCAGACGGTCGGCAGCGGTGGCCGACCAGCCCTTGTCGGCCACATCCTTGATGAAGTCGCCCACGGTGGGTTTATGGAAGTTGTAGTAGTCGGACTGTTTCTTCAGGGTCTTCATCAGGCTGACG
This sequence comes from Pseudomonas proteolytica, assembly GCF_007858275.1. Lineage (GTDB taxonomy): Bacteria > Pseudomonadota > Gammaproteobacteria > Pseudomonadales > Pseudomonadaceae > Aquipseudomonas > Aquipseudomonas proteolytica. The sequence goes on from NZ_VFEV01000013.1 coordinate 93,515, forward strand.
GGATCTTCGTCGGTCCAGTCCGTCAGCATCACCACATAGTCGCGCTGGTAAGTGAAGGGTTCCGGCTCCCGCGGATCGATCACCAGCGGGCCATAGACCCCTTGTTGCTCCTGGAGCCCGGAGTGGCTGTGGTACCAGTAGGTGCCGTGCTGATTGACCTTGAACTGATAGACATACACCCCACCCGGCTCGATCCCCTTGAAACTCAGGCCCGGCACGCCGTCCATATTGGCCGGCAGGATAATCCCGTGCCAGTGGATCGACGTCGGCTCTGCCAGGCGGTTACGCACGCGCAAGGTCACGGTATCGCCTTCGCGCCAGCGCAGCAGCGGCCCCGGCAAACTGCCGTTGATGGTCAAGGCGGTGCGCACGTTGCCGGTGAGGTTGACCGGGGTCTGGCCAATGGACAGTTCAAAATCGCTGCCTGCCAGCACGCCCGGTTGCCCGGGACTGGCCAGGGCCCAGACCGGCGGCCGCCACAGGCCTGCGCCGCCCAGCAGGCCGGCCGCAGCCAAGCCTTTGACGAAGGTTCGTCGAGAAGTGTTGGAGTGCATGCCGATTCCATTCCCGTCAATTGAATGACCCAAGAATAGGAATCGGCGCCTGTCAGTTGGCTTAGCGCCAGATTACCGATTTGACAGTTTCAGCCGGCTCAGGCGATTTGCGCCTTGGAGGCCACGACCTCGAACGTCGCCGGATCCAGCGCATCGGCCTGCTCGTCCAAAACCTGGCGCGGGTGATCGTTGCCCGGGATGGAACTGTCGATCAGCGCCAGCAGGCGGGCCCCCAGCGGCGTCAAAATGAAGTTCTCGCCATTGCCGCCCTGATCCTCTGGACGGGACTCGATAAAGCCGCGCTTGAACAACAGCGCCTCATAGTCGGCTGCGGTCTTTTTCAGCGCATCGAGGTCGCCGTTGAAGTCGCCGGCCGTGGCCTTCTCGGCGGCTTCTTGCTCGGCATACTTGCGCGGGGCAAAGCTGCCCTCGCCATTTTGCACTTCATGTAACAGACGCTCGATCAGATCCCAATTGTAAGTACTCATCCTGAATCCCTCCTGCAGGCACACCGACTGGCGGCCTTCAAAGGTTGTGACCGGCGTGTGCGGGCGCCGTTCAGCCGGATGGACGAGCGTGATTGCACTGAACTTTTCGCGGGCCGTAGCCCTCAACCGAGTATCACCGCCAAGGAGGTCTACCCATGAAAACCCTGATGCAACTGGCCGTCGCCGCCACCCTGTTGAGCGCCCTGCCCGCCTGGGCCTGTACCCCGGAAGAGGCCACGGAAAAACGTGAGCAACTGGCCAAGGAAGTCAGCACCCTCACCCAGCAGAACCCGACCAAGGCCAAGGAAATCAACGATGAACTGCAGCAAATGGACCTGGATACCGAAAGCGCGAAGTTCCCCGACAAGTGCCAGTTGATCGAGGCGCGGCTCAAGGAATTGAAGGAAGCGGCGGCCAAGGCAAAAAACTGAAGGCATAAAAAAACCGGACATTGTCCGGTTTTTTTGTGCGCCGCCGTATTATTCGGCAGCCGGTGCTTCTGGCTTGCGGCGCTTGAGCGGTGCCATGCCGTCCTTGCTGACCAACGACAGGTTGTCGGTCTTCGGCCGGTTGGCGATCTTGCGCTTGGTCGGCGACTTGGCGCCGGCTTTCTTCTTGTCGCCCTTGGCGTCGACCTTTTTCTTCTTCACGCCCACGGCCTTGCCCGAGGCCTTGACCTTCTTCGGCCCGGTGTAGGTGCCTTTGACTTCCTTGATGGTGCGCCGCTCAAACGACTGCTTGAGGTAGCGCTCGATGCTCGACATCAGGTTCCAGTCGCCATGGCAGATCAGCGAAATGGCCAGGCCATCGCTGCCGGCACGCCCGGTACGGCCGATACGGTGCACGTACTCGTCGCCGCTGCGCGGCATATCGAAGTTGATCACCATATCCAGGCCGTCCACGTCCAGGCCGCGCGCGGCGACGTCGGTGGCTACCAGGATCTTCACGCCGCCCTGCTTGAGGCGGTCGATGGCCAGCTTGCGGTCCTTCTGGTCCTTCTCACCGTGCAAGACAAACGCCTTGTACTCCTGAGCCACCAGGCGCCCGTAGATGCGGTCGGCCATGGCCCGGGTGTTGGTGAACACAATGGCCTTCTGATACGTCTCGTTGGCCAACAGCCAGTTGAGGATCTGCTCTTTGTGCACATTGTGGTCAGCGGTGATGATCTGCTGACGGGTGGTCGAGTTCAGGTCGCTGACGTTGTTGACCTGCAGGTGCTCAGGGTTGTTCAGGACCTTGGCGACCATCTCGCGCAGGGTCGAACCGCCAGTGGTGGCGGAGAACAGCATGGTCTGCTGGCGGTTGACGCACTCTTCGACCAGGCGCTGCACGTCGTCGGCAAAACCCATGTCGAGCATGCGGTCGGCTTCGTCGAGCACCAGTACTTCGACTTCCTTGAGGTCCAGGTTGCCGGCGTTCAGTTGCTCGATCATCCGCCCAGGGGTGCCGATCAGGATATCCGGGACCTTGCGCAGCATGGCGGCCTGCACCTTGAAGTCTTCACCGCCGGTGATCAGACCGGACTTGATGAAGGTGAACTGCGAGAAACGCTCCACTTCCTTCAAGGTCTGCTGGGCCAGCTCACGGGTAGGCAACAGGATCAGGGTCTTGATGCTGACGCGGATCTTGGCCGGGCCGATCAGACGATTGAGGATCGGCAGGACGAAAGCGGCGGTCTTGCCACTCCCGGTTTGAGCCGTCACCCGCAGGTCACGCCCTTGGAGCGCGAGCGGGATGGCCGCTGCTTGCACAGGCGTAGGCTCGACAAATTTAAGCTCGGCCACGGCTTTGAGCAGGCGTTCGTGCAGGGCGAATTGGGAAAACACGGGTGCTACCTCGAAGAAATACAAAAAATCAGCTGCATAGGGTAACGGTTTCGGGCGCTCAGGCCGAGTTTCTTTACGCGAAGTGGGCCAATCAGATGGTTTTTTGTCAGGTGATTTGTCTGCCTGCACAACTTTGCAGCACTTAAATGCTCTAATCGCCCCGTCATGTCTTACAGAAGAATCGCTTTAAACCATGGATATCAAACAGCTCTGGCTCAACGTCCAAGACCTCTGGGGTGCCCTGGACCAACATCCGCTGCTGCATTCAAGCATCGCCTTGCTGGTGCTGCTGGTCGTGGCCCTGATTGTCGGACGGGTGGCTCGCTACCTCATCCTGCACACCGTCAAACTGCTCGGGCGCCAGCCGGCGCTGCACTGGCTCAATGACCTGCGGCACAACAAAGTCTTCCATCGCCTGGCACAGATGACGCCGTCCCTGGTGATCCAGTTCGGCCTGCACCTGGTGCCGGAACTGAGCAAAAACGCCGCGTTGTTCATCGGCAACGTGGCGCTGGCGTTCACCATCCTGTTCCAGGTCCTGGCCATGAGCGCCCTGCTCAACGCCCTGCTGGATATCTACGCCCGCACCGAACACGCCCGCACGCGCTCGATCAAGGGCTATGTGCAATTGGCAAAAATGGTGTTGTTCGTGTTTGGCGCGATCATCATCGTCGCCACGCTGATCGACCGCTCGCCGCTGTTGCTGTTGTCCGGCCTGGGTGCGATGTCGGCGGTGATCCTGTTGGTGTACAAGGACACACTGCTGTCGTTTGTCGCCAGCGTGCAATTGACCAGCAACGACATGCTGCGGGTCGGCGACTGGATCGAAATGCCCCAGGTCGGCGCCGATGGCGATGTGGTGGATATCACCTTGCATACGGTCAAGGTGCAGAACTTCGACAAGACCATCGTCTCGATCCCCACCTGGCGCCTGATGTCCGAATCGTTCAAGAACTGGCGCGGCATGCAGGCCTCGGGCGGGCGGCGGATCAAACGCAGCCTGTTTATCGACGCGGCCGGCGTGCGCTTCCTGCGTGACGATGAAGAAGTGCGCATGACCCAGGTCCACCTGCTGACCGACTACATCAGCCGCAAGCAGGCGGAACTCAAAGCCTGGAACGAAGCCCAGGGCCACAGCGCGCAACTCTCGGCCAACCGTCGGCGGATGACCAACCTGGGGACTTTCCGTGCCTACGCCCTGGCGTACCTCAAGAGCCATCCCGATATCCAGCCGAACATGACCTGCATGGTGCGCCAGATGCAGACCACCTCCCAGGGCGTGCCCCTGGAAATCTACTGCTTTACCCGCACCACCGCGTGGGCGGATTACGAGCGGATCCAGGGGGATATTTTTGACTACCTGTTGGCAGTGCTGCCGGAGTTTGGCTTGAGCCTGTACCAACAGCCAAGTGGCAATGACCTGCGGGCCGGGGTATTGCCGGCGGTGCTGGGTGCCAGCTATTTGCCAGCCCCAGAAAAAGCTGCGCTTTAATCCACTGCGCAGACCTATTGTGGAGAGGGGGCTTGTCCCCCAAAACCAACCAACTCGGGTTACCTGAGAGAACTCGTTGGCTTTATTGGGGCTGCTGCGCAGCCCAGCGGGGGACAAGCCCCCTCGCCACCACAGCCCCATATCAGCCAGCTTTTACTGGGTTGCAGGTCCAACAGCCGGGCGCACACCCAACCGGCTGATCCACACCGCCGCCACGATCACCGCCCCGCCCAGGAACAACCGCCCCAACGGTTCATGCTGATTCCAGATCAGCAGGTTCAGCAGCAACCCCACCGGCACATGCAGGTTGTTCATCACGGCCAGGGTGCCGCCGTTGACCAGGCAGGCGCCCTTGTTCCACCAGTACAAGCCCAACGCGGTGCTGACCAGCCCCAGAAACACCAATACCCCCCACTGCAATGGCGCTTCGGGCAGGAAGTTGGCTTTGCCGAACAACAGGAACGCTGGCAACACCACGGCCAATGCTCCCAGGTAGAAATAGCCAAAGCGCCGGTAGTGCGGCAAGTCGCTTGGATGGCGCGCCACCAGGCGCCGGTACAGCACTTGCCCGGCGGCGTAGGTGAAGTTGGCCAGTTGCAGCAACAGGAAGCCCATGAAGAAGTCCGGGCTGATCTGGTCAAAGCGGATCACCGCCGCGCCCGCCACCGCCACCAGCGCAGCAATCAACGCCCACGGGTTGAAGCGCCGGTTCAGTGCGTCTTCGATCAACGTCACATGCAACGGCGTGAGGATGGTGAACAACAACACCTCGGGCACCGTCAGCACGCGAAAGCTCAAGTACAAGCACACATATGTCACGCCAAACTGCAACGCGCCGATCAGCAGCATGCCGCGCATGAACGCAGGCTCCACCGAACGCCAGCGGGTCAGCGGGATAAACACCAGCCCGGCCAGCAGCACGCGCACCAGCACGGCGAAATAGCTGTCGACATGACCGGCCAGGTATTCGCCGATCAAGCTGAAGGAAAACGCCTGGATCAGCGTGACAATCAGTAAATAGCCCATGTGCGCCTCGTATTTGAATGGGCGCGACATTAGCGTTTTTCACGGCGGGGCGAAACTCGGGGCAAAAAAAACCCGACCTCGCTAAAGCGGCAGTCGGGCAGGAGCACTCAGGAGCAACAAGTGCAAAGGGAGGTTCGATACGCGAACTTGAAGGGTTGCGTGGGGTTATAAAAACACCACGCGATTATCTGGCGATTAACGCTTCAGGCAACCTGTGCCAGCAAGGCCTTGGCGTGGTTGACGCCCTTTTCCTGGAAGTCGCCACCCAGGTTCACCCCTTCGGCATGAATGAAGGTGACGTCATGGATACCGATAAAGCCCATGACCTGGCGCAGGTACGGTTCCTGGTGATCGCTGCTCGCGCCGGTATGGATACCGCCACGGGCGGTCAACACGACGGCGCGCTTGCCGGTCAACAGGCCCTGTGGCCCGGTGGCGGTGTACTTGAACGTCACACCAGCGCGCAACACATGGTCAAGCCAGGCTTTGAGGGTGCTGGGGATGGCAAAGTTGTACATCGGCGCGGCCATTACCAGCACGTCGGCGGCCAGCAGTTCGTCGGTCAGTTGGTTGGAACGGTCCAGGGAAGCCTGCTCATCTGCGTTGCGCTGCTCGACCGGCTTCATCCAGCCGCCCAACAGATTGGCGTCCAGGTGCGGCACCGGGTTGATGGCCAGGTCACGCACGGTGATCTGATCGGCCGGGTGGGCCGCCTGCCATTGGCTGATGAACTGTTGGGTCAACTGGCGGGAGATGGAATCCTGCTGGCGGGCGCTGCTTTCGATGATCAGAACATTGGACATGGCTTTGTAGGCTCCATCGGTAATTGCTGTAAGTCGATGGAGTGAAGGTTAAACAGAGCCCGTTCGATAAAAAAGCGTAAAAAACTGCTATAACCCATCTATAAAGTTGTTTATAAGCGGAGCATAGCGCTGGCCGCGCCCCGCTTGTGCCTTATTTAGGCTCGCAGGTCAGTTTGATGCGCATCTTGATAATCGCGCGGCTGAACTTGACCGTGGTGTTGGTGCTTTTGCCGGCAGGAACCGTGACATTGCGTACCCGCGCAGGCTCCGGACCATTGGTAAATGCGACCCTGCACGCAGCGTCGTTGCTGCCGAAGTTACTGAGTTGGATGGAGCTGATCTCACTGTCCACATCGGACGCCATGTAATCGATGCTCACCCCCTTGATCGATTTTGACACGTCGATCGGATAGGCAAACGCGCTCAGCGGCAACAGTGCCAGCACTACACAACAGAATTTTCTCATTCGGCAGTCTCCAATAAGGACCGCCAGCTTAGGACAAGAGGAGCTCATCTTGAAAGCGCCCCGCGTGACCCTTGATCAATGGCGCACGTTGCAAGCCGTGGTCGACCATGGTGGCTTCGCCCAGGCGGCCGAAGTACTGCACCGCTCGCAATCCTCGGTGAGCTACACCGTCGCCCGCATGCAAGACCAGTTGGGCGTGCCCCTGCTGCGCATCGACGGGCGCAAGGCCGTGCTCACCGAGGCCGGCGAAGTGCTGCTGCGCCGCTCCCGGCAACTGGTGAAAAACGCCAGCCAGCTCGAAGACCTGGCCCATCATATGGAGCAAGGTTGGGAAGCCGAAGTACGCCTGGTGGTCGATGCCGCCTACCCCAACGCCCGCCTGGTACGCGCCCTCACCGCCTTCATGCCGCAAAGCCGTGGCTGCCGCGTGCGCCTGCGTGAAGAAGTGCTGTCGGGTGTCGAGGAACTGCTGATTGAAGGCGTCGCCGACCTGGCGATCAGCAGCTTCAGCATCCCAGGCTACCTGGGCACGGAAATGAGCGATGTGGAATTTGTCGCCGTGGCCCACCCCGAACACCCCCTGCACCGGCTTAACCGCGAGTTGAGCTTCCAGGACCTGGAAAGCCAGATGCAAGTGGTGATCCGCGACTCCGGCCGCCAGCAACCACGGGACGTCGGCTGGCTCGGCGCCGAACAGCGCTGGACCGTGGGCAGCTTGGCCACCGCCGCCACCTTCGTCGGCAGCGGCCTGGGGTTTGCCTGGCTGCCCCGGCACCTGATCGAGCGCGAGCTTAAAGAAGGCGTGCTCAAGCAACTGCCCCTGGAGCAAGGCGGCAGCCGCCACCCGACGTTCTACCTGTACTCCAACAAGGACAAGCCCCTGGGCCCGGCGACGCAGATTCTCGTCGAACTGCTACGCACCTTCGACACCGCACCGCTGGACGCCCCCTTTGCCGCCCCCCGGCAAGCCTGAAACGGAGTTCACCCATGGCCTATTTCGAACATGAAGGTTGCACCCTGCATTACGAGGAATATGGCCACGGCGAGCCGCTGATCCTGATCCATGGCCTGGGCTCCAGTTGCCAGGATTGGGAACTGCAAATACCGGTATTGTCCCGGCATTACCGCCTGGTGGTGCTGGACGTGCGCGGTCACGGCCGCTCCGACAAGCCTCGGGAGCGCTACAGCATCGAAGGATTTACCGCCGACCTGGTGGCCTTGATCGAACACCTGCAACTGCCCGCCGCCCATGTGGTGGGCCTGTCGATGGGCGCGATGATCGCCTTTCAACTGACGGTCGACCAACCGCAACTGCTCAAGAGCCTGTGTATCGTCAACAGCGCACCCGAGGTCAAGGTGCGCAGCGCCGATGACTATTGGCAATGGGCCAAGCGCTGGACCCTGGCACGTGTGCTGAGCTTGAAGACCATCGGCAAGGCCCTCGGTGACAGGCTGTTTCCCAAACCCGAACAGGCCGACCTGCGGCGCAAGATGGCGGAGCGCTGGGCAAGAAACGACAAACGTGCTTACCTCGAGAGCTTCGACGCGATTGTGGGCTGGGGCGTGCAGGAACGACTTTCGAAAATCACCTGTCCAACCCTGGTCATCAGCGCCGACCATGACTACACCCCGGTGGCGCAGAAACAAATCTATGTAAAACTGCTGCCCGATGCGCGGTTGGTGGTGATCGAGGATTCGCGTCACGCCACACCGCTGGACCAACCCGAAACCTTCAATACAACCCTGCTCGATTTTCTGAAGACAGTCGAAAGCACTTCCCAGGATCACTGACCCATGCTGAAAAAAATCGCCGTTTTTGCCGGTTCTGTTCTGTTTGCTGCCAACCTGATGGCGGCCACGCCGGCCAAGGCACCACACGTATTGATCACCACCACCAATGGCGAGATCGAAATCGAGTTGGATCCGGTCAAGGCGCCCATCAGTACCAAGAACTTCCTGTCCTATGTCGACAAAGGCTTCTACACCAACACCATTTTTCATCGGGTGATCCCGGGTTTTATGGTGCAAGGCGGCGGGTTCACCCAGCAAATGTCGCAAAAGCCAACTGAAGCGCCGATCAAGAACGAAGCCAGCAACGGCCTGCATAACGTGCGTGGCACCTTGTCCATGGCGCGTACCAGTAACCCGAATTCGGCCACCAGCCAGTTCTTCATCAACGTAGCCGACAACGCCTTCCTCGACCCGGGCCGTGATGCTGGCTACGCGGTATTTGCCAAAGTGGTCAAGGGTATGGACGTAGTCGATATCATCGTCAACTCGCAGACCACCACCAAGCAAGGCATGCAAAACGTGCCTATCGATCCTGTCCTGATCAAGTCGGCCAAGCGTATCGACTAAGGTCCACAGGGCGTTTCGCGCGCCGCCCACAAGGCGGCGCGTGTATTTGAAAAGGAGAGCCCGCCCGGCGGGCGTCAGACCTAATGCTCTATCGTCGCTTTGAACAACTGATCGATATCTTCCGCGACGCTCCCAGCGCGGCACCTCCCGATAAAGTCCTGCCCTTCTACCTCTATTACCTGCGCCAGGTGTGGCCGTGCTTTGCCGCGCTATTGGTGGTCGGCCTGATTGGCGCGCTGATCGAAGTAGCGCTGTTCAGCTACCTGAGCCGCATCATCGACCTGGCCCAGGGCACACCGCCGGCCAATTTCTTCCAGGTCCACGCCACCGAGTTGATCTGGATGGCCGTGGTCGCCCTGCTGCTACGCCCGATCTTCGGCGCCCTGCACGACCTGCTGGTACACCAGACCATCAGCCCCGGCATGACCAGCCTGATCCGCTGGCAGAACCACAGCTATGTGCTCAAGCAGAGCCTGAACTTTTTCCAGAACGATTTTGCCGGGCGCATTGCCCAGCGCATCATGCAAACCGGCAACTCGCTGCGCGACTCAGCCGTCGCCGCTGTCGATGCCATCTGGCACGTGGCGATCTACGCCATCAGTTCCCTGGTGCTGTTTGCCGAGGCCGACTGGCGCCTGATGATCCCGCTGGTCACCTGGATCATCGCCTACAGCCTGGCGCTGCGCTACTTCGTGCCACGGGTCAAGGAACGCTCGGTGATCTCCTCCGAGGCGCGCTCCAAGTTGATGGGGCGCATCGTCGATGGCTACACCAACATCACCACCTTGAAACTGTTCGCCCACACGCAGTCCGAGCAGGAGTACGCCAAGGAAGCAATCATCGAGCAGACCGAAAAAACCCAGCTGGCCAGCCGCGTGGTGACCAGCATGGACGTGGTGATCACCACCATGAACGGCCTGCTGATCGTCACCACCACCGGCCTGGCCCTGTGGCTGTGGACCCAGTCGCTGATTTCGGTGGGCGCCATTGCCCTGGCCACCGGCCTGGTGATCCGCATCGTCAATATGTCGGGTTGGATCATGTGGGTGGTCAACGGCATTTTCGAGAACATCGGCATGGTCCAGGACGGCCTGAAGACCATCGCCCAGCCACTGGCGGTGATCGACCGCGAGAACGCCCCGCGCCTGCGCGTGCCCCACGGCGAAGTGCGCTTCGAGCAAGTGGATTTCCACTACGGCAAGAGCAGCGGCATCATCGGGGGCCTGAACCTGGTGATCAAGCCAGGGGAAAAGATCGGTCTGATCGGCCCTTCCGGTGCCGGCAAGTCGACCCTGGTCAACCTGCTGCTGCGCCTCTACGATCTGCAGGGCGGGCGCATCCTGATCGACGACCAGAACATCGCCGAAGTGGCCCAGGAAAGCCTGCGCGAACGCATCGGCATGATTACCCAGGACACCTCGCTGCTGCACCGTTCGATCCGCGACAACCTGCTGTATGGCAAGCCCGACGCCACCGACCAGGAACTTTGGGAGGCCATCCGCAAGGCGCGTGCCGATGAATTTATCCCGCTGCTCTCAGACGCCGAGGGCCGTGTCGGCCTGGACGCCCATGTGGGTGAGCGCGGGGTGAAACTCTCCGGCGGGCAACGCCAACGCATCGCCATCGCCCGGGTCCTGCTCAAGGACGCGCCGATCCTGATCATGGACGAAGCCACGTCGGCCCTGGACTCGGAAGTGGAAGCGGCCATCCAGGAAAGCCTGGAAACCCTGATGCAAGGCAAGACGGTGATTGCCATCGCTCACCGTCTGTCCACGATTGCTCGAATGGACAGGTTGGTCGTCCTGGAAAAAGGCCAGATCGCCGAGAGCGGCAGCCACGCCCAACTACTGGCACAGGGCGGCCTGTACTCGCGATTGTGGCAACACCAGACCGGCGGATTCGTCGGTATCGACTGATTCTGGACTACTAACGGCGCTATCAATTCCGAACAATTCTGACAGTTTTTTCTAACTCGCTGGCCGTGTATCACAATCCTGCTGTACTGCAATCAGGGCCCAGGGAGGGCCCTGACATCAGACTGCAGGGAAGCCTCACCGACCAGTTGATTTAGAAGGACGCGTTCATGTCTCTGTTCAAACGTTCCGTTACAGAAGGGTTAGGTACGTTTTGGCTGGTGTTGGGTGGTTGCGGGAGTGCGGTTCTGGCCGCAGCGTTCCCCGATGTCGGAATTGGTCTACTGGGGGTATCCCTGGCATTTGGACTGACGGTGCTGACCATGGCGTTCGCCATTGGCCATATCAGCGGCTGTCACCTCAACCCGGCAGTCACCGTGGGCCTGGTGGTCGGCGGCCGGTTTCCGGTCAAGGAGTTGCCAGCGTATATCGTCGCGCAGGTCATAGGTGGCGTCGTCGCGGCGGCCCTGTTGTATTTCATTGCCAGCGGCAAGCCGGGCTTTGAACTGGCTTCTGGGCTGGCCTCCAATGGTTACGGCGAACATTCGCCGGGCGGGTACTCGATGGCGGCGGGGTTTGTCACCGAACTGGTGATGACGGCGATGTTCCTGCTGATCATCCTCGGCGCCACTGACCGTCGTGCACCGGCGGGCCTGGCACCCATCGCCATCGGCCTGGGGCTGACGCTGATCCACCTGATCTCCATCCCGGTCACCAACACCTCGGTCAACCCGGCCCGCAGCACCGGCCCCGCGCTGATTGTCGGCGGCTGGGCGATCCAGCAGTTGTGGCTGTTCTGGCTGGCGCCGATCCTTGGCGCGGTAATCGGTGGCATCACCTACCGTTGGCTGGGCAAGGAAGAAAACGCCTGATCCACCCTGTAGGAGTGAGCTTGCTCGCGAAAAACCTGAGGGCGCCGCGTTTATCCAGAATGAACGCGCTGTACTTGAGTTCTTCGCGAGCAAGCTCCTACAGGGGAACCGGTCGAGTTCCCTGAGCGTTATGCCTGCCGATACGGCAACGCCGACCGCGCCTCTTCGGCATACGCCAGAATCCCTACCCGCTCGCGCTCCAGGAAGTCTGCCACGGCGGTTTTCAGGCCCGGATGGCGCAAGTAATGCCAGGAGCGGGTAATCACCGGCTCAAACCCCCGGATCAACTTGTGCTCGCCCTGGGCACCGGCATCGAAACGTTGCAGTCCATTGGCGATCGCGTAATCCATGCCTTGATAGAAACAGGTTTCGAAATGTAGCCGGTCGAACTCACCCAGGCAGCCCCAATAGCGACCGTACAGGCTATCGCCACCCACCAGGCTGAACGCCATGGCCACCGGCCGCGCCCCTTGCTTGGCCAGCACCACCCGGATGGCCTGCGGCATGCGCTCGGCCAACAGGCTGAAAAACGCCCGCGTCAGGTACGGCGACTGGCGGCGCACGGCATAGGTGTTGGCGTAACAGGCGTAGACAAAATCCCACTGGGCCTCGCTCAACTCATGGCCTTGCAACCATTGGAACTCAATCCCCTGCCCCGCCACTTGCTCGCGCTCCTTGCGCATCTGCTTGCGCTTGCGCGAACTCAGGGCGTCGAGGAAGTCCTGGAAATCGCGATAACCACGGTTCTGCCAGTGGAACTGGCAACCCAGACGCGCAAGCCAACCGGGTTGCTGGCCCAGTGCCGCATCGGCCATGGCATCGGTGAAGTTGATATGGGCGCTGGAAAGCCCTTCGATCTCCAGGTAGCCAGGCAAGCTCTGCAGCAGCTCCGGGCCATCCGCACCATTGGCCGCCAGCAGGCGCGGCCCGCTGACCGGGCTGAAGGGCACGGCTGTCAGCAACTTGGGGTAGTAATCGATGCCGGCGCGCGCGCAGGCGTCCGCCCAACCATGGTCAAACACGTATTCGCCATAGGAGTGCCATTTGCGGTAGCTGGGCAGCGCCGCGACCAGCCGCTCACCCTCGTAGTGCAGCAAGTGCTCGGGCTGCCAGCCAGAATGCCGACCAAGGCTGGCACTGTCCTCCAGCGCACTGAGGAACGCATGGCGCAGAAACGGCTGATCCTCGGGGACCAACACGTTCCACTCATCAGGCGATATTTCGGACAGGCTATTCAAACGTTTCAACGGCATGCCATTCCCCGACGGTAAACGCTCACTCACGATATTCAGGCCATTCTGACAGAACCCACTGCCTGCGCGGGCAGCAAAAAAAAACCCCGCCAAATGGCGGGGTGAAAAAGAGGATCGCGCTTTAACGGATGAAGAAAGAGCGCGTTGGAGCGGTATTACAGTTGCTTAGAACACGTACTGCACACGACCGACGATGGAATCACCGCTGTCATCGCCATTGGCGTTGGTGATCTTGTCGGTGCTGACCTTGCTGTAGTTCAGCGACAGCTTGACCGCTTCGTTGGCGTACCAGTTCACACCCAGGGTGTTCACGTTGGCCTTGGCGTCGCCGGTTTCGCGGGTAGCGCTGCTGACGACGATGTTCTTGTCGTCAACCTTGATGCTGTCGTAGCGGTAGAACACTTCCCAGGCGCCGAATTGCTTGTTCTCGGGCTTGATCGCGTCGAACTTGCCGCCGTCGAGCTTGTAGGCACGGGACTCGCCGGTCAGGGTGTAGGCCAGTTGGCCGTAGAAACCGCTGGTTTTCACGTCCTGGTAGGCATTGCTGTCAGCTTTCATCTTGCGGCTCAGGGCTTCAGCCTGCACCGAGAATGGGCCGGTTGCGAAGGCAAACTCACCACCGAACACGGTGTCGGTGTCATAGGCGCCCACTGCGGTCAGGTTGCTGGCGTTCAGGCCCAGACCACCGCCGAAAGTAGCGCGGTTGCCGTTGGAGCCGGCATCGTTGCCACCGGTGGTCGCTACGCCACGAGCGCCGAGACGAGGACGAATCCGCGAGTCGAAGGCTGCATCGTTCAGATCACGTGCCGCCACGTTCAAGCCGAAGTGCAGGACGTCGCCGCCTTTGTTCATCGGTGCCAACACGATACGGCCGTTGAATTGCTTCACGCCCTTGCCGTCTTCGTCGTTGATGTCCTTGGAGGCCAGGCTGGCGGAGCCGTAGAACATGTCCGCCGCAGTGCCGCTGACCTGGATGCCCATGCCGTTTTCGTGGGTGTTGACCCAGTCCGCAACCTCGTAGGCGGAGTTACGCTCCATGGCGGTGATCCACTTGGAGCTGGTGGCTTTTTCCAGGCCGAAATCCGGGTCAAAACGACCGACGCGGATGGTTACTGGCTTGAAGCCCACATAGGACATGGACGCTTCGTCGAAGTAGCCGTCGTCGGAGTTACCCGAGTTGTGGGAGAAGTCGTAGTTGAGCTAGTATTTGAAATCCTTGTAGACGGTGCCACCCAGCTCCAGGAAGGCGCGACGGAAGTAAGCGGCGTCGCCCGAGTCACCGTTCTTGGTGTAGAAGCCGTCAAATGAGCCGTAATCGGCTTGCAGGCGACCACCCAGCTTGAAGCTGAAGTTCTGGTCGGTAGTAGCAACCTCAAGGCCGCCCTTGGTTTTGACAACGATATCGGCGCCGTCAGTAGTGACAGTACCAGCGAAAGCCTGGGCGGTAACGGCCAGGGCCAGGGCGCTGGCCGCGAAACCGGCGAAGTGCTTACGGATCATCGAAGAATTCCCCTAATCGGTGGTCTTTTGCGTTGGAAAACACACGGGTTCTGCCCCGCTGGTGTTGGGAGGGGATCTTGGCGAGGGGATATTTCAGGCAAGTTGCTGCAAGATAAATATTTTATTACAGGGGAACTTTCTTACAACCACTGGGAATAAGCGCAAAGCTAGAGCCGGCGCGGGCTTGAGCAAAAAAAGTACGAGAAATGCCAGGTGAAAAAAAGGTGAAAAAAACTTACGAACCTGCAATGTTTTTCAGCGCAGGGCTTTTCGCCGACACAAAAAAGCCCGCGATGGCGACGTCGCGGGCGTTGGGTCCAGCGGAAGGCGGTCAGGAGTTGCGCTTGAGCTCCGAGGCCAGGCGTTCGGCCAACCCTTGTGCATCCGGCACCTCGGGTTCGGGCAGGATGCGCAAGGTGGCTTGCATCAGCCGCATCTGGCGAATGAAGCGCCGGCAGTTGGCACAGAACATCAGGTGATGGCGCATCAGCAGGCGCTCGCGAAAGGTCAGTTGCCCATCGAGATAATCACTGGAGCGTGCCACTTGTTCTTTGCAGGTCAACATTCGCCGGTTTCCTCGAAATGCTCCACCGTGGCGAAGACTTTAAGCCGCGCCCGATGCAGCAGTACACGCACATTGGAGAGCGAGATTTCCAGAAGATTACAAATTTCTTCCAACTCCAGGCCCTGGCGTTCGCGCAGCAGCAGCACGCTGCTTTGCAGCTCGGACAGACTGAGCAGCGTGTGCTCCAGGCATTCACGCAGCTCGTTTTCGGTGAGCAGCGCCTCGGGGGTGTCCTGATGCCAGGCAAAGGGCGCGATCAGCCAATGCTCGTCGCCGGCGGCAAAGCGCTCATCACCAATGGTCCCGTGGGGCGACGGCAAGTCGTCGAGCAACACTTCCCGGCGGTTCTGTTTGTAACGCCCCTTGGCCGAGTTGGCGGTGATGGTCAGCAGCCAGGTCTTGAGGCTGGAGCGCCCTTCGAACTTGGCGAGGCTGCGTACCACCGAAAGCCAGGCGTCCTGGACCACTTCGTCAGCGTGGCGCTGGCCAACGATGGCGTAGGCCACCGCACGCATGGCGCTCTGGTACTGGGTGACTAACTCCTTATAGGCCTGCTGCTCGCCCTTGAGCAGGCGCTCAAGCAAGTGCGCGTCGTCGGCTGCTGCCATTCAGAATCTCACTGTGTTGAGGGGAGCCGTTGTGGCGAGGGGGCTTGTCCCCCGCTGGGCTGCGCAGCAGCCCCCATAAAACCCACTGAGTAGTGTCAGGCAGACCGAGGGGGTGGTTTTGGGGCTGCTGCGCAGCCCAGCGGGGGACAAGCCCCCTCGCCACAACAAGCCTCCACCGATAGGCCTCTTGGCCACTCAGCGCTTGCGCAGGATCACGCTGCCAATCGAATACCCGGCGCCAAACGAGCTGAGTACCGCCAGCGCGCCCTTGGGCAGGTCGTCCTGGTAGGTGTGGAACGCAATCACCGAACCCGCCGAACTGGTGTTGGCGTAGGTATCGAGGATCACCGGTGCCTCTTCGATCTCGGCTTCACGGCCCAGCAGTTTCTTGACGATCAGGTGGTTCATGCTCAGGTTGGCCTGGTGCAGCCAGAAGCGCTTCACGTCGGTCACGCTCAACTGGTTTTCAACCAGGTGCTGGCCGATCAACTCTGCAACCATCGGGCAGACATCACGGAAGACTTTGCGGCCTTCCTGTACGAAAAGTTTATCCGGTGCACCAATGCCCTCTTCCGCAGCGCGGTTGAGAAAGCCGAAGTTGTTGCGGATGGTATTGGAGAACTTGGTCAGCAACTTGGTGCTGACAACGTCGAACTGGTGCTCGGAAGTGGCCAGGTCGGCACGCTCCAGAATCACCGCGGTGGCCGCATCGCCAAAGATGAAGTGGCTGTCGCGGTCACGGAAGTTCAGGTGGCCGGTGCAGATCTCCGGGTTGACCATCAGGATCGCCCGGGCCTGGCCCAGTTGGATGCTGTTGCAGGCGTTCTGGATGCCGAAGGTCGCCGAAGAACAGGCCACGTTCATGTCAAAACCGAACCCCTGGATACCCAGGGCTTCCTGGACTTCGATGGCGATGGCCGGATAGGCGCGTTGCAGGTTGGAGCAGGCAACGATCACCCCGTCGATATCGGCCGCAGTCTTGCCGGCGCGCTGCAGGGCTTGCTCGGCGGCGCCCACGGCCATCTGGCAGAGGATCGACCACTCGTCGTTGGAGCGCTCGGGCAGGCGCGGGGTCATGCGCGTGGGGTCCAGAATGCCTTCCTTGTCCATGACAAACCGGCTCTTGATACCCGAAGCCTTTTCGATAAAGGCGGCGCTGGATTCGGTCAACGCCTGAACGTCACCCTGCTCGATAGCCACGGCGTTGTCGGCATTGAACTGTTGAACGTAAGCATTGAAAGACTGCACCAGCTCTTCGTTGGAGATGCTGTTGGCCGGGGTGTACAGGCCTGTGCCGCTGATGACGACGTTATGCACGGTCGTTCCTCTAAATCTGTTCAGGCAGAAGGGATTGGTACCTTCGTACCAAACCGTAAGTCGCTCTAGTCCGCCGCGCGGACATCAAACGGGGAAACGCTTTGTCCCGGCGCGTCGAGGCTGATACAGCCAATCTAGACGATCCTGGCATTTATAACGGCGAAGTTTGCCATAAACCGGGGGGTTTGGCGCCTGTCACACGCGCACCTGCCCCCGGGATTGCAGGTCAAGGCTCGACCTGGCTCCACTGTTTGCTCAAACGCTTGTCGGAAATCGGTACCTTGGTGCCCAACTGCTGGGCAAACAGCGACACCCGGTATTCCTCCAGCCACCAGCGGTAAAGCTCCAACTGCGGATCGCGCTTGCCTTCCTGAGTGTGCTTGTTCAGCCGCGTCTGGTACTGGCTCCACAGGCCGCTCAACTCGCCGCTCCAGACCCGATCCTTCTGCACCTGGCTGGGCAGTTTTTCCAGGCGCAGTTCGATGGCCTTGAGATAACGCGGCAGTTCCTTGAACCACTGCGCCGGGGTTTCGCGCACAAAGCCTGGGTACACCAAGTTGCTCAGTTGTTGCTTGATATCGTTGAGTGCCACGGCCTGGGCCAGGTCGATCTTGCCCTTGAAGCGCTTTTGCAGGCCGTGCCACAGCTTCAATACTTCCAGGGTCAGGCGCGCCAGGCGTTCGGCATGTTCGGTCCAACTGCCGCGTTTGCGCTCGGCCAGGGCCGCCAAACCAGCGCCATCCCTCGGCAGGCTGGCCTCGCCTTCCAGTACGCAACTGTCGAGGCTGGCCAGCAGAATGTCTTCCACCAGGGCGTCGATACGTCCCAGCTCGCGGTACATCAGCCCCAGCTCGGTAAGACCGGGCAACTTGCCGCGCAGGAATTTTGCCGGCTCGGCCAGTTGCTGCATCAACAGACGCTGCAAGGCACGGCGATGCTGGAACTCGGCTTCGGCAGCGGTGGAGAAGCGCCCTTCCTTGACCGTCCCGTTTTCCTCCACCAACGCCGGATACACCGTCATCGACAGCCCGGCGATCTTTTGCTGGGTGGTCTCGGCCACGGCGGCAAAGACCTTGGCCTCCACCGGCAACTGGCTTTTGGCAGTCTGCGGCACCGCCAGGGCGGCCTGGCTGGCTTCGACAAAACGTGCTGTCAGCGCGGCCAGGTCGCGGCCCTCGCCGAGGAACTTGCCCTGGGCGTCCACCACTTCCAGGTTCATTTTCAGATGGTTTTCCACCTGCTGCGCGGCTTCGCTCCAGGCTTCATCGCTGACCCGCGCACCGGTCATGCGCAGCAGCTCGCGCCCCAGCGCCTGGGGCAGCGAGCCCTGGGCAAATTCGATACGTTGCAGCGCAGCCTTGACGAAATCCGGCACCGGCACGAAGTTCTTGCGCAGGGCCTTGGGCAGGTTGCGCACCAGGGCAATGCACTTGGCCTCGATCAGCCCGGGCACCAGCCACTCCAGGCGCTCGGCAGGCAAGGCCGGCAACAATGGCGCGGGCACCCGCACGGTCACGCCGTCGCGCGGGTGATTGGGTTCAAAGTGATAACTCAAGGCCAGGGCCAGGTCACCCAAGTGCAGCGTGTCCGGATAATGGGCAGCGGTGACTTCACTGGCCTCGCGCGCCAGCACGTCTTCTTCGCGCATGATCAGCAGTTGCGGGTCTTTCTGGCTGGTGATCTTGTACCAACTGTCGAAGGTCGCCGTCTGGTGGATCTCCGCCGGCAGGCGCGCATCGTAGAAGGCGTACAGGGTTTCTTCGTCGGCCAGGATATCGCGGCGCCGGGCCTTGGCTTCCAGTTCGTCCAATTGCTCCAGCAACTGCTGGTTGGCGGCCAGGCACTTGGCCCGGGACTGGATCTCGCCACGTACCAGGCCTTCACGGATAAACAGCTCGCGCGACACCACCGGGTCCACAGGCCCGTAATGCACCGGCCGGCGCCCCACCACAATCAGGCCGAACAGGGTGATCTGCTCGAAGGCCACGACCTGGCCGCGCTTCTTCTCCCAATGGGGCTCGAAGTGGTTTTTCTTGATCAAGTGCCCGGCCAGGGGCTCGATCCAATCGGCATCGATCTTGGCCACCATGCGCGCATACAGCTTGGTGGTTTCCACCAGCTCGGCGGTCATCAACCATTGCGGGCGCTTCTTGCCGATCCCCGACGACGGGTGAATCCAGAAGCGCCGCTGACGGGCACCCAGATAGTCGCCCTCTTCGGTCTTCTGGCCGATCTGGCTCAGCAGGCCGGACAACACCGCCTTGTGCAGTTTCGGGAAATCCGCCGGCTCCTTGTTGACCGTCAACTGCATGTCACGGCAGATCAGGCTCAACTGGCGGTGGGAATCACGCCACTCGCGCAGGCGCAGGTAGTTGAGGAAATTCTTGCGACACCAGTTGCGCAACGGGCTGGCGGTCAATTCCTGGCGCTGCTCTTCAAAGCCGCGCCACAGGTTGACCAGACCGGCGAAGTCCGAATCGGGATCCTTCCATTGCGCGTGGGCCTGGTCGGCCGCTTGCTGGCGCTCCGGCGGGCGCTCGCGCGGGTCCTGGATCGACATGGCACTGGCGACGATCAGCACTTCCTGCAAACTGCCGAGCTTGGCCGCTTCCAGCAACATGCGGCCCATGCGCGGGTCCACCGGCAGGCGCGCCAGTTGCCGGCCCAGAGGCGTCAGTTGGCTGTTGCGGTCCACCGCCGAGAGTTCCTGCAGCAGGTTGAAGCCATCGCTGATGGCCTTGCCATCCGGTGGTTCGATAAACGGGAAGTCGGTGATTTCGCCCAGGCGCAGGTGCAGCATCTGCAGGATCACTGCCGCCAGGTTGGTGCGCAGGATTTCCGGATCGGTAAATTCCGGGCGCCCGATAAAATCTTCTTCGCTGTACAGGCGCACGCAAATGCCCGGTTCAACCCGGCCGCAACGCCCCTTACGCTGGTTGGCGCTGGCCTGGGAAACCGCCTCGATTGGCAGGCGCTGGACCTTGGCGCGGTAGCTGTAGCGGCTGATGCGGGCGGTACCGCTGTCGATCACGTAGCGGATGCCCGGCACGGTCAGCGAGGTTTCCGCGACGTTGGTCGCCAGCACCACGCGCCGCCCCGGATGGGACTGGAAAATGCGCTGCTGTTCGGCCGGCGACAGGCGCGCGTACAACGGCAGGATTTCCGTGTGCTTGAGCTGGGCCTTGCGCAGCATGTCGGCGGCATCGCGGATCTCGCGCTCACCGGGCAGGAACACCAGCACATCGCCCGGGCTCTTGCGCTCGCTGCGTTCAAAGGCGGCAATTTCATCGAGGGTGGCGAGGATCGCCTGGTCCACGGTCAAGTCGTCTTCGACGCGGTTGCCCTCTTCGTCCTGTTCCAGGGTCAGCGGGCGGTACCAGGTTTCCACCGGGAACGTACGCCCCGAGACCTCGACAATCGGCGCATCGTCGAAGTGCTTGGAGAAGCGCTCCAGGTCGATGGTGGCCGACGTGATGATGACTTTGAGGTCCGGGCGACGTGGCAGCAGGGTCTTCAGATAGCCGAGCAGGAAGTCGATGTTCAGGCTGCGCTCGTGGGCTTCGTCGACGATGATCGTGTCGTAGCGCTCGAGGTAGCGGTCGTTCTGGGTCTCGGCCAGCAGGATGCCGTCGGTCATCAGCTTGATCAGGGTGTTGGAGTCGCTCTGGTCCTCGAACCGCACCTGATAGCCGACCAGCGCGCCCAAAGGCGTCGCCAGTTCTTCGGCAACCCGACTCGCCACACTGCGCGCCGCAATACGCCGGGGTTGGGTATGGCCGATCAAGCCGTACTGGCCGCGACCGAGTTCCAGGCAGATTTTCGGCAACTGCGTGGTTTTACCCGAGCCGGTCTCGCCCGCGATGATCAACACCTGGTGCTTTTGCAGCGCCGCCTTGATTTCATCGCGCTTGGCGGCGATGGGCAGGCTGTCGTCGTAACGAACCTGCGGCACGCTGGCCGCGCGCGCCGTGACCTGGGCACAGGACGCCTGCATGCGCGCCACCCACTGCGCCAGCTTCTCCTCATCGGGCTTCTTGCGCAGCTCAAGCAACTGCCGGCGCAAGCGATGGCGGTCGGCGAGCATGGCGTGATCGAGGTTCTTCAGGAGTTGGTCGATAGCGGGCGCTTGATCAGTCATCAGGTACTTTGCAGGTCGTCTATTTATGCACGGCCGGCAATTGTGGCAGAAAAGCGCCCGCAACGTTAAAGGCCGCGTAAATCACGTGTGGGAGCTGTCGAGCCCCAGCGAGGCTGCGATGACGGCGGCACTGCCTGCATCAATGTTGCCTGCCCCACCGCTATCGCGGGCAAGCCCGCTCCTACAGGGATTAGTGCCCTTATTCGTTATCCAGGCCCTTGCGCCGGTACGGGAACACATCAATCACTTTCCCCGCCCGAATCGCCTCTTGCAGGCCTTTCCAGTAGTCGGCGTTGTACAGCTCACCGTGCAACTCATCGAACAAGCGCCGTTGCCCGGCATCAGCAAACAGGAACGGCGGGAACTCCTCGGGGAATACGTCCAGCGGGCCGATGGAATACCACGGCTCGGAGGCCATTTCATCTTCCGGGGTTCGGGGTGCCGGGATATGGCGGAAGTTGGCTTCGGTGAGGAAGCAGATCTCGTCATAGTCGTAGAACACCACGCGACCGTGGCGGGTAACGCCAAAGTTTTTCAGCAGCATGTCGCCGGGAAAGATATTCGCCGCCGCCAGCTGTTTGATTGCCAGGCCGTAATCTTCGAGGGCTTCGCGCACCTGGGCCTCATTGGCGTTTTCCAGGTAGAGGTTGAGCGGGGTCATGCGCCGTTCGGTCCAGCAGTGACGAATCAGTACCGTGTCACCTTCCACCTCGACCGTGCCCGCAGCCACTTCCAGCAGTTCGGCCAGGCATTGCGGCTCGAATTTGCTCAACGGGAAACGGAAGTCGGCGAACTCCTGGGTGTCAGCCATGCGCCCGACCCGGTCGACACTTTTGACCAGGCGGTACTTCTCGATAACCGTCGCACGGTTGACGTTCTTCGACGGCGAGAAACGGTCCTTGATGATTTTGAACACCGTGTTGAACCCCGGCAGGGTGAACACGCTCATGACCATCCCCCGCACGCCCGGGGCCATGATGAACTGGTCGTCGGTGCTGGCCAGGTGGTTGATCAGCGCCCGGTAGAACTCTGACTTGCCATGTTTGTAGAAGCCGATGGAGGTGTACAGCTCGGCGATGTGCTTGCCCGGCAGGATGCGTTTGAGAAAGCCGATGAATTCCGCCGGTACCGGCACATCCACCATGAAATAGGACCGGGTGAACGAGAAGATGATCGACACATCGGCTTCGTCAGTGATCAGCGCGTCGATGCGGATGCCCTGCCCTTCGCGATGCAGCAGCGGGATCACCAGCGGCCACTGTTCGTCGCGGGTATAGAGACGGCCCACCAGGTATGCGCCTTTGTTGCGATAGAGCACCGAAGAAAACAGCTCGACGTTGAGGTCCGGGTCCTTGCAGACCCAATCCGGCAGGCTCTCGCGCAGTTGCGCTTCGAGGCGCTGCAGGTCGGCGGCCAGGTCGGCGTAGGGCTCGCTGAAGCGGTAGTCGCTGAAAATCTGCTCGAGCATGCCCGCCAGTTGGCCCTGGGGCTTGTAGGTGCGGGTTTGCGCAGCGCGGGCGCGACGCAGGCTCGGGCGAGTGGTGTGGATGAACATGCAGCCGTCGCTGATCAGGTCGTGGCTGAACAGCCCGCAAAAGATCGAGTTGTACCAAGTCTCGGACAGCTCATCGTCAAACCGCAGGTCGATCAGGCTGATATAGGCGCTCTTGACCAGTGGCCAGGACTTGATATCCAGCAACGCGCCTGCGTCAAAGGTTGCCCGCAGGCGCGTGGTGACTTCACCGACCTTTTCTTCATACAGGTTGATCCGCGCCGCCGATGCGGTTTGCGCCTCCTGCCACTGGGCCTTCTCAAAGCGCTCGCGGGCGCCGTCGGTGATCTGGCGAAAGTGCTCGCGGTAATCGTCGAAGCCATCAAGGATCATCTGTGCGATGGACTGCGCGGTGTCGATGGCAGGCGTTTGCTGCGGCATGTCGGAGACCTCTGCGGGCGTTCGGAAGCCCTGAGATTAGCCAGAGTCCGCAAGCAGGAGAAGTACAATTTTTGCCGGGCGATGCCACGCGGATCGATGCGCGACAAACAAATGTTTACGATTTTTTAATTCGACCATCCGGTCAATAAAACACCCCAAAGTCACGTCGCGTCGATGAATCGATTCACCTGAAGGCCGCAAAAGCCGGGCGCTGGCACCAAAAGCAGGGAACAACTCAGGCCGGCGTGGGCTCTGCGGCCTTATACAAACGTGGATCCAATGTAAGGGAAACCCTGATTACCTCAATGATGGCACTTTGCTATATAGCCACCCCCTTCCCTGATAACAAGGTCAAAAGACCGGCTTGGGAACGGATTTAAATCGCCCAAGGAGCATTGCAATGTCATTGAGGAATATGGGGATCGGCCTGCGCGCCAGTCTGAGTTTTGCGGTATTGGCCGGCCTGCTGGTGCTGGTCGGGTTGTTTGGCCTGGGGCAGATGGCCAAGCTGCGCGAAAGTGCCGCCATCATTGAAACGGCTTGGATGCCGAGCATCGAGAACATCCACGACAGCGCCGCCAACGTCGCGGCGATCCGCCTGGAGGCGCTGCGCTTGTTGACCACCGATGAGTCGGCGGTGCGCGAGCGCAGCAAAGGTTTGATCGCCAAGGAGCGCGCGCAGTTGCAGGAGCGCCTGGACAATCACCAGGCCCTGTTGAGCAATGATCAGGAGCGTCAGCTACTGGACCAGCTCAAAACCGCCGCGGCGGGTTATATGACCATCGTCGACCAGTTGATCCAACGGGTAGACCAGGATGAGCAGATGCAGGCCCTGACCTTGCTCACCGACAAGTTGACGCCCCAGGGCGTGATCCTCGGCCGGAGCCTGGACGCGTTGATCGACTTCAACCAGCAAGGCGCGCAGGATGCGGCGCAATCGGCGGCGCAGGTGTATCAGAGTGCACAGTGGATCGTCGGCGTCATCATCGCGGTCGCCCTGATCGCGACGTTGCTACTGGCCTGGCTGTTGACCCGCAGTATCACCACGCCCCTGGCGCAGGCGTTGCGCGCGGCACGTACGATTGCCGCCGGCGACCTGAGCCAGTCGATCCACGTGCAGGGCAAGGACGAACCGGCACAGTTGCTGGGCGCCCTGGCCACCATGCAGGAGCAATTGCAGGCGACCATTCGCGGTATCAGCGAATCCGCCCAGCAATTGGCCTCGGCCGCCGAAGAGATGAGCTCGGTGATGGAGCAAAGCACTCGCGGCCTGCAAGCCCAGAACGATGAAATCGAGCAGGCCGCCACCGCCGTCACGCAAATGAGCGCAGCGGTGGATGAGGTGGCCGGCAATGCGGTCTCCAGCGCCGAAGCGTCCCAGGCGTCCGATGAAGACAGCAAGCACGGGCACTATCAGATCAGCGAAACCATCAGCTCGATCCAGAACCTGGTCAACGAGGTGCTCGACGCCTCGGGCAAGGCCGAGGGCCTGGCGGTGCAGGCGCAAGACATCAGCAAGGTACTGGAAGTGATACGCGGGATTGCCGGGCAGACCAACCTGCTTGCGCTCAACGCCGCCATTGAAGCCGCCCGCGCTGGCGAGGCCGGGCGGGGCTTTGCGGTGGTGGCCGACGAGGTACGTTCCCTGGCACAACGGACCCAGGACTCCACCGAAGAAATCGAGCAGATGATCACCGGTATCCAGCAAGGCACCCAGGACACGGTCGGAGCCCTCACCAGCAGCGCCGAGCACGCCAGCCAGACGTTGCAACGGGCCAACAGCGCAGGCAGCGCCCTGGAAAAAATCACCGCCGCCATTTCGCAGATCAACCAGCGCAACCTGGTGATCGCCAGTGCTGCCGAGCAACAGGCGTCGGTGGCCCGGGAGGTGGATCGGAGCCTGGTGAACATCCGCGACCTGTCGACCCAGACCGCCGCCGGGGCGACCCAGACCTCGGCCGCCAGCCAGGAGCTGTCGCGCCTGGCGGTGGACCTCAATGGTTTGGTGACGCGCTTTATTGTGTAGTGGATACGTAAAAGATTGTGTCAGGCAGGTCCCTGGGCAACACTCTCGCCCTGATTAAAAAGGAGCTGTCCGTGAGACCTGTCGACACCCTGTACCTGCTGGTACTGGCCGCCATCTGGGGCGCGAGCTTTCTGTTCATGCGGATTATCGCCCCCGAGATCGGCACGATTCCTACAGCATTCTTCCGGGTGTCAATTGCCGCCGCCGGGTTGCTGGTGATCCTGGCAATCCTGCGGGTGAGCTGGGATTTTCGCGGTAAATTCAAGACCGTGCTGT
Source organism: Pseudomonas proteolytica (assembly GCF_007858275.1). GTDB lineage: Bacteria > Pseudomonadota > Gammaproteobacteria > Pseudomonadales > Pseudomonadaceae > Aquipseudomonas > Aquipseudomonas proteolytica. Next base: position 118,929 of record NZ_VFEV01000013.1, read on the forward strand.
TGCTTGGGGTGATCAACTCCGGGATCCCTGCGACCATGTATTCGGTGGCGGCGCAGGTCTTGCCCGCAGGTTATTCGGCGATTTTCAACGCGACGACGCCGTTGATGGGCGTATTGATTGGCGGGCTGTTTTTCCATGAACGGCTGACGCTGTCGAAGATTACCGGAGTAGGCCTGGGTTTGTTCGGCGTGGGCACCCTCACGCGGGCCGGGCCGGTGGCCTTTGACCTGGAACTGCTGATGGGCGCCCTCGCCTGCCTGCTGGCGACCACCTGCTACGGCTTCGCCGGCTTCCTGGCGCGCCGCTGGCTGGATCAACAGGGAGGCCTGGACAGCCGCCTTTCGGCCTTGGGCAGCATGCTCGGTGCCACATTGTTTTTATTGCCTTGGTTTGGCTGGAGCGCCATCAGCCATCCGCCCGCCAGTTGGGGTGGCTGGAATGTGTGGTTGTCGCTGCTCGGTTTGGGGCTGTTGTGTACGGCGTTTGCCTACATCCTGTACTTCCGCTTGCTGACATCCATCGGGCCGGTGAAGTCGATGACCGTCACCTTCATGATTCCGCCATTCGGCGTGTTGTGGGGTGCATTGCTGCTGGATGAGCCGTTGTCCATGGCCCATCTGTATGGCGGGATGTTGATCGCGGGGGCGCTGTGGCTGGTGCTACGCCCAGGGAAACTGATCAAAACCGTGTAGGCGCCGGCTTGCCGGCGCCTACACGGGGTATCAGGCTTTACGGAAAACGAACACCAAGCCGACGATGATCAAGCCCATCCCCAGCACACTCAGCAGCGCCAGCCGATTGCCAAAGATCAGGTAGTCCATCACCGCAGTCACCGCTGGCACCAGGTAGAACAGGCTGGTGACATTCACCAGGTTGCCCCGGGCGATCAGGCGGTACAGCAGCAGCGTCGCCAACAGTGACACCACCAGCCCCATCCACAACACCGGCAGGTAAAAGCGGCTGCTGTGCTCGAAATGAAAAGGCTGGAACGGCACGAACACTGCGCACAACAACAGGCCCGCCAGGTACTGCACTGGCAAGGTGCCCAATGGGTTCTCGGTAATGCGCTTCTGCATGATCGAGCCCAGGGTCATGCTCGCCAGCGCCAGCAAGCCAAACAGCATGCCGGCCAGGGACATGCCGGCCAGACCGATGCCCTGGTACACCACCATGATCAGCCCCACCAACCCCAGCGCCAGGCCGAATATCCGACGCCATGAACGCTGGCGCTCCATCAACACCACGGTGAGGATCGGTTGCACGCCCATGATGGTTGCCATCACACCAGGGGTGATCTTCAGGTCCAGGGCCAGCAGATAGAAAATCTGATAGGCCCCCAGCAGCACCAGCGCGGTGGCCACCGCATACCACAGCGGTTTGCCCGGGCGCGGCAACCTGAGCTTGAGGATCGGTACCAGCACCACCAGGCCCGCCAGGGCAATGGCAAAGCGGATCAACAGGAAGGCAAAGGGTGATGCATGGGCCAGGCCCAGCTTGGAGAAAATCGCCCCGCTGCTCCACAGCAGGACAAACAGGCTCGTCGAGGCCGCCGCGGCCACGGATTGTTTCGAAAGAACAGACATGATGAACACCTGTAGTCAGGCAAAAAGCCAACTCAGCCAAGGCTGAAATTCAGTAGGTTCGGTACAGGCAGGCAACGGGCAACAGTGATCTGCTGATCAGCCCGAAATGCCAACGCCCGGCGGTGATACGACTGCGTACACCGGCGTGCTACTGACAGGTGGAGGGTAATGACTGATCTGCGCAGGCTGCTGGCTCCCACACGGCACGACCGCAGCGTTGACCGCTGAATCGACTACCGCTATGCGTGGGGAAGCAGGCATGGGCTGATCTTTTTTGAAGGGATTAAAGGTGCTGTGAAACACCTGGCGCCGACTATAACCAGCCGGTGACACGCTTTGCAATGGCTTTGCCAAAAGGCCAGTAAGGACAAGTTGAAAAACCACCTCTAGCCTTGGGAAAAACCAACTCACTCCTCTTCAGGAGGCTTTCGACTCATGACCGCCAATGCCAAAAACACGCGACTCCTTGCGATACCAGCTCTACCGATCCAAAGCTTTACGCCTTGCGAATGCATCGACTCAACAGTGGTACAAAAACCTGAAACACACCGACGCCCAAGGCGCAGAGATCGACTTGACCCATGTCCGTTTTGAATTGATCGACAGCCATGCATTGGCTGCCTATCAGGACTGGGCAGAAGACTCTCACTTCTCATGGGACGAGGTTGCGACATGGAAAGGCCGTGAACCGATGGCGTTCGATTTGTCCCTCTGGTACGACGAGGTGCTCTGTGGGCTGTGCTTTGCCAATCCCAATCAAAGCCGATTGCGGATCAAGGTCATCCGCCTGGAGGGAAGACCTGGAAAATCCCACCCTTTGAAAAGCCGCATAGCATCACTGACGATGATTGCCATCGACCATTACGCGAGAATCATTGGCAGCCAATGGATAGAAATTCAGGAGCCCGCACCCGGGGCTATTCCCCTCTATCAAAACCTGGGCTTTGACTTCGATTCACGGGGCAGGCTTGTGATAGCGGTAGAGAACGAATAGCATCGCAAACATGTTCAATTAATGATCAATCGTGGAGGCTGCATGGGAGAACTTATTAAAAAACCCGTCGCCCGAAAAGCGTCGTCCAAGGCCGGCCAGGAACCTAAAAGCACTGTGCTGACCGCCAATCAGCGCCGTTTTCTCAGCGCGGCTATGGCCGGCAACGTTGAAGAACCAAGCCTTTTGGCGGGTCACACGGAAAAATAAAAGTCATAAAAAAACCGCTCATACGAGCGGTTTTTTTGAACCCATCAGCCAAACAACCAATACACCAACGCCCCCACAACCACCGCCGCCAATACCGGCCGCATGACGCGATAGGCTTTGGGGTGCTTGCGCTTCCACTGCTTGACCACACCACTGAAGCGATCGCTGAAGCTCTTGCTCCAGGCATAGGCCTGGTTGATCCCGCCCACGCGCTCGTCGTCCAGGTTCTGTGGCGCAGTCGCGCGGCCCAATTGGGCACTGACCCAGCGGTTGATACGGGTCATCAATCGGTTGCTCAGGGGGCGTTCGATATCGCAGAACAGAATCACCCGGGTCTTCTCGGTTTCGTTCTTCACCCAGTGCACGTAGGTTTCGTCGAACATCACATCTTCACCATCGCGCCAGGCGTAGACCTGGCCATCGACGAAAATACGGCAGTCGTCGGAGTTGGGCGTCGACAACCCCAAGTGATAGCGCAGGGACCCGGCAAACGGGTCGCGATGGGGATTGAGGTGGCTGCCGCCCGGCAACAGGGCAAACATGGCGCCCTTGACGTTGGGGATGCTGCTGACCAGGGCCACGGTTTTTGGGCACAGCAACTCGGCCGACGGCAGTGGTTTGTCGTACCACTTGAGGTAGAAGCGCTTCCAACCCTTCTTGAAGAACGAGCCAAAACCGGCATCGTTGTTCTTCTCGGCGGCGCGGATATAGCCTTCGTCAAACAGGTGCATGGCCTCGTCGCGGATCACTTCCCAGTTGTCCTTGAGCACATCCAGTTCCGGGAACTTGGTGCGGTCCAGGTACGGCTTGGACGGCACACCCGAAAAGATGTACATCAAGGCGTTGTACGGGGCGAACAGTGCCGAATGGTTGACGAACTGGCGCAGCACCGGCAAACGCGCCTTGCCGCGCAAATGCACGTAAAGCGTACTGCCGATAAACAACAGCAGCACCGACAGCTTGGCGGCCAAAGAAAAGGTCATGCAGCAACTCCTGGAAATAGCCTCCCGGCAGCGGGAAACCCGACATAGCAGCCGGCCATGATAAACACTCCAGGCCGGAGGAAAAACCCGCGTTATCCAACAATACGTTTTAAGGGGTGCGCGGCGAGCAAACAATTATGCATAAAGGGCATCAAACCGGGCTGATTTGGATCAACCCGATTTCTGTAAGAGCAAGCGTGTCTGCAAGGGGCATTCGGGCAAAGAATGAAAACGGTACGCGTGCCTTCTGGTTAGACGCGGCGCCCTCAGGGTCTTCGCGGGCAAGCTCGCTCCTACAGGGTCAGGCCTGGTTTTCCTGGTCGGTGAACAGATCACTGAACAGCATGCTCGACAGGTAACGCTCGCCGGAGTCCGGCAGGATTACCACAATGGTCTTGCCCTGCATTTCTGGTTTCTCCGCCAGGCGTACCGCGACGGCCATCGCCGCACCACAGGAAATCCCGCACAGGATGCCTTCTTCCTGCATCAACCGCAGCGCCATGGCCTTGGACTCATCGTCACTGACCAACTCCACCCGGTCGACCATCGACAGGTCGAGGTTCTTCGGCACAAACCCCGCGCCAATACCCTGGATCTTGTGGGGGCTGGGCTTGATTTCCTCACCGGCCAACGCCTGGGTAATCACCGGCGAACTGATGGGCTCCACGGCCACCGAGAGGATCGGTTTGCCCGCTGTATTCTTGATGTAACGCGACACACCGGTGATGGTCCCACCCGTGCCGACACCCGCTACCAGCACATCCACGGCGCCATCGGTGTCGTTCCAGATTTCCGGGCCGGTGGTTTTTTCATGGATGGCCGGGTTGGCCGGGTTGTCGAACTGGGCCGGCATGAAGTAGGTCGCCGGGTCGCTGGAAAGGATTTCGCTGGCTTTCTCGATCGCGCCCTTCATGCCCTTGGCCGGCTCGGTCAGCACCAGTTCAGCGCCCAGTGCCTTGAGCACCTTGCGCCGCTCGATGCTCATGGAGGCAGGCATGGTCAGCAGCAACTTGTAGCCACGGGCAGCGGCGACAAAGGCCAGGCCAATCCCGGTGTTACCCGAAGTCGGCTCGACGATGGTCATGCCAGGCTTGAGTTTGCCGCTGCTTTCCGCGTCCCAGATCATGTTCGCGCCGATCCGGCACTTCACCGAATACCCAGGGTTACGCCCTTCGATCTTGGCCAGGATGGTCACGCCACGGGGCGCGATGCGGTTGATCTGAACCAGGGGCGTGTTACCGATGGAGTGCGCGTTGTCTGCAAAAATGCGGCTCATGGCGGGTTCCTTAAGGCGGTTTCAAGAAGGCAACAAGGGTATGCCTCGTACTCCAAGGCGTCCAGTCGAGGAACGTTGGCGCTGCCTGCATAGTCAACCGCCTATACACAGGGAGGAAAAACCTATGAAGCGTCGCTACAGTTGGCCGATATGGACGGTCGCCGGGCTGGTGGTCGTGCTGGTGGCACTGGATATCGCCCTGCCCTACCTGGTGCGCAACTACCTCAACGAAAAACTCGCCGATATGGGCGACTACCGTGGCCAAGTGACTGATGTCGACCTGGCGCTATGGCGCGGCGCGTACCGGATCAACGGCCTGCAGATCGTCAAGGTCGATGGCAAGGTGCCCGTGCCGTTCGTCAAGGCCCCGGTGATCGATCTGTCGGTCAGCTGGCATTCCTTATGGTACGACCATGCGGTTGTAGCCGAAGTGCAATTCGTCGAGCCAGAACTCAACTTCGTCGACGGCGGCCCCAACAAACAGGCGTCCCAGACCGGTCGCGGTACCGACTGGCGGGCACAACTGGGCAAGTTGCTGCCCATCACCCTCAACGAAGTGCGCATCGACGACGGCAAGATCGCCTTTCACAACTTCAATTCAAAGCCGCCGGTCAACATCGGCGCCACCCAGGTCAACGCCAGCCTCTATAACCTGACCAATGTGGTGGACGTCGAAGGCATGCGCGATGCGCGCTTTGACGGCAAGGCCATGTTGCTGGGGCATGCACCACTGGAAGCCAGCGCGACTTTCGACCCGTTGAGCAACTTTGAAGACTTCGAGTTCCGCTTCCGCGCCCGTGATATCCAGCTCAAGCGCATGAACGACTTCGCCTCGGCCTATGGCAAGTTCGACTTCAAAGCCGGCACCGGCGACGTGGTCATCGAGGCCCAGGCCGAAAAAGCCCAACTGACCGGTTATATCAAGCCACTGTTGCGGGACGTGGAAGTCTTCGACTGGCAGCAGGATGTGGAGAACAAGGACAAGGGGATTTTCCGCTCGATCTGGGAAGCCGTGGTCGGCGCCAGCGAAACCGTCCTGAAGAATCAGAGCAAAAACCAGTTCGCCACCCGAGTCGAGCTCAGTGGCAGCGTGCACCAGCAAGATATCAGCGCATTCCAGGCGTTTTTGCAGATTTTGCGCAATGGTTTCGTCCAGGCGTTCAATGCCCGCTACGAACAACCCAAGCCCAGCGCGGATTGACCGTGGCGTGACTGGTCATTCAGAGACTGAATAACCCGTCTGCGTTCACAGTCACCGGGGCTGCGCGCTATAGTCGCAGGCATGCTGACTACCGGCGTCATGTTCGAGGATTGAGAAATGAAGTTCGAAGGCACCCAGGCCTACGTTGCCACCGATGACCTGAAACTGGCGGTCAACGCTGCCATCACATTGGAGCGCCCGCTGCTGGTCAAGGGCGAGCCGGGCACCGGTAAGACCATGCTCGCCGAACAACTGGCCGAATCGTTCGGGGCACGCTTGATTACCTGGCACATCAAGTCCACCACCAAGGCGCACCAGGGCCTGTATGAGTACGATGCGGTCAGCCGCCTGCGCGACTCGCAGCTGGGCGTGGACAAGGTCCATGACGTGCGCAACTACCTCAAGAAAGGCAAGCTGTGGGAGGCTTTCGAGTCCGAAGAGCGGGTGATCCTGCTGATCGACGAGATCGACAAGGCCGACATCGAGTTCCCCAACGACCTGTTGCAAGAACTCGACAAGATGGAGTTCTACGTCTACGAAATCGACGAGACCATCAAGGCCAAGAAGCGCCCGATCATCATCATTACGTCCAACAACGAGAAAGAGCTGCCGGATGCGTTCCTGCGTCGCTGCTTCTTCCACTACATCGCCTTCCCCGACCGCACCACCCTGCAGAAAATCGTCGACGTGCACTACCCGGACATCAAGAAAGACCTGGTCAGCGAAGCGCTGGACGTGTTCTTCGACGTGCGCAAGGTGCCGGGCCTGAAGAAAAAACCTTCCACCTCCGAACTGGTGGACTGGCTCAAGCTGCTGATGGCCGACAACATCGGCGAAGCGGTGTTGCGCGAGCGTGATCCGACCAAGGCCATCCCGCCACTGGCCGGCGCCCTGGTGAAAAACGAGCAGGATGTGCAACTGCTTGAGCGCCTGGCGTTCATGAGCCGTCGCGGCACTCGATAAGGGCTTTTGCCATGCTGCTCAACCTGTTCAATGAAATGCGTGCAGCCAAGGTGCCGGTCTCGGTGCGTGAGCTGTTGGACTTGATCAACGCCCTGAAACAACGGGTGACCTTCGCCGACATGGACGAGTTCTACTACTTGTCCCGGGCGATCATGGTGAAAGACGAGCGCCATTTCGACAAGTTCGACCGTGCCTTCGGCGCCTACTTCAACGGCCTGGAAAAACTCGACGATCACTTGCAGGCGCTGATTCCCGAAGATTGGCTGCGCAAGGAGTTCGAGCGTTCGCTGAGCGATGAAGAGCGCGCGCAGATCCAATCTTTGGGCGGCCTGGACAAGCTGATCGAAGAGTTCAAGAAACGCCTGGAAGAACAAAAGGAACGCCACGCCGGCGGCAACAAATGGATCGGCACCGGCGGCACCAGCCCGTTCGGTTCCGGCGGCTTCAACCCCGAGGGCATTCGCGTGGGCGATGCCGGCAAGCGCCAGGGCAAGGCGGTCAAGGTCTGGGATCAACGCGAGTACAAGAACCTCGATGATTCGGTGGAGCTGGGCACGCGCAATATCAAGGTGGCGCTGCGCCGCCTGCGCAAATTTGCACGCCAGGGTGCGGCCGAAGAGCTGGATATCGACGGCACCATCGACCACACCGCCCGCGACGCTGGCCTGCTGAATATCCAGATGCGCCCGGAACGGCGCAACACGGTCAAATTGCTGTTGCTGTTCGACATCGGCGGCTCGATGGATGCCCACGTGAAGATCTGCGAGGAGCTGTTTTCGGCCTGCAAGACCGAGTTCAAGCACCTGGAGTACTTCTACTTCCATAACTTCATTTATGAATCCGTGTGGAAGAACAACATGCGCCGCACCTCCGAGCGCACCTCGACCCAGGACCTGCTGCACAAGTACGGCGCTGACTACAAGGTGATCTTTATCGGCGATGCGGCCATGGCGCCTTACGAAATCACCCAGGCCGGTGGCAGCGTGGAGCACTGGAACGAGGAGCCGGGGTATGTGTGGATGCAGCGGTTCATGGAGAAGTACAAGAAGCTGATCTGGATTAACCCGTACCCGAAAGATACCTGGGGCTATACCTCGTCGACCAATATCGTGCGGGATTTGATTGAGGACCAGATGTATCCGCTGACCTTGCGGGGATTGGAAGAAGGGATGCGCTTTCTCTCTAAATAGGTGGTGAATTCACTGACGCTATCGCAGGCAAGCCAGCTCCCACAGTTGAATTGCATTCACAAATCAAAAGATGTGAACACCGCTCAACTGTGGGCTTGCCTGCGATGCCTTTAGCGGTTCATAAATCGCTGCAAATAGCTCAGATGCTCCCGGTGCGCCGTCTCCTGCATCACCGGCGCCAACCGCACCTTCTCCCCCGGCAGGCACTGGGCCAGGCGCGCCAAGGACAACGGCGTCAACGCACCCAATCGCGGGTAGCCGCCAATGGTCTGCCGGTCATTGAGCAACACAATCGGCTGCCCATCCGGCGGTACCTGGATCGCGCCCAAGGGGATGCCTTCGGAGATCAGCGACGCTCCCTGATACGCCAGCGGCGTGCCCAGCAGGCGCATGCCCATGCGGTCGGCGCGGCTGTCCAGGGCCCATTCGGTGTTAAACGCATCGAACAGGCTCTGGCCGCTGAACTGGCCGATCTGCGCACCGAGAATCACGTCCAGGGGCGCCGCAGGGTGTAATTGCTCCACAGGCAACTCACGCAAATTGCTGCTCGTGCCGCAATAGGCAAGCGTAGCGCCTTCAGCCAGGGCCCGGCCAAACCCGTCCAAACCGCCCAAGGCCTCGCGCCCGACGCTGGCACAACTGCCCAGCACCTTGGGCGCATCAAAACCTCCCGGCGCCGCCAGGTAAGCCCGTGCGCCACGGTGTGGTTGGGTGAAGCGCAAACGCTGGCCTTTTTGCAGAATGAAACTACGCCCTGGGCTAATGGCACGCTCGTCGATGTACGCCCCCAGGTCAGCACCGGCCAGTGCCAGCACGCAATAGCCTTGGGCCTGGACGGTAAAACCGCCCAAGGTGATCTCCACCACCGGCGCATCCAGTGGATTACCCAGCAGCCAATTGGCCCAGGACATCGACACCCAATCCAGCGCGCCACCCTGGGTCACGCCCAGATGCCGCACACCAAAACGCCCGGCGTCCTGCAACAGGCACAGCGCGGTGCTGGCCTCGATCAACAAGCGGCTCATGCCTGGGCCTCCAAGGGCGTGTCATCGCCACCCAGGTTGATAAATTCCGCGCGACCGATGGCTTCGAAACGCACACTGTCGCCTGGCTGCATCAGGCTGTAGCCATCGCGCTCGCGGTCGAACAGTTTGGCCGGGGTGCGGCCGATCAGGTTCCAGCCCCCTGGGGACTCCACTGGGTAGGCTGCGGTCTGCCGCTCGGCGATGCCGACGCTGCCCGGCGCCACGCGTTTGCGCGGGGTGTTCAGGCGTGGCGCGGCGAGCTGTTCTTCGACCAGGCCCATAAAGGCAAAACCTGGGGCAAAACCCAGGGCGAAAACCTGATAGTGATGCTGGCTGTGGCGCCGAATCACCTCGTCGACCGCAAGCCCGCTGCGCTGGGCGAGCAAGGTCAGTTCAGGGCCGACGCTCAGGTCGTACCACACCGGCAACACGTGACAGTGCCCGCTGCCCTGGGCCTGTGGCTGCAGGTCGGTAAGCGCCTGATCGATCAGTTCCCGTGCCTGTGCCGGACTCAGCGCCAGCAGGTCGTAATGCACCATCAGCGTCGTGTAGGAAGGCACCAGGTCCACCAACGCCGGGCCAAAGCCCTCGCGCAGGCGGCGCGTGGCGGCGAGCATCCAGGGCATGTTGTCTTCGGCTATTGCATCAAACAGGCGCACCATAAGGCAGTCGATGGCCACTACTTCAATCCGTGGCTTCATGGTGGCGTCAACGCCTGGCGAATGCGCTGCACCGCTGCCACCGAGCTGGCGTTATCGCCATGCACGCAAAGGGTGTCGGCCTGCAACAGCAAGGGGCTGCCATCGCTGGCAACCAAGGTTTCGCCACGGGCAATGGTCAGGGCCTGCTGGAGGATGACCTGCGCATCATGATGCACGGCCCCGGGCAACTGGCGCGAGACCAGGTGCCCGGCGTTGTCATAGGCGCGGTCGGCAAAGGCTTCGAACCACAGGGTCACGCCATACTCATCACCCAGGGCCTGGGCGGCGCTGTTGTCACGGGTAGCCATGAGCATCAACGGCAGGCTGGCGTCGTACGCCGCCACGGCCTGGATGACCGCGCGCAGTTGCGCAGGCTTGGCCATCATGTCGTTGTACATCGCGCCATGGGGCTTGACGTAGCTGACCCGGCCACCCTGGGCCCGGCAGATCCCGTCGAGGGCACCGATCTGGTAATGCAGCAGGTCCTGGAGTTCCTCGGCCCCATACGCCATGGAGCGGCGGCCAAAGCCTGCCAGGTCCTGATAGGCCGGGTGCGCACCGATCTGCACGCCATGCTGCAATGCCAGGGCGACGGTCTTGCGCATGATGCTCGGGTCGCCGGCGTGGAAGCCGCAGGCAATATTGGCGCAATCAATGAATGGCATGACCTCGGCATCCAGACCCATGGTCCAGGCGCCAAAGCTTTCGCCGATGTCGCAATTCAGTAGCAGGCGGCTCACGGTGAAGACTCCTGTAGGCTTTATTTTTTTGTAGTGTGGGATCTTTTACCAAGATCCCGCAACGATGTTGTCCTGAGCCCCGACGACGCTTATCGTGAGACAGCCCGATTTTTGGCGCGCAGCCCCTGCTGCGTCCAACTAATAAAAACCGATCCATGCATAAGAAAAAGTTGATCCCATGAATTTGAAGTTCCTCGAAACCTTCGTCTGGGTAGCCCGGCTCAAGAGCTTCCGGCTGACGGCAGAGAAGCTGTTCACCACCCAGGCCTCGATCTCCAGCCGCATTGCGGTACTGGAAAGCGAGCTGGGGGTGAAACTGTTCCTGCGTGACTCGCGAGGGGTGAGCCTGACCCCGGATGGGATTAAGGTGCTCGATTATGCCGAGCAGATGATGGTCACCATGCAGGGGCTCAAGCAGTCGCTGGAAACCACCAGCAGCAAGGTCGGACGCATCCGCATCGGCGCGATGGACACGGTGATCCATACCTGGCTCAGCCCGCTGGTGACCGAACTGATGGACCACTTCCCCCTGGTGGAAATCGAGCTGGTCGCCGATACCGCGCTCAACCTCAGTGATCAGCTGCAAAAAGGCTTTCTCGATCTGATCCTGCAAACCGACCTGCTACGCCAGGAATCGGTGCGCAGCCTGGAACTGGCCAGCCACCCCATGGGCTGGATCGTCGCCAGCCATAGCATCTACAACCGTGACTACGCCTCCCTGGCCGAGTTGGCCCAAGAGCGGATCATCACCTATTCGAAAAACTCCCACCCGCACCAGGACGTGTTGAGCCTGATGCAGGCCCATGGCGTGGCGGCGCCGCGTATGAACTGTGTGAATTCGGTGTCGGCCATCACCCGCCTGCTGCGCGACGGCTTCGGTATCGGCGCGTTGCCGCCGGTGCTGGTCAGCGAAGAGTTGGCGCGGGGCGAACTGGTCATGCTGCCCATGACGCAACGCTTACCAAACCTGCAGGTGGTGGTGTCGTGGCGGGTGGGCGTGGAGTTGGTGGAGGAGATTGTTGCGTTGTGCCAGAGCGTCGTGGCGCGGTATGCCGAGGAAGTGGGTGAAGAACGCATGGTGCTCAGTCACCCACCCTCACTGAAGAAACCCGATTGAGAGGGCGGGGCTGGCTTGCCTGTAAACCGCAGCATTTTTGCCGCAACGCGTAAATCCAAGCAGCCAGGGCCGCTGTGGCGAGCGGGCTTGTCGGAACGCCGCATCGCCCGCGCTGGGCTGCGAAGCAGCCCTAAACCCGGTCATCGCGGTTTATCTGAAGGACCGCGCCGTGCTTATTGGGGCTGCTTCGCAGCCCAGCGCGGGGCGAGCCCGCTCGCCACAGGGGAGCAAGCCAGGGCCTACAAACCCCGTTCCATATTTGGACTTACAAGCCTTTGAGGTCCCGCTCTTCAATCGGTCGGCTCTGGCGCAGACGCTTGCCACCCAGTACCACCCAGTCGATCAGGCGGAACAGGCATTCCAGGCCGAATGACAACAGCATCGCCCCGCCCAGGCCCCAGCCCATGGCTTCGGGGGTCAGGAGGATCTGGTAGCTGTAGCCATTCCAGGTCTCCTTGCGAATATCCGGGTCGGCGGCCACCGCCACCTGCAAGGCGCGGATGTACCACGGCCCCTGCATGGCCTGGAACTGCTTGTCCAACGCCACCTGGCGATCGAGCAAAGTGCCAAGGCTGTTGGCATCGCTGCGGAACACCGGATCCTCACTGGCGCGGTAATGCGCCACCAATGCCTGCAAATCGCCATTGAAGAACTGCTGCGCAGTGCTTTCAAACCCGCGCAGGCCGGTCTGGGCTTCGATCAAATGGGCTTCGACGCGCTTGGCGTAGTCGTTGATAAACCCCGGGACTTGCACCCCGACCAACAAGCCGATGGCAAACAACACCAGGCGCAGATAGCTGAGCAACATAATCGACGTCCTTATGCGGTTGTACCCTGGCGCACGCATTCACCGCGCCGCCACAGGCTCCACTGGCCCGGTTCGTAGCGGGTCCAGGTCTCGTTTTCGGTCAAGGGTTCGGTGGCAATCACCGTTACGACATCGTTTGGCGTGGTTTCGGCCTGAAAATCGACGATCACGTCGACATCTTTCAGGCGCGCAGGGCCAAATGGTGCGCGACGGGTGATCTGCGCCAGTTTGGTCGAGCAGTAGCAGAACAGCCAGTCACCATCACTGAGCAGGCAGTTGAACACGCCTTTGCTGCGGTATTCGGCGCAGGCGGCGATCAGGTCCGGCAACACTTGCTCGATATCCACCGGCTCGGGAAACGCCTCACGAATACGGTTGAGCAGGTCACAGAACGCCGCTTCGCTGTCGGTATCGCCTACCGGCCGGTAGAACGTGGCCTGGGGCGTGAAGTCGGCCAACTGGCCGTTATGCGCAAAACACCAGTTGCGCCCCCACAATTCGCGCACGAACGGATGGGTGTTGGACAGGCTGACCTTGCCGACGTTGGCCTGGCGGATATGGCCAATCACCACTTCGCTCTTGATCGGATAACGCTGCACCAGCAGCGCCACCTCAGACTCGCTGCTGGCCGCCGGGTCCTGGAACAGCCGCAGGCCACGGCCCTCGTAGAAGGCAATGCCCCAGCCATCGCGGTGCGGCCCGGTACGCCCACCGCGCTGCATCAGCCCGGTGAAGCTGAACACGATATCGGTCGGTACGTTGGCACTCATGCCCAATAATTCACACATGCCAGGACTCTCGATGCAGGGCTTACAACGTTAAAGACGCGGCTCGACCCGCATGCCACTGACAGGGGCCGGCGGACGGCCATAGGGTTCGTCGTCTTCTGGCTCGGCCGCGACCGCTGCCGCAGCGGCGGCCTTCTGCTCACGCCGGGCCTTGGCGGCACGCTCGATGGGCCAGCGGATCAGCACAAAGACCAGGTACAGGCCAAAGGCAATCATCGCGTACATGAGCAAATCGGAAACCGCTCGCCAGGCGTTATTGCCCACCTTGAGCAGCAGATCCAGGGCGGTGATGGCCACGGCCGGGGCAAACTGCTCCTTGACCGGGTCGACAATGGTCGGGCTCAACAACAGCACCGCCATCAGCAACCGCAGCGGTTCGCGCAGCCAGCGCCAGATCCAGCGGGTCAGGCGAAACCACACCAGCAGGCAGCCCAAAGCGGCGAAGGCGTAGAGGCCCCAAGCGGTCAGATAGTCGTTCTCGGTCATGGTGTCCATGGCAAGGTAGGCAAACAGGCCCGTATGATAACGGCTTTTCCGTGCCACGGCTGCAATGCCGTCGGCCCACTGCCAGACAGAGAGTGATCCATGCCTCCATCGACCCACATCACTGCCGCCCCGATTGCCCGCAGCGCCCCAGGCCAGGACCCGTATGCCTGGTTGCAGGAACGCGACAGCAGCGAGGTGCTCGACTACCTCAAGGCCGAGAATGCCTGGCAAGAGGCACAGCTCGATGATCAAAAAGAGCTGCGCGAAACGCTGTTTCAAGAGATCAAGGGGCGCATCCTCGAGACCGATCTGTCACTGCCCTCGCCCTGGGGGCCCTACCTGTACTACACGCGCACCACCGCCGGTGACGAATACCCACGTCACTACCGCTGCCCGCGCCCGGCCGATGACAGCCAGCAGATCGATGAAAGCGCCGAAGAATTGCTGCTGGACCCGAATGTACTGGCCAATGGCGGGTTTTTCTCCCTCGGTGCCTTCAGCATCAGCCCGGACCATAAGCGCCTGGCCTACAGCCTGGACACCAATGGCGAAGAGATCTACACCCTGTACGTGAAGGAATTGTCTTCAGGCAAGGTCAGCGAACTGACGTTCGAAAATTGCGACGGCAGCATGACCTGGGCCAACGACAGCCTGACGCTGTTCTTCGGCGAACTGGACGACACCCATCGCCCACACAAACTGTATCGCTATCGCCTGGACGGTACCGCTGCCGAACAGGTGTTCCACGAGCCCGACGGCCGCTTCTTCCTGCATTGCTACCGCTCCAGTTCCGAGCGCCAATTGCTCCTGGCCCTGGGCAGCAAGACCACCAGTGAAATCTGGGCCCTGGACGCCGAGCAGCCGCAACAGGCATTTGCCTGCCTGGCGCCACGGGTTGAAGGCCATGAATACGATGTCGACCACGGCAAGCTGGACGACCAGTGGACCTGGTTTATCCGCAGCAACCGCGACGGCATCAACTTTGCGCTGTTCCAGGCGCCGGACAACGGCAGCGTGCCCAGCGAAGAGCAGTGGCACAACCTGATTGCCCACGATGACGCGGTGATGCTCGATGGCGTGACGCTCAATGCCCGCGCCATGACCCTGAGCCTGCGCATTGGCGGCCTGCCGGTGATCGACGTGCACCCACAAGGTTTGCCGAGCTATCGCGTGGAGCTGCCAGACGCAGCCTACAGCCTGTATGTGCAAAACAGCCTGGAGTTCGACAGCGACAAGATCCGCCTGCGTTACGAAGCGCTGAACCGCCCGGCGCAGGTTCGCCAGTTGGAACTGGCCAGCGGCGCACAGCAGGTGCTTAAGGAAACCCCGGTGTTGGGTGAGTTCAACGCTGACGACTACGTCAGCCAGCGCCTGTGGGCGACGTCTGCCGATGGTACCCAGGTGCCGATCAGCCTGGTGGTCAAGCGCGACCAGGTGGGCCAGCCAACGCCGCTGTACCTGTATGGCTACGGTGCCTACGGTTCCAGCCTCGACCCGTGGTTCTCCCATGCACGCCTGAGCCTGCTGGACCGGGGCGTGGCGTTTGCCATCGCCCACGTGCGCGGCGGCGGCGAACTGGGCGAAGCCTGGTACCGCGCCGGCAAGCAGGAGCACAAGCAAAACACTTTCAGCGACTTTATTGCCTGTGCCGAACACTTGATCGCCCAAGGCCTGACCACTTCCAAGCAACTGGCCATCAGCGGCGGCAGCGCCGGCGGGCTGTTGATCGGTGCCGTGCTCAACCAGCGCCCGGCACTGTTCCAGGCGGCGATTGCCGAAGTGCCCTTTGTCGATGTGCTCAACACCATGCTCGACCCGGACCTGCCACTGACCGTCACTGAATATGACGAGTGGGGCAACCCACAGGAGCCCGAGGTGTACGAGCGGATCAAGGCCTATGCGCCGTACGAAAACGTCAGCGCCCAGGCCTACCCGGCGATGCTGGTGATCGCCGGCTATAACGACAGCCGTGTGCAGTACTGGGAAGCCGCCAAATGGGTGGCCAAGTTGCGCGCCACCAAGACCGACGACAACCTGCTGCTGCTCAAGACCGAACTGGGCGCCGGCCATGGCGGCATGAGCGGGCGCTACCAGGGCTTGCGTGATGTCGCCCTGGAATATGCCTTTGTGTTCAAGGCCCTGGGCTTGGTTTAAGAACCCGCCCCCGGTGGCTTCGGCTTGCTGTCGTTTTGCTGCAAGCCAGGCAAGGTCTGGTCCTTGGGCGGCTTGGGCATTTCAATCGGCGGCAACAACGGCGCCCCGGCCCCTTGTGGCTTGGGTGCCATCGGCGGGGTGACTTGCGGATAGGGGGTTGGCGTTGCAGTACCCGGTGCACCCGTGGTGGTCGCCGGTGTGTTCGGCACGGGTTGCAACTGCTGGGCATGTGCGGCACCCAATGTGAGCACACTCCCTACAATGACCGCTAGAATGCTGCACTTCATCGATGGCTCCATGGCCTGACTGTTAACCAGTCCCAAGGCTACTCCCAACCGCGCAAGAATGCCCTTCCCAATGAGATTTCCATGAAACGTTTCGTGCTGCTCGACACCACCCCCATCCCCGACAACGGCGGCGCCCTGTGCCTGTTCGAGTACGGCGAGGATTTTGTGATCAAGATCCAGGGTGGCGACGGCGGGCAATTGATGAACACGCGCATGCACGGTTCCGAAGACGCCCTGGCAGAAATCCCCTGTCGCAAAGTTGCCGGGCGCCCCGGCTCGCGGGTATTGATTGGCGGCCTGGGCATGGGGTTCACCCTGGCCTCGGCGCTCAAGCACCTGGGCAAGACGGCGCAAGTGGTCGTGGCAGAATTGGTGCCGGGCGTTGTGGAATGGAATCGCGGCCCTCTTGGAGAAAAATCCGGCAACCCGTTGCAGGATCCGCGCACCGTGATCCGCCTGGAAGACGTGGCCAAGGTCCTGCAGGCCGAGCCCCAGGGCTTTGATGCGATCATGCTCGACGTCGACAACGGCCCCGAAGGCCTGACGCAAAAAGCCAACAGCTGGCTGTACTCCGCCGGTGGCCTCAGCGCCTGCGCCAAGGCCCTGCGCCCCAAGGGCGTGCTGGCCGTGTGGTCGGCCAGCGCCGACAAGCAGTTCAGCGACAAACTGCGCAAGGCCGGCTTCAAGGCCGAGGAAGTGCAAGTCTTCGCCCATGGCAACAAGGGCACCCGGCATACCATCTGGATTGCCGAGAAGCTCAAGGGCTGAGGCAAATTGCCAGGCGAGCAGCTAGAATCAACGTCATCCGTGATCTATCCAATAAATGAACAGGAGCCATGATGAGCTCGACCAACCCGCCCTCCCACACCGCCAAGCTGGACCGTATCCTCGCCGATGCCCAGCGCGACCGGGAAATGGGCTACCGCGACAAAGCCCTGAAAATGTACCCCCACGTGTGTGGCCGTTGCGCCCGCGAGTTCGCTGGCAAGCGCCTCAGCGAACTGACCGTGCACCACCGCAACCACAACCATGACGACAATCCCCAGGACGGTTCCAACTGGGAACTGCTCTGCCTGTACTGCCACGACAACGAGCACTCACGCTATACCGACCAACAGTATTTCGGCGAAGGCTCCACCAGCAGCCCGACCATCGCCAAGGCTACGCACAACCCGTTTGCGGCGTTGGCGGGGTTGATGAAGAAGGACGACTGACGCTCGGCGCTGAACGCAACGACGCTATCGCGGGCAAGCCCGGCTCCCACAGGTGAATGCATTTCAAATGTGGGAGCCGGGCTTGCCCGCGATGACAATCCCCCAGACCCGCCATTTCTATACCGACCGCTGTTCGAGCAATCCCCGTATAATCGCGGTTTTTCTCGAAGGCACCCTCTCCCGTGGGCAATAAACGCTACAGCTGCATCGGTCTGTACAACCCCAAATCCCCCGAAAACGTTGGCTCGGTCATGCGTGCCGCCGGCTGCTATGGGGTGGCTTCGGTGTTCTACACCGGTAAACGTTATGAGCGGGCCCGGGACTTTATTACCGACACCAAGAAGGTCCACCACGATATCCCGCTGATCGGCATCGACGACCTGAAAAAAATCCTGCCCCTGGGCTGCATCCCGGTCGCCGTGGAACTGGTAGAGGGCGCTCGGCCACTGCCGGAATACACCCATCCTGATCGGGCGCTGTATATCTTCGGCCCTGAAGACGGCTCCCTCGACAAAGAGATCCGCGACTGGTGCGAAGACGTGATCTACATCCCGACCACCGGCTGCATGAACCTGGCAGCCACCGTCAATGTGGTGCTCTACGACCGCCTGGCCAAGGGCAATAACACCCGTTCGGGACCCAAGTACTGACTTTTTGGGAACATCCTTGAACTGCCGACAGTCAGTTGCATATCAATGGCCCTTTGTTGGAGACAGACCATGAGCGACAGCAGAACCCTCGAACCTGTGATTGAATCGACGCCGTTCCAGACCCAGCCGACCCAGAACGTCCAGGGCTGGGAGCGCATTGGCTCCCTGGCCGGTGGTGTGGTGATGATGGGCAAGGGCATTCGCCGGGGCGGTTTTTTCGGCCTGATCCAGGTGGCGATTGGCGGCGTGGCATTGGCGCGCGGGATCAGCGGCCATAGCTCGGCCAAGTCGCTGCTGGAAAAAAGCCGTCAGGATATCAATAGTGTGCGGACCAAGATCGAGCGGGCCGGCGAGGAATTGAAGAACCTCAAGACCCGGGCTGAAGTGGCTGCCGAAAAAACCACCGACTGACACTAATCAAAATGTAGGAGCTGGCCAGCGATAGCGTCACCTCGGTACACCTGATGGACCGAGCCGCTTGCATCGCTGGCAAGCCTGCTCCTACACGGGCCCGGTCAGTGCAGCAGCTTGCTGTCGAGCACCACGGACGATTCGCCGATTACGCTTTCAGCCAACTGCACAAACTCCTTGGTGCTGATACTGTCCAGGCGCATCAGCGCTTGGGTCAGGTCATCCAGTGAGCGCTTGTTGTGGGTTTTCAGGCGAATTTCGCGATCCAGTTCTTGCAAAACCACCACCGCCCGCGCCACCGTGGCGCCGCTGACGTGCTCGCCACGCAAGGTCGTCACGCCCTTGCCATCCTTGCTCAGGCGCGCCTGGATCGCCACATAACGCTCATCGCTGATACCACCCGCACGCCGCAGCAGCTCGATGGCGTAGTACTCCGAAAGCCCCTCACTGATCCAGTCACTGCCCTGGTGGTCGTTGAACCGTCCGATGGCTTGCACCACTTCGCGAATCAGCGGGCTGCTGCCGTTCTCGCTGACCAGCGGCGTGCGGCTATTGAGGTATACCGAATCGCGTGCGGCAAACGCGCCACGGCGCATTGGGTCGCTGGCGCCCACTACCAGCAGCTTGGCCGGGTGCCTGGGAAACGCCGCTTGCACCTGAGGCCAGACGAACGTCAGCAACGTCAGCACATCCATACGCCGCATGGCCTGGCCCTTGGGCGAGGCCACGGTGATTTCGGTTTCGCCCAGGCGCACACGGCGGCTGCCCAGGCTGCCGGCGAGCATCCAGCCCGTGGGCCGGTCGAACAGACGGGACACATTGTCGATACGGAATTTGTGCTTGCCGATCCGCGGCCAGGGCGTCTCGACGCTTTTCCACCCCGCTGGCAGCTCGAAGGTCAGCCGCGACACCAGTTCCACGCCATCCTGCTGGTCCAGACGGGCCGCCGGCACCAGGTCCTCGCCGCGAAACAGCGCCCAACTGGGGGTCATGCGTGACTCGTAGATACCGGCCTTGCGCGCATGGCTCAAGCGCACGCGGTAGGTCAGGCTGGCCTTGTCGGCGCCCGGCTGCCACAGGCCACGACTGGCCCCCGCGTCAGGCCTGACCTGCCACTGGCCGTCGGCTTTGAAATCGCTGTAGTCACCGTCGCGCCCCAAGTCGAAGTCCAGGCTGCGCACCGCCGAGCCCTGGGACAGGCTTAAACGGACTTCGGCCTGATCGCTCTGGGGCAAGAGTTTGACGTGATAGTCGAGGTCGACCTTTTTCGCCGACCACGCCGACGCGCTCAACCCCAACAACAGCAGGCTCACCGCCAGCTTGGCTTGGACCGTCATACGCTCTCCTTTTCAGCCTGCGCGGAAAATCAGGTAATCCTCCCAATCATCCTCGGGCACGCTGCCTTCGCTGAGCATGCGTCCGGACTGGGAAATGCGTTCGTGGTGCACGGCATCGCGATCACCGCAGACCAGGTGGTGCCAGAGCGGCAGGTCCTTGCGCTCACTCACCAGGCGATAGCCGCAGGTCGGCGGCAGCCATTTGAACTGATCGGCTTGGCCCGGCGTGAGCTGGATGCAATCAGGGACCGAGTCGCGGCGGTTAGGGTAGTCGGTGCACTGGCAGGTTTTCAGGTCCAGCAGTTTGCAGGCGATACGCGTGTAGTAGACGCTGTTGTCGTCTTCATCTTCGAGCTTTTGCAGGCAGCACAGGCCACAGCCGTCGCACAGCGACTCCCATTCCTCCTGGTCGAGGTGCTCAAGGGTTTTGCGTATCCAGAAAGGTTCGACTTTGGCGGCCATGGCTCTACATCAGTTTCGGTATGTTAAAAGGCCGCCAGTCTAGTGCCCAAGCCCCCTGGGGCCAAGCGCTTACGACTACCGGTAGGGCAAGACTTGTCAGGCACGCGGTGGCGCAGTAGCTTTGAAGGCCGGTTTTTTCCATCAGGATGCGCTTATGAGCACTGAAGCACGCGTTGCCGATTATCCGATCCACCCGCAGTTCACCGAACGTTGGTCGCCGCGTGCGTTTACCGGGGAAAGCATCCCGGAGGAAACCTTGCTGAGCTTCTTCGAGGCCGCGCGCTGGGCGCCTTCGGCCTACAACTCGCAGCCTTGGCGCTTTCTCTATGCCCGTCGCGATACGCCGGACTGGCAGCGCTTCCTTAGCCTGCTGAACGAATTCAACCGTGGCTGGGCGCAACATGCCTCGGCGCTGGTGATCGTGGTCTCGAAAACCGATTTTGCGGTGCCGGGCGCCAGCGAAGAAACCCCTGCGCTGTGGCACACCTTTGATACCGGCTCGGCCTGGGGCCACCTGGCGCTGCAAGCCAGCATCAGCGGCTGGCACACCCATGGCATGGCCGGTTTCGATCAGGAACTGACCCGCAAGGAACTGAAAATCCCCGAGGGGTATGCGCTGCATGCGGCGGTTGCCGTGGGCAAGCTGGGAGACAAGTCGACCCTGGCGCAATACCTCCAAGCCCGTGAAGCTCCAAGCCCGCGCCGGCCATTGAGCGAGTTGGTGGCCGCCGGGGACTTCAACCTTTAAGCCTGCCCCTCCGCCGCTGACAAACGGCGGGGTGTCCAGCCCCCCCATCAAGAAGGTTTAGCGATAAGGCCACTGTAGGCCACGCGCAGCGCCTCTTTATGCCTGTTATATGTGTCCATGACCACCGGCACCATAAACTCCAAGCCCTGGGAATCCATATCCACCGGGTAAACTTTCTGGTCTTTGGCAGAGTACATAAAGTTATTTAATTGCAGATCATTGTGATAGATATCCTTGGCTTCCATTTGCGCCAATACATCATCCAGCAATGAGCGCGCCTCGGGTGGCAGGCCATCGCGCTTGAACATGCTGAGATCCACACCCTCGATCCGTCCCATTTTTATATATTTACGCCCATCCTCGATGATTACCCTGGCAAAACCCTCGCCGTAATATTTATTCAGCGAGACCACTTCCGTATTGATGTACTTATCCGATGGCTTGATTGATGTAGGCCCCAGATCCTTGTAGACACTTTTGCCATCAAGGCTCGCGTAGATAATGCCCTCGCCACCTTGCCCGATCACAGCGCCCAGATCGGCTGCCACCGGCATCGGAGCAGCGCCCAACAGATTCAGGCGCTGCCATTGATCACCTTGTACATGCTGGACCAATAGCGGCGTCTGCCGGCCACGGTGATAGATCCGTGCCTGCACCACGCCCTCTTCGGTACGGGTGACTTGCCGAACCTCATACACAGCCGTCTCACCGGCACTGTCGGTATGGCGGATATGGGACAAGTGGCCGTCAGCCGCAACATAGACCCCCTGGCTGTTGCGCGACAGCCCGGCTATTTTCGAGGGCGCAACGCTGTACTCGACGAGCATCCTGTTGCCCAACTCGCTGCCCGGCGCGACACCTGCCATGGCAAGCGTGCCGTCCACGGCCCTGGTCTGGGCCACAAAGTCCTGCAGAGGCCCACCATAGGCACGTAGCCTGTCGGCATCAAAGGCATACCATTTGCCGTTTTGCAGGACGGCCCCTCCTTCGACACTGCGCCCTGCCACCTTGAACCTGCCGGTGGCGGCTACGCCATAGTCGTTGCTCACAGCCTTCAACAGGTCATAGCTGCCGGAAGTGCCCCTGAGCCTGTTGACCCCGCCGACACCTTTGGCGAGCCCTTTGCCGACCAGCCTGGCACCGCCGACGCTCAAGTCACCCAACCCGCCAAGCGGGTTCAAGGCGCCAATCGTGGCCGCACCAATGATCTTCGCTCCCTGCAAGGCCTTGGCCGTCCCGGATATGGCTGCGCTGCCCAACTTGCCAAGCTTTCCGGCGACGCCCGCGCCGGCAGTCAGGAAGCCAAAGATATCCAGCGCCAGGTCAAAGGCGCCCTCGCCATAGTTGCCCTGCTGGAAATTGACAATCGCCGAACGCAGCGGAACCAGGTTCAATAAAAACGTTTCAACAACCTTGGCCCTGCCCCGCTGCGCGTCCAGCGTGGTGTGCCCTCCCGCGTGTTCCTTTATCGCGGGATCATCAAGATCAAGGTGTTCGACGAATGCCTGCGCAATGTATTGAGTGCGTGCCGTCGCAAAACTATCAAGTAGCGGGTTACCCACGGGTGTTGTTTGTTCTTGTTGCTGGGCTTGGCTGGCGGCAGGTGTGAACGCCTTGGTCTCGCAGACCAGGTTGGCATTTCTGGAACGACGCTCCTCGGCTTGCCAGGGCTCAGTTGATCGAATAGTGCCTTGGGCAAAGTTTATTTCGTACGCCGCGGTCTTTCCCTCGCGTTCGGTTTTTACCAGCAGCTCCACCCCCTTGGGATGATGGGCTTTATCGGAGAACCCCAGCCCGAGCGTATGGGATGAACGTTGATAGAAGGCGATCTTTCCATATTCAAAGTTCTTTCGGTCCTCCAGGGGAAGCTGCGCGATCAAGTGTTTGACGGCTGTGGTGACCGCCGCTTTTTTACTCTGGATGACATCATTGAACTGCTGGTTGAACGACTCGGTTGTGCCAAACCGGTAGTTGGCATTCAACTCGGCCAGGGGGATGCGGCTGTCCGCCGAATAGAACAAGGCTGGAGAAGGCAGGTCCATCATGGCGATATCCAGCAACGAATGGAGGCCGACCAATCGGGTGGCCGGCGTTCCCGGCGCTCCTCGCGGGTAGCTTGTGGTGCTGATCAACCTTTCTTCAAAAAGCCCACCGAGATCGCCAAACCGTTGTTTGAGTTCGGCCAGCGCCAGTGCCTTTCGACCAGGGAGGGCCTGGTCCAATGACCGGCTGGCACTGATCATTTGCTGCTGGCGGGTATTGAAGGTGTTCTGGAGGGTGTCCAGTTCTTGGACGGTGTAGCGTTCGTCCGCCTTGCGCACCAGCAGGCCATTGACCACCCCCCAGTCCACCAGCGCAGCCTGCTGTGCACGCTGGGTGATATCCGGATCAGCCAGCCTTGCGCGCTCGGCCTGCTGCATGACCTGCACAAAGGTCATGTTCGGTACTTTGCCCGGCGACTGGGCCTCGATGGTCGCCGCCGCAATCGCCAGGCTGGCCCAGGCCGAACTGCCATAGGTCACGCTGGCGGGGATGTCTTTGATAAGAAATTCGGGAGCCGCTTTGGCCAGCAACAGATAGGCGCCCACCCCGGCCATTTCCGGGCTGGTCTTGCCTCCAGCGTTCAGGTGCTCGCTCAACCCCGCTACCACCGTTGAAGCGGGTTGGCCCCAGTGCTTCTCGCTGGCCAGGTCGAAACCCGCCACCTTGTTGCGCTGGGGAGCGCCGATGGACTCGGGATCCATCTGTACAGCAATGGCTGCCAGCAAATAGTCGCCGGCACTGCAGTCAGTGGCTATCCCGCCCATTTGTTGCTGCAGGTACTTCCCCAGCCGCTGCCCCTCGCTGGAACTGACCAGCGACTCCAGAGCCTTGGCGGGGTTGCCCAGCACAGGCGCGGCGACTGGCTGGCAAGCGTGCAGGAAACCCAACAGCCCCTTGCCTTGCCTGCCTTGTGGCTGCTCACCCAGATAACTCTGGGTCAACACGCCAAGTTTGCGCTGCTCGGTTGGGCTCAAGGGCACCGGCCAGGACAACCCACCGCCAAAATCGCCAAGAGGGTGCTCCAGGGCTTTTTCATCCAGCGCCTGGGCCAGGCTGGTGAGATGAAAATGACTGGAGGGCAGGAATAAACCCAGATGCTTGATAAAGGCTGCCAAGGTGATGCTGCGACCGGTCTCCAGCGCATGGGACGACTCAGGGTCGATGCCCATCGGGGTGCTACCCAGTGCCGCCAGCACTGCCTGAGGCGCAGCGTCCACGCCCAATCGGGTGGCGACCTCGTAGAGCTTGCGCGCCAGGAGCTTGAGGTTTGCCTGGTCTGCCAGCGCGGCCCGCAGACCCGCCGGCTGCTTGGTTCGCGCCGGGATGACCTGGGCGCCTGCATCAACAGTGGTCGGATCAGGTTGCGGCTGCAGCGGGCGGGAAGCGTCAACGGCGCGATCAGCCGCAGGCATGAGAAGCGGGGATAGTGGCGGGGGAACAGCGCGCAAAACGAGCATGGAGAGGCCTCCCTTCTTAAGGTCAGAGAGCCTCCCACTTTTGCCGCCAGCGATAAAATCAGATGGGTGCCACGCACTGTGTGGGGTTTTTCAATATCCCCGCTCGAAACTCACCTCGCCCCGCAGCGAATCCTTGGCCTGGTACGCCCGCAGGTTTTCGACAAACAGCGCCACCATCCTGCGCGGGCAGGTCGGCGCGGAGCTGTGGCCCGTCAGCAGCAACCCCCAGGCGGTCCAGAACGGATGGCGCTGGGGCAGTGGCTCCTGGCGGCAAACGTCGATCACCGCACCGGCCAGGTGACCTTCCTTCAACGCCTCGACCAGGTCGGCGTCCACCACCGCCACGCCACGCCCGACGTTGATAAACAACCCGGTCGGCTTGAACTGCTTGAACAGCGCTGCGTCGTACAGGTCGTGGGTGTTGGGCGTGTTGGGCAGCAGGTTGACCACATAGTCCACCTCGCCCACCAGGCGGCCCAGTTGATCCGGCCCGACCACCTCGATAAACGGTGCCTGCTCCCGGGCTTCGCTGGCGATGCCGTACAACTCCACGCCAAAGGGCAGCAGGAACTGCGCCACGCTCTGGCCTATATCGCCGGTGCCAACGATCAGCACCTTGCGCCCCGCCAGGCTCTGGCCCATGCGGTTGTCCCACTTGCGCTCGACCTGGCTCACCAGGCGCGCCAGCACTTCACGCTCGTGACCGAGCATATAGGTGAGCACGTACTCGGCCATCACCTGGCCAAAAATGCCGACGGCACGGGTCAGCCGATAATCCCGTGGCAGGCCATCGGCCAGCAGCGGCGTGATGCCGGCCCAGGTCGATTGCAGCCACTGCGGGTGATGGCCCTGGCGCAGCAGGGTTGCCAGCAGGTCTGGCTGGCCCAGCCACACCGGGCAATCGGCAGCCAGGCTCGACAATTGGGCCGAGTCGCCACTGGTCAGGACTTCAATATCCGGCGCCGCTTCGCGCAGCAATCGGGCGTACAGCGGGTGGTCCTGTTCTGCTATCAGAACGCGCATGGTTCAAACCTTTCAAAAACAGTGCAGACGGCCACCGCCAGCAAACTGACTGCAGGGCTCGGGGCTCGCCAGGTCATTCGATTCAAACGTGTCCCGAACGGGACACTGGTCGATCACATCGGGTCGTTACGGCGCAGCAACTCTTCGGGCAGGTGTTCGATGTACTCGTCATCCGGCGGTGGCATTTGCAGGTGGTAGCCCTGCTTTTCGAGGTTGGCCAACACCGCCACGATATCTTCCTGCTGCAGCTTGCGTTCCGGCGTCAGTACCAGGTTGAACGCGTGTACCGGCTTGCCGAACACCGTCAGCAGGCCTTCGGGCACGCGCTCGAGGGCATCGCTCTTGAGCACGTAGAGGTACATGCCGGCGCGTTTCGGGCTGCGGTAGATGGAGCAAATATGTTTCAAGGCTGTTCTCCGGCAGTGGCCAGGCTGTCCAGCAGCGCCTGGCCCATCAACTCGCGGCGCCAGCCACGCAGCGAGTCAGGCAATTGGTAAGGCCCATCGGGGTAGCCGCTCTTGACCAGCGCCTCAAGGGTTTTCTTGCGCAGCATCAGTTCCGGGGCCATGTCCAGGCGTTCGGCGAAGGTCTGGCCCAGGGCGCGCAGTTGCTTGATCAGCACCGCGGCATCCACCGGCAACGGCTCTGGCACGGCCGGTGGCCATTGGTCCATCGGCACACTGGCGGCACGCTTGATCAGGCCCAGCAGGAACTCGCCGTCCTGGCGCACGGTGCGCGGGTGCATGTCTTCGATTTTGCCCAGGGCAGCGAGGTTATCCGGCTGCGACTTGGCCAGGGGCCATAGTGAGTGTTCGCGGATGATGCGGTTGCGTGGCAGGTCGCGGGCACGGGCCTGCTGCTCGCGCCAGGCGCACAGTTCGCGCAACACGGCGAGCTGGGCCCGGGACAGTTTCCAAGCCAGCTTGGCGTCGCGGTAGACCTCGTAGGGGTCGATTTCCCGGCGCAGGTTGGCCACCAGTTCGGCGCCATCTTCCAGGACCCAGGCGTACTTATCGTCGGACAACCGCGGACGCAGGAGCGTATAGACCTGCGCCAGATGCACCGCGTCTTCGGCGGCGTAACTGACCTGGGTCTCGGACAGTGGCCGCTGCAGCCAGTCCGAACGCGTCTCGCCCTTGGGCAACTCGATATCCAGCACCGCTTGCACCAGGCGCGAGTAGCCCATGGAGAAGCCGAGGTTCAGGTAGGCCGCCGCCAATTGCGTGTCGAACAATGGCACCGGCAGGCTGCCGGTCAGGCGCAGCAATACTTCCAGGTCTTCGCTGCAGGCGTGCACCACCTTGATCACCGCTGGATTTTCCAGCAGCGCGGCCAAGGGCTGCCAGTTATCGATGGTCAGGGGATCGATCAGATAAGCGCGTACACCATCCCCGATCTGGATCAACCCGGCGATGGGATAGAAGGTGTCGACCCGCATGAATTCGGTGTCGAGGGCGACGAATGGCAACTGCTGCCATTCGGCGCAATGCTGGCCGAGGCTATCGTTGTCGCAGATCCAGTGAATATCGATGGCCACACGGCTCTCCCTTGAAGAATGGCGCGCAGTATATATCGCCTGAGGGTCTTTCGAGCACCCGCAGTGTGCCAGCCATCATGAAAACTCTGACAGGAGACGAAGAATAGTCCGACGTGTACGGCTTATCCTCTTTTACGCAGCACATAAACCCGCCACAAGGCCGAGCCGGGCATGAACTCTTGCTGGTTCAGCACCGTGAAGCCCGCCTGGCGGAACTCCGCTTCCACCTCGCTGCGATGGGCCAGCAAAGGTTGCCCCGCGCCTGCCGGGTGGCGTTGACGATGGCGGCTGTCGCTGTCTACCGAGACAATCACCGTGTCGCGGCTGACCCGGTGAAACTCGCGCAACAGCGCCAGCCGCGCGTCAGCCGTGGGGACGTGGCGAAACAATTCCAGGCAAAAAATGCAGTCCACCGCGTTGGCCGACAGGCCGATGGAAAAGGCCGAGCCCTGGAACGTCTTGATCCGCCGCAGAAATGCCGCGCCATGGTGGCTCTGTGCATGATCGAGCATGACTTGGGAGGCGTCCGAGGCCAGGATCACGCGGTTGCTGTGTTCAGCCAGCACCGGCCAGAAACGCCCCGCCCCGCAGGCCAGGTCCAGCACCAGGCCGGGCTCCCCCGCCACCTTCAGGGCCTGGCGCACCAGGCGCTCATCGCGCCATAACCACAAGCGCCGCAGCAAACCAGGCGGTCGCGTGTCACCACAAACCCGAGCGTGGTCACGATCACAGCGCGCGGCGAATTCAGCCTCGATAGACGATAGGGGGGGTGGCGACATCACGGGACTCATGTAGATGAACCGGTCTCTACGGACACTGGAACTTGAGCTTAACCACCCCTGCGTGAAAAAAAGGTCGAAAGGCCATCGTCACGCCTGGTGCAAGTACCAACGCCAGTCCTGCTCACCCACTTCGCCCATGAACTGCCGATACTCGGCCCGCTTGACCGCCAGGTACACGCCGAGGAACTCCTGGCCGAACGCCTCACGCGCCCAGGCCGAACCTTCCAATGCGCGCAAGGTGGTCAGCCAATCGGTGGGCAGCAACTCCTTGGCCTGGGCATAACCGTTGCCCGTCACCGGCGCGCCCGGATCGCGCTGCTCGCGAATGCCTCGGTGAATCCCCGCGAGAATGGCCGCCGCGGCCAGGTAAGGGTTGGCATCGGCGCCGCAGATGCGGTGTTCGATATGCCGCGAATACGCCGGCCCGCCCGGCACACGCAGGCTCACCGTGCGGTTGTCGACGCCCCAGGTGGCGGCCAGCGGCGCGTAGCTGTTGCTCTGGAAGCGGCGATAGGAGTTGGCGTTGGGACAAAACAGCAGCAAGCAATCGAGCAAGGTACTGAGCATCCCGCCGACCGCCTGGCGCAACAATGGCGTGCCGTCGGGCGCCTCGCTGGCAAACAGGTTGTTGCCGTCGACATCCGCCAGGCTGACATGCATGTGCATGCCTGTGCCGGCCAGGTCGTCGAACGGCTTGGCCATGAAACAGGCAGTCATCCCGTGCTTGTGGGCCACGCCCTTGACCAGGCGCTTGTAACGCACCGCCTCGTCCATCGCCTGCAACGCATCGCTGCGATGCTCGAGGGTGATCTCCACCTGGCCTGGGGCGTATTCGGAGATTGCCGTGCGCGCGGGGATGCCTTGCAGTTTGCAGGCGCTGTACAGGTCGGCCAGAAACGGCTCGATCTGCTCCAGTTCGCGCAGGCCATAGACCTGGGTCGAGCGCGGGCGAGCGCCATCCACATCCCGCGCCGGTTGCGGGCGGCCATTGCTGTCGGGTTTCTGGTCGAGCAGGTAGAACTCCAGTTCCGCCGCCATCACCGGGTAATAACCGTCGGCCTTGAGCCCATCGATGACCTTGGTCAGCAAGTGCCGGGGATCGGCAACCGTCGCCGGCAGGCCTTCCTCGGGGTGCATGCTGACTTGCACCGCGGCCGTGGGAATCAAGCGCCACGGCATGCGTTGCAAACTGCCGCTGATCGGGTAGGCACGGCAATCGATATCGCCCACCTCCCACACCAGGCCGGAGTTTTCTACGTCATCGCCATTGAGGGTCAGGCCCAGGATGGTGCTGGGCAGCGGCCGACCGCTTGCATAGACCGCCAGCAGTTCATCACGGTGCAGCAACTTGCCCCGGGGCACGCCGTTGCTGTCGAGGATGAACAGTTCGAACATCTCGATATCGGGGTTGTGGTCAAGAAAGGACTGGGCTTCGTGCAGGTTGGCAAAGACGGTACTCATGGCAGCTCTCTTACGTTTGCGTCAGGCAGGCGCGCACGACGGCACGCCCTGGATGGGGGCAATCAGCGTAAGGGCGTGGTGTCTGGCGGGCGGGCGTGGCGGCAGTGCCACAGCGCCCAAAAGGCCAGTTCAGAGGGCAGTGCATCAGCACCCAACCGACATACCGGGCAGCAGGGCGCGATGGCGCCAGGCGAGGCCTCGGGGTGAGCGTCGGGGGAGCCGTCCATGCAGTGATCACAGTGAAGAGATGAGCACCAGCGTCACACGGTGCAATAAGTCGTTAAATTCACCCTTGATGGAGTTTGGATGCGACCTCACTAAACATTCAGAAGCGACTTACATCGTTTGCTGAATATTCATGCATAGCTCACAGCCGTCTACGCTGTTGGGACATTCACAAGAACGAGGGACGGGTCAATGAAGGGAATGCTCCGCGCCACCTGGCTGCTGTTGCTGTTGTGTGCCAGCCAGGCCCACGCCGCTACCGCCCAGGAACAGGACGCCCAGGCCGCCAAGGCGCTGCTGGAGAAGGCTCTGGCCTACTACCATGACCACGGTGACAAGGCCTTCGCCGCCTTCAGCCGCCAGGGCGAGTTTGTCGACAAGGACCGTTATGTGTTCGTGGTCGATACCAAGGGCGTGCTGCTGGCCAGTGGCGGCCCGTCATCGGCGTTGATCGGGCGCGACGTGTCCAAAGTGCTCGGCCCGGACCTGCGCGAGTCCTTCACGGAGGCGTTGAAAATCCCGGAAGGCAATGGCATCCAGCAGGCCGAATACCGCTGGCAGAACTGGAACGATGGCAAGGTTGAACGCAAGCGTGTGTTCTACCAGCGCATCGGCCAGCACATCCTCGCCGTCGGCTATTACCTGCCCCGCGCCACGCCCGAACAGGCCAAGGCCCTGCGGGACAAGGCGGTCAAGGACCTGGAAAAAAACGAAGCGGGCACCCTGAAGGCAATCAACGCGCTGCAAGGTGGCTTCCTGCAGGACGACCTGTATGTGTTCGTGGTCGACCTGGATACCGGGCGCTACGTGGCCCATGGCACCGACCTGCGCCTGATCAACACCGACTTTGCCAAGGTCAAGGACCCGGACGGCAAGCCCGTGGGTGAGCCGATCCTGGCACTGATGAAGGAGCAGGGTCAGGGCGAATATGAGTACCGCTGGAAAAACCCGGTGACCGGCAAGGTGGAAGACAAGCATGCCTACCTGCGCAAGAGTGGGCATTTTCTAGTGGCAGTGGGTTACTACAGCCCATAAAGCGCCCGCGCTAAAGAATCCCCGTGGCGAGGGGGCTCGTCCCGGTACAAACCGGGGACATCGTTTACATTTCTAACCGGGGACATGGTTTACAGGTTAATACGCATGGTCAGGAGGTATCTGATCATGCCCTGGAACCAAGAGTCCCCCATGAATCAACGAATC
>NZ_VFEV01000014.1 GCF_007858275.1 Pseudomonas proteolytica
TCAGACACTGACGACCTCCCCTGTGGCGAGCGGGCTTGTCGGAACGCCGCATCGCCCGCGCTGGGCTGCGAAGCAGCCCCAGTATGTATCAGACACTCCGTAGCGGCTGGTTTTGGGGCTGCTTCGCAGCCCAGCGCGGGGCAAGCCCGCTCGCCACAACAGCCCTCTCTGCCAGGGTTTATGCGCTGCGGCAAAATTGTGTAGATACCGATGAGGCCCGATAAAGCTCTACAAAACCTCAGTGCGGCTTAGCTGCCGCCTGCCACAAAATCTCCGCAATCCCCTGGCGCCTGGCAATTACTCGCGCTGCCACAAACAGCAAATCCGATAGCCGATTGATATACGCCAATCCCACGCCTTCCAACGGCTCCAGTGCATTCAACTGCTGGCAGCGGCGCTCGGCGCTGCGGGCCAGGCTGCGGCATACGTGGGCCTGGGCAATCAGTGCCGAACCGCCGGGCAGGATGAAGTTTTCCAAAGGCCCCACTTCTTCATTCCAGCGATCGATCGCGGCTTCCAAACGGTCCACTTCGCCTGCATTCAGTGCCTTGTAGACCGGCATCGCCAACTCGCCACCCAGGTCAAACAGTCGGTGCTGGCAAGGTGTCAGGACCTCGACCACATCCTTCAACGCAGGATGCTGGCCGCTTTGCTCCTCGAGCCCGGCCAACAGCAGGCCCAATTGGCTGTTGAGGCTGTCCACTTCGCCGATGGCTTCCACCCGGGGGTGATCCTTGGGCACGCGGCGACCGTCACCCAGGCCGGTTTCGCCTTTGTCGCCGGTACGGGTGTAAATTTTCGACAGGCGAAAGCCCATGGTCAGTGCTCCAGTTGAGTCAGTTCGAGGGGGGCAAGCTGGCTGCCGGCCAACGGCAGGCGCAAGGTAAAGCAGGTGCCCTGGCCAAGGGTGGAGTGAACCTCCATCTGGCCCTTGTGATTGTTGGTGATGATGAAGTACGAGACCGACAAGCCCAGCCCCGTGCCCTGGCCGATTTCCTTGGTGGTGAAGAACGGCTCGAACGTGCGTTTGCGTACGCTCTCACTCATGCCGATGCCATTGTCTTCCACCTGGATCTCGGCCCAGGGCGGGTTGAGCCGGGTGCGCAGGATGATGCGCCCTGGCTCGCTGTCGTCTTCGCGCAGGTGGATGGCCTGGGCGGCGTTTTTCAGCAGGTTGAGCAGTACCTGCTCCAGCTCGTTGGCGGTGCCGGGCACCGGGCCCAGCGTTGGGTCGAACTGGCGAATGATCGCCTGGCCCTTGAAGTCGAAGCCGATCGCCAGGTCGAAGTCATTACCGGCGATCTCCACGGCCTGATCGATCAGGGCTGGCAGGTCGCAAGGCGCCATCTGGCGGTTGCTGCGGCGGCTGAAACTGAGCATATGGGTGACGATTTTCGCCGCGCGGGCCCCGGCTTGCTGGATACCGTCGAGCAATTGCGGCACCTCGCGGCTTTGCAGGTAACGGTTCACCGTTTCCAGTTCCACGCCCACCTGCTCGGCGTGCTCCAGGTTTTTCGGCAGGTCTGTCGATAGGCGTCGGCGGATGTTCTGCACGTTGTGCAGGATCGCCCCCAGGGGGTTGTTGATTTCGTGGGCCATGCCGGCGGCCAGCCCGCCGACGGACAGCATCTTCTCTGACTGCACCATCATTTCTTCCAGGGACAGGCGCTGGGTGATGTCATCGATGCGGATCACCACCCCGCGCCCGGCACCGCCCATCAGCGGGTAAAAGGTCAGGGCATAGTGCTTGGGCTCGTCGTCCTTGATCCAGGTGACGCGCTCGATGCGCTCCACCGTATGTTGCTCCACCGTGGCCTTGAGTTGGGGCAGGTAGGGCTTGAGCGGTTCGAAGGCGAGGAAGATTGGCTGGTTCAGCGCTTGGTCCAGGCGTGTGCCGGAAAGGGCGCTGGCTTCCTGGTTCCATTGGGTAACGTAAAGCTGCTCGTCCAGGGCGATCAAGGCAGAGGGCATGGAGTCGATGATGCTGTTGAGATAATTCTGGAACCCGGTGAGTTTTTTCTCGATTTTGCTGCGCACCTGGACTTCCAGTTCCAGCTTGCGGTTGGTATGGCGCGTTTCCTCGGCCAGGCCCTGGGCCTGGTCATAGGCGGCCTGGGAGTCGTCCCGCGCGCGCTTGAGTTGCTGCTCGCGGGCTTCGATGCGTGACAGCATGGTATTGAACGCTTCGGCCAGGCTGCCGATTTCGTCATGGTTGCCGCGACCGGCCCGCAACGCGTAGTTCTCCTCGCGGGTGACCTGGCGCGACAACTCTTCCAACTCGTGGATGGGCCGGGTAATCAGGCGCTTGATCTGCCGGGCGATCACCATCCACAGCAGGATGCTGAAAACCAGGATGCCGAGGCTGGCGGTCAGAGTGCCGGTGTAGAAGGCCACCGGCAGTTCGCTGCTGGCCACCAGCAGCAGGTGCCCCGAGGGCAGGCCGGGGCGGGGCAGGGTGATGATTTGATTGCTGCGAAACTCGGTGACCCGCCAGGCTTCGATGTCACGATAGTGCGCCGGCAATTGCAGGCGGTCACCGTGTTGCAACTGCGCCAGGCGGCTGCCTTCGCCGTCGTAGAGGGCCGCCGCGCGCAGTGGCGAGTAACTGGTCAGCTCGTTGAGCAGGGCATCGGCCTTGGCGGGAGAGTCCAGGGCTTGCGCGGCGAGGGCCGGATTGGAAACCAGTCGGCCAATTGCCTGCAGAGCCTGGGGGGCCATGCTTTCCTGGGAGATCCAGTAGGCGGCGCTGATAAAGGTCAGGTTGGCCACCAGCAGCACGGTGGTCAGCAGTACCAGCAGGGCCGCCAGCAGTTTCTGCCCAACGGGGAGATTTTCGAGACGCTGGCGCAGTGGCATCAGGTTGTTCGCAGGCAAGGATCAAGTGGGCAGGGTAGCGCGTGCTTCAGTCGCTGGGCAATCCGCGTGCGTCCAGGTAACCGGCCAGGCGCACGTGCAGTTGTTGCAGGTGCGGCAGGCTCAGGCGATGGCGCAAGGCAGCCTGGCAGGCATGGCCGAGCAGGTAGCGGATTTCAGTGCGTCGGCCGCTGGCCACATCCTGGTACATCGACGAAAAATTCGCTGCCGTCGCCTGGATCACCCGCGCCACTTCGGTCTGCAGGTCCTGCGCCGCCGCTGGCTGGCCGCAGTACTCCAGCAGTTCAGCGAGTTCGGTACACAGGGTCGCTACTTCGCATTGGTGCTGCTGTAGCCCGCCATTGCGGCATTGATAGAGCACGGTCAGTGGATTGATCGCACAGTTGAGTGCCAGTTTTCGCCAGAGGCGCGTGAGGATATCGGTGCTCCACTGGTGGGGAATGCCGGCGGCCTCCAAATCGTCCAGCCACAGCGGCGCCGTGGGATGGGTAGTGTCACCGAGCCAGGTAAAGCCATGACCGGCGAATACCACACTGCCATCGCTCTGGCGAAACGCACCCTCGGTGCTGGAGGCGAAGATACACCGGGCCTGGGGCAGTTGCGCGGCAACCGCATCCTGGCTGCCCAGGCCATTCTGCAGCAGGATCACCTCGGCATTGGGTGTCAGGCGTCGGGCCAGCTGTGCGACGGCGCCAGGTGCGTCGTAGGCTTTACACGCGACCAGCAGGCGATCAATCGGCTCGGGGCTGTCGGATGTTTGTGCACTAACCGGGTACGACTGGGCATGCCCCTGCTCGATCAAGGTCAGCCCGGGCGTTGTCCGATAGCGGGCCAAGCGTGCCTGGTCGCGCAGGATCAGTGTGACAGGCAAGCCTGCACGGGCCAGGCGTGCGGCCCATAACGTACCGAGACTGCCGGCGCCGAGGACATGCCAGGTGGTGGACATCAATTTTGCTCCGTCGGCCTTTGGGTGAGCCAAGCAGCTCAGGGTAAAGAATCGTTATAATGCCCCGGCATTTTACCCGCAAGCCAGGCGCGCTCCATCTCTACTGAGCCGCGCCCCTTTTTTATTGGAGAAACTACATGCCGTCGTTCGACGTGGTATCTGAACTGGACAAGCACGAAGTCACCAACGCCGTCGAGAACGCCGTCAAGGAGCTGGACCGTCGTTATGACTTGAAAGGCAAAGGCAGCTTCGAGTTCAAGGAAAAGGAACTGACGGTCAACCTGACCGCTGAAGCCGACTTCCAACTGGAAGCGATGATCGAGATCCTCAAGCTGGCCCTGGTCAAGCGCAAGATCGATGTGCAGTGCCTTGAAGTCAAGGAGGCCTATGCGTCGGGCAAGTTGATGAAGCAGGAAGC
The DNA here is from genome assembly GCF_007858275.1 of Pseudomonas proteolytica. Taxonomy (GTDB): domain Bacteria; phylum Pseudomonadota; class Gammaproteobacteria; order Pseudomonadales; family Pseudomonadaceae; genus Aquipseudomonas; species Aquipseudomonas proteolytica. The sequence continues at coordinate 4,239 of NZ_VFEV01000014.1, forward strand.
GGTGCTCAAGGAAGGTATCGACAAGGAGCTGGCGAAGAAAATCGTCGCTCACGTCAAGGATGCCAAACTCAAGGTCCAGGCCGCGATCCAGGGCGAGCAGGTGCGTATCACCGGCAAGAAGCGCGACGACTTGCAGGACGCGATTGCCGCCCTGCGCGCCAAGACCTTCGATATGCCGCTGCAGTTCAATAACTTCCGCGACTGACCCGGTTTTGGGGAACCCGCGGGGCTTTTCGACGTCCCACGCCCCAGCACCTGCAGAAACGATTGAGCCCTTCGGGGCTCAATTGCTGTGGCGACCTATATATGCAGTGGTAAACAGGAGAATCTAGATGGACTTGAATGCTGAAGTGGATCATTTGATCAAGGCTTCCCAAGCCTGGGTCCCGATGATCATGGAATACGGCAGCCGGGTGCTGCTGGCGGTATTGACCCTGGCCATTGGCTGGTGGCTGATCAACAAGCTGACCCACAAGGTTGGGCGCCTGCTGGCCCTGCGCAATGCCGACCTGGCGTTGCAGGGCTTCGTGACCAGCCTTGCGAACATCGTGCTCAAGGTGATGCTGATCGTCAGCGTGGCCTCGATGATTGGCGTCGAAACCACTTCGTTTGTTGCCGCGATTGGTGCCGCGACCCTGGCCATTGGCCTGGCGTTGCAAGGTAGCCTTGCCAACTTCGCCGGTGGCGTGCTGATCCTGCTGTTCCGTCCGTTCCGTATTGGTGACTGGATCGAAGCCCAGGGCACGGCGGGCACCGTCGATAGCATCCAGATCTTCCACACGGTGATCCGTACCGGCGACAACAAGACGGTCATCGTGCCTAACGGCATCTTGTCCAACGGCATCATCACCAACACCAACCGCCAGCCAACCCGCAAGGTGGTGTTTGACGTGGGTGTCGACTACGAAGCCGACCTGCAGAAAGCCCGCGCAGTGCTGCTGGAACTGGCCAAGGACCCACGGGTTCTGGCGGACCCAGAGCCGGTCGCTGTGGTTTCGACCCTGGGCGACAGTTCAATCACTGTTTCCCTGCGCGTATGGACCAAGACGGCGGATTATTGGGATGTGATGTTCATGTTCAATGAACTGGCGCGTGACCGTTTGAAAGCGGCGGGAATTGATATCCCGTTCCCGCAGCGTGTTATTCGCGTGATGCAAGAAGCGCCTGCCAAATAAACGGGTACAGGGATTTAACTTGGCTGAAGAGTCAGGTTTCGTCTCGGCAATAAACTTGATAGTTAGCTTGCTAGTTATCAAGGTCGCAGAAATAAAAGTGTAATAAAAAAGCCGCTCACTGGTTAAAAGTGAGCGGCTTTTTCATTAAGAGCCGAAGCCCTCGGGCATCTTTGATTACAAGATGTTCAGCGGGTATTGCGCGATCAGACGCAGTTCGTCGATGGACGCCGAACCGTAGTAAACACCATCAGACGAACGATAAGTCGCTTGGCGAATACGCAGGCTCAGGTCTTTGGCCGGGCCGCTCTGGATCACGTACTTGGCTTCAAGGTCGCGCTCCCACTCTTTGCCGTTCGAGGTCGAGGCGGTGTTGGCGCCGCTACCAGTGACATACGCAGCCAGGAAGCTCAGGCCAGGTACACCGAAGGTGGCCATGTCGATGTCATAACGGGCCTTGAAGGATTTCTCGCCTTCGGCGTTGAAGTCGGAACGGGCCACGGAGTTGGCCAGGAACACTGTACCGCCGCCATCGATGCCGTAGCCGTAATCGCCGTCACCGGTAACCTTCTGTGCAGCCAGGGTGAAGGTGTGTGCACCGATGGTGTAGGCACCCTGCAAGCTGAACGCGCGGTTGTCGAGTTTGGTCACGTCGTCTTTGGCGGCGCGTTGCAGGCCGGCACCTTCGCTCTTGGTGTCGTAGATGTTGAAGTCTACGGCCACCGACTGGTCATCGCTCAGAGCGTGGGTCCAGTTGACGTTGGCGTAGTATTTGCGCCAGTAGTCTTCGACTTTCGAGTAGTAGAGGCTGGTGGTGAACTCAGGCGTCCAACCGTAGGTGCCGCCCACGAAATTGGCTTGCTTGATGCCTCGGGAGGTTTCAGGGAAGTCGAGGATACTGTCCTTGAAGGTTTGCGCCTGGGCAACGCTGGAAGTGAAGTGGCCGGCTTCCAGCTTGAGGTCCTTGATCTCGTTACTGACGATCGAGATACCTTGTGGCAGCTCTGGCAGCAAGCGACTGTCGTCGGATGCGAATACCGGTGCGGTGGTGTACTGGTCGCCGACTTTCAGCACGGTATTGGAGAGGCGGAACTTGATGGCGCCGCCGCCCTTGGAGTATTCATCCTCTGAGCGGCCATCCGAACCTTCCGGGAACAGGCCGGTGCCATTACGGCCTCTGCCGCTGTCCAGTTTCACGCCCAGCAGGCCGATAACGTCAACACCCACACCGATGGTGCCCTGGGTGAAACCCGACTGGTACAAACCGTTGAAGCCCAGGCCGGTTTCCCGGGTGTAGCTCGTACCCGACTTGTTGTTGCGGTTATCTCGGCTGAAGTACAGGGTGCGGGTATTGATGCTGAACGTACTGTCTTCGACAAAGCCCTTGGCATCATCTTGGGCGGACGCCATTGCGAACTGTGAGGTGCCTGCTGAAACAGCGAGGGCGATCATGCTCCACTTCATCACGCGCATCGTGATTTGCTCCTTTGGTTTTAGGAAGAGTACTGCCGTCCCACCTGTATTTTTGTCTGGGCGGCTCTTTCTTTTTTGTGACAGCGCAAACTTATAGCACGCTGGCAATAATTGGCGATACTTGCACATCTGTCCTTTCAGCTTCTTTACGAGGCTGTCGTAAATTGCTAGATCCATGTCGCAAATCTACAGTCTGTTTGTAGCCAGACTGACAACTTCAATACTGTTTTTAATACCCTGGACAGAGGTGCAAAGTACCCTGTTCAAAGTTTTAAAACTTCCTGTTTGTGTATTGACTCACTGTTCTTTTTATCGTGAAACACCGCCTTCCTGGCAGGTGCCGTTGTCGACGATATGGGAGTGAATGCAACAAGCGTGCTCAAACTGCCAGGCAGATGTCATTTTTTCGTGAAAAATGTGTTGAGTCTGTGAAAACCGCCTGGATGCGGGGCTTTTGCGTGGTTTTTTTTGGAATTCGGGGCGTTGGTTGTGCGTGATTTCGAACGGGTGAAAATACGTTTCCGTCAGAAATGTTACCGGTTCACCCTGCGCAGTGAGTAATCGGCGGATAGGCCCTGCCCGATGCGGGGCATAAAAGACTCATTTTGGTGCGTTGGCTTGCGGTCGGCAGATTGCCCATGGGATGTGCGGCGATTGCCCCGTGAAGCAGCCGTCATTCGCAGGTATGCTGGGCGCCTGAAACTGACTAGCCGAACGGAGTGCCTGCGGTGTTCGCCTTGGATCCACGTCTGCAAAACGACACCTTGCCCATCGGGGAATTCCCCCTGTGCCGGCTGCTGCTGTCCAACGACTCTAACTACCTCTGGCTTATCCTGGTGCCGCGCATTGCCGGTATCAGCGAAGTGTTCCAGCTTGATGCTGGCGACCAGTCCCGGTTGTGGCACGAAACCACCACGTTGGCGCAACTGCTCAATGACGGATTCGGCGCCGATAAGATGAACATCGGTGCGCTGGGTAACGTGGTCAACCAGCTGCATGTGCACGTGATTGTGCGCAAGCGCGACGATGCGGCCTGGCCCGCACCGGTCTGGGGCAGGCACCCGGCGGTACCTTATTCCGACGACCAGGTAGCGCTGATTCGAGCCCGCCTGCGGGAGTTGATGCCGCCCGAATTCACTTTTGCCCAGGATTGAACCATGGACCTGCAAGACCGCGTGATGGACCTTGAGAGCCGCCTGGCTTTCCAGGACGACACCATCGAGACATTGAATGACATCCTGGTTGCCCAGCAGCGTGCGGTAGAGCGCCTGCAATTGCAGATGGCTGCCTTGCTCAAGCGTCAGGAAGAAATGGGCGGGCAGTTCGAATCCTCCGAGGAAGAGGCGCCGCCGCCTCATTATTGAGGGCAGGGGAAAACTTGCGGCCATAAAAAACCGCGATGCAGTTTCAACTGCATCGCGGTTTTTTTTCGGGCCTGGTCTGAATCAGCGACGCGGCAGGGCGGCGATCACGTCTTCAGCTTGCAGGCCTTTGTCACGGTTCATGACGGAAAACTCCACGCGCTGGCCTTCTACCAGAACGCGATGGCCTTCGCCGCGAATAGCCCGGAAGTGGACGAAGATATCGTCGCCCGAGTCCCGGGAAATAAAGCCGAAGCCTTTGGAAGTGTTGAACCACTTGACGGTCCCGGTATCCCGGTTGGTCATGTCGTAGTTTTGCGAAGTGGCCGGAGCAGACGAACGGTAGAAGCTGATGGCCAGGTGAAGAACGATAGCGACCACAGCGATGGCCAGGCTGAGCAGGATGGCTGGATGGCCGCCGACTTCAGGCATGGGGGCCAGGAGGGTGAGGGTTTGTACGACGACAGTCAGTACCAGCAATGCGCTGACCAGGTTTTGCAGTTGATGGCGTGTGCCTTTGTTCCAGTAGGGAATCACTGGCGCCAGCGTCAGGTTGAGAAGGCCGAACAGAGCCAGGTACAGCGCGTCGTGTTGTTGCAGGTACGGCAGGCTTTCTGGTTGCAGGCTCGGGATAAAGGACAGCAGCAAAGCTGCAGCGCCCGTTAGCAGGTGGACGATTTTCAACATTTTGATTAACTCACGTTAAGACGGATCACAAGGAAGAGCTGACTGGCACGGTTCGCTTCTGAACAATGGGAGGCGTTGGGCACGTGCGCGGTTATCAGCCTATGCCGCTTGCCGCAGGAAATAGCGGTGGCGACACGCTGCCTATTTAACAGCAAAGCCTGTGCCTTCTCAAATCAAGCGTTTCAAGGCGTTGCGAAGATCATGGCATTTGTGCGGCAAACCCTTGTCCTAGACAGGTCAGTCTGCTTTTTGCCACGCCACGCCCTGCCGCTCGTGGTTACGCGCGCTGTAACACGGCGATTTGCCGCAGGCCTGCTGCGGCGTCAGGGCTGCGCAAGGCGGGTACTCTTGCTAGAGTGGGTAAGCACCTGATCAATGAATTTTCATCAATTGAAGGGAATAGACATGGCAATCGATATCGGTATCAGTGAAGAAGATCGTAAATCCATTGTTGACGGACTTTCACGGCTGCTTTCAGATACCTATGTACTTTATCTGAAAACCCATAACTTTCATTGGAACGTCACGGGGCCGCAATTCCGTACATTGCACTTGATGTTTGAAGAGCAATACAACGAGCTGGCGCTGGCAGTTGACTCCATTGCCGAGCGTATTCGTGCTCTGGGCTTTCCTGCGCCGGGTGCTTATTCCATCTATGCCCGTTTGTCCTCGATCAAGGAAGAAGAAGGCGTGCCCAGCGCTGAAAACATGATCAAGCAACTTGTCGATGGGCAAGAAGCCGTTACCCGGACGGCGCGCGGGATCTTCCCGTTGCTTGATAAGGTCAGCGACGAGCCGACCGCGGACTTGCTGACCCAGCGCATGCAGATCCACGAGAAAACCGCCTGGATGCTGCGCTCGCTGCTCGAAGGCAAATAAACCATACGGGCCAGTGGTGCCTGGCAGGCGCCACTGGCTTGGCCTGATCACTTCCGGATACTCACGTTGGCTTGTCCTACGCACACCGACTCCCCGTCTTCTGGCTGCTCGTGGCTGCTTGATGTTTTATAGGCTCAACGGCAACTAAGAGCAGTTCATTCAACAGCCGTTTGGCAAGGGAGTGTCAAGTGTATGTCGCGTGGTATGGGTAATGGTGTGATGGAAACTTCCGGTTTTCAAAAGATCAAGATTGATCCCTTTGTCAAAGGGTTTGATATGGCGCTGGCGCGGCCATTGTCGCGGTCTGTCCGATTAAATGGTTTCTCGACATGCCTGCGGCTTGAAGAAGTCTATTGGAATATTCTTGCTGAGATTGCCAGGATCAATACCTGCTCGATCAGTGCGCTGCTGTCGTACGTGGATCGCGAAGTGCATTTACGTTATGGCGGAGTCAAGAATTTCAGCGGGCTGGTCCGGGTGGTGTGTGTGGTTCATGCGCTCAAAGGGCAGGCATCGGCCACAAGCCAGGCCGGCCTCATGTAGTCGGGTTGCGCGGTAGTGCAGGGGCTGGGCGGTTCTCTATATAGTGCGCTGCACGTTGCTACGGCTGCACAGCCTCGATTTAACGGATATAATCCCGCCCTTTGCTGCGCACCCGGCTGGTACGGGGCGTGGCGCAGCAGTGACGTGATCGCCGAGATACTCCATGCCCATGTACGATTACCAATGCGCTTCCTGTGGTCACCAATTGGAAGCCATTCAGAAGATCAGCGACGCGCCGTTGGTCGATTGCCCCGCTTGCCGGGCGCCCGAACTGAAAAAGATGTTGTCCATGCCGGGCTTTCGCCTGAGCGGTAGCGGCTGGTACGAGACCGACTTCAAGACCGGCGCCAAGAAGAATCTGGCGGGCGGCGACAAAGCAGACTGAGTTGAACTCTACGCGCGAGCTCCTGCATTATCCGTGGCCTGACTCAACAGGTGCGGTGCCCGAGCAGGAACTCCACCGAATTTCGAATTACGAGAAGTGAAACCACTACCATGATGCGCAGCCACTATTGCGGCCAACTGAACGAGACCCTGGAAGGTCAGGAAATCACCCTTTGCGGATGGGTTCACCGTCGCCGCGACCATGGCGGGGTGATTTTCCTCGATATCCGTGATCGTGACGGTCTGGCCCAGGTGGTATTCGACCCGGATCGCGCCGAGAGCTTCGCCGCCGCCGACCGCGTGCGCAGCGAGTACGTCGTGAAAATCACCGGCAAGGTTCGCCTGCGTCCGGCCGGTGCCACCAACGCCAACATGGCGTCGGGCATGATCGAAGTCCTGGGCTACGAACTGGAAGTGCTGAATGAGTCGGAAACCCCGCCGTTCCCACTCAACGAGTTCTCTGACGTTGGCGAAGAAACCCGCCTGCGTTATCGCTTCCTCGACCTGCGTCGCCCGGAAATGGCCGAGAAGCTGCGCCTGCGTTCGCGTATGACTACCAGCATCCGTCGCTTCCTCGACGAGAATGGCTTCCTGGACGTCGAGACGCCAATCCTGACTCGCGCTACGCCAGAAGGCGCACGTGACTACCTGGTGCCGAGCCGTACCCACGCCGGTAGCTTCTTCGCCCTGCCGCAATCGCCGCAGCTGTTCAAGCAACTGCTGATGGTTGCCGGTTTCGACCGTTACTACCAGATCGCCAAGTGCTTCCGTGACGAAGACCTGCGCGCCGATCGCCAGCCTGAATTCACCCAGATCGACATCGAGACCAGCTTCCTCGATGAAAAAGAGATCATGGGCCTGACCGAAGAAATGATCCGCAACCTGTTCAAGGAAGTGCTGGACCTGGAATTCGGCGAGTTCCCGCACATGACCTTCGAAGAGGCCATGCGCCGCTACGGTTCCGACAAGCCAGACCTGCGTAACCCGCTGGAACTGGTCGACGTTGCCGATCAGCTCAAGGAAGTCGACTTCAAGGTGTTCAGCGGTCCGGCCAACGACCCGAAATGCCGCATCGCCGCACTGCGTGTGCCTGGCGGCGCGAGCATGCCGCGCAAGCAGATCGACGACTACACCAAGTTCGTCAGCATCTACGGCGCCAAGGGCCTGGCTTACATCAAGGTCAACGAGCGTGCCAAGGGTGTTGAAGGCCTGCAGTCGCCAATCGTCAAGAACATCCCGGAAGACAAGCTCAATGTGATCCTCGATCGCGTCGGTGCCGTTGATGGCGATATCGTGTTCTTCGGCGCCGACAAGGCCAAGATCGTCAGCGAAGCCCTGGGTGCGCTGCGGATCAAGCTGGGTCACGACCTCGACCTGCTGACCTGCAAGTGGGCCCCGATGTGGGTCGTCGACTTCCCGATGTTCGAAGAGAACGACGACGGCAGCTTCAGCGCCCTGCACCACCCGTTCACCGCGCCCAAGTGCACGCCGCAAGAGCTGGAAGCCAACCCGGCTGGCGCTCTGTCCCGTGCCTACGACATGGTGCTCAACGGCACTGAGCTGGGTGGCGGTTCGATCCGTATCCACCGTAAAGAAATGCAACAGTCGGTCTTCCGCCTGCTGGGTATCAACGAAGCGGAACAGGAAGAGAAGTTCGGCTTCCTGCTCGACGCCCTGAAATACGGCGCTCCACCCCACGGTGGCCTGGCCTTCGGCCTTGATCGCCTGGTGATGTTGATGACCGGTGCCCAGTCGATCCGTGAAGTGATTGCCTTCCCGAAAACCCAGAGTGCTGCGGACGTCATGACCCAGGCGCCAGGTGTGGTGGATGCCAAGGCACTGCGCGAGCTGCACATCCGTCTGCGCGAGGCGCCGAAGGCTGAGTAAGGCTGCGGCGTGAAAGCGCAATAAGGTTGTACGCAGTCAAAAAGGCGCATCTTCGGATGCGCCTTTGCGTTTAAAAGAGGGAAATCCTGCCTGGGGTGGGATTGAAAGGTTTCTAGAGAATTTCGGAGTTGTGTTATGGCTGGCCATTCCAAGTGGGCGAACATCAAGCACCGCAAAGAGCGTCAGGATGCCAAGAAAGGCAAGATCTTCACCAAGTGGATTCGCGAACTGACCGTCGCAGCCCGCCAGGGCGGCGGTGACCCAGGCTCCAACCCACGCCTGCGCCTGGCGTTGGACAAGGCCCTGGGCGCCAACATGAGTCGCGACATCATCGACCGCGCCGTGGCCCGTGGTGCGGGTGCGGCGGATACCGACGATATGGTCGAACTGACCTATGAAGGGTACGGCCCGGGCGGGGTCGCGGTGATGGTCGAGTGCATGACCGACAACCGCAACCGCACTGCAGCTGCCGTACGCCATGCGTTCAGCAAGTGTGGCGGCAACCTGGGTACGGATGGTTCGGTGGCCTATCTGTTCGAGCGCAAGGGGCAGATTAGCTTCGTGCCGGGGACGGATGAAGATGCACTGATGGAAGCCGCGATGGAGGCGGATGCCGACGACGTGGCGACCAACGAAGACGGCTCCATCGACGTGTTTACCTCGTTTGCCGGCTTCTACGCGGTGCGTAACGCTTTGGAAGCTGCTGGCTTCAAGGGTACCGACGCGGAAATCGTCATGTTGCCGACCACCAGCGCCGAACTGGACCTGGATGGCGCGCAAAAGGTGCTCAAGATGCTGGATATGCTTGAAGACCTGGATGATGTGCAGAACGTGTATTCCAATGCCGACATCCCGGAATCCGTCGCCGAACAGCTAGTCTGAAGGCTGGTGTAGGCCAAAATGTGGGAGCGGGCTTGCTCGCGAAAGCGGTCTGTCAATCAGTACATGCGTGACTGAAGTACCGCTTTCGCGAGCAAGCCCGCTCCCACATGGGATCTTCTCTGTATCAAAAAATGTGTTTACCCAACCCGCAGGCGTTATGACTTTAATCCTAGGTATCGACCCCGGTTCGCGCATCACCGGCTTTGGCGTGGTGCAGCAGACGCCGCGTGGCTGCATCTACGTCGCCTCGGGGTGTATCCGTACCGGCGCTGGCGAGCTGGCCGAACGCTTGCAGATCGTCTATCGCGGCGTGCGCGAAGTGATCCAGACCTACGGGCCGGTGACCATGGGCATTGAAAAGGTGTTCATGGCCAAGAACGCCGACTCGGCCCTGAAGCTGGGCCAAGCCCGTGGCGCAGCCATTGTTGCCGGGGCGGAGGAGGGTATGGAAATCGCCGAATACACCGCGACCCAGGTCAAGCAGGCCGTGGTCGGCACCGGTGCGGCCAATAAAGAGCAGGTGCAGATGATGGTCATGCACATGCTCAAGCTCACGTCAAAACCACAGATCGATGCCTCTGACGCGTTGGCCATCGCCATTTGCCATGCCCATACCCGTTCCAGCCTGCTGCCCCACGGCCTCGGTACGGCACGCAGTCGTGGCGGGCGCCTGCGTCTCTGATAGCATCAGCGCAATCGTTATGGTCGGGCCTCGATCTGACCTCAAGCTTTAAGGATCTGAACCGTGATTGGACGCTTGCGCGGCACCCTGGCTGAGAAACAGCCGCCGCACCTGATTCTGGATGTAAACGGGTTGGGGTATGAGCTGGAAGTGCCCATGACCACCCTGTATCGCCTACCGTCGGTCGGTGAACCGATAACCTTGCACACCCATCTGGTGGTGCGCGAAGACGCGCAACTACTCTATGGTTTCATTGGCAAGCGCGACCGGGACTTCTTCCGCGAGCTGATCCGCCTCAATGGTGTCGGCCCGAAATTGGCCCTGGCATTGATGTCGAGCCTGGAAGTGGACGAGTTGGTGCGTGCCGTTTCGGCCCAGGACACCTCGGCACTGACCAAGGTGCCGGGGGTCGGCAAGAAAACCGCCGAACGCCTGCTGGTAGAGCTCAAGGACCGCTTCAAGGCCTGGGAAGTGGTGCCAAGCATGTTTGCCCTGGTACCCAACCAGCCGGATCTGCCGGCGGCCCAGGTTGCCAGTGCCGAAAGCGACGCCGTCAATGCGCTGATTTCCCTGGGCTACAAACCCCAGGAAGCCAGCAAGGCAGTGTCAGCCATCAAGGACAAGAACCTGAGCGCCGAAGACATGATCCGCCGAGCCCTGAAGGGAATGATTTAAGTGATTGAAGCTGATCGTCTGATTGCAGCCACCGGCCCTCGCGATCGTGAAGAGGTCCAGGATCGGGCCATTCGCCCCCTGAGCCTTGCCGACTACATCGGCCAACCCACCGTACGCGAGCAGATGGAGTTGTTCATCCAGGCGGCGCGCGGGCGTGCCGAGTCCCTGGACCACACATTGATCTTCGGCCCGCCGGGGTTGGGCAAGACCACCCTGGCCAATATCATCGCCCAGGAAATGGGGGTGTCGATCAAGAGCACCTCCGGCCCGGTGTTGGAGCGCCCGGGCGACCTGGCCGCGCTGTTGACCAACCTTGAGCCCCATGACGTGCTGTTCATCGACGAAATCCACCGGTTGTCGCCCATCGTCGAAGAGGTGCTGTACCCGGCTATGGAAGACTTCCAGCTGGATATCATGATTGGCGAAGGGCCGGCTGCGCGCTCGATCAAGCTCGACCTGCCGCCGTTCACCCTGGTTGGCGCCACCACCCGTGCGGGTATGCTGACCAACCCGTTGCGAGACCGTTTCGGCATTGTTCAACGTCTAGAGTTCTATAGCACTGCTGACCTTGCGACGATTGTCAGTCGTTCGGCGGGGATTCTCGGCTTGCCGCTCGATCCGGAAGGTGCCTTTGAGATTGCCCGGCGCGCCCGTGGCACGCCACGGATCGCCAACCGCTTGCTGCGCCGGGTACGGGACTTTGCCGAAGTGCGAGCCAAGGGGCATATCACCAAGGCCGTGGCCGACCTGGCGTTGAACCTGCTGGACGTTGATGAACATGGTTTCGATCATCAGGACCGGCGCCTGCTGTTGACCATGATCGAAAAATTCGATGGTGGGCCGGTGGGCGTAGACAGCTTGGCCGCTGCTATCAGTGAGGAGCGCCATACCATCGAGGATGTTTTGGAGCCTTACTTGATTCAACAGGGTTACATCATGCGTACACCGAGGGGCCGTGTGGTCACGCGCCATGCGTATTTGCACTTCGGGCTAAACATTCCGTCACGATTGGGGGAGATGCCTGTGGTAGACGAATTCCTCGATGCAGTGGACGATTAAAAAGGCATGGCGAGTCGATTTATTCGACGTTTGTGCTGTCCTAGTGGCTGGCGTCGTCATTCTTTCGTTAGAAATGTTGCAGAGAATGAAAAACAGTTGCCTGGCCGGATTGGCAACCTGAGGAGTAAGCACTAGAGTATGCGCGCGCAAAACGGGGATCAGTCGTTCGCACATCGCTGTCGCGTTTATTACGAGGACACCGATGCGGGCGGCATCGTGTATTACGTCAACTACCTGAAATTCATGGAACGGGCTCGAACCGAGCGGCTGCGGGAGCTGGGCTTTGCCCAATCCCAGCTTGCAGGGGAGGACCTGTTATTTGTCGTGCATTCCAGCGAGGCCCGTTACCACGCGCCGGCGCGACTGGACGATGAGTTGCTGGTCAGCGCCGAAGTAATCGAATTGAACCGTGTCAGCCTGCGCTTTAAACAGCAGGTCAGGCGGGCAACGGATGCAACGCTGCTCTGTGAGGGGCAGTTCCTGGTGGCGTGTGTGCGCACCAATAGTTTGAAACCCCGGGCCATTCCCGAAGCTTTACGTGCGGCCTTTGCCGGCGTGAGCGGCGCCGGTAAACAATCAGAGCAGGAGATTTAGCGTGGAACCTACCGTCGTCGACCATTCCTCCATGTGGAGCCTGGTCAGCAATGCCAGTGTCGTGGTTCAACTGGTGATGCTGACCCTGGTAGCCGCATCGGTTACCTCATGGGTCATGATTTTTCAGCGCAGCAACCTGCTGCGTGCCGGTCGACGTGCCCTGGAGAGCTTCGAAGAGCGCTTCTGGTCGGGTATCGACCTGTCCAAGCTGTATCGCCAGGCAGGCAGCAACCCAGACCCGGATTCGGGCGTAGAACAGATCTTCCGCGCCGGTTTCAAGGAATTCTCCCGCCTGCGTCAGCAGTCCGGCGTTGACCCGGAAGCGGTCATGGAAGGCGTGGCCCGTGCGATGCGCGTCGCGATCTCCCGTGAGGAAGAAAAGCTCGAACAGAGCCTGCCGTTCCTCGCTACCGTCGGTTCGGTCAGCCCGTATATCGGCCTGTTTGGTACCGTATGGGGCATCATGAACTCCTTCCGTGGCCTGGCAACGGCCCAGCAAGCGACCCTGGCCACCGTGGCCCCGGGTATCGCCGAAGCGCTGATCGCCACTGCCATCGGCCTGTTCGCTGCAATCCCCGCAGTAATTGCCTACAACCGTTTCGCCGCCACCAGCGAAACCCTGATTGGCCGTTACTACACCTTCGCCGATGAATTCCAGGCGATCCTGCACCGTAAAGTGCACACCAGCGAAGAATAAGCAGGTAATTCCCAATGGCTTTAATCGCTCGAGCTCGCAAAAAGCGCAAGCCGGTCGCCGAGATGAACGTAGTGCCTTACATCGACGTGATGCTGGTGCTGCTGGTGATCTTCATGGTGACCGCGCCGATGCTCAATCAGGGTGTGAAGGTTGATCTGCCCAAGGTTTCCAGCGAAGCCTTGCCGCAGGACAACAACACCCAGGTCCTGACCATCTCGATCAAGGCTGACAAGACCTATTACTGGAACCTTGGCAGCGAAGTCGACACCCAGAAGCAACAGGACAAGGCCATGACCTTGCCGCAAATGACCGACGCGGTGACCAAGATCATCCGCGCCGGCAATGAAGGCGGCAAGCACACCCAGGTGTTCATCCGCGGTGACAAGTCGGTCGACTACGGCTCCGTCATGGGCGCCATGGGCGGGCTGCAGAAGGCCGGGGTCGGTAATGTTGGCTTGATTACCGAGGCGCCCTGATGCAGCAACAGCGAGAGCCGTCCGCCTCGGAAAGCTTCTTCTGGCCTAGCGTCTGGGCAATTGCCCTGCACGTTCTGGTGTTTGGCATGCTGTTTGTCAGCTTTGCCATGACGCCGGAGCTGCCGCCAGCCAAGCCGATCGTGCAGGCGACCCTGTATCAGCTGAAATCGAAGAGTCAGGCCACCACCCAGACCAATCAGAAGATTGCGGGTGAGGCCCAGAAGTCGGCTGCGCGCCAGACTGAAGTCGAACAGATGGAACAGAAGAAGGTCGAGCAGGAAGCGGTGAAGGCTGCTGCGGAACAAAAGAAAGACGAGGCGGCTCAAAAGGCCGAAGAATCGAAAAAGGCTGACGAAGCCAAGAAGGCCGACGAGGCGAAAAAGGCTGATGAAGCCAAGAAAGCCGAGAAAGCTGCCGAAGCTAAAAAAGCCGAAGAGAAACAATTGGCTGATATAGCCAAGAAGAAATCTGAAGAAGAAGCCAAGAAAGCGGCTGAAGAAGAGGCCAAGAAAAAGGCCGCTGAAGAAGCCAAGAAGAAGATAGTCGAAGACGCGAAGAAGAAAGCCGCCGAAGACGCCAAGAAAAAAGCTGAAGCAGACGAGGCGAAGAAGAAAATCGCCGATGACGCGAAGAAGAAAGCTGCCGCCGATGCCTCGAAGAAAAAGGCCCAGGAAGCAGCGCGTAAATCCGCCGAAGATAAAAAGGCCCAGGCCTTGGCTGATTTGCTTTCCGACACGCCGCAACGTCAGCAAGCCTTGGCCGATGAACGTGGTGATGAAGTCGCGGGCAGTTTCGACGACCTGATTCGGGCGCGGGCAGCAGAGGGCTGGACACGTCCACCTTCGGCACGCAAAGGCATGACAGTGGTGCTGCAGATCGGCATGTTGCCGGACGGTACGGTGACTTCGGTCAGCGTGGCCAAGTCCAGTGGCGACGGTTCGTTCGACAGTTCAGCGGTTGCAGCGGTCAAGAACATTGGCCGGTTGACCGAGATGCAGGGAATGAAACCAAGCGACTTCGCTCCCTATCGTTCATTCAAGATGACATTCACACCTGAGGATCTAGCCTTGTGAGAAACCTTCTTCGAGGAATGCTTGTCGTTATTTGCTGTATGGCAGGGATAGCGGCGGCGGATGAAAAGAACATCCTGGTAACCAGCGGTAGCGATCGGGCGACTCCGATTGCAGTAGTGCCGTTTGGTTGGCAGGGCGGCAGCGTACTGCCGGACGATATGGCGGAAATCATTGGTAATGACCTGCGCAACTCGGGTTACTACGCGCCTATTCCGAAGCAGAACATGATCAGCCAGCCGACCCAAGGCAGCGAAGTGATCTACCGTGACTGGAAAGCCCTGGGCGCCCAGTACCTGATGGTAGGCAGCATCGTGCCAGCGGGCGGTCGCCTGCAGGTGCAATACGCCCTGTTCAACGTGGCCACCGAGCAGCAAGTGCTGACCGGTAGCGTGTCGGGCAGCGTCGACCAACTGCGGGACATGGCGCACTACATCGCCGACCAGTCGTTCGAAAAACTGGTGGGTATCAAAGGTGCGTTCTCTACCCGCATGTTGTACGTGACGGCTGAGCGTTTCTCGGTGAACAACACGCGCTACACCCTGCAGCGTTCAGACTACGACGGTGCCCGGGCAGTGACCCTGCTGCAATCGCGCGAGCCGATCCTGTCGCCGCGTTTTGCGCCGGATGGCAAGCGTATCGCCTATGTGTCGTTTGAACAGAAGCGTCCGCGCATCTTCGTCCAGCACATCGACACCGGCCGCCGTGAGCAGATCACCAACTTCGAAGGTTTGAACGGTGCACCAGCCTGGTCGCCGGATGGCAATCGCCTGGCATTCGTACTGTCCAAGGACGGTAACCCGGATATCTACGTGATGAACCTCGGTTCGCGCCAGATCACCCGTGTCACTTCCGGCCCTGGCATCAACACTGAACCGTTCTGGGGCAAGGATGGTTCGACCATCTACTTCACATCAGACCGTGGCGGCAAACCGCAGATCTATAAGAGCAGTGTTGGCGGTGGTGGTGCAGAACGTGTGACCTTTATCGGCAACTACAACGCCAATCCGAAGCTTTCGGCCGATGAAAAGACCCTGGTAATGATCCATCGCCAGGATGGTTTCACTAATTTCAAGGTGGCGGCCCAGGATTTGCAGCGCGGAAGCGTAAAAATCCTCACAGATAGCACTCTTGATGAGTCGCCTACTGTTGCGCCCAACGGCACCATGGTAATCTACGCCACCCGCCAGCAGGGCCGGGGAGTCTTGATGCTCGTGTCCATTAATGGACGCGTAAGGCTCCCGCTTCCTACCGCACAAGGCGAAGTCAGAGAACCGTCCTGGTCCCCTTACCTGAACTGACGCGGCGCTACAAAAAGAAGTACTTAACACACTGGGGTTCATTAGGAGTTTCACGATGGAAATGCTGAAGTTTGGTAAGTTTGCTGCTCTGGCTCTGGCTCTGTCCGTAGCCGTTGGTTGCTCGTCTAAAGGCGGCGACAATGCCGGTGAAGGCGCAGCTGTTGATCCAAACGCTGGTTACGGCGCCAACACTGGTGCAGTTGACGGCTCCCTGAGCGAAGAAGCTGCTCTGCGCGCGATCACCACTTTCTACTTCGAATACGACAGTTCGGACCTGAAGCCAGAAGCCATGCGCGCTCTGGACGTTCACGCGAAAGACCTGAAAGGTAACGGCGCTCGCGTTGTACTGGAAGGCAACACCGACGAACGTGGTACTCGTGAGTACAACATGGCACTGGGCGAGCGTCGTGCGAAAGCCGTTCAGCGCTACCTGGTACTGCAAGGCGTTTCCCCAGCTCAGCTGGAACTGGTTTCCTACGGTGAAGAGCGTCCAGTTGCTACCGGCAACGACGAGCAATCCTGGGCTCAAAACCGTCGCGTCGAACTGCGTAAGTAATTCGTCATGCGAACGTGCCGTCGTGTTGTAACCGTATTGGCTCTCAGCCTCGCACCGCTTGCGGTGTGGGCTGCGGTTCCCGTGGAAGATAGCAACTCTGGCTATAACAATAGTGGGAGCAGCTATCCACCTGCAGGTTATGGCACGAACGGCGCCTATGCGGGGGGAGCGGCCACGGCCGCTCCTTCGGCACAGGGCGAACTGTTCAACCAACTGCAACGCATGCAGGATCAATTGGCGCAGCAACAAGGCACCATTGAAGTTCTGCAGAATGAGGTGCGTCAGCTCAAGCAAGAAGGCCTGGAGCGTTACCAGGATCTTGACCGACGTATAGGAACCGGCGTTACACCAGCCGCTACTCCTGATAATTCTTCTGCCGGTGGCGCCGCAAGCGCCGCCGGTGGTGCAGCCGCAGGCGCCACACAGGCCCCTGCCGCCAGCAGCGAACCGGCTGACCCGGCGAAGGAAAAGCTGTATTACGACGCAGCCTTCGACCTGATCAAGGCCAAGGATTTCGACAAGGCCAGCAAGGCGTTCACCGCTTTCCTGGGTCGTTATCCAAACAGCCAGTATGCGGGCAATGCCCAGTACTGGTTGGGTGAGGTCAACCTGGCCAAGGGTGATTTGCAGGGTGCAGGCCAGGCGTTTGCCAAGGTCAGCCAGCTTTACCCCAAGCACGCCAAGGTGCCTGATTCGCTGTACAAACTGGCTGATGTAGAACGCCGCCTGGGTCATACCGACAAGGTCAAAGGCATTCTGCAGCAAGTGGTGGCCCAATACCCGGGCACATCTGCCGCCCAGTTGGCCCAGCGCGATTTGCAGCGTTTGTAAGCATTGCTGATCCGCTTGGAAGAAACCCGCGCCTGTCGCGGGTTTTTTCGTTAGAATCCACGCCCTTTTATGAAATACGCTTTTTGGGGTTCACGCTTTGCCGGGATCCCATGAAGTGCCTGACGGAGGCGGACAGCCTGTTTAGCTGTTACGCCCGTGGCGACTATGCAAGACACATTACGCATCACCGAAGTTTTTTACTCGTTACAGGGTGAAACGCGCACTGCCGGCCTGCCCACAGTATTTGTGCGCCTGACCGGTTGCCCGTTGCGCTGCCAGTACTGTGACAGTGCCTACGCGTTCAGCGGCGGCACTATTCGTACCCTCGACGACATCCTGGAGCAGGTGGCAGGCTACAAGCCGCGCTACGTCTGTGTTACAGGCGGCGAGCCGTTGGCCCAGCCCAATGCCATTCCTTTGCTCAAGCAGCTGTGTGACGCCGGTTACGAGGTGTCCCTTGAAACCAGCGGTGCCCTGGATATTTCCGCAGTCGATCCTCGCGTCAGCCGAGTGGTTGACCTGAAGACGCCAGACTCCAAGGAAGCGCATCGCAATCGCTATGAAAATATCGAGTTGCTCACCGCCAACGACCAGGTCAAGTTCGTCATCTGTTCACGGGACGACTATGACTGGGCCAATTCCAAGCTGATCCAGTACGGTTTGGACCGACGCGCCGGCGAGGTGCTGTTTTCTCCAAGCCACCATGACTTGAACGCTCGCGACCTGGCTGATTGGGTGGTCGCGGACAACCTGCCGGTGCGCCTGCAATTGCAGCTGCATAAATATCTTTGGAACGACGAGCCAGGACGCTGAAATGACTGAACAAACCACTGAGCAAAAACGTGCCGTAATCCTGCTGTCTGGCGGCCTCGACTCCGCCACCGTGGTGGCGATGGCACGTGCCGAGGGTTACAGCTGCTATACCATGAGCTTCGACTATGGCCAGCGCTCCCATGCCGAGTTGCACGCCGCCGCCCGTGTCGCCCGCGACCTCGGCGTGGTGGAGCACAAGGTGATTGGGCTGAACCTCAACGGCATTGGCGGCTCGGCCCTGACCGACAGCACCATCGACGTGCCTGAGGCGCCCACTGAGGGCATCCCGGTCACCTATGTACCGGCACGCAACACCGTGTTCCTGTCGCTGGCCCTGGGCTGGGCAGAGGTGCTCAATGCCCGCGACATCTTTATCGGCGTCAACGCCGTCGACTACTCCGGCTACCCGGACTGCCGTCCAGAGTTCGTCGAGTCGTTCGAACGCATGGCCAACCTGGCGACCAAGGCGGGCGTAGAAGGGCACGGCTTCCGTATCCAGGCGCCACTGCAAAACCTGAGCAAGGCGGATATCGTCAAGGCGGGTGTAAGGCTTGGTGTCGACTACTCGCTGACTGTTTCCTGCTACCAGGCAGACAATGACGGTCGTGCATGTAGGAAATGTGACAGCTGCCGACTACGTGCAGAAGGCTTCCAAGCGGCCGGAATTACTGACCCAACGCGTTATTTCTGATTTATTTAAAATAAGGTGTTGAATAATCCTTAGAAATCAGTATTATACGCGCCACCACACAGCGGGTCGTTAGCTCAGTTGGTAGAGCAGTTGGCTTTTAACCAATTGGTCGTAGGTTCGAATCCCACACGACCCACCATTTTTGGCGGTTTAGAAAATCCGGAAGGCCCACGCAAGTGAGGATTTCCGGGTTTTTTTTTCCTTGTACAAAGGCAGGCGTAGGGCTCTCTGAGGAGCGTGACGTACTGCTTGCAGGGCCTCCTGAGCAAATACACTTTCAGCGCCCCCCTACCTCATCCTCCATCCTGCTACCGCCCCAAAGTCAGATGACTACGCCTGAAGTCTTAGCGCGCTGATGATGAAAGCATGAAGGCTATTGACCGCTTTAGAGCCGCGAGAGGCTCGGCTACGTAAAATCGAAACTTCCATAGGTTCAATGTTTCCCAAGCCGTGCTCGCTACTTAAGACGTGAAGCGAGGCCTGTACGCTGCACTGAGTGATTGCGGCAATAGCGAGTCCGCCCTCGACTGCGGCCACCTGGCCAGCAAGGCTGGAGCTGTTGTACACCACCTTGAATTCGCGTCCCTGCTGGGTCAGTGAGTTCACTGCATAACGCCGGGCCAGGCTTTCACTTTCGTAGACTGCGATAGGCACCGGGTCTCGCCTCCACAGTTCGAACTGGGGTGAGCCCACCCAAACCATCGGTTCTTTGAAGAGAAATGTTCCGCTTTGAGGCGAGTCCCTGGACACCAGCGCCAGATCAAGATCGCCGCTTCGCACACGCGGGATAAGCGTGGTCGATTGTTCACAGGTCAGTTCTATTTCCACGCCTGCGTAACGCGGCGAAAAGCGCTTCAGCACCGGAGTGAGATACTTGGCCGCGTAGTCCTCCGCGACGCCAAGGCGGATTCGTCCGGTCAACTCTTCACCATGAAAAGCCGCTTGGGTCTCGGCGTGCAGTGCGAGCATGCGACGGGCGTAGCTCAGCAGTGTCTGGCCGTCAGCGGTCAGTTGAAAGTGCCTCGGGCCACGACTCAACAACCGCCGTCCAAGCGCGGCCTCGAGTTTCTTCATCTGCATGCTGACGGCGGACTGCGATCTGTTTACCTCGTGGGCTGCGCCAGATAGCGAACCTGCATCCACCACTGCCACGAAGCACTTGAGCCAATCGATCTGCAAATCACTGGCAGGCATCGCTGTTACCTCTATTCGTTAATCGAATGGCTAAGACGTGAATTATGCGCTTTTTATGATGGCTGCTCACCCGCAAGATACTGGCCTGAACCAACACATACTGGATCTGATCATGCCATTTGAGACCTGGTTGCTCTATCTGTTTACCTGTTGCGGCATAGCGGTAGTACCAGGGCCCAATGCATTGTTGGTGCTCACCCATGGAGCTATTCACGGGAGTCGCAAAACGCTGTTCACTATCACCGGTGGCGTGCTCGGCTTTGCCATCGTGCTTTCGCTTTGCGCGTTGGGATTGGGCGCACTGATCCAGGCGTCGGCCACCTGGTTCACAGCCTTGAAGGTGGTCGGCGGGCTCTATCTGATCTGGTTGGGCTTCGGGCTGTGGCGGGCTGCACCCGTCAGCCTTGATACGACCGGCACAACAACCTTGCAACGTTGGTCACTGTTCCGCCAAGGGCTGGTATCAGCCATTTCAAACCCTAAGGCACTGCTGCTATTCATGGCGTTTATCCCGCCGTTCCTGAATCCCCACAGAAGCATCATCGCGCAGACGGTCGTCATCGCGCTGACTTACGCGGTCGTGGAGTTCGCCGTTGAGTATCTAGTGGCCAGCGCTGCGCACCGGATCAGGCCTTGGTTAGCCCGAACCGGGCGCCGATTCAATAACGTCTGTGGTGGGTTTTTTGTACTTTTCGGGTTGGCCCTGCCCATCCATACCTGAAGCCACGGCTACCCGTATCAGACGGGATTCTGACCACAAATGTGGTGACAGTTGATGCTCTCAGGTTGCGCATTGCCGCTCACGACTTGCGCGGGTAAACCGGCCGCCTTGTTTGGCTATCAGCCCCGGCGCCCATTCATCCACGGGCTGTAGTCCACCTGCACATAACCCAGGGGCAGGCCTTTAGGGTGGTTGGCAAATCCCGGCATCTGGCGCAGGTCCAGCCGTTTGCACTGCGTGGCGAGGCGTTGCTGCAACGCGCTATCTGCCTTGAACCCCTGTGAGCGGAACGGGCTTTGATTCAGGTTGACCATGCACTCACTCACTTTGCCCTGTGCGTCGGCAATGAAGTGGAAGCTGGCGACGCCAATGCTCTGGATGTCATGCCCTGCAAACAGTTGTTCGCGGAAGAAACGGATCTGCCTATAGAGGTCGATTCGGGTTTTCTGCAGTTGCTGCTGTTCTTCCGAGAGCCCAATCAGAGGGGTGAACACCATGGGGGCGACAATCACCTGGGAATCCTCGTTATCAGCGAAGGCCTTTTGTGAGACCTCGGGAAACAGTGTGGTCCAGCACAGCTCGGTGACCAGTTTGGCCAGCTTGGCCTGACGCAGTTGGTTCTGGCCCTCGTTGGGCAACAGCGTTCCGCGTTGGGTTGAGCAGTCCACTACATGGTTCTGCGTGTCGACGGTCATGACCATATTCATCACACCTGTCAGCTCCTGTTCATTGGCGGCCAGGGCATAACTGCGAAGTATTGTTTTGAACGAGTTGACGAACTTTGCGTATTCCTGTCGTCCCTGTGCCTGTTCTGCTACCTGCTCTGGCGTTTGACTCTGGCAGCCGGACAGTGACAGTAGGCTTGCACCGAACAAGGCCAGTAGCCAGCGGGATGAAGAAGGCGCGTTGAATTCCATTTCTTGGGGGCTCATACACAATGGATTGGAGAAAATGTAGACGGGAACCATTCTCACCCATCGGGCGTTAAAGTGCGATTCGAAATAACGAAAAGCATGCCACTAGGGCCTTTGGTTTTAAAAGCTGACACGGGATGTTGTAGTGGTTTGCTCTGTAGACCTCAGGCGTCTATATTTGAGTCTGTAGATTAATTTGAGGTGGCACCATGAGCCTGGCCCTCCAAGCACAGCCCTTTACCCGCGAGCAATGTGTCGCCGGACTACGGGCGGCCGTGAGCATCCTGGAGAAATGGCAGGCCAGCAGCGACCAGGCTTGCCGCATCTTGCGCATCTCGCGTAGTACCTACACCCGCGCCCGGCAGCGCGATGCTGCCTGGTCCGTGAGCCTGGATGCCGATCAGATGCAGCGCATCAGCTTCGTGCTGAATATCCACGCCACGCTGCGCATGGTGTTCGATAACCCCGAGAACGTGTACGGCTTCCCCGCAATGCCCAACGACAACCTGTTTTTCAACGGCCGCTCGCCTCTGGAGATCATGGCCCAGGGCGATATGATTTCCCTGTACGAAACCTTCCGGCGCATCGATGTGCTGCGTGGCGCGCAATGGTGAGGGCCAGCCAGTTGGGCGATCTGCCCGGGGGGCAGTTGCAGGCCTATCGCCTGGTCAATTCAAAATTCCCGCCGATTGCCTTATTTGATGATGTGGCGGATGCCGAGGAGTTTGAGGCGCTTTATCAGATCCAGGCCCTGACCAACCCGCGTCTGGGCAATGAGGTCGGGCGGATCGAGCTGATAGCCCGTAGGGAAATCCCGTTCGGGATTGTGGGATGTTCCTACGCAATTGCGCCGTTCACCCACGTCAACCCGGCAGGGTCGCGTTTCAGCGCGGGTGATTTTGGTGTGCTGTACCTGGCGGCCACTATCGAGACGGCACTGGCAGAGGTGCGTCACCACCAGAACCAGTATTGGTCCGGGGTCCGTGGCCTTAATTATGAGCGTTTTGTGTTTCGCGCACTGGCGTGCAGTTTTGCCGGCGACTCGATGAAGGATGCGACGTCGGTGCCTATGAGCGACCCGATCTACGACCCCGACGACTACAGCCACGCCCAGCGCTTGGGTGGTGAGTTGAAGAAGGCCGGGTGTCCCGGCCTTCGTTACCTGTCGGTGCGCTCAGAGGGCGATCACTGCTGGGCCTTGCTGACACCCCGGCCGGTGTCGTCGATTGTCCAGGCCTCCCATTATGAGATGGTCTGGAATGGCCAGATCACCAGTGTCAGCCAGATCCGCGAAGCCTGACCCTGGCGAGTCAGATCTGCCCGCGCACCAGGATTGACTCATCGATCTGCGCAATCGACGTAACCCCGGTCAGGGTCATGGCCACGCGCATTTCCTTGGCAAAAATATCCAGCAGATTCTCCACGCCGCGCTGGCCATCTGCGGCCAACGCGTAGGCGGGCGCTCGTCCCAGCAACACACCCCGGGCGCCCAGGGCGAGCATGCGCACCACGTCCAGCCCAGAGCGCACCCCAGAGTCCACCAGCACCGTGAGATCGCTGCCAACCGCCTGGGCAATCTCAGGCAACGCCTTGGCGGTAGACAGCACGCCATCGAGCTGGCGGCCGCCATGGTTGGACACGACGATACCGTCGGCCCCGAAGCTCACCGCATCCTTGGCATCCTGTGGGTCGAGGATGCCCTTGATGATCATTGGGCCCTTCCAGAACTCGCGGATCCATTCCAGGTCTTTCCAGCTGATGGACGGGTCGAAGTTGGTGGCCAGCCAGCCGATGTAGTCTTCAAGGTGGGTTGGTTTGCCGAGGTATTTGGAAATATTGCCCAAGTCGTGGGGGCGGCCCATAAGTCCCACGTCAAAAGCCCAGGCTGGCTTGGTCACGGCCTGCAACATGCGCCGCTGGGCGGCGTACGGGCCGGACATCCCGGAGTGAGCATCGCGGTAGCGGGCACCGGGGGTTGGCATGTCGACGGTGAACACCAGGGTTTTCACCCCGGCGGCCTGGGCGCGCTCCAGGGCGTTCTTCATGAAGCCGCGGTCTTTGAGCACATAGAGTTGAAACCAGATCGATTGCGCGGTCTGCGATGCGACTTCCTCGATCGGGCACACGGAAACGGTCGACAGGCAAAAAGGGATGCCTTTATTGGCCGCCGCGTTCGCCACCTGGACTTCCCCGCGCCGGGCAAACATGCCGGTCAGGCCTACCGGGCTCATGACCACCGGCATCGCCAGCGGTTGGTCGAACAGCGTGGTTTCCAGGCTCAGGCTCTCGACGTTGCGCAGGACGCGCTGGCGCAGGCTGATGTCTGCCAGGTCCGAGCTGTTGGCCTTGAGGGTGTGCTCGGCGTAGGCGCCACCGTCAATGTAGTCGAACAGGAAACGCGGCAGTTTGCGGCGTGCGGCTTCGCGGTAATCCGATGCAGACGAAATGATCATGAACAGTGAGGCCCCGGAATAAGGAAAACGGTGGGTGGAGGATAGTCAAAGGCTTTTCATGGTAAAAACAACTTTTACAACTTAATTCAAGTCGCAAATGGAATAGTCATGAACCTGCGAACGTTGCGAGCCTTTGTCGAAGTGGTGCGCCAAGGCAGTTTCTCACAAGCGGCCGAGATGGTTTCGCTCACGCAATCGAGCGTCAGCAAAGCGGTCAAGACCCTGGAGGAGGAGCTGGGCACGCCGCTGTTCAGCCGTATCGGCCATAAGAGTGAACTGACAGCCGCTGGCGAGATTGCCTACCGCCGCGCCCTGGTGCTGCTCGCCGAGCGCAGCGACCTGCTGGCCGAGATCAATGACCTGCTGGGTCTCAAGCGTGGCGTCTTGCGCATCGGCCTGCCGCCGGTGGGCAGTGGTGAGTTATTTGCCGCGATGTTTGCGGTGTATCGCCAGCGTTACCCACAGATCGATATCGAACTGATCGAGCATGGCAGCAAAAAGCTGGGCGAGTGCCTGCAAGCGGGGGAGGTGGATGTGGCTGCCCTGCTGGTGCCGGTGGAGGGCGAGTTCGAGTATCAGGACGTGCGCGTCGAGCCGTTGATGGTGGTCCTGCCCAGCAGCCATCCATTGGCCGGGCGCAAAAGTGTGGATTTTTCCGACTTGTCCGACTCCCCATTCATACTCTTCGAGGCTGGATTTGCCCTGAATCGCATCATTCTTTCCGCCTGCGAGCGTCGGGGCGTCTCGCCGAAGGTTTCTGTGCGCAGCGCCCAGATCGACTTTATCGTCGACCTGGTCGGCGCGGGCCTGGGCGTTGCCTTCCTGCCGCGCATGCTGGCCTATAAACACCTGCATGCCGGCATTGCCTTGATCGCGCTGGATGAGCCCCAGACGGACTGGCATATCGCCCTGACCTGGCGGCGTAATGCTCACTTGCCACCGGCTGCGCGAGCCTGGTTGGATCTGGCCAGGGAAATGGGTAATGTCCCTGCGCCATATTAGGCTTTTGAATCCAATCGATATTCTGTAGCCTTGCGCAGCTTCACCTAAACCCGTGCTTGATGAACACAATCACTTCGTCCGGCGGCGCCCGAAGGGCTCCAGAGCCGGTGGTACACTCGACTTTCGCGCAACTGCGCCTGTAGGTCTTGCGAACATGACGCAAATTTCCGAACGCCTTCTGGTCCAAGCCCACCTCGATGCCAAGCAACCTAAGGTGCTCAGTGCCGAGCAAGAGGCAAGCTTACGTTCTGCCATCGCTGCCGAGCTCAAGGCTCAAGACGCGGTGCTGGTGGCGCACTTTTATTGCGACCCGGTGATTCAGGCCCTGGCTGAAGAAACCGGCGGCTGTGTTTCCGACTCCCTGGAAATGGCCCGCTTCGGCGCCGCCCATCCGGCCAAGACTGTACTGGTCGCCGGCGTGCGCTTCATGGGCGAGACGGCGAAAATCCTTACCCCCGAAAAACGGATCCTGATGCCGACCCTGGAAGCCACGTGCTCCCTGGACCTGGGTTGCCCGGTGGAAGAGTTTTCGGCGTTCTGCGACCAGCATCCGGAGCGTACCGTGGTGGTCTACGCCAACACTTCGGCGGCGGTCAAAGCGCGCGCGGATTGGGTGGTGACTTCCAGTTGCGCCCTGGAAATCGTCGAAAGCCTGATGGATAACGGCGAAACCATCATCTGGGGCCCGGACAAGCACCTGGGTACCTATATCCAGCGCCAGACCGGTGCCGACATGCTGCTGTGGGACGGTGCGTGCATCGTCCACGAAGAGTTCAAGTCCAAGCAGTTGGAAGACATGAAGGCGCTGTACCCGGATGCAGCGATCCTGGTGCACCCGGAGTCACCAACCTCGGTGATCGAGTTGGCGGATGCCGTGGGTTCTACCAGCCAGTTGATTGCGGCGGCGCAGCGTTTGCCGAACAAGACGTTTATCGTCGCCACTGACCGTGGCATTTTCTACAAGATGCAGCAGCTGTGCCCGGACAAGGTCTTTGTCGAGGCGCCCACCGCCGGTAACGGCGCGGCATGCCGCAGTTGTGCGCATTGCCCGTGGATGGCGATGAATACCCTGGAGCGCACGTTGCAATGCCTGCGTGAAGGCAGCAACGAGATCTTCGTCGAACCCTCGTTGATCCCCCATGCCGTACGCCCACTCAAGCGCATGCTGGACTTTACCCAGGCGGCCCGCCTGAAGCTGGCCGGCAACGCCTGATCCAAGGCTGCTACAACCAAACTGTAGGAGCAGGCAAGCCTGCTGCTACAGTTTGATTTGCATCGTTTGGCGCTATTTCTTTTTCTTCGGGATTCGCACCAACTGCGTGTCCGAATAAATGTCATGCCAGGCCCGCTGTTTCTTGTCCACCAGCGACCAGATAAACCCCAGCCCTGCGCACAACCACGACGCAATCGATACCACAAACCGCAACAGGGCCTGCCACAGGCTGATGCGCGAGCCGTCCGCGTTCTGCACGCGCACGCCCCACACTTGCATACCCAGGGTCTGCCCGGAATGGGTCCAGAACTTGGCAAAGAAGCCAAACAGTACAAAAAACAGAATCGTCGACAGCAGCGGATCACCGTCCAGAGCGCCGGACTCCGAGAGTGTGCGCATTTTTGCCTCGCCCACAAACGCGATCCACACTAGCTTGTAAAGGAAGGCGGTAACGATCAGCAGGGCGGTACACAACAGGAAGTCATAGAACATCGCTGCCAGACGACGGCCCAGGCCAACGGCGGGGAATTCGCCTTGGGGGCTTAGCAGGTGTTTCGACATGGCTCGGCTCTCTGGAGGAAAAAAGCCATTTTACGGACAAACGCACATAAAAAAGCCTCTGATGTCACCATCAGAGGCTTTTTGTCGCAGTAAGGATCAGGCTTCTGCTTGTACTTCGTCCGCTTGCATGCCTTTTTGGCCCTGCACAGCGATGAAGGTCACTTTCTGGCCTTCTTTGAGGCTCTTGAAGCCGTTGCCCTGGATAGCGCGGAAATGCACGAACAGATCCGGACCGCTTTCTGGAGTGATAAAACCAAAACCTTTCTCGTCGTTAAACCACTTGACGGTACCGCTCTGACGTTCAGCCATTTTCTTATTTCCTTGACGCTAAAAATTAATGACAGCCTCTTTCACATGAAAGAGTACTGGGCTGGGTTGCAGGAAAGTAAGAGACGTCGAACGGGTTGTAGCACAACTACTTCAGCTACTGCCCAGGTCCAGGTTCCAAGCGACCCATGCAAACACAGTGGGCAAACTCTACGCCAACTAACACAGGAAAAACAAGCCCTCTGCAAGCCACGTATTTACTAGCCCTGCTCGCACTTAGGGCAATATTGCCGCGGGGTGTTATTCGATAGATTGAGTCACTTGTTATAGGTTGATCGACATAACATTGACTATCGTCGGCGCACTGTTTTATGGCGGTTGTGTTACAGATTAGTGCAAGTGAACACAACCGCGTTACTTATAGGAACAGTCAATCAGACACGATAGTAACGCTGTGGCACGAATGGCATTTTACTTACACGAAGTGGCACCTTTTTCCCACGCACCAACGCAGAGACTTCGCTATCCAACGCGGTAAAGGCCGTGTCGAGGTAGCCCATGGCGAGCGGGCCGCCCAGGCTTGGGCCAAAGCCGCCGCTGCACACGGTGCCGATCACGGTGCCGTGGTCGTCGACAATCTCTGCCCCTTCACGCACCGGCGTGCGCTCCTGTGGCAACAAGCCAACGCGCTTGCGGCTGATACCGGTCTGCTGCTGGGTGAAGATCCGGTCTGCGCCCGGGAAGCCACCGGCACGCGCACCATCAGCACGGCGGACCTTGGAGATGGCCCACAGCAGGCTGGCCTCAATCGGGGTAGTTTCGCTGTTCATATCGTGCCCATAGAGGCACAGCCCGGCTTCCAGGCGCAGGGAGTCTCGAGCGCCCAGGCCAATGGCAGCTACTTCCGTTTCGGCCAGCAGGCTGCGCGCCAGGCTCTCGGCATTGGCCGCGGGGACGGAGATTTCAAAACCGTCTTCGCCGGTATAACCGGAACGGCTGACATAGCACTCCACCCCCAGCAGGCGCAGGGGTGCGAACTGCATAAAGGTCATCTTGGTCACTTCCGGGGCCAGGCGCGCCAGCACCTTCACCGCCGCCGGGCCTTGCAAGGCCAACAGGGCGCGCTCTTCAAACAGCGGCTCGATCTGGCAGTGCTCGCCGATATGCTGGCGCAGGTGGGCCAGGTCTTGATCCTTGCAGGCGGCGTTGACCACCAGGAACAATTCGTCGTTACCCAGGTTGGCAACCATCAGGTCATCGAGGATGCCGCCCTGCTCGTTGGTGAACATGGCGTAGCGTTGCATGCCCACTGGCAGGTCGATGATATCCACGGGCACCAGGGTTTCCAGGGCCTTGGCGGCATTGGCCCCGGTCAGGCGGATCTGGCCCATGTGCGACACATCGAACAACCCGGCCTGTTCACGGGTGTGCAAGTGCTCCTTCATAACACCCAGTGGGTATTGCACCGGCATGTCATAGCCGGCGAACGGCACCATGCGTGCGCCCAGTTCAAGATGCAGGGCGTGCAGCGGGGTTTTCAACAGGGTTTCGGTGGACATATTCAGCTCCTGAAAAACGTGCTGGCGCGTTTATAAGCATCAGCACTCGATAATGTTGACGGCCAAACCGCCACGGGCGGTTTCCTTGTATTTGCTTTTCATATCGGCGCCGGTCTGGCGCATGGTGCGGATCACCTTGTCGAGGGACACGAAATGCTGCCCATCGCCGCGCAAGGCCATGCGCACCGCATTGATCGCCTTCACCGATCCCATGGCATTGCGCTCGATGCAGGGCACCTGCACCAGGCCGCCAATCGGGTCGCAGGTCAGGCCGAGGTTGTGCTCCATGCCGATCTCGGCGGCGTTCTCCACTTGAGAGACGCTGCCGCCCAACACTTCGCACAGCGCGCCCGCCGCCATCGAACAGGCCACGCCAACTTCACCCTGGCAACCGACTTCGGCGCCGGAGATCGAGGCGTTTTCCTTGTACAGAATGCCGATGGCTGCGGCGGTGAGCAGAAAACGCACCACGCCGTCTTCGTTCGCGCCGGGGATAAAGCGCATGTAGTAATGCAACACCGCCGGCACGATCCCGGCTGCACCATTGGTGGGCGCTGTGACCACGCGCCCGCCGTTGGCGTTTTCTTCGTTGACCGCCAGGGCGTACAGGTTGACCCAGTCCAGCACCGACAGCGGATCGCGCAGGGCGGATTCGGGGTTCTTGCACAACTGACGATGCAGCGCGGCGGCGCGACGTTTGACCTTCAAGCCTCCCGGCAGGATTCCTTCATTGCGACAGCCTGCGTCAACGCAGTCCTGCATCACCTGCCAGATCTTCAGCAGGCCGCTGCGGGTCTCGGCTTCCAGGCGCCAGGCGCTTTCATTGGTCAGCATCACCTGGCTGATGGACAGCCCATAGGTGGTGCAATGGCCAAGCAAATCCTTGGCATGCTTGAACGGGAAGGTCAGGGGCGTGGCGTCCTCGACGATCCGGTCGGCGCCGGCAGCGTCTTCATCCACCACAAAACCGCCGCCGACCGAGTAGTACTCGCGGCTGCGGATCTGGATGCCGGCAGCGTCAAACGCACGGAAGATCATGCCGTTGGGGTGATAGGCGAGGGGTTTGCGAATCATCGCCAGGTGTTCTTTCTCGTTGAACGCAATGCTGTGTTCACCGAGCAGGTTCAAGCGCGCGTCGCTGCGCATCTGCGCTAGGCGTGCGGCCACGGTTTCAGTGTTCACGGTGTCTGGGTGTTCGCCCTCCAGGCCCAGCAACACGGCCTTGTCGCTGCCGTGGCCTTTGCCGGTGGCGCCCAGCGATCCATAGAGCTCCACCTTGACGCAGGTGGTGGCGTGCAGCAGGTCGTCACGCTTGAGGCCTTCGGCGAATCGGGCTGCGGCGCGCATCGGGCCAACGGTGTGAGAGCTTGAGGGGCCGATGCCAATCTTGAACAGGTCGAACACGCTTAAAGACATGAGTGGTTCTCCGGTTTCTTATTGTTGGACGCAAGCTGCCCTGTGGAATGCGATCAATGTGGGAGCTGGCTTGCCTGCGATAGCCTCACCTCGGAGCTACTGATAGACCGAGGTGTCTGCATCGCAGGCAAGCCAGCTCCCACACTGACCGCGTTTCTAAAGTCAGGTTATGCGTAGCTCTCGATCGACGGGCACGCACACACCAGGTTGCGATCACCAAACACGTTATCGACCCGGCCAACCGGCGGCCAGTACTTGCCTTCGATCAACGACGCCACCGGGTACACCGCTTGTTCGCGGCTGTACGGATGGCTCCATTCACCGACGATTTCAGCAGCGGTGTGCGGTGCGTTCTTCAGCGGGTTGTCATCCTTGTCCAACGTGCCGTTTTCCACCGCGCGGATTTCTTCGCGGATGGCGATCATGGCGTCGCAGAAACGGTCCAGTTCTTCCTTGGATTCACTTTCGGTCGGCTCGATCATCAAGGTGCCGGCGACTGGGAACGACATGGTCGGCGCATGGAACCCAAAGTCGATCAGGCGCTTGGCCACGTCATCGACGCTGATACCGCTGCTGTCCTTGAGCGGGCGCAGGTCGAGGATGCATTCGTGTGCCACCAAGCCGTTGCTGCCGGTGTACAGCACCGGGTAGTGCTCTTCCAGGCGACGGGAAATGTAGTTGGCATTGAGGATCGCCAACTGCGAAGCGCGCTTGAGGCCCGCGCCGCCCATCATGCTGATGTACATCCAGGTGATCGGCAAAATGCTTGCGCTGCCGAATGGCGCCGCGCACACCGCGCCCTCCTTGCGTTCCATGGCCGCGTGGCCGGGCAGGAACGGCGTGAGGTGTGACTTGACGCCAATCGGGCCAACGCCCGGGCCGCCACCACCGTGGGGGATGCAAAAGGTCTTGTGCAGGTTCAGGTGGGACACGTCGCCGCCGAACTTGCCTGGGGCGCACAGGCCGACCATGGCGTTCATGTTGGCGCCGTCGATATACACCTGGCCGCCGTTGTCGTGGATGATCCCGCAGATTTCGCGGATGCCTTCCTCGAACACGCCGTGGGTCGACGGGTAGGTGATCATCAGCGCGGCGAGGTGTTCGCGATGCTCGATAGCCTTGGCGCGCAGGTCTTCAATGTCCACGTTGCCACGGGCGTCGCACGCGGTGACGACCACGCGCATGCCGGCCATGTTGGCGGTGGCCGGGTTGGTGCCGTGGGCCGACGATGGGATCAGGCAGATATCGCGGCGCTCTTCGCCACGGCTCTGGTGATAGGCGCGGATCGCCAAGAGGCCTGCGTACTCACCCTGGGAACCGGCGTTCGGTTGCAGGGAGATGGCGTCGTAACCGGTGGCCGCGCAAAGCATGGCTTCCAGTTCGCTGGTCAGTTGCAGGTAGCCGGCACTTTGTGCGGCCGGGGCGAACGGGTGCAGGGCGCCAAACTCGGCCCAGGTCACCGGGATCATTTCACTGGCAGCGTTGAGCTTCATGGTGCACGAGCCCAGCGGGATCATGGTGCGATCCAGTGCCAGGTCCTTGTCGGCCAGCTTGCGCAGGTAGCGCATCAACTCGGTTTCGGAGTGATAACGGTTGAACACCGGGTGGCTGAGGATCGGCGACTGACGCAGCAGTGCGGCGGGCAGGGTGCTGTCGACGCTGGCGGCCAGGGCGGCGAAGTCTGGCAGGGCTTTACCGCCTGCGAACACGCTCCACAGGGTTTCGATATCGGCTTGGGTGGTGGTTTCGTCCACCGACAGGCCCAGGCGTGCCGCGTCCACTACGCGCAGGTTGATGCGCTGGGCGCGGGCCTTGTCGTGCAGGGCAGCGGTGTTGGCGCCGGTGGCCAGGGTCAGGGTGTCGAAGAACGTCTCTTGTTCAACCGTGAGGCCCAGCGCGGTCAAGCCATTGGCCAGGATCGCGGCCAGGTGATGGATACGCGTAGCGATCTGCACCAGGCCTTTGGGGCCGTGGTACACCGCGTACATGCTGGCGATGTTGGCCAGCAGCACTTGGGCGGTGCAGATGTTGCTGGTGGCTTTCTCGCGGCGGATATGTTGCTCGCGGGTCTGCATGGCCAGACGCAGGGCCGGCTTGCCGAAACGGTCCACGGACACCCCGACCAGACGGCCCGGCATATCGCGCTTGAACGCATCCTTGGTGGAGAAGTACGCCGCGTGCGGGCCACCAAAGCCCAGCGGCACGCCGAAGCGTTGGGCACTGCCGATGGCCACGTCGGCACCGAACTCGCCCGGTGGGGTCAGCAGGGTCAGGGCCAGCAGGTCGGCGGCCACCGCCACCAGGGCGTTGGCGGCGTGGAAGCGTTCGGTCAGTTCGCGGTAGTCGAATACGTCGCCGTTGCTGGCCGGGTATTGCAGCAGGGCGCCGAAGAACGGGCTGACGTCGGTCAGCTCGCGTTCATCGCCCACCACCACATCAATGCCCAGCGGCTCGGCACGGGTGCGCAGCACGTCGAGGGTTTGCGGGTGGCTGTGCACCGAGGCGAAGAAGGCGTTGCTGCCTTTGTTCTTGCTCAGGCGCTTGCAGAAGGTCATGGCTTCGGCGGCGGCGGTGGCTTCGTCGAGCAGGGAAGCGTTGGCGATCGGCAGGCCGGTGAGGTCGCTGATCAGGGTCTGGAAGTTCAGCAGCGCTTCCAGGCGGCCCTGGGAAATCTCTGGCTGGTACGGCGTGTAGGCGGTGTACCAGGCCGGGTTTTCCAGCAGGTTGCGCAGGATCGGCGACGGCGTGTGGCAGTTGTAGTAGCCCTGGCCGATATAAGTCTTGAACAGTTGGTTCTTGGCCGCGATGGCCTTGATCGACGCCAGGGCATCGGCTTCGCTCAGGCCGTCGCTCAGCCCCAGCACGGCGGTGCCCTTGATGCTTTCCGGGATCACGCTGGCGCTCAGGGCTTCGAGGGAATCAAAGCCCAGGGTCGCAAGCATCTGCTGCTCGTCGTCCTGGCGCGGGCCGATATGGCGGGCGATAAATTCGTTGGCGGTGGTCAATTGAACGGTCATGGCACGCTCCTCAAGCTTGCGCATTGGCTTTGATCAGGCGGTCGTACGCATCCTGATCCAACAGCTTAGCTACCGCATCGGCATCGGCCGGTTTAAAGCGGAAGAACCAACCTTCGCCCATCGGGTCTTCGTTGACCAGTTCCGGGCTGTCGCTGAGCTTGTCGTTCACTGCCAGCACTTCGCCGGTCAAGGGCATGTACACCCCGCTGGCGGCCTTGACCGACTCTACGGTGGAAGCTTCTGCACCCTGGTCGTAGGCCTGCAGCTCAGGCAGTTGTACGAAAACCACATCACCCAGTGCGTTTTGCGCGAACGCAGTAATACCTACGGTGACGCTGCCGTCGGCTTCGGCACGCAGCCATTCGTGATCTTCAGTAAAACGCAATTCGCTCATGGAAACTCCTCAGGGCCAGAATCGTCTGGTGGACGGGATTGGAATGGGTAAGTCCTTAGCAAAAATGCGGCCAATATATTTTTATCGTTACAAATCAATAAGTTAAAAAATAATGCCGCGTGTGAGTTCCCAACAGCTGTAGCGAAATCGCTACGCTTCGATGGCAGAAAAAAAGCCTATGCGGATCAAAGCCTTGCATAGCGAAGGAGGATCAGTGGTGTATTGAAAACGTTCCGCTGTAGCGTTTTCAATACATGCGTCCCGCTCGATGAAGCGCCAGTGCATTGATTTATGTAGTGCCCCGCACGCCCATGGCCAACCTATTTTCCCCGCTCCGAATCATCAGGACGCGCGACATGAGCCATTCACCGGCGGCACTTCACGACACTTCACAGGCATATGCCTCCCGCGACTACCTCGGGCGTGTGTTTGCCCAGCGCCCGACACTGATGCAGGTGGCCGAGTCGATGATCCAGGACTGGCTCGACGAAGGGTTTGCTGGCGCCGGCCTGCGCGCCACGGCTACCTGGATCGGCGTGCGAACCCAGGCGCCGGGCACATACGGGCAGCTCACTTGCCTGGGAAATGCGTTGATTCGGCGTCGCATGGGGGCTCAGGAGGGGAGCGACAGTGCAGGTCGCTATCAGTTACTGGTCAGCTCCATCAGTCGAGACCTGGTACCGGCCCCCGCCGGGGTTTCGGTCGACGATATCGAACGCATGCTCGACACCCTGGCCCCTGGGTTGTTCGAGGCCTTCAGTGCGCGGTTGGTGGCCTTCTGGAATGCGCCGGTGGCGGATGATCCTGGCCTCAGTCGCTGGGGCGCGGTGGGCAAACAACTGCGCGCGTGCCTGCTCACGGCCTGGCAAAACCCGCCGCTGACGTCGCAGGAGGGCAGTCAGCTGTTGGGCTTGGGCGACGGCCCGCAGCAGCTTTGGGGTTATCTGGCGGACCGCCAGGCCCTGGGCCAGCCGGATGCGCTGCATATCTATCAAGTCTATGCCGCCCAGGAAGGCCAGCCGGGGGAGTGGCTGACGCTGTTGGTCCTGCAGCGCCAGGTGGCGCAGCAGCCGGTGACCCTGGTCTATGTGCCGGTGATGAGTGTGCTCAAACTCACGACGCAGGACGAGTTGGGTCACTTGTTGCCGCGCTATATGAGCAACTACAGGCCCGGCCTGCTCGTCAGTTGGGTGCTCAAAGAGCCCCAGGGTGACGTGTTCGATGCACAGGCCCAGGCCTTGCTGGAGCGCCAACTGCGTAACCTGCAACAGGTCAATTGGCAGGCGCTGCCCGGTGTCGACAGCTACAAGCGCCTGTTCAGCCGGCTCACCGCGCCTCAGGTGTGGTTCGATGCCGATTATGTCCAGCAGCCCCACGAAGAGCAGTTGCCCCTCTGGTTGCAGACCGCTGACAGTGCTGATCGATACACCTATGGCCAGTGGCTTGAGCGCTTGGCGCACCTGCAAAAACGCAGCGCTGGCGCATCGTTCCTGGACGGGCTCGATCCGATCGACGTGTATGCGCGCAAGGCGTTGCAACGCCAGATGCGCCTGGACTACCCGCACCAGACGCCGGTCAATCCGGATGATTGCCAACTGACGTTTGAACGCACCCAAGGCGCAACGGTGGGCTGGACCGAGCGCACCACCAAGAGCCTGACGTTGTGGTCGCTGGAAAATCCCTTTGCCACACCCTACGCCAGCGTACAGATCAGCCCAGGGGCGCATGGCGGCTGGGTCACGCCCGGCTACCTGAAAACACTCATCGAAACCGTCGATGTGGGCCGGCACTATCCGGCGCGACTCAAGGCCGCGTTACTGTCAGACCCGCTAGAGTCGGCACGCCGCCGGCGTTTGTTTGTCGAGCAGATGGCGCTGCAACTGCCGATGCGAGCCTTGGAAAATCGCTTGCGTCAACGTCATGGGTTCACCGCGGCAGGCGTGGGGGTGGTGCAGGCCTTGCTGCAGAGCAGCCCCGACCAACCCGTTATCGTTGGCCGGCCCCTGGCGTTTCTGACCCATGCCGGCGGCGTCGTCCATAAAGCCAGCAACCTGTTTGTCATCGGCCCGCGGGACAACAGTGAACTGCCCCATATTCTGTATCGGCCCGATCAGGTCGAAGCTGCGCTCCAGCAGTTCCCCAGCCGCCAGGCGTTGCTCGACGCGATCGCCAGCACAGGCAGCGACCTGCAGGCCGTGGTGCTGGAACGCCTGGACGAAAACAGCCGGGCGCTGTTTGCCAATGGCGGTTTTCTGCACCCCCATGTCCAGCGTTTTCTGCAGGGCGACGAGTACAGCGCACAGCCAGCGTCCAGCCCAGCCTTGCTCAGTGACGAGGCGGTGCCGGGGGTGTTTCTTGAGCGCGTCTTTGATGAAAACGCCAGGAACTTCTGGCAGACCGCTGAAAAACAATCCATCTCTACCGAAGCATTACGCTGGACGCTGTTCAGAAATGACCTCTGGCAGTTGTTCAACGCGCTTTTGCCCATGCTCAGGGGGCCGGTGGCGGTGGCCGGGTGGCTGTCCCTGGTATTGGGCAGCTTTCGCACGGTACTCGCGTTGCCAGCCACGGCCAGTGAAGAAGACCGCGCCACGACGCTGGTGGAGTTGATGGGCAGTCTGGCGGGCCTGTTGTTGAGCCCCATCGTCGGAATCGATGAGCGCCTGCGCCTGAGCGAGACCAGGCCCGTCACCCAGCGCTCGATTGCGCGGCTCGACAGCCTGCCGGTCAGGCATGCCCGGCAGACGCCGGCGACGTTCGCCTGGCAGCGCTCGCTAGGGGATGTCACCGGGATGGATTTCTCCTGGGCCAATGCGCGCTTACGGCTTGACCCCGCGCAGCAGGCCCAGCTTGAGACCTTCCACTGGTCGCCGGGGCGCGGTGAGCGGTGGCCGGGACCTCCCACCATCACTTCGCCAGATACGCCTGTCCGCGGGCAGGTCATGGTCCGGGACGCGCAGGGGACCGTCCGCCATGGCGATTACCTGCTGCTCGACAGCAAGGTGTACGGGGTCAAACAGGCCGAAGGACGCTGGCGAATCGTCGACCTCAGAGCACCGCTGCGTCAGGGGCCCTGGCTGCGCAAGAATGCGCGCGGGGTATGGAAGCCGGACGTGGGCCTGCAGTTGCTCGGCGGCCAGCCCAAACCCTCGGTCGCCAGCCGTCGCGCGAGCATTCAGCGGCATAACCAGATGCTGGACCGTCTTTACCAGGAGGCGACGACGCGCCTGGTGGCGCAGGAGACGGCGGTCGCTACCGCGCAAAAGCGCTTTCAGAAGGCCCATATGCGCCAACCGGAAAGTTTCACTGAGGCAGAACGGCAAGACATCCGCGCCAGTTTTATCGTGCAACTGGAAAAACAAACCCAGGCACAACTCGCCAAACTGGATGCATTGATTGCCTGTAACGCCAACAAACCGGTGGCGCGGTTCGAGCAGGAAAAGATCCTGCAACTCGAAGACCTCGTCGAAACGCTGCGCATGCAAATGGCGGTGCTGATAACCAGCCGCGCATCCGAGGCGTTCACCGGCGAGCGCCGCAGCCAGTTGCAAGCGCAACTGGAAGATGAAGACGTCGCCGTTGCCCAGGCCGCGCACCAGACGTTTTTCCAGGCGACGCAGAAGATCATCGGCTACAACGACAAACTGATCGAGTTGAGCATCCTGGAACGCAACAACCATGCGCGTCTGGCCCAGGTGCCCGGTTACGACGCACGTCCCGACGCGGTGCCGCCTTCGGTGCTCGGGACGCCGCTGGACTGGAAGTCTGTCCAGCTGAAAGCCCTGAGTGGCGTGCTGCTGCGCAGGCCGCCGCTCCTGGAGGAATATGACGACTTCATGCAGATCAGGTCGTTGATCGATGAGGCGATTCAATCGGTCCAGTCACAAAAAACCTTGCAGGCAGCCGGCCCCCTGAGTGTGCAGCAGCGTATCGAGGGGTATGACGCGCTGCTGCTTGAGTACGACAACACCCAGGCGCGCCTGCGCGAGTACGACGACACCGCCGTCGACCTGCTGTACGACGGCAGCATCGGGCACGTAAACCGTCTGCTCAACGCCCTCGAACACGAAGTCAGGGGCTCAATGGCCACACTGCTGCGTGAGCGCGAGCGCACCCCCGGGCGCAAGCCGGGGCCCGCGCTGGGCGCTGGCAAACGCTTGATCCGAGATCGCAAGAACCGCTACCTGGTGGGGCAGGCCCGTAGTTCTGCTGCGGCGGTGGACGCGGGTGTTGTCGATGTCATCAACCCAGTCGATCAGAGCCTGGTGGCGAGCTTTCGCCAGACACCGGGCAGTGAAGCCTTTGAGACGCTCACCGAGACCAGCACAGCGCCCGTGCGAGCCGTGCGTCCGCTGGAAAAGCTGCTGGGGGATGCGCGCAAACTGCTGGAGCGCCAGGCGATCGTTCTCGACCAGGCCCGCAACGAAGCGCTCCAGGCCAGCCTGCCCGCCAGCGTCGAGGCCAGGTTGTCGCGCCACAGCGAGAAGATGAACGTGGTGGCCGAAAAAATCCGCAAAGCCCTGGGGCAGGACAGTTCCCAGGCCACCCAAGAGCCGTTGCTCGGTGAGCTGGCCCAGGGCTCGCGCAACCTGCGCGAGCAAGGCCGGCTGATTCGCATCGAAATGGTCAAGCGCCTGCCACCCGACGAAGCGGGCATTGCGTATCTGCAAAGCCAGAATCAGGTGCAGATCGTACCGATAGAGGGGCGCATTGCGCTCAAGCGGGCGAATGATTTTTTGCAGGAATATACGGTCAAGGACATGGACGGCAAGGTCTTGGCCTACGCCCATTTTCATTACCGCACGCCCGCGACACCGAATGCCGACTACAGCGCCGGGCATTTGAAACGGCCGGAACAGCGCTTCATGAGCTTTCGCAGCCTGGCCGACAAGACCGACAGCGATGTCATCGCCATCTATTATTCGCGGATCAGCGCGGCCATGGCCCAAAGCCTGTTTTTCAGCGCCACGGGGGCGGTCATGCAACGCGGGCGGCGGATCTTCTGGTGAAGTTCCTGGCTCAGGTTTTGCCGGGGATACCGTACTTGCGCAACCGATGGGCGATCGCCGTGTGGGATGTTTGCAGGCGGTTGGCCAGTTGGCGTGTCGAGGGATAGCTGACGTAGAGCTTTTCCAGCAGGCTGCGTTCGAAGTCCTCCACCGCTTGTTCCAGGCTGTCGACCTCGCCGTCGCTCTGGCGGGCGACCGAGGTGCCGGCGATGTCCAGGTCGCCAATGTCCACCAGGTTGCTTTCGCAAATGGCGGCGGCGCGGAAGATCACGTTCTGCAACTGGCGCACGTTACCCGGCCAGCGGTTACCCAGCAGGGCCGGGTAGGTGCCCGGCGCCAGGCGGCAGACCGGACGCTGGATCTGCGCGCAGGCCTGCTGCATGAAGTAGCGGGCCAGCAGCAGGATGTCCTGGCCACGCTCGCGCAGTGGCGGGACTTCGACATTCAGCACATTGAGGCGGTAGAACAGGTCTTCGCGGAACGTGCCTTCAGTGACCATTTTCTCCAGGTCGCGGTGGGTGGCACTGAGGATGCGCACATTGACCTTGACCTCACGGTCGCCACCGACCCGGCGAAAGCTGCCGTCATTGAGAAAACGCAGGAGCTTGGCCTGCAGGTAGGGTGACATCTCGCCAATCTCATCGAGAAACACCGTGCCCTGGTTGGCCAGCTCCATCAGCCCCGGCTTGCCGCCGCGCTGGGCACCGGTGAAGGCGCCGGGGGCGTAGCCGAACAGCTCGCTTTCGGCGAGGTTTTCCGGCAGGGCTGCGCAGTTGAGCGCCAGGAACGGCGAGCTATGCCGCGCACTGATGGCATGGCAAGCGCGGGCCACCAGCTCTTTGCCGGTGCCGGTTTCGCCCTGGATCAGCAGCGGGGCATCGAGGGCCGCAACCCGTTGCGCGCGGGTCTTGAGGGTACGGATGGCCACGGATTCGCCCAGCAGCGCATCGAAGCCTTCGGCATGGTCATGGTGCAGGGCTGACAGCCGCTCACCGATCCGGTTGGGCGGGTACAAGGTCAGCAGCGCGCCCGCATCGGTAATCGGCGTGGCGTCCAGCAGCAAGGTCTGGCCGTTGACGCTGATCTCGCGCAGGGGCAGGCGAAAGCCATGTTCAAGCAAGGTGTCCAGCAGCGCCGGATCGTCAAACAGCTCGGCGATGCTTTCGCCCGCCGGCTCGCGACCATAAAGGGCAATCAGCGCCGGGTTGGCCAGCAGCACCTTGCCGGCGCTGTCCAGGGCCAGTACCGGGTCGGTCATAGCCGCCAGCAGTGCGTCAAGTTGCAAGTGGCGACGCTGGCCGGGAAGGATATCCACCACCGTCACGGCTTGTACGCCGTGGACGCTGAACAGTGCGTCGCGCAATTCTTCCAGCACTTGCACGCTCAGGGTCGGCGCGTCGATGTAGACGTTGGGCGGGATCATCTCCACCGCATCCAGGTTGAGATTGCGCCCACCGAGCAGGGCCAGGACTTCCTGGGTGATGCCGACGCGGTCGATGAAGCTGACGTGGATACGCATGGGGCGGACTTTGATTCTGCAATGCGGAGGGTGGCCAGTATGCCTGAGCGGGGGTGGAGATCAAAAAATGTGGGAGCTGGCTTGCCTGCGATAGCCATAGGTATCTACACAACTTTCAGAAACTGACGAACTCTCCTGTGGCGAGCGGGCTTGTCGGAACGCCGCATCGCCCGCGCTGGGCTGCGAAGCAGCCCCAAAACCAGCCGCTGCGGTGTATCTGGTACAACGCATTCGGCTTATAGGGGCTGCTTCGCAGCCCAGCGCGGGGCAAGCCCGCTCGCCACAACAGCCCTATCTGCCTGGATTTAGGCGTTGCGGCAACGTTGTGTAGATCCCTATCGCAGGCAAGCCAGCTCCCACATTTGACTGGTTTTGGCAGTGGAACCGAGGTTATTCCAGATGCTCTGGCTTGATCGGGTCGCCCGGTTTTACATCCAGTTGGTGGCGCACATCCTCGAACATCAGGTCGTACTGTTTATGCATGCCACCGTTGAGCACCGCAGTTTTCGGCATGCCGTACTTCTGCGCGATGTTCATGGCGTGGCGGGCAAAGTCGAAGGCCTGGTCCTTGGGCAGGAAGAATTCTTCCTTGAGGTCTTTGCCCTGCACCGAACCGTGCATCTTGAAGAGCATTCCCTTGCCTTCCTTTGGGTCCTGGCTGACTTCGTAGTCGATGCACAGGTCGTAGCTGTGATCCTGGGCATTCAATGCATGGCGTTCAACATGCAAGTGACCGGGTTCAAAAATGGCCATAGGCGTCTCTCCCTAACAAGGCATTGGAGAAGGGCGGCTGCAACAACCGCCCGGGGTGTATTTATAAGTAGGTGATGCCAGGTTTTGCCGTGCTGATACGGGTGCCGGCGGTGCCCTGGACAATGGCTTCGATGTCCGAGAGTGAACCGATCACTGCGGTTTTGCCAGTGTTGCGGGCGAACTCGCAGGCGGCCTGGACCTTGGGCCCCATGGAACCGGCGGCGAAGCCGAGTTTTTCCATGTCGTCAGGGTGCGCCTGGCCGATGGCTTTTTGCGTCGGTTTGCCGAAGTCGATAAAGGCCGCATTGACGTCGGTGGCGATCACCAGCAGGTCGGCTTCCAGTTGCTGGGCCAGCAGCGAGGAACACAGGTCTTTATCGATCACAGCTTCGATGCCCTTGAGCTTGCCGTTCTCGTCGTACATGGTCGGGATGCCGCCGCCGCCGGCGCAGATCACGATGCTGCTCTTTTCCAGGAGCCACTTGATCGGGCGGATTTCAAAGATGCGTTTGGGCCGTGGGCTGGCCACTACCCGACGGTATTTATCGCCGTCGGGGGCAATTGCCCAGCCTTTTTCGGCGGCCAGTTTTTCGGCTTCGGCCTTGGAGTAGACAGGGCCGATCGGCTTGGTCGGGTTCTGGAAGGCCGGGTCCTTGGCGTCCACTTCGACCTGGGTCAACAGGGTGGCGAAAGGCACTTCAAAGTCCA
Source organism: Pseudomonas proteolytica (assembly GCF_007858275.1). Taxonomy (GTDB): domain Bacteria; phylum Pseudomonadota; class Gammaproteobacteria; order Pseudomonadales; family Pseudomonadaceae; genus Aquipseudomonas; species Aquipseudomonas proteolytica. Next base: position 45,652 of record NZ_VFEV01000014.1, read on the forward strand.
GCAGGTTGCCCAGTTCCTGTTCGATGATGTAGCCGATCATGCCTTCGGTTTCGGCGCCCAGCACGTCCAGCGGGTAGGGGGAAACCTGGGTGTAGGCGGCCGCTTGCAGCGACAGCAGGCCGACTTGCGGCCCATTGCCGTGGGCGATCACCAGCTCATTGCCGGGATGAATCTTGGCAATCTGTTCGGTGGCGACCCGGATATTGGCGCGTTGGTTGTCCGCAGTCATGGGTTCACCACGGCGGAGCAGGGCGTTACCGCCCAGTGCAACGACGATACGCATAATGCAATCCTTCTAGAATTCTGCCTTGTGAACACTGGGCCAAGTGTGGGAACGGGCTTTATGTAGGAGCCGGGCTTGCCCGCGATGCAGTCACCTCGGTCTGCCAGACATATTGAGGTGATGCCATCGCAGGCAAGCCAGCTCCCACATAAAGCTCGCTCCCACATTGACCGTGTTGCATCAGTGGAAGCGGTGCCGGCTTACAGGTCCGCTAGGGTCGAAACCAGGATCGCCTTGATGGTATGCATGCGGTTTTCCGCTTGCTCGAAGGCGATGCAGGCCGGGGACTCGAACACGTCGTCGGTCACTTCGATGCCGTTGGCCAGGTGCGGATACTGCTCGGCAATTTGCTTGCCGATCTTGGTGTCGCTGTTATGGAACGCCGGCAGGCAGTGCATGAACTTGGTGCGTGGGTTGCCGGTGGCTTTCATCAGCTGGGTATTGACCTGGTATGGCAGCAGTTGCTCGATACGTTCGGCCCAGGCCTCTACTGGCTCGCCCATGGACACCCAGACGTCGGTGTGGATGAAGTCCACACCCTTGACCGCCGCTTTCGGGTCTTCGGTGAGGGTGATGCGTGCACCGCTTTCTTCTGCGTATTTTTTGCAGCGACCGACCAGATCGTCATGGGGCCACAGGGCTTTTGGCGCGCAGATGCGCACGTCCATGCCCAGCTTGGCGCCGACCAGCAGCAGCGAGTTGCCCATGTTGTTGCGGGCGTCGCCCAGGTAGGCGTAGCTGATGTCGTGGATCGGCTTGTCGGCGTGTTCACGCATGGTCAGCACGTCGGCGATCATCTGGGTTGGGTGGTACTCGTCGGTCAGGCCGTTGAATACCGGCACGCCGGCGAATTTCGCCAGTTCTTCGACGATTTCCTGCTTGAAGCCACGGTATTCGATGGCGTCGTACATGCGCCCAAGTACGCGTGCGGTGTCTTTCATGCTTTCTTTGTGGCCGATCTGCGACGAGTTCGGGTCGATGTAGGTGACGTTGGCGCCCTGGTCATAGGCCGCCACTTCGAAGGCACATCGGGTGCGGGTCGAGGTTTTCTCGAAGATCAGCGCGATGTTGTTGCCTTTGAGGTGCTGCTGCTCGGTGCCGGTGTACTTGGCGCGCTTGAGGTCGCGGGACAGGTCCAGCAGGTAGCGCAGTTCGCGCGGGGTGTGGTGTTCCAGGCTCAGCAGGTTACGGTTGTGGATGTTGAACGCCATGATGATTCTCCTTGGATTCGGTAATCGGCCCGTGCGGCATCGGGTGGACGCCGCCGGGGAGATGGTCGTTTAGTAGTCGATAGGGTCGCGGATGATCGGGCAGGTCATGCAGTGGCCGCCGCCACGGCCGCGCCCCAGTTCGCCGGCGCTGATGGTGATAACTTCCACACCGGCCTTGCGCAGCAGAGTGTTGGTGTAGGTGTTGCGGTCGTAGCCGATCACCACGCCAGGCTCCACGGCCACCACGTTGTTGCCGTCGTCCCACTGTTCGCGTTCGGCGGCGAAGCTGTTGCCGCCGGTCTCCACTACGCGCAGGGCCTTGAGGCCGAGGGCGGCGGCCACGGTATCGAGGAAGTTGGTTTTCTCCCGTTGGATATCAATGCCGTGGGGCTTGCTTTCATCTGGACGCAGGGTAAAGGGCACGATCTGGTTCACCACTTCCGGGAAGATGGTCACCAGGTCGCGGTCGCAGAAGCTGAACACGGTGTCCAGGTGCATCGCCGCGCGGGATTTCGGCAGGCCGGCAACGATGACCTTTTCCACGGCCTTGTTCTTGAACAGGTTGCGCGCCAGTTGGCCGATAGCCTGGTGGGACGAACGCTCGCCCATGCCGATCAACACCACGCCGTTGCCAATCGGCATCACGTCGCCGCCTTCCAGGGTGGCAGCGCCGTGCTCCTGGTCAGGGTCGCCGTACCAGATCTGGAAGTCGGCGTTGGTGAACTCGGGGTGGAACTTGTAGATGGCGGTGGTCAGCAGGGTTTCCTGACGTCGCGCCGGCCAGTACATGGGGTTGAGTGTCACGCCACCGTAGATCCAGCACGTGGTGTCCCGGGTGAACTGAGTGTTGGGCAGCGGCGGCAGGATGAAGCTGGCGTGGCCGAGGAAGTCGCGGAACATCTCGATGGTCTTGCCACCGAAGCTGCTCGGCAGGTCATCGGCGGACACGCCACCGATCAGGAACTCGGCGATCTTGCGCGGCTCCAGGCTGCGCAGCCACGAACCGACTTCATCGACCAGGCCCAGGCCCACGGTGTTGGCGGTGATCTTGCGCTCCAGGATCCAGTCCAGCGCTTCGGGGATGGCGACAATGTCGGTCAGCAGGTTGTGCATTTCCAGCACATCGATATCGCGCTCGCGCATCTTGGTGACGAAGTCGAAATGGTCGCGCTTGGCCTGAGCCACCCAGAGCACGTCATCGAAGAGCAGTTCGTCGCAATTGTTGGGGGTCAGCCGCTGATGGGCCAGACCTGGGGAACACACCATGACTTTGCGCAGTTTGCCGGCTTCGGAATGTACGCCGTACTTAACTTTTTCCGTGGTCATTACAGATCCTCCAGTGAACAAAAAGATTCAGGTGTTACAGGGTCAGGAAGCCGTCGTAGAGCCCATAGGCCGCCACCAGGGCGCCAATGACCACTGCGGCGAAAATCAGCTTCTCGACGTTGGTGAAAATCGGTTTGCCCAGTTCACGCTTGGCCTTGGCGAACAGAATCGCGCCAGGGGCATAGAGCAGGGCGGACAACAGCAGGTACTTGGTGCCACCGGCATACAGCAGCCAGACCGCGTAGATCAGGGCGATGGCGCCGATGAATAGGTCTTTCTTGCGCTCGGCCAGGGCCGCCTCGTAGGTCTCGCCGCGTACCGCCAGCAACAGTGCGTAGGCCGCCGACCACAGGTAAGGCACCAGGATCATCGAGGTGGCGAGGTAGATCAGCGACAGGTAGGTACTGGCGGAGAACAGGGTGATTACCAGGAATATCTGCACCATGGCGTTGGTCAGCCACAGGGCGTTGACCGGCACATGGTTGGCGTTTTCCTTGCGCAGGAACTCCGGCATGGTGTGGTCTTTGGCGGCGGCGAACATGATCTCTGCGCACAGCAGCACCCACGACAGCAACGCGCCGAGCAGGGAGATGATCAAGCCAACGCTGATCAGCACCGCGCCCCAGTGGCCGACCACATGTTCGAGCACGGCCGCCATCGACGGGTTCTGCAGCTTGGCCAGTTCCGGTTGAGTCATGATCCCCAGGGACAGCACGTTCACCAGCATCAGGAACAGCAGCACGGTGATAAAGCCGATGACGGTGGCCTTGCCCACATCCGAGCGCTTTTCGGCACGGGACGAGAAGATGCTCGCGCCTTCGATACCGATAAATACCCAGACGGTAACCAGCATCATGTTGCGCACCTGGTTCATCACGCTGCCCAGGTCGGGGTTTTTCACGCCCCAGATATCCGCGGTGAAGATGTCCAGCTTGAACGCGAACAGTGCGATCAATACGAACAGCACCAGCGGCACGACCTTGGCGACCGTGGTGACCAGGTTGATGAACGCTGCTTCCTTGATGCCGCGCAGCACCAGGAAATGCACGGCCCACAACAACACCGAGGCGCCAATCACTGCCGCCGGGGTGTTGCCTTCGCCGAAAATGGGAAAGAAGTAACCGAGGGTGCTGAACAGCAGCACGAAGTAACCGACGTTGCCCAGCCAGGCGCTGATCCAGTAGCCCCAGGCCGACGAGAAACCCATGTAGTCGCCAAAACCGGCCTTGGCGTAGGCGTATACACCGCCGTCCAGGTCGGGTTTGCGGTTGGCCAGGGTCTGGAACACAAAGGCCAGGGTCAACATACCTACGGCGGTGATAACCCAACCAATCAATACCGCACCAACATCGGCGCTGGCGGCCATGTTTTGCGGCAACGAGAAGATCCCACCGCCAATCATTGAGCCCACAACTAGAGCAACAAGGGCGCCTAATCGAAGTTTTCCGGGAGATTCAGACATTGCGTGACTCCAATGCAGGAGAAGAGAGACCACAGAATAAAACTGTGCGCTATTCAAACAGCTGACTCAGATCACTTCATTGGCACATTCCATTGTGAATTAAAGACTTATGAATAAATGCTGCGGGCGTATAATTACTCGGATAAGCGCGTCCCAGAGCTTTTATCCGTTTGGATTAATGCGATATGCGTAAGGCGTGGATGTTTGAAGCTAGCCCGTTTTCGCAGATGTGCAAACTTTTTCAAAAGGCTTTGCCAAATACCTCTCAAGGATAAAAGACAAGGGGTATTTAAATTCTAAATTTGCCTAAACTCGACTAACTGAAATGTCATTAAGTTATGAGGCGAGCAGTGTTATTCGCTATAGATAATAAACGTTGCATGTTTTCGATAAATTAGCCGAGTGCACAGTTGTTAGCTCAATGACGGTTTTATCTGCAGGAGTTTCTATGTCGCAACCGGCACAAAAGCTGCGCCTCAGCGCCCTGGTGGCGTTGGTGGTGGGCTCGATGATTGGCGGCGGGATCTTCTCGTTGCCGCAGAACATGGCGGCGCGGGCAGAGGTGGGGGCGATCCTGATCGGCTGGGGCATCACCGCCATTGGCATGTTGACCCTGGCCTTTGTGTTCCAGACCCTGGCCAACCGCAAGCCCAACCTGGACTCGGGTGTGTATGCCTACGCCAAGGCCGGTTTTGGTGACTACATGGGCTTCTCGTCGGCCTGGGGCTACTGGATCAGCGCCTGGATGGGCAACGTCGGCTACTTCGTGTTGCTGTTCAGCACCCTGGGCTATTTTTTTCCGGTGTTCGGCCAGGGCAACACGCCCGTGGCGATCGGTTGCGCGTCGTTGCTGCTGTGGGCCGTGCATTTTCTGGTGATGCGCGGCATCAAGGAGGCGGCGTTTATCAATCAGGTCACGACTGTGGCCAAGATCGTGCCGTTGCTGATGTTCATCGTGATCGCCGCCGTGGCCTTCAAGGCAGACATTTTTACCCGGGATATCTGGGGCCTGGGCAACCCGCAATTCGGTGGGGTGATGGACCAGGTGCGCAACATGATGCTGGTCACCGTGTTTGTGTTTATCGGCATCGAAGGCGCCAGTGTGTACTCGGCGCGCGCCGAAAAACGCTCCGACGTGGGGCGCGCCACGGTGATCGGGTTTGTCGGCGTGCTGGCCCTGCTGGTGCTGGTGAACGTGCTGTCCCTGGGGATCATGAGCCAGCCCGAGTTGGCCAACTTGCAAAACCCGTCACTGGCGGGCGTGCTGGAGCATATCGTGGGCCCCTGGGGCGCGATGTTGATCAGCATCGGCCTGGCGGTGTCGTTGCTGGGGGCGCTGCTGTCATGGGCCTTGCTGTGCGCCGAGATTCTCTACGCCACCGCCCATGACAAGACCATGCCGGCCTTCCTGAAAAAGGAAAATGCCAACCGTGTGCCGGTCAATGCGTTGTGGCTGACCAATGTGATGATCCAGCTGTTCCTGGTGATCACACTGTTTTCCGCCAGCACATACACCACGCTGATCTACCTGGCCTCGTCGATGATTCTGGTGCCGTATTTATGGTCGGCGGCCTATGCCGTGCTGCTGTGCGGGCGCGGGGAAACCTATGAGGGCGCCCACGGCGAGCGGCTCAAGGACCTGCTGGTGGGCGTGATTGCCCTGGGGTATGCGGTCTGGCTGCTGTATGCCGGTGGCTTGAAATACCTGCTGCTGTCGGCACTGCTGTATGCGCCGGGCGTCATCCTGTTTGCCCAGGCCAAGCGCGAGCAGGGCCAGCCGCTGTTTACCTTGTTGGAAAAGGGTATTTTCAGTTGTGTGATCGCCGGGGCGAGCCTGGCGGCGTATGGGTTGTACAGTGGTGTGTTGAGCCTGTGAGCGATTGTGCGGGCTTCATCGCGGGCAAGCCCGCTCCCACATTGACTGAGCTGTACACGATCAACTGTGGGAGCGGGCTTGCCCGCGATGACAATCCCAAGGTCACCACTGTGCCCGATGCGCGCCCAATTCCCCGGCCGGCAAGTCCCATTGCAGCGGTGTCCCGGTAATAGTGACCGGGGCCAGCAAACGATGTGCCGGCCCCCAGGCCGTCTGTTCCACCAGCAGCCCCTGATCAGCGGGTTGTTCTTCACGCAATGCGGGCTGCTTGCCGTGTCCCGCCTCAACCAACAATTTTGCCGTACGCGCCAGCGACAGCCGTGCCGAACCTGCGTGCCCGCTGTTCAAGCGCTGGGCCAAGGCCTGTATCGCACTGGCGGCCATCAGGTAGCCGGTAGCATGGTCCAGAGCCTGCACCGGCAGCGGCACGGGTTGATCCACCTGTTTGCTCTGCATACCGGCGTGGGCGATGCCGCTGCTCATCTGCACCAGGCTGTCGAAGCCCCGGCGATTGCGCCACGGGCCGCTCCAGCCGTAGGCGTTAAGGCTGACGTCGATCAGGCCAGGGGCAATCTGCTGCAGTGCGGTTGCGTTGTAACCCAGGTGTTCCAGCGCATCTGCCCGATAACCGTGAAGCAGAATGTCGGCATCCCTGAGCAGGTTTTCGAATAGTTGCCGGTCGTTGGCGTGTTTAAGGTCAAGGCGCGCGCAGCGCTTGCCCAGGGTCATTTCCGGGACGACCCCGGGTTCGTTCCAGCCAGGGGCGTCGATGCGCAATACGTCGGCACCCAGGCCTGCAAGAAAACGACTGGCCACGGGGCCGGCCAGGACGCGGGTCAGGTCCAGGACCTTGACCCCCGCCAGCGGGCGCGCAACGCTGCCGAGCCAGCGGCTTTTGCCGCGCGCGTCGAAGCGCTCCCATGCGATCAGGGGTTCCTGATTGACCGCCAACCCTTGTGGATGGGCCTGCCACTCCTGCCAGGTGCGCATCTGCGCCGCGCAGCCGGCTTCGTCGACTATCGCTTGTTCAAGCTCGCCAGCGTTCCACTGGGCGACCTTGAGGGCCATTGCCGTCCGCTGCGCCGCCTGTCCGAGTACTCGCTCGGCGGCGGCGCGATGGTGTGGGGCGTTGGTGTGCAGGCGAATCCAGCCATCGGCGCAGGCGTAGTCGCCGGCAATCGGGTCCCATAATGGCGGAACGCTCCAGCCCAGCGGGCGCAGGGAGCTGGAGAACCAGAACGAGGCCAGGCGCCGGTCGACGCTGACCATAGGCAAGCGCGCGGTCTGTTGTTCAAGCAGGCGGGCCACTGCCTGACCCGCCGCACCCATGCTGGCGCAGGCCAACTCGGTGACGGCGAAGGCCGACGGCAGGGCACCGGCCTCTGTGGTCGCCAGCGGTGCGGCCGGCAGATCGAGTGCAAGTTGGATCGATGTGAGCAGATCAGTCATCAGGGGCCCTCCTTAACAGAAGGGCCATCATAGAAGATCTTCAGGGGTGTCCTGCAATCCCCGGTTGCAAGGGCAAGTCCAGGGTGGCGATAAAACCGCCCTCGGGGTGGTTGGCCAGGCTCAGGCTGCCGCCGTGACGCTCGGCGGCGCGCCGGGCGATGGCCAGGCCCAGGCCATGACCTTGGGCGGTTTGCCCGGGGGCACGGTAAAACGGCTCGCCCAGTTTTTGCAGGTACTCGGCATCCACGCCCGGGCCGTGATCGCGCACGCTGATCACAATGCGTTCGCCCTCACGCTGGGCGCGCATTTCAATCGGCTGGGTGGGCGGGTTGAAGCGCTGGGCATTGCGCAACAGGTTGTCCAGCGCCCGTTCGATCATATGGGGCCAGCCCTTGAGGTTTAACGCCGGGTCGGCGTGAAGCCGGACCTCCTGGTCCGGGGCGCCGAGTTGGGCGTCCTTTTGCAGGGTCTCGAGCAGCCTATTGAGGTCGATGTCTTCGGCGCTGGCGTTGTCGGCGTCGACTCGCGCCAGTACCAGGATCTCGCTGATCAGGGCTTCGAGGCGGTCACATTCCAGGGTCAGGCGCGGCCAGAGCTTTTCCCGTGCCTCGGGGGTGGCCCGTTCCGCCAGGGCCAGGGCGATCCGCAGGCGGGCCAGGGGCGAGCGCAGCTCATGGGAGACGTCGCGCAGCAGTTGCCGCTGGCTGCCGATCAGGCTTTGCAGGCGCGCGCCCATGCGGTTGAAGTCGGTGGCCAGCACGCCAAACTCATCGCGCCGGTCGGCCAGGCGCGCCAGGCTGTTTTGCTGGTACGTGGTCTGCCCCAGATCATGCACCGCGCCGCGCAGGCGGCTCAAAGGCCGCGTGATCGACAGGGTCACCAGCAGGCTGAAAAGGGTCAGCACCACCAGCGCAATCGCCAAGGCGCTCAATGGCCAGAGCAGGCTGCTGCGGTGCCAGGCATCCAGCTCCGGCAGGGCAATGCGGTAGATCAGCAGGTAGGTATCGCCGGTCTTCTCGCTGGTGTATTCGGCCGTCAGGCGACGCCAGGGCAGCCGGCCCTCGTGGCTCTCATGCTGTCGCGCTTCGAAGGCGGCGGCACGGCGCGGGAAGGTGCCACGTACCACCGGGTCGCCGCTTTCGTTGAGCACTTGCACATCGACGTGGTATTGGCGCTTGCGCTGTTGCAACAAGTCCTGGGCCGCATCCTCGCCTTGGGTTTCGTAGCGCTGGGTCCATTCCTCGGCCAGGTTACTGAGGCCAGGGTGGCGGCTGAGAATCCAGGCATCCTGGTTGAGCATATGCCCAAGCAGGATCGACAGCCCGGCAACCAGGGCGATGGCCAGCCAAAAACTGGCAAGGATGCGCCAGAAGAGTGAACGCACAGGAAACCCTCAAACAGGAAAAGCCCAGTGGCGCGGGCCACTGGGCTGGGAGATTGCTAACGCATTATTGCGCTTTTTGCGGTTGTTGCGCTTTCCAGGCCTGGAACTGCTGCCACTCGGCCTGACGCTCGGCGCGTTTCTTCGCCATTTCGTCGAACTTCTTCTGCTGATCAGGCTTGAGCAGGGCGCGGATATCGGCTTGGGTTTTCTGCTTGGCGGCGGCCATCTCGTCGTTCATGGCTTTCTGCTCAGCGGCCGGGAGTTTGTCCAGGTACTTTTTGACCAGTTGCTGACGACCTTCACGTTGCTCGCCCATCAACTTGCCGATCTGCTGGCGCTGTTCGCGGGTCAGGTCCAGTTGGCTGAAAGGGCCGCCTTTGCCGCGCATGCCGTGTTCACCGCCGTGGCCCGGGCCGCCCATCATATGGCCTTCTGGACCGCCCATCGGACCTGGGCCTTCTGGCATGGCCATGGCAACGGTAGGCAGGGCAGCAGCGAACATCAGAGCGATAAGGGTCTTGCGCATGGTGTTTCTCCTTGTCTCGGTTCCGGTGAGTCCGGATGTGAGTAGATTACGAGGATCAAGGTCAGCGGCGGTCAGGGGAGGGTAAAGCTTGGGTAAAGACGGGTTGGGTGGGGGCTTACAAAACAGGTAAGAGCCGGCAAGCCGGCTCCTACAGGGGATTTCAGGGGGTGTAATAGTAGCCACGGCTGCGCAGGGCGACGATCCGCGGGCGGCCGTCGGCATGCGGGCCGATTTTCTTGCGCAGGTTGCTGACGTGCATGTCCAGGCTGCGGTCATACAGGGTCAGCTTGCGGCCCAGGGCAATCTGCGCCAGTTCCTGCTTGTCCAGCGGCTCGCCCGGTTGGCGCAGCAAGGCTTCCAGCAGGCGGCTTTCGGACAGGGTGAGGGTCAGTTCCTGATGGTCGATGATCACCACGCCGCGCACCGGGCTGAAGCACAGGTCGCCCAGTTCCAGTTGGGTCGACACAGCCGTCGGATGGCTGCGGCGCAACACCGCCCGTAGGCGGGCGGTCAGTTCGCGGGGGTCGCAGGGCTTGGCCAGGTAGTCATCGGCGCCCAGCTCCAGGCCGAGGATCCGGTCCAGGGGCTCGCCCCGTGCCGAGAGCATCAGCACCGGCAGTTCCGGGTGGTCGGCGCGCAATTGCTTGAGCAGCTCCAGGCCGCTGCCGTCGGGCAGCATCACGTCCAGCACCACGGCCGCCGGCGCGGCGTCGGCCAAGGCCTTGCGGGCGCTCACGCCGTCATGGCAAGCGCGCACCTGGAAACCTTCCTGGCTCAACCAACTGGTCAGCAGCTCACAGAGCTCCTGGTCATCATCTATCAGTAACAGCTCGCTCATGACTCACTCAATTTAGCCATTGTCGACGGCGCCGATGCCCGCCACTGGCGAAGATACCGCACAGCAGGGCAACCAGCGCAACTCCTGCGCCAATCACGAACCATTGCTGCTGGTCGGTGAGCCAGCGGGGCAGGGTGCTGCCTTGTGCGTCCTTGAGTTGCTGGGCCAGGCGCTGGTTCTCCTGGCGCAAGCGGCTCAATTGCGCACTCTCGCGGGCGGCATCGGCAGTTTGCAATTGTTTGCTCAGTTCTTCGCGCAGGCGTTCGCTTTCTTTCAAGCGTTGCTGCAACTCGGTGATCTGGCTGCCGGCACTCAAGGACAGGGGCGTAGAACTGCCGGTGTTCGAGGTTTCTTCAGCCTGGGCCGTGGCCCCGATCGTTAACACTGCCAACAGACACAACTGACTTAAGCGCATCGGAACTCCTGATTCCACACGAATATTCAGAACGTTGTCGGCAGGTTACCGAGAATAATGAGCGATCAGGCGTTTGCCGAACCCAATAGGTTCAGCGCCACCCGGATCAAGGCAGGACTTGCTTGAAGGGTTTGATCACGACATCGGCATACACACCGGCCGCTACATACGGGTCGGCCTTGGCCCAGGCTTGGGCATCGGCCAGGGACGCGAACTCGGCAACGATCAGGCTGCCGGTGAAGCCGGCTTCTCCCGGGTCATTGCTGTCGACTGCCGGGTGCGGGCCGGCGAGCACGATGCGTCCTTCGGCTTGCAGCGCCTTGAGGCGTTCCACGTGGGCCGGGCGCACAGCCAGGCGCTTTTCCAGGGAGTTGGCGACGTCGGTGGCAATGATTGCGTAGAGCATGTCAGTCCTCGGTTTTTGGCGTGGTGGAGTCGGTGTCGTGCAGGTGGCGCGACAGGTAGATGCCCTGGGCAACCAGGAATACCACGGTCATGCCCAGGCTGCCGAACACCTTGAAGTCGACCCAGTAGCTCTGGAAGGTAAAGGCCACGAACAGGTTGGCCGCGCCACAGAACAGGAAAAACAGGATCCAGGCGATGTTCAGGCGGATCCAGATCGGCTCCGGCAGGCTCAGGGCATGGCCCATGATCCGCTTGATCAACAGGCGGTCGCCAATGAAGTGGCTGCCGATAAAGGCCAGGGCGAAGAGCCAGTTGACCACCGGGGCTTTCCATTTAAGGAAGGTTTCGCTGTGGAAGGCCAGGGTCAGGCCGCCAAAGACCAGGCAGGCGATGAGGGTCAGCCATTGGCTTTTTTCCAGCTTGCGCTGGGAGATGAAGATCGCGCCGTAGACCACCAGGGAACTGATGATCAGCACCGCCGTGGCGCTGTAGATGCCGCCGAACGACAGCTCATGGCCGCCGATATCCAAGACCCGTGGGTCGGTTTTGAAGACAATGAAAAACAGCAACAGCGGGATGAAGTCGATGAATTGTTTCACAGTAAGAGCCAGAAGCTGGATGTGGCGGCATAATAACAAACATCCTTGGTTGCGATAGCGCCAGCTGACTTGAGGTTACACACTCCCGTGAATGTTGATTTGCACTGCCACAGCACGGCCTCCGACGGCGCCCTGGCGCCCGCGGTACTGGTTGCGCGTGCGTTTGAAAAAGGCGTGCGAGTCCTGTCGCTGACCGATCACGACACCCTCGAAGGCCTGGACGAGGCGCGCAGCGCCGCCACGGCACTGGGGATGCATCTGGTCAATGGCGTCGAACTGTCCTGCACCTGGGGCGGGGCGACCATTCATGTACTGGGCTACGGTTTCGACGTCAACGCCCCGCCATTGGTGGCGGCCATTGCCAGTTTGCACGATGGCCGCTGGCTGCGGTCCGAAGAAATAAGCCGCAAACTGGCGCTCAAAGGCATGCCCAACGCCCTGGAGGGCGCCCGTGCCATCCAGCAGGAGCTGGGCGACAGCGGCAACGCGCCGGCCCGTCCGCATTTTGCCGACTGGATGGTGCGCGCAGGCTACGTCAAGGATCGCGCCGAAGCGTTCCGCAAATGGCTGGGCGCCGGCAAGCTGGGGGACGTGAAGTTGCACTGGCCGACCCTCGAAGACACCGTGGCTACCCTGCGCGCTTCGGGGGCCTGGGTCAGCCTGGCGCATCCCTGGCACTATGATTTCACCCGCAGTAAACGCCGCAAGCTGATAGGCGACTATATTCAAGCAGGTGGCCACGCCATCGAAGTGGTCAATGGGCATCAACCCGCCGAACAGGTTGGCAGCCTGGCGATTCTTGCCCGTGAATTTGGGCTGCTGGTCAGCGCCGGCAGTGATTTCCATGGCCCAGGCGGCTGGTCGGAGATCGGCGAATACCGCCCGGTCCCGGAAGACTTGCCGCTCCTGTGGGGGCGATTCAAGCATGACCCCATTACCGCCACCGTCTGAACAGGTAGAAAACGTGAGTCAATTTTTCCAGATTCATCCGGAAAACCCGCAAGCGCGGCTGATCAAGCAGGCCGTGGAGATCATCCGTGCCGGTGGCGTGGTGATCTACCCCACGGACTCCTCCTACGCCATTGGTTGTCAGATCGGCGACAAGAATGCGGTGGAGCGCGTAAGACGCCTGCGCGACCTGGATAAGAACCACAACTTCGCGCTGATCTGTAGCGACTTGTCGCAACTGGGTCTGTTCGCCAAGGTTGATACGGGCACTTTCCGCCTGCTCAAGGCCCATACGCCAGGGCCCTACACGTTCATCCTCAATGCCACCCGCGAGGTGCCGCGCCTGTTGCTGCACCCGAAGAAGCGCACCATCGGCCTGCGGGTGCCGGAGCATCCCATCGCCCTGGCATTGCTGGCCGAGCTGGGTGAGCCACTGATGAGCGTGTCGCTGATCATGCCCGGAGAGTCCGAGCCGCTGTACGACCCTTATGAAATGCGCCAACTCCTGGAAAAACACGTAGACCTGATCATCGACGGCGGCTACGGCGGCAACAAGGCGTCTACAGTGATCAACCTGGCCGACGGCGAGCCTGAGGTGGTGCGCGTCGGTTGCGGCGACCCCACGCCGTTCATGGTCGAGGCCTGAATGTCGGCCGTGGAAACCGTCGACAGCCAGGCCGGTGCCCAGCAGGAGCTGCCATTTGCCATGGTCTACGGCCAGGCGGTCATGGAAATGCCCCTGGACTTGTACATCCCGCCGGATGCCCTGGAAGTCTTCCTTGAGGCCTTCGAGGGGCCGCTGGACTTGTTGCTGTACCTGATCCGCAAACAGAACATCAATATCCTCGATATCCCGGTGGCAGAAATCACCCGCCAGTACATGGGCTATGTCGAGTTGATGCAGTCGGTGCGCCTGGAACTGGCCGCCGAATACCTGGTGATGGCTGCGATGCTGGCCGAGATCAAGTCGCGCATGCTGCTGCCGCGCTCGGAGACGATCGAGGCCGAAGAGGACGACCCGCGCGCCGAACTGATCCGCCGCCTGCAGGAGTACGAGCGCTTCAAGGCTGCTGCCGAAGGCATTGACGGCTTGAGCCGCGTGGGCCGTGACGTGGTGGTGCCCAAGCTGGATGCGCCGGAAGCCCGGGCGCGCAAACTGTTGCCAGATGTGAGCCTGGAAGAATTGCTGATGTCCATGGCCGAGGTGCTGCGCCGTGGCGATATGTTTGAAAGCCACCAGGTCAGCCGTGAAGCCTTGTCCACTCGCGAACGCATGAGTGATGTGCTGGAGCGCCTCAAGGGCGGTGGTTTTGTGCCGTTTGTCGAGCTGTTCACCGCTGAAGAAGGGCGCCTGGGGGTGGTGGTGACTTTTATGGCGATCCTCGAACTGGTCAAGGAGTCCTTGGTCGAGCTGGTACAGAATGAGCCTTTTGCGGCTATCCACGTGCGGGCGCGAGCCGAATAACGAGCTGAATCGATGAATCTGACTGAACCCCGCGAACTGGCTCCGCTGTTGGAAGCCTTCCTCTTGGCCTCGGGCAAGCCGCAATCACTGGAGCGCCTGTTCGAACTGTTTGAAGAGGCTGAGCGCCCGGAGCCGCCGGTATTCAAGAAGGCCTTGGAGATCCTGCGCAAATCCTGTGAAGGCCGGGCCTTTGAGCTGCGGGAAGTGGCCTCGGGTTACCGCCTGCAAATTCGCGAAAAGTTTTCGCCGTGGGTCGGACGCCTGTGGGAAGAGCGCCCGCAGCGTTACTCCCGGGCGATGCTGGAGACCATGGCGCTGATCGCCTATCGCCAGCCCATCACCCGTGGCGAGATCGAAGACGTACGCGGCGTGGCGGTCAACAGTCATATCGTCAAGACGCTGCTGGAGCGCGAGTGGATCCGTATCGTCGGTTACCGCGACGTGCCGGGCAAACCGGCGATGTTTGCCACCACCAAGGTGTTTCTCGATCACTTCAACCTGAAGAACCTCGACGACCTGCCGCCATTGGCCGAATTGCGGGAGATCGAGGCCGAACCGGTGCGCGATTTCGACGATGCGCCAGTGCCGGCTGGCTTGCAGGAGCTGGCTGATGCCAGCGCCGAGCCGGAAGAGCCCAAGGACGAGACCAGTTTCCATACGCTGCTGTTGGAGCTGGACGATATGGAGCAGGGGATCAAGACCGATTTTGATGACTTGCTGCGCGATGGGGCGGCCGAGCCCGAAACGCCGGTGAACGTTGAAACGACGCCAGCGGTCGAATCTGAACCTCTGGAAGATATCTTGGGTGTGGCGGCCGCTCGCGAAAAATTGCTGGCCGCCGTCGCCGCCCTTGAACAGCCCGAGTTGAGCGAAGAAGAAGCCGAAGCCCGGGCACTGGCCGAAGCCATCGAAAACGAACGCCGCGAATTCGAAGACTGACAGCTCCCACAGAAAAGCCCTGTGCAGTGAGGTAGTGATGAGCTCCACCAAAGACCCCTGCATCAGCATCTGCAAATTCAGCGAGGATATCTGCCTCGGCTGCGGGCGCAGCAAGCGTGAGATCCGGTCCTGGAAGAAACTCGACAAGGTCGACAAGCGCGAGGTGCTGGCCGAAGCCGAGCTACGGCTGCTCGCCCTGGGTGCCACCGGTCGGCGGAAAAGCAAATGAGCCGGCCCATATCGACTAGTCTCTGATGCGCAATGCGCGCCATGAGCGTATGATTCGCGACCCTTCGGCGATGCGTTCGCCCAAGACCCCAGTTTCAATACCGTCAGGCCACGCCTGAATCGACACACCGGGAGGTGCTTAAGATGAAAGACCAAGACCAGAACGACAGCCAGGAAATCGGCCCAGCAGGCGAGAAACTGCAAAAAGTCCTCGCCCGTATCGGCGTCGGCTCGCGTCGCGACGTGGAAGCCTGGATCACCCAGAAGCGCATCAAGGTCAACGGCGTCGAGGCCACCCTTGGCCAGCGCGTCGACCTGCATGACGCGATCACCATTGATGGCAAGGTCATCAAACGTGAAGAGGCCGCCGAATCGGTGCGCCGCGTGATCATGTACAACAAGCCCGACGGCGAGATCTGCACCCGCGACGACCCGGAAGGCCGTCCCACCGTGTTCGACAAGATGCCCAAGCCCAAAGAAGGCCGTTGGATCAACATCGGTCGCCTGGACATCAACACCACCGGTTTGCTGATGTTCACCACCGACGGTGAACTGGCCAACCGCCTGATGCACCCGTCCTACGAGATGGACCGTGAATATGCGGTGCGTGTACGTGGTGAAGTCGATGACGAGATGATCGAGCGCCTCAAGGCTGGCGTCGTGCTGGAAGACGGCCCGGCCAAGTTCACCGACATCAAGCAGGCTCCAGGTGGCGAAGGTTTCAACCACTGGTACCACTGCGTGGTGATGGAAGGGCGTAACCGTGAAGTACGTCGCCTGTGGGAATCCCAGGGCCTGGTGGTCAGCCGCCTGAAGCGCGTGCGTTTTGGCCCGGTGTTCCTCAACTCTGACCTGCCGATGGGGCGCTGGCGCGAAATGAGCCAGTACGAAGTCGACATCCTCAGTGCGGAAGTGGGCCTGACCCCGGTGGCCATGCCGCAGATGAACGCCAAGAGCAAAGACAAGCTGGAGCGTATGCAGCGTAAATCGTCGCGCCCAGTGGCTCGCACCGAGCGCGTTGCCCGCACTCTGCGCCCGGCGCTGGATGCACCGGCCACTGGCGGTCGTATTTCCCGTCAGCCGCAGATCGAGGGTGATCGTCGCCCATCGGCTCCGGCCCGTCAGGATGGCGAGCGTGCGCCGCGTACTCCACGTCCGGCCGGTCGTGGCGAAGCGCCAACAGGTGGCCGCAGCAACCGAGGCGATGCAGGCCGCGGTGCGCCGCAGACCGATCGTCCAGCCGAAGGCGCCAAGCGCCCAGCCAAGCCAGCGCCGAAAAAGCGCCCTGGGCTCAAACTGGTGGCTGACGAGCCATCGGGCAAGCGCCGTGGTGCACCGGCAGGTTCCGGGCAGCGTCCGGGCTTTGGTCGCAAGAAGCCTTAAGGGCTGCGGCAAGTTTTAAGCTGCGAGCGGTAAGAGAAAACGCCAACCCTGAGGGTTGGCGTTTTTTTTGCGTCGGACTTTGTGCAGGAGCGAGCTTGCTCGCGAAAAAACCAGAGCTGTCACGCTTATCCAGGATGAACGCGGTGCTCGGGCGTTTGCCGCGAGTAGGCTTGTTCCTACAGATGATGGCAAGCCCGGTCGTCATGAATGTCTTCCGCGCTGTAACAATTATTTTACGCAGGGCCTGAGCCTACGCCTGTCTTGGTCTCGTGGTTTTTTATCTGTAAAGAAAACTTGCCGATCGGTCAACAATCTCCCCGGCAAGGCTCCCTAACCAATCGAGCGGTGTACAATGCGCCGCGTTTTACTGTGACCCCCCTTGCATACCCATGCAAAAGGCCTTCAAGGCTGGCTGCCTTGTTAACTCCGCCTGGCCACAAGCCGGACGGGTTCGATTTCGTCACAGATAAAAACAAACAGGTGACGCATGACCGTAAGAAAGACGCTGAACTCCTGGTGCCTGCGCTGGGGTTTGATCGGCGCTGCTTGAGTCGGTTTCAAAGCAGCATCGTGTAATCAACATCATCAAACCTTGCGTGAGACCCTTTTCATGAGTGCAAACAACTCGCCTTCAGGTGAACTGAAGCGCGGCCTGAAAAATCGTCATATCCAATTGATCGCCCTCGGTGGCGCGATCGGTACCGGCCTGTTCCTGGGCTCGGCGGGGGTGCTGAAGTCAGCCGGCCCGTCGATGATCCTCGGCTATGCCATCTGCGGCTTTATCGCCTTCATGATCATGCGCCAACTGGGCGAAATGATCGTCGAAGAGCCAGTAGCCGGCTCCTTCAGCCATTTTGCCCACAAGTACTGGGGCGGTTTCGCGGGCTTTTTGTCGGGCTGGAACTGCTGGATCCTTTATATCCTGGTGGGCATGTCGGAGCTGACGGCCGTCGGCAAGTACGTGCACTACTGGTGGCCGGAGATTCCGACCTGGGTCTCGGCGGCGGCATTTTTCGTGCTGATCAACGTGATCAACCTGGCCAACGTCAAAGTGTTTGGCGAGGCCGAGTTCTGGTTTGCGATTATCAAGGTGGTGGCGATTGTCGGCATGATCGCCCTGGGCAGCTATCTGCTGGTCAGCGGCACCGGCGGGCCGCAGGCGTCGGTGAGCAACCTGTGGGAACACGGCGGGTTCTTCCCCCATGGCGTCGGTGGGTTGGTGATGGCCATGGCGATCATCATGTTCTCGTTTGGCGGCCTGGAAATGCTCGGCTTTACCGCCGCTGAAGCGGACCAGCCACGGACCGTGATCCCCAAGGCGATCAATCAAGTGATCTACCGCATCCTGATTTTCTACATTGGCGCCCTGGTGGTGCTGTTGTCGCTGACGCCATGGGACAGCCTGCTGGTGACCTTGAACGCGTCCGGCGATGCCTATAGCGGCAGCCCGTTCGTGCAGGTGTTCTCGATGCTGGGCAGCAACACTGCCGCGCATATCCTCAACTTTGTGGTGTTGACGGCGGCGCTGTCGGTGTACAACAGCGGCACCTACTGCAACAGCCGCATGCTGCTGGGCATGGCCGAACAAGGCGACGCCCCGGCGGCGTTGGCGAAGATCGACAAGCGCGGCGTGCCCGTGCGTTCGATCCTGGCCTCGGCGGCAGTCACCCTGGTGGCGGTGTTGATGAACTACTGGATCCCGCAGCACGCCCTGGAACTGCTGATGTCCCTGGTGGTGGCCACGTTGGTGATCAACTGGGCGATGATCAGCTTCTCGCACTTCAAGTTCCGCCAGCACATGAACCGCACCGGCCAGGTGCCGCTGTTCAAGGCGCTGTGGTACCCCTATGGCAACTTTGTGTGCCTGGCGTTCGTGGTGTTTATCCTGGCGATCATGCTGATGACGCCGGGCATTCAGAAGTCGGTGTATGCGATTCCGATCTGGCTGGCGTTCATGTGGGTCTGCTATTTCTTCAAGAGCAAGCGCGAGGCTCGGGAAAACCTGAGTGCGGTATCCTCGCTGAACAACTAGCCTACCCTGCAGGAGCCGGCAAACCGGCTCCTGCAGGTGTCAACGGACCCGCTTTCCATGTTGGTAATCTCCAGTAACGTGCACCTGCCCGATGCTGAAATCGAGTTGACGGCCATCCGCGCCCAGGGCGCAGGGGGGCAGAACGTCAATAAGGTTTCCAGCGCGGTGCACTTGCGCTTCGATATCGGCGCTTCATCGTTGCCGCCGTTCTACAAGGAGCGCCTGCTGGCACTGCGTGACAGCCGCATCACCAGCGAAGGCGTATTGATCCTCAAGGCCCAGCAATACCGGACCCAGGAACAGAACCGTGCCGATGCCCTGGAGCGCCTGGTGGAGTTGATCCTCAGCGCGACCAAGGTCGAGAAAAAACGCCGTCCGACCAAACCCACCCTGGGCTCGAAAAAGCGTCGCCTGGAATCCAAGACCAAGCGCGGCAGCATCAAGGCCGGGCGCGGCAAGGTGGATTTCTAGCCGGCGTTGCGTTCGTCGCGGTATTTGGGTGCCTGGCGATACAGGTATAGGCTCAGCAGCAGCCCGGCGAAGGCCGCCAGTGCGGCAAACAGAAAGATCGAAGCAAAGCCGAAACCCGCCGCAATAGCGCCGGCCAATGGCCCGGTGATGCCCAAAGACAAGTCGATAAACAGCGAATAGGCCCCCACCGCCGCGCCACGGCTGGAGGCAGGCACCAGGTTGACCGCCTCGACGCCCAGCGCTGGAAACACCAGGGAAAAGCCAAAGCCACTCAGGGCCGCGCCCGCCAACGCCAGTTCGGCATTCGGCGCCAGCCACAACAGCAGCAGGCCAAGGGTTTCCACCGACAGGCAGGCGATCGCCACGCGAAACCCGCCGATCCGGTTGATCAGGTTACCGAACAGCAACCGCGCGCCGATAAAGCTGGCCCCGAACAGGCTCAGGCACAGCACCGCGTTATCCCAGTTCTGGGTTGCGTAATACAGGGTGATAAACGTAGCGATGGTGCCAAAGCCGATGGAGCCCAGGGCCAGCCCGCAGCCGTGGGGCAGTACGCGGCCCAGCACATGCATGAAGGGCAGGCGTTCGCCGACTACGATGGGCGCCGCGACTTTCGGCCAGGCCAGCAGCAGGCCCAGCACCGCCAGCACCATGATGCTGGCGCCCATGCTCCACAGCCCGAACCGGCTGACCAGCAGCACCCCCAGCGGTGCGCCAATCGCCAGGGCGCCGTAGCTGGCAATACCGTTCCAGGAGATGACCTTGGCGGTATTCAGCGCACCGACCCGGCCAATCCCCCAGCCAATGGAGCCCGATCCCACCAGGCTTTCGGCACTGCCCAGGACCAGCCGGCCAATCAGCAGGCTGGTCAGGCTCAAGGCCGGCAGATGGGTCAATGCCGCGGACACCAGCATGAACACCCCACTCAAGCCACAACCGGCCAGGCCGTACATCACCGCGCGCTTGCTGCCGCGGTTATCGATGATGCGCCCGGCATAGGGCCGGCTCAGCAGGGTGGCCAGGTACTGCACGCTGATCACCAGGCCCGCGATCACCGCGCCAAAACCCAGGTCGCTGTGGACATAGCCCGGCAATACGGCCAGGGGTATGCCGATATTCAGATAGCCGATAAAGGTGAACAGCACGATGGAAACGACTTGCAGCGTGACCGCCATGGGGCGCTGGGTATCTGGCATGGGAGGGGTCCACTGTCGCGGCAATAAAAGATAGGCTGCTTATGATACCGGTGCTTTGCGCTGCACAGGGCATAAAACCTTTGGCGGCTGAACGACCGCCATCGCTGGCGAGCCGGCGCCTACAGTGGCGCGGGGTTGAGCATGCGCGTGGTCACGAGCGCGGCCAGGGCGTTTTCCTGGGTGCCAAAGCGCTTGAGCAGCAGCGCTTGTTTTTCCGGGCTGAGGCGGCTCCACACATCGACCATTTGCAGGGCGGCGCCGAGTATCGCGTCATCGGGGGAATGCTTGGGAGTGTCAGGCATGTTGCGTGTCTCTTGATTCAGGCGGTGTGGAAAGCGCGCAATGTCACGCTTTCCACACGGTCTGGGTACTGCGGTCAGTCGTCGCTATCGCTGTCGACCGGTGCTGCTTGTGCTGGCGCTTGTTTATCGCTGCCGGCCTGTTGTGGGGTTGGCTGCTCGGTCTCGTGCAGGCTTGGGAAGGGGAGATTGGGAATCTCGTGCATCGTCGTCGCTCCTCGCAAGGTCTGTTGTGGGATTGCAGATGTGCCACGCTTTTTACAAAGCCTGGGCAGGATACAGCACTGCAAATGACAAAAAGACTTTTATCTCGCCAAATGCACGAACCTTTCGCCCCAAGACGCAAGTGACAAGAGGTCACACGCTGGCCTGGCGCTCCATGGCGGCCTTGTAGATGGAGTTTTTTGGCTGGGCAAAGACCCGCGCCAGCATGGGTTCGAAAAAGCTCAGGGGCAGGGTGGCATAGGCCGGATCGAAGGCGGCCGCATCGTACAGCGCGCAGAATTCAATGGTTTGCTCATACTGCGGGTGTTCATCAAATTGCTCGCGCAGGTGGCGATCCATGCCCAGGTGATGAAAGAAATAGTAGCCCTGGAAAATCCCGTGCTTTTCCACCATCCACAGGTTTTGTGGGCTGACGAACGGTTTGAGGATGGCGGCGGCAATGTCCGGGTGGTTGTAGGAACCCAGGGTGTCGCCGATGTCATGGAGCAGCGCACAGACCACATATTCTTCGTCGCGGCCATCGTGCCAGGCGCGGCTGGCGGTCTGCAGGGAGTGGGTCAGGCGGTCCACCGGGAAACCACCGAAGTCACCCTCCAGCAGCCGCAGGTGCGCGAGGATTCGCCCGGGCAACTGGCGGGCATAGGCACTGAAGTCGGCGGCGATGATGGACCAGTCTTCCTGGGTGCCGTCTTGCATATGGGTGAAGCGGGCCTGCTGGCTCATCGGCGTGTCTCTTATTGTTTTGGATGGTTTAGAACGGCACCTTGCCCAGGATCATGTCGCGGTACATCACGAAATCTCCCAGCAGGCTGTAGAACGGATGCTGGAATGTCGCCGGGCGGTTCTTTTCAAAGAAAAAGTGCCCGACCCAGGCAAAGCTGTAGCCGGCCACTGGCAGTACCCACAGTAGCCACCAGGCACCCTTGCCGATGGCGAACGCGAGAATAAAAATCACCAGGCTGGTACCGATAAAGTGCAGGCGCCGACAGGTGCTGTTGCCGTGTTCACTCAGGTAATACGGATAGAACTCGGCGAAGCTATTGAATTGTCTGACATTTTCCACGTTGGCCGGCCCTCTGGTTATTGTTGTGCCCGACGGATGTTCGGCGGGGAGCTTATTTGAGTCTAGAGTCATCACTGGCAAGGGCCAGTGACAATAGACGCCACTTTAGTATCCTTGGGTTCCTGGCTGCGATTTCAGCCGTCCCGTCATAGAACGCGTGCAAGATAACGCCATGAACGAACGAACGACTTCTGCAAGCTGGGCGATGGGGATAGTCAAGGCGCTGGAGCTCGAGGGCCTGGATTGCCGCGCGCTGTTCAAACAGCTGGGCCTGGATTACAACGCCCTGGATGACCCCGACGCGCGCTTTCCCCAGGACTCCATGACCCGGCTCTGGCAGCGTGCGGTGGAGGTTTCGGGCAACCCGGCCATTGGCCTGAATATGGGCAAGGTAGTACGCCCGGCGTCGTTCCATGTGGCCGGCTATGCCTTGATGTCCAGCAGTACCCTGGCCGAGGGCTTTACCCGGCTGGTGCGCTACCAGCGGATCATCGCCGAAAGTGCTGACTTGAGCTTCCGCCTGTTGCCCGAAGGCTATGCGTTGATCCTTACGGTACACGGCGATCATCTGCCGCCCACCCGGCAAAGTGCCGAGGCATCGCTGGCCTGCGCGTTGGCGTTGTGTGGCTGGCTGACCGGGCGCACGTTGCAACCGCGCAAAGTGTTGGTGCAAGGCGCCCAGCCAGCCGACCTGGAACCCTATAAGCAGGCCTTTCATGCGCCGCTGGTGTTCAACGCGCCGTATGACGCGCTGATCTTCGAGCGGGCGGATATGGAAGCACCGTTGCCCACCGCCAATGAAGCGATGGCGCTGCTGCACGACCGGTTTGCCGGGGAATACCTGGCGCGGTTTTCCGAGAGCCGCGTGACCCACAAGGCCCGCCAGGTGCTCTGCCGGTTGCTGCCCCAGGGCGAACCCAAGCGTGAGATGGTCGCGCAGACGTTGCACCTGTCCCAGCGTACGCTACAGCGGCGCTTGCAGGAGGAGGGCACCAGCTTCCAGACCTTGCTCGACGACACCCGCCGCGAATTGGCCGAGCAGTACCTGGCGCAGCCGAGCATGACCCTGCTGGAAATCGCCTACCTGCTGGGGTTTGCCGACCCGAGCAACTTCTTCCGCGCGTTTCGCCGCTGGTTCGATGCCACGCCCGGCGAATACCGGGCGCGGTTATTGGAGACTTCGGCGAGTGTCAGTGTCGCCAGAACGCCGGCATACACAGTACAAACACCGTAATGATCTCCAGCCGGCCGAGCAGCATGCCCAAGGACAGGATCCACTTGGCGGCATCTGGCAGGGTGGCGAAGTTGCCGGCCGGGCCGATGGTTTCGCCCAGCCCCGGGCCCACGCCGGAAACGGTGCTGGCGGCGCCGGTCAGGGCGGTCATCCAGTCCACGCCCAGCAACGACAGGGCCAGGGCGATCATGCAGATGGTGATGGCAAAGAAGAACGAGAACGTCAGGATCGACCGGACGATTTCTTCGTCGAGGCGATGGCCGTTGTATTTCTGCTTGATCACCGCCCTGGGGTGAATCAGCTGGTTCAAGTTGGCCTTGAGCAGGATATAGGCGACCTGGAAGCGGAAAATCTTGATCCCGCCCGCGGTGGAGCCCGAGCAACCGCCAACAAAACCCAGGTAAAAGAACAGCATCAGCGAGAAATTGCCCCACAGGCTGTAGTCACCCAGGGCAAAGCCGGTGGTGGTCACCACGGACGTGACGTTCAGCGCCACATGGCGCAGCGCATCCAGCCAGTGCAGGTTGGTGGTCCACCAGTACCAGGTGCCGAGCACGATCCAGGTCACCAACAGCATGCCCAGCAAGCCCTGTACCTGCTGGTCCTTGATCAGCGCCTTGCGGTTGCCACGCAAGGTGGCGACATACAAGGCAAACGGCAGGCTGCCCATGATCATCACGACTATCGCGACCCAATGCACGGCGGGCTGTTTCCAGTGCGCCAATGATTCGTCGGAGGTGGAGAAACCGCCGGTGGAAATGGCCGACATCGCGTGGTTGATCGCGTCGAACAGGCCCATGCCGGCCCACCAGAAGCCCAGGCTGCCGAGGATGGTAATGCCGACATAGGCCGCTACGATCAGGCGCGCCACCATATGCGAGCGGGGCATGACCTTCTCGGAGCGGTCCGAGGATTCGGTCTGGAACAGGCGCATGCCACCGATGCGCAGCAGCGGCAGGATCGCCACCGCCATGCCGATAAAACCGATGCCGCCGAGCCAGTGCAGCATCGAGCGCCACATCAGGATGCCCGGTGACATGGTGTCCAGCCCACTGAGCACGGTGGCGCCGGTGGCGGTGATGCCGGACATGCTTTCAAAGAACGAGTCGGTATAGCTGATGTGCTGGGTCAGCAAGAACGGCAGCGCGGCAAAGATACACACCACCACCCAACTGCTCACAGTCAGCAGGTACATGTCCCTGGGGCGCAGCTGGACTTGTTCCGGACGACCGGGAATCACCAGGGCCAGGCCTGCGATAAAGGTGATCATGCTTGCCCAGAGAAAGGACGGCAGGTCGCTGGTGCGGTCGAAAAACATCAGGGTGGCCATGGGCACTACCATGGCGACCGCGAGGGTAATCAGGAAGATGCCGATGATGAAACCAATGATTCGCAGGGTCGGCATTGCCATGAATTGCGCTCGGGTGACAGTTTGAGGCGCCATTCTACCTAGGGTGCAGGGCTTGTAAACCGGGGGGTACGGATCTGATGTGGGAGCTGGCTTGCCTGCGATGGCGGTGCGTCAGGTTCGAATGCCTGACTGACCCGCCGCTATCGCAGCATAGGTATCTACACAACTTTCAGAAACTGACGAACTCTCCTGTGGCGAGCGGGCTTGCCCCGCGCTGGGCTGCGAAGCAGCCCCAAAACCAGCCGCTGCGGTGTATCTGGTACAACGCATTCGGCTTATTGGGGCTGCTTCGCAGCCTAGCGCGGGCGATGCGGCGTTCCGACAAGCCCGCTCGCCACAACTGAGCTATCTGCCTGGACTTAGGCGTTGCGGCAAAGTTGTGTAGATACCTATGGCTATCGCAGGCAAGCCAGCTCCCACATGGGTTTTGTGGGGGTAATACAAAAAAGGCGACCCGAAGGCCGCCTCATTCAAACCGCGCGGATCAGAACTCGTGATCAGCGGTATCCGGGTTCAGGTCACCGATGCCCAGCTTGCCAGCCGCTTGCTCGATGGAGCCGGTCTGCTTGACCAGGGATGCGATAGCATCGCGCACGATCTGGTTGCCTGCGGTGTTGCCGGCAGCGATCAGTTGGTCGTAGTGCTCACCCTTGTTGGCGTGGTCGACAATGACCTGGATCTTCGCTTCGGTGGCAGCGAGGTCAGCCTTGAGGGCTTCATCGGCAGCCGGATCAACCTTGGCCACCAGGGACGACAGGCTGGCGCCGGTCAGTTTGGTGCCGTCGGTGCGGGTGTACTCGCCCAGGTAGACGTTGCGGATGCCCTTGGCGTCGTAGAAGTGCGAGTAGTGTGTGTTGTCGCTGAAGCAGTCGTGCTCGTCTTCCGGCGAGTTGGCTTCCAGGGACACTTTCATCCGCTCGCCCGCCAGTTCACCCAGGGACAGGCTGCCCATGCCGAACAGCATCTTGCGCAGGCCGTCGGTGCCAGGTTCGGCTTCCAGGGTGGCGCGGTAGTTGTCTTCGACGTTGGGTTTCCAGTTGCCGACCATTTCTTCGAGGTCGCTGACCAGCAGTTGGGTCACGGCGCGCAGGTAAGTGCGGCGACGCTCGTTATGACCGCCGGTGGCGCCTGCGCCTTGCAGGTAGTCCGACGCTGGACGGTTGCCGGCGCCAGGGCCGGTGCCGTTCAGGTCCTGGCCCCACAGCAGGAATTCGATGGCGTGGTAGCCGGTGGCAACGTTGGCTTCGGAGCCGCCCAGCTCATTGAGGCTGGCGAGTTTCTCCGGGGTGATTTCCTTGACGTCGATCTTGTCTTCGCCGACCTGGATCTCGGTGTTGGCGATGATATTGGCGGTGGCGCCCGGGTTGCCGAGGGCGTGTTCGTAGGACTTGTCGACATAGTCGATCAGGCCTTCGTCCAGCGGCCAGGCGTTCACCTGACCTTCCCAGTCATCAATGATGGTGTTGCCAAAGCGGAACACTTCGCTCTGCAGATACGGTACGCGTGCAGCGATCCAGGCGGTACGTGCGGCCTTCAGGGTCTCGTCGTTGGGGTTGGCGAGGAAGGTATCGATGGCGGTCTGCAGGTTTTTTGCAGTGGCCTCGGAGTCGCTGTACACCGCGAACACGATGTCTGCGTAATGCGCGACGACCGCCTTGGCGGCAGCCTCGTCAACCTGGCCGGCGGTAGCGGCAGCCGCTGGAGCGGTAGTGCTGGCAGCTGGCGTTGGCGCCTGAGGAGCGGCGGCCTTGTCTTTGCCCTCGCCGCAGCCGGCGAGAGAAATAGCGATGGCCAGCAGACTGGCGGTGGCCAGGGGCATACGAATCATGGCGAACATCCTGCTTCGGTAGTTGATCGGGGCGCAATGCAGCGCGCAAAACTGCGACATAATGCGAAAGATTTGCATTTTCTGTAAAGAGTTAACGCAGTAAAAATTTCACATTCGCGCCCTGGCCGCCCAAGGCTTTGCCCTGGGTGGCCAGCATGGCGCTATAAGATCGCCGCGTTGTTGCGCTCGGCCTGTTTGAGATAGGCCGCCAGCTCACGAGCCGGCAGGGGTTTGCTGTAGTGATAGCCCTGACCCTCATGGCAGCCTTCGCTGATGATGTAGGCCTCTTGCTCGGGCGTCTCCACGCCTTCTGCAATGACCTGCATGCCCAGGCTTTTGCCCAGTTGGATGATCGCCCGCACGATGGTGGCATCGTCATCGTCGTCCAGCAGGTCCTGGACAAAGCTCTTGTCGATCTTGATTTTGTCCAGGGGCAGGCTTTTGAGGTAGCTCAGCGACGAGTACCCGGTACCGAAGTCGTCGATGGCAATCAGCGCGCCGGAGCGGCGCAGGCTCAGCAAGTGCTGGGCGGCGGTGCTGATGTCTTCCATCAGGCCGGTCTCGGTCACTTCCAGCTCCAGGCTGCGCGGCGGCAGGCGATAGATCTGCAACAGGTTGTTGACCACCCGTGGCAGTTCGGCGTGGTGCAGTTGCACCGTGGACAGGTTGACCGCCATGCGCAGCTCGGTAAAACCCTGGTCGTGCCATTCGCGCAATTGCCGGCAGGCCTGGTCCAGTACCCACTCGCCGATGGGGATGATGGTGCCGTTCTGTTCCGCCAACGGGATAAACAGGTCGGGAGGTACCAGGCCGTGTTCCGGATGTTGCCAGCGAATCAGCGCCTCGACGCCGACCACGCGATGATCCACATAGCTGATCTGCGGTTGGTACACCAAATGAAACTGGTCGCGGCCCAGGGCTTCGCGCAGGTCTTTCTCCAGCTCGCGGCGCCGGCGCATTTCGCTGTCGACGCTGGCGATATAGAACTGGTAGCGATTGCGCGAGCGGGTCTTGGCCAGGGTCATGGTCTGCTCGGCTTTTTGCAGCAGCTTCTCGGTGCTATCGCCGTCTTCGGGAAACAAGGTGATACCGATGGTGGCGCGCAGGCGGATCTGTTCGTGGTCGAGGGCGAACTCGGCTTCCAGGTCATCGAGGATGCTTTGGGCCAGCTCGGCGGCTTCGTAGGGCTGCTCGATATCGGCCTGGACCAGGGCGAACTGGTCGCCACCCAGGCGGGCGAGGGCGCCGAGCCGGCCGCTGTGGGCGCGCAGGCGGTCGGCCAGGGCCAGCAGCAGTTGGTCGCCGGCCTGGTAGGTGTACTGCTCGTTGATGCTCTTGAAGTCATCCAGCCCCACGCACAACACCGCGACCCGGCGTTGACGGCGGCCGGCATCGATGAGGATCTTGTCCAGTTGCTCCTGCAGCTTCTGGCGGTTGGGCAGCCCGGTGAGGAAGTCGTACTGGGCCATGCGCAGCAGGCTGTTTTCGGCTTCATGGCGCAGGTGAGTGTTGCGTTCGATAGAGGCCAGCAATTGATTGGCGGTGTTGATCCACAGCCCCAGTTCATTTTTCTCGTGGCCTTTGAGCTGGGGGATCTTGTGCTCGCTGGGCCGGTCGGGGTTGATCGAACTGAGGTGGCTGATGATCCGCGACAGGGGCTTGGTCAGCAGCCAGTGGTAGACCAGGTACAACACCAGGCCCATGGCCAGGGCGCGCAGCACCCCGGAGATAAAGATGATCACCGAATTGACGATAAAGCCCTGGCCATAGGTGGCCGTGTCGAGGGTGATGCTCAGGTCGCCGTAATACTCGCTGTAGGGCCCGCGCCCCACCAAGGGCGTCGTGAAGGTGCGTTCCTGGCCGAGAATCACGTCCGTCAGCCAGCGGCTTGGGGAGTGCTGCAGTTCCCGGCTCTTTTCGGCAAGCATGGGCTCGTTGGGGTGGCCAATGGAGGCCATACGCACTGCATCATCCTGGAACAGGCCCTCGATGACTTGCATGCCCATCTCACGGTCCAGGCTGTAGACGGCCTGGGTGGAAGGGTCGCGAAACATGTCGAGGATGCGCTGGGCATCGCCTGCCACGGCCTGGCGCGTCTTATAGGCATCGAAGACGATCTGCGCCACGCTCAGTGCCACGCCCACAATCAGTGCCGACAACAGCACCACCCGGAGCAACTTCACCGACAAGCTGTTTTTGAGTTCCAGCTTCAAAGGGTCATTCCTTGTTCCATTCGGGTAGCCTCAATATGCCATGAGTATTGGCAATCCCGGGGTGGCAGTCAAAGGAACATTGCGGCTTGAGGAGTCTTTGGGAGGGGGGAGGGGCGTGAGAGGAGGGCGGATTATGTCCGCCCCCCTCTTGATCCACACGCATGAGAGCAGGCGAATGCCATGATGGCTCTCTGCACGCGGTCGTAAGCGTCTTTTAGATTAGAAGTTAATCTGTACTGGCGCCTGCTGCTGTTGATCCCCGCCTATCTTGCCGGGCGCCTGGTCTCCAGCGCCCGCCGTCAACTCTTTGAGTGCATCCATCCCCATTTCCAGACCTTTTGTTACCAGTGGAAGAAGTGTTGAGGCGGCACCCGAGATCATCGACATTGGATCCATATTTGACTCTCCTGTTTGGGCTGAGAGAGTTATTTCTCTCACTTGTTGATTGGTTAAGTTCTGTCAGGGAGTTCCACTATTTCTGGGGTGCTTGCAACTGATCGCCCACAAAAAAGCCCGGCAATTGCCGGGCTCTTTGTACTGCAAGGGTTACTTACGCAGTGAAGGTCTTGCCTTCGAACTGCTCGGCAACGAACTTCCAGTTGACCAGGTTCCAGAACGCTTCCACATATTTTGGACGCACGTTGCGGTAGTCGATGTAGTAGGCGTGCTCCCAGACGTCGCAGGTCAGCAGCGGGGTATCGCCGCTGGTCAGCGGGTTGCCGGCGCCGATGGTGCTGGCCAGGGCCAGAGAACCGTCAGCCTTTTTCACCAGCCAGCCCCAACCGGAACCGAAGGTGCCGACGGAAGTCTTGGTGAACTCTTCCTTGAACTTGTCGAACGAACCGAACGCAGCGTTGATGGCTTCAGCCAATGCGCCAGTTGGTTGACCGCCAGCGTTTGGCGCCAGGCAGTTCCAGTAGAAAGTGTGGTTCCAGACCTGGGCGGCGTTGTTGAAGATGCCACCCGAAGAGGATTTGACGATCTCTTCCAGGGTCTTGCCTTCGAACTCGGTGCCTGGCACCAGGTTGTTCAGGTTCACGACGTAGGTGTTGTGGTGCTTGTCGTGGTGGTACTCCAGGGTTTCCTTGGAGATGTGCGGCTGCAGGGCATCGTGTGCGTACGGCAGCGGCGGCAATTCGAAAGCCATGATAATTCTCCTAATCAGGTCAGTTGCGGTGAGCGCAAGGCCGATCACGGGCGGCCAAACAAGCGCCGGGGAGTTTGTACTCTTTGCGGCGCAGGGGCTGGATCATAGCACCGGGGGTGCGGCAAAACCACGCAACAACTGTGTGGAATAGAGGTTCCAGAGCGTTTTGGAATATTCCTCAGTTGCTGATCAATTGATAGGCCACGCTGAACATCATCACCGCCACCAGCAGGTCCAGCAGGCGCCAGGTCGCCGGGCGTGCCAGCCACGGGGCCAGCCACGCCGCGCCGAGGGCCAGGGCGGAAAACCACAGCAAGGACGCACTGGCAGCACCTGCGACATAAGCGCCGGGTTCGGTCTGCTGGGCGCCGAGGGAGCCGATCAGCAACACCGTGTCCAGATAGACGTGGGGGTTGAGCAGGGTCACGGCCAATGCACTGAGCATTACCGCGCGCAGCGAGCGCACTTTTTGCCCTTCACCTTGCTCCAGGCTTTGACGTGAACAGGCGCGGCGCAAGGCCAGGGCGCCATACCACAGCAGGAACGCCGCGCCGCCCCAGCGCGCAATCGCCAGCAACAGCGGGTTATGCGCCAGCACTGTCGCCAGGCCGAATACGCCGGCAGCCACCAGCAACGCATCGCACACCACGCACAAGGCCGCCACGGGCAAGTGATGTTCGCGACGCAGGCTCTGGGCCAGGACAAACGCGTTTTGCGTGCCGATGGCCATGATCAGCCCCAAGGCGACCAGCAGGCCGTTCACATAACTCTGCCACATAATATTTACTCTGCTTGCTAATCAATGCTGGCGATTGTCGGCGTTGAGGTTGTATAAGAAAAACAAATATTGCTGATCGCTCATTAGGAAAACTGATGTTCGACTATAAGTTGCTCTCCGCCCTAGCGGCAGTGGTGGAACAGGCCGGTTTCGAGCGCGGGGCCCAGGTGCTTGGTGTGTCGCAATCGGCCATTTCCCAGCGCATCAAATTGCTCGAAGCCCGCATCGGCCAGCCGGTGCTGGTACGCGCGACCCCGCCGACGCCCACGGAAATCGGCCGCCGCCTGCTCAACCATGTGCAGCAGGTGCGCTTGCTGGAGCGCGACCTGCAAAGCCAGGTGCCGGCGTTGGATGAAGAAGGCATGCCCGAGCGGCTGCGCATCGCCATCAACGCCGACAGCCTGGCGACGTGGTGGGCGCAGGCCGTCGGGGATTTTTGCGCCGAGCAGCACTTGCTGCTCGACCTGGTAGTGGAAGACCAGACCGTCGGCCTCAAGCGCATGCGCGCCGGCGAGGTGGCGGCTTGCGTCTGCGCCAGCGAACGCCCGGTGGCCGGTGCCCGCAGCCTGTTGCTGGGGGCCATGCGTTATCGGGCGTTGGCGAGCCCGGCGTTTATTGCCCGGCACTTCCCCGGCGGAGTACGGGCCGATCAACTGGCGCGCACGCCAGCGCTGGTATTTGGTCCGGATGACTTCCTGCAACATCGCTACCTGGCGTCGCTGGGCGTGGACGGTGGTTTTGAACACCATTTATGCCCGTCCTCCGAAGGTTTTATCCGCCTGACCGAGGCCGGCCTGGGCTGGGGCTTGGTGCCGGAGTTGCAGGTGCGTGATCAACTGCAACGGGGCGTGCTGGTGGAATTACTGCCAGATAAACCCATCGATGTGCCGCTGTACTGGCATCATTGGCGCAGTGGCGGGCAATTGCTCGGTTTGTTGACCGAGCATCTGGCACGGGCTACCGGCCAATTGCTGGTGCCGTTGGAGTGACCGTCGGCGTCAACGCAACTGCGATGAAAAATGAAAGAACACGGGGTAACACATGAAAATTCTGGTCACCGGCGCAAGCGGCTTCATTGGCGGGCGCTTTGCGCGTTTCGCCCTGGAGCAGGGCCTGGACGTGCGGGTCAACGGGCGGCGCGCCGAGGGTGTCGAGCACCTGGTACGGCGCGGCGCCGAGTTTATCCAGGGTGATCTGAATGATCCGGATTTGGCGCGCAACCTGTGCCGCGACGTTGAGGCCGTGGTTCATTGCGCCGGCGCCGTAGGGCTGTGGGGACGTTACCAGGACTTCTATCAGGGCAATGTGCAGGTCACCGAAAACGTGGTCGAAGCCTGCCTTAAACAACGGGTCGGCCGCCTGGTGCACCTGTCGTCGCCATCGATCTATTTCGATGGCCGCGATCACCTGGGACTGACCGAAGAGCAAGTGCCCAAGCGCTTCAAGCATCCCTATGCGGCGACCAAGTACCTGGCCGAGCAAAAAGTCTTTGGTGCCCAGGAATTCGGCCTGGAAGTGCTGGCCCTGCGCCCGCGTTTTGTCACCGGGGCTGGCGACATGAGCATCTTCCCGCGCCTGTTGAAAATGCAGCGCAAGAACCGTCTCGCCATCGTTGGCGATGGCCTGAACAAGGTCGACTTCACCAGTGTGCACAACCTCAACGAGGCCCTGCTCAGCAGCCTGCTGGCCACCGGCTCGGCGCTGGGCAAGGCCTATAACATCAGTAATGGCGCGCCGGTGCCGGTGTGGGACGTGGTCAACTATGTGATGCGCCAGATGGACATGCCCCAGGTCACTCGTTACCGCTCCTACGGCTTGTCTTATAGCATCGCGGCGCTCAACGAGGCCTTTTGCGCGATGTGGCCGGGGCGTCCGGAACCTTCCCTGTCACGCCTGGGGATGCAAGTGATGAACAAGGATTTCAGCCTCGATATCAGCCGTGCGCAGCACTATCTCGACTACCAGCCCAAGGTCAGCCTGTGGACGGCCCTCGATGAGTTCTGTCATTGGTGGAAAGTCCAGGAGCCGGGCTCCAACTAGCGTTGGCAACACCGGGAACCGATTTTTCGGTTACCGGTCGACCAAGGCGACGGGCCAGGGGTTTATACTCCCGCCGCTCAGTTTTTTTATGCGGCTATTTCAAGGTTGATTCATGCGTAACGATATTAAAGACGACTTCGACCATGTGCCGAGCCTGCGGGCCGACATTGG
This sequence comes from Pseudomonas proteolytica, assembly GCF_007858275.1. Lineage (GTDB taxonomy): Bacteria > Pseudomonadota > Gammaproteobacteria > Pseudomonadales > Pseudomonadaceae > Aquipseudomonas > Aquipseudomonas proteolytica. The sequence continues at coordinate 78,497 of NZ_VFEV01000014.1, forward strand.
CGATGACGATGATTTTGTGCCGACCGCCGCCACGTCCATGCGCTCGCGTCCGGCGCCGGTGGTCAAGGTCAAGAGCGCCAGCACCGGGCCGTTGTGGGCCTTGGTCGGGGCGCTGCTGTTCGCCTTTGTGGGCCTGGCGTGGTGGAGCTTCCAGCAGATTTCCCTGATGGGGCAGCAACTGGTGGCGACCCAGGAAAGTTTTGCGCGCATCAGCGAAGAAGCTGCCGGCCGTTTGCAGGACATTTCCGGCAAGGTGGTGGCCAGTGAGGCCAACGTCAATACCGGCAGTGAAGCGCTCAAGCTGCAGATCAAACAGTTGGAAAGCCAGTTGCTGGAGCAGGGCAAGCAGCAGTTGGGTGTGGCAGGCCAGGCCACCGAGCTGGACCAGCGCTTGGCGCAGATGAGTGCCAGCACCACGGAACTGACCACTGCCAATACCCAGATGCAGGCCCAGGTGCAAACCCTGGCGACAGAACTGACGGCCCTCAAGGCTGCGCAGGCCGAAGCCGCCAAGTTGAATGCCGAAGTCAAGGAACTGAGCACGGATGTGGCAGCGTTGAAGAAGCAGGGCAACCCGGCCACGGCCATTGCACGGCTGGAACAGGACCTGTTGGTAATCAAGAGCGAACTGGACAACCGCGCCGCCACGGAAGGGCCGTCGAATAAAGAGTTCGACGTGTTCCGCATCCAGACCACCCGCAACATCACGACCTTGCAGACCCAGATGCAGAACCTGCAACGGGAAGTCAGCGCACCGGCCAGGCTCACACCCCTGGGCCAATGAGCCCTATTTCTGTAGGAGCCGGCTTGCCGGCGATGGGCATAGGTATCTACACAACTTTCAGAAACTGACGAGCTCTCCTGTGGCGAGCGGGCTTGCCCCGCGCTGGGCTGCGAAGCAGCCCTAAACCCTGCCATCGCGGTTTACCTGAAGAAACGCGGCGGGCTTTTTGGGGCTGCTTCGCAGCCCAGCGCGGGCGATGCGGCGTTCCGACAAGCCCGCTCGCCACAACGGCGGTATCTGCCTGGATTTAGGCGTTGCGGCAAAGTTGTGTAGATACCTATGCGGCGATGGGGCCAGTAGCCTTGCGCTGATTCCAGGGCCGCCATCCCCGGCAAGTGTCACCGTTCAGTGACATTTGTCTTCCCTTTCGTTACATGTCCCTTCTCGGCCCTTGTTTAGACTGCGGTCATCCCACAAAAACAAAAAGGGCCACCCATGACCATCCAACCACTGCCTGCCAGCAGTTGGCTGAACGCACCTGCCCATCACGCCTGGCTTGCCGCCGAGGGGCAGCGCCTGCTGGCGTTTGCCAAGGCTTCCAGGCTGCCTGAAGGCTTCGGCAACCTCGACGTCCACGGCCGCCTGCCCGCCGATGCCTGCGCCGAAACCATGAACACCGCCCGCATGACCCACAGCTTTGCCATGGCCCACGCCCAAGGGCTGCCAGGCTATGCACAGTTGGTAGAGCACGGGGTGGCCAGTCTCAGTGGCCCGTTGCGCGATGCCGAACATGGCGGCTGGTTCGCCGTCGCCGGCGCGCGTGATGGCAATACGGGCAAGGCCGCCTACCTGCACGCTTTTGTCGCCCTGGCCGCCAGCTCCGCGGTAGTGGCGGGTGCCCCTGGGGCGCAAGCCTTGCTGGCGGACGCCGCCCAGTGCATCGACGAGCATTTCTGGTGCGAGGAGGAGGGCGCGATGCTTGAATCCTTCGCCCAGGATTGGAGCGGCGAGGAAGCCTATCGTGGGGCCAACAGCAATATGCACGCCACCGAAGCGTTCCTTGCCCTGGCTGATGTCACCGGCGACAGCCGATGGCTGGGGCGGGCGTTGCGCATTGTCGAACGGGTGATCCATCAGCACGCCAGCGCCAATGAATTTATGGTGATCGAACATTTCGACCGCTATTGGCAGCCCCTGCATCGTTACAACGAAGACAACCCGGCCGACGGCTTTCGTCCCTACGGTATTACCCCTGGCCATGGCTTCGAATGGTCGCGCCTGGTGCTGCACCTCGAAGCCGCACGCCAGCAGGCAGGGCTCGTCACGCCGCAGTGGTTGCTGGAGGACGCCAAGGGCTTGTTCGCCAGTGCCTGCGAGTATGGCTGGTCGGTGGACGGTGCCCCGGGCCTGGTCTACACCTTGGACTGGCACTTTCGCCCGGTGGTGCGTGAGCGCCTGCATTGGACCCACGCCGAAGCCAGTGCAGCCGCCCAGGCCCTGCTCAAGCGCACGGGTGAGTGGCATTACGAAACCTGGTACCGGCGTTTCTGGGAGTTTTGTGAAACTCACCTGATCGACCGGGTCCAGGGCAGTTGGCATCATGAACTCGACCCGCTCAACCAGCCCGCCAGCAAGATCTGGGGCGGCAAGCCGGATCTGTACCATGCCTGGCAAGCGGTATTGCTGCCGGGTCTGCCTTTATCCCCAAGCATGGCCAGTGCGTTGGGGGCGGGTGCTTATGTCACCAAGTGGTGACATTTGGCCGTCCCTTTGTTACGTGCCTGGGAAAAATCCCTGTTTAGAATCCTATGCAGCGCAAGCTCCAGACTTGCATGCATAACAACAAGAAAAAGGTACTCAGATGAACGCGATTAATCGCCTCGCCGTTGCTATTTCCGTTGCCTCGTTGTTTCCCCTCAGTGCATTTGCCGCCGACTCGAAAGGGACGGTTGAAGTTGTGCATTGGTGGACCTCGGGTGGTGAGAAGGCGGCGGTGGATGTCCTGAAGGCCCAAGTTGAGAAAGACGGCTTTACCTGGAAAGACGGAGCTGTTGCAGGTGGTGGCGGCGCCACTGCCATGACCGTGCTGAAAAGCCGCGCGGTCGCCGGCAACCCGCCAGGCGTTGCCCAGATCAAGGGCCCGGACATCCAGGAGTGGGCCTCCACCGGGCTGCTCGATACCGACGTCCTCAAGGACGTGGCCAAGGCCGAGAAGTGGGATGGCCTGCTCGACAAAAAAGTCTCCGATACCGTGAAGTACGAAGGCGATTACGTGGCCGTGCCGGTGAACATCCACCGCGTCAACTGGCTGTGGATCAACCCGCAAGTCTTCAAGAAAGCCGGCATCACCAAAAACCCTACGACCCTCGAAGAATTCTACGCCGCTGGCGACAAGCTCAAGGCCGCAGGCTTCATCCCGCTCGCCCACGGTGGTCAGCCTTGGCAGGACAGCACGGTGTTCGAAGCCGTGGTGTTGTCGGTCATGGGGGCTGATGGCTACAAGAAAGCCCTGGTCGACCTCGACAACGCAGCCCTGACCGGCCCGGATATGGTCAAGTCGCTGACGGAGCTGAAGAAAGTCGCGACCTATATGGACGCCGACGGCAAGGGCCAGGACTGGAACCTGGAAGCCGCCAAGGTCATCAACGGCAAGGCCGGCATGCAGATCATGGGTGACTGGGCCAAGAGCGAGTGGACTGCCGCCAAGAAAGTCGCCGGCAAGGACTACGAGTGCGTAGCCTTCCCGGGCACCGACAAAGCCTTCACCTACAACATCGACTCCCTGGCAGTGTTCAAGCAGAAAGATGCCGGCACCTCGGCCGGGCAGCAGGACATCGCCAAGGTGGTGCTGGGCGAGAACTTCCAGAAGGTCTTCAGCATCAACAAGGGCTCGATCCCGGTGCGCAACGACATGCTCGGCGATATGGCCAAGTACGGCTTTGACAGCTGCGCCCAGACGGCGGCCAAGGACTTCCTGGTCGATGCCAAGTCTGGCGGCCTGCAACCAAGCATGGCGCACAACATGGCGACCACCCTGGCGGTACAGGGCGCGTTCTTTGATGTGGTGACCAACTTCATCAACGACCCGAAAGCCGACCCGGCCGACACCGCCAAGAAGCTTGGAGCGGCGATCAAGTCTGCCAAGTAACCCTTGGAAGGCTGGGCTTGAGTGTGGGAGCGGGCTTGCCCGCGATGCAGGCGCCTCGGTGTATCAATGACACCCAGGTGATGCCATCGCAGGCCAGCCAGCTCCCACCTGAAACCGGCCCCCACACGGTTATCCACTAGTCCCTTACTCCCTGCCCTGGATTTCCCCATGAGTTCTGTTGCTGTGTTCAGCAAGGCCTCGCCGTTCGATGCATTGCAGCGCTGGCTACCTAAACTGGTGCTGGCCCCGAGCATGTTCATCGTCCTGGTGGGCTTCTATGGCTACATCCTGTGGACGTTCGTACTGTCGTTCACCAACTCCACTTTCCTGCCGACCTACAAGTGGGTAGGCCTGGCGCAATACGCGCGGTTGTTCGACAACGATCGCTGGTGGGTGGCGAGCAAAAACCTGGCGCTGTTTGGCGGCATGTTTATCGGCATCACCCTGGTGATCGGCGTACTGCTGGCGGTATTCCTTGACCAGCGCATCCGCCGCGAAGGCTTCATTCGCACTATTTACCTGTACCCGATGGCGCTTTCGATGATCGTCACCGGTACCGCCTGGAAATGGCTGCTCAACCCCGGCATGGGCCTGGACAAACTGCTGCGCGACTGGGGCTGGGAAGGCTTTCGCCTGGACTGGCTGATCGACCCGGACCGCGTGGTGTATTGCCTGGTGATCGCGGCGGTATGGCAAGCCTCGGGCTTTATCATGGCGATGTTCCTCGCCGGCCTGCGTGGCGTTGACCAATCGATCATCCGTGCCGCACAGATCGACGGTGCGAGCCTGCCGCGCATCTACTGGAGCGTGGTGCTGCCCAGCCTGCGCCCGGTGTTTTTCAGTGCGGTGATGATCCTCGCGCACATCGCGATCAAGAGCTTCGACCTGGTGGCCGCGATGACGGCCGGTGGCCCAGGCTACTCATCCGACCTGCCGGCGATGTTCATGTACTCCTTCACCTTCAGCCGTGGCCAGATGGGCATGGGCTCGGCCAGTGCGATCCTGATGCTTGGGGCGATCCTTGCGATCATCGTGCCTTACCTGTACTCCGAGCTGAGGACCAAGCGCCATGACTAGTCTCGCCAAACCTTCCATCAGCTTCAGCCGTGTCGCAATCCACGCGGTGCTGATCCTGGCCGTGGTGCTGTACCTGGTGCCGCTGGTGGTCATGCTGCTCACCAGCTTCAAGACCCCGGAAGATATCAGCACCGGCAACCTGCTGAGCTGGCCGACGGTGATCACCGGGATCGGCTGGGTCAAGGCCTGGGCCACGGTGAACGGTTACTTCTGGAACTCGTTCCTGATCACCGTCCCGGCGGTGCTGATCTCCACCACCATCGGCGCATTGAACGGCTATGTGCTGGCGATGTGGCGCTTTCGCGGCTCGCAGTTGTTCTTCGGGTTGTTGCTGTTCGGCTGCTTCCTGCCGTTCCAGACGGTCTTGCTGCCAGCCTCGTTCACCCTCGGCAAGATGGGCCTGGCCAGTACCACCACCGGCCTGGTGTTTGTGCATGTGGTCTACGGCCTGGCGTTTACCACGCTGTTCTTCCGTAACTACTACGTGAGCATCCCGGATGCGCTGGTCAAGGCTGCACGCCTGGATGGTGCCGGGTTCTTCACCATCTTCCGTCGGATCATTCTGCCGATGTCCACGCCGATCATCATGGTCTGCCTGATCTGGCAGTTCACCCAGATCTGGAACGACTTCCTGTTTGGCGTGGTGTTCTCCAGCGGTGATTCGCAGCCCATCACAGTGGCGCTGAACAACCTGGTCAACACCAGCACCGGGGCCAAGGAATATAACGTTGATATGGCGGCGGCGATGATCGCCGGGCTGCCGACCCTGCTGGTCTATGTGGTCGCAGGCAAGTATTTCGTGCGCGGTCTCACGGCCGGCGCGGTCAAGGGGTAATCATGGCTACGCTCGAACTTCGCAATGTAAACAAGACCTATGGTGCTGGCCTGCCGGACACCCTGAAAAATATCGAACTGTCGATCAAGGACGGCGAATTCCTGATCCTCGTCGGGCCCTCGGGCTGCGGCAAATCCACCTTGATGAACTGCATCGCCGGCCTGGAAAACATCAGCGGCGGCGCGATCATGATCGGTGACCAGGACGTCAGCGGCATGAGCCCCAAGGATCGGGACATCGCCATGGTGTTCCAGTCCTACGCGCTGTACCCGACCATGAGCGTGCGCGAGAACATCGAGTTCGGCCTGAAAATCCGCAAGATGAGCCAGCCGGCCATCGATGAGGAAGTGGCGCGGGTGGCCAAGCTGCTGCAGATCGAACACTTGCTCAATCGCAAGCCGGGCCAGCTCTCTGGCGGCCAGCAGCAGCGGGTGGCCATGGGCCGGGCGCTGGCGCGGCGGCCGAAGATCTACCTGTTCGACGAACCGCTGTCCAACCTCGACGCCAAGCTGCGGGTCGAGATGCGCACCGAAATGAAGCTGATGCATCAGCGCCTGAAAACCACCACGGTCTACGTGACCCACGACCAGATCGAAGCCATGACCCTGGGCGACAAAGTGGCGGTGATGAAGGACGGCATCATCCAACAGTTCGGCACGCCCAAAGAGATCTACAACGATCCGGCCAACCTGTTTGTTGCCAGCTTCATTGGCTCGCCGCCGATGAACTTCATCCCCCTGCGTTTACAGCGCAAGGAAGGCCGTCTGCTGGCCCTGCTCGACAGTGGCCAGGCGCGTTGCGAGCTGCCGCTGGGCATGAGCGACGCCGGTCTTGAAGAGCGTGATGTGATTCTTGGCCTGCGTCCGGAACAAATTGTGCTGGCTGCCGGTGATGGCAATGGTTTGCCGAGCATTCGTGCCGAGGTTCAGGTCACTGAGCCCACCGGCCCGGACACCCTGGTGTTTGTCCAGCTCAATGACACCAAGGTCTGCTGCCGCCTGGCGCCGGACGTGGCACCGCAAGTGGGCGAGAGCCTGACCTTGCAGTTCGATCCGGCCAAGGTGCTGCTGTTCGACGCCAAGACCGGTGAACGCCTGGGCACCGCTGCTGCGCAGCCGGCACAGCCGCATGCCGACAACGTCACCCAATTCAAGGGCCGCTGAAGACCAATAACTGTAGGAGCGAGCTTGCTCGCGAAAAACGTGAGAGCGCCGCGTTCATCCAGGATGCCCGCGTCAGCGTTAACGATCTTCGCGAGCAAGCTCGCTCCTACTTCAGATAAAAATAGATGTAAACCGCGTTAGATAAAAACAGTTAATAACAATAAAGACGAGGATGTAGGGATGAAAAAGCAACACAACAACACCCGGCTGATCTGCCAACTGTCAGCGGCAGCAGCCCTGGTTTTGTCCGCCAATGCGATGGCAGACGAAGCCTTCAGCGCCGACTCCAAATGGATGACCGGCGATTGGGGCGGCGAGCGAACCAAGCTGATCGAGCAGGGTATCGACATCAAGGCCGACTACGTTGGGGAAGCGGGCTACAACGCGCGCGGCGGCTACAACGATGACAAGACCGGTCGTTACGCTGACCAGTTCGGCCTCGGCGTCGCGCTGGACCTGCAAAAGCTGTGGGGCTGGGACAACACCCAGGCCAAGATCCAGATGACCAGCCGTAATGGTCGTAACATTTCCAATGACCGTATTGGCGACCCGCGTGCAGGCACCTTGAGTTCATCTCAAGAAGTGTACGGCCGTGGCCATATGGTGCGCCTGACCCAGTTCTGGATTCAGCACCAGATGTTCGACAACAAGCTGGATGTAAAACTCGGTTACTTCGGTGAAGGCGAAGACTTCAACACCTTCCCATGCGACTTCCAGAACCTGTCGTTCTGCGGCTCCCAAGTGGGTAACTACGTCAACACCTGGTACAACTGGCCGGTCAGCCAGGCCGCGATCCGCGTGAAGTACCACATCACCCCTGAGCTGTATGCGCAGATCGGTGCGTACAACCAGAACCCATCGCAACTGGAGCACGGCAACGGCTTCAAACTCAGCGGCAGTGGCACCAAGGGCACCGTGATTCCGGTGGAGTTGGTCTGGTCGCCGAAGGTCAATAACCTGCCGGGCGAATACCGTGTGGGTTACTACAAGAGCGCCGCCGATGCTCCTGATGTGCGTGAGGACGTCAACGGTAACGATGCCGCCACCACTGGCGCTGACTACCGCACCCGCAGCAGCAAGAAAGGCTACTGGTTCGTTGCGCAACAGCAACTCACCACCCATAACGGCGACGCGTCTCGTGGTCTGAATATCGCTGCCAACGCCACGTTCCACGACAAAGAAACCAACACCGTCGATAACTACCAGTCGATCATGCTGGTGTACAAAGGCCCATTCGACGCGCGTCCAAAAGATGACGTAGGGATTGGCGCCGCTCGTCTGCACGTCAACGACGACGTGAAGAAAAACGCCGAGCTGCGCAACATTTCCAACGGTGTGAGTGACTACGACAATGCGCGGTTCTCGCCGCTGCGCGAAACCGAGTACAACTTCGAAATCAACTACGGCTTCCACGTCACCAACTGGCTGACCGTGCGTCCCAACCTGCAATACGTTGTCCAACCGGGCGGCGTGGATAAAGTCGACAACGCGCTGGTGGCCGGCCTGAAAATTCAGTCGGTGTTCTAACGCTGTTGCGATAAGCTCCTTCTCTCTGTGCGCATTTGCGGGTAGCCATGGCTATCCGCTTTTTTTTGCGAAGGGCGAACAGCCCTGCAGGAGCGAGCTTGCTCGCGAAAAACTTGAGAGCGCCGCGTTCATCCAAGATGCCCGCGTCAGCGTTAACGATCTTCGCGAGCAAGCTCGCTCCTACAGGTATGGGCGCATTTGCGCGACATGATTATCAGGACCGTGGCACATGCATGAGCAACCGCTGCAACGCTTTTTCAAATCCCTGCGCGAGCAACCGGTGTTTGCCTGGGAGCGCTTCCAGATGCGTGACGTGCTGGTGATCGATCACCCGCTCTGCCAGGCGGTGTTCAGCCGCCAGGGCGCGCAATTGCTGCACTTCCAGCCTACGGGCCAGAAGCCATGGCTGTGGTGCGCGGCAAAGTGGCCGCAAGTCGGGGCGATTCGTGGCGGCGTGCCCGTGTGCTGGCCGTGGTATGGCCGTCATCCCAGCGAAAACGCCTGGCCCTCCCATGGCTGGGCGCGCTTGATCGACTGGAAGCTGCTGGATAGCAGCACCGGCGAGGACGGCGTGCGCCTGCACTGGCAATTGCAGTTGTGCGATTGGCAGGTGGACCTGCATGCGCACTTGGGTGAAAGCCTGCAATTGCGCTTGAGCACCGAGCACCAGGACGAACTGCCGTGCCAATTGAGCCACGCTTTGCACGCTTATTGGCGTATTGGTCACGTTGGTGAGATAGCGCTGTCTGGGCTAGAGGGTGCGCAAGGTTACGACCAGTTGAGCCGCCAGGCCTGTCAGCAGGAAGGTGAGCTGCGCGTCGATGGCGGCTGCCAGCGCGTGTTCCAGCATGAGGGCGAACTGCAGCTCAAGGACCATGCGTGGCAGCGCGAGTTGTGCATTGATACGGGTGACAGTGCAGACACGGTGGTCTGGCATCCGGGCAGCCGGCCATTGCTGGGGGTGAGCTTTAATGAAGCGTCGGGCTTTGTGTGTGTCGAGTCGGCCATGGCCGGGGCCTGCCTGGCGCCGGGGGAGAGGGCGCATTTGAGTCTGCAGGCCCGGGCTGGGGTTTAGCGGTGTTGCTGATGGCGTCTTTGCGGGCAACCGCGCTCCCACATTCGAATGTGTTCACCCATCAAAAATGTGGGAGCGGGCTTGCCCGCGATAGGGCCCTGCTTGAGGAGGTTCCAGCTTTAGTTGAACTCATCCCCAACCGGATACCGGCTGTCGTTCAAACTCTCTTTGATCTTGCGCAAATGCGGCTGGAAATCCACCCCGCGACGCAAGGTCATGCCCGTCGCCAACACATCGAGCACGGTTAACTGAATGATCCGCGAGGTCATTGGCATATAGATGTCGGTGTCTTCCGGCAACGGGATGTTCAGGCTCACCGTACTGGCCTTGGCCAGTGGCGAGTTCTCGGCGGTTACGCCCAGCACCGAAGCACCGTTTTCCCGCGCAATACGCGCCACTTCCACCAACTCACGGGTACGGCCGGTGTAGGAAATGATCACGAACAACTCCCCGGTGTGGGCCACCGAAGCGATCATACGTTGCATCAGCACATCGGCATGGGCCGTGACCGACAGGTTGAAACGGAAGAACTTGTGCAGGGCATCCATGGCCACCGGCGCCGAAGCCCCCAGGCCAAAGAAGTGGATCTGCCGCGCCTGGATCAGCAGGTCCACGGCCTTGCTGATCAGGTTGGGGTCCAGGGCCTGGCAGGCGCTGTCCAATGAGGCAATGGCGCTGCCAAAAATCTTCTGCGTGTAGGCCTCGGGGTTATCATCGGCCTCCACCGCGCGGCTGACATAGGCCGCGCCACTGGCCAGGCTTTGCGCCAGCTGCAATTTCAGTTCAGGGTAACCACTGACGCCGAACGAGCGGCAGAAACGGTTGACCGTCGGTTCACTGACCGAGGCGGCTTGGGCGAGGGCAGCGATAGAGAAGCGGGTCGCCTGCTGTGGGTTGAGCAGGATGACCTCGGCGACTTTTTTCTCGGCCTTGTTCAATTCTTCGAGGCGGTTCCGGATCTGTTCCAGAAGATTTCGCACGCGGTCCATTCAGTCTTTCCTTCGGGCGACGATGCAAGTAGGGGCCAGTAAAAGGTCGACGAGCGGCCCTTGGCGGTGGCCTATCCTACTGAGGGTAGTTGAACACCACCACTCGCAATGCGTTTTTTGGGAAAATGTTGTGGTTATTACTACATTTTTCCTTGAGTGATGCCTTGAAAAAAGGTATTTGTAGCTTAACTTGATAAAAGAACAAACATCATGCCTTCGATAACCGTGGAACCCTGCACCTTTGCCCTGTTTGGCGCCTTGGGTGATCTGGCGCTGCGCAAGTTATTTCCTGCCCTCTATCAACTCGATGGCGCCGGGCTCTTGCACGCCGACACTCGCATCCTGGCCCTGGCCCGTGAAGCCGGTTCCGAGCAGCAGCACCTGGACCACATCGAGCACGAACTGCGCAAGTACGTCGGCCAAGAGCTGGATGAAGCGGTGGCCGCGCGCTTCCTGGCGCGTCTGGCCTACGTGCACGTCGACTTCATGAACGCCGATGACTACGTCGCCCTGGCCGCCAAGGCCGGCACCGAACAACGCCTGATCGCCTACTTCGCCACCCCGGCCGCGGTGTATGGCGCGATTTGCGAGAACCTGTCCAAGGTTGGCCTGGCGGAAAATACCCGCGTTGTCCTGGAAAAGCCCATCGGTTCGGACCTGGAATCCTCGCGCAAGGTCAACGACGCCGTGGCGCAGTTTTTCCCGGAAAACCGTACCTACCGCATCGACCACTACCTGGGCAAAGAGACGGTCCAGAACCTGATCGCCCTGCGTTTTGCCAATAGCCTGTTTGAAACCCAGTGGAACCAGCACTACATCTCCCACGTGGAAATCACCGTGGCCGAGCAGGTGGGTATCGAAGGCCGCTGGGGCTACTTCGACAAGGCCGGGCAACTGCGGGACATGATCCAGAACCACCTGCTGCAATTGCTCTGCCTGATTGCCATGGACCCGCCGGCCGACCTGTCGGCCGATAGCATCCGCGATGAGAAGGTCAAGGTGCTCAAGGCCCTGGCGCCGATCAGCCCCGAAGGCCTGACCACCCAGGTAGTGCGCGGCCAGTACATCGCCGGCTACAGCGCCGGCAAACCGGTACCGGGCTACCTGGAAGAAGAGAATTCCAACACCCAGAGCGACACCGAAACCTTCGTTGCCCTGCGTGCCGATATCCGCAACTGGCGTTGGGCCGGGGTGCCGTTCTACCTGCGCACCGGCAAGCGCATGCCGCAAAAACTGTCGCAGATCGTCATCCATTTCAAGGAGCCGTCCCACTATATCTTTGCCCCCGAGCAGCGCCTGCAGATCAGCAACAAGCTGATCATCCGCCTGCAACCGGACGAAGGTATTTCCTTGCGTGTGATGACCAAGGAGCAGGGCCTGGATAAAGGCATGCAACTGCGCAGCGGGCCACTGCAACTGAATTTTTCCGACACCTACCGTAGTACGCGGATCCCCGATGCCTACGAGCGGTTGTTGCTGGAAGTGATGCGCGGCAATCAGAACCTGTTTGTCCGTAAAGATGAAATCGAAGCCGCGTGGAAGTGGTGTGACCAGTTGATCGCCGGGTGGAAGAAATCCGGTGATGCACCCAAGCCGTACGCGGCGGGTTCCTGGGGGCCGATGAGCTCCATTGCACTGATCACGCGGGATGGGAGGTCGTGGTATGGCGATATCTGATTTGAAACTGCCGCAAGGCGTAACACCCCACGAGTACCGCACGCCGGTACTGCTGGCCGAAGGCTTGGCCAATGATGTGGCCGAACAACTGCGCGCGGCCATCAGTGCCCGGGGCGAGGCGACGCTGGTGGTGTCCGGTGGCCGCAGCCCGGTGGCGTTTTTTCAGAACCTGGCCAAGCAGGGCCTGGACTGGTCCAAGGTGACGATCACCCTGGCCGACGAGCGCTGGGTGCCGGTCGAACATGCCGACAGCAACGCCGGCCTGTTGAAAAAACACCTGCTGCAAGGCCCGGCGGCCAAGGCCCGGTTCTTGAGCCTCTACAGTGCTGCGGCGAACCTGGACGGTGCTGCCGAACAGGCCGATCGCCTGCTGGCTGAACTGCCGGCAATTGATGTGCTGGTGCTGGGCATGGGCGATGACGGGCATACCGCCTCCCTGTTCCCCAACAGCCCGAACCTGGCCGAAGCCTTGAAGCCGGATGGTACTCGTCGTTGCTGGCCGATGCTGGCGCCGAGCGTGCCCCATCAGCGCCTGACCATGAGCCGTGCGTTGCTGGCCAGTGCCCGTTACACCGTGTTGTCGATTGCCGGCGATTCGAAACTCCACACCCTGAGCGAAGCGCTGGCTGGCGACGATGTTGCCGGCATGCCGATTCGCGCGTTTTTGCAACCTACTCTAGAGATTTACTGGTGCCCATGAGCCAAGGATCAGCCGCTATGAAAAGCCCTCACCCGACCGTGTCCATGGCGGATAAAGTTGCCCTGATCGACAGCCTCTGCGCCAAGGCGCGGATCCTGCCGGTGATCACCATTGCCCGCGAGCAGGACATTCTGCCCCTGGCTGATGCCCTGGCGGCGGGTGGCTTGACCGCGCTGGAAGTGACCCTGCGTTCGCAGTTCGGCCTCAAGGCTATCCAGGTCCTGCGTGAGCAGCGTCCGGAGCTGGTCACCGGTGCGGGCACGGTGCTCGATCGCACCATGCTGGCGGCAGCCGAGGCGGCGGGCTCGCAGTTCATCGTCACCCCCGGCATTACCCGCGACCTGCTCGAAGCCAGTGTCGACAGCCCGATCCCGCTGCTGCCTGGCATCAGCAATGCCTCCGGCATCATGGAAGGCTATGGCCTGGGCTATCGCCGCTTCAAGCTGTTCCCCGCGGAAGTCAGCGGCGGCGTGGCAGCAATCAAGGCCTTGGGTGGGCCGTTTGGCGAAGTGAAATTCTGCCCGACTGGCGGCGTTGGCCCGGCCAACATCAAAAACTACATGGCGTTGAAAAACGTGATGTGCGTGGGCGGTAGCTGGATGCTTGATCCACAGTGGATCAAGGACGGCGACTGGGGGCGTATCCAGGAAGTCACCGCCGAAGCGCTGGCGCTGCTCGATTGATCTGATTTACCGAATCGTTGTTGCTGTGCTTCACGGCATGTTTGCGGTGCACTTGGTCGGTGCGCCGCTTTTTTTTGCCTACAGAAAACCTTGAAATCACGACAATCGAACTGTGTGCGGGCTTGCTCGCGAATGCGGTGTGTCATTCAACACATTCAGTGACTGTTACCGCGCATTCGCGAGCAAGCCCGCACACAGTTTTAATCGGCATTCAGCTTGTTAATCGCGTTGACCAGCACGCCGATGTCCGCTGCCGAGGTCACCAACCCCGGCGTCACCCGGATACAACTGCCAAATGCCGCCCCGCTGCGCAGGGTGGTAAACAGGTTGTACTCATCGAGCAATCGATCCGCCATCACCTGCTGGTCGCGCCCGATGAACTTGAACGCGGTAATCGCGCAATACAACCGTGGATCATCCGAGGTCAGCACCTCGATCCCCGGCAATGGCCGCACCTGGCTCACCCACAGGTCACGCAGGTACTTCACCCGCGCACCCTTGGAATGCGCGCCGCCCAAGGCTCGATGTTCTTCAAGCACGAGCGGTAAGGTCATCAGCGCCGGAAAATTCGGTGTGCTGTAGGGCGTACGGGCACGCACATCGGTGATCGGGTAATGGAACTCGGCCATGTCCGGATCAATCTGGGCCAGGCGCTCAGGGGCTATGTACAAAAAACCCAGGGTCAGCGGCGCACCGATCCACTTGTGCAGGTTAAAACCTGCGAACGAGATGCCCAGTTGGGCCAGGTTGAAGTCGATCTGGCCCAACGCATGGGCGCCATCGAGGATGATTTCGACGCCAGATTCCCGTGCAGCCCGGGCGATGGCCTCTACCGGCATAACCAGGCCCGTGCGGTGGGTGACATAGGTCAGCGCCATCAGCTTCAGGCGCGGGTAGCGGCTGAAGGTATCGCGATAGGTCTGCACCAGGCTGTCGAAACTGGCCGGGTGGGCGTGGGATACTTCTATCACCTCCACACCCCGGTAGCCGGCGAGCCAACGCATGGCGCCCTTGACCGTGTCGTATTCCAGGTCACTGATCAGCACCTGGTCGCCCGGTTGCAGGCGGTTGTAGTTGCGGATCAACGATTGCAGGGCTTCGGTGGCATTGCGGGTGAAGGCGATGGCTTCTGGATCGACATTGATTAATTCGGCCAGTTGCCGGCGAATCTCGACGTTGTCCCCTTGCTCGAAACGTTGGCGCACATGCACCGAGTTGCTGCGATTGATAAAGGCCACATGCTCCTGATATTGCGCCAGCACCGCCCGGCTCATACGGCCGAAGTAACCGTTTTCCAGGTTGATGGGGCCGGGTTCTTGCTCATAGCGCTGGGCAATGGCCTGCCAGTAGGCCTCGTCGCGGGTGTAGGGCATGGTCAGGCTCGATTAGTGGCGAGGGGCAGGTTTACCGTGTTTGGCGCGCAGCGGTTCGAGCAGTTCGGACAGGCCGTTGTGATCGATTTCCTGCATCAACGCCAGCAGGCCGCCTAACTCGCCGTGGGGGAAACCCTCGCGGGCAAACCAGTTCAGGTAAGGACCGGGCAGGTCGGCAATGATCCGGCCCTTGTACTTGCCGAACGGCATTTGGCGGGTGATCAGCAGTTCGAGTTTTTCGGGGTTCATAGGTGCTTCAGGCAATCAGGAGGGTGCCCTGGAAAATACAGGCATTCTGCATGAAGGCCAAATGACAGATCATGCAAATAAAGCGGATACAGATTTTGAGTTTATTTATAACTCATTGAAAATTAAGGCTTAATTTTTAATTCAAGACCTGGCACGGGCGCTGCAACTACCCCAGTACGTTTCTAAACCTGTGAAGGAATTGAAAAATGACTGACATCAACAAAGAATCGATCTCCGTACTCAACGACCTGATCGAAACCAGTAAAGACGGCCAGGAAGGCTTCAAGACCTGCGCAGAAGACATCAAGCACCCAGAGCTCAAGGCGTTGTTCACCAAGCGTTCAGCTGACTGCGCCTCGGCGGCTGCCGAACTGCAGACAGCGGTGCGTGCCTTGGGTGGTGACCCGGAAGATTCCGGCAGCGTTGCCGGCGCCCTGCATCGTGGCTGGGTTGACGTGAAGTCGCTGGTGACTGGCAAGGATGAAGAAGCAGTCCTCAACGAAGCCGAGCGTGGTGAAGACCATGCGTTGAAGGCTTACAAAGAAGCCATCGAGAAAATCAACAAGCACAACCTGGTCGGTATTCGTGACTTGGTTGAGCGTCAGTACCACGGCGCACAGCGCAACCATGACCAGGTCAAAGCCCTGCGTAACCAGGCCCGCGCCCAGTCCTGAAACTGTGGGAGCTGGCTTGCCTGCGATGGCGGTGGATCAGTCAATTTAGATGTCGACTGCTACACCGCTATCGCGGGCAAGCCCGCTCCCACAAGGGGGTTGTGCCGGGCAGGATGTTTGAGTACGCCCCAAAACAACTGTGGGAGCTGGTTTGCCAGCGATGGCGGTGGAACAGTCAATTTAGATTTCGACTGATACACCGCCATCGCGGGCAAGCCCGCTCCCACATTATTTTGCTTTCACAGGACCAGGGATTTTCAGCCGATGCTGATCGCTGGCAATTGGGTCAAGGTCACGACCTGTTGCTTGCGCGGTGCGAGGATCTCCGCTTCGCCATCCACCACTAACTCATCACGCTGGTTGAACACCTGGGTGGCAATCCGCACGCGGAACTTGGGTAGCTTCTCGAGAATTTCCAGACGTACGGTCAGGGTGTCGCCGATTTTCACCGGTTTCTGAAAGCTCATCTGCTGGCCGATATAGATGGTGCCCGGCCCAGGCAACTCACAGGCGACTGCCGCGCTGATCAACGCGCCGCTGAACATGCCGTGGGCGATACGCTCCTTGAACATGGTCGCCTTGGCAAACTCTGCATCCAGGTGCACCGGGTTATGGTCGCCGGACATCGCCGCGAACAGCTGGATATCGCGCTCTTCCACGGTTTTGCTATAGGTGGCTTTCTGGCCGACTTCGAGGGCTTCGTAAGGCGTGTTGGTAACCTGGGTCATCTAATCGTGCATCCTGTGGCTAATCGATAGTCTTAATTCGTTGATTTTAAACGAAAATATTTTTCTGTTCATTCGCAGCGTGCCGGCCGGCGATGGTTCACGGCCTGGGCCATCCACGCCAGCACATCGGCGGTGACCGCATCGCGGTTGGTTTCATTGAACAGTTCGTGCCGGGCCTGCGGGTAAATATTCAATTGCAGGTTCTGGCAGCCCGCATCGCGCAGCGCGTTGGCCAGGCTGGTGAGACGCTTGCCTTCACTGACCGGATCACATTCGCCACCCATCACCAGGATCGGCAGGCCCGGATCAATCTGTTTGAGATTGGACGCTTTGCTGATTTGCTGCAAGCCACCGAGCAAGTCGATCCACAGCTGGTTGGTGCAGCGAAAGCCGCACAAGGGGTCGTTGATGTACTTGTCCACTTCGTCCGGATCGCGGCTCAACCAGTCGAATGCCGTGCGGTTGGGTTTGAAGGCCTTGTTGAACGAGCCGAACGACAGGAACTCGATCAGCGCGCTGCGCCCCCGCAGGCCCTGGCGCAGGCGTTCGGCGCGGGCGATCAGTTGGGCGGCGCGGTACAGGGCCACCGGCTGGAAATTCGAGCCACTGAGAATCGCCCCGTGCAGGCTGGCGCTGTGGTGCAGCAGATAGGCCTGGGCGATATAGCTGCCCATGCTGTGGCCCAACAGGATGATCGGCACACCGGGGGCCTGTTGGCCGATATGCTGGTTGAGGGCGGCCAGGTCACCCACCACCTTGTTCCAGCCATCCCGCTCGGCGTACAGGCCCAGGGTACCTTCATCGGCGGTGCGGCCGTGCCCGCGCAGGTCCGGGGCATACACACCGTAGCCGGCGCCACACAAGGCCTGGGCCAGGCGCGCATAGCGGCCGCTATGCTCGGCCATGCCATGGGCCAGCATCACCAGCGCCGCGGGCGTTTCGTCCGGGAGCCACTGGTTGACGTGCAGGCGGCTGCGGTCATTCGCGGTCAGCCAGAAAGTGGTGTGGTTCATGGCGCTTCCTTTGCTCAGGGTCGTTGCAGTGTATAGCTCATCTGTGGGCGGGCGTCTGATCACCCTTGGCCTCAGGGGCAAGATTCATACAATCAATGACACGTTTTTGTGTATTTGCCTGTTTAGCCATAACTGCTAACGTCCCCGAAGCTCCGCTTCCCGTAAACAGCCGGAAGCGGTCGGGCACACTCGGGTAAGAGGACAAGAATAATGCAACCTGATTTCTGGAATGACAAACGCGCGGCCGGTGTGCCCAATGAGTTAGACCTGTCGGCGTACAAGTCAGTAATCGAAGTCTTCGAGCGTTCCTGCAAGGCCTTTGCCGACCGTCCGGCATTCAGCAACATGGGGATCACCCTGACCTACGCCGACCTGGAGCGCCAGAGCGCGGCGTTCGCCGGCTACCTGCAACACCACACAGACCTGAAACCGGGCGACCGTATTGCGGTGCAGATGCCCAACGTCCTGCATTATCCGATTGCCGTCTTCGGCGCCTTGCGCGCCGGGCTGGTGGTGGTCAACACCAACCCGCTGTACACGCCGCGGGAAATGCGTCATCAGTTCAAGGACGCAGGCATTCGTGCCCTGGTCTACCTCAACCTGTTCGGTTCCAGGGTGCAGGAAGTGGCGGCCGACACCGAGATCGAATACCTGATCGAAGCCAAGATGGGCGACTTCATGCCCACTGCCAAGGGTTGGCTGATCAACACTGTGGTCGACAAGGTGAAGAAGATGGTGCCGGCCTACAGCCTGCCCCGGGCGATGTCGTTCAAGCGCGCCTTGCACATGGGCGCAGGCCTGGCCGTGACCCGCCATCCGGTCACCCTGGATGACATCGCGGTGCTGCAATACACCGGTGGCACCACCGGCCTGGCCAAGGGCGCGATGCTGACCCACGGCAACCTGGTGGCGAACATGCAACAGGTGCGGGCGTGCATGTCACAGGTGCGCGAAGACGGGCATCCGCTGGTCAAGGAAGGGCAGGAGGTGATGGTCGCGCCGTTGCCGCTCTACCATATCTATGCCTTCACCGCGAACTGCATGTGCATGATGGTCACCGGCAACCACAACGTGCTGATCACCAATCCCCGGGACATCGGCGGCTTTATCAAGGAGTTGAAGAAGTGGCGGTTTACCGGGCTGCTGGGGCTCAACACCCTGTTTGTCGCGCTGATGGAACACCCGGACTTCAAGACCCTGGACTTCTCCCACCTGAAGATCACCAACTCCGGCGGCACGGCCTTGGTCAAGGCCACGGCCGAACGCTGGAAGCAGATCACCGGCTGTTCCATCGGCGAAGGCTACGGCCTGACCGAGACGTCGCCGGTGGCCAGCACCAACCCCTATGGTGATCAATCGCGCCTGGGCACCGTGGGTATTCCAGTGCCAGGCACGGCGATGAAAGTCATCGATGACGCCGGCGTGGAGTTGCCGCTGGGCGAGCGTGGCGAGTTGTGCATCAAGGGCCCGCAGGTCATGAAGGGCTACTGGCAGCAACCGGCGGCCACCGCCGAGAGCCTGGATGCCGAGGGCTGGCTCAAGACGGGCGATATTGCGGTGATCGACCCGGACGGTTTTGTGCGCATTGTCGATCGCAAGAAGGACCTGATCATCGTCTCGGGCTTCAATGTGTACCCCAACGAGATCGAAGACGTAGTGATGGCCCACCCGAACGTCGCCAACTGCGCGGTGATCGGCGTGCCCGACGAACGCACCGGCGAGGCCGTGAAGCTGTTTGTGGTGGCGCGGGCCCAGGGCGTCAGCCTTGAGGAGTTGAAGACCTACTGCAAGGCCAACTTCACCGGTTACAAAGTGCCCAAGCACATTGTGTTGCGGGACTCGTTGCCGATGACGCCGGTAGGCAAGATCCTGCGCCGGGAGCTGCGCGACATCGCCTGACCTGGACTGAAATGCGATTCAAATGTGGGAGCTGGCTTGCCTGCGATGGCGGTGTATCAGTCGAAGTATGTATCGACTGGCCCGCCATCGCCGGCAAGCCAGCTCCTACATTTACGGTGTAAGTCCGCAAAATAGAGCTGTTTCGGGGGTTATAGAATCTTTGCTCTAAAAATGACTACTGCATATTCTTGAGTCATATTTATGACTGTAGGGCCCTCTTTTGGCTCTAGGCGGCCCTTTGCAAAGCTGCTACTCTCGGCGCGCTTTGTGACCTCTCGGCCTGCTTGAAACAGCCAGAATCACCTAAAAAAACACACACAAATAATAATCGCATCAAATGCGGTGAATGAATTCGCGTCGCTGAGGAGTGGGCTTCCATGATCGAAGACTTTTGGAAGGATAAGTACCCCGCCGGGATTGCTGCAGACATCAATCCAGACGAGTATCAAAATATTCAGGCGGTACTGAAACAGTCCTGCCAGCGCTTCGCCGACAAACCGGCTTTCAGCAACCTGGGCAAGACCATCACCTACGGTGAGCTGTACGAACTGTCCGGTGCCTTTGCCGCGTACCTGCAACAGCATACCGACTTGCAGCCCGGTGATCGAATCGCCGTGCAATTGCCCAACCTCCTGCAATACCCGGTGGCCGTGTTTGGCGCCATCCGTGCCGGCCTGGTCGTGGTCAACACCAACCCGCTGTACACCGCGCGGGAAATGGAACACCAGTTCAACGATTCCGGGGCCAAGGCCCTTATCTGCCTGGCCAATATGGCGCACCTGGCGGAAAAAGTCGTACCCAAGACTGGCGTCAAGCATGTGATCGTCACTGAAGTGGCTGACCTGCTGCCACCGCTCAAGCGGCTGCTGATCAACAGCGTCATCAAGTACGTGAAGAAAATGGTCCCGGCGTATCACTTGCCCCAGGCGATCAAGTTCAACGACGTCCTGGCCAAGGGCCATGGCCAGCCGGTCAACGAAGTCAGTCCCGCCAGCGAAGACGTGGCCGTGCTGCAATACACCGGTGGCACCACCGGCGTAGCCAAGGGCGCGATGCTCACCCATCGCAACCTGGTGGCCAACATGCTGCAGTGCAAGGCGCTGATGGGCTCCAACCTCAATGAAGGTTGCGAGATCCTGATCACACCGCTGCCGCTTTACCACATCTATGCCTTCACCTTTCATTGCATGGCGATGATGCTGATCGGCAACCACAACATCCTGATCAGCAACCCGCGCGACTTGCCGGCGATGGTCAAGGAGTTGTCGAAGTGGAAGTTCAGCGGCTTTGTCGGCCTGAACACCCTGTTCGTTGCGCTGTGCAACAACGAAGGCTTTCGCAAGCTGGACTTCTCGGCGCTCAAGGTCACCCTGTCGGGTGGCATGGCCCTGCAACTGGCGGCAGCCGAGCGTTGGAAAGCCGTGACCGGCTGCAGCATCTGTGAAGGTTACGGCATGACCGAAACCAGCCCGGTGGCCACGGTCAACCCGATCCAGAATATCCAGATCGGCACCATCGGCATTCCGGTGCCTTCGACGCTGTGCAAGGTCATCTCGGATGAGGGCGTCGAGTTGCCCCTGGGCGAAATCGGCGAACTGTGCGTCAAGGGCCCGCAAGTAATGAAAGGTTACTGGCAGCGTGAAGACGCCACCGCCGAAGTCCTCGACAGCCAAGGCTGGTTGAAGACCGGTGATATCGCGATCATCCAGCCAGACGGCTACATGCGTATCGTTGATCGCAAGAAGGACATGATTCTGGTCTCCGGTTTCAACGTCTACCCCAACGAGCTGGAAGACGTGCTGGCAAGCTTGCCAGGCGTGCTGCAGTGCGCAGCCATTGGTGTGCCGGACGAGAAGTCGGGCGAGCACATCAAGCTGTTCATCGTGGTCAAGCCGGGCGCGACGCTGACCAAGGAGCAGGTGATGGAGCATATGCGCGCCAACGTCACCGGCTACAAAGTGCCGAAGGCTGTTGAATTCCGCGAAGCGCTGCCGACCACCAACGTGGGCAAGATCCTGCGTCGTGAGTTGCGTGATGAAGAGCTGAAGAAGTTGGGCCTGAAGAAGTAAACAAAAAGCCCCGCGCATGCGGGGCTTTTTATTGGGCGCTGATTGGACTGCAATCCAAATGTGGGAGCAGGCAAGCCAGCTCCCACATTTTTGAGCGCCTGCTTACAGGGCGAACTGCGCGAAGCTCACGCCAGCGCCCGCCGGGCGTACATCCTTGAGGAACGAGTCCTTGTCCGCGCTCAGCTCCAGGGTAATCTCCGGCTTGCGCTTGCCCGCATTGCGCACCACCAACCCTTCAAGCTTTTCACGCAGGAACGCGGTCGGTACTTTCAAGTGCAGCAACTGGTCGGTCTCGGCGTTGTGCATCAACAAGTGAATCCACTCGTACTGCCCAATGGCAATGCGGGCCACCGGTAGGTCGAACCACCAGATGTTGCGCTTGCGGTCCAGGTCGGTGAAGTGGCAGTTGTTGACGCCGAGCACGGCACCGCCCAGTTCCAGGTTTCTGCGGGCGATGGCCTGTGATTTATTGAGTTTCATAACCTTCCTACGGGATCTGTTATTCAGCGATTGAGCCTGAATCTGCCGGGCATTCTCGGGGGTTGGCGGCAAAACATAAAGCCAAACCTGTATGGGGTGATGAAATGCCTCACGCAAATAATTGAAACTCTGCGCAGAGGCCCAGGGTCAACCCTTACGTAATGACCAAAACCCTTGATTGTTCTTACGGAGAAATACCATGGGCAGCACAGCGGATAAGGCAAAAGGTTTAGCTAACGAAGCCATCGGCAACATCAAGCAAGGTTTCGGCAAAGCCACTGACAACACCAAGCTTGAGACTGAAGGCAAGATTCAAGAGAAGAAGGGCGAAGCCCAGCAAGCGGTCGGCAAGGTCAAGGATGCGGTAAAGAATACCGTCGACAAGGCTTGATTCCAGCATTTGCAACACGCAGTACAACGGCCATCCACGGATGGCCGTTTTTATGTCACGCCCGATGTTTAAAGTTTCGAAATTGTTTCAAGGTCGCCAAATAGGCTACCTTGATGTAGAAAACGGCCCCTGAGTCGCCCACGAACTCAACCTTTTTGCGGCGAAAGGAGACGCTATGATTTTTCCGGTATTAAAAGATCTGCCGCTGCACCGCGTATTGATGCGCACCGTCACAGAATTCATCGATGACGAGATGCCCACCTACGCCTCGGCACTGGCCTACCAGATGCTGTTTTCGCTGTTCCCCTTCCTGCTGTTCCTGATTGCCCTGATCGGTTTCCTGCACCTGCCGGATTTCTTCAGTTGGCTGCGCCTGCAATCGGAACTGGTGCTGCCGCCCCAGGCCCTGGAGCAGGTCAACCCGGTGATCGACCAATTGCAGCAATCGAAGGGCGGGCTGCTGTCGGTGGGTATCGTCATCGCGCTGTGGACCGCCTCGGCCGGCGTGCGCCTGATGATGAGCGCGATGAATGCCGCCTACGACGTGGTGGAAGGCCGGCCGATCTGGAAGCGCTTCCCGCTGTCGATTCTCTACACCGTGGGCATCGCCGGCATGTTGCTGGCCGCTGCCGCGCTGATGGTGCTGGGGCCGCAAGTGATGGAGTGGCTGGCCGGGCAGATCGGCATGCAGGAATTTGTCGTTACCCTGTGGACCATCCTGCGGTGGCCCTTGATCGTGATCCTGCTGATGTTCGCCGTGGCGTTGATGTACTACGTGATGCCGGATGTGAAGCAGAAATTTCGCTTTATCACGCCAGGCTCAGTGCTGGCGGTGGTGGTCTGGATCGTGGCTTCATTGGGCTTTGGCTATTACGTCAAGACCTTCGCCGACTACAACGCCATGTATGGCAGCATCGGTGCGATCATCGTGCTGTTGTTGTATTTCTACATTTCCGCCGCCGTATTGTTGCTCGGTGCGGAAATGAATGCGGTGATCGAACATATGTCCGCCGAAGGCAAGGATCCGGGGGAGAAGGATTTTGGCGAACACCACCCCGATGAAAAACAGCATGTCTCGGGCCTCGGCCGGGACCACTCGATTCCCAAGCCCACCACTGATGAAACCTGACCGATGATTCGTGAAATTCTGAAAATGGGCGACGAACGCCTGCTGCGTATCGCGCCACCGGTACCACCGGAAATGTTCGACAGCCCCGAGCTGTGGCAACTGATCGATGACATGTTCCAGACCATGGAGCATGTGGGCGGCGTCGGCCTGGCCGCGCCGCAGATTGGTGTCGATCTGCAACTGGTGATCTTCGGCTTCGAAAGCAGCGAGCGCTACCCGGAAGCTCCGGCGGTGCCCCAGACCATCCTGATCAACCCGCTGATTACACCGCTGAGCCCGGTGTTGGAGGAGGGCTATGAAGGCTGCCTGTCGGTGCCAGGCCTGCGTGGTGCAGTGGATCGCTACCAGCAGATTCGCTACGAAGGGTTTGACCCCAAGGGCGAGCCGATTGTGCGGATTGCCGATGGTTTCCATGCGCGGGTGGTGCAGCACGAATGCGACCACTTGATCGGTCGCCTGTACCCTTCGCGCATCACTGATTTCAGCAAGTTCGGGTTTATCGAGGTGATGTTCCCCGAACTGGATCCTGCCGCCGACGCCTAGGCCTGGCGGCACACGCCCATGGCGATCATCGGCTTGTTGCGCTTATAGCGCACCAGGCGCTCGGCCAGGGACTGTGGCAACACCGTCTGCTGGCTGAAGCCCTGGGCTGCATAAAACCCTTCCAGGTCCGGGTGGCACAGCAGCCATACCGAGCCTTCGACAGGCGCGATCGCTTGCGCAATCAGCCGCGTCGCCAGCCCTTGCCCACGTAATGCCGGATCGACAAACAGCCCGGTCAGCCACTGGCCGCCGACCACGGGGCTCAGGCACAGACCGGCCACAATCTCGCTATTACGCGCCACCCACAATTGGCCGCCCTTGAGGGCTTTCATCGATGAGTTGTGGCTGCGATAAAACTTGTTAAGCAGCGGCCACAGGGGCTCTGCCAGTTGATCAATGTGCAACTCGGGCATGGTGGTATGACAGGTGTGATCCAGGGGCGGGGATTATAAGTCGGGCAAAGCGCCTTCTGGTGGACAATAGGTGTTATACCCCTTGTTACTTCCTCTGTTAGTGGAGCATGCAGCATGGCCAAAGGTATGGATTCAAAGAAAGCCGCGAAGAAAAAACCGGCAAAGACCGCTGATGAAAAACGTGCGGACAAAAAAGCCAAGAAGACCGAGACAGGCCTGTTCGGTCACTGAGTACTTCACTGTAGGAGCGAGCTTGCTCGCGAAGAGCGTTAACGAAAACGCGTGTTCGCAGGAAAAACACGGCGCTCTCGAGCTTTTCGCGAGCAAGCTCGCTCCTACAGCGGCATCGATACATCCTGCCCCTGCACATCCCCTTCAACACCTGTCTATAAATGCTGGCTGATTAATGGCCTTGCATAGCGCCAAGCCCTGTCTATGCTCACCCATAACCACTTATGTCGCTTGCCATATGAAGCGTTTCGGGTGGCTGTTTGCATAGTGGTTGATGAGCACTATACAAACTGTGAATAGATAAGTGCGTATGTCAAAGCGCCGGAAAAAGGAGCTGCAGGTTAAATGGATTTACGTGTGTCGGTTAAAGCTGGCCCCGGCTGGGGTCATCAAGAAAAGGATGCCTTGAAACGAGCGTTGTCCCATGGACTCTCCGATTAGCCATCATTTATCTATCGCCTGACACTTGTCCTGCCTTATGGACAGCTGCGTTTGCCTGTTTTGTGGAAAGTTGTACTGGGTCAAATCCAAGAACTAACCGTCATTCAAAGACAGCGCTGAAGGTGATCCGATCATGTTTAACCTCCACCACAAATCCGACCTGTTGGAAATCGAGCGCTTTTCCTGCGCGCTGACCCAGGCCCAAGCCAAGTTGGCGGCCATCAGCCGTTCCATGGCGATGATCGAGTTTGATCGCGACGGCGTGGTACTGGATGCCAACGAAAACTTCTGCAAGGTCATGGGTTACAGCGCCGAGGAAGTACGCGGTAAACACCATCGAATCTTCTGTGAAGAGTCCTATTACCGCAGCGATGACTACGCCAAATTGTGGCGCGACCTGGGCCAGGGCGAACCCATCAGCGGCACGTTCATGCGCTTGACCAAAACTGGCCAGGAAGTGTGGCTGGAGGCCAGTTACATGCCGGTCTACGGTCCGGATAAACAAGTGCAGAGCGTGATCAAGGTGGCTGCGGACATTTCCGAACGGGTTCACCGCGAGCACGAAAACCAAAGCCTGATCGATGCCATAGGCCGCTCCATGGCGGTCATCGAGTTCACGCCCCAGGGGCAGATCCTCAATGCCAACCAGAACTTCTTGAAGACGGTGCAGTACTCCCTCGGTGAAATCGTCGGCCAGCACCACAGCATGTTCTGTCATCGCGCCGAGGTGGAATCGCCGACCTACAAAGCATTCTGGGCGTCACTGAACCGGGGCGAATTCCACTCCCATCGTTTTGAGCGGCGCAACAAACAGGGTCAGACGCTATTTCTGGAAGCCTCCTACAACCCAATCTTCGATGCCAACGGGCGTCTGTACAAAGTGGTGAAGTTCGCCAGTGACATCACCGACCAAGTCACTACCTTGCGCACCGCTGCCGATTCGGCCCATGCCACCTCGGTGCAGAATGACGCCTGTGCCCGCAAGGGGTCGGAAGTGGTGCAGCAGACGGTGCAGATCATCGAAGAAATTTCCCGCGACCTCAATCAAGCGGCAGTCAGCATCGACGCGGTAAGCAAGCAGTCGGACATTATCGGCACCATCGTGCAGACCATTCGCGGGATTGCCGATCAAACCAACCTGTTGGCGCTTAACGCGGCCATTGAAGCGGCACGGGCCGGTGAGCACGGACGGGGTTTTGCGGTGGTGGCGGACGAGGTGCGCAGCCTGGCGGCGCGTACCAGCCAGGCGACAATCGAGATTGTCGATGTGGTGCGCAAGAACCACGACTTGTCCCTGAGCGCGGTGTCGAGCATGCAGTCGAGCCTGAGTCGTACCGGCCTGGGGGTGGAGTTGGCCAATGAAGCGGGGCAGGTGATCCTGGAGATCCAGGAAGGCTCGCGGCATGTGGTGGACGCCATCGGCCAGTTCAACTCCACCCTGCAACTGCAGTAGTGCCTCTGTGTAGGAGCGAGCTTGCTCGCGAAAAACTTCAACGATAACGCGGGGTATCTGGTTCCCCGTGGCGGTCTCAGGTTTTTCGCGAGCAAGCTCGCTCCTACAAAGGGCGTTGTGCTGAGTCAGATTGCGGCTAGGGCGTCTTTGACGGCCTTGATCTGCGGGTCAGCAGTCTTCTCGGCGAACTGCTCCGCTACCTGCATCTTTAGGCGATCAGCCACTTCCTGGGCAATAGCGTCTTGTTGTTCCACGGGCATCGCTTTTACATCGTCTTCGGTCAGGCCCTTTTCCAGCAGGATCTGATCGCGGATGCGTTCGGCCGGGGTCTTGGTCATATAGTCGGTGAATTCTGCGCGGGCCTGGGTGCTGGTCGCGGTGGTCGGCGTAGCACTGGTCGGCGGGGTCGCTTGCAATTGCAGGCGGGTCTTGGCAAAAGCGGCATCCACGTTGCTTGCGGTGGCGTCAGTGGCCTTTTGCGTGGCCTGCACCTGGGTCGCGGCAGCAGCATTCTGCACGTTCTGCATCACGCCACTGTACAGCGCACTGGCGGCGGCGTTGGCGGGGTCCAGCTCGGGGCGTTTGGACTGTTGGATCACGGACGAGACTTGGGTATTGACCAACATGATCGGGCACCTGTGGGTTTGAACGATGCAGAGGATTTAGCAATTAGCGTGCCGAGAGCCAACACCCCCGGATTCATTGGCGTTGAGGGCGCTGCATAGTCATGAGGGGTGCCGCCAACGGCGAATGTTTGCCGCCGGCGGCCACAGGCTTCAGTAGGTGATGGGAATTTCGAATAGCTGGAATGCATCATCTACCGGTCGATAACCCAGGACCCGCGTGGTCTCGCTCAAATCCAGGCGCTTGAAGCGGTTGTTGGAAATGCCATGGGCGATCAGGTGCTTGACCCCTTCGGCCTCCACCGAACGCTGCAACAACTGGACGGCATCCCGAGGGCTGAGCCAGGCGCTGAGGTCGCGAGCGTTGTTCAGGTCGTGGGTTTCGGCAAATTCAAAGGCCCCAATGCGTAGAGCGATAGTGGAGAGTGGGGTTTTGGCCGCGTAATACCCGCACAGCGCTTCGCCGTAGCATTTGCTCACGCCATACAGGTTGGCCGGCAGCACCGGCATGCCGGGGGTGATTTGCCGGTCCACCGGATAGCCTTCGATGGTCTGGGCGCTGCTGGCGAAGACCAGGCGCTTGACGTGGGCGGCCACGGCCGCTTCGAACAGGTAGGTGGTGGCGAGGATATTGTTGGGTAGCAGTTCGTCAAAGGTCGCGCTGGCGTGGGGAATGCCCGACAGGTGCACGATCACATCGATGCCGTCGAGCAGCGCTGGCAGTGCGGTTTTGTCGCTCAAGTCGGCCTGCACGAAGCGATGGCCGTCGAAGGCGAAGCCTGGTGTGACGCGGTCGGTGAGGGTGAAGCGGTAACGATCTTTCGAGGCCTCGAAGAAGGTCTTGCCGATTCTGCCGCAGGCACCGGTGAGCAGTACGTTGAGTCCTTTCATCGTGTAGTCCTTAGTTGTGACCGTCGAGGGCAAAAGCCTGGAAACCTGGGCGCTGGCTGAGTAGGGCGTAGTACGCGTCCACAGCCGGGTAGGCAGGGCGCTCCATGGGCGTCATCCGCCAGCGGTGCACTGACAGGCCGATCAGGATATCGGCCAGGGTGAAGTTATCCCCGGCCACATAGGCGCCGGTTTTGATCAATTGTTGCTCCAGCAGCCCCATCTTGTCGTTCCAGCCGTGCACCCCGGCGGCAACGCGCTGCGGGTCCTGGAAGTCCGGGTTGTTGCGCACCAGGGCATGGAAGGCGTAGCCCCAGGAGGGGTTGAGCTCGGTGGCTTGCCAATCCATCCATTGCTCGACCCCGGCCCGTGGCGCAGGGGCGGCGGGCAGCAGGTCGTGGCGTTGGTGCAAGCCCACCAGGTAACGGCAAATGGTGTTGGATTCCCATAGCACGCCGTTGTCATCGACGATGACCGGTACCTGGGCGTTAGGGTTCAAGGCAAGGAATTCGGGTGACTGGGTAGGGGTGAAGCCGATGCCCCAATCTTCACGCTGGTAGGGGATAGCCAGTTCCTGGCAGGTCCACAGGACTTTTCGTACGTTGATGGACGAAGTGCGACCCAAGATTTTCAGCGCGTGTCCCATGGTGCTTCCCTGGCAAAAGGTGAGTTGGGCAATTTAGCAGGGGCGCGCGAGGACAGCGATAGAGTTAAGTGGGCACGCTCAAAAATGTGTGCGGGCTTGCCCGCGATAACGGTGTGTCAGGCAATACATCTGGCACTGATACACCGCTATCGCGGGCAAGCCCGCTCCCACATTGGTTCAGGTACTCTCGCGCACCTTCAATTCAAACCCCATATCCACCACCGGCCGGGCGATCTTGTTGCCCGCCATCACCGTCAGCAAGTGCTCTGCCGCGCGTCGGCCAATGGCTTCGCGCGGGGTGCTGATGCTGCTCAGGCGCGGCACCATGAAGCTGGAGGCGGGCAGGTCGTTGAAGCCCAGCACCGCCACTTGCTGCGGTACCTTGATCCCGTGGCGCAGGGCTTCGAGCAAGGCGCCGTGGGCCAGGTCATCGTTGCCGAAAAAAATCGCGTCCACGTCCGGATGGCTGGCCAGCAGTTGCAGGAACAGTTCACCACCCAGGCCCACCGACGAGGGGCGCGGGGTCAGCAGTTCCAATGCCGGGTCATACAAACCGGCCTTCTGCAGGCCTTGGCGGAAGCCTTCGCCGCGCAGCAGCGTGCGCTGGTCCAGCTGTGCGCCAACATAGGCCAGGCGCTTGCGACCCCGGGAGATCAGGTGGGCGGCGGCGGTTTCGCCGGCACTGATCTGCGAGAAACCCACGCAGTTGAGGCCGGCCGTGGGGTCCAGGTCCATCATGTACACGCAAGGTACATTGCTCGACTCCACCATGCGCCGGGCGCTTTCGGTGCGATCAAAACCGGTCAGCAGCAAGCCCCGCGGCTGATAGGCCATGTAGTTGCGCAGCAGGTTTTCTTCTTCGTCCCGGGAATAGTGGGTATTGCCGATCAGCACTTCGAAGCCCTTGGGCCGCAACACCTGGTGAATGGCCTCCAGGGTTTCGATAAACAGCAGGTTGGACAGCGAAGGCACCAGCACCACCACCGACTGGCTCTGTGCAGAGGCCAGGGCGCGGGCGGCGGGGTTGACCACGTAGCTCAGCTCGGCGGCGGCTTTTTGCACCTTTTCCACCAGGTCGGGGGCCACGGTGCTGATGCCGCGCAAGGCCCGGGAGGCCGTGATCGGACTGACGCCCGCCAGGCGGGCAACTTCGTTGAGGGTAGGGCGACCCGTCGTGCGGGTATTTTTATCGTTCTTGGAGGTCATCAGGCGGCTTGCCAAACAAAAATCGAGGCACTAAGGTAGCGCTGTCTCCAAAGGCCTGCAAATACTTGCGCAAAGGGTTGCCTGATCCTTGCTCAAACGGTTGGAGCGGATGCACGCGTCACTCCATAAAAATGACAATTAGGCGCGGGAAAAGCCTGTTTTTGCACTAGCCTTAGGGCGTGCAAAGGTAGCGCTATCTGCGTCCTGAGGTGTTTCATGAGTCAACCTGTTACCGCCCTGGTCATCATGGGTGTTTCCGGCTGTGGCAAGTCCAGTGTCAGCGAGGCCCTGTGCCTGTTGAACGGCGCCACCGCCATTGAAGGCGACAGCTTTCACCCGGCTGCCAATATCGAAAAGATGAGCGCAGGCCATCCTCTCAACGACGACGACCGTGCCGGCTGGCTGGACATCCTCTGCGATGAGCTGCGCCGTGCGCTCAAGGCTGGCGAGCATCCAGTGCTGACCTGTTCGGCGCTGAAGAAAAAATACCGCGACCACCTGCGCGAAGCCGCGCCGGGCCTGGGTTTTGTCTTCCTGGAACTGACCCGCGAGGTGGCCGCCGACCGCGTGTCCCATCGCCCCGGCCATTTCATGCCGGCCAGCCTGATCGACAGCCAGTTCGCCACCCTCGAATCGCCTATCGGCGAGCCGCTGACCCTGGCCCTCAATGCCAGTGAAGACAGCATCGAGGACCTGGCCGCGCAGACCCACGCCTGGTGGCTGACCCACGGCTTTGAACCTTCCCGATGATTTTTTGGCCGAAAGATAGCGCTATCTGGCGGCACGAAACTCAACACCCGCTTTAATAACAACAACAAACAGGAGAGACCCCCATGTTTGGAATGTCCCACGAGTCGTACCTGCTGCTTGATGCAGTGGTCACTATCATCGGGCTGATCGTGTTGATCACCCGGTTCAAGGTTCACCCCTTTATTGCCCTGATCATCGCCGCAGGCTTCCTTGGCCTGACCTCGGGCATGCCCGTGGACAAGATCATCAAGGCCTTCCAGGACGGTTTTGGCGGTGTGCTCGGGTTTGTCGGGATTATCCTGGCGCTGGGTACGATGCTCGGCAAGATGATGGCCGAATCCGGCGGTGCCGATCAGATCGCGCAGACCCTGATCCGGGCTTTCGGCAAGGACAAGGTGCAATGGGCGATGATGTTCGCCGCCTTCCTGGTGGGCATCCCGCTGTTCTTCGAGATCGGCTTTGTGCTGCTGATCCCGCTGGTGTTCATCGTCGCGCGCCGTACCGGTGTATCGCTGATCAAGATCGGCATCCCGCTGCTCGCCGGCCTGTCGGCGGTGCATGGCCTGGTACCGCCGCATCCGGGGCCGTTGCTGGCCATCGGCGTGTTTGGCGCAGACATTGGCAAGACCATTCTCTACGGCCTGATCGTTGCCTTGCCGACCGCCATCATTGCCGGGCCGATCTTCGGTACGTTCATTGCCAAGCACATCCCGGGCAACCCGTCCCAGGAGCTGGTGGATCAACTGGCCCGTGAGACCGACTCGAAAAACCTGCCGAGCTTCAGCATCACCCTGATCACCGTGCTGCTGCCGGTGTTCCTGATGCTGCTCAAAACCTTTGCTGACATCGCCTTTGCCGAAGGCAATGTGGTGCGCAACTGGATGGACATGATCGGCCACCCGATCAGTGCCTTGCTCCTGGCGTTGCTGCTGTCGCTTTACACCTTTGGCCATCGCCAGGGCATCCACTCCAAGCAGATCCTCAAGCTGCTCGACGCCAGCCTTGCGCCGACCGCCGCGATCATCCTGATCATCGGTGCCGGCGGTGGTTTCAAGCAGATGCTGGTGACCAGCGGCGTGGGTGACGTGATCGGCCATATGGCGGTGACGGCGCAGATCAATCCGATCCTGCTGGCCTGGCTGGTAGCGGCGGTGATTCGCATTGCCACGGGTTCGGCGACCGTTGCCACCATTACTGGCGCGGGTATCGTGGTGCCGGTGGTGGGTATGGTGCCGGGGGTCAACCTGGAGTTGCTGGTGCTGGCGACGGGGGCGGGGTCGTTGATTCTGTCGCACGTCAACGATGCAGGGTTCTGGCTGGTGAAGCAGTACTTCAACATGACCGTGGCCGAGACGTTCAAGACCTGGACGGCGATGGAGACCATTCTGTCCATCGTGGCACTGGGCTTCATCATGTTGCTGTCGTTGGTGGTGTAACCCAAGCAAAATGTGGGAGCGGGCAAGCCCGCTCCCACATTCGTTATCGGGCGGCTATCAGGCTTTCGTGACCAGCCCATCAGCCCGGAACATGGCCCGGATCCCGCGCACCGCCTGGCGAATGCGGTCCTGGTTCTCGATCAGCGCAAAGCGCACATGGTCATCGCCATACTCGCCAAAGCCGATCCCCGGCGAGACACACACCTTGGCTTCCAGCAGCAACTTCTTGGCAAATTCCAGGGAGCCCATGGCGGCATACGCCTCGGGAATCTTCGCCCAGACGTACATCGACGCCTTCGGGTTTTCCACCATCCAGCCCAGCTCATGCAGACCCTTGACCAGCACGTTGCGGCGTTGGCGGTATTGCTCGGCAATGTCTTTCACACATTGCTGGTCACCTTCCAGCGCGGCAATGGCCGCCACTTGCAGCGGGGTGAAAGTGCCGTAGTCGTGGTAGCTCTTGATACGCGCCAGGGCGTTGACCAGTTCGGCGTTGCCAACCATAAAGCCAATGCGCCAGCCGGCCATGTTGTAGCTCTTGGACAGGGTGAAAAACTCCACCGCAATGTCCTTGGCGCCCGGTACCTGCATGATCGACGGGGCTTTCCAGCCGTCGTAGACGATATCGGCGTAGGCCAGGTCGTGGATCACCAGCACGTCGTACTGTTTGGCCAGGGCGATCACCCGCTCGAAGAAATCCAGCTCCACGCACTGCGCCGTGGGGTTGGACGGGAAGCCGAGGATCATCATCTTGGGCTTGGGGATCGAACCGCGAATCGCCCGTTCCAGCTCGGCAAAAAAATCCACGCCGGGAATCAGCGGCACCGAGCGCACCTGGGCGCCGGCAATCACGGCACCGTAGATGTGGATCGGGTAGCTGGGGTTGGGCACCAGGACCGTGTCGCCCTGATCCAGGGTGGCCAGCATCAAGTGCGCCAGGCCTTCCTTGGAACCGATGGTGACGATGGCTTCGGTTTCCGGGTCGATATCCACTTCATAGCGATCCTTGTACCAGCGCGAAATAGCGCGGCGCAGGCGCGGGATGCCTTTGGAGGTGGAGTAGCCGTGGGTGTCTTCACGCTGGGCGACGGTCACCAGTTTCTCCACGATATGCGGTGGAGTCGGGCCGTCAGGGTTACCCATGCTCAAGTCGATGATGTCTTCGCCGCGCCGACGCGCAGCCATCTTCAGCTCGGCAGTGATATTGAAAACATAAGGGGGGAGTCGATCTATGCGCGCAAAGCGGCGCGGCGAACCTTGGTCAGCCATTGTTGCCTCGGAGTACGTAAGCGCCCGGAACCGTCCGAGCGACGTCGGCCACTGCGGTGGCCTGCGGGGCAGACAATACGGGCGATGACAGCCGGTTGTCCAGATGGCGTAGGAAATTTTTCCATCTGGAGTGTGACGTGCGTATGCCCCTATACTCGGTATGGTTTTGGTCACTCACCCATGGAGATTGTGCAGATGAACCAACAGGCAACGCTACCCCTCGAACCCCGCATGGAAGAGGGCAAGGCCATGGTGATCGCCGGGGTCGGCGGTCATTACGGCAAGGCCACGCTGGGGGACATCCCGAAGTTGTGGGAGTTGTTCGACACCTGCATCAAAGAGATCAAGAACCGCATCGGCGGCGTGACCTACGGCGTTTGCTACAACGCCACGCAAGAAGAATTCGATTACATCGCCGGGGTCGAAGTGCCGGCCAAGGGCGATGTGCCAAGCAACTTCGAATCCATCGAAGTGCCGGCCAATCATTATGCGGTCTTTGCGCATTACGGGCCGGTGTATGCGCTGTCGCAGACCTATGAGCGAGTCATGTACGAGTGGCTGCCGACCTCGGGTTACACAGTGGCGGGCGCGGATTTCGAGCGCTACAGCGCCGACTTCGATGTGGATAAGGGCACCGGCACCGTGGAAATCTGGCTGCCTGTCAAGAAACGTTGAGACATACGGCCGAGCTGCCAGGGCAGCTCAGCCGGTAGTACTACTGGCTGAGCAGTCGCCCGATAAAGGATCCGCGGTAACTACTTAGAACACCACTGCTTTGCAGTTTTTCACCCGGTTGTACCAACTCCAGTGTGTCGACAAAGGAATGCTCGGGCCGTCCTTGCGGATCGCGCCATGCCTGTGCAATACCTTGCTGACCAAAATCGGGGTCCAACCGACCGGTCACGGTGTGCCTGATCAGATCAACCTGGGCGCCGTTAGAGCTACGCGCTAAAGCAACAACTTTCCCATCGGCCTGGGTCACGACATCGGTATAGGAGTAAATATTGGAGCTGCTCTCCACAGGTTTTCCGCCATTGAACTGCGGGTTGGCTTGACCGTCGGCAAGTACACTGGCCACGAAGTTCATCTCTGATGGCAAGTAATAACTCCCCCCCGCAACAGCTATTTGACCATTTGGCCCCTTCGCGAGCGCTGAGATTTGTTTGTTTTCATTATTTGAAAACTCCAGCTCAACGACCCCCTCCTTGCCGAACGTGGAGTCCGGTTGGCCATTTGCAAGAAACCCCCTCATGTGTGCCCTGCGGGTGTCGGTGCCAGTTCTGGTGCCGGCGATGACAAAACCGCTGGAGGTGATCAGTAATGTGTTGAGAAGGGTATTTGGCGACTCAATGGGCCCGAGATATCCAAAGTTGATCAGCTCGCCGCTGACGCTGAGCTGAAAGATAAAACTTTGGGTGCCATCATGGAACACAGAAACGATCTTGTTATCGGCTTGCACCGCAAGACCCCCTCTGGGAAGTAGGCCGGTGTAGATTCTTTTCCCGAGTTCTCTGGTTCCTGCGATGCCAAACGAGTGATCCACGTCGCCGGTTTGTACATTGAAGCGGGTAATAAATGCGGCGCCCTCGTTTCCACGCGCAGCCAATAACAGGGGTTTCCCGTCGGGTTGAATGGTCAGGTGAACGAGGCGGATGACCTCGCTAGTTTCCGTTTCCCAAGTCCCGTAGTTTAAATCCAGTTCTCCAGCAGGTGTATGTTTGGTTACGACGATACGTCTTTCACCTGCGGCGGAAGTTAACCCTACAGTAATGGTTGACCCATCGTTGAGCACGCGGGAAATTCCCTCGGACTGTAGGGCGATAACAGTACCGTTTTTAGGGGATGAGTTACCAAACGAAAGGTCTGGGGCTCCAGCGCTATTCATCGGGGGGGTGTTGGATGGAATGCTCATGGTCACTCTCCATGGGGAAGTTTGGAATTCCCATTCCTGCTCGATGTAGACGTTGAGCGACAACCTTGGTAGTTCAGTAAAAACCCAGGGCGAAAGCCTGTATAGCTGTGAAAGCTGACAGTAGACAGCTCAGGTTTTGTATGGAGTTGCAGTCGTTCAATAGAGACTGTTCTTTACCCGCTCCGGCATCTCCCGGTCATAGGCCTCGGCATCGAACTGCCCATCATTCAAACGCTTGTGAATGGCGCCCGCTGATGGCAGCGCCGTGCGCTGCAGATGCTTGTCCGGGTTCCAGCAGTCCGAGCGCACAAAGGCTTTGGAGCAGTGGAAATACGCAGCGTCCACCTGCACCACAATCACCGACCGCGCTGGCTTGCCATTCACCGCAAAGCTTTCCAGCAACTGAGGCTCGATGGAGATCTGCGCCCGCCCATTGACCCGCAACGTCTCACCGATCCCCGGGATGATAAACAGCAAGGCGATGCGCGGGTCCACCAGCAGGTTGCGCAAGGTATCGAGCCGGTTATTGCCCGGCCGATCCGGAATCGCCAGGGTGCGCTCATCGATGATGCGCACAAACCCCGGCACATCGCCCCGAGGCGAGCCGTCGAGGCCATCAGGCCCGCAAGAACTGACAATCACCAGCGGCGAGGCTTTCACCATCGCCTGGTAATCCTCATTGAGAAATCCGATTTCCTTGTGCACGGCGCGCTCGTGGGGCTTGCCGTAAAGGGTTTCGAGCTGTTCGAGGCTGGTTAGCATGGGAGTCTCCTTGTGCGTCGTCAGAACAGTAGCGACAACCGTCGCTCATAGCCAACCCGCCCCTTATACGCCTCGCCCCGGTCTACCCAGCCTTGCTGCAAGTACAAGCTCATCGCCGCCACATTGTCGCTGTCCACCGACAACTCCAGGGCGGTGATCTGCGGCCAGGCCTGGCGGGCGGCGGCGGGCAGGGCTTGCAGGCAGGCTTTGCCCAAGCCCCGGCCTTGTTGGTGGCGATCGACTTGCAGGGCGTGCAGGGTGGCGCTGTGTTCGCTGGCCCAATGGGGCAGGCAGGGCGGGCGCTTGAGTAGCAGGAAGGCTACGGGAATGTCGTCGGCCAGCAGGGCGAAGCCCTTGATGCCGGGGCTGGGGTTGACCTGCAGGCTGTTCAGCGCGCAGTAGATATCGCCGCTATAGGGCAGTTGCTCGGGGTGGACTTCCAGAGTGGCGAGTTGCTGTTGCTGGACAGCGGTCAGCGTCTCATAGGGCGCGAGGCGGGTTTCCATCGGGCAGGTATCCGAAGTCCTACAGGGAAGTCGCGAATTCTAGCGGCTTTACCCTCGGCGAAATTATTTTTCGCAGGCTTGTCGATTTGCCGGCGGGGCATTCGACCAAAGGTGTCTTCCGTGATTTGTACCCCGAGGAGCATCGCCATGAACAACGCAATCAATAGCCTGATCGAGCAATGGAAACAAGCAGTCATCGCTAAGGATATCCAGCAGATTGTCAGCTTTTACGCCGACGATATCGTCGCGTTCGATGCCGTCAATGCCCTGCAGTTCAAAGGCAAGGCAGCCTACCGCGCCCATTGGCAGGCCTGCATGGAGTCTTGCCCGGGCCCCGGAATCTTTGAGTTCCATGAGCTGCATATCGTCGCCGCCGAAAACAGCGCCTTTGCCCATTGGCTCGCGCACTGTGGTGGTTCGGGGCCAGACGGCGTGCTCAAGACCTGCTGGATGCGCGTCACCGCCGGTTATCAGCGGACCAACGGGCAATGGCAGGTGGTGCATGAGCACTGGTCTGCACCGTTCGATATGGAAACCGGCGCCGGTCTGTTCGACCTGAAACCTTGATCGCCGCCAACTATAGTCAGTAGTCCGCAAACGGAGAACGCCATGAAATACCTGTGCCTGGTCTACAGCGCCGAAGCCTTGCTGCACAGCCTGCCCGACAGCCCCAAGGACCCGGAATGCCACGCCTACGCCGAAGCGATCCACGCCAGTGGCCGCATGCTCGCGGCGCAGGCCCTGGAGCCGGTGAGCACGGCCACCACCGTACGCATGCGCAACGGCAAGCTGTCGATCACCGATGGGCCGTTCGCCGAAACCAAGGAGCAGCTTGCCGGCTTCTACCTGATTGAGGCCAAGGACTTGAATGAGGCGCTGCAGGTAGCCGGTGGTATCCCGGCGGCGCGGGTCGGCAGTGTGGAAGTGCGCCCCGTGCGTGAATTGAATCTCTGAACCCAACAATCATAAGACTCAGGAGGTTTACCCAATGAACACTCAACCTGCTGCATTCGAACTGTCCATCAGCCGCGTGATCGACGCGCCACCGAGCCGGGTGTTTCGCGCCTGGACCGAGCCGGCCTTGTTGCAGCAATGGTGGGGCCCCCACGGCATGACCACGCCGGAGTGCGAAATGGACCTGTGGGTCGGTGGTCTGTTTCGCACCCTGATGCGCGCGCCGGATGGCAGCGAGTATCCGACCCAGGGCGTATTCCTGGAGATCGACGCGCCGCGCCGGCTGGTGTTTACCGATGCATTCCTGCCGGGTTGGATTCCATCGGGCAAGCCGTTCATGAGCGCCGAAGTGACCTTCGAGGAGGTCGAGGGCAAGACCCGCTACACCGCCCGCGCCATGCACTGGAGCGAAGCCGACAAGCAGGCCCATGAAGCCATGGGCTTTCATCAGGGCTGGGGCGAGAGCCTGGATCGGTTGGTGAGCCTGGTGACCCAGAGCCTGCGCGATTGACCGTCAGAGACCAGGTCGAGGCGATCTACCGCAGCGAGTCCCGGCGCATCCTGGCGACGTTGATTCGCCTGCTGGGGGATTTCGACCTCGCCGAAGAAGCCCTGCATGAGGCGTTCTTCGTCGCGGTCGAGCGCTGGCAGCAGGAGGGGGTGCCTGACAACCCGCGGGCGTGGCTGGTCTCGACCGGGCGCTTCAAGGCCATCGACCGTCTGCGTCGCCAGGCCCGCTTCACCCCGTTGCTGCAGGAGCAGGCCGATGCGCTGCAAGCGGCTGACTGGAGTACCGAAGACGTGGAAGACGACCGCCTGCGCCTGATCTTCACGTGCTGCCACCCGGCGCTGGCGGCGGATGCCCAGGTGCCGCTGACCCTGCGTGAGATTTGTGACCTCACCACCGAGGAAATTGCCCGGGCTTTCCTGGTCACGCCGGCCACCATCGCCCAACGCATCGTGCGCGCCAAGGGCAAGATCCGCGAAGCGAGGATTCCCTATCAAGTGCCTGCCCTGGCGGAGTTGCCCGAACGCCTGGACAGCGTACTGCGGGTGATTTACCTGGTGTTCAACGAGGGCTATTCGGCGTCCATGGGCGCCGACCTGACCCGTGATGACTTGACCCGCGAGGCCATACGCCTGGGCCATCTGCTGTTGGA
Source organism: Pseudomonas proteolytica (assembly GCF_007858275.1). Classification (GTDB taxonomy): domain Bacteria; phylum Pseudomonadota; class Gammaproteobacteria; order Pseudomonadales; family Pseudomonadaceae; genus Aquipseudomonas; species Aquipseudomonas proteolytica. The sequence goes on from NZ_VFEV01000014.1 coordinate 117,293, forward strand.
GTTGTTGCCGGAACCGGAAGTCATGGGCCTGCTGGCCTTGATGCTGCTCCACGAGTCCCGGCGCCCGGCCCGGTTATCACCTGCCGCTGAACTGGTGCTGCTGGATGAACAGGACCGCACGCTGTGGGATGCAGGGTTGATTGCCCAAGGCTGCGGGTTGGTGCAGCAGGCCCTCGCCACCCGGCGCTTTGGCCCTTACTGCCTGCAAGCGGCGATTGCGGCGGTGCATGCCGAGGCGCCGAGCGCGGCGCAGACGGATTGGCCACAGATTATTGGTTTGTATGACGTGTTGCTGAGGATGCTGCCGTCGCCGGTGATCGAACTCAACCGCGCTGCTGCCTTGGCCATGCGCGATGGGCCCTTGGCGGGGTTGCAGCAAGTGGAGGGAATCCTGGCGCGTGGCGAGTTGCTGGACTACCACCTGGCGCATTCGGCGCGTGGGGAGTTCTGTCGGCAATTGGGGCGTATGAAAGAGGCGCGCCAGGCCTACGAAAAAGCCCTGGCCCTGACCCATCAAACCCCGGAAAAACGCTTCATCGAACGTCGCCTGGCCACCTGCACCGACACCTCCTTGTAGGAGCCGGTTATTCGAGCATTTTTTCCAGCAGCCAGCTCCCCGCCGGGCCTGGCGGGTGTTGCCGTGACCATAAGGCATCCACGGCCACCGAGCGTGGCCAGCCGCGAGCCTTGAGCTCCACCAACTGACCATTGGCAAAGCGCTCCACCAACCAGCGCGGCAAGGCTGCCCAGCCAAAACCGAGGATGGCCATTTCCATCAGCATCAAAAAGCTGGGGGCGGACCACACTCGGCCGGTCTGCCGGTTTTCATTGGGGTTGATGATGCTTGCCAGGCGCAGCTCGCGATGTTGTTGCAGGCTTTGCTGATTGATGGGATCGAGGCTGGCCAGTGCATGCCGCGGGGACACAAACAGCGCCAGTTGCGCGCCCTCATCGACGGTGGCATGGGTCAGGTCTGGCGGGTAGACCTCCTGGGCCTCGATAAACGCGAGCTGCGCCCGCCCGCTTTGCACCAGGGCGATGAGGTCTTCGCATTCGGCAATCAGCCACTCCAGCTCCAGGTCTGGATAGCGTTGTTCCAGGGTGCTGAGCAGGGTTTCGAAGCGTCCCGACTGATAAGTATCGGACATGGCAATACTGAGCTTGGGCTCCAGCCCCTGGGACAACTGGCTGGCGGCAAGCTCCAGGCGGCTGCTGGCCTCCAGCACGTGTTCGGCCCGTTGCAGCAGCACATGCCCGGCCGGAGTCAGGGTGGGTTTGCGGCTGCTGCGGTCGAACAGCACCACGTCCAGATCAATCTCCAGGCTGGCCACTGCGGCGCTGACCGTTGATTGGCTCTTGCCCAGTTTGCGCGCCGCCGCCGAAAACGAGCCTTGGGTCGCCGCTTGCACAAACGCTTGCAACACTTCATGCGAAGCCATCATCTATCGCCTTGATCGATGGTTATTGATTATTAAGTATCGAGTGGGGGATCGATAATGGCAACCCAAGACATTCCCAGAGCCACACTTATGAACACCACCAAGTCCGTCACCGAACGTGTTTTCCAGGCCCTTGGCTTCGAAGGCCTGGCCTTGCTGATCTGTACCCCGTTGCTCGTCTGGATCACCGGCCGGCCGGCCCTGGAAATGGGCGCGGTGACCCTGGCCATCAGTTTGTTGGCGCTGACGTGGAATATGATTTTCAACAGCGTGTTCGACCGCCTCAAGGTGCGCCTGCAACTGGCCAACAGCGTCAAGACCCGGGTCATCCACGCCCTGCTGTTCGAGGGCGGGCTGATTCTGTTTGCCGTGCCGCTGATTGCCGCGTGGCTGAATATCAGCCTGATGCAGGCGTTTATCCTGGATATCGGCGTGCTGTTGTTCTTCCTGCCGTACACCTATGTGTACCACTGGGTCTACGACGTGCTGCGGGAAAAATTCCTGTGCAGAAGCGAGCTCGCTCGCGAAGGACGTTAACGATGACGCGGGCCGTCAGACGAACATCCCACCCGACGCCTCGATGCGTTGCCCGTTGATCCACTTGCTGCCATCGGCCAGCAGCGTGGAGATCGCCCCGCCAATGTCGTCCGGCAGGCCGACCCGACCCAGGGCCGTGTTGCTGGCGACAAAGGCATTGATCCCTGCGTTATCGCGCACCGCGCCGCCGCCGAAGTCGGTTTCAATGGCGCCAGGGGCGAGCGTGTTGACGCTGATCCCTCGTGCACCCAACTCCTTGGCCTGGTAGCGGGTCAGTACTTCCACCGCGCCTTTCATTGAGGCGTAGGCGGCATAGCCCGGCAGGCTGAAACGCGCCAGGCCGCTGGAAATATTGATGATGCGCCCGCCATCGACGATCCGCGCGAGCAGCTTCTGGGTCAGGAAAAACGGGCCCTTGAGGTGGATCGCGACCATTTGGTCGAACTGTTCTTCGGTGGTCTCGACAAAGCTGGCATGGGTGCCGATACCGGCGTTGTTGATCAGGAAATCGAACTGTTGCTGTGCGAAAACTTCCTTCAGCGTGCGGCCAACTTCGCCGACGAAGCCGTCGAACGTGGCGCTTTTGCTCACATCCAATTGCAACATGGCGGCGCGGCCACCGAGTTGTTCAATCTGCGCCACGACCGCCTGGGCCTCCTCGGCCTTGCTGTAGTAGGTGCCGATAATGTCGATGCCTTGGGCGGCCAGGTGCAGGGCGGTGCTTTTGCCCAAGCCACGGCTGGCGCCGGTGATCAGTGCGATTTTACGGGTCATGGTGCAATCCTCGGAGCGGGTGGGTAACGCTGGGACTGAGTGTATTTGTCCGGGCAATACGTGATAAACATGGCTAATCCGGAATCACTGGTCGGATCAGACGAACAATCACGGGTCACCACCATGAACAAGCTGGAGTTGTTGCGCACCTTTGTTCGCGTCACCGAGCTGTCGAGCTTCACCCAGGCCGGCGATAGCCTGGGGCTGCCGCGCTCGACCGTATCCGAGCAGGTGCGCGCCTTGGAAGACCTGTTGGGCACGCGTCTGTTGCAGCGCACCACACGTAAGGTGCAGGCCACCCAGGACGGGCGGGTGCTGTATGAGCGCAGCAAGGACCTGCTGGCCGATATGGAGGAGCTGGAAGGGCTGTTTCGCCAGGATGAGGCGCAATTGACCGGGCGGATCCGTATCGACATGCCCAATGTGATGGCACGCAAGGTGATCGTGCCGCGCCTGCCGGAGTTTATGGATCGGCATCCCTTGATCGAGTTGGAAATCAGCAGCTCTGACCGTCAGGTCGACCTCCTGGCCGAAGGCTTTGATTGTGTGCTGCGCGTGGGCGTACAGCCGGACCAGTCGGTGGTCGCACGGCTGTTATGCAGCATGCCGATGATCAACTGCGTAAGCCCCGGCTACCTGCAACGCTATGGCGAACCCAAGACCCTGGCCGACCTGGCCGCGCATCAGTTGGTGCACTACGTGCGGCCGCTGGGTGCGCGTTCAGCGGGTTTTGAGTATGCGCAGGGCAACAAGGTGCAGCGCATTGCCATGGCCGGGCGGGTCACGGTCAGCAGCACAGACGCGTACCAGTCGGCGTGCCTCGCCGGTTTCGGGATCATTCAGGTGCCGGGGCTGGGCATCCGCGAATTGCTCGAAAAGGGCGAGTTGGTGGCGGTGCTCCCCGACTACCCCGCGCCCGCGCTGGATGTGTCGATGTTGTATGCCGGCCAGCGGCACTTGCCGCTGCGGGTGCGGGTGCTGATGGACTGGTTGGCGGCCACCTTGAAGGGCCTGCTTTAACGGCGTGTGGATAATTGCTGGGGCGCGAGGAAGGCGTCGTGGAAGTAGTCGCGCAATGCTTGCATCGCCGGGGTGAACGCGCGTTCGCGGTGCCAGGCCAGGCCGACGCTCATGGGCGTGACCTTGTCGGTCACGCTCAGGGTCTCGATGCGCTTGCCTTCCAAAGACCAGGGGCGGTGCACCAGGTCGGACAGAATCGCCACGCCGCTGCCATTGGCTACCATACTGCGCACCGCTTCTACCGAACTGGTGCGCAGCCGCACCTTGGGCGCTTGCCCGGCCTGTTCCCAGTAGCGCATGGCACTTTGTTCTGCCTCATCCACGGTCAGCAGGATATAGGGCTCGCGCGCCACATCGGCCAGGCTCACCGCACGGCGTTCGCACAGCGGGTGGTGGCTGGGCAGCCACAGGCGGCGTTCGGAATTGAACAGGATCTGCGAGACGATATCCGGGTGGGTCAGGTTGGCGGTGAGCACCACGGCCATATCGAACTGGCCATCCAGCAACCCTTGTTCGATCGCCTGGCGCTCTTGCTCGAAGACCTCGATGGTCACGTCCGGATGCCAGTGTTCCATGCGTTGCAGGTGGTGCGGCAGGAAGTAACCCAACACCGTGTAACTGGCCGCAACCCGCAGCACGCCACTGGCGCGGTAGTCTGGCAGCGGACTGTTCAGCGCGTCGTCGACACTGCGCACAATCACATAGGCGCGGTTGAGAAAATGCCGCCCGGCATCGGTCAGGTTCATGCCCTGGGCCGAGCGCACAAACAGCTGGGCACCGAGCATGGCTTCCAGTTCCTTGATCGCGGTGGTCACCGCCGACTGGGAGATGTTCAGGTGGATCGCCGCCTGGGAAATCTGGCCGATTTCGGCGGTGGCGACAAAGTAACGAACCTGGCGCAACGTCAAGGACATACAGATTGCTCGTCGTGGTATCTGATTTTCAGAAGATACCCTATCTGATAATAGATCTTCCCAAGGGATCAAGGGCCGGCCTATTTTCGATGGCACGAACTCTTGCGGAGCAGGCCCCGATGCAAACAGTGGATTTCAACTCGGACATGGGCGAAAGCTTTGGCCCCTGGACCATCGGCGACGGTGTGGATCACGAACTGATGGCGTTTATCAGCTCCGCCAACGTGGCCACCGGCTTCCATGCTGGCGACCCCGGCACCATGCGCCGCACCATCGAGCGCGCCAAGGCCTTGGGCGTAGCCATCGGCGCGCACCCGGGCTTTCGCGACCTGGTGGGGTTTGGCCGCCGCCATATCAACGCCCCGGCCCAGGAACTGGTAGACGACATGCTCTACCAACTGGGTGCCCTGCGCGAATTGGCGCGGGTGCAGGGCGTGACCTTGCAGCACATCAAGCCCCATGGCGCGCTGTACATGCACCTGGCCCGGGACGAAGAGGCCGCACGGCTGCTGGTAGAAAACCTGCAGCGCCTGGAGCCTGAACTGCTGCTGTATTGCATGCCCGGTTCGGTGATCTGGCGCATTGCCAAGGAGCTGGGGCAGCCGGTGGTTCGCGAGTTTTATGCCGACCGTGAGTACGATCTGTCTGGTTCCATTGTGTTTACCCGCAACGTACGCGCCCTGGACCCCGCAACGGTGGCAGCGCGGGTGCTGCGTGCCTGCCAGACCGGCTTGGTGCGCACCGTCGAAGGCGAAGACCTGTTTATCGAATTCGATTCCATCTGCTTGCACAGCGATACACCGGGCGCCCTGGATCTGGTGGAAGCGACCCGCACAGCCCTGGACCAGGCGGGCATCACCGTGGCAAGCGGGCTTTCTGTGGCGAGCGGGCTTGTTGTGGCGAGCGGGCTTGCCCCGCGCTGGGGTGCGAAGCAGCCCTAAACCCTGCCCCCCGGATCTCTCTGATAGAAATCATTGGCCTTGTTGGGGCTGCTTCGCACCCCAGCGCGGGGCAAGCCCGCTCGCCACAAGAATCCCGCCATCTACATGGTTTTTTTGCCTGCCTTTCTACAATGATTCCAAGAGGAACAGACATGGCTCAAACATCCCCGATTCGCTACAGCTTTGGCGCCGATGAGCATTTGTTCGCCGAGGTCAGCGAAAGCATGTCCCTGGAGGCGTTCTTCAAAGGCATGGCTGTCACCCGTGCGGTGCAGCGCCTGGAACTGCCCGGCGTGCTGGATATCTGCCTGGCCAATGCCTCGTTCCAGATCCGCTTCGACCCGGACCTGATCGCCCCCCATGTGCTGCTCGACGCGGTGCAAACCGCCGAGGCCCAAGCGGTGGCCGAACGTACCTTGCATACACGCATCATCGAGATCCCGGTGCTGTACAACGACCCCTGGACCCATGAAACCCTGATGCGTTTTCGCGACCGTCATCAAGACCCCACTGGCACGGACCTGGAGTACGCGGCGCGGGTCAATGGCCTGGCGGATGTCGAGGCGTTTGTTGCTGCCCACAGTGGCGCGCCGTGGTTTGTGTCGATGGTCGGCTTTGTGGCCGGCCTGCCGTTCATGTTCCAGATGGTCGAGCGCGAGCGCCAGTTGCAGGTGCCCAAATACCTGCGCCCACGCACCGACACGCCGAAGCTGACACTTGGCCATGGCGGCTGTTTTGGTTGTATCTACTCAGTGCGCGGTGCCGGCGGCTACCAGATGTTTGGCGTGACCCCGGCGCCGATCTACGACCCGGCCCAGCAGTTGGCCTACCTCAAGGAGCACATGGTGTTCTTCCGCCCAGGCGATATCGTGCAGTTCAAGCCCATCGACCGGGATGCCTACGACCTGGCGGTGGCCGAGGTAGAAGCCGGACGTTTTGACTTGCGCATTCGGCCGGTGGAGTTCTCCCTGGATGCTTTTTTTGCCGACCCGATCGGCTATCCGAAAACCCTGCAGGAGGCGCTCCTATGATCAAGGTGCTCAAGCCTGGCCTGGCGACTTCCGTGCAGGACCTGGGGCGCGAAGGCTTTTACCACTTGGGAATCCCGCCGTCCGGCGCCCTGGACCAGTACGCCTTGAGTGCGGCCAACCACCTGGTGGGCAACCCGGCGGGCGCGGCGGGGTTGGAATGCACGCTGATCGGCCCGGAGCTGGAGTTTCAACAGGATGGGTTGGTGGCGTTGAGCGGCGCGCTGATGTCGCCGCGCCTGGACGGTGAAGTGGTGCACCAGGACACGGCGTTCCAGGTGCGTGCCGGGCAGGTGCTGCGCTTTGAGTTTCCGGTGGCCGGTGCGCGGACCTATCTGGCGGTGGCCGGGGGGATCGACGTGCCGCTGGTGCTGGGCAGTCGCTCCACCTACACCTTGGGTGGGTTGGGCGGGTTTCATGGGCGGCGCTTGCAGGAGGGTGATGTGTTGCCTATCGGCGAGAGCCGCGGGCAAGGCCGGGCCGGCAACAGTTTGCCGATGGCCCTGCGTCGCTCGGTGGGCGGCGATGTGACATTGCGTGTGGTGCCGGGCTTGTATTACGAGCGCCTGACGCCCGAGGCCAAAAGCAGCTTTTTCGCCGAACCCTGGACCGTGGGCTCCGAAGCCGACCGGATCGGCTACCGCTTCAAGGGCGGCAGTGCCTTGAGCTTCCAGCCGCGGCAGCAACCGTTTGGCGCAGGCTCTGACCCATCGAACATCGTCGACAGCTGCTACCCCATCGGCTCGATCCAGGTCCCGGCCGGCCTGGAACCCATCGTGCTGCACCGCGATGCCGTATCCGGCGGCGGCTACGCGATGATCGGCACGGTGATCAGCGCCGACCTGGATCTGATCGGGCAGATGCAGCCTAACCAGCGCGCGGGGTTTGTCGCGGTGACGTTGGAAGAAGCGCTGCAAGCGCGGCGGGTGTACAAGAAGCGGCTCAAAGCGATGGCCGGGTTGTTCGCCTGACTCCCCCAATCGAACCTGTAGAAGCCGGCTTGACGGCGATAGCGGTGTAACCGTCAACAGAGGTGTTGAATGTTATGCCCTCACCGCTGCATCGGTCTCTACACAACTTTCAGATACTGACGACCTCCCCTGTGGCGAGCGGGCTTGTCGGAACGCCGCATCGCCCGCGCTGGGCTGCGAAGCAGCCCAAAAAACCAGCCGCTACGGAGTATCTGATACACCGCACTCGGCTCACTGGGGCTGCTTCGCAGCCCAGCGCGGGCGATGCGGCGTTCCGACAAGCCCGCTCGCCACAACAGCCCTCTCTGCCAGGATCTCAGCTCCTACAGAGTTTTGGGGGGCAGGGTCAGAAGAGTTGGGTGAACAACCAGTACAAGCTACCCGACAGCACAATCGCCGCCGGCAACGTCAGTACCCAGGCCATCAACAAATTGCGGATGGTCTTCATCTGCAAGCCGCCGCCATTGGCGACCATGGTCCCGGCCACGCCCGAGGACAGCACATGGGTGGTGGATACCGGCAAGCCGAACATGTCTGCGGCGCCAATGGTCAGCATGGCCACGGTTTCCGCCGAGGCGCCCTGGGCGTAGGTCAGGTGGGTCTTGCCGATTTTCTCGCCGACGGTCACCACGATGCGTTTCCAGCCGACCATGGTGCCCAGGCCCAGGGCGATGGCCACGGCGATCTTCACCCACAGCGGGATGAAGCGCGTGGCGTTGTCGATCTGTTGCTTGAACAGTTGCAGCTTGCCTTGGGTGTCAGCATCGAAATGGCCGACCTTGCCCTTGTCCATCAGGCGAATGGTTTCGCTGGTCAGGTACATGTCGTTACGCACGTTGCCCATGGCCTCGGCGGGCACTTTGGCCAGGGAGCCGTAGCCTTTCACTTGTTCACCGATGTGCCCGGTCAGGGCGGCGAGGGCGGGGATCAACTCGGGCGTGACGTCCTTGGTGCGCACGTAGGTCGACAGCGTCGGTCGCGGGTCGGCCGGCGCCGCCTGCGGTGCGCTCTTGACCAGGGCTTGCTGGGTGACTTCTGCCACCGCGGCAAATTGCAGGGATTGATCGGCCGGCATGGTGCGGTTCAAGGCGTAGGCCATGGGCAGGGTGCCCACCAGGATCAACATGATCAGGCCCATGCCTTTTTGGCCATCGTTGGAGCCGTGGGCAAAGGATACGCCGGTGCAGGTCACGATCAGCATGCCGCGAATCCACCAGGGCGGCGGGGTGTTGCCCTTGGGGGCCTTGTACAGCGAGCGGTTTTTCACAAAGGCCCGCAGTGCCAGCAACAGCAGGGCTGCAAAGCCGAAGCCGATCAGTGGCGACAGCAGCAGCGCGTAGCCGATCTTGATCGCTTGCGCCCAGTCCACGCCGCTGGTGCCGTCGCGGCCGTGCATCAGGGCATTGGCCACGCCAACACCGATGATCGAGCCGATCAGCGTATGGGAAGACGACGCCGGCAGGCCCAGCCACCAGGTGCCGAGGTTCCACAGGATCGCGGCGATCAGCAGGGCGAAGATCATCGCAAAACCAGCCGATGAGCCGACCTGCAGGATTAACTCCACCGGCAGCAAGGCGATGATGGCAAAGGCCACCGCGCCACTGGACAGCAGCACCCCGAGGAAGTTGAAGAACCCCGACCAGACCACGGCGAAATGCGGCGGCAGCGAGTTGGTGTAGATCACCGTCGCCACCGCGTTGGCGGTGTCATGGAAGCCGTTGACGAACTCGAACCCCAAGGCAATCAGCAACGCCACGCCCAGCAGCAGGAACGGGGTCCAGGTGGTGACCACCGTGCCCAACTCTTGCATGTCGTGCATCAGGCTGTAGGCGGTGAACAACAGGCCCATGGCGAGTACGGCGAAGAACACGATCACCGTGAGCAGGCCGGGTTTCTTGTCCAATTGCGGTTTTGCGTCAGTGGCGCCTGCCTGGGAGGAGGCAGTGAGGGAAGGGGTGGCCATGCCGGAGCATCCAGTGTGGGGAGGATGTTTCCCATGATCGTTGCAGAATGTTACAGAGATGCTGCGTCAAATCAGTGTTTGGTGGATAGAGATCACCGCCGGTCCACAAATCCCTGTAGGAGCCGGCTTAGTAATCCCGGCGCTTGCGAAACGCCCATCGACCGGCAATCAAGGTGAACGTCGCCACCAACGCCACCAGGATCCAGAACCCTTCGGGGTCCTGGGAGAGCGGCACGCCACCGACGTTCATGCCAAAGAAGCCGGCGATGATATTGATCGGCAATGCCAGTACCGTCACCACCGTCAGGGTAAACAGCGTGCGGTTGCTTTGTTCGTTGAGGTTGGCGGCGATTTCTTCCTGCAACAACTTGATCCGTTCGCCCAGGGCCGTGAGGTCGTTGATGATCAGGGCGAACTCTTCGGTGGATTTGCGCAGCTCCTTCACGTCTTCCTTTTGCAGCCACTGCGGCGGGCGATTGAGCAGGCGCAGCAGCGAGCCCGGCTCCAGCGCCAGCAGGCGTTGCAGGCGTACCAGCACCCGGCGCATGGCCCCCAGTTCGGCGCGGTTGGTGGACAGGCGCGAGGACAGCAACTGGTCTTCGATCTGGTCCACACTCTGGCTGGTCTTGCGCACGATCTGTGTCAGCACCTCGCCTTGATCGCGCAACAGATGCACCAACAGCTCCAGCGGCGAGCGAAAGTGCTCGCCGGCCTTTACCGAGGAGCGCAGCTTGTCCACCGAGTGCAGGGGTTGCAGGCGCGCACTGATCAGCAGGCGGCTGCGGGCGCAGACCCACAAGGTGGAAATGTCCGATGACATCATGCTGCTGAAGTTGAACACCACGTCGTTGACCACCGCCAGCAAGGCTGAGTCCACATGCTCGATGCGCGTCGAGCGCGAGCCTTCGTGCAGCGCCTCGAAGAACTCTTCGGGCAGTTCCAGGTGGGCCTGCATCCAGCGTTGGCAGGCCGCGTGGGCCAGGTTCAGGTGCAGCCACAGGAACTCATCGGGATCAGCCGGTTGTTGCAAGGCCTTGAGCACAGTCGCTGAGTCGATTTGCTCGGCTTTTTCGCCGGGCTTGAAGCGGAAACCATAAAGCAGGCCAAACAGGTCGGAGTCCTGGTGGCCGTGGTCGATGCTGTGGTTCATGGTGGCTCGCAGAGGAAAGCGACAGGTGCGCGTCGAGCAATCATTGCAAGGGGATTTGACAGTTTTGTGTCAGTCAACAGCGGCCTGTGGCAAGGCGGCTTGTTGTGGTGAATTAGCGTGCTGTGGCGAGGGGGCTTGTCCCCCGCTGGGCTGCGCAGCAGCCCTGAACCCAGGCGCTGCGGTCTGCCTGATAAAAAGCGGCGGTCTTATTGGGGCTGCTGCGCAGCCCAGCGGGACAAGCCCCCTCGACACGGGGGGCTTTCCTGGATCGGTTACCAGAAGTGCTGGGGTAACTCAGGTGTCTTGCTTGTTTTCCAGTACTTTGCCGGTCTTGGCGTCGAGCTTCACGTCCCATTTCTTGCCAGTGGTGTCGGTCAGGTCCACTTCGTAGACCAGGGTACCGGCTTCGTTGTCCAGCTCAGTGTCGTTGATGGTCGCGCCGGCGTGTTGGGCCAGGGCGGCGGCATTCAGTTTTTCAAATGGCATCACGGCACCCGATTGCAGCAGGCTTGGAATCTGGTCCGGGCGAACATCGGCCTGGGCCAAACCAGCAGTCAGGGTCAGGGCAGCAGCGGCGAACAAAGCGGTCAGGTTTTTCATGGTGGTGTCCTTTGGGGTGAGCTGTTTAAGTGGGATCAGATTAACCCGCGCAACTTAATTCACCCTTAATTGTGTAGGACGTTTGCGTTGTTTGTTCAATCGCCCCGCGCCGGGAAATTTCATGCTGGTGTCTCAACTTCAGGAGACACACATGAAACAGATACTGGCTTGGCTGTATGCACCCGTGTTCTGGGTGGGGTTTATAGGTGGGGGGCTTTGGTTGGTCACGGTTGGCGCGTCGCAGTGGTTGCTGGCGGTGTTTGCGCTGGCCATCGGCGTGTCGTTCATTGCCGAGCTGTGCTTGCCCTACGAGCCTCAGTGGAACCGCGCGCTGGGCGACCGACGCCGGGATGTCCTCCATGCATTGGTCAATGAAAGCCTGAATGCCCTGGGGTTGCTGGCATTGCCGCTGCTTACGGCCTGGCTGGCGATCGAGGGCGCCTGGCCGCGCGCCTGGCCACTGTGGGCGCAATTGCTGCTGGCCATCGTGATTGCCGATGCGGGCATCACGCTGATGCATTACGCCAGTCACCGCATCGCCGCACTCTGGCGTTTGCACGCGGTGCACCACAGCGTGCAGCGGCTCTATGGGTTCAATGGCTTGATGAAGCACCCCTTGCACCAGATGCTTGAGGCTACGGCGGGTTTGCTGCCGCTGATTCTGCTGGGCATTCCAGTGGAGGTGGCGATGTTGCTGGCGCTGGCCATTGCGGTGCAGTTGCTGTTGCAGCACTCCAATGTCGATATGCGCCTGGGGCCGCTGCGCTGGGTGTTTGCCTGGGCGCCGGTGCATCGCTTTCACCACATGAAGTACGGGCGCGCGGGGGATGTGAATTTCGGTTTGTTTTTCAACCTGTGGGACTGGCTGTTGGGGACTGCGTTTTACACCGAGGACTATCGAATGGGCGAGGGCGACCTGGGGATTGGTAGCCGTCCGGATTTCCCGGTGGATTATCTTGGGCAACTGCGTGACCCCTTTACGGCGACCCAGTTGAGTAAAGAACCGCCTGTCCCAAGTGCTCTCCAAATGTAGGCGTGAGCTGTCTGGTTTGATGCGGTGCTCTCGAGTTCTTCGCGAGCGCTCCTACAGGGGGAGGAGGTGTACCCGCAGATGGCGTAACGAGGCCCCGGCGGTCACGCCAAACAGTTGCTTCATGGTCCGGGAAAAGTGCGCCGAGTCGGCAAACCCCGCGCCATGGGCGGCTTGTGTCAACGTGTGGCCGTTCAGGGCCAGGTCCAGGGCCAGGCGCAAGCGTCGCCACATCACCAGGCGCCGCACCGGCACGCCGAGTTGGCTGACGAACAGGCGTTCCAACTGGCTCAACGACAGGTGCGCCGCTTCTGCCAACGCTTGCGCCGAGACCTTGCCGTTCAACTGTTGATCAAGGGTGTGCAGTGCGCGCTGCACCCGCTCATCGTCAGCCTGGCGACGTGGCAGTTGGCGCAAAGACTGCTCAAGGCGTTCGGGGGAAAACTCGGCCGTCTCCAGGGTTTTTTGCAACGAATCGAGGTCGAATGCCCCGGGTTCCACATAAGCCATCAACACAGTGCCGGGGGCGTGGACGATGGCATGGGGCTGGCGAGAGGGGATGAACAGGCGATAGGCCGTTTGCAGGTGCCCATCAAGGCTGACGGTGACGGGACTTTCCGAGGACAGGATAAATTGATGGGCGTAATGAGCGTGGGGCGCAGTGCGCCCCGTCTCACCGAGGATCAGGCCGTAGTCACGGCCCAGCCACAGTTGCCCTGACCACTCGTTCACTCAGTAACCGTTGTCCTGCAGCAGGTCCTGCACGCTGGACGACGGCCAGCGCTTGTAGAACTTCAGCAGTTCGGCGGCGCGGTTGGTGAAGATGCCATCGACCCCGGCGCTCATGACCTTCTCGAAATCCACCGGTTCATCGACGGTATAGACGTGTACCAGCAAGCCTTTGTCGTGGGTCAGCTGGTTCATCTCGGGCTTGACCAGGTCCGAATAGCTCTGGTCGCCGAGGTTCGTCAGTTGTGCGGACGGGCCGGTGCCAATCGCCCCGAGGCTCTTGGCTTCATCGACCCACTTCTCGAATTCGGCAGCGTCCTTGGGTTCCTGCTTGGCATAGTAGGCCGCCTTGGTCGGCTCGCCGGATTCGGCGAAGGTCACCTTGGACTTGGGCTCGATGCTGCCTTCACCCACCCACAGCAGCAGGATTTTCGGGGTGTTGGGCATTTCTTTCTGCAGTTCCTTGAGGCTGGCGGTTTCGAAGGTCTGCAGCACCACGCGGCCCTTGCCCTGGCCGACGCCCGTGTTGCTCTTGCCCAGCTTGGAGCCCACGGAACTGAGCCAGCCCTTGTCCAGCAGCTTGTCTTTCAGATCGGCTTCGATCCCCGGAAACTGCTTGGGCTCCTTGGTTTCGATGTACAGGCCGGGTTTGTGCTGGGGGTTGCCTTCGGCGATCTTGATGATTTCGTCCAGGCTGAGGATTTTCAAACCGACAAAGCCCGGGCGCGCACGATCCGGGTAGGCGGCGTTGAACCAACTGCCGGCATCCAGGGTTTGCAGTTCTTTCCAGGTGAACTCGTTGGCCGGGCTGTCTTTGCGCTCAGGGAACTTGGTGGCCACGTCGGTGGTGCGTTGCAGATTGTTGTCATGCAAGGCGAACAGGACGCCGTCCTTGCTGCGTTGCAGATCCAGTTCCAGGTAGTCGGCACCCAGGTCGCGGGCAAGCTTGTAGGCGGCGGCCGTGGACTCCGGGGCATCGAAGGACGCACCTCGGTGGGCGATCACGGCAGGGTGGGGAATGCCATCCTTGGTCGCCAGTTCAACCGGGCTGATGGGGCTTGCAGCCTGTGCGTGGCCAAGGCCCATCATCAGAGCGAGCAACAGGGCACTCTTGGTAAACGTAGCAGGCATGTGCGAGGTCCTTTCGTGGAGGTAGCTTCAAGAAGGGTTCCTTTTTAACAATTGCATGCAAATCGCGCTATCACCAAACCGACATTAACGTGCGCATGCGCTATTTTTCTGCGCTTTTGTGCCGTGCTATGCAGTACTCTTGGTCCGAGCTTCCCCGCCAGAGGGAAACCTGTATTGCCTTACTTTTCTGCCTCGCGTGTAAACCATCGTTCACTTCCCCTGTGGGATTTTTCAGTGAGGTTTAGCATGCGCATCACTTCAGAACTCATCTGCCAGGCCGCCGACCAACTCAACGGCTTTGTCGGCCTGAACCGCAAGACCGGCCAGTACATCGTACGTTTCAGCGAAGACTCGTTCGGCATGGACGTCGCCGACGACGGCATCATCCCCACCAGCGAGTTCGTCTGGCAGCCCGCGGCCGACCAGGCCATGACCCTGTCCCGCGAGCACATCCAACTGCTGCTGGACCAGAACATCGACGACCGGATCAACATCACCGAACCGCTGCGGGTGTACATGCGCCGGGTTGAAATCCCGCAGATCAGCGCGGTGCGCAGCCTGGTCAGTTGATCACGCTCACCCCTTGTAGGCGCTGGCTTGCAGCGATGGCGCCAGCAAGAACGCCCCGGCAAGCCAGCGCCCACAGGGGGACACCGATCGCCAGTTCAACCCGGCAACTACAGGACGTTGAAGGCGTAAGCCCGCTCCACCTTGCATACCCGCGTGTGAAAGGCTGAGTACCAGGAGGCCCTACCTTGCTCGCGCACTTCGCGGTGCTCGGTGTGTTGTTTCCAGGCCAGGATGGCGGCCTCGCTGGCCCAGTAGGACACGGTAATGCCCAACCCATCTTCGCCCCTGGCCGACTCGACACCGAGAAACCCCGGTTGCTGGCGGGCCAGTTCGAGCATGCGTTCGGCGGCCTGTGCGTAGCCTGGATCGGTGTCGGTGCGCAGGGAGGTGAAGATCACGGCGTAATAGGGCGGGGCGGGTGTCTGGGCAATCATGCCGAGCGCTCCTGGCAGGCCCTGAGCCATGCCGTGACCAGTGGCACGTTGGCTCCCTTGAGTGCCGCGCGTTCTGGCTGGAACAGCGTGGCGACAAAAAACGGATGGTCCAGCAGTTCAATCGCCCGCACCTCGCCTGTGGAGTCATGGGCGCTGCCAATCAGATTGTCCTCCAGCAATGCCTGTTCGAAGTCGTGATTGACGCCATAGCGGCAACGATAAGCCTCTTGAATTTCAAGAGTGCCGTAAGCTTCGGCAATCCGTGTGAATGCCATTAGGCGTAACGGGGCGATGGTCTCGACCAGGGCGCATGCCAAGGGGGCGATCACCGCACGGGGCGCATCGGGGGCCAGTTCGCCATGTTCGGCATCGGCCCAGCCCAGCACATTGCGCGCATATTCCAGCACGGCATGTTGGAAACCGCCGCATGTGCCGAGGAAAGGACGCCGCTGTTCGCGGGCAAAACGGATCGCCCGCAAGGCACCGTCGATATCGCGATAGGGGCTGGCAGGTACGCACCAGAATCCGTCGAAGGGTTGCAGGGATTGGGCGTCGAGGAGAGTGTCAGTGGCCAGCCACTGAGCATGGATCGTCAGGCCCAGCTGTGCGCTGGCCTGTTGCAACGCAATCGGGATGGCTTGGTGTGCTGTCACTTGCGGGTCGTAGTCGCCAATCAGGGCGAGGTGCAGGGCAGTGGGGTTCATGGCTGGCGTCCAATGGCTTGTCGAGTCCTGGAGCGCACTATAGATTGGCGCTCACGCAATCAATATTGGCGTTACTCCACATGCTCAATGCAGCCACGCACTATCAACTCGACTATCCCGACCTGGCGCTGGTCCTTGCCCTGGTGCGTGGTGGCACCCTGGCCCGGGCGGCGGCCTTGCTGCGGGTGGACGTGTCCACGGTGTTTCGGGCTGTGCGGCGCCTGGAGTCGTCACTGGGCCAGATGCTGTTCGAAAAGAGCCGTACCGGTTACCTGCCGACCAGCCTGGCCACCACACTCGCCCAGCAGGCGGAACGTGCCGAGCAGGCGTTGGAAGCTGCGCGGGTTGGGGTAGAGCAGGGCGGCGAGGTGATCAGCGGCACAGTGCGCCTGACCTGCACCGACTCGGTGTTGCAGGGCCTGTTGCTGCCGGCCCTGGCCCGGTTCATGCCGGGCTATCCGGCGCTGACTCTGGAGCTGAGCACGTCCAACGACTTTGCCAACCTCAGTCGGCGCGATGCCGACATTGCCTTGCGCCTGACCCGCACACCTGCGGAGCACTTGGTGGGGCGGTGCCTAGGGACGGTGTCTTATCGCGTCTGCGCCAGCCCCGGCTATGCACAACAGCACGACATTCAGGACTTGGCCAGCCTGGCCTGGATCGCGCCGGATGACTTCCTGCCCGACCACCCCACCGTGGCTTGGCGTCGCCAGCACTTGCCCGGCGTCAGGCCCAGCTACCGCTGCAACAGCATGTTGTCCGCGACCGAGTTGGTACGTGCCGGCCTGGGCGTGGCGGCGCTGCCGGATTTTCTGTTGGGGGAAGGCCATGGGTTGCAGCCACTGGGGCCAGCACTCGCGGGGCATGATACGGCCCTGTGGTTGCTCACACGCCCGGACTGCCGGGCGCTGCGATCAGTGGTGACGTTGTTCGATGAACTGGGCCAGCACTTGCGCCACCCCTCGTAGGTGCCGGCAAGCCGGTCTCTACAACCCCACCCGGTCATTGGCAAACATACTCACTGCCCGCACGGCATCACTGGTGCCTTCGCGAATCTGCAGGATCACCGTGCCGGCCTGGTTGGCCAGGTCCACGCCTTGGGCGGCCCGGTCGCGGGTGCTGTCCATGCTGTCGATGGCCTGGCGGGTTTCGCTCTGGATCATCTCGATCATGCTCGAAATCTCCGCCGTGGAGCCGCTGGTGCGGGCGGCCAGTTGCCGGACTTCATCGGCGACCACCGCAAACCCGCGGCCCTGGTCACCTGCGCGTGCGGCTTCAATGGCGGCATTCAAGGCCAGCAGGTTGGTCTGGTCGGCAATCGCGCGAATGGTGTTGACGATGGCGGTGATCTGCTGCGAGCGCTCGCCCAACTTGGCGATCAGTCTGGATGAGCTTTCTATGTCGGTGGCAATGTCATGGATGCCGCTGGCGGTCTGCTGAATCACCTCGGCGCCTTTTTCGGCGATCTCCCGGGTCTGCAGGGAGATGTGATAGGCCTGGGTGGCGCTCTGGGCATCTTCGGCGTGTTTTTCCACCATGGCGGTGACGTCCGACGCGAACTTCACAATCTTGCACAAGCGGCCGCTGGCGTCGTAGACCGGATTGTAGTTGGCTTCCAGCCACAGCGTCTGGCCGGTGTGAGTGATGCGCTCGAACTGGCCGCTGAATAATTCACCCTGGTTCAGCCGGCGCCAGAAATCGCTGTATTCCTGGCTGTTGGCCAGCTCCGGTTTGCAGAACAGGCGATGATGTTTGCCCTGGATCTGCGACAGGCTGTAACCCAGGCGCTGGAGGAAGTTCTGGTTGGCGGTAATGATGGTGCCATCGAGGTTGAACTCGATCACCGCCATGGCCCGGTCAATCGCCTCGAGCTTGGCATTGGCTTCGCTTTCGGCCTGCATCCTGGCGCTGACGTCCAGGGCATATTTGATGACTTTCACCACTCGGCCGGCCTGATCGCGCACCGGGTTGTAGCTGGCTTCCAGCCACACCGAGTGGCCATCGGCGGCGACGCGTTCGAAGGTGCCCGACTGGAACTGGCCGTTGCGCAGTTGCGTCCATAATTGGCCGTAATCGGCGCTGCGGGCAAACGCCTGGGTGCAAAACAGGCGATGGGGTTGGCCGACGACTTGATCCGCGCGGTAGCCCATGGTCTTGAGGAAGTTGTCATTGGCGCGCAAAACGCTGCCTTGTAGATCGAACTCGATCACGGCCATGGAGCGCTCGAGAGCATCGAGCAGGCCGGCTTGTTGGCTGATCGTTTCTTGCAGGGTAGTGATGGTTTTTTTATGGGCAGTAAATAGCATGGTCGCGGGCTCAGTGATGCACAGTGCGAGAATGAATCCATGGTTGCGCTTGCTCACCGTGTAGCCCCAGGCCCACGGCAGAGGTGCTCATTGCCGGCTTCCCTTCTACCGGCAGACAGTACAGATCAGAGCTCTGAGTCTTGGCCCCCGAGGGAAGTTCTATTCAGGCGGAACGGGCCACCAGGGATTCAGCCACCGTCACCCGATTGCGCCCGGTGCCCTTGGCGGCGTACAGCGCCTTGTCCGCTGCGTTGAGCCACATATGGGCCTGGGTAAATTGCACCTGGTAGGCCGCCAGGCCAATGCTCAGGCTGACCCGCAGCTCCGGGACCTGCGGGTCGCGGTAGCGGCTGAACATTTCCCGCAGACGCTCCATCACATAGCTGGCCTGTTCCAGCGCAACGTCCGGGAGGATCACGCAGAACTCGTCGCCACCGTAGCGGCCCGCCAGGTCATTTTCCCGCACGTTGCGCTGCAATTCCTTGCTCAGTTGGCGCAGCACTCGGTCACCAACGATATGGCCATAGGCGTCGTTGATCTGCTTGAAGTGGTCGATATCGATCAGCGCAATGGTGGCCTGGGATTGTTGCTGCTGGCACTTGTGGAACTTCAGTTGCAGCAGGTCTTTCCAGGAGCCGTGATTGAGCAGGCCGGTGAGGCTGTCGGTACGGCTCAAGGCGCTCAGGGCACGCTTGTGTTCCGAAAGCTTGATGGCCAAACGATAACTGGCCATGCCGATGGCGACGGGATAGAGGATCAACATTGGCAGGCACGCATACACCTGGATCAGGCCGACGTTGGGATTGAATGAAGGGCCGAATATCAGCCAGGCCAGTGCCACGCCCACCAGTTGCGCGAGCATGCCCTGGACCATCAACCGCTTGCCGCCCGCCGCGACGTTGTGCATGGTCATCATCGCGAGGATGGTCACTGCGGTCAGTGGTGTGAATTGCGTAGCTGCGGCCCAGAACCCACCGGACAGTGAGTCATACAGCAGGTTGCGGCGCTCGGCCTGGTAGGGAAATGCCGAATGGCTCGATAACTGGTACGCCAGGTGCGGCCAGATAAATGCGTTGAGCAGCCACAACGCCCAGATCCATCCGGGCATGGCCAGCGGGTACAGGGCGGCCAGCACGCACAGGCTGCCAATGCCCAGCCCGATAATGCGCGGCCGATAAATGCGCCGGGCAAACGACAGCCCTTTGCCTCGAAGGTTTTCCATAGATCCCTGCGTCAGGTTTTTCTTTTTTTAAGGGGCGACGGCGTACGTTTACCAAAGGCCATTTACGCCAGATGAGAGGCGAATATTGTCATTGATTTACGCAGGAATAATCAGTGTCCTTCCAAGCCATTTGCGTGGAGATCCACAGGGATTAGGGCAAAAACGACCTGCTGCGTCGTATTGCGACACGGGGACTTATCGGGGGCAGGTAGCAATCTCGTAGCCGGCCAGGAACAGATCCATCGCCGATTCAATCACGTTGGCCTGGGTGGCGGCGTCCAGGGTAGGTTGGCCGAGGGTGATTTGCGGCCAGAAGGCGAACGCCTTGAGCAGGCTTTGCACCTGATGGGCGGCAAAACACGGGTCGACGGGTTTGAGTCGCCCGTCTTCCTGGGCGGCACGTACCCACAAAGTGAACCCCTCTTCGCGCTCGCTCAGGCGATTGACGATGTCCTGTGCGCGTTCCGGGGAATGGATGGTCGCGGCAATCGCCACCCGGGCCAGATCGAGGAAGTTGGCGTCCGACATCATTTTCATCTTTGCTTGCAGCAACACGCGCAATTGGTCGCGCAGGGGTTGTTGGCTGCAGTAATTGACATCCAGTTGCGCCACGCTGCTGGCCCACAGCTTATGCAGGATCTCGGTGAACAACTCCTCTTTGCTGGGGAAGTGGTTGTACACCGTACGCTTGGATACGCCGGCGGTGGCGGCGATTTTGTCCATGCTAGTGACCTCGAAGCCGTTGTCGCGAAACTCGGCGATGGCCGCTGCCACGATGGCTTCGCGTTTGCGGTCGGTGAGGCGTTGAGGTGCAGTCATGGGGCTTTTCGGCTCTGGGAAGAAAATTACACTCGGTAGTTTACTTGGTCCGGGTTTTGTTGCAATCTTGAAACTACACTGTGCAGTGTAGTTGTTGATCTGCATCAGCAGAACGTACCGGAGTCACTCTGTAATGGCCACGATTTCTAACCGCCTCGACACCCCCTCGGCAGCGCTCAAACCATCCGAGCAGCAGCAAGGTCACTTCAACAATCATGCGCCGGTCAACCGAGCTGGCTTTGGCAAGACCCTGAAGATTTTCTGGAAAATGCTTTTTCACAAGCCTCGCAGTACGCGGCCAGTGGGGGAGATTCCGGTGCAGCGCCTGACGCGCGAGCAACTGCTCAGTGCCCCGGATCACAGTGTGTACCGCTTGGGGCACTCCACCGTACTGCTGAAAATGCGCGGCAAGTTCTGGCTGACCGATCCGGTGTTCGCCGAGCGTGCTTCGCCTTTCAGTTGGGCGGGGCCCAAGCGCTTTCACCAGCCGCCCATCAGCCTTGAGGATCTGCCGCCGATTGAGGCGGTGATCCTGTCGCACAACCATTACGACCATCTGGACCGCCACGCCGTCGTGCAGTTGGCCGCCAAGACCCGCTATTTTCTCGCGCCACTGGGCGTCGGCGACACCTTGATCAAATGGGGCGTTGCGCAAGACAAGGTGCGGCAGCTGGATTGGTGGCAGGCCACTGAAGTGGATGGCATCCGTTTTGTCGCCACCCCAGCCCAGCACTTTTCCGGACGTGGTCTGTTTGATGGCAACCAGACACTTTGGGCATCGTGGGTAATGATCGAGGGTACCCGGCGCATCTTTTTCAGTGGCGACACCGGTTATTTCGATGGCTTCAAGCGTATTGGCGAGCAGTACGGGCCTTTTGACCTGACGCTGATGGAGACGGGTGCCTACAACGTAGACTGGCCCCATGTGCATATGCAGCCTGAACAAACCTTGCAGGCCCATATCGATCTGAAGGGGCGTTGGTTGCTGCCGATCCACAACGGCACCTTTGATCTGGCATTCCATGCCTGGCATGAGCCGTTTGACCGCATCATGGCCTTGGCGTGGGAGCGTAATGTTGCGATTACCACGCCAGCCATGGGGCAGGCTTTCATGCTGGCTGCACCTGAGCGCGGCCATGCCTGGTGGCTGGATGTCGAGGCCCAGGCGGCGCAACCGCTGGTGAGTTGACGGGGTTTGCAATGCGCTGTCGGTGAAAGGGCTTTCAAGGTGTTTCCGCCTTGAGAACCGACTGGAAAAGGATGCGATGATCTCGGGAAAGTCATTTCCTGGGAGTGGGCTTGATGGAGGAAAAATGTAGGAAGATCTTGGCGCCAGGTGCTTCCTGTTCTGGGGGAGTACCGTCGATGCTCAACATCCTGGACACAGCACCTTGTGCACTGAACCCCTCGCCTGGAACGACGGACAATAAGGCGCCGCCTCGGGGTGGCATTGAGTTCCAGCCTGCGGCAACGCCTGTTGTCCAGGGCCCCAGGTTCGATATTCCGGGGCCGATGATGAAGACCGTGCGTGATCCGTCGTTATCACTCTTGGCCCTGAGTGGCTTCGATCCCGTGGGCCCGGTTATGGTGGAAGTCCCGCCCGTCATGGAAAACAATGCCGCGAAATCAGCTCCTGCCCTGGCCGATTGGCGTATCGGTTATGCCGACGAATACCTGCGCAACAATGCACGTGAAATGGTGGAGCACTCCAGCGTATTTCTCCAGGCCTTGGAGGTGTTACGGGCCGCCGGTGCTGAAGTGGTGCCAGTGCTGGCGCTGCTACCGGATTCCACTGCACATTTCACCTTGGCGTCCAGCAACGAGATCGATGAGCGGGTGAGCGAGCATCGCCTCGACGCGCTGGTGTCCGATGGCCAAAGCCCGGCTTTCCATGGCTTCTGCAAAACCGGATACCCAGGCGTGTGCCAGATATTCCACGACGATCTGCATGGCACAAAGGTCGTGCTCTGGTTCTACGGTGCCCGCTGGGCACGGGAATCACTGTCGGCCTTGATACGGGTTTATCAACAGGCGATGCAGACACGTGCTGACATACCCGGCAGGTGAACCTGCTGCGTGGCCAGTGAGCCTATGCGCCGTTGGGATGCGGCGTGTTCGACGATGTTGCGCCCAGCAGCCGCGCAATAAGGCTGCGGCGGCCCGGTTCGGCACCAGCCTGTGACGCTTGGGAGCGGCGTCCACTCATGCCCCACCCCGGCGCAAACCCCGGGAAAAACACCAGGCCTTCGTGCTCCAGGCGAAACGCCAGGGCGATGCGGATGGCGTCATCCACCTCATGATGGCTTTCAAAGCGTTGTATGGCGTCCACCCCAACCCCGGCGTGCCGGGCCAGGTCTTCCCGGCTCCAGCCCAGCAAAGCGCGTGCTTGCACACTGTGCCGTGGGGTGAACTGATGAAGGACGATTTGCTGATCTACGGTGGTGCTCACTGCCAGAGAGGACATGGGGTTTCTCCAGGATGCCGACGGGGGAGGACAAACTATACTGTGTTTTTGTACAGTTGTTTTGACCGTTCATCAACTGGTTCACTTCCCCCGTGGCCGGCCCTTGATTGGCGGGCGCTTCAGGTCATTTCTCCTCCAGACCCGGTGCCTCGCGGATAAGCAGGTGGTCCAGGTTCTGGATATCGGCACTGAACACCCCGAATGTCTGCTCGGGGTTTTTCTTGCTCGGCACCTGTTTCAACTCCGGCGTCACGCCATAAAAGAAGCAATACAAGGGGCGCTCACTGTCTACGGCGGCCTTGATCTGCTCCAGGAACGCCTTGCGCTTGCGGTAGTTCTCGATCAGCTTCTTGTTCAGGTACACGTTGACGGAGTAGGGCTTCTTGTCGAGCCACACCTTCTTTTCGAAGTCGATGCGAAAGCTGCTGGTGTAGTCCTTGATCGCCTTGATCCGGCCCCAGTAGATCAAGCCTTTGTTGTCCTGCAGGTATTCGATTTTCTTGAAAAACGCCCAATAGGTCGCGGTCTGCTCAGCGATCTTCAACGGCATGCCCTTGAGCTTGTCCTTGTTGTCGATGTTGGACACGTAGCATTCGACCGGGTGTGCGAAAACGCTGGTCTTGTCCGGGGTGGTTTCGCTGGCACTGTGGGAAGTATTGGAGATTCTCGAGGGCTCTTTCGCCGGCGCCTGCGGGATAACGTCTGTGGCGCCTTGGATGGCTGCCTTGCGTTCGTACTGACGCCGAGTCAGCACGAACTCCGATGGAAAGTTTTCCTCGCGCCCATCCTCGGTTTCTCCTGCCGTGGCTTTGTGACTGGCATAGCGGCAGCCCTCGATATGCCGGGTGCTGGGCAGGTTCTTGAAATGCGGGGTGCGCAGGTAGTTGACGTTCTTGCCATTGAACGTGCCCAGTACATTGCCCGCCGCAAACGCCGCACGGCAGTCATCGTTGGGGCACAGGAAGCTGTCCTTGTCGGAATCGAAGGCGGCGGTTTCGTCGAAATTCAGGTCGCGCACGTCATAGATCGACAGCTTTTCATCCAGGCTCAGGCAATAGGCTGTGTCGAACTTCATCGCAGGCGGATCCGTAGGAAGGTGCGCTATTAATAGCGGGATCGCGGCGGTACTTCAAACATCCATAGGCACTCCACTGTGTAGGGGCGTGCCTACCCCTACAAGAGAGCGCCTGCGATTACCGGGCTTTCAGCTTCGGCTTGCCACGGCGCTTGGCCGAATGAAAATGCCGCCAATGGGCATCCTGCGCCGCTGCCAGCAACTCGCGATCGCCGCGCGTGTCACCCCAGGCCCTGAGCCGATACTCAGCCAAGTCGCCATAAATCGCCTCGAGGCGCAGCACCTTGTTCTCACAGCGGCAGTTGTTGCCCGTAAGGCGCCCACTCAACACCCCATCGACCACCTCAAGCTCGGTGCCGATCAGCTTGATCCCCAGCCGATCAGCAAAAGGCTGCAACACGATTGCCGGCGACGCCGAGCACAGCGTCACCTCGGCGCCGGAGCCAATCTCGTCGGCCACCGACTGCAGGCCGGCAGGGCGCATCAGCTTGTTCCAGGAGGCCTTGCAGTACTCCTCGGCTTTCTGCTGGACCCAAGCCTTGTCCACACCGGTCATAAAGGTGCGAATCAACTGGGCCTTGAGCTCATCGCGGCTCATCTGGCGCAATAGGAAGCGCACGCCAGGCAGTGCGAGCTTGAGCATCCTGCGGTTGAATTCCTGCTTGCCGAAAGCAAACTTGAGGAACGGCACAAAACTGTCGTGGCGGGTCAGGGTGCCGTCGAAGTCGAAGACTGAAAGTACCTTGGCGCCCACTGGGCCGGCTTCTAGCATGTCTGGGTTCACGGGGTGGCCTCGGTCCTATCTACTATTTTTTTGGAATGCATACGCTGTGACCGCAGGAGTCTACTCGGATATCAATCTATCGATTTTCGAGTAAAACCCTGTGGTGAATTCATCCCGATCAGTCGACCGGTAACAACGCTGATGGCAATTGGGACACAAGGCTACAGCATTGGAGATGGGATCCGAACCCTTCCGGGCCAGGTGCTTGAGGTGGTGTACTTCAAGAAATGGCAAACCGCCCACTGTTGATGCGCCGTGACCGGCCCCCATAAAAAAAAGCCCTGGGTGCGACCCCAGGGCTTTTTCATGTCGCGACTATGCGCCGATCAATCCCAGCTCAACGCCCCGCCAGTCTGATACTCGATCACGCGGGTCTCGAAGAAGTTCTTCTCTTTCTTCAAGTCCATGATCTCGCTCATCCACGGGAACGGGTTGGTGGTGCCTGGGTAT
>NZ_VFEV01000015.1 GCF_007858275.1 Pseudomonas proteolytica
AAGACCCAAGCCCTGGTAATCCTCGCCCGCAAGCTCTGCCGGGTGGCATTCGCGCTGATGAAAAACCAGAGCGAATACCAACCGAACTTAAGGTTGCAGGGTTTACCTGCAACATAGAATCTCCCACATTTTTTGATTGCATTCCAACAGCCAGAACGCCTACGGCTTGCGCAGCAGGTAGGTATCCATGATCCAGCCATTGGCCTGGCGCGCCGCCTTGCGCACGCGCTCGATTTCGTCGGCCACTTCGGCCACCTTGCCGCTGATCAGGATTTCATCCGGGGTGCCCAGGTACGCGCCCCAGTAGATGTCCATCTGCTGATCCGCGACGCTACGGTAAGAGTCCTCGGCGTCCAGCATCACCACCAGCGTATCGGCATCACCGACCTGCCCCGCCGCAAGCCGGCGCCCGGTGGTGATCTCGATGGAGCGGCCGATGCGGTTCAGCGGCACTTTATGCTGGGCCGCCAGGGCCTGGACGCTGGTGATCCCGGGGATGACCTCGAACTCAAACGTACAGCTGCCACTGGCCAGAATCGCCTGCAGGATGCGGATGGTGCTGTCGTACAACGCCGGGTCGCCCCAGGCCAGGAAGGCCCCCACTTCGCCGTCGGCCATTTGTTCGTTGATCATCCGCTCGAAAGTCTGTTGCTTGTCGCGGTTCAGATCCTGCACAGCCGCGGTGTAGTCGATCTCGCCACGCACACGCTCGGGGCAGTCGGCTTCGACAAAGCGGTAGGCATGCCCGGCGTCGATGTAGGTCTGGCAGATCTCCCGGCGCAGGTCGATCAGTTTGTCCTTGCTCTGGCCCTTGTCCATCAGGAAAAACACGTCGGTACGGTTAAGCGCCTTCACCGCCTGCATCGTGATGTAGTCGGGGTTGCCGGCGCCAATGCCGATGATCAGGATCTTTTTCATGAAGGTGTTCTCAGTGCGGGGCCGGGATTTTGCCATGTTCGCGCCACTCAGGTCTCGTGCGTTTCCAGGCGCAGACGCCAGACGTTGTTGAAACGCAGCTCGGTAGAAGACAGCGGCTCCACATCAATCAGGTAAAACATAGCGATGGGTGCCTGCATGACATGAAGCAAAGCGGCACGAACCACCGCCGGATGCGTCACCGCCAGCACATGGCCGGGCTGCTCTGCGACGCGTTGCAGCCACTGGCTGACGCGCTCGCACAACTGCGTCACTGACTCACCACGGTGAGGCGCGCTGGTGCTGTCGGTCAGCCAGGTCGTCAGTTCGTCGCGGTCGATGTCATTGATATCCCGACCGCGCCAATGGCCCACGTCCATATCGCGCAACCCGTCATCAATCGTGGCGTGCTGACCGAACAGCGTCGCCGTTTGCCGGGCCCTGGTCTCAGGCCCGCATAACAGGCGTGGCGCTTTTTTGAAACGTGCGGCCAGCCTCAAGGGCGACGGCGGCGTTTCCAGGGCTTCATCAAGGGCGAAATGCCCACGCTTTTGCGCGCGGGTCGCACCATGGCAAATCAGCGTCAATCGGGTGCTCTGCATGGGCGTGCGGCTCTGGTGATCAAGCGAAGCAAACATATTACAACGATCCAGACCCACCGGTTCGACCACTGGATAAGTTGACCAACGGTCGCGGGAATGTTCAGATGCCGGCCTGTTTCAGGTGCCTCATGCCGCCGTGCATGGGGTGAAACGGGAAACCGGTACGCTCGATCGAGCAAGTCCGGTGCTGCCCCCGCAACGGTATACGCGTGACCCCTTCGACACACCACTGTGGCCAGAACGCCATGGGAAGGTGAAGGGTTCGATACGCGTGAGCCCGGAGACCGGCCTGGAATTTCTGTTTGGCAAAATCCTGCGGTGGGCGGGCATGGGCCGGTATTGGCGTGTGCTCGATACCTTCTCCTGCGTGCTTCTGCGAAGATACTTTTCGAGAAGACTATGATTTTTCAACGCGGCGTCACTTCTGGCCCAACCTTGCTGTTGGGTTGTCTGTTCAGTCCCCTGCTACTCGCTGACAATAGTGCCCTGGAACTCAAGGTACAGACCGTTTCCGCGCCGTCGGTGGAGTCCACCACCGTGGCCGACATGGCCCAGTACGGCAGCAAGGTCGAAATTGTCACCCGCCAACAGATCGAACGCGCCGGCCCCAGCGCAGATATCACGCGGGCGATGCAGATGTTCATCCCCGGTTTCTACGTCGCGCCAAAAAACGGCCCGTTCGACTACGGCACCTATTCCCTGTTGGGCGGGCGCAATGACGACACCCTGATCCTGCTCGACGGCGTACGCCTGAACAACCGCCTGTACGGTGGCCTGTACCTGGATACCTTGCCGGCCAACGCCGTGGAACGCATCGAAGTGCTCAAGGGCGGCCAGAGCCTGCTGTTCGGCACCCAGGCCGTGGCGGGGGTCATCAACATCGTCACCCGCAGCCCGCAGACCCGTGACGTATCCGGCGAAACCAACCTGGGCGTCGATACCTTTGGCGGCACCACCGGCGATGCCCGGGCCGAGCGGATTTTCAGCAATGGCCTGGGCGACCTGGGTTTGCTGGCCTATGTCAGCCATAACGTGTCCGAGGGCTACCAGCCCTTTCGTAACCGCGACATGAGCAACGTCACCGACAAGAAACGCTCCTACGAAGTCACCACACTCGGCGCCAAGGCCATCCAGTCTTTTGGCGATGACTCGCGCCTGGAGCTGTTTTACCAGTACACCGACGCCAACCTGGACTTCGCCGGCGCCACCAACAACCGCAAGACCACCAACGACCGGGTGCAGCAGATTGCCACGGCGACTTTCGAACAGAGCATCAACGAGCGGCTGAGCTACTTCGTCAAGGGCCATATCAACGACTGGGATACCCGCTACTCACGGATCAACAACACCGCCAACGGCGGCACCGTGGTGCGCAATCACAACGACTACTGGGGCTTTACCGACTGGGGCGTGCAGGCCGAAGGCAAGGCTGAGCTTGCGGGCGGCCATGTGCTGGTGTTCGGTTCCGACAACCAGTGGTTCAAGGGCCAGGACGACGTGCTGGTCATCGACAATAACAAGGCCGAAGCCCACGCCGTGTACACCCAGTTGCGCCCGCAGATCGACGCCCTGCCCGACTGGCATCCGAGCCTCGGCGTGCGCCACGAAACCATGAGCGGCGGCGACAGCGCCACGGTCGGCATGCTCACCTCGCTCTACGACCTCAACGCCAACTGGGCCCTGCGCGGCCAGTACGGTACGGCCTACAAGCTGCCGAATGCCGAGCAACTGTTCGTCAACGAACCCGGCGACGAGATCGGCAACCGCAACCTCAAGCCGGAGAAAAGCCGCAACGCCGAGCTGGGCCTGGACTACAAGGGCCTGCTGGCCGACCGCGAGTTCAGCGCCAGCGTGACCCTGTTCAAGCGCAAGATCACCGACCTGATCACCCTCGACGACATCCAGTGGGTCAACGGCCAGGGCCAGATCCAGGTGCGCGGCTTCGAAGCCGATGCCAAGTTGGCGCTCAACGATCAGTGGAGCCTGCAGGCGGACATGACCCGCAACCTGACCGAGTCGCGCACCGGGGTCACCATCAACGATGTGCCGAGCTTCTTCGCCCGCTCGCGGGTGGGGTTCGAATCGCAGAATCGCCTGTGGGGCGCCGGCGCGGCCATCCGCTATATCCACGATGTGACCAGCTCGAAAAGAGTCGAATACGGCCACTATTCGGTGGTGGACGCCGACGCCTATCGCTACCTCGACAATGCCCACCAGCACCGCGTGAGCCTGCTGGTAGAAAACCTGTTCGACCGCGACTACGTCACCAGCCGCTCCAGCAATGTCGACAACCTGGGCCGGCCATTCACCTCTGAGGTGCGTTACACGTATCGCTTCTGATGACTGAGATCACCCAAATCGACGGGGTGGACACCCACCCCGACTGGTCCCGCATCCCCGAGCATGCCCGCCATGTGCTGCTGTGCACCGGCCCGCGCTGCACCCAGCGGGGCGCCTTGCAACTATGGAAAACCCTGCGCCGGCGCCTCTTGGAACACCAGCGCATCGAAGTGCCCGGTGGTGTGCTGCTCACGCGGACCCATTGCCAGTTCCCGTGCAACCTGGGGCCGGTGCTCACGGTATACCCGGAGCGCTGCTGGTATGGGATACACAGCAAGGCCGACGCCGTGCGCCTGGTGGATATGCACCTGGTGGGCGGTGAAGTGGTCGAAGAGCTGTTGATCCGGGAGCGCCCATGAAGCGCCTGGGAGGGTTGGCCATCGCCCTGTTGTGCAGTGCGTCGGCCCTGGCGGACGGCTATCGCAATTGCCAGCAGGATTGGCAACTGCCCCATGCGCCGCCGTCGCGCATCGTCGCCCTGAACCAGCACGCCGCCGATATGCTGCTGGCCCTGGGCGCCGGCCCGGCGCTGGTAGGCGTGGCGTACCTGGATGACAACGGTGCCGCGCATAAACAGGGCAGGTACTTCGGTGTGCCGGTGATTGCCCCGCGCTATCCGGCCAGCGAGGTGTTATATGGGCAACGGCCGGACCTGGTGGTGGGCGGTTTTGCCACGGCCTTTGGCAACGGCATCACCTCGCGTACCGGGCTGGCAGGTAATGGCGTGGGCTCGTATCTGCTGGAGTCGGCGTGTGCCGGGCGCTCCCTGGATTACTTCGGCCACATTCGCACTGACCTGCAGACCCTGGGCAACCTGCTGCACAAACCGCAGCGGGCCCGCGACCTGATCGAGGCCCTGGACGCTGACCTGGCCAGCGCCCAGGCACTGGCCAAGCCGGCAAAACCCTTGTCGGTGTTTTATCTCGACAGTGAAGTCAACGGCCTGGACAGCGAGGGCCGGCAAGGTTTCGTCAGCGCCCTGCTGGCCGCGGCCGGGGCGCGCAACCTGTTGGCCGGAATCAATCAATACCGGGTCACGGTCAGCAGTGAGACGTTATTGATGAGCGACCCGGACGTGATTCTGCTGGCCGATGCCGTATGGTCCCCGGCCAGCCGTAAACGCCAGCTGCTGACCCGCGACCCGGTGCTGTCGCGCCTGCGGGCCGTGCGGGAAAACCGCATGATCGATATCCCGTTTACCCACCTGGTGCCCAATGTCGGCAGCGGCAAAGTGGTGCTGGACCTGGCCCGCCAACTCAAAGCTCTGTAGAAACCGACAGTTGTGGCGAGGGGGCTTGTGCCCCGCTGGGCTGCGCAGCAGCCCCAAAACCAGCCACCTCGGTGTATCTGGTAGAACGTGGTGAGGCTGTTGGGGCGGCTTTGCCGCCCAGCGCGGGGCAAGCCCGCTCGCCACAAGAAAGGCCAGTGGTGGGTAGCCCTCTGTCCCTGCAAGCTCGTCTTATCACCGCAATGGGACTCATGACTTCTGGTCAAGAGTGATTTGAACAATCGTGGGTGTTTGCGCTGGCGCGTGCGGCTGATACTCAACGCCATTGTTCATGCCACAACAGGAGTCACTCATGTCTATTCCCGCATTCGGTCTTGGCACTTTCCGCCTGCAAGGCCAGGTGGTCATCGATTCGGTCAGTACCGGCCTGGACTTGGGCTACCGGGCCATCGATACCGCACAGATCTATGAGAACGAGGCCGATGTCGGCCAAGCGATCGCCGACAAGGGTATCCCCCGCGATGAATTGTTCATTACCAGCAAGATCTGGATCGCCAATTTTGCCGAAGGCCAACTGATACCCAGCCTCAAGGAAAGCCTGCGCAAGCTCAAGACCGACTATCTGGACCTGACCCTGATCCATTGGCCATCACCGCAAAACCAGGTGCCCGTCGCCGAGTTCATGGGGCAGTTGCTGGAAGCCAAGCGCCTGGGCCTGACCCGGCAGATCGGTGTTTCCAACTTCACCGTGGCGCTGATGAAAGAAGCCATCGCCGCCGTCGGTGCCGAGAACATCGCCACCAACCAGATCGAACTGCACCCGTACTTGCAAAACCGCACCGTGGTGGATTTCGCCACGCGCCACGGTATCCAGATTACGTCGTACATGACCCTGGCCTACGGCGAAGTGCTCAAAGACCCGCTGATCCAGGCGATTGCCCAGCGCAACCAGGCCACGCCCGCACAGGTCACCCTGGCCTGGGCCATGCAGTCGGGGTATGCGGTGATTCCGTCCTCGACCCAACGCGCCAACCTGCAGAGCAACCTCAAGGCCGTGCAACTGACCTTGAGCGAAGCCGATATGGCGCAGATCAACGGCCTTGAGCGTGGCCATCGCCTGACCAGCCCCAAGGGCATTGCGCCGCAATGGGACTGAGCTAAACCGCCGGGCTGCGCGCCAGTTCCCGCAGCCATGGCAAGACCCGCAAGCCGCTGACCGGTGACGGCGGGTCGATGATGCCCATGAAGTGTTCCAGGGCGACACTGTCGAGCGCGCCTGGCAATCGCATCAGGACCAGGGGCGCAAGAGAGACCGCTGGCTCCAGGTCCTGGTCGGCATAGACCAGCACATGGCGCACCTGCGGATGTTGCTGGCGCAGCACCCACTCCCCGCCGGCGCTGGCGGCCAGGCCCGCATGGATGACCAGCACATCGAAGGGCTCGGCCGGGATGTCGGTGAGGATCAGTACTTCCTCGACAGTCTGCACCGGGACGATCCGGTAATAGCCCAACTGGTTAAGCATTTTTTCGATGTGCAGCCGTTGCAGGTGCTGTTCATCAGCGATCAGGATGGTCAGTGCTTTGGTGGGCATGGCAAGTCCCTGAGCAGGTCGCGCTCGTGGCCGGAAGGAGCGCGCTACTGTTCCAGACATAAATGGTCTACAAAATCAGCGGAGTTCCCCCAGAGCGTAGGATTTCTCCCAAATCCTACCTTTGAGCATGATCGCAGTAGTCCGTCAGGACCTGATGCAACTGGTCAATGGCTTGCTGCACGCCCGCCACCGCAGCGGCCAATGCCTGAGGGTCGCGCTGTTCACAGGCGGCTTCCAGCGCCTCACAGTGGCTGACCAATACCTGGGCCGAGACCAGGCGCGCCCCGCCCTTGGTGCGATGAGCCAGGTCATGCAACTGGGCATAGTCGTGTTTATTGGCCAACGCCTGCAGTAGCGTACGGTCGGTGGCAAGGCTGTCGAGCAGGGGGGCCAGCAACTCCTTGACGGCGTCCACGTCGGAGCCGGTCAACGCCAGCAACCGACTCAAGTCCATATCCGGCGTGACATCAGCCTGCACTTCGGCCTGGACCGACGGCTTGGCGGTACGTGACGCAAGCGCGGCATGCAAGTCCTCCAGCCCCGTGGGTTTGAACAGGCAACCATCCATCCCTGCCGCCAGGCAACGCTCGGTTTCTTCGGGCTGGGCGTTGGCGGTAAACCCCAGCAACAGGCAAGGCGCCAATCCCCGGGCTCGCTCATCGGCACGGATTTCCCGCGCCAGGTCATAGCCATTTTTCAGCGGCATATTGCAGTCCGTGATCACCCCGTCGAAACGCTCGGCCTGCCAGCGCTCCAGGCCTTGTACACCATCGTTGGCGGTGGTGATGCGGTGCCCCAGGAAGCTCAGTTGCCGGGTCAGCAATTGGCGGTTGGCGGGGTAATCATCCACCACCAGGATGTTCAACATGTGCGCTGGCGACGCGTCCAGTGCAACCGACTCATGCTCGGCGCTGGTGCTGGACGCCACCGCCAGGGACAGCGTGACTTCTACGCGGGTCCCCTGCCCCAGCCGGCTGCTCAATTTCAGTTGGCCGCCCATCATTTCACACAGGCTGCGGCTAATCACCAGGCCCAGGCCGGAGCCACTGCGCGCCGACTGGTCGGTGTTGCGCCCCTGGACAAACGGATTGAACAGCCGCGCCTGGTCCTCGACGCTGATACCCACCCCGCTGTCTTCCACCACCAGCCGCAGGCTCACGTAGCCATTGGCGACTGCCGGCGAGCCTCTGGCGCACAGATGCACATGGCCCTTGGCAGTAAACTTGATGGCATTGCTCAACAAATTGGAGACCACCTGCTTGAAGCGCAACGGGTCGATCATCACGTAACGGTCCACCAGCGGGTCCAAATCAACCTTGAGCATCAGGCCCTTGGTCCGTGCCAGCCCTTCGAAGATGCGGGCCACCGAGGCCAGCAGTTCGCGCGGGTTCGACGGTTCCAGGGTCAGGGACAAGTGGCCGGACTCGATCCGGGCAATGTCGAGAATGTCGCCGATCAACTCCAGCATGCCCCGCGAAGCATCGGAGGCCACCGCCAGGGCATCGTGGTCGATACGGCCCTGCTCGGCGTTTTTCAGCGCCAACTCGATCATGCCGATCACCGCATTCATCGGCGTGCGGATCTCGTGGCTCATGGTCGCCAAGAACGTGGTCTTGGCCCGATTGGCGGCGTCTGCCCCCTCCTTGGCCTCCTGCAGTTGCCCCAGCAAACGCTGGCGCTCACTGACGTCCACCCAGCCGGCAATCATGCCCACGACCTTTTCGTCACCGTCGCGGTAAGGCAGCATCCAGTGATAAATGGTCAGGGTCGCCCCGCCCGGCACCTTGAGCACACGGTCGTGGATCTGCGGCTCTCCGCGCTCCATCAGGCGCAAGTAGTCTTCGTGGTAGGACTGGGCCTGGGGGTGGTTGCCGGTGTCAGTCTCGACCACGGTCTTGCCGATCACATCTTCGAGCCGGAAGCCGAACACATTGAGGTAGGCACTGTTGCACGCCATCAACCGGCCCAGGCGATCACGCACATAAATCGGGTGCGGCGTGCCGTCGATCAGCACGCTCATGAAACGCATCTGGTCGCTCAGCGCGCGCTCGGCCTGGCCGCGCTTGCGAATCAGGCTGCGCAGGTAAATCGCCCAACCCAGGGTGATCGTCAACAGCAGCGCGGCCACTGCGAACCCCTGGATAATCGTGTTGCGGTGACGTAGCCAGTAACTGTCATCAATCACCACTTCGCTACGCCAATGATTGGTCAGCTCATCCATCTCCTGGGGCGTGATACTCAAGAGCGCCTTGTCCAGGATCGAGTACAACTCCAACTGGCCGCGCCCCACACCAAAGGCCACTCGCGCGGGCTGCGAGCCGACCGTGCTGGTGATGCGCAGGCGATCACGGTAGTGCTGGGCGATGATGTAGCGCGCAATGATCAGCGCGTTGACCGTCGCGTCCGCCGTGCCACTGACGACCAACTCCATGGCCTGCGCGGAATCCTCGGCGTCCACCAAGTGGATATCGGGATATTCGCGGCTGATGATCTCGCGCTGGACGCTGCCGCGGATGACCGCCAGGCGCTTGCCCGCCATGTCCTCGATGGTGATCGGACGGCTGCCATCGTCGCGCGAGATCAGCACAAACGGGTTGCTCAGGTACGGGCGAGTAAAGCGGATCAGGTCCTCACGGGCCATGCTCGGGGTGATGAACGCGATCATGTCCGCGCTGCCCTCGCTGACTTGGCTGACTTGACGGGGCAGTGAATCACCACGCACCACATCGAACTTCAGGCCGGTGCGCAAGCTGATCTGGGCCAGCACTTCGGCGCTCAAGCCTTGCAGTTGCCCGTGTTCATTGAAAAAAGACAACGGCTGGAACTTGTCGAGCGCCGTCACCTTGACCCGTGGGTGCTTGTCCAACCAACGCTGCTCACTGGCGCTCAGGCGCAGGCGCTCGCGGCCAACCACCCCCAGGTTGCCAGAGCTCCAGCGCCGCAGGATTTCCATCTGCTCACTGACCGGAATCATCTCCAGCGCCGCATTGACGATGCGCAGCAGACGCAGATTGTCGCCGTCGACCGCGAACGCGAAGGGGTTGACCTCCAGGCTGGAAAAATCAGCCATGCGCACGTTATTGAGATGGTTTTTGTTGATCAGATAATTGGTGCTGATGGCATCGCCCAGATAAACGTCCGCCTGGCCGAAGGCGACGGCACCAATGGCCTCGAAGGTCGAGGGGTAAAGCTGCAGGGAGGCGTTGGCGTAATAGGCGGCCACTACCTCAGGCTGCATGTAGTGATAGAGCATGGCCAGGCGCTTGCCCTCAAGCTCGGCGCTCAGGGCCTGGCTGTCACCGACACGCGTCACCAGGGTCGGCTGGTCGTTGGCGTACGAGCGCGAAAGCTTCAATTGCCGATCCGCCGCCTCGTAGCCATTGGCTGTGCCCAGGAAGTCCACCTCACCACGCTTGAGAGCCGCGATGACGTCGTCCCGCTGCTCGTAGCGCTGGACCTGGATGGTCACGTTCAACATCTGCGCGATCAATGCCGCGTAATCGGCGGTGATCCCCTCCAGTTCGTCGTTGTTGTTCGTCAGATCGAAAGGCGCATAGTCCGGGGCGGACACCCCCATGACCAGCGTGCGGCGCTCGCGCAGCCAACGCCAGTCCGGCTCTTTGAGGTGCACCTGCGGGGCGTCGAAACTCGAGTGCCCCAACAGGTGCAGTTGCTGTGGCGCGCCCAGCGCCACGTTGATAATGAGTGACAGGCTCGCCAGCCAGAGTACCGCGAGCCACTTGCCAAGAGACGTCGACATGTCAGATCAGGTGGTTACGCTGAGCGAACTTGGACAGATGAACCACCGAAGACATGCGCAACTTCTCCTTCAACCGTGTTTTGTAAGTGCTGATGGTCTTGTGGCTCAACAGCATGTCTTCGGCGATATCCTTGTTGCCCAGGCCCAACGCCAGTTTCTGCAGGACCGTTAGCTCCCGGTCAGAAAGCGCTTCGACCAGTTCCCGCTCCGTGGTCTGCAAGTCGTCCTTGCGCACGGAACTGGTCGGCAGGCTGGGGAAACAGCTGTAGTTGGACATGACTGCCTTTATGGCCTTTTGCAATTCATCCAACTCACCGGTTTTCGCGACAAACCCCATCGCTCCGGCGCGCATGCAACGCGCCGAGAAAAAAACCGCCAGATACGAGGTCAGCACCAGAATCTTGCAGGGCAGGCCCAAGGTCTTGACCCGGCTTATCACCTCCAGCCCGCCCAACTTGGGCATCGCCAAGTCCAGAATGAGCAGGTCAGGCCGCTGCTCCCTGGCAATCTGTAAGGCATCAGCGCCGTTGCCCGCCTCAAAAATCTTGTCAAAGCCTTCCTGGCGCAACAGGTACTTGACGGTTGCACGAATGAACGGATGATCATCCACGATTAATGCTTTGCTCATGCGACTCCCTGGAAAGACACCACCGATTAGTTGCGTTACTGGCGCCTTGCCATTCTTGCGGCGCCAATACCCTTACACATCACACGAAACCCCTGTACCTGTGAAAAGTACCAGTTCCGACCAGCGGCACTGTCTACACAGAACGTTTCAACGGAACCTGGCTAGGTGCAACGGCGCAACATTAACAACGCAACGATGCGTTAACCGAAGGGAAAATCCGACCATCGTGTAGGACTAATCCTCACTAAAGCGTAGTCAAATATACGCAAAAAGCCGCCTCCCCCCTCTAAGGAGCATCCCTTTCAAGGTGTTTGAGAAACCGGTTTTGACTAGTTCCGATCAGTTGGGGGCAACCGCCGAGTTGTGGGGAGCGGGCTTGTTGTGGAGGACGGGCTTGTTGTGGAAGGCGGGCTTGTTGTGGCGAGCGGGCTTGCCCCGCGCTGGGCTGCGCAGCAGCCCCAATAAGGTCCGCCCATTTTTTCAGGGACACCGAGGTGGCTGGTGTGAGCCTTTGCCGTCAGTCCGTGGTGCTGGGGCTCCAGAACGCTTGCACCACCAGGGTCGACTGTGAGATCCGCGTGACCAGGGCATCCAGTTCGTCGCCATCCACCGAGTTGGCCGCCAGGGTGGCCTCGATCTCGACCTCATCACTGCCAAAGGGCCTTACGTCGACATCACTGGCCGGGTAGTTACAGCGCGCCAGTTCCGACTCCAGCAACGCCATCACCGCTTGCTGCTGGGTACGCCGGGCGATCACATAGAGGATGTTGGTGACCTCGGCAGACACCACGTCCAGCGGCTGGCGGTTGATGTTATTGACGATCGGGCGCAGCAGCGTGTTGGCCGCCAGCACAAACATCGTGCCCAGGAACGCCTCGAGGATCAGGTCTGCACCGGCGCAGGCGCCCACGGCGGCGGAGGTCCACAGCGTGGCTGCGGTATTGAGCCCGCGCACGTTGCCCTCCTCGCGCATGATCACCCCGGCGCCGAGAAAGCCAATACCCGACACTACATACGCCACCACTCGTACGGCGCCTTCGGCCCCGGCCAGGCGGTTGGCCATGTCGACAAAGATCGCCGCCCCCACCGCCACCAGTACGTTGGTGCGCAGCCCCGCCGTGCGCTGGCGGAACTGGCGCTCAAAGCCGATCAGACCGCCCAGAATAAAGGCGGCACTAAGGCTGACCACGGTGTCGATCAGGGAATCCAGATTGATGTTGTTGAGGGCTTGCATGATGAATCTCCCTTTGATTGCCCGCAGAATCAGCGTCGAAAAAAGGGGGATAAGGCAGGAACCAGGGAGGTTCGCCACCGAAATACCGCTTCTCGCTTTAACGGCGAGGCAACGGCACGAAGATGCGCGTCAGCTGGCCAAGCCTGGTCGACAACTGTCACTCGAAAGTCTGTTCACGAAAGTCTGCGCTATGGTTGAAAACCGGCGCAGCTTACGCCCGCAGTCTGCGCGAGCAAAGTGACAGTGCGGCGAATCGGCGGGTTCTTCAGCAAGGGTTCAGGCAAGGGTCGCTCCCGCGGGCACGGGAACGACCCTCCAGGCTGTCAGCTCGCGGTGGCCAGCAGCACGTCACGCACCGAACGCCCCTGGCCCAGGTGCCGATCATGTTGATGCAGCGACGCGGCAATCTCATCGGCACGAATCGGCAGGATCGACAGCAAGGTATCGCTCAAGCCATGGCTGGCCTGGCTGAAACCCTGCATGTAGATACCGGCCTTGCAGCGCTCGTCGGTGACCACGCGGTAGTCGCGGCTCACTTCAAACTCACCCATGTAGGCTTCGAGCGGCGCCAGCAACTGGCGATGCATCTGCCGCTCATAACCTGTGGCCAGGACCACCGCATCGTAGTGATTGATCACGGTCTCGCCGGTAGCGTTGTGACGCACCACCAACTCGATGCCCAGTGGCCCGGCACTGGCTTTTTCCACGGTGGTCAGGGTGCGGAAGGCGTGACGGGCGATGCCCGAGACTTTCTGCCGGTAGAAAATCCCGTAGATGCGCTCGATCAGGTCCAGGTCCACCACCGAATAGTTGGTGTTGTGGTACTCGTTGACCAGGCGTTCGCGCTCGCTGCTGGGCTGCTGGAACACCAGGTCGGTGAACTCCGGGGAGAACACTTCGTTGACGAACGGGCTGTCATCGGCAGGCTTGAGGGCCGAGCCGCGCAGGATGATATCCACCTGCACCGAAGGGAAGCTGTCGTTCAGATCGATAAACGCCTCCGCCGCGCTCTGCCCGCCGCCGATGATCGCAATGCGCATTGGCTTGCCCTCGACACAGGGCTGCTGGGCCATGCGCGCCAGGTACTGGGAATGGTGGAACACCCGCCCGTCATCCTTGAGCGCCTTGAACGCCTCGGGGATACGTGGCGTGCCACCGGCACTGACCACCACCGAGCGCGCGGTGCGCACCAGTTGCTCGCCGTGGGCATCGCGGGAGATCACCCGCAGCGCCTCGACCTGCTGCTGATGCAGGATCGGCTCGATGGCCAGCACTTCTTCGCCATAGCGGCTCTGCTCGGTAAATTGCCCGGCGACCCAGCGCAGATAGTCGTTGTACTCCATGCGGCACGGGTAGAACGTGCCCAGGTTGATAAAGTCCACCAGGCGCCCGTGGGCCTTGAGGTAATTGACGAAGGAATAGGGGCTGGTGGGGTTGCGCAGGGTCACCAGGTCCTTGAGGAAGGAAATCTGCAACTCGCTCTGGCTCACCAGGGTGTTGCCGTGCCAGCGGTAGTCGGCCTGCTTGTCGAGAAACAGTACATCGAGCTTGCCCTGGGCTTTCTCGCGCTCTTGCAGGGCGATGGCCAGCGCCAGGTTCGAAGGACCGAAACCAATACCGATCAGGTCGTGAACCGCGGGCGATGCAATTGCCTGTGTCATTCCAGTGTCCTCTGGATAAGCCCCGTGGCGGTGGGGCGGAAAGCCTGGGCGACCTGCTGAACAACAGGCCATGTGTTGATAGGAAACGAGGACAATGAAAAAAAATTTAAGGCCCGCACCTGATTCACTCCAGCAGCCACGAAGGTAGCTGCCGTGGCCGCACAGTGATGGCAGTTTGGGCTCTTCTAATTTATAGTAATTCTCATCTAGATTTGAATTGCCTCACCCTCGCCGTCCAATACTGGCGTTTCGCCCAGCTGTAACGGCGTATGTAAGCAGTTAAATTTCAGAGCAAATACCTCGTTTACCTGACAGCTTCCCGCGCCTGTCTCTGCCCTTGCGGGCGATTGAGTTGCGGTCCGAACTTTCCTGGCTGGAACCCGTGCATGAACCGTCCCCGACACACCCGGCGCGCTCTGCTGGCAGCACTTTGCCTGATCCCCGTGGCCGCCTTCGCCGCCTGGCAACTGATCCCGCCTGGCCGGGATAAATTTGCCACCCTGCAAGTACACCGGGGCGATATCGAAAGCAGCGTGACCGCCCTCGGCACCCTGCAGCCGCGGCGCTACGTCGATGTCGGCGCGCAGGCGTCGGGGCAGATCCGCCGGATTCACGTCGAAGCCGGCGCCCAGGTCAAGGAAGGCGACCTGCTGGTCGAGATCGATCCCGCCACCCAACAAGCCAAGCTCGACGCCACTCGCTACTCCATCGCCAATCTGCAGGCCCAACTGCAGGAGCAGCACGCGCAAAACCGCCTGGCGCAGCAGAAATTCCAGCGCCAGCAACGTCTGGCCGCAGGTGGCGCCACCCGCGATGAAGACGTGCAGACTGCCCAGGCCGAACTGGACGCCACCCAGGCACGCATCAACATGTTCAAGGCCCAGATCAGCCAGGCCCAGGCCACGCTGCGGGTCGACCAGGCCGAGTTGGGCTACACGCGCATCTATGCGCCGATCTCCGGCACGGTAGTCGCCGTGGATGCCCGCGAAGGCCAGACCCTCAACAGCCAGCAGCAGACGCCGCTGATCCTGCGGATCGCCAACCTGTCGCCCATGACCGTCTGGGCGGAAGTCTCGGAAGCCGATATCGGCCATGTCAAACCTGGCATGCAGGCGTATTTCACAACCCTGAGCGGTGGCAACCGGCGCTGGACCAGCACCGTGCGCCAGATCCTGCCGGTCCCCCCCAAGCCCCTGAACGAAACCAGCCAGGGCGGTGGCAGCCCCAGCAGTTCGAGCAAAAGTGGCAGCGGCCGCGTGGTGCTCTATACCGTGCTGCTGGATGTCGACAACGCCGATAACGCTTTGATGGCGGAAATGACCGCCCAGGTGTTTTTCGTCGCCAGTCGCGTCACCAATGCGCTGACTGCGCCGGTTGCAGCCCTGCAAGGCGGCACCCGCCCCGACATGCAATTGGCCCGCGTGGTGGCCAAGGACGGCAGCATCGAAGACCGCGAGGTGCGGGTCGGTATCAGTGATCGCCTGCGCATCCAGATCCTCGATGGCCTCAACGAAGGCGATCACCTGCTGATCGGCCCCGCCCAAAGCAGCGGAGGCTGAATGTTGACGCCGCTGATCGAACTTCGGGACATCCGCAAATCCTACGGTGGCGGTGATGCGCCTCAGGTCGACGTGCTGCGCGGGATCGACCTGTCGATCCATGCCGGGGAATTCGTGGCGATTGTCGGTGCCTCGGGCTCCGGCAAGTCCACCTTGATGAATATCCTCGGCTGCCTCGACCGCCCCACCGTCGGCCAGTACCTGTTCGCCGGGGAAAACGTTGCCCAGTTGGACACCGACGAACTGGCCTGGCTGCGCCGCGAGGCCTTTGGCTTTGTATTCCAGGGCTACCACCTGATCCCCTCCGGTTCAGCCCAGGAAAACGTCGAGATGCCGGCGATCTATGCCGGCACGCCCGCCGCCGAGCGCCACGCCCGCGCCGCCGCCCTGCTGACCCGCCTGGGGCTGGCCGGGCGCACCGGCAACCGCCCGCACCAACTGTCCGGCGGCCAGCAGCAACGGGTGTCGATTGCCCGGGCCTTGATGAACGGCGGCCATATCATCCTCGCCGACGAACCCACCGGGGCCCTCGACAGTCATAGTGGCGCCGAGGTCATGACCCTGCTCGACGAGCTGGCCAGCCAGGGTCACGTGGTGATCCTGATTACCCATGACCGTGAAGTGGCGGCCCGGGCCAAGCGCATCATCGAAATCCGCGACGGCCTGATCATCAGCGACACCCCCAACACCCACGACCAACCTGCCGCCGAGCCCAAACCCAAGGCTCTGCAAGCGGTGGACCTGCGCCAACGCCTGGCCGATGGCGCCGAGCACAACGGTGCGTGGAAAGCCGAACTGCTGGACGCGGTGCAGGCGGCCTGGCGGGTGATGTGGATCAACCGCTTCCGCACGGCCCTGACCCTATTGGGGATTATTATCGGCGTAGCCTCGGTGGTGGTGATGCTCGCGGTGGGTGAAGGCAGCAAACGCCAGGTCATGGCGCAGATGGGCGCCTTTGGCTCCAATATCCTTTATGTCAGCGGCTCGGCGCCCAACCCGCGCACACCGCCCGGCATCATCACCATGAACGACGTCGCCGCGATGGCCGCGCTGCCACAGGTCAAGCGCATCATGCCGGTCAATGGCGCGGAGGCCGGAGTGCGTTTCGGCAACGTCGACCACATGGCCTACGTGGGTGGCAACGACACCAACTTCCCGGCGATCTTCAACTGGCCGGTGGTCGAGGGCAGCTACTTCACCGAGGCTGACGAACGCGCCGCCGCGACCGTCGCGGTCATTGGCAAGCGGGTGCGCGACAAGCTGTTCAAGGACCTCCCCAGCCCTATCGGCCAATACATCCTGATCGAAAACGTGCCGTTCCAGGTGATCGGTGTGCTCGCCGAAAAAGGTGCCAGTTCCGGCGACAAGGACAGCGACGACCGTATCGCCATCCCCTACTCCGCCGCGAGTATCCGCCTGTTCGGCAGCTACAACCCGGAATACGTGGTGATTGCCGCCGCCGACGCGCGCAAAGTGCATGAGGCGGAAAAAGCCATCGAGCAACTGCTGCTGCGCCTGCACAACGGCAAGCGTGATTTCGAACTGACCAACAACGCCGCGATGATCCAGGCCGAGGCCCGGACCCAGAACACCCTGTCGCTGATGCTCGGCTCGATTGCCGCCATCTCATTGCTGGTGGGCGGCATCGGGGTGATGAACATCATGCTGATGACCGTCCGCGAACGCACCCGGGAAATCGGTATCCGCATGGCCACCGGCGCCCGTCAGCGGGACATCCTGCGCCAGTTCCTCACCGAAGCGGTGATGCTCACGGTGGTTGGCGGGGTGGCCGGGATCGGCCTGGCCCTGCTGGTGGGTGGCGCGCTGATCCTCAGCAGCGTGGCTGTCGCCTTCTCGCTGCCTGCCGCCTTGGGCGCCTTCGCCTGCGCCCTGGTCACCGGCGTCATCTTCGGCTTTATGCCCGCCCGCAAAGCAGCCCGGCTCGACCCGGTCACGGCCCTTACCAGTGAATGATCGCCCTATGAAAGCGCACTTGACCCTTGTCGCCGCCAGCGTGCTGCTGGCCGCCTGCAGCAGCCCGGTGCAGCGCCCGGACAGCGGCCTGCAGCCCCCCCCTGCCTGGGCCACCGCAAACCAGGCCAGCGCCCTGCACGCCAACCAGCAATGGTGGACAGCCTTCGCCAGCCCGCAGCTCGACCAACTGATCGAACAGGCCCGCAGGGGCAGCTACGACTTGGCCAGCGCCGTGGCGCGAGTGCGTCAGGCCCAGGCCGGCGCCGTGGTGGCCGGCGCGCCGTTGCTGCCCGAACTCAAGGGCGGACTCAACGCCAACCGCCAGAAACTGCTGCGCGGCAAGGGCTACAGCGAACTGGACGCCGACAACAACAACGACGCGGTGGACTACTTCAATGCCAGCCTGACGGCCACCTACGAAATCGATTTCTGGGGTGGCAAGCGCGCCGCGCGCGACAGTGCTGAACTGGCGGTGCGCGCCAGTGAATTCGAGCGTGCCACGGTGGAGTTGACCCTGCTCAGCGGCGTGGCCACCACCTACACCCAGCTCCTGGCCCTGCACGAGCAACAACGCATCGCCGAACTGAACCTGGCCAATGCGCAGAACGTCCTTAAGCTGGTGCAGACCCGTTATGAAGCCGGCTCTGCCACCCAGCTTGAGCTGGCCCAGCAAAAGAGCCTGGTCGCCGCACAGCAACGCCAGTTGCCAGAAGTACGCCAGCGCGCCGAGGCTGCCCGAATCAGCCTCGCCGCCCTGCTCGGCCAACCGGTGCAGGCGCTGCAATTGACGCCACAGGCCTTTGATCAACTGCGCTGGCCGAGCATCGCTGCCGGCGTGCCCAGCGACCTGCTCAGCCGCCGCCCGGACATCGCCAGTGCCGAAGCACAACTGGCGGCCGCCCAGGCCGACATCATTGTCGCCCGCGCCGCCATGCTACCCAGCATCACCCTTACCGCCAACCTGGGCTCCGGCGCCAACCGCGCCGCGGATATGCTGCGCAACCCGTTCTACAACCTCACGGGCGGGCTGATCGCACCGATTTTCAACAACGGCC
This sequence comes from Pseudomonas proteolytica, assembly GCF_007858275.1. Lineage (GTDB taxonomy): Bacteria > Pseudomonadota > Gammaproteobacteria > Pseudomonadales > Pseudomonadaceae > Aquipseudomonas > Aquipseudomonas proteolytica. Next base: position 18,549 of record NZ_VFEV01000015.1, read on the forward strand.
GCCTCAGCGCCGAACGTGACAAGGCCACGGCACGCCAGGATGAACTGCTGCAAACCTATCGCGCCGCGATCATCAATGGCTTTGCCGATGTGGAGAAGGCCCTGGGCAGCATTCGCCGGCTGGACGAACAGCGCCAGTGGCAGCGCGAGGAACTGGATCAGGCGCAGACCGCGTTCCGCATCGCCCAAAGCCGCTACGAGGCTGGCGCGGAGGACTTGCTTACCGTACTGGAAACCCAGCGCACGCTGTATGCCGCCCAGGATTTGAACGTGCAACTGCGCCAGGCGCGACTGGGGGCGAGCATTGCGCTGTACAAGGCGCTGGGCGGCGGGTGGCAGGCGTCCGATATCTAACAGGTAGCGAGCTTGCTGTGGAGAGCGGGCTTGTTGTGGCGAGCGGGCTTGCCCCGCGCTGGGCTGCGAAGCAGCCCCCCCCTAAACCCCCCGCGTTTATTCAGACAAACCGAGGCGCCAGGTTTTAGGGCTGCTTCGCAGCCCAGCGCGGGGCAAGCCCGCTCGCCACAACAAGCCCGCTCGCCACAGCAAGCCCGCTCGCCACAGCAAGCCCGCGCCCCACAAAAAGCCAGCTAGCCACAAAAAGCCCACACACGCGGCGGTCAAATCGTGCGTTCCTTGACCTTCAAATGTCGCGCATACCACGGCCGCTTGGGCACCTTGCGGAACAAGTCCTGCAGTTTGTCGTCATCGGCACCGAAGGTGATGCGCAATGCCAGTTTCATGGTTTCCGGGTCCATTTCCACGGTGCGGCCCATCTGCAGTCCCGGGGTGGTGCTGCAACCATGGGTATCCGGCCCCAGCCAAGGATCACCCACCTCAACCCAGCGCCCAGGCGCAAACCATGGCACACCATTGACCTCCAGGCGGCTCAGCTCACCCGGATGAAAGCGCTGATGGGCGCGAAACCAATCCTCAAGGCGATCATCGATCCAACCGTGAAAATGCCAGAACACCGGGTTTACATGGGAGGAAAACGGGTCGCCCAAAAAGTCATTCTCAGGCTCATACCAACGCGCCGCAAAATCCGCCGGATCCCGGGCAAAGGGCACCGGCGCGCCATTGGACGGGTCGCGCGGTACCGACGCCCAGCGCATATGCAACCAATCGTGCAGCCCCAGCTCAACCTCAGAGCCAAACTGGCCCAGGGTCAACTTGGCCAGGTAACGCGGGTCGCGGTACTGCGACTCCCACACCTGGAAGTTGCTGTGATAGGTCTCGGCCGCCTTGATATCACTGACCCACTGGCTGTACTGCTCGTCGCCACTGGCCGTCCAGGTCGGCGGCAGTGCGAAGCCATCGTGATTGTCGAAGTAGCGCGCAAAGCCCTGGCGATCACGCTCAAGCTCTGGCTGGGGCTGCGGGAAGCGCGGCCAGGACGGCAAGTCCTGCAGGGAACGCGCGGTGCCGAGCATGTGCCGGTGCATGAAGAAAAAGTCGATACCCGAGCCATTGCGATCCTTGCGCGGGCCACGGGCGTCGCGCTCGTTATCCCGTGGCCCGGGCTGCCAACCGATACCGCGCAGGGCATTGCGCTTGTCTTCGGGCAGCTTGTGCCACTGGTCCCGCGAGGCGTGCCAGAGCTGGTGGAACAGGCGGTGTTCGGGGGCAATCAACCAGGCCAGGAGCGCAGGGTTCAGGCCGATTCGTTCGCGGGCTTCGGGGAACAACTGCTTGGTGGCGACAAACCGGTTATCCAGCTCCAACGCTGCCAGGGGCCGGTCGAGGCTGAGGATCTGCCCGCTGAGGGTGCCGCTGCCAGCATTGCCGAAACTGTCCCAGACCTCGTCCAGGCTCATCTTGAATTCATAGGCCGGCATGCCATCTGGCGAGTCGCGGTCGATCAGGCGCCAGTACAGCAGCGCTGCATTGCCCGGAACCAGATCACCCAGGACCTGATAGCGCGGCTCATCCGGCCCCCGCAGGTGCCCAGCGGTGTCCAGGTAGCCGCGCACGCCACGGCCACGCGGTGCGATATCAATAAACAGTTGCAGATCATCGAGGGGCAAGCCGTGCAACCCGGCATCACGCCCCTCCAGGCGCAGGCTCCAGATCCCGCGCAGGCTGTTCGCCAACTGCTGGCCGGCGGCGTCCGCCAGGTCCACCGTGGCTTCCTCGGGCGTGATGGGGAACTCCTCACGCGTCAACTCGCGATGGGCATAAAAGGCTGCAGGTACGGCGGCGCCGGTCAGCGCCAGGCCTGCGATAAACCCTCGTCGAGAAATCGTCATGTTCCTACCTGTGTCAGCCTTGGAGCAGGCTTTATCCAAGCTAGAACGTTTTGCCGGACAGCAAATTTACTGTGGGAGCCGGCTCCCACCATTGATGGTGGGGATACTTAAATTTTCCGGGCCTGCGCTCGTTCTTCCCAGATAGCAAAGGCCCCTTGCGCCTGCACCTCAAAGGCGAACCGACTGAGATGGCAATGACAAAACCACGTTCGAAAAAGGCTCTATACATCGGCCTGCCCTTGGCCCTGGCCATCGCTGCCGGCGCAGGCTTTGCCTGGGACCACTGGTTTCGCGGCAACGCCGGCTATTCGCTGGAAGTGATCAAGCAGGCCAATGAACTGCAGGACCGCCTGCTTTCGTTCGACAGCCATATCACCGTGCCCCTGGACTTCGGCACCGCCGGGCATGAAGCAGACAAGGACGGCAGCGGCCAGTTCGACCTGGCCAAGGCCAGTCGCGGGCGCCTGTCGGGGGCGGCGCTGACGGTGTTCGGCTGGCCCGAACTGTGGAATGGCCCCAACGCGCCGCACAAACCCACCGCAGGCTTTGTCGACGAGGCCCGAAACCAGCAAGAGGTGCGCTACAAGATCATTACCGGCATGGTTCGTGACTTTCCCAACCAGGTGGGCATTGCCTACACCCCGGCCGATTTGCGCCGCCTGCATGGCGAGGGCAAGTTTGCGGTCTTTATCAGCATGCTCAACGCCTACCCCCTGGGCAATGACCTGAACCTGCTGGACATGTGGACGGCGCGAGGCATGCGCATGTTCGGCTTCAGCTACATCGGCAATAACAGCTGGGCCGACTCTTCGCGCCCGCTGCCGTTTTTCAATGACTCGCCGGACGCCCTCGGCGGCCTCTCACCCATCGGCAAGCAAGCGGTGCAGCGCCTGAACGACCTGGGCGTGATCATCGACGTGTCGCAAATGTCCACCACCGCCCTCGAGCAAGTGGCGCAGTTGAGCCGCACGCCCATGGTCGCGTCCCACTCCGCGCCCCGCGCCTCGGTGGATATCCCGCGCAACCTCAGCGACAAAGAACTGCAACTGATCAAGAACAGCGGCGGCGTGGTGCAAGTGGTGGCGTTCGGCGGGTACCTGCGCCCGCTGAGCCAACCGATCCAGGACAAGCTCAACGCACTGCGCGCGCGTTTCGACCTGCCGCCCCTGCCCAACCTGGCGATGGCCCTGATGCCCGGCGACCCGATCATTGCCGCCTGGCCGGAACAGAAGTTCGGCGAATACGCCAGCGAGCTCTATGCCATTCTCGAAGAGGAGCCCAAGGCCAGCCTCAAGGACCTGGGAGATGCCATCGACTACACCGTACGCAAGATCGGTATCGACCACGTCGGTATCGCCTCGGACTTCAACGAAGGCGGCGGCGTCAAGGGCTGGAACGATGTGAGTGAGGTGCGCAACGTGACCGCCGAACTACTCACCCGTGGCTACTCCGAAGCCGATATCGCCAAGTTGTGGGGCGGCAACTTCCTGCGGGTGTGGGAGCAGGTGCAACAGTCCGCCAAGCCCGGCGTGCCGCCAAGCGAGCAGATGCCATGAGCGACCGCCGCACCTTTCTCAAACAGGCTGGCATCCTCGCCGCCAGCCTGCCGTTGGGGGTAAACCTGCAGGTGCAGGCAGCGCCCACCGACAAATGGGCCAGCCTGCGCCAACTGTTCGACCAGGACCCGAATTACATCCACTTCTCCAACTTCCTGATCACCTCCCACCCAAGGCCGGTACGCGAGGCCATCGAGCGCCACCGCGCCGCCATTGACCGCAACCCCGGCCTGACCATGGATTGGGACCTGCAGGAACCCTGGAAACGCGAAGGCCAGGTGCGTGAATGGGCCGCGCGTTATCTGCAGGCCAAGCCCGGCCAGATCGCCCTCACCGGCAGCACCACCGAAGGGCTGGCGATGATCTACGGCGGCCTGCGCGTGCGCCCCGACCAGGAAATCCTGACCACCGAGCACGAACACTTTTCCACCGACAGCATCCTCGCGTTCCGCACCCAGCGTGACGCCACCCAAGTGCGCAAGATCAAGCTGTTCGCCAACGCCCACCACGTGTCGGCCGATGAAGTGCTGACGAGCATCGAGCGCAGTATCCGCCCCAATACCCGGGTGCTGGGCATGACCTGGGTCCAGTCGGGCAGTGGCGTGAAACTGCCGATCGGCGAAATCGGCCAACTGGTCAAGCGCCACAACCAGGAGCGTGACGAAAAGGACCGCATTCTCTACGTGGTGGATGGCGTGCATGGCTTTGGCGTCGAAGACCTGGCCTTCCCGGACATGCACTGTGACTTCTTTATTGCCGGCACCCATAAGTGGATGTTCGGGCCACGGGGCACCGGCCTGGTATGCGCCGCCTCGGAGCAAGTGACCAACCTCACCCCGAGCCTGCCGACGTTCTCCGAAGACACCGATTTTGCTACCTCCTTCTCCCCCGGCGGCTATCACGCCTTTGAGCATCGCTGGGCGCTGGATGAGGCCTTCAAGCTGCACCTGCAATTGGGCAAGGCCGAGGTCCAGCAGCGCATCCACAGCCTCAATACCTACCTCAAGGACCGCTTGCAGGCACGCCCGAACATCGAGCTGGTCACCCCCGCCAGCCCGCAACTGTCGGCCGGTTTCAGCTTCTTCCGGGTCAAGGGCCAGGACAGCGACAAGGTGGCCGCCTACCTGATGCGCAACCGGGTCATCAGCGACGCGGTGAACCGCGATGTCGGCCCGGTGGTGCGCACTGCGCCGGGCCTGCTCAATACCGAAGATGAAGTCGACCGCTTCCTGGCGCTGCTCGACAAAACCCTTTGACGCCTTTTTCTTGTTATCGAGACGACTCATGAACGATGAACCGCTCACCCCAACGCTGCTCAAGTTCCTGGCCCTGACGGCATTGATGGCCTGCCTGGCGCCAGCCGCCCAGGCCGCAACACCGCCCAAGCCCGGCACCGTGTTCAAGGACTGCAAGCACTGCCCGGAAATGGTGGTGCTGCCCACCGGCACCTTCAAGATGGGCACCCCGGACGATGAAGTCGGCCGCCAGCCCGATGAGGGGCCGATCCATGACGTGACCTTCGCTAAACCCGTAGCCATCAGCCGCTTCCAGGTACTGGCCGGCGAGTGGGACCGTTTTATACGGGAGACCGGCTATAAAATGCCCGACGGCGACGACCGACCAGGGCGCAAATGCACGGCTGGCAAGCCCAGCTACCCCATCACCGCCAAGCATCCGGCCGTGTGCATGGACTTTGCCGAAGCCAATGCATATGTCGCCTGGCTGTCGAAGAAAACCGGCAAGCACTACCGCCTGGTCAGCGAGTCCCTGCGCGAGTACGCCGCCCGTGGCGGCACCTCCGGGCCCTTCCCGTTCCCGTTCGACGAGGGTGAGAAATACGGCATCGCCAAGCACGCCAATACCTACGGGCCGGCGGATGGCTACAGCTACACCTCGCCCGCCGGCAGCTATGCGCCCAATGCGTTCGGTGTGTATGACATGCACGGCAACGTTTATGAATGGGTCGAAGACTGTGAACACGACAGCTATGTGGGCGCGCCCAGCGATGGCAGCGCCTGGCTGACCGGGCAATGCGAGGTGCGGCAGATTCGCGGCAACGACTGGGGCGAAGCGCCGATTTTTTCCCGTTCCGGCAACCGCAACAGCCTCTACTCCAATGTGCGCGGCGACTGGCTGGGCTTGCGGGTGGCACGGGACCTGTGAGCCTGCGCAACTCGGCGCGAGGCTAAATCGCGCCCCACCCGACTCGTCCTCCTACTATCGGCCTGCCAGCGGTAAACCTGCGCACGCAGGCCTTCACTTGCCCACAGCACGTAGCCACGTCGCGATCGAGGTAGTTTCATGACCGCAGCACCGCGCAGCGCCATTCGCGAACTCTTGAGCCTGCTCAAGCCCTATCGACGGATTGTCATTTCTTCCATCACCCTGGGCATCATCGGCGGCCTCAGCGTCACCGCGCTGCTGGCCACGGTCAACCGCGGCCTGCACAGCGCCGACGGCATGGGTACCGGCGTGGTCCTGGCCTTCGCCGGGCTGTGCCTGCTGGCCTTGCTCAGCAGTATCGGCGCCGATATCGGCACCAACTTCGTCGGGCAGAAGGTGATTGCCAAACTGCGCAAGGACCTCGGCGCCAAGGTGCTCGCCGCGCCCATCGAGCAGATCGAGCGCTATCGCACCCACCGCCTGATCCCGGTGCTGACCCACGACGTCGACACCATCAGCGACTTCGCCTTCGCTTTCGCCCCGCTGGCGATTTCCACCACAGTGATCCTTGGCTGCCTGGGCTACCTGGCGGTGCTGTCCTGGCCGATCTTCCTGATGACCCTGCTGGCCATCGGGATCGGTTCGGCGGTGCAGTTCGTGGCCCAAAGCAAAGGCATCAAGGGCTTCTACGCGGCACGCGACGCCGAAGACAACCTGCAAAAACACTACTCGGCGATTGCCGAGGGCGCCAAGGAACTGCGTATCCACCGCCCGCGCCGGCACGCCATGCACACCCGCAATATCCAGGGCACTGCCGACCATATCTGCGATACCCATATCCGCTCGATCAATATTTTCGTGATCGCCAAGAGCCTGGGCTCGATGCTGTTTTTTGTGGTGATTGGCCTGGCGCTGACCCTGCAACAGTTCTGGCCCAGCTCGGACCCGGCGGTGATGAGCGGCTTTGTCCTGGTGCTGCTGTACATGAAAGGCCCGCTGGAAAACCTGATCGGCAACCTGCCGATCATCAGCCGCGCGCAAATTGCCTTCCGCCGCATTGCCGACCTGTCGGAGCGCTTCTCCTCGCCGGAACCGCACCTGCTGCTCGATGACGCCGACAAAAGCGTTCCGGTGATGAAGCACTTGGAACTGCGCAACGTGCAGTACGCCTTCCCGCCCGTGGAGGGCAGCGAGCCGTTCAAGCTGGGCCCGGTCAATTTGAGCATCGAGCCTGGGGAAATCCTGTTTATCGTCGGCGAAAACGGCTGCGGCAAGACCACCCTGATCAAACTGCTGCTGGGCCTGTACACCCCGCAGCAAGGCGAAATCCGCCTCAACGGCCTACCCGTGGACGCACTGGGCCTGGACGACTACCGCCAGATGTTCACCACGATCTTTGCCGACTACTTCCTGTTCGACGACCTGGTGCAGAACGACAAGGCCCTGCCCGACGACGCCACCCAATACCTGGAGCGCCTGGAGATCGCGCACAAGGTCAGCGTGCGCGACGGTGCTTTCACCACCACCGACCTGTCCACCGGGCAACGCAAGCGCCTGGCCCTGGTCAACGCCTGGCTCGATGAGCGCCCAGTGCTGGTGTTTGACGAGTGGGCGGCCGATCAGGACCCGACCTTCCGGCGGATTTTCTACACCGAGCTGCTGCCGGACCTCAAGCGCCTGGGCAAGACCATCATCGTCATCTCCCACGACGACCGTTACTTCGATGTGGCTGACCAACTGGTGCGCATGCAGGCCGGCCGCGTCATCAGCGAAAAAGCCTTTGCCTGATACCTGAGGCAGGCCCTCTGTGGCAATGAGCTTGCCTGTGGCGAGCGGGCTTGCCTGTGGCGAGCGGGCTTGCCCCGCGCTGGGCTGCGAAGCAGCCCCCCCTAAACGCCCCGCGTTTATTCAGACAAACCGAGGCGCCTGGTTTTAGGGCCGCTTCGCAGCCCAGCGCGGGGCAAGCCCGCTCGCCACGGACAAGCTCCCACCACCACAGACAATCTCCAGCCACCACAGACAATCTCCAGCCACCACGGACAAGCTCCAGCCACCACAAACCAGCTCCCTAGCCACAGGCCATTGCGCCTAAATCTCATCGATCGATCTTCGTCTTCCTGACACAGCTTATTTCCTCTGCCGACGGCGACGAGATCGATCATGAACCAATTGAACCAACTTCCCGACGACGACCTGCTGGCCCTGTTGCTGGCCGATGAAGCCGGCGCCGGGCAGTCCATCCAGAGCCTCGCCGGGCATGACCCGGTACCGCTGTCGTTCGCCCAGCAGCGCCTGTGGTTCCTGCAACAATTCGATCCCCAGAGCCATGCCTACAACCTGCCACGGGCGATTGCCCTCAAGGGCCCGGTGGACGCACGCGCGCTGGAAGCGGCCCTGAATCGGGTGATCGATCGCCACGACATCCTGCGCACGGCCTTTCGCGACACCGACGGCACACCCCTGCAAGTCATCGAACCCGGCGCGCGCCTGACCCTGCTGGAAGAGGACCTGAGCACCCTGGATAACCAGCAGCGCGACCTGCAACTGCAACAGCGCATCCGCCAGCACGCCACCCAACCTTTCGACCTGCGCCAGGCGCCGCTGATTCGCAGCACCCTGCTCAAACAGGCCGAGCAGGACTACGTGCTGCTGCTCAACATGCATCACATCGTCTCGGACGCGTGGTCCAATCCGATCCTGATCCACGACCTGGCCAGCGCCCTGCGCGAACCGGGCCAGGCCCTGCCGCGCCCGGCCATCCAGTACGCCGACTACGCCCAGTGGCAGCGCCAGGACTACCCGCTGACGCCGCAACACAGCGCAGCCGCACAGTATTGGAAAGCCTGCCTGGGCGACGAGATCCCCACCCTGGAGCTGCCCCGCGAGCGCCTGGAACAACACGCAGGCGCCGGCCATCATGGGCACGCGCTGCCCGCCCTGTTGAGCGAGCGTCTGCAGACTTTTTGCCAGCAACAGGGCCTGACACCCTTCGTGGTGCTCCTGGGTGCCTGGCAGCTGCTGCTGGGGCGCTACAGCGGCCAAGTCGACTTCACCGTCGGCGTGCCCAACGCCACCCGCAACCAGGCGCAGATCCAGGACCTGGTGGGCTTTTTTGTCAGCAGCCAGGTGTATCGCGCGCGACTGGCGCCCGAACAAACCTGCAGCGCGTTCCTCCAGGGCCTGCGCCAGCAATCCCTCGCTGCCCTGGAACATGCCGACTACCCCATCGAGCTGATCCTCGAAGACCTGCACCTGCAACGCAGCCCCCAGGCCAACCCGCTGTTCCAGACCCTGTTCAACTGGCGTGTCGGCGCCGTGCAGGAGGCGGCCCTGCACCTGGGCCCGCTGCAATTGAGTTTTATGGACAGCCACCCGCTGCAGGCCAAGTTCGACCTGTCGCTGGATGTGGAATACAGCCAGCAGCAGATCACTGCGCATTTTGAATACGACGCCGCTTGCTTCGCCCCAGCGACCATCGCCACCCTGGCCGGGCACTTCCAGAACCTGGTGCAGGCGATGCTCGAGCAGCCCCAGGCACGGATCGGCGAACTGCCGATGCTCAGCGCCGAGGAGCGTGGCCAGCAGTTGGCGCAGTGGAACGCCACGGCGGTCCATTACGCCAACGCCGCACCGGTGCATGTCTTGTTCGCGGAACAAGCCGAACGCCTGCCCCATGCCGTTGCCGTGGAGTTCGGCAACCAGCAACTGACCCTGGACCAGCTCAACCGCCGCGCCAACCAACTGGCCCATAAGCTGCTGGAACTGGGCGTCGGCCCCAATACCTGCGTGGGCCTTGGCCTGGAACGCAGCCTGGAAATGGTGATCGCCCTGCTGGCCGTGCTCAAGGCCGGTGGCGCCTATGTCCCGCTGGACCCGGCCTACCCCGCCGACCGCCTGGCCTACATGATCAATGACAGCGGCATCGGCCTGCTGCTGACCCAAAGCAGCCTGGCATTGCCCGTCCCGGACCGCCTGCCGTCCCTGAGCCTGGACCAGGACAGCGACTGGCTGGAAGGTTATGACAGCGCCAACCCACCGGTCACGGTCAGCGCCGATCACCTGGCGTACATGATCTACACCTCCGGCTCCACCGGGCAGCCCAAGGGCGTGCAAGTGCGCCATGGCGCCCTGACCAATCATATGCTGTGGATGCAGGGCGAATTGGGCCTGAGCGCTGCGGACCGGGTCTTGCAAAAAACCGCCTTCAGCTTCGACGCCTCGGTGTGGGAATTCTGGCTGCCATTGCTCAACGGTGCGCAGTTGGTCCTCGCGTCCAGCGAGCTGTCCGCAGACCTGTCGATGCTGTGGTCGCAAGTGGCCGCCCAGCGCATCAGCGTGTTGCAAATGGCCCCTTCGCTGCTGCAAGCCTTGCTCGCCGATGAACAGGGCGCGCAGATGCAATCCTTGCGTTTGCTGCTGCTCGGCGGCGAAGCCCTGGGCACCGCGTTGGTGACACAGTTGCGCGAGCGCTGGAACGGCCGCCTGTGCAACCTCTACGGCCCAACCGAAGCCACCATCGACACCACGTTGTTTGATGTCGACCGCCTGCCAGAGGGCGCCATCGCCCCTATCGGCCGCCCCATCGCCAACGTGCGCACCTACCTGCTCGATCATGACCTGCAGTTGTGCCCGGTGGGCACCCACGCCGAGCTGCTGATCGGCGGCGACTCCCTGGCGCAGGGCTACCACCAGCGCCCGGGCCTGACCGCCGAACGCTTTATTCCCGACCCGTTTGCCGGCAATGGCGCGCGCCTGTATCGCAGCGGCGACCTGACCCGCTACCGCGCCGATGGGGTCATCGACTACATCGGGCGCATCGACCATCAGGTCAAAATCCGCGGTTTGCGCATCGAACTGGGGGAAATTGAAGCGCAACTGCTGCAACACCAGACGGTGCGCGAAGCCGTGGTCATCGCCCACCCAGCCCCGGGCGGCGCGCAGTTGGTGGGCTATGTAGTGCCAACAGAACCGGCAACGGACATCACCCGCCAGGACGCCTTGCGCGACACCCTCAAGGCCCACCTCGGCGAACACCTGCCGGACTACATGGTCCCCGGCCACCTGCTGATCCTGGCGCAATTACCCCTGACTCCCAACGGCAAGCTCGACCGCAAGGCCCTGCCGGCCCCCGATGCCAACCAGGCCCTGCACGCCTACGTGGCCCCGCAAAACGAAGTGCAACAGCGCATCGCAGGCATCTGGCAAGACGTGCTCAAACTGGAAAAAATCGGCCTGAACGACAACTTCTTCGAACTGGGCGGCGACTCCATCATCTCCATCCAGGTCGTCAGCCGCGCACGCCAGGCCGGCATCCACTTCACCCCCAAGGACCTGTTCCAACACCAGACCATCCAGGGCCTGGCCAGCGTGGCGAAAAACCAGGGCCAGGGCCTGGCGATCGACCAGGGCCCGGTCACGGGTTTGGCACCGCTGCTACCGATCCAACACCTGTTCTTCGACACCGACATCCCCGAGCGCCACCACTGGAACCAGTCCGTGCTGCTCAAACCCGCCACAACCCTGGACCCGCACCTGCTGGAACAGGCCCTCAACGCCCTGATCCAACACCACGACGCCCTGCGCCTGCGCTTCACCCAGACCGACTCTGGCTGGAACGCTGAATACCGCCCGCAGACCGCGTCGGTGCTGTGGCAAACCCGCATCGACGACGCCACACAGTTGCAATCTTTGGGCGACGAAGCCCAACGCAGCCTCGACCTGCAACAGGGGCCGCTACTGCGGGCGGTACTGGTGGGTTTGAAGGACGGCAGCCAGCGGTTGCTGTTGGCTATTCACCACCTAGTGGTGGATGGGGTGTCGTGGCGGATTTTGTTTGATGATTTGCAGATGGCTTATCGGCAGGTGCAAGCGGGTCAAGGTTTCTCCTTACCGGAGAAAACCAGCGCCTATAAAGCCTGGGGCCAGCGGTTGCTGGACTACGGTCAAAGTGCCGAACTACAAGGACAGATCGCCTATTGGCAACAACTGGCCGACGGCTGCGCCGAACTGCCGGTGATACGCGCTGACGCCAGCCTGAGGAAAGCAGACAGTCAGACCGTCAATACCCATCTCAATCAGGATCTGACCCGACGTCTGCTGCAAGATGCCCCGAGCGCCTACCGCACACAGATCAACGATCTGTTGCTCGCTGCACTGGCACGGGTCATCAGCCGCTGGACCGCCCAGCCACAGGTGCTGATCCAACTCGAAGGCCATGGCCGCGAAACCTTGTTCGACGACATCGACCTGACCCGCACCGTGGGCTGGTTTACCACGGTGTACCCGGTGCGTTTGACACCCCAGTCCGACCACGGCACCACGATCAAACAGATCAAGGAGCAATTGCGCAGCATCCCGAACAAGGGCCTGGACTTCGGTGTCCTGCGCTACCTGGGCACCCCCGAGACGCGGCAAGTGTTACAGGCGCTGCCAGTGCCGCGCATCACCTTCAATTACCTGGGCCAGTTCGACACCAGCTTCAACGCCAACGACGATGCCCTCTTTGCTCCAGCCCCTGAAAGCAGCGGTGCTGAACACGGCCCAGAGGCACCGCTGAGTAACTGGTTGACCCTCAACGGCCAGGTGTACGACGGCGAACTGAGCCTGGGTTGGACCTTTAGTGCGCAGATGTTCGAACCTGCACGCATGCAAGCCCTGGCCGATGACTACGCCGAGGAACTGGCACAACTGATCGAGCATTGCTGCGCTCCACATAACCGTGGTGTAACGCCTTCAGACTTCCCCCTCGCCAACCTCGACCAAGCGCAATTGGACGCGCTGCCAGTAGCCGTCACACAGATCGACGACATCTACCCGCTGGCGCCAATGCAGCAGGGCATGCTGTTCCATTCGCTCTACGAGCAAAACGTGGGCGCCTACGTCAACCAGATGCGCCTGAACGTTACCGGCCTCGACCCGCAAGGCTTGCGTGACGCCTGGCAACAGGCGATGGACGCCCACGATATCCTGCGTACCTCGTTTGTCTGGCAAGGTGAGCTGCAACAACCGGTACAAGTGGTCCATAAGCAATTGACACTGCCCATGGTCTGCCACGACTGGCAGCAACGCGCAGACCTGCAACCGGCACTGGATAAGCTGGCCCGGGAGCGTTTGCAACAGCGTTTCGACCTGGCTCGTGCGCCGCTATTGGACGTGCAGGTGATTCAGACCGGGGAAGCCCAGCATCATCTGATCTACACCGTACACCACATCCTGATGGACGGCTGGAGCAACTCCCAACTCATGGGCGAGATCCTCCAACGCTATGCCGGCCAGACCTTGCCGGCCAGAATGGGGCGCTACCGCGACTACATCGCCTGGCTGCAACGCCAGGACAGCAGCGCCAGCCAAACCTGGTGGGCAGCTCAACTGGCGACACTGCAAGAGCCCACCCGCCTTGCCAGCAGCCTGGTCAGCGTACCTACCACCGCCACCGGCCACGGTAACCATTACCAGCACTTCGGTATCGTCGAGACCCGTTACTTCAACGAGTTTGCCCGTCGTCAGAAAGTCACCCTTAACACTCTGCTGCAAGGCGCCTGGCTGCTCCTGTTGCATCACTACACTGGACAGGACAGCCTGTGCTTCGGCGCCACCGTCGCCGGGCGCCCGACAGAAATCGCCGGTATCGAGCAGCAAGTCGGACTGTTCATCAATACCCTGCCGGTGATTGCCACGGTCAACCCGCAAACCCGGGTCGATCAATGGCTACAGGCCGTGCAAACGCAGAACCTGTCGTTGCGCGAACACGAACATACCTCGCTGGCTGATATTCAACGCTGGGCCGGGCACAACGGCGAAGCGTTATTCGACACGCTGTTGGTGTTCGAAAACTACCCGATCGCCGACGCTCTTGAACAACAGGCCCCCAAAGGTCTGGAGTTTGGCCACGTCGACACCTACGAGCAGACCAACTACCCGCTGACTCTGGCCGTGAATGCCGGGGAAACCCTGTCACTGCACTACAGCTTTGCCCACGACGCCTTCACCGAAGTCGTGATCGAACGGATGGCGCAGCACCTGCACAACCTGCTATTGCGCCTCACCGAACGGCCGGACCGAGCCATCGGCGAGCTGAACTTGCTGGACGACAGCGAACGCGCGCAGGTTGTGCATCGCTGGAACGATACCGCCAGGCACTACCCGCTGGAACGGCCGGTACAGGCGCTGATCGAACACCAGGTCGAGCAGACTCCCGACGCGCCGGCCCTGATATACGCAGATGTTCGTCTCAGCTACGCCCAACTCAACGCCCGGGCCAACCAACTGGCCCATCATCTGATCGCCCTGGGCGTGGGCCCGGACCGGCTGGTGGGGATTGCGCTCGAGCGCAGCGTGGAAATGGTCGTTGGCTTGCTCGCCATCCTCAAGGCGGGCGGGGCCTATGTGCCGCTGGATCCTGAGTATCCGACTGATCGCCTGGCCTACATGATCGACGACAGTGGTATCGACCTGCTGCTGACCCAACAATCGCTGCTCAGCACCCTGCCATTGCCAGCAACGCTCCATACCTTGTGCCTGGATACCCTGGCACTGGATGCCTTGCCGGACACCAACCCAGGTATCAGCGTGGCAGCGGAAAACCTCGCCTACGTGATCTACACCTCGGGCTCTACCGGCAAGCCCAAAGGTGCCGGCAACCGCCACAGTGCCCTGACCAACCGACTGTGCTGGATGCAACAAGCCTATGGGTTGAGCGGCGACGACACCGTGCTGCAAAAAACCCCGTTTAGCTTTGATGTATCGGTGTGGGAGTTTTTCTGGCCCTTGATGACCGGTGCCCGCCTTGCCGTGGCCGGTCCTGGGGATCATCGTGACCCGCAAAAACTGGTGCAATTGATCACCGAGCATCAGGTGACGACCCTGCATTTCGTACCGTCGATGCTGCAAGCCTTCCTGCAGGACGATAGCAGTGAGCGCTGCACCGGCCTGACCCGGATTATCTGCAGCGGCGAGGCCTTGCAGGTGGATACGCAACAACAGGTGTTCGCCCGCCTGCCGGGTGCCCGCCTATACAACTTGTATGGCCCCACTGAAGCTGCCATCGACGTCACGCACTGGACCTGCCGCGAGGAACAGGCTCACACCGTACCGATCGGTCAGCCCATCGCCAACCTCAGCACGTTTGTTCTCAACAGCGATCTGGCCCCATTACCGGTGGGATTGGTGGGCGAGTTATACCTGGGCGGTGAAGGCTTGGCCCGTGGTTACCACCGCCGTGCGGGCATGACTGCCGAGCGCTTTGTTGCCAGCCCCTTTACCAAAGGCCAGCGCCTGTATCGCACCGGCGACCTGGCGCGGCAGCGAGCCGATGGCGTGATCGAGTACATCGGCCGTGTCGACCATCAGGTGAAGATTCGTGGTCTGCGCATTGAGCTGGGAGAAATCGAGGCACGCCTGCTGGAGCAGGACGAGGTTCGTGAGGCCGCCGTGCTGGCGGTGGACAGCGGTCGCGGCCTGCAACTGGTCGGCTACGTGGTGCCAAGCGCCAACGCCAACGAAGCACTGCGCGACACCCTCAGGCACACCCTCAAGGAGCACCTGCCGGACTATATGGTCCCGGCACTCTGGGTGTTCCTCGATGCCCTGCCGCTGAGCCCCAACGGCAAGCTGGACCGCAAGGCCCTGCCGGCACCCGATGCCAGCCAGGTGCAGGTCCGGTACGTTGCCCCGCAGAGCGAGTTGGAACAGCAAATCGCCAATATCTGGCAAGACGTGCTGAAGGTACAGAATGTCGGCCTGACCGATAACTTCTTCGAACTGGGTGGCGATTCGATCATCTCCATTCAGGTGGTCAGTCGAGCGCGGCAGGCCGGCATTCAGTTCAGCCCCAAGGAACTGTTCGAAGCCCAGACCGTGCAACAACTGGCCACCCTGGCCCGCACCGGCACGCCCGCGCAGGAAATCGATCAACAACCGCTCACCGGGCCGACACCGCTGCTGCCGGTACAGCAGGCATTTTTCCAGCGGGCGATTCCCGAGCGTCACCACTGGAATCAGGCGGTACTGCTATCGGCCCACGCACCATTGCAGGCCGATGCGCTTGAACAGGCGCTGCAGGCCCTCCTCCTCCATCATGACGGCTTGCGCCTGAGCTTCAGCGCACACACCGCAGGTTGGCAGGCCAACTATCGTTCAGTGGCGCAACAACAGCAGGACTGGCAACAGGCTCCTGCCCTGCAACAAGCCAGCACCCGCACCACCACAGAACTGGAAGAACTGTGCAACCAGGTCCAGGCCAGTCTCGATCTGAGCCAAGGCCCCTTGCTGCAGGCAGTACTGGTGACCCTGGCCGATAACAGCCAGCGCCTGCTCCTGGTAGCCCACCATTTGGTGATCGATGGCGTGTCGTGGCGCATCCTGTTGGAAGACTTGCAGACCGCTTACCAGCAAGCCTGCGCAGGGCAGATCATCAGCCTGCCGGTAAAAACCCACTCAAGCAAAACCTGGGCCGAGCATCTGCAACGCCATGCCACCCAGGGTAGCCTGGCGGGAGAGCTCGCTTACTGGCAGGCCCAGTTGAAAGATGCCCAGGGCACGCTGCCCGGTGCTCGTTGCGACGCCAGCCTGGAAAACCGTCATGGACATAGCGTCAATACCCGGCTGGACAAGGCCCTTACCCGGCAGTTGCTGCAAGAAGCTCCCGCCGCCTACCGCACCCAGATCAATGACCTGCTGCTGACGGCGCTGGCACGGGTGATCAGTCGCTGGACCCACCACCCACAGTGCTTGATCCAGCTTGAAGGCCATGGCCGTGAAGAGCTGTTCGAACCCGTGGACCTGACGCGCACCGTAGGCTGGTTCACCAGCCTGTTCCCGGTGGCGCTGGCGCCTGTTGCCGATGACCTGGGGGCGTCGATCAAGCAGATCAAGGAACAACTGCGGGCCATCCCCAACAAAGGAATCGGCTTTGGCGCCTTGCGCTATCTGGGGGACGCCCAGGCCCGCGAACGCTTGACCGCCCTGCCAGAGCCGCGCGTTACCTTCAACTACCTGGGCCAGTTCGATGGCAGCTTCAGCGCCGATGAACAGGCGCTGTTCAGCCCGGCCGGCGAAGGCACTGGTGCCGAGCAAAGCCCCGAGGCGCCGCTGGGCAATTGGTTGACGCTCAACGGCCAGATTTACGCCGGCGAGTTGAGCCTGAACTGGCTGTTCAGCCGTGAGATGTTCGACGATGCCACCATCCAGCACCTGGCTGATGACTACGCTGCAGAGCTGCGCGCCCTCGTCGCCCATTGCATTGATCCGGCCCACCGCGGCCTGACGCCCTCGGATGTGCCTCTGGCGACAATTGGCCAGGCACAGCTGGATCGCTTGCCCGTACCTGCCGCGCAGATCGCTGACCTCTATCCGTTGTCGCCGATGCAGCAGGGTATGTTGTTTCATAGCTTGTATGAGCAAGGGACCGGGACCGGGACCGGCAACTACATCAACCAACTGCGCGTGGATATCGATGGGCTCGACCCGCAACGCTTCCAGCAAGCCTGGCAAGCGGCGATGGATAACCACGACATCCTGCGCACCGGTTTTGTCTGGCAAGGGCTTGAGCACCCATTGCAATGGGTGCTCAAGCAAGCGCAGGTACCGTTCACCGTATACGCCTTGGGCAGCCACGATGCACCGCAACTCGACGCGCTGGCCCTGGCCGAATTGCAGCGGCCGTTCGAACTGGATCAAGCGCCGTTATTGCGCCTGGTTCTGGTACAGACCGGCGCCGAGCGCTATCACCTGATCTACACCGTTCATCACATCCTGATGGACGGCTGGAGTAACTCTCAGCTCATGGGCCAGGTGTTGCAGCATTACAGCGGGCAAGTCGTAACCGCCAATACCGGGCGCTATCGCGACTACATTGCCTGGCTGCAACAGCAAGACAGCGCCGCCAGCCAGCGCTTCTGGCAAGAGCAGCTGCGCGACCTGGAGTCGCCGACCCTGCTCGGTCAAAGCGTGGCGCAAGTACCTGGAGAAGGCCATGGCGAATACCGCAAGGTCATTGACCCTGCCACTACCGAGCGCCTCAACACCTTTGCCCGCCAACAGAAAGTGACCACCAACACCCTGGTGCAAGCGGCGTGGCTACTCCTGTTGCAGCGTTACACCGGCCAAGCCACGGTGTGCTTCGGGGCCACCGTGGCCGGGCGCCCGGCACAGCTCAACGACGTAGAGCAACAGATCGGTCTGTTCATCAACACCCTGCCCGTGGCGGCCAGCCCGCGCCCCGAGCAAAGCGTTGCGCAGTGGCTGCAGCAGGTCCAGGCACAGAATCTGTCCTTGCGTGAGCACGAACACACACCCCTGTTCGAAACCCAACGCCAGGCAGGTGTGGGCGGCGAAAGCCTGTTCGACAACATCCTGGTGTTCGAAAACTACCCAATCTCCGAAGCGCTGGAGCAAGGCGCACCGCAGGGTCTGCGTTTTGGTCCGGTGCATAGCCACGAACAAACCAACTACCCATTGACCTTGAGTGTGGGCCTGGGCGCCAGCCTGACTCTGCAATACAGCTATGTGCGGGCGAATTTCAGCGATGCGCTGATCGAGCAGATCGCCTGCCATATGGATCAACTGTTGAACGGTTTGATGAACAATGCCGAGCGCACACTGGGCTCGTTGAACCTGCTGGACAAGGCCGAACAAACCCTGATCCTCAATACATGGAACAGCGCCCCACTGTCGGTTGCCGATGAACAGTGTATTCACCACCTGATCGACCGGCAGACCCAGGCAACCCCAGGGCAATTGGCGCTGATTGACGGTGATCAACACCTGAGCTATCAGCAACTGGACCAGCGCGCCAACCGCCTGGCCCACAAGCTGATTGAGCTGGGGGTAGGCCCGGAAGTGCGAGTCGGCGTGGCCATGCCACGTACCAGCGACCTGCTGGTAGCGTTGCTGGCGGTACTCAAGGCCGGCGGCACTTATGTGCCGCTGGACCCCGACTACCCGGCCGACCGCGTGGCCTACATGCTCGAAGACAGTTGCGCGCGCCTGCTGCTGGTTGGCCAACAGCTACCGGATGAATTGCGTGCCAACGCCACCACTCAAGTGCTGACCATCGAGCCCGGTGATGCCTGGCTGGCCGGTTACAGCGGGCAGCAGCCTGTCACTACGGTAACCCCCGAGAACCTGGCCTACGTGATCTACACCTCGGGTTCCACTGGCCTGCCCAAAGGCGTGGCCATTGCCCATCGCAACGTTTCAGCCCTGGTTCGCTGGTCTGCACAGGTGTACTCACGCGACGACCTGCAAGGGGTGCTGGCCTCGACCTCGATCTGTTTCGACCTGTCGGTGTGGGAGCTGTTCGTGACCCTGGCCTGCGGTGGCTCTATCGTCCTGGCGCGTAATGCGCTGGAACTGCCAACCCTGCCAGCACACGATCAGGTGCGCCTGATCAATACCGTGCCGTCGGCGATCAATGCCTTGCAGCGCGCCGGGCAAATCCCCGACAGCGTGCGCATCATCAACCTCGCCGGTGAACCACTGAAGCAGGCACTGGTGGATACGCTCTACGCACAGACCAGCGTTGCCCACATCTACGACCTCTACGGCCCTTCAGAGGACACCACCTACTCCACCTGGACCCGCCGCGAAGTCGCAGGCTCGGCCAACATCGGCCGCCCGGTCGGCAATACCGCCAGCTATCTGCTCACCCAGGATCTGCAACCCGCTCCCCTAGGCGTTGCGGCCGAGCTGTATCTGGCCGGTGCCGGCATCACCCGGGGCTACCTGGGCCGTGCAGCGCTGACTGCTGAAAAGTTCGTGCCCAACCCGTTCTCAGGGAGTGGCGAGCGCCTCTACCGCACCAGCGACCTGACCCGCTACCGCCAGGATGGGGTGATTGAATACATCGGCCGCATCGACCACCAGGTGAAAATCCGCGGGTTCCGTATCGAGCTGGGCGAAATCGAAAGCCGCCTGCTGCAACATCCTGAGGTGCGCGAAGCCGTGGTACTGGCCCAGGAGCATCTGGACGGCCAGCAACTGGTGGCGTATGTCGTCACTCGGCAGTCGCTCCCAGACGCAGCATCCCAGGATCGACTGCGCACGCTGATCAAGGCCCGGCTCCAGGAAAACCTGCCGGCCTACATGGTTCCTGCGCACCTGCTGTTCCTCGATCAAATACCCCTAACGCCCAACGGCAAACTGGATCGCAAAGCCTTGCCAACGGCTGAGGCCGTCCAGTCGCAACGCGCCTTTGTCGCCCCCCAGACCCCGTTGCAACAACAGATGGCGGATATCTGGCAACAAGTTCTGGAACTGGAGCGCGTGGGCCTGGACGACAACTTCTTTGAACTGGGCGGGCATTCCCTGCTGGTCGTGCGCGTGGTCTCACGCGCCCAACTGGAGCTGGGCATGCAACTGACCCCACAACAACTCTTTCAATTCCCCACCCTGGGCGCTTTCGTCAGTGAACTGCAAAGCAGCGGTGGGCAATTCGATACCGAAAAATTGAGCAAGCTCGAAGCGCTGCTTGACGATATGGAGCAACTGTAATGGACAAGAGCGTCGCCACCCGAATCGCCAAGCGTTTCATCACCCTGCCCCTGGACAAGCGCAAGCTGTACCTGGAAAAGATGCTGGCCGAAGGCGTCTCGCCCGCCAACCTGCCGATCCCCGAAGTGCGCAGCGAATTCGAGGTGATCCCGCTATCGTTTGCCCAGGAGCGCCAATGGTTCCTCTGGCAACTGGACCCCACCAGCGCCGCCTACCACATCCCCACCGCCCTGCGCCTGCGCGGCGAGCTGGACGTGCCCGCACTGGAACACGCCTTCAACGCCCTGGTGGCGCGTCATGAAAGCCTGCGCACCACCTTCCAGCAAATCGATGAGCGCGCGGTGCAAGTCATTGCCCCTCACATGCCCCTCGCGGTGGAATTAGTCCGCCTAGACACACACCTGAGTGAAAGCGAACAGCAGCAGCAGATCAAAGACTTCGTCGAACACGAAACCCAGCAACCCTTCGACCTGCACAACGGCCCACTGCTGCGAGTCAAGTTGCTACACCTGGCCAACGATGACCACGTACTGGTACTGACTCAACACCACATCGTCTCCGATGGCGCCTCCATGCAAGTCATGGTCAGCGAACTGGTGCAGGTTTACGGCGCCTTCGTCCGGGGACAGGACATCACCCTGGCGCCGCTGCAGATCCAGTACGCCGACTACGCCATCTGGCAACGACACTGGATGGAAGCGGGCGAGCGCGAGCGGCAACTGGCGTACTGGAACCAGCAGTTGGGCGGGGAACAGCCGGTACTGGAATTACCGACGGACTATCCGCGGCCGGCGGTGCAGAGTTTTCGTGGGGCACGCCTGAGCATCGCATTGGAACCTGCGCTGGACTCGGCGCTCAAGGAGTTGGGCAAACAGTACAGCGTCACCCCTTTCATGTTACTGCTGGCCTCGTTCCAGACCCTGTTGCATCGCTACAGCCACCAGCCGGATATCCGTATCGGCGTGCCCATCGCCAACCGTAACCGAGTCGAAACCGAAGCGTTGATCGGTTTTTTCGTCAACACCCAAGTGCTCAAGGCAACGTTCAATGATCAGACCCGGTTCAGCGACTTGCTGCTACAGGTCAAGCAAACAGCCCTGGATGCACAGACCTATCAAGACCTGCCTTTCGGCTATCTGGTGGAAGCCTTGCAGCCAGAACGCAGCTTGAGCCACAGCCCGCTGTTCCAAGTGATGTACAACCACCACAGCGACAGCCAGCAGGGTTCTGAAGCAGCGGCGAGCACCAATTCACAGCTGCTGGCCGTAGAAAGCCTGGTGTGGGAGGACCGTAGTGCACAATTTGACCTCACACTGACCACGCTCGAGTCCAGCGATGGATTGTCGGCGACCCTCACATACGCGACCGACTTGTTCGATGCCTTGACTATTGAACGCATGGCACGTCACTGGCTGCATCTG
Organism: Pseudomonas proteolytica; assembly: GCF_007858275.1. GTDB lineage: Bacteria > Pseudomonadota > Gammaproteobacteria > Pseudomonadales > Pseudomonadaceae > Aquipseudomonas > Aquipseudomonas proteolytica. The sequence goes on from NZ_VFEV01000015.1 coordinate 40,424, forward strand.
CTGCAAGGCATTGTTGCCAACCCCCAACAACGCATAGCGGCGCTACCGTTGCTGGACACCGCTGATTATCAACAGCAAATCCGTGATTGGAACACGACGGTATCGGAGTACCCGCAACAGCGCAGTATTCATCGACTGATCGCCGAGCAAGTGGAGCGCCAGCCCGACGCCCTGGCCCTGACCTATGGCGCCAAGACCCTGAGCTATCGCCAGTTGGACCGCCAGGCCAATCAACTGGCCCACAAACTGATCGAACTGGGCGTGGGCCCCGAAGTGCGAGTCGGCGTGGCCATGCAGCGTTCCGACGCCTTGATCATCGCCTTGCTTGGCGTGCTCAAGGCCGGTGGCGCCTATGTGCCGCTAGACCCGGATTACCCCGCCGACCGTGTCGCCTACATGCTCGAAGACAGCCGCGCCCAGGTGCTGCTGACCGAGGCCGAGCTGCTCGCAGACTTGCCCGAGACCCAGGCCCAGGTGCTGTTGATGGATAACCTGGCCGACTACCCGCTGACGGCACCCGTCACGCAGGTCGAGCCCGACAACCTGGCCTACGTGATCTACACCTCCGGGTCCACCGGCAAGCCCAAGGGCGTGGCGATTGCCCATGGCAACGTACTGGCGCTGATCCACTGGTCGCAGCAGGTCTACAGCCGTGAAGATATCCAGGGTGTGCTGGCCTCGACCTCAGTGTGTTTCGACCTGTCAGTGTGGGAAATTTTCGTCACCCTGGCCAACGGCGGCTCGCTGATTCTCGCGCGCAATGCCCTGGAACTGCCGGACTTGCCGGCCCGCGACCAGGTGCGCCTGATCAACACCGTGCCGTCGGCGATAAACGCCTTGCAGCGTGCCGGGCAGATCCCCGAGAGCGTGCGCATCATCAACCTCGCGGGTGAGCCACTGAAGCAGTCGCTGGTCGATAGCCTCTATCAGCAGGCTACGGTTGAGCATGTCTACGACCTTTACGGGCCGTCCGAAGACACCACTTACTCCACCTGGACTCGCCGTGAAGTAGCAGGCCAGGCCAACATTGGCCGACCGCTGCACAATACTCAGAGCTACCTGCTCGATGCCGACCTGCAGCCAGTACCTACCGGGGTTGCCGCCGAGCTGCACCTGGCCGGTGCCGGGATCACCCGGGGCTATCTCGGCCAGCCAGCCTTGACCGCCGAAAAGTATGTACCCAACCCATTTTCCACCACCGGCGAGCGCCTGTACCGCACCGCCGACCTGACCCGTTATCGCGCCGATGGCGTGATCGAGTACGTCGGGCGCATTGACCATCAAGTGAAGATTCGTGGTTTCCGTATAGAACTCGGTGAAATCGAAGCTCGCCTGCTGGCAATGGACAACCTCCGAGAGGTCGCCGTCCTGGCACTAGAAGGTGCCGGTGGATTGCAGTTGGTGGCATATATCGCACCCTCTCACTGCGAAGAGGTGCTGGCGGACCAAGCAGCTCAGTCACGCCTGCGCGAGTCGATCAAAGCTCGCCTCAAGACACATCTGCCGGAATACATGGTGCCGGCGCAACTGATTTTCCTTGCACAGCTACCATTGACCCCCAATGGCAAGCTTGACCGCAAAGCCTTGCCAGCTCCCGACTCTGTGCAGCCACAGGCCGCATTTATCGCGCCACAAAGTGCCCTGGAGCAACAGATCGCCTCGATCTGGCAAGACGTGCTCAAACGTGAAAATGTGGGGCTCACTGACAACTTCTTCGAGTTGGGCGGTGACTCGATCATTTCGATCCAAGTGGTCAGTCGCGCCCGCCAGGGCGGGATCCACTTCACTCCCAAGGAGCTGTTCCAGCACCAAACCGTACAGGGCCTCGCGTCAGTGGCCCGTACTGGCGAGGCCGGCCAGATCATTGATCAAAGCCCTGCTCAGGGTATCCTGCCATTGCTGCCTATCCAGCAAGTGTTCTTTGAGCAAGACATCCCGCAGCAGCACCACTGGAACCAGGCAGTCATGCTGCGGCCCGCCCAGACGCTGCAATCCGGGCACCTTGAACAAGCGCTACAAGCACTGGTGCTGCACCACGATGCCCTGCGTGTATCCTTCAGCAAACAAGCGGGCAACTGGAGCGCCCATTATCGGTCGGTCGCCAGCCAGCGACAGGCCTGGGAGAAGGCCGCGCTGCTGCAACAGGTCAGTGCCGATCACAGCGAGCTGTCCACCATTGCCAACGCCACCCAACGTAGCCTCGATCTGCACGATGGTCCCCTGTTACGGGCGATACTGATTGACCTGCCTGGCGGCGAACAACGCCTGCTGCTGGTGGTTCATCACCTGGCCGTCGATGGTGTCTCGTGGCGCATCCTGTTTGAAGACCTGCAAACAGCCTACCGCCAATTACAAGCCGGGCAAGCCTTGAAACTGCCGCTCAAGACCAGCTCTGCCAAGGCCTGGGCCGAGCAACTACAAACCTACGCAGCCAGCGAAGCCCTGCAACACGAGTTGGCGTACTGGCAGCAGCAACTGCAAGACGTCACCTGCGACCTGCCGTGCAAAAACCCGGCGGGTAACCGTCAGAACGCCGATGCCGTCAGTGTGCAGACTCATCTTGACCAAACGCTGACTCGCCGACTGCTGCAAGACGCGCCTGCCGCCTATCGCACCCAAGTCAACGACCTACTGCTCAGCGCATTGGCCCGCGTCATCACACGCTGGACACAACAGTCGTCAGTGTTGGTGCAAATGGAAGGCCATGGCCGCGAAGATCTATTCGACAGCATCGACCTGACACGCACCGTCGGCTGGTTTACCAGCCTGTTCCCGGTAAAACTGACCCCTGCCGCCGCTCCTGGGCAATCCATCAAGCAGATCAAGGAACAACTGCGGGCAATCCCGAACAAAGGCATTGGCTTTGGCGCCCTGCGTTACCTGGGCGACGACCAGGCACGCGCCTCCTTGTGTGAGCTGCCCGAGCCACGCATTACCTTCAACTACCTCGGCCAGTTCGACGGTAGTTTCGATAGCGAGGACCACGCGCTGTTCGCCCCATCCGGAGAAAGCACTGGAGATGAGCAAAGCCCCCAAGCACCGCTGGCGAACTGGCTGAGTATCAATGGCCGAGTCTATGGCGGCGAGTTGAGCCTGAACTGGACCTTCAGCCGCGACATGTTCGATGAGGCGACCCTACAGCGACTTGCAGACGAGTATGCACAGGAGCTGGCAACGCTGATTGATCATTGCTGCCAACCACAAAACAGCGCAATCACCCCCTCGGACGTGCCATTGGCGCAGTTGTCACAAGCGCAGCTGGATGCGCTGCCAGTGCCGGCTCATCTGATCGAAAACCTGTATCCCTTGTCGCCAATGCAGCAAGGCATGTTGTTCCACGCCCTCTATGAACACGACTCTGGTAGTTACATCAATCAGATGCGCTTGGACATTGACGGACTGGTGCCAGAGCGCTTTCATCAGGCATGGCAGGCGGCGGTCGAAGCCAACGATATCCTGCGCACCAACTTCCTTTGGCAGGGCGAAATCGATGCCCCACTGCAACTGGTACATAAACAGGCAACCCTGCCCTTCACCCTGCACGACTGGCGCAGTGAGCAGCAACAAACTGCGGCTCTCGACGAACTGGCCCACCGCGAACGCTTGGGCTTTGACCTGAGCCAGGGGCCCCTACTACGCCTGCAATTGGTGCGCACCGGCGACACTTGCTATCACCTGATTTATACCCACCACCACATCCTGATGGACGGCTGGAGCAACTCGCAACTGCTGGGCGAAGTTCTACAGCGCTACAACGGGCAGTTCCAGGCCAAAACCCATGGCAGCTACCGCGACTACATTGGCTGGTTGCAACGCCAGGACAAAGCCGTCAGCCGGGACTTCTGGCGCAAACAGCTAGCGGCCTTGCAGGAACCGACACGTCTGGCCCAGGCCGCGGCTCATCGCCCTGAGACCGAAGGTTACGCCGAGCACTTCCAGCAATTGGACCCGGCTCGTACCCTCGTATTGAGCGAATTCGCGCGCCAGCAGAAAGTTACCGTCAACACCTTGCTACAAGCTGCCTGGCTGCTTTTGCTGCAACGCTACACTGGTCACGATACCGTTTGCTTCGGTGCCACCGTGTCGGGACGCCCTGCGGAACTCAAGGGTATCGAGCAACAGATCGGATTGTTCATCAATACCTTGCCGGTCATCGCCAGCCCCCGTCAGGAGCAGTCGGTCGCACAGTGGCTGCAACAGATCCAGAACCAGAACCTGGCATTGCGCGAGCAGGAACACACACCACTCTACGAGGTACAGCGTTGGTCCGATCTGGCCGGTGAAGCGCTCTTCGACAACCTGCTGGTATTTGAAAACTACCCGATTTCAGAAGCACTGGAGCAAGGCGCCTGCGACTCCCTGAGTTTCGGCGAACTGAGTAACCATGAGCAAACCAACTATCCGTTGACACTCGCTGTAGGTCTGAACGACAAGCTGTCGTTGCGCTACAGCTACGACCTCAAGCACTTCACTCCAAGCCTCATTGAGCAAATCAGTGCTCATCTGGCGCAGTTGCTCGACAGTATTTGCCACTCAGCACAACTGTCGCTGGGCGATCTCAACCTATTACTTGAACCTGAACAGCACCTGCTACGCACTTGGAACGACACAGCGGGGGCTTATCAAGACCACGATACTGTCGGCCAACGTATTCAAGATCAAGCCGACCGCGCACCGGACACCCTGGCGCTGATCGATGGCGAGCGCACGTTGAGCCGTAGCCAATTGAACGAACGGGCCAACCAACTGGCCCACAAGTTGATCGCCATGGGCGTTGGCCCAGAAGTCCGGATTGGCGTAGCCATGCAGCGTTCGGACGCCTTGATAGTCGCCTTGCTGGGCGTGCTCAAGGCCGGCGGCGCCTATGTACCATTGGACCCGGACTACCCCGTCGACCGTGTCGCCTACATGCTTGAAGACAGTGGTGCCGCGGTTCTACTGACCGAAAGTGAGCTGCTCGCCGACCTGCCGCGCACCCAGGCACAGGTATTGCTGATAGATCAATTGGCCGGAGAACTGGCCGGCTACCCACTGACCGCACCGATCATCTCGGTCTCGTCCAATAACCTTGCCTATGTGATCTATACCTCCGGTTCGACCGGAAAACCCAAAGGCGTGGCTATCGACCATCGCAACGTGCTGGCGCTGATCCATTGGTCGCAACAGGTCTACAGCCAAGAAGATATCCAGGGCGTACTGGCTTCCACGTCGGTGTGCTTCGACCTGTCGGTATGGGAAATCTTCGTTACCCTGGCCAACGGAGGCTCACTCATCCTCGCCCGCAATGCCCTGGAGCTACCAGATCTGCCAGCGCGCGATCAGGTGCGCCTGATCAACACCGTACCGTCGGCGATCAATGCCTTGCAGCGTGCGGGGCAAATCCCCGATAGCGTGCGGATCATCAACCTCGCCGGTGAACCGCTGAAGCAGTCGCTGGTGGACAGTCTTTACCAGCAGGCGACCATCAATCACATCTACGACCTCTACGGCCCATCCGAAGACACCACCTACTCCACCTGGACCCGCCGTGAGGCGGGTGGCCAGGCCAATATCGGCCGACCGCTGCACAACACCCAAAGTTATCTGCTGGATGCTCAACTACAACCCGTCGCACCAGGCATCACTGCTGAGCTTTACCTGGCCGGTGCAGGGATTACCCGGGGCTACTTGCTCCGCCCAGGCATGAGCGCCGAGAAGTTCGTTCCAAATCCATTTGCGGCCCCCGGCGAACGTATGTATCGCACGGGCGACCTGGCTCGTCATCGGTCCGATGGCACGCTTGAATACATCGGTCGTATCGATCACCAAGTAAAGATCCGCGGGTTCCGTATTGAGTTGGGTGAAATCGAATCGCGGCTGCTGGCTCAGGAAAGCGTACAAGAAGCAGCGCTAATGGCAGTGGACGGGGCGAGCGGTCAGCAGTTGGTGGCTTACATGGTTCCAACCCAACTCCCGGCAGATAGTGATGCTCAGGCGTCATTGCGCGAAACAATCAGGACGGCGCTGCGGGAACACCTGCCGGAATATATGGTGCCAACCCATCTGATATTCCTGGCCGAGCTGCCCCTGACGCCCAACGGAAAGCTTGACCGCAAGGCCTTGCCCGCTCCTGAACTTGGCGCACTGACCGACCAATTCGTAGCCCCGCAAAGCGCACTTGAGCAACAGATTGCCGCTATCTGGCAAGACGTACTCAAACTGGAGCACGTTGGACTGACTGATAACTTCTTTGAGCTAGGGGGCGACTCGATCATCTCGATCCAGGTAGTCAGCCGGGCGCGTCAAGCAGGGATTCACTTCACCCCCAAAGAACTGTTCCAGCACCAGACCGTGCAAGGCTTGGCCTCTATCACCCAATTGACCAGCGACCGGGCGGGAGTCGATCAAGGTCCGGTCTCTGGAGAGGTGGCGCTGCTACCGATTCATCAGTGGTTCTTCCAGCAGGACATCCCTGAACGTCACCACTGGAATCAATCGGTAGCGCTCCAACCCCATGAAGTCCTGGATGCCCGGGCACTGGAAGATGCACTGCAAGGGCTAATCGAGCACCACGACGCGTTGCGATTGAACTTCAAACCGCAAGGCACCGGCTGGGCTGGACACGTTGTCGCCCCAACCCTGCGCACCGTACTCTGGCAGCAGGATGTCGCCGACGTGGCAGCACTGGTCCCTCTTTACGATAAGGCCCAGCGCAGCCTGGACCTGCAAGAAGGTCCGCTGCTCAGGGCAGTTCTGAGCAATCTGCCAAACGGCGAGCAACGCTTGTTGATCGTCATCCATCACTTGGTGGTTGACGGTGTGTCCTGGCGCATCCTGTTCGAGGACCTGCAAACACTTTATCGCCAACAGAATTCCGGGCAAACACATCAACTGCCACACAAAACCAGTTCGGTGAAAGCTTGGGGCGAGCGCTTGCGGGAATACGCGCAGAGTGATGCCTTGCAGGAGGAAATCGAATACTGGCAACAACAATTGAACGGCGTTGCCACCGACCTGCCGTGTGAGCATCCAGACGCCAGCCTGCACAATCGCCATAGCCGTAACTTGCAGGTCAGACTGGGGCAGGCCCAGACGCGCCAGTTGCTTCAACAGGCCCCGGCGGCTTACCGCACGCAAATCAACGATCTGCTGCTCACCGCCCTGGCGCGGGTAGTAGGGCGCTGGACCCGGCGTGACGATACCCTGATCCAGCTCGAAGGCCATGGCCGCGAAGAATTGTTTGACGACATAGACCTGACCCGTACGGTCGGCTGGTTCACCAGTATCTTCCCGATCAAGCTTTCGGCGGCCGCTACACTTGAGCAATCGATCAAGCACATCAAGGAGCAACTGCGAGCCATCCCGGAAAAAGGCCTGGGATTTGGTGTCTTGCGTGAAATGGGCGACGAAGCGGTGCAAAAGCTCCTGCGCGACTTGCCCCAACCACGCATCACCTTCAACTATCTTGGGCAATTCGACGCCAGCTTCGATGCTGCCCAAGGCGCACTGTTCTCTCCTTGCGGAGAAAGCGCCGGTGCCGAACAACACACCGAAGCCCCCCTGGCCAACTGGTTGAGTATCAACAGCCAGGTGTATGGCGGCGAGTTGAGCGTGAACTGGCTATACAGCAGTCAAATGTTCGACGAACAGACCATCGAACGCTTGGCCGATGACTACATCGTCGAACTCACCGCGCTGATCGAGCATTGCTGTCAGCCCCACAACCAGGGCACAACCCCTTCCGACTTCCCTCTGGCGGGTTTGAACCAGCGGCAGTTGGATGCGCTTACGGTGAAGGCTGCGCAAATCGAAGATATCTATCCGCTGTCACCGATGCAGCAGGGGATGTTGTTTCACTCCCTGTATGAGCACGACTCAGGCAACTACTTCAACCAGATGCGCCTTGACGTCGAAGGTTTGGACCCCGAGCGCTTCCAGCAAGCCTGGCAAGCGGCGATGGATGCCCGGGACATCTTGCGCACTCAGTTCCTCTGGCAAGGCGATTTGCCGGCCCCGGTGCAACTGGTGCGCAAGCACCTGAAATTGCCATTCGCCTTGCATGACTGGCGCGCGCAACCCCATCTGGAAGAAGCGCTAGATACATTGGCCGCAGCAGAGCAGGAAGGCTTCGAACTCAGTGAGTCCGTACTGCTGCGCCTGCAACTGGTACGCACAGGTGAATCGCGGCATCACTTGATTTATACCCATCACCACATCCTGATGGACGGCTGGAGCAACTCACAATTGCTGGGCGAGGTGCTACAACGCTACAACGGCCAACACGACGCCAAGCCTGCCGGACTCTATCGGGACTACATTGCCTGGCTACAACACCAAGACCAGGCCCTGAGCGAAAACTTCTGGCGTGGACAATTGGTTGGGCTGACCGAACCTACCCGATTGGCACAAGCTATCCCGACGCCAGCCAAATCTGGCAAAGGCTACGGCCACTGCCCTCGATACCTTGAAGTGGCCCAGACCAAGCGCCTAAGCGAGTTTGCTCGCCAACAGAAGGTCACGGTCAATACCCTCCTGCAATCAGCCTGGCTGTTGCTGCTACAACGCTATACCGGACAAGACTGTGTGTGCTTTGGCGCAACCGTATCGGGCCGCCCGGCTGAACTCAAAGGCATCGAACAGCAGATTGGCCTCTTCATCAATACCCTGCCGGTCATTGCCAGCCCATACGCAGAGCAATCCGTCGGACAATGGCTACAAACGGTGCAGGCGCAGAACCTGGCCTTGCGCGAACATGAACACACTCCTCTTTTCGAGGTGCAACGTTGGTCGCAACTGTCCGGTGAAGGGCTGTTCGACAGCCTACTGGTGTTTGAAAACTACCCGGTCTCCGAGGCGCTGGAGCAAGGTAGTTCTTCACAGTTGCGCTTTGATGGCATCCGCCTTCAGGAGCAAACCAATTATCCGCTGACATTGATGGTGGGGCTGAGCGATGCCCTGTCCCTGCATTACCACTATGCCAACAGTGATTTTTCTGAAGAGGCTATCGATCAACTCAACCGTCACCTGACTGGCTTGCTGTTGAGCATGCTCGACCATCCTGATTGCGCATTGGGCGAACTCTCGATGCTTGATGCCGCTGAACAACAGGTCATGGCGCAATGGAACCCACCCGTAACCGACTACCTGCTCCAGCACAGTGTCACCCAACGGATTGAAACTCAGGCTGAACGCACGCCGGAAGCTGTTGCTCTGATAGTGGGTCATCAATCGCTGACCTACCGCCAACTCAACGAGCAAGCCAACCAGCTGGCCCACAAGCTGAGTGCTTCAGGCATTGGCCCCGATCGCCTTGTAGGGATAGCCCTTGAGCGTGGCATACCAATGATTGTCAGCCTGCTGGCAACACTCAAGGCCGGGGGCGCCTATGTGCCGCTGGACCCGGACTACCCCGCCGACCGCCTGGCGTACATGATGCAAGACAGCGGCCTGGAAGTGCTGATCACACAGTCCGATGTACTCGACTCACTGTCAGTCCCGATCGGCGTGCAACCGCTGGTATATGAGCCAGCGAAAGGGTGGCTCGACCACTACCCACGCCTCAACCCGGCGACGCAACCGAGCCCGGACAACCTGGCCTATGTGATCTACACCTCCGGCTCGACCGGAAAACCCAAAGGCGTGGCTATCGCCCATCGCAACGTGCTGGCGCTGATCCATTGGTCGCAGCAAGTCTACAGCCGCGAAGAAATCCAAGGCGTACTGGCCTCCACGTCGGTGTGCTTCGACCTGTCGGTGTGGGAAATCTTCGTTACCCTAGCCAACGGCGGCTCGCTCATCCTCGCCCGCAATGCGCTGGAACTGCCAGACCTGCCGGCGCGCGACCAGGTTCGCCTGATCAACACCGTGCCTTCGGCAATCAATGCCTTGCAGCGTGCTGGGCAAATCCCTGATAGCGTAAAAATTATCAACCTGGCCGGTGAGCCACTGAAGCAATCGCTGGTGGATAGCCTTTACCAGCAAGCCACAATCAAGCATGTTTACGACCTCTACGGCCCTTCCGAAGACACCACCTATTCCACTTGGACCCGCCGCGAAGCTGGTGGTCAGGCCAATATTGGCCGGCCGCTAAACAATACCCAGGGCTATATGCTCGACGCCAACCTGAATGCGGTGCCTGTCGGGGTTGGCGCCGAGCTACACCTAGCCGGCGCCGGAATCACACGGGGCTATCTCGGCAACGCAGCATTGACTGCTGAAAAATACATACCCAATCCGTTCTCCTCCAGCGGCGATCGCCTGTACCGCACCGGTGACCTGACCCGTTATCGCGCCGATGGCGCGATCGAATACGTCGGGCGTATCGATCATCAAGTCAAAATTCGTGGATTCCGTATCGAACTGGGTGAGATCGAAGCGCGCCTGCTGGCACAGGACAGCGTACGAGAAGCGGCTGTACTGGCCGTAGATGGTATGAGCGGCCTGCAATTGGTGGCATACATCGCTCCAGTCCAACCCGATGGAACCCTCGCCAGCCTTGAAACACAGGTCCAACTGCGCGAGTCGATCAAGATTCAGCTTAAATCCCAGTTACCGGAATACATGGTACCGGCACAACTGATATTCCTTGCGGAGCTGCCGTTGACCCCCAACGGAAAACTGGATCGCAAGGCCTTGCCGGCGCCAGACGCGGTTCTGTCACAAGCCACCTTCGTTGCACCGCAAAGCGCCTTGGAACAACAGATCGCTACAATCTGGCAGGACGTTCTCAAGCGTGAGCAGGTGGGCATTACCGACAACTTCTTCGAACTGGGTGGGGATTCGATTATCTCTATCCAAGTGGTCAGCCGAGCCCGCCAAGCAGGTATTCACTTCACCCCCAAAGCATTGTTCGAACACCAGACCGTACAAGGCTTGGCATCCGTCGCACAACTTGACCAGGCTGATGTAGGCGCTGACCAGGCACCGGTTAGCGGAAAAATGCCATTGTTGCCAATCCACCGCCAGCAATTGGGTGCGCCAAATGGTGCAACTCTAATGTTGCTCGAGCCGCATACCCCGTTGGTGGCCGAGACCCTTGAGGCGGCGTTGCAGGTCCTCGTCCACCATCACGACGGCTTGCGCCTGAGCTTTAACGATCAGGAGGGGTATTTCGCGACACATGACGGACCTTTGCTACAACAGCAGGCAATCAGTGACCTCAGCGGACTGGAAGCGCTTTACCAAGTACTGCAACAACAGTCCACGCTGATGGATGGCCCGCTACTGCAAGGGATGCTAGCTACGCTGCCTTCAGGCGAACAGCGCCTGGTACTGGCTGCCCTGCCACTAGCTGTCGACGAATACTCCTGGTCAATTTTGCTTGAAGACCTGCAAGCTGCCTACGCGAACTTGGCCGCCAACCAGGCGGTCATGTTGCCGGCGAAAACTACTAGTGTGAAAGCCTGGGCCGAACACTTGCACACCGTTGCCGCCAATCCTCACCAGGCATATTGGAGCCAGGCACCCGTTACCCATGACCTACCATGGGAGCAATCTGAGACTGCGGCTCATCAAGTCCTGACGCTACGCACAATCTTGGACAAAAATCTGACGGAGCAACTATTACAACAAGCACCACTGGCCTACCGGTGCGACGTTGATACCTTGCTGCTCACAACCCTGGCCCGCGTGCTCCGTCGCTGGACTGCGCAGCACACCTGCCTGATCGAGTTGCAACTGCACACTCGTCCTGTGGCGCCCAATGGGCTGAACATGGCGCGCACTGTTGTTGGCGCCACACCGGGAATCCCGGTGCAACTGTCGATGACAAATACTCTGGATCAATCGATCAAGCAGACCAAGGAACAACTGCGAGCAATTCCTGATGCGGGCATTGGTTTCGGCATTTCCCGTTATCTGGAAAATGGAGCGCTCGCACACGTTGCAAGACCATTGATTAGTTTCAATGCGCTGCCAGCTATCAGCAACTACCCATTGTTCCGCGCGCGCAGAGTGTCGCCGATGGCGACCAACCTGCCAGAGAAAGGTCTGAGCATTGTCAGTCAACTGGAGGAAGGCCAACTGGTCCTAAGCTGGAGCTTTGATACCCTCTGGTTCAACAGCACCAGCGTTGAGCAATTGACTCAGGAGTATCTCGACGAATTGCAGGCGCTGATTGTTCATTGCACCCGTCCAGAAAACGCAGGCCTAAGCCCGTCGGACTTCCCACTGTGTAGCCTGACCCAGGCCCAGCTGGACAGCTTGCCCATAGCAGCCCGTCTGGTCGAAGATATTTACCCCCTGTCGCCAATGCAGCAGGGCATGCTCTTCCACACCCTGGAGGACGCTGAAGCTGCGGTCTACATCAACCAAATGGATGTTGAAGTAGACGGTCTGCACGTCGAGCGATTCATCGCAGCATGGGACAGTGTTATCAAGCGCCACCCAACCCTGCGAACCGGGTTCTGGAACTCAAACCTGCTCGCCGAACCTTTGCAAGTGGTCTATACCCGCGCACTTCTGGCGACACAGGTACTCGACTGGCAAGACGCGCCTGTCACGCCTGAACGCATAAAAGCACTGGTTGCAGCGGACTATGCTCAAGGCTTTGATTTACTTCAGGCACCGTTGATGCGCGTAACGCTGGTCAAGCTTGCGGGCAACAAGGTTCATCTGATCTGGAACAGCCACCACATTCTGATGGATGGCTGGTCCAGTTCACGGCTGCTGGGTGAAGTACTGCAAACCTACCTGGGTCAAGCGCCGAGCACCCCACCTGAAAGCTATCGGGACTACATCCTCTGGCTTAAAAACCAGTCGAAGACTAAGGTTGAACAGTTCTGGAAAGACAAGCTGCAAGGGTTCAGCGGCGCAACAACCTTGGCCACCAGCATTGCGCCACGCCCGGAGCCACAACTCGAAGGGCATGAAGCGCTATACCTCGACTGGACCAAAGAACCGACACAGCGCTTGCGTGAACAGGCCCAACGCTGGCGCGTCACCCCTAACACGTTGATCCAGGCCGCGTGGCTGTTGCTGCTGCAACGCTTTACCGGTCACGCAACCGTATGCTTCGGTGCCACAGTGGCCGGACGCCCGGCGACCCTGCCGGGTTCGGATGCCATACTGGGGCTGTTTATCAATACCTTGCCAATCATCCAGACGCCTGAGCCGGAAATGCTCCTGGGTCAATGGCTACAAGCGCTACAGACCTACAACATTGAGGTGCGCGACTATGAGCATGCCTCATTGGCAGATGTGCAGCGCTGGTCTGGCCAGGGTGGGCAATCATTGTTCGACAGTATCATCGTCTTTGAAAACTTCCCCCTGGACGAGCGTCTCCATAATGCTGAACAGCAGCAGCTAACCTTTGGCGAGGTGAAAGCGCGAGGAGTAACCAACTTTGCCATGGACCTGGAAGTCCGCCTGGGCAATACCCTGACCATCGAGTTCATGTACCTGCGCAACCGCTTCACCCCAGAAGCGACCGAGCAAATCCGCACAAGCTTCGAAACCTTGCTGTGCGCCATGCTCGACAACCCCGACGCAACCCTTGGCAACCTGGCCATGCTCAGCAACAACGAGCAGCAACGCCTCAACCAACGCAACATACTGGCCCCTTTGCAGGAAACGGCGCCGTTGCTGGCCGAGGTCATCCGAAGCCACGCAGCAGCCACACCCGGCGCCGTCGCAGTGGTATGTGCCGACGCTCAGTTGACCTATGGAGAACTGGAGTCCCGCGCCAACCGCCTGGCCCATTACCTGATTGCCCAAGGAATAGGGCCGGAAAGTTTTGTCGGGATTGCCTTGGAGCGCTCGGTTGACATCATCGTCGCGTTCTACGCGGTCATGAAAACCGGAGGCGCTTATGTGCCGCTGGACATCGACTATCCCCAGGAACGCGTGCAGTGGATCGTCGAAGACTCGGCCATGAGTTTGTTGATCACCCACGAGAGTTTGCATTCGCGCTTCAATCAACCATGGGCTCCGGCACTGATCGCGCTCGACGGCCTGAGCCTGGACAGTCAGCCCGACCACTGCCCTGCCAGCGCCGTACTGGATGACAACCTTGCCTACCTGATCTACACCTCAGGTTCCACCGGCAAGCCCAAAGGCGTGGCGGTCAGCCATGGGCAGATCCGCATGCATTGCCAGGCCATTGCCCGGCGCTACGACATGGACGCCAACACCCGCGAGTTACTGTTTATGTCGTTTGCCTTCGACGGTGCCCAGGAGCGTTGGCTCTCGACGTTGGCCAGCGGCGCTCGCCTGGTGGTGCGCGACAATCGCCTGTGGACCGCAGAAGAAACCTGGCACGCGCTGCACCAGCATGCCATCAGCATCGCTTGCTTCCCGCCCGCCTATCTGCAGCAACTCGCAGAGTTCGCCCAGACTCAGGAGCAGGCGCCGCCACCGGTACGCATCTACTGCTTTGGCGGTGATGCGGTGGCCGACGCCAACTTCGAACTGGTCAAGCGTGCCCTCAAGCCGCAGTACTTGACTAACGGTTACGGTCCGACTGAAACCGTGGTGACCCCACTGCTGTGGAAAGTCCCGGTAGACGCCGTGTGTGGCGCGGTTTATGCGCCGATCGGCGAGCGTGTCGGAGAACGTACTCTCTATGTGCTGGACGATGCCCTCAATGCCGTGCCGGATGGAGTGGCCGGTGAGTTGTATATCGGCGGCGAAGGTGTGGCGCGCGGCTATCACCAGCGCCCGGGATTGAGTGCAGAGCGTTTTGTCGCTGACCCCTTCTCCACTACCGGCGCACGCCTGTACCGCACCGGCGACTTGGTGCGCCAACGAGCCGACGGAGTGATTGATTACCTGGGGCGCCTGGATAATCAGGTGAAGATCCGAGGATTCCGTATTGAACTGGGAGAAATCGAAGCACGTTTACGCGACCTCTCAGGCGTTCAGGATGCTGTGGTGGTTGCCCGGGAAACTGCCGGAGGCAAACAGCTGATCGGTTATGTGGTCGCCAGCGAAGTCGCCGGCCTCGGTGAGCGCCTGCGTGGCGAACTGCAACAGGATCTGCCGGACTATATGGTGCCGGTGCAAATCCTCGTGCTAGAGAGCTTCCCGCTCAACCCGAACGGCAAGCTGGATCGCCAGGCCCTGCCCGACCCGGACTTCAAGGGACGCGAATTCATCGCCCCGCGCAACGCACTGGAAAAAGCCTTGGCAGTGATCTGGCAAGAGGTGTTGGAGGTAGAGCAAGTCGGGGTCACCGACAACTTCTTCGAACTGGGCGGCGACTCGCTTCGGGTGCTTAAAGTGCTGTCCAAAGTACGCAGTCAACCGGAGCTGGGGCTGAGCCTCAAGCTGCGCGACATGATGGGCAAACCGACCATTGCCGAACTGTCGGGCTACGCTGCGGGCGAACAGAACCTGGACCCACTGTTGCTGCTCAACAATCGGGTGGCCAATGCCGCGCCGCTGTTCTGCCTGCACGCCGGTTTCGGCACGGTGTTCGACTACGAGCCCTTGGCCCGGCGCCTGGACGGCCAGCGCAGTGTCTATGGCCTGCAATGCCGAATGCTGCTGGACCGTGATTGGGAGGATGAATCCTTGCAGGCCATGGCCATCGACTATGCACAGTACATCCGGCAGAAACAGGCCGATGGTCCGTACCACCTGCTGGGCTGGTCCCTCGGTGGTCCATTGGCGTTGCTGGTGGCACAGGAGCTGGAAAGCCAGGGCCAGGTCGTGGAATTTGTGGGGTTGGTCGATGCCTTCACCCCGACCAAGGGCCAAGCGCAGCCTGAACACGACTGGAGCGATGACTTACGCGGTTTCCTCGCGGTCATCTTCGATGTGGCTGGCGAGCGTTTGCCGGCGATTGAAATTCCGGCGGGCAGCGACATTGCACGCTTGGAACAGTTGATCGCATCGGTGCAGAGCAATGTCGCTGGCGACTCGGCATACAGCAGCATCAGCACCGAAGAATTGGCCCACACGTTTATCGTGGCGATGAAACTCAAGGCGTTGTCCGAACAATTGCAGGTACTACCAGATACCGGCTGCCGTCCTCATTGCTGGTGGGCCAGCACGCCGCAAGCCGGCTTCATTAGCCCGGTGCCTGGTGCTCTGAGCGACGAACTGATTACCGCCGGTCACTACGACATCCTGAAAAACCCGGACTGGCTCCATGACCTCCTACAACAATTGCCGCAAAACGAAGCCGTGACCCACTGAACCCAACGCCGCCCTTGCACAGGGGCGGCACTGTATTGAATCAATAAGGAACACGTAATGCCCCTGGACCCCGATCTCGAAGGTTTTCTGGAGTTGGCTGAAATGGGTCGCCTGAGTGGCAAGAGTCAGCCCATGCATGCCTTGAGTGTGAATCAGGCGCGGCAGGAGTTCGAGTTGAGCTCGCAGATCCTCGACCCATCGCCACCCGCAAGCCTGACGATTACAACCTTGCACATCCCGACACGCGACGGCGCAAAGATTGAAGCCCGGCTATACCGCTCGGCACATCACGTCCAACCTTCACAGCCAAGCATTCTGTATTTCCACGGCGGCGGCTACGTGGTCGGCAGCCTTGACTCCCATGACTCGATTTGCCGCCGCCTGGCATTAAGCGGACGCCAAGCGGTCCTGGCCCCGGCTTATCGACTGGCTCCGGAGCATCCCTTCCCCACGGCCGTCAACGACGCCCTGGATTGCGCCAACTGGCTGGCTCGCGAAGCGCATACCCTGAATCTGGACCCGGACAATGTCAGCGTCGCCGGTGATAGCGCCGGCGCCACCCTGGCTACGGTACTGGCCATCAGCGCCGTGCAGGCACCCGAGCACCTTGCGCTAAAACCCAAGACTCAGTTGCTGTTTTACCCGGTGGCCGACACTCAACGTACGCGCCCGTCCCACCTGCGGTATGCCGAAGGCTATCTGCTGGAAAGCGAGACCTTGCAGTGGTTCTACAGGCACTACACCCCCGACGTAGAGCAACGTGGCGACTGGCGTACATCACCGTTATTGGCAAACAACCTTGGTCCTCTAGCACCGGCCTACGTCAGCCTGGCCGAGTACGACCCGTTGTATGACGAAGGACTTGAATATGCCCAGTTGCTTCGCGATACCGGGACTGACGTTACTTTGTTGACTCAGCGTGGGTTGACCCATGACTTCCTGCGGATGTCGGGGATCAGTGCGGACATTGGCGGGATTTATGCGGCAGTCGAGGGGTGGTTGGAAGTGCATACCGCCTGAACAGGAGGACTGTTCTGTCAGACAAAGAAAAGGGACATCTCGTGATGTCCCTTTTCTTTTCAAACGGCGCTTACCAGAAGGTACCGCGCAGGGTCAGCATGTGGTTACGGGGATCGCCGTACCAGTTACCTGTGGTCGAGGTTCCGACCGTTGAGTAATAAGTTTTATCGAACACGTTATTGAGGTTATAGGCCAACGTCCAATTTTCATCCAGACGATATTCAGCCATGGCATTCCAAACGGCGTAACCCGATTGTTTGTAGTCGAAAGGAATCGACAGGTTGTTACCGTTTCCGTCCTGGACGGGGTTACCGTCGCTGCCTATCACTCCCGCAGTGCCGCTGACGAAAGTCGCACTCTGCAGATTAACCCCACCCCCCAGTTTCACATCGTTGAGCACTCCCGGCAGACGGTAGGTGCTCCAGAGCTTGACCATATGCTTGGGGGTAATGGTGCTGAACGCGGAGTTTTTGGTACGGTTCTTGTTGTTGTTATAGGTATAACCAGCAATCAACATCCAGTCGGGCATCACTTCACCCGATATCTCCATGTCGAAGCCTTTGCTGATGACTTTACCTTGCGGCAAGTAGCAGCAGTTGCCACCAAACTGCACCTGGCCCAGTGGATAGCGGGGATCTTCTACGGCCTCATTTTCCCGTTCGGTGTAGTAGATCGCGAAGGAGGTATTAACTGCTCCGCCAAACAGTTCGCCCTTGAGCCCGGTTTCATAGGTACGACCTTCCATCGCCTCGATAGCCGACCCCGGCTGCGGCCCCTGCAGTTTTTGCTGCTGCGGGCGATATTGCTCGGAATAACTGACATAGGTCGACCATTCATCGGTCAAGTCATAGACCAGACCGCCATAAGGTGTGACCTTGGTTGATTCCCGCGTCGACACGTCGGACTCAACCTCCCAGTTCCCGACCTCTGCCCAGTCCGCCGTGTAGAGCTGGTCGAACTTGAAGCGTTGAGCGCGCGCGCCCACTATCAAATGCAGCGGTTCGGCCAGTTGTAGGCGCAGGGTCGAGTACAGCCCGTACTGAACCTGGGAGTTGGGGTTGTAGTCACGGAAGTAATCTTTTCGCGTCGGTGGCTGAGGCCAGGGCGTGGAGTCAGGATCAAACACATCGACATCACCGAGCGCACCTAAACTTCGTTGGGTACCGCGCCAGCGACTGTTGATCTTCTGATGGTCCATACCGAGCAAAAACTCATGGCGCAAACCAAACGCATCAAACTTGCCCGACAGGTTGATATCTGCCGACCCCTGTTCGCTGCGATAAGCCGTAGTATTCCCCTGCCAGTAAGTACCTTTGCCAGTGACCGGGTTTACGCCGTTCAGAGCAAAAGCACTTTTTGAGAGTCCAGATTCAAGGGTCTTGGTGTAAGTCGCGTTTATCTTCCAGTCATCGTTGAGTTCGTGGTCGATCTTGGCAAACAACTCCTGCGAGCGCCCGTCTTGATAGGCCCAACCCTGCGTGAGGCTGGTACGCCTGGATAGACCCAGGTCCTTGCCGTTGCTGTAGCGAGGCAAACCTACGCCTGAGCCATTCACATGAATACGCTCGGAGCGGCCACCGAAGGTCAGCCGTGTGCTGGGCAGGACGTCAGCTTCCAAAACGCCGTAGACCGTGGGTTTTTCGTCGCTCACATGATCCTGGAAAGAACCGTTTTTGCTGTAAGCCGTGACCAAACGCCCGCGTAACTTGCCGTCAAACCCCAGCGGCCCCGTGACATCAAGCTGGGTACGGTAACGATCCCAAGAGCCCGCTGAGGTGTCTATTTTCAACTGGTAGGCATCCAACGGACGCTTACGCACAAGGTTAATCATCCCGCCTGGGTCGCCCGTACCGCCGAACAGACCGGAAGCACCACGCAGAACCTCAACGTGGTCAAACTC
The DNA here is from genome assembly GCF_007858275.1 of Pseudomonas proteolytica. Classification (GTDB taxonomy): domain Bacteria; phylum Pseudomonadota; class Gammaproteobacteria; order Pseudomonadales; family Pseudomonadaceae; genus Aquipseudomonas; species Aquipseudomonas proteolytica. The sequence continues at coordinate 59,460 of NZ_VFEV01000015.1, forward strand.
CACCAGATCGTAGTTTTTGTTGGAGTAAAAACTCCCTGAGGAGTTACCCAGAGCCATAGGCGCAGCGCCGTCGATCTGAATGTTCTGGATCATGAAGCCGCGAGAGAAGAAGTCTGAGGTACGCACGCTGGTTTTCTGCAAGGTGATCCCGGGTGCTAGCTTCAACGCGTCGTTCAGGTCCACTGCTCTCGTGTCCTGAATCGCCTGTGACGTCACCACCGACACCGACTGTGGCGTCTGCCGCAGACTGGTCGGGGTTTTCGAGCCGATACTGGTCAAGCCAGTGGTGTAGGAGCCGGAGTTTTCCGTCATTTCCCCCATACCCTGGCCCTGGATGGTAGTGGCGCCCAGCTCAATAGTTGAACTCGCACCATTGTCGGGGCCAAGGATGACGGTATTGTTTTCAATCCGGAAAGTCAGCCCCGCGCCTTTGAGCAATGCTTCAAGAGCTGCCTCGGGCTCCAGGGTGCCTTTAACGGCGGTGGACTTCTTGCCAGCAACCATATCCGGCCCGAAAAGCACTTGCAGGCCAGTCTGCTTACCCAGCTCGGTCAGGGCCTTGTCCAGGGACTGGGCTGGCACATTCACCTGCATGGGCTGGGCGAAAGCCCCGCCGCTGACACTGAGGGCCAACCCCAGGACCGCCACCGACACGCAGCTGCGGCAGGACGCCAGGGGGGTGTTGAAGAGTTTTTGCCTGAACCTTTTGCTCTCGCGTTTCATTGTTTGGTTAAGCCCCAGATATGTCATTAATGTCGAAGGCCTTCCACTCTTGAGGCGGAATGACCTGAATTTAGTTAAACCGTCCGGACTCCACTCCCTGTTGCAGAGGGACGGTTTTGGCTTGAATCGGTGTCGAGCCATTAATGAACGTTCGGGATAAAAATAATTTAGAAGGATTCTCAATCACTTTGTAACAGTCGCAAAACCTTTGCCTTAGGTCCACACCTCATCTTGTCAGGCACGCAGGGGAGCACTCACCTCTAAATCATTGGCGAGCTTGGCGCACGCAAAAAAAATCACCTCAGGTGAGGTGATTTTCTACGACGAAAGGAAAGCCTAGAACGTACCCCGCACAGTTAGCATGTAGTTGCGCGGTTCACCGTAGTAATTGCCGTACTCGGAAGTCTTCAGGGTCTCGAAGTACTTGCGGTCAAACAGGTTGTTGCCGTTGAGGGCAACGGTCCAGTTTTCGTCGACTTTGTATTCGACCATCGCGTCCCATACGGCGTAGCCGCCTTGAGCGAAGTCAAAAGGCGTCTCACGGGAAACATCGTAGTAGTTGCCTGTAGGATTTTTTCCATCAACCCGATAAGCAGTTCCGCTGGCATAGCTGGCGCTCTGGATGTTGACGCCACCACCTACTTTCCAGTCAGAAAGGCGATCAGGCAATGTGTAAACGGTCCACAGTTTCGCCAAATGCTTGGGTGTAACCGTAGTGAGGAAAGTGTCCTTGGTACCATTGTCTGTGAGGTTCAAGGTGTAGCCGCCCATCACCATCCACCCAGGCAACACCTCACCACTGGCTTCTAGTTCAAGACCCTTGCTGATGATTTCGCCTTGAGCCAGATAGCAGCAACTGCCGCCATACAAGACTGATTCCGCCACGTACCGCGGATCTTGAATCGCCTCTTTCTCGCGCTTGGTATAGAACAGCGCCGCCGAAACGTTCAGCGTTCCGCCATAGAGCTCACCCTTAATACCGGTTTCGTAAGTCTTGCCAACCATGGGTTCCAGGGCTTTTCCAGAAGTACTTGGGCCTTGCAGTTGCTGGGCCTGGGGCTTGAAGATTTCCGAATAGCTGGCGTACGCCGACCATTCATCATCGAGGGCGTAAACCAAACCACCGAAGGGAACTAACTTGGTCGGTTCACGATGATTGCTCTGGGACTCAATGCCCCATGCACCTGTATCAGCCTTTACGGCCATGTAGGTCTGTTCGAACTTATAGCGCTGCACCCTGGCGCCGATGATCAATTTGAGCGGATCTGTCAGTTGTAAACGCAAGGTCGAGTACAGACCATACTGCTTACGGGTATTGGGGCTGTAATCACGCTCAAGCTTGTTGCCAATGCTGTCAGAAGGTAGAGGCGTGAGGTCTGGATTGTAGACATCAACAGGATAGAAGCCCTGCATAGCTTTCGTTGAGCGCCAACGGCTGTTCACCTTCTGTGCATCAGCACCGATCAGCAGTTCATGCTCACGATTGAACGCCGTAAATTTTCCGGAAACGTTGGCATCGAACAGCGTCTGTTCGCTCCAGTTTCTAATGTAACTCCCTCCCCAGGTAGCACCTTCAAGCGTTACCGGATCAGGTGAGCCCCACAGGAACGCACCTTTGGTCTCGGTTTTATCGAAGGTATTGGTCAAGGAAACGTTCAACTTCCAGTCGTCAGCCAATTCCTGGTCGTACTTGGCGAAGATTTCCTGGGAGCTGTTATCGCTATAAGCCCAGTTCGGTGAGTACCAAGTGCGACGACTGAGCTTCAAGTCCCGCCCGGTGCTGAAGCGTGGCAAACCGTCGCCAGTGCCGTTTTCATGAATTTTCTCGTAGCGCCCTCCGACGGTAACCCGCGCCGTGTCTGTTACATCAGCCTCCAACACGCCGTAAATGAAAGGTTTCTCGGTGCTACGGTTATCCATGAAGTACTGGCGATCGGTATTGGCGACCACCACACGCCCGCGCAATTTACCGTCAAAGGCCATTGGCCCCGTCACGTCGACCTCAGTACGGTAATTGTCCCAGGAACCTGCCGATGTATTGAACTTGAGCTGGAAGTAGTCCAGCGGACGTTTACGCACGGCGTTGATGATGCCACCCGGATCACCAGTACCGCCGAACAGGCCGGACGCCCCCTTCAACACTTCGATATGGTCGAACTCAGCCATGTCATAGGTTTTGTTGGCGTAGAAGGTACCGATACCAGAGCCGATGTCCATCGGCGAGGCACCATCAATCTGAATGTTATCGATACGGAAACCACGAGAAATGAACTGCGGCAGGCGGTAGTTGGCGTTTTTGACGGTGATGCCCGGCGTGCGCCGCATGGCATCGGATAGATCAACAATGCGCCGGTCTTGCAGGACCTGTTGGGTGATGACAGACACCGACTGCGGTGTGTCCCTCAGACTGGTAGGCGTTTTTGAACCGGCGCTGACAAGTCCGGTGGTGTAGGAGCCGGAGTTCTCCGTCATCTCCCCCATCCCCTGCCCCTGAATGGTGGTAGCCCCCAACTCCACCGCCCCTCCCTGCGCCGGTTTTTTTTCAATCAGGATCACATCATCACTGACCCGGGCGCTCAAGCCGCTGCGCAGTAGCAACCGATCAAGCCCCTGCTGCACCGGATAATTTCCCTTGAGCCCGTCCGACTGCTGACCAGCGACCAACTCGCTGACGACCATCAACCGCAACCCGGACTGCTCGGCAAAGCGCGTCAGTACCTGATCCAGTTGGCCGGCTTCGATGTCGTAGGTCCGGATGTCGGTCTTCTGCTGCTGCGCCGCCTGTGCCGGCAGGCTCATTGCCACGGCACTGGCCGTGGCAAGTGCCAGGCTCAAGGCGGTGTGCCTGATCAGATGCTGCATAACGCTCCCCCTGCTGAAATCAGCCAAATAAAAATCAATCTCAACAAGAAAGACGTCAGCCTTCCGAACACCGACAGTGGCGATAGGTATTTATTTTTCGCCACAAACTGCGTTCATGGCGCCCCATCACAGTCAGCCAACGCTGGCATGCGCTCATTAAAAAGCCCGCAATCACGCGGGCTCTTTTTTATCTGCGACTTACCAGAAAGTACCGCGCAAGGTCACCATATGGTTGCGTTCATCGCCATACCAGTTGCCCGAGGACGGTGTCCCCAGTTTGCTGTAGTAGTGCTTGTCGAACAGGTTATTGATGTTGTAAAGCACGCTCCAGTTCTCATCCAACTGATACTCGGCCATGGCGTCCCAAACGGCGTATCCGGACTGGCTGTATTTAAAATCGTAAGACCGCTGATGAGCGTTGAACCAGGTCGTCCCGCTGACATCTGTAGCACTCTGTAGATTAACGCCGCCACCCACCTTCAGGTCGTTGAACAAACCGGGCATACGGTAGGTAGACCAAAGCTTGACCTGATGCTTGGGTGTCACACTGCTGAATACTTTTGCTGCGGTGCGATTGCGGTTGTGGTTATAGGTGTATCCGGCCAATACGTTCCAGTCCGGCAATAGTTCGCCGGTGAACTCCATATCAACACCCTTGCTCGTTACCTCGCCTTGAGGTAGGTAGCAGCAGTTACCGCCGTGCAGCACACTGGACTCTTCGTAGCGGGGATCAAGGACTGCCTCGTTTTTACGGCTGGTGTAGTAAAGCGCAAATGACGTATTGACGGCCCCGCCCCACAGTTCTCCCTTGACTCCCGTTTCATAGGTCTTGCCCGTCATGGATTCGATAGGGCTACCCGGGTACGGCCCCATCAGTTTGGTTTGCTGTGGTTTGAAAATCTCGGAATAACTGGCGTATGTCGACCATTCATCCGTGAGGTCATAGACGATGCCGCCGTATGGCACCACCTTCGTGGGTTCGCGCACAGAAACATCTGAATCAGTACCCCAGACCCCCTTGTCGCGGGAACGATAGAGTTGATCGAATTTATAACGCTGCGCACGAGCACCGATAATCAGATGCAACGGCGCGGCCAATTGCAAACGCAGGGTGGAGTACAGGCCGTACTGCACTTGGGTGTTGGGGCTAAAACGGTGGAAGAAATCTTTGTCGGTGTCGGGCTGTGGCCATGGTGCTGGATTAAAGACATCGATTGGTACACCCGATCCAGTGGCCTGGGCAGTCCCCGCCCATGAACTGGTGATTTTCTGGTGATCCATCCCCACAAGAAGTTCGTGCTGCAACCCCATTGCCTCGAATTTGCCGGCGAGATTCACATCAAACAGCTTTTGATCGCTGCGGTATTTGTTATTGGAGCCCCCGGTGTTGGGCCCTGTCATGGTCGCAGGATCAACCGCGCCAAATGAGAACGCGCTTTTGGAAAACCCTGAGTCCAGGGTCTGGGTATAGGAAACGTTGCCCTTCCAGTTCTCGTTGAACTCATGATCGATCTTGCCAAATATTTCCTGGGAGCGACCATCCAGGTACGCCCAGTTCTGCGTCAGGCTGGCGCTTCGCGATAGGCCTAGATCCCGGCCATCAAGGTAACGCGGCAAGCCGGTGCCTGACCCCGTCTCATGGATGCGTTCAGAACGCCCACCCAGGGTAAGTCGTGTGTCATCCGTGATATCCGCTTCCAACACCCCGTAGAAAATCGGCTTTTCCAGAGCGCGATCATCAGCCATGTATTGGCGATCCGTGTAGGCAGCCACCATGCGCCCACGCAGCTTGCCGTCAAACCCCAAAGGTCCGGTGACATCCATCTGCGTGCGGTAGTTGTCCCAGCTCCCCGCCGAGACATCGATCTTTAACTGGTAGGCATCCAACGGGCGCTTGCGTACCAGGTTGATCATGCCGCCTGGGTCACCTGTGCCACCGAACAAACCGGACGCACCCCGCAAGACTTCAACGTGGTCGTACTCCACCAGGTCGTAGCTCTTGTTGGAATAGAAGCTGCCCGACGTGGTACCCAGGGCCATGGGAGCGGCACCGTCGATTTGGATGTTCTCGATTTTGAAACCTCGAGAGGAGAAATCTGACAACCGGAAGTTATTGTTGGTGACCGTAATGCCTGGTGTGGTTTTCATCGCTTCGGCCAGGTCGGTCATGCGCTTTTCTTCAATAACCTTCGCTGTCACCACTGACACCGACTGCGGCGTCTGTCGCAAGCTGGTCGGAGTCTTCGAACCGATACTGGTGAGGCCGGTAGTGTAGGAGCCGGAGTTCTCCGTCATCTCCCCCATCCCCTGCCCCTGAATGGTCGTAGCCCCCAACTCCACCGCCCCTCCCTGCGCCGGTGTCTTTTCAATCAGGATCACATCATCACTGACCCGGGCGCTCAAGCCGCTGCGCAGTAGCAACCGATCAAGCCCCTGCTGCACCGGATAATTTCCCTTGAGCCCGTCCGACTGCTGACCAGCGACCAACTCGCTGACGACCATCAATCGCAACCCGGACTGCTCGGCAAAGCGCGTCAGTACCTGGTCCAGTTGGCCGGCTTCGATGTCGTAGGTCCGGGTGTCGGTCTTCTGCTGCTGCGCGGCCTGTCCCGGCAGGCTCGTTGCCACGGCACTGGCCGTGGCAAGTGCCAGGCTCAAGGCGGTGTGCCTGATCAGATGCTGCATAACGCTCCCCCTGCTGAAATCAGCCAAATAAAAATCAATCTCAACAGGAAAGACGTCAGCCTTCTGAAACCCGACAGCGGCAGCCAGCGTATTTTTTAAGCCCGGGGTTACTGGCGCGGTGAGTCGTCGCGTTCGATCACGGTCAGCCATGGCAGCAGGCGCACGCGTAATGGCAGCGTGCGTTGCAGCAGTTTCAGTTGGGCGTCAGTGTCGTCGGTGGCGATGATGCCGGTCACGGGCAGATCGCGCAGGCTGTTGTCGCGAACCCAGATTACGCCACGGTGGTAGCGGCCGAGTTGTTCCAGCACCTCGCCCAGGGGTTGGCGGTTGAAGACCAGTTTGTCGCGGCGCCAGGCGGTAGCGGTGGCGACGTCAACCGGTTGGCTGCGCGAGAGGCCGTCCGGGCCGTATTGCACGGCCTGCCCGGCTTCCACATCGGTGGTCTGCGGGTCGCCGTCCAATGTCACGCGCACGGTGTGTTCGGTGACGACCATGCGCACTTGCTCGCCCTCGCGCCGCACGTCGAAGCCGGTGCCCAGCGCGCGCAGGCTGCCACGGCCGGCGCGTACTTCGAATGGGCGCTGGGTGTCGGGGGCGACCTGGACGAACAGTTCGCCGCTATATAAATGCAACACCCGGCGACCCGCTTGCATGTCGATATCCACGCGGGTGCGCGGCGCCAGCTCCAGGTGCGAGCCGTCGGCCAGTGTCACGCGGCGGTGCTCGCCCAGGCCTGTCACTTGGTCCGCCATCCAGCCTTGGTGCTCTGCCTGCCAGGACAAACCGCCGGCCAGGCCCAATGCGACGACCAGCCCCAGTTGCAGCAAGCGGCGTGATGAGCCGGGTGGACGCTCCAGTGCGCTGCCCAGGCTCTCCCACAAGCGTTCCGCCGCGTGGGCGGCACGCTGGTGTTCGGGCGAGGTTTCGCACCACTGCAGGTAGGCGTCCCAGGTAGGTGCCTCGGCGGTGCCCGAATGCAGGTCGACCAACCATTGCAATGCTTGCTCGGTGAGCAGCGGCGAAGGTTTATCCGGAGCAGGCTCGCGCGTCACTCGGTCATCCCAAGACGCCGGGCGCAATGCAGCACCGCGCTCATGATGTATTTGCTGACCATGCTGGGAGACACCCCGAGTTGCTTGGCAATCGCCGCATGGCCCAAGCCGTCGAGGCGGTTGAGCAGCAAAGCCTGGCGGCTGTTATCGGACAATTCTCCCAACGCCTGTTGCAACAGCTGCAACTGCTGGCGCATCTCCACCAGTGCGGCAGGGCCCGGGCATGGGTCGAGCAGCTCGTGCTGCACATCTTCCAGCGAATCCATAGGCCCACGCCGCGTACGGCTGCGGCCCAGGTCGATGATCAGGTTGCGCATGACGCGAATCAGGAAGAACCGCGGATTGGTGATGGTATGGGTGCGCTGCTGCCGGTCGAGGCCGACATAACGTACGAACGCGTCCTGCATCAGGTCTGCCGCCATTTCCCGGTCACCCAGGCGCCGGTAGGCAATCTGCTGCAGTTCGCGATGATAGAGGCGAAACAACCGATCCAGATGATCCAACGCACACTCCATGAGCATCCGTGTGCAGGGCACACATAGGGGGCGCTAGACTACAATTTATGAGAATCGTTCGCAACAGCATAAAATTAGCGGGCGCTGATTGACCGCCAGCGCCCGCCACTGCCTTAGCTCTGCACCGCCGCCTGTTGGCGCGCCCTTTCCAGCAATGCGGCCTTCTCTTCTGGGCTCAATGCATCCAGGCGCAAACGTGCCTGGGCCAGTTTCTCCAGTTGGCCTGGACTGTCTTCCTGGGCACGCAGGGCCTGGGCCAGTGCCCCGGGGCTTGGGTGGTCGAACACGATGCCTGGGTGGACTTCGCAGTGCAGCAGTTTGCGAATCCCCGCCACCAACTTGATCACCAGCAGCGAATGGCCGCCAGCGGCAAAGAAGTCGCGGTCGCGGCTCAGGCGTTCGCGGCCCAGCAACTGGGCCATGCGGCTGGCCAGCAGGGCCTCGAGGGCGTCCAGGGGTTCGACGAAGCTGTCGTCTTCTTCGATCAGCTCCAGGCGCTGCAAGGCCTGGCGGTCGACTTTGCCATTGCCCAGGCGGGGCATGTGCTGCACCACTTGGTACTGACGCGGCACCATCACCGCCGGCAAGTGCTCGGTCATGTGTTGCTTGAGGGTTGGCAGCCACTCGGCAGGCGCGTCCTGGCTTGGCAGTACAAAGGCTACCGGCTCATCCTGCGCCAGCAACACCACGGCTTCGCTCACTCCAGGGGCGCGCAGCAGGTGTTGTTCGATCTCTGCCAGTTCGATACGGAACCCACGCACTTTCACCTGATGGTCGCGCCGGCCATACAGCACGATACCGCCCTGGGGCAGGTAGCGGGCCAGGTCGCCGCTGCGGTAGAGGCGCTCGCCAGGGGCAAACGGGCTGTTGATAAACGCTGCGTCGGTCTGCGCCGGGTCGTTGAGATAGCCACGGCACAATTGCTGCCCGCCGATATACAGCTCACCCAGTTCACCGCTGGCGAGCAGTTGCTGGTCCTCGCTGAGGATATACAACTGGTTGTTGGGCAGGACCCGAGTCAGGGGAACGCCCAGTTGCTGCAAGTCCTGCGGGCGGATCGCATGCACAGCGACGCCGACCGTGGTTTCGCTGGGGCCATAGTGGTTGAACAGGCGGCAATCGGGGCGCAGGTTGAAGATGCGCTCCACCACCCCCTGGCCGATTGCTTCGCCGCCCAGGATCAGGGTAGCAGGCACTTGCGGCTGCGGCGCCTCGAGCAAGGCGGCGAGATGGGACGGGACGATCTTCAGGCAGTCGATGCCCTGGGTCTGGATGAATGCTGCAAAGGCCTGCGGGTCCTGCATCGTGGCTTCATCAGCGATATGCAAGGTGGCACCGTTGTACAGCGCGCCGAACAGGCTGGTATTGCCCAAGTCTGCGGCGACCGTGGAGCCCTGGGCGAAGTGCCGGCAGGCGGCCAGGTCCAGCTCACTGCTAACACCCGCGACATAGTTGAGCAATTGCCGATGCTCCACCACCACGCCCTTGGGCACACCGGTGGTGCCGGAAGTAAACAGCACGTAAGCCGCGTCGTGGCCTTGCAGGTTGGCGCTGGGCCCTTCCGGCAATGGCTGCTGCAGCGGTTGATCGAGGTCCAGCACTGCGCAGCCCAAACCAGCCAGCGCCTTGCCCTGGGTGACGAGCAGTTGCGCGCCAGCCTGTTCCACCAGTTGGGCCTGGCGCGCCGCCGGCCAGCTCGGGTCCAGGGGCAGGTAGGCGGCACCTGTGCGCCAGGCGGCGAGAATGGTCTGCACCTGCGCTATACCGCGCGGCAAGGCCAGGGCGACAATGCTCCCCGCGGTCACGCCATGCTCGCACAGGCGGCTGGCCAGTTGACGCACGCCGCCCTCCAGCTCGGCATAGGTCAATGCTTGATCGCCCGCGACCAGCGCCACTGCATCCGGGGTGATTTCGGCCCAGTTGCGAATATGCTCGGGCAACAGCACCCGCTCTTCCAGCACTTGCGGCGCTGGGTTTAAGGCCAACAGGCGTTGGTGTTCCGCCTCACCCAAAAGACTCAGGGTGGCGATGGCTGCGTCCGGCTGCGCCAGCAAACTGGCGAGCAGCACTTGATACTGCGCCAGCAGCGTCTGCATCGCGGCCTGGCCGTATACGGCCGCGGCATAGTCCAACGACAGGCCGCAGACGGCGCCGCCCTCCTCCACACTGACGGTCAACGCCAGTTCGAACAGCGGCCGACTATCAGCACGGTAAGCGCAGCGCCAGGCGCTGGTGCCCTGCGTGCGTGGGGCCGGTTGCTGGCGTACGCCAAAGCCGTGGGTCAGCGGCAGGCCAGCGTCGAGCGGCGCATATTCCTGCCAGGTGCCATGGCTGTCCAGCACGCCCGCCAGCTGCGCCAAAACGCTGCTGAACGAGGCCGTCGGCGCCAGGTTGAGGTTCAGCGCCAGGGTTCTTTCCAGCAGGCCCACGGTCGGCGCGAAGAACTCATAGTCCTGGCGCGCGTCATGCCGCAGGCCAGCGACAAACCCTTCGCGGCCGCTGATCCGCGCCAGCAGCACCCACCACGCGGCTTGCAAGAGCGTGGTCACTTGGGTGTCGTGCTGGGTGGCGAGCGAGCCCAGGCGCGCCAACACACTCGGGTCGAGGTCGCTGCTCAAGGACTGCCCTGCAGCGTTGCCCTGCACGGTATTGGCGTAGCGGCCCGGCAAGTCCGGTGCCAGCGCGCCCGCTCCCGGCAGGTAGGCTTGCCAATAGGCTTTGGCAGTGTGCGCGTCTTCGTCCAGCACCACTTCTGCGTGCCATTCCAGGTACTGGGCAAACTGCCCCAGCTCCTCGTCCACACTGCAACTGCCCTGCTCATAGGCTGTGCACAGGTCTTGATAGAGGATCCCCAGGCTCGCCTGATCGCCGACAAAACCCGCCAGGCCCAGGGTCAGTTGCCACTGCTGGGTGTCGATACGCTGCAACAGGCCCTCGAAAAACAGCCCCGACGCCAGGCTCACCGGGCGCTGGCACCACAGCGCCAAGACCTGCGCGGTGTTGCTGGCCTCATCCACCGTCAATGCGTCATTCGCCGCACCGGCATCAAAGAACTGTCGCAGGCCACGGTAACCGGGAGCGTTCGCCAAACGCGCGGCCAGCGCGGTGTGACGCTGAGGCAAACCGTTGATAGCCGCCCGCAGGCGTGGCACGTCGAGTGCGCCGCTGATCTGGATCGTCAGCAGGTGCGCGATATCGCCCCAGCTCGCGCCGTCCTGGGCGTCCAGTACCCGCTGTTGCTGTTCCGCGAGCAGCGCCAGGCCTGCATCGTTAAGCGTACTCATGCGTCAGTCCCTTCAGTTTGCATACGTGTGGAGGGCGCTACCGTTTCCAGGTCGCGCCGTTCGATCATTTCGCCCATAGCCACGACGATTTTGCGCGGGCCTTCAAAGGGGTCGCGGGCGTGGGCGGCGAGCATGTTGTCCAGCAGGATCACATCGCCCTTGCGCCAGTCAAAGCGCACCGCGCAGGCCTCGTAGAGTTCGCCCAGTTGCTGCATCACCTCGTCTTCGATCGGGCTGCCGTCGCCGTAATACACGTGGCGCGGCATGCGCTCGGCGCCGAACAGGCCCAGCAGGTCGTCGCGCACGTCGGGGTCCAGGCAGTAGATATGGTGCAGTTGCACCTGGTTGAAGAAGGTTTTTTCGCCGGTGGCAGGGTGAGTGATGATCGCCGGGCACGGGGTGCGGATTTGCAGCTCGTCGTTGTCCAGCCAGGTCCACTGGATACCGGCCAGGGCGCAGCGCTGCTCGACCTGGGCGCGATCTTCAGTCTTGAAGAAGTGCTGCCAGGACACGTCGAGCTTGTCGGCGAAGGTGCGCACATACAGCAGGCCCTTGCTTTCGAAGGTATCGCGCAACGCCTGCGGTAGGCGCTGGTACATCAGCCGGCAATCGACCACCGGCGTGGCCCCGCCCACGGGCGAGGGTTGTTCACAGAAGAACAGTTGCTTGCGCGGCCAACGATCCTGGTGCGAGCTCTCGTTGTGGAACAGGATCATTTTCTTTTCCGGATACGGCGTGGAGCGGTAGGTATTCTTGCCGCCCTCTTTCTTCGGCAAGTCGCCGTACTGGCCGTACAGGCCCGGCTGGACCGCTTCGGCAAAGGCCTCGAAATCGTGGATATCGCGCATGGCAAAGCCACGGAACAGGATCCCCGCGTGCCGCGCGAGTTTCTCTTCGACCAGGGCGCGATTGGCCTGGACCCAGGTCACCAGGTCGAGCCCCGGGTCGTTGGGCTCCATCAGCAACGGGAACACCTGGTCGGCGTTCAACAGCGATTCACGCATGACCGGCAGCGGCGCCCTGGCCACCGGGCTCGACGGTTTCTTGAGGAACTTGCCCAGCTTGTCGGCCTTCGGGCTGGCAGGTGCGGCAGGAGCAACAGCGGTATTCGACGGCATGATGATGTCCCCTAATCGGATGTCTGGATCCATGACAATCTGTTGAAGAATTCCCATCCAGGCGCTCACAAGTTCGGTGATGCGCTCTTGTTTGAATAAGTCATTGGCGTACTGCCAGGTGCCTTGCCACTGCCCAGCCTCTTCGTCGATAAACAGCGCCATATCGAACTTGGAATAGCCGCCCAGGCTGGGCACCATTTCCACGGCAATGTCCGCCAGGCCCGCGCTGTGCACCGGCAGGTTGTTCATCACAAACAGCACTTGCACCAAGGGGTTGAAGCCCTTGTGACGCGGCACGTTGCTGGCTTCGGCGATCATGTCCAGGGGCAAGTCCTGGTGCTCGAAGGCCGTAAGCGTGGTTTCCCGGGCAGCAGCGAGGAAATCGCTGAACCGCGCCTTGGCGTCGAAGCGCGAACGCAGGGGCAGGATGTTGACGAAGAAACCAATCAGGCCTTCCAGCTCGGCATGCTGACGCCCCGCCACATCGGCGCCCACCAGCAGGTCGTCGCTGGCGGCGAGGCGGTGCAGCAACACCTGGAATGCGGCCAACAACGTGGTGTAAGGCGTGACACCCTGGCGTGCGGACAGGCTTTTCAGTGCCTCGCCCAACGCCGGCGGCACGCTGAATGACTCGCTGGAGCCCTCGAAGGACGGCATCGGCGGCCGCGCAAAGTCTGTCGGTAGCAGCAGTTGCCCAGGGTGACCGGCCAGGGCGTCCTTCCAGTAGCCGGCCTGTTGCTGCAACACCCCGGCCTGTTCCAACGCCAACTGCCATTGGGCGTAGTCGCTGTATTGCACCGGCAGCGGCGGCAGATCGATGCCACGCCCCTGCTTGAGCGCGGCGTAGTGCTGCACCAGTTCACCCACCAGCACCGCCATCGACCAGCCATCGGAGATGATGTGGTGCATCGAATACAGCAGCACATGTTCATGGGCGCCCAGGCGCAGGATCTGCCCACGGAACAACGGCGCCTGTGCCAGGTTGATCGGGCGCCGGGTGTTGTCGAGGGTGGCCTGGGCGACCTGGGCTTCCTGTTCGATACGGTCCATGTGCGACAGGTCGACCAGGGCGAAGTCCACCGTCACGTCAGGTGCGATCACCGCCAGGGGATCGCCGTCATCGTCGGCGACATAAGCGGTGCGCAGCACCTCGTGGCGTTGCACCACGCACTTGAGGCTTTCCATCAGCAACGGCACCGAGACTTCGCCCCGCAAGCGCAACGCCAACGGCATGCCATACGCGCCGTTGCCGGCCGAAAACTGCTCGGCCACCCACAAGCGGCGCTGGGCCAGGGACAAGGGCGCAGTGCTGCGCGGGCCATGGGCGTGCAAGGCGATCTGCGCCGGGGGTGCGGCCGAGCGGCTTGCCAGCAATGCGGCAAAGTCTTCCAGCACCGGGGCATTGAACAGGTCACGCAAACCCGGGCTACTGGCCAGGGTCGGCTTGAGCCGCGCGATCACCTGGGTGGCCAGCAGTGAGTGCCCGCCCAACTCGAAGAAGTTGTCGCTCACCCCCACCTGTGCCAGGCCCAGCACCTGTTGCCAGACCTCGGCGATCTGCTGCTCCAGGGTGTTGCGCGGCGCGATGTAGTGCTGCTGCAAGGCACTGGCATCCGGCGCCGGCAACACCTTGCGGTCGAGCTTGCCGTTGGGGGTCAGCGGCAGGCTATCAAGGAACACCCAATGGCTGGGCACCATGTATTCCGGCAGGTCGCCCTTGAGCTGACGCTTGCAGGCGTCACGTAACGCCTGCTCATCACTCACCGCTTGCATGGCGACCACGTACGCCACCAACTGCGGATGGCCTGCGACGTCCCGCACCACCACGGCCGCTTCGCGCACCTGTGGTTGCTCCAGCAGTCGCGCTTCGATTTCCCCCAGTTCGATCCGCAACCCACGGATCTTCACCTGGTGATCCACCCGACCGATGTACTCGATCACCCCATCCGCGCGGTAGCGCGCCAGGTCACCGGTGCGATACAGGCGCGCACCGGGAGCGCCGAATGGGTCGGGCAGGAAGCGCTCGGCGGTGAGTGCCGGACGCTGGAAATAACCCCGCGCCAGGCCGTCGCCGCCAATCAACAACTCGCCGGCGACCCCGACTGCTACCGGCGCCAGGTTATCGTCGAGGATAGACAGGCTGGTATTGGCAATCGGCCCGCCGAGCCAGGGCTGTGGCTGGGTTGGCGCGAGTGGGTACTGCGCCGACCAGATGGTGGTTTCGGTCGGCCCGTAGAGGTTCCAGACCTGGGGCGATAGCGCCAAAAGGCGGGTCGCCAGTTCCAGGGGCAGCGCTTCGCCGCCGCACAATATCTTGCAGCCCTTGAGGGCATCCGCCTGGGGGTGATCGAGCAGCATGCGCCATGTGGAAGGCGTGGCTTGCAACACGCTGATGCGCTGCTGTTTGACCAGGGTGAGCAAGGCTTGCGGGTCGAGATTGATGTCCTGCCCGGTCAACACCAGGGTGGCGCCGACCAGCAGCGGCCCGTAGATTTCCAGGCCGAAAATATCGAACGAGAAGGTGGTCAGCGACAGCAACCGATCATGGGCGCCCAGCCCCGGCTGGCGGGCCATGCTGCACACGAAATTGGTCAGGGCGCCATGGCGCACCATCACCCCTTTGGGTTTACCCGTGGAGCCGGAGGTGTAGATCACATAGGCCAAGTGTTCTGCGGTGCTGCGCGGCAGCGGGTTTTCCACGCTGTAGCCATCGAGCCACGCACCCGGCTGGTCCAGGGCCAACGCAGTGACCCCGGCCGGGATCGGCAAGCGCGCGAGCAACGGTGCCTGGGTCAGCAGCAGGGCCAGGCCGCTGTCTTGCATCATGTAGGCCAGGCGATCCTCGGGGTACGCCGGATCCAGCGGGATATAAGCGCCACCGGCCTTGAGAATCGCCAGCAGCCCGACCACCAGGTCGACACTGCGCTGCACCGCGATGCCCACTAGCACATCCGGGCCCACACCGCTTTCGATCAGGCGATGAGCCAGGCGGTTGGCCTGCTGGTTGAGCTGGGCAAAGGTCAGCGATTGGGTATCAAACACCAATGCCAGCGCATCCGGGGTACGGGCAGCCTGGGACTCGATCAACTGGTGGATGGCGCTGTCACGGGGGTAGTCGGCGGCGCTGGCGTTCCAGGTTTGCAGCGCCAGGTGTTGTTCGGCGGCGCTGAGCATCGGCAATTGGCCGATGCGCTGCCGGGGATCATCGACCATGCCCTGCAACAAGGCCTGCCAGTGCCGCGCCATGCGCTCGACGGTCGAAGCGTCAAAGATATCGGTGGCATAGGTGAGCGCCGCCGACAGGCCGTCGGGGCCGTCGAAGGTGTTGAGGGTCAGGTCGAACGGCGCACTGAGGTTTTCCGAGTCGACGGGGGTACACAGCAGCCCCCCCAGGGGCTGGCCATCGGCAAACCGCCCGGCTTCCATCTGGTGGTTGAACATGACCTGGAACAACGGCGTGTGCAGGCTATTGCGCTCGGGTTGCAGCGCCTCCACCAATTGCTCGAACGGCAGGTCCTGCCAGGTCTGGGCCTCGTGGGCGGCCGCCTTGACGGTTTGCACAAAATCCGCAAACGGCTGCTGGCTGTCGAGCGTGGCCTGCATCACCTGGGTGTTGACGAAAAAGCCGATGACCCGCTCCGTCTCGGCCCGGTTGCGGTTGGCGGTGGGCACGCCGACCCGGATATCCGACTGGCCGCTGTAGCGGTGCAACAGCACCTGAAACGACGCCAGCAACAGCATGAACGGACTCACCCCTTGCTGCTGCGCCAAGCCCTTGAGGCCATCGCTCAAGGCGCGGTCCAACGCCAGCGGCAGTGTCGCGCCGCGCTGGTCCGGCGGCGCCAGGCGTGGGCGATCCACCGGTAGCTCAAGCAACACGTGCTCGCTGCCCAGCTTGGCGCGCCAGTAATCCAGCTGTCGACGCCCTTCCCCGGCCTCCAGCCACTGTCGTTGCCAGGCGGCGTAGTCGGCGTATTGAATGACCGGCGCCGGCAACTCACAAGACGTGCCCGTGACCTGGGCGATATACAGCGCCAGCAGCTCATCGATCATGATCTGCATCGACCAGCCATCGGTGATGATGTGGTGCAACGTCAGCACCAGCACATGCTCATCGTCCGCCAGGCGCAACACTGCGGCACGCATCAGCAGATCATGTTGCAGGTCGAACGGTTGGCTGCTCTGCGCCTGGACAAAGGCCTTGACTGCGGACTCGGGGTCGCCCGCCGCAGCGTCCTCTACCACGAGTTCCAGCGCTTCGATGGGCCGGACAATGCAACGCACCTGCTCATCCTGCTGCACAAAGCCGGCGCGCAAGCCTTCATGGCGCGCCAACAGCTGCGACAGACTGCATTGCAGCGCCTCGACATCCAGTTGGCCCTTTAAACGCAATGCCGCGCAGATGTTATAGGCACTGCCCTGAGGGTCGAACTGCCAGAGAAACCATTGCCGCTGTTGGGCATACGACAGTTGCTGAGGCCCGGTTTCGCTCGCCGGCACAATCGGAAAACGCGCGACGTTGACGCCCTGTTGCTCCAGCTTGCTGAACAGTTGCGCGCGCTTGGGTGCGCTCAAGTCCTTGATGCGCGCCACCAGTTCCGCGGTTTTGTTAAGCATTGCTTGCCTCCAGGTTTTCCTGCTCCAGCTCATCGAGGGCATCGAAGATCAGGTCAAAGTCATCTCCCAGGCCATCGTCCTGGACCGCGTCGGCCAAGGTTTTAGCCAACGCCCCAAGGCTGCCATGGGCATAAAAGTCCTTCACCGCCACGTCCACCCCAAGCACCGCCCGCACGCGGGACAGCATCACCACCACTTGCAGGGAATGCCCACCGAGGTCGAAGAAGTTGTCGCCAAGCCCCACGCGCTCGACCTTGAGCACGTCCTGCCAGATGTCGGCCAGTTGCTGCTCAAGCGGCGTAACCGGCGCCACGTAGGCCTGTTGCATCTGGCTGACGTCCGGGGCCGGCAGGGCCTTGCGGTCCAGCTTGCCGTTGGGGGTCAAGGGCATCTGTGGGACAAACACCAGGTGCGTCGGGACCATGTAGTCGGCCAGGTGCTGCTTGAGGCCGGCCTTGATCGACTCGCGCAACGCTGCGTGTTGTTCGGTGCTATCGGTAGGTTCGGCGAGCACCACATAGCCCACCAGTTGTGGCCCGCTGGGGCCGTCCAGGGCGACCACGGCCGCTTCACGCACCGTGTCCTGGGCCTGGATGCGCGCCTCGATTTCCCCCAGTTCGATCCGGAAACCGCGGATTTTCACCTGATGGTCCAGGCGCCCGAGGTACTCGATCACCCCTTCGGCGCGATAACGCGCCAGGTCGCCGGTGCGGTACAGGCGCTGGCCGGGGGCACCGAATGGGTCTGGCAGGAAACGCTCGGCAGTCAGGCCGGGGCGCTGGAAGTAGCCGCGCGCCAGGCCATCGCCGCCGATCAACAGCTCGCCGGGCACGCCGACCGGGGCCAGCGCGCCGTCCTGGCTGAGGATGTACAACGCGGTATTGTCGATGGGCCGGCCCAGCCATGGCTGGCCGTCGAGGCGATGGGCGGCCGACCAGATAGTGGTTTCGGTCGGCCCGTAGAGGTTCCACACCGCGCCGCCGAGGGCAAGCATGCGTGCCGCCAGTTCATCGGCCAGGGCTTCGCCACCGCAGAGCAAGGTGCAGCCCTGCAACGCCTCCACCTGCGGGCTGTCGAGCAACATGCGCCAGGTCGAGGGCGTGGCTTGCAGGGTGTTGACGCGCTGGGTCGCGACCGTGGTGAGGATTGCGTCCGGGTCGAGGGTGGTGTCTTTGTCCACCAGCACCGCACAGGCGCCGACGGTCAGCGGCAGGTAGATCTCCAGGCCGAAGATGTCAAACGAGAACGTCGTCAGCGAGAGGATCCGTTCACCCGCCGCAAGCCCCGGTGCACGGGCCATGCTCGCAATGAAGTTGCCGAGGGCGCCATGGGCCACCATCACGCCTTTGGGCTTGCCGGTGGAACCGGAGGTGTAGATCGCATAGGCCAGGTTGTCCGGCCCCGCCGACGCGGGAGGGTTGTGGCTCGGATAACCGGCGAACCAGCCCGCCTCACCCTCCAGCACCAGCGCCTGCACACCGCCCGGAATCGACAGCGCGCCGAGCAGCGGCGCCTGGGTAATCAGTAAGCCCAGGCCGCTGTCTTGCATCATGTACGCCAGGCGATCGGCCGGGTAAGCCGGGTCCAGCGGCACGTAGGCGCCACCGGCCTTGAGGATCGCCAGCAGGCTGATGATCATCGGCAAGCCACGCTCCACCGCAATCCCCACCAGATAGTCCGGCCCGACACCTTCGGCCAGCAACCGGTGGGCCAGTTGGTTGGCCTGGCGGTTCAGCTCGCCATAGGTCAGCGACTGTTGGCCAAATACCAGGGCGACGGCATCGGGCGCGCGCTCGGCCTGGGCCTCGAACAGTTGATGAATGCACTGCCCGCGCGGGTAATCCACCGCTGGCGGATTCCATTGCGCGACCACCTGCCGTTGGCGGGCCGCGCCTTGCATCGACAAGTCACCCAGCGCCAGCTCGGGCTGATCGAGCATGCCCAGCAGCAGGCGACACAAATGTTCGCTGAGTTCGTCGATGGTGCCGACGCCAAAATGCGCATGGATAAAGCGCATATGCACCGTCAGGGTCTCACCCAGGCTGACCAGCAGACTCAGCGGGTAGTTGGTCTGCTCGACACTGCGTACCTCACCGAACACCAGCCCCTGGGGCGCACCGCGCTTGAGGGTTTCGGCCACCGGATAGTTTTCAAATACCAGCAGGCTGTCGAACAGCGCGTCACCGCTGTGCCCGGCCCAGCGCTGGATATCGAACAATGGCGTGTGCTCATGCTCGCGCAGGGCCAGGTTTTGCGTCTGTACGGCATGCAGCCATTGGCTGACGGTTTGCTCGGCGCGCGGGCTGGCAATCACCGGCAAGGTGTTGATAAACAATCCAACCTGCTGCTCGATACCCGCAAGGTCTGCCGGGCGGCCGGCAACCGTGGCGCCAAAGACCACGCAGTCCTGCCCGGTATAGCGTTGCAACAGCAGCAGCCACGCGGCTTGCACCAGGGTGTTGGGGGTGACTTTCTGCTGACGGGCAAACTCGCCCAGGCGGCGGGTTTGCTCCACATCCAGCGTCAGGTAGTGATCGCCATGGCCACTGCCAAGCGCCGGGGCGCTGACCGCCTGGGCCAGCAAGGTCGGCTCTTCCAGTGCCGCCAGGTTGGCGCTCCAGAACTGTTGGCCAGCCTGTTGATCCTGGCGTTGCAGCCAGGCGATGTAATCGCGATAACGCCCCACCGACGGCGTCGGCACCTGCCCGTCATAACGTTGCAGCACCTCGCCCAACAGCTGGGAATTGCTCCAGCCATCCATCAGGATGTGGTGGTGGGTGTAGAGCAGCTCGCTACGACGCTCATCCAGGCGCACCAGCACCAGGCGCAACAGCCCGGGCTGGTTCAAGTCAAAGCCCTGGGCCAACTCGGCAGCGGCCAGCGCTTGCAGTGCCGCCGGTTGATCGTTGCGGTCACGCCAGTCGAGCACGCTGAACGGTACTTCAAGCTGCTTGTGCACCACCTGCACCGGCTGCGGCAAACCACCCTGCCAGGCGAAGGCCGTGCGCAGGATCGGGTGAGCATCGACCACCGCCTGCCACGCCGCACGGAAGCGTTCGGGATCGAGGCCATCGATGCCGACCTGCATCTGGTTGACATAATCGCCGCCGCCCTGCTCCAGCAGGCTGTGGAACAACATGCCTTGCTGCATGGCTGACAGCGGATAAATGTCCTCGATGGCTGCAGGCACGTCAGCCAGCGTATCCACTTGCACCTGGCTCAACGCCGCCAGCGGGAAGTCCGACGGCGTCACGCCGTGTTCGCCACGGGTCGTGCAATGCTCAATCAGCGCCTTGAGTTCCACGGCCAGGGCATCGGCCAGTGGCTCAATGGTCGCGACGTCGAACATCTGCTGGCTGAAGGTCCAGCCCAGGCACAGCTCGCCGTCGAACACCTGGCCGTTGAGGGTCAACCAGTTGCCCAGTGGCGCATCCGGGTGCTGTTCCAGCCCGGCGTGTTCACCACTGGGTACGAACAAGGCTGCTTGCCCGCCTTCGAGGCTGCTGTCGAACTGGCCCAGGTAGTTGAAGGTAATACGCGGCACCGGCAGTGCTGCCAGGGTTTGCTGCACGGCAGCGTCGCCCAGGTAACGCAAGGCGCCAAAGCCTACGCCCCGATTGGGAATGGCGCGCAGTTGCTCCTTGACCTGCTTGATCGAATCGCCCAGCGCCTCGGCAGGTGCCAGGCGTACCGGGAACAGGCTGGTGAACCAGCCCACGGTGCGGGTCAGGTCCTGGTTGTCGAACAGCTCTTCACGGCCATGGCCTTCGAGCTGGATCAGCACTTCGTGGCGCCCGGTCCAGCGCGTGATAACCCGCGCCAATGCCGTCAGCAGCAGGTCATTGACCTGGGTGCGATAGGCCGCGGGTGCCTCCTGCAACAAACGCCGGGTCAGGTCGGCATCCAGGCGGGTGTCGAGCGTCACGCCATCGCGACTGCGCAGGCTGGCACCAGGCTTGGCGCCCGGCAGAGGGTTGGCGGTTGCGTGCAGTGATTGCCAGAACGCGATCTCGGTTTGCAGCGCGGGGCTGCGGGCAAGCCCCTGCAGTTGCTCGGCCCAGGTTTTGAACGCGGTGGTCTTGGCCGGCAGGCCCACAGCGGGCTGGCGGTACGCGCCCTGCAGGTCTTGCAGGAGGATGCGCCAGGACACGCCGTCGACCACCAGGTGATGGATGATCACCAGCAGGCGCTGGCTGCCATCGGCCTTATCGAACAATACCGCGCGCAGTAGCGGGCCGTGTTGCAGGTCCAGGCTGGCCTGGGCTTGATCCGCCAGCGCCTGCAGCTCGGCTTCATCGTTGACCCGGTGCTGCCACAGCAGCGCGGGGGTTGACGCCTCGCCGTGGCTGGCGAGCCATTGCTCGCCGTCGTGCTGGAACCTCAGGCGCAACGCATCGTGATGGGCAACCAGCACCTGCAAGGCCTGGGCAAGTCGTGCGCTGTCCAAAGGCTGCTGGGGCGTCAGCAGCACGGACTGGTTCCAGTGCTGACGCTGGGGAATATCCTCGTCAAAAAAGGCCTGCTGCACCGCCAGCAACGGCATGCCACCGGCCACCGGCCCCTGATCGATGCTCGGCAAGCCATCGCCGCTGCGGGTTACAGTGGCCAGGCCGTGAATGGTCTGCTGCTCGAACAACGCCTTGGCAGTAAAGTGCAGGCCCGCCTGACGGGCTCGGCTGACCACCTGCATCGACAGGATCGAATCGCCGCCCAGTTCGAAGAAGTTGTCGTTCAACCCCACGCGCGGCAGGTTCAACACCGTTTGCCAGATAGCCGCCAGTTGCTGTTGCAGCGCCGTGACCGGTGCCACGTAATCGTGTTGCAACAAGCTGGCGTCCGGCGCTGGCAGGGCCTTGCGGTCGAGTTTGCCGTTGGGGGTCAGCGGCAAGTGGTCGAGCAACATCCAGCAGGTGGGCACCATGTAGTCTGGCATGCTCGCCTTGAGACTGGCCTTGAGCCGCTCGCGCAAGGCCGGCTCGGCTTGCGCCGGCACGATATAGGCCACCAGTTGCTGGGCGCTTGCGCCCTGATGGGCCAGCACCACTGCGTCACGGACACCGGGTTGTTGCAGCAGCCGCGATTCGATTTCGCCGAGCTCGATACGGAACCCACGGATCTTCACCTGATGGTCGATCCGCCCGCAGTAATGCACCACGCCCGCTGCGTCCCGGCGCGCCAGGTCGCCGCTGCGGTACACGCGGCTGCCAGCCACGGCAGCGAATGGGTCGGGAATGAAGCGCTCGGCAGTCAGCGCCGGACGCTGGTGATAACCCTGGGCCAAGCCCTCGCACGCGGCAATGCACAACTCACCGACCACGTCATCGGGCAGCGGGTTGGCGTCGCGATCCAACACATACAGCGCCCGCCCCGGCAAGGCACGGCCAATCGGCACGCCATTGGCCGCGTCGGCATCCATCCGTTGGCACAAGTGGGTGCTGGATACCACCGTGGCTTCGGTCGGGCCATAGGTGTTGAGCAAGCGCACGCTGCCAAGGCCGGCGGCGTGCCAGAGCTTGAGCCCTTCCACCGACATTGCTTCGCCACCGACATGCACCTGGCGCAATTGCCCGCGACTGCGCTGCGGGTCCGCTGCCCAGTCCTGGGCCAGCAGGAACCAGTACGCCGCCGGCAAGTCAGCCAGGGTCACACCGTGCTCGATGATCTGCTCGTACAGGGTCGCGGTGTCCCAGGTGTCGTCACCGCGAAGCACCAGGCAGGCGCCTTCGCACAGCGGTGGGAAGCATTGCTCGACAAACCCGTCGAAGCTGAACGTGGCGAACTGCAGCACCCGCTCCTGCGGAGTGAGTTGCGAGTATTCGGCGGCGATCGTGCAGAACTCGCGCAGCGCGCCATGGGCGATGGACACGCCCTTGGGCTGCCCGGTGGAGCCGGAGGTGTAGATCACGTAGGCCAGGTGCTCGGCCAGCGCCAGGTTGACGAGGTTGGTACACGGGTAGTCGCGCTCCGAACCGTCGAGCAGCAGGCACGGCACGCGGGCATCGGCCAGGGCGTCGTCGAGCACACCAGGCTGGCGCACCAGCAAGTCCATGGCGCTGTCATCAATCATGTAGGCCAGGCGCTGGGCCGGGTAATCAGGGTCCAGCGGCACATAGGCGGCACCCGCCTTGAGGATCGCCAGCAGGCTGGCAATCATCGCCCCACCGCGACGCACCGCCAGCCCGACTCGCTGGCCGGGCATCACACCCTGCTCGCGCAGGCGGTGGGCCAGGCGGTTGGCGCGCTGGTTGAGTTCGGTGTAGGTCCAACGCTCGTCACCGCTGATCAAGGCCAGGGCATCCGGGGTCGCCGCGGCGCGCCGTTCGATACGCTGGTGCGCCAGCAGCGGGTCGAGCGCCGGCTGCACTGCGCCTTGCTCCAAGGCTGGATCGCGCAGGCTCAGGTTGCCCAATGCCTGGCCGTTATCCTCGACAAACTGCTCAAGCAATTGCAGCAGACTCGTGCCGATAGCGTGTATCTGTTGCGGGCTGAAGTCGGCCTGGGCGTAGCTGAAATCCAGGCTCAGGGTTTCACCCAACTCGATGCCCAGGGTCAGCGGATAGCTGGTCTGTTCATGGTTGTGCAGCCCGCTGAAGCTCAAGCCGGCCGGAGCACCGGCTTGCAGCGCCTGGGACACCGGGTAGTTTTCGAACACCAGCAAGGTGTCGAACAGTGCGCTGCCGGGCTGCCCGGCCCAGCGCTGAATGTCGTACAGCGGCGTGTGCTCGTGCTCACGCAGGGCCACGCTGTGCGCCTGCACCTGTTGCAACCAGCTGGCGACGCTATGGGTGGCATCCGGGCTGCAAATGATCGGCAATGTATTGATAAACAGCCCGACTTGCTGCTCGATCCCCGGCAAATGGGCCGGACGCCCGGCCACCGTCGCGCCAAAGGCCACGCTTGGCTGGCCGCAATAACGTTGCAGCAAAATCGCCCATGCCGCTTGCAGCAGGGTGTTGAAGGTGACTTTGTTGTGCCGGGCAAACGCCCCGAGGCGCGCCGTGGTGTGGGTATCCAGCAACAGGTGGTGACTGGCATGGCCGCTGCCTGAGCGCGGCGCCGGCAAAGCGTTGGCCAGCAGGGTCGGCGCGGCCAGCGCTTGCAGGTGCGCGCTCCAGAACTGTTCACTGGCGCGGGCGTCCTGGGCCAGCAGCCAGCCCACATAGTCGGCATAACGCCCGCTGACCGGCGCAGGCACGTGTCCTGCGTAACGTTGCAGGACTTCCCCAAGCAACTGCGCGTTGCTCCAGCCATCCATCAGGATGTGATGGCTGGTGTAGATCAGCTCATAACGCTGGCCCGCCAGCGGTACCAACACCAGGCGCAACAACGGCGCCTGATGCAGATCGAAGCCTTGTTTGCGTTGTTCGAGGGCCAATCGATCGAGGTCGTCGGGGGCCTGGTCCAGCACCGTCAGCGGCAGTTGCGCCGAGCGCTGGATCGCTTGCAACGCCTGCGCCTGGCCTTCCCAGACGAAGCGCGCGCGCAATACTTCATGGCGCTCCAGCACCGCTTGCCAGCATTGGCCAAACCGCTCCACGTCCAGGCCATCGATGGTCAGGCGCAGTTGGTTGATATAGGCATCGCCACCGGCGTCGTAGGCGCTGTGGAACAGCATGCCCTGCTGCATCGGCGACAGCGGATAGAGGTCCTCGATCTGCGCCAGGGGCAGGCCCAGGCCTTCCAGTTGCGCCTGGTCGAGGCTGACCAGGGGAAAGTCCGAAGGTGTGGCGCCGCCCTGTTGTGGATCGAGGCAATGTTCGATCAACTCGTGCAAGGTCTGGGCGCAGTGATCCACCAGGGCCTGAATGGTCTGGCGACGATAGACTTCGCCACTGAAGCTCCAGTCCAGTTCCAGCTCGCCAGCGTATACCCGCCCTTCCACGCTCAGCCAGTTGGCCAGGGGCGCCTCCAGGCTCTGGGCCTGGCCGCCGCCTTCGCTGGCCGGCACGAACAGCGCATCCTCGCCAAACTGCTGGTCGAACTGCCCCAGGTAATTGAAGGTGATCCGTGGCTGGGCCAGCGCCGCCAACTCGTCAGCCGCAGCGCCGTAGCGCAGCACGCCGTAGCCAATGCCCTTGTGGGGCACCTGGCGCAATTGCTCCTTGATCGCCTTGAGGGTGTCGCCCAGCTCGCCGCTGGGGGTCAGGCGCAATGGATACAGGCTGGTGAACCAACCCAGGGTGCGTGTCAGGTCGATATCGTCGAACAGTTCTTCGCGACCGTGGCCTTCCAGTTGGATCAGCGCCGAGGGTTGGCCGGTCCATTGGCAGACCGTGCGCGCCAGGGCTGCCAGCAGCAGGTCGTTGACCTGGGTGCGGTAGGCCGCAGGCGCCTGTTGCAGCAGTTGCCGAGTCTGTTCGCGGCCCAGGCGCAGGCGGATATGCTCAGCCACTGCCTGGGTTTGCCGGCCTTGCGGGTTATCCCGAGGCAAGTCGGTTGCCACGCCCTGCAATTGCTCGCGCCAGTACGGCAACTCGGCCAGCAGCGCCGGGCTGCGGCTGTAGTCGTCCAAGCGCGCGGCCCACTGCTGGTAGGCACTGGTCTTGTGTGCCGGCACCAGGGGTTCGCCGGCCACGCCTTGGGCGTAACCGCGCTGCAGATCTTCCAGCAGCACACGCCAGGACACCCCATCCACCACCAAGTGATGCAGCACCAGCAACAGGCGCTGGCTGCCGTCGGCCATGTCCACCAGCATGGCCCGCATCAATGGGCCGCGTTGCAGATCCAGGCTGGCCTGGGCGAGATCACATTGCTCACGCAAGGCCTCGACGCTGGCGGCCTGGCGCTGCCACAAGTCCACCGTGGCCGATTCCGCGTGCGCCTGCTCCCAGCCTTCCCCGCGCTCGACGAAACGCAGGCGCAAGGCATCGTGCTGGGCCACCAGTGCCTGCAACGCGGCCGCCAATGCCGCGACGTTGACCGGCTGCCGGGGGGTGAGCAGCAGCGACTGGTTCCAGTGCTGGCGGGCGGGAATATCCTGGGCAAAGAACCATTGTTGGACCGGGGTCAGCAACACCGGGCCCTGGGCCGGCCCTTGCTCGATGGTCAGCGTCGACACTTCGCGGGCGGCAGCGGCCAGGCTACGCAGGGTCTGGTGGCGGAACAGGTCGCTGGGCGCCAGTTGCAGGCCGGCCTGACGGGCGCGGCTGACCACCTGGATCGACACGATGGAGTCGCCGCCCAACTCGAAAAAGTTGTCATCCAGGCCGATCTGCGGCAGCCCCAGAATGTCCTGCCAGATCCCGGCCAGCAGCAACTGCCGGGGCTCCTGAGGCGCACTGAACGCCTGCACCTTGGCCTCGCCGGCCCGTGGCAAGGCCTTGCGGTCCAGCTTGCCGTTGGGGGTCGCGGGGAATTGCGCCAAGGCCATGATCACCGTGGGCAGCATGTATTCGGGCAGGGTGTCGGCCAGGTGCGCGCGCAAGGTTTGTTCGAACGCGGCTTGATCCTGCGGCATGGCCGCCGGCACCACATAGGCCACCAGCAACCGGCCATCCTGGGCGATCACCAGCGCTTCCTTGATCTGCGGGTGGCTGAGCAGACGTGCCTCGATTTCCCCCAGTTCAATACGCAGGCCGCGAATCTTCACCTGATGGTCAATGCGCCCGACGTATTCGATGACGCCGTCAGGGCGGTAACGGGTCAGGTCGCCGGTGCGATACAGGCGCTCGCCGGTGGTGGAAAATGGGTTGGGTACATACTTTTCGGCGGTCAAGGCTGGCTGGCCGAGATAGCCCCGGGTGATCCCGGCACCGGCCAGGTGCAACTCGGCAGCGGACCCGGTGGGTACGGGCTGCAAATCGGCATCGAGGATGTAACCCTGGGTGTTGCTCAACGGTCGGCCAATGCATGGCTGGCCCCCCGCTTCGCGGGGCGTCCAGGTGGAATAGGTGGTGTCTTCGGAGGGGCCGTACAGGTCATAGACCTGTTTGATCGACGGCTGCTGATAGAGGCTATCGACCAGCGACTGCTTCAGTGGCTCACCCGCGAGGTTGATGATGCGCACGCTCTCGGGGATCTGCCCGGCACGCTGCAAGGCATTGATCGCCGACGGCACGGTGTTGATCAGGCGCACCTGGTCGCGGGCCGGCAAGTCCGGCAGTTCCAGGGCATTGCGCGCGAGAATCAGCGAGCCACCGTTGGCCAGGGTGACGAAAATTTCCCACACTGACAGGTCGAAACACACTGAGGTCGAGGCCAGCACGCCCTGGATATCTTCACGGCTGTAGACCTGCTGCGACCAGTGAATCAGCGCCAGTACGTTGCCATGGGCAATCGCCACGCCCTTGGGCTTGCCGGTGGACCCGGAGGTGTAGATCACGTAGGCCAGGTTGTCGGGCTCCACCTGCGTGACGGGTGCCGTCAGCGGGTAGTCGGCCAGGTTATCCATCAACAGCACCTGGGCCTGGGTCTCGGGCAAGTCTGCGAGCAGCTCGGCCTCGGTCAGCAGCACCTGGGCGCGGCTGTCTTTGAGCATGTAGGCGACGCGGTCGGCGGGGTAATCCGGGTCCAGCGGCACATAGGCGCCACCGGCCTTGAGCACGCCAAGCAAGGCGATGATCAAGGCGTCGGAGCGCTGCATGGCCACGCCGACCCGCACTTCGGGGCCCACGCCCAGTTCGATCAGTTTGTGGGCCAGTTGATTGGCTTGGCGGTCCAGCTGGCGATAGCTCAGGGTCTTGGTGCCATAGGTCAGGGCCAGGGCGTCGGGCTGGCGCTCCACCTGCTCGGCGATCAGTCGATGAATACTGCGCTGTTGCGGGTACTCAGAGGCGGTGGCGTTCCAGTCATGAATCTGCTGCTGGTAGTCTGCGGCATCCAGCATGGGCAACTCGGCCACACGCTGCTGCACGTTGTCGACCATGCCGCCCAGTATGTGAATCCAATGACGGGCCATGCGTTCGATGGTGGCGGATGTGAACAGGTCCGTGGCAAAGGTCAGCGCAGCGCGCAGGGTGCCACCCTGCTCCCAGGTGTCGAGGCTCAGGTCGAATTGGGTGGTGCGGCTTTGCCACTCCACCAGGCTCAGGGACAGCCCGGACTCCAGCACCAGCGCCTCAAGATCAGCCACTTGCGGCTGGTGGTTGTACAGCACCTGGAACAGCGGCGTGTGGCTCAGGCTGCGCTCTGGTTTGAGGGCTTCGACCAGGCGTTCGAACGGCAGGTCCTGGTGGGCCTGGGCACCATTGACCACGTCCTTGAGCACCTGCAGCAAGTCGCTGGCCCGCGCCTGCCCATCGACGTGCGCCGCCATGACCTGGGTGTTGACGAACAGGCCGATCAAGCCTTCGGTTTCACCCCGGTG
This sequence comes from Pseudomonas proteolytica, assembly GCF_007858275.1. Lineage (GTDB taxonomy): Bacteria > Pseudomonadota > Gammaproteobacteria > Pseudomonadales > Pseudomonadaceae > Aquipseudomonas > Aquipseudomonas proteolytica. Next base: position 87,621 of record NZ_VFEV01000015.1, read on the forward strand.
CCGGTTGGCAATCGGCACGCCCACCCGCAGGTCGGTCTGGCCGGTGTAGCGAAACAGCAGGACCTTGAAGGCGGCCAGCAACACCGTGAACAACGACACGTTCTGCTGGCGCGCCAGCAAGCGCGCGCCCTCGGCCAATTGCGCCGGCACCGCGAACTCAAAACGCTGGCCCTGATGACTGGCCACGGCTGGACGCGCAAAGTCCAGGGGCAACTCCAGCACCGGGTGCTCATCGCCCAGTTGCTCGCGCCAGTAATCCAGTTGTCGCGCCTGCTCCCCGGCTTCCAGCCAGCGGCGCTGCCACAGGGCGTAGTCGCTGTACTGGATCGGCAGGGCCGGCAATTGCGGCGACTGCTGGCGTTCAAAGGCGTCATAGCAACGGATGAACTCGTCGATCAGCACGTTCATCGACCAGCCGTCCGAGACGATGTGATGCAGGGTCAACAGCAACACATGCTCCTGCTCGGCAAGCTTGAGCAATTGCACACGCAGCAACGGGCCGGTGGCCAGGTCGAAGGGCTGCAGCGATTGCGCGGTGGCGGCGGCCATCACCGCCTGTTCGCGCTCGGCCGGCGGCAAGTTGCAAAGATCCAGAGGTTCGATCGCCAGCGCAGGCTCGCAGGGCACTTGCAACAGGCGCTCATCGGCCTGGCGCTGGAACACCGTGCGCAGGGTTTCATGTCGCGCGATCAGGCTGGCAAACGCCTGCTCGATCGCCGCCAGGCTCAAACGCCCCTTCAGACGCACCGCTCCCGGCAGGTTGTAGGCGGCGCTGGCCGGATCCAGTTGCCACAGAAACCACATCCGCTGCTGGGCGTAGGACAACGCCTGGCGATCCTCGGCCTCGACCTGGGCCGGAATCGGAAAACGCGAGAAGTCGATCCCTTCTTTTTGCAGCGCCTGGAGGAACATCTGGCGTTTTTCCAGGGGCAACCCGATAAACCGGCGAGCAAGTTTCAAGGAGTCTTCAGCGTTCATTTCTTGGGATCCGGAGCAATAGGCAGGAAGCACAAAGGCACGTCGTCCCTATAAAACGAATCCAGACGGGAAAAATTAGCGCAGGCGGGTGCAGTCATCAGGCGTTACATCAAAGCCGGGAGAAGTCCGCAAAGCGGTCCTATCATTGACGCACAACCATATTTGCAACTACATTTAGTTACACGCAGGGAACGCCGTGTCCAAAAATGAAAAGCTGCTCGCCAAACTGCTCAACCTGCAGATGGCATTCACCTGGCCTGAGCTCGTCACATTGCTGGGCTGGCTGGGTTATCGACAAATCGAAGGGGCTGGGAGCCGCGTCAAGTTCGACATCGGCGACCCGAGTGCAATGATCACCTTGCACAAGCCCCACCCTGGCAATGAGCTGAAACACTACATTCGGCGCCAGATCATTGAACAGTTGGAATCAGGAGGCTTGCTTCAATGAGCAACCAGTTGAAATACAAAGGCTACATCGGCTCCATAGAAGCCAGCGTCGAGGACAATTGCCTATTCGGCAAGCTGCTGTTTATCCGCGCCCTGGTCAGCTACGAAGGCCAGACCGTGGCCCAGTTGGAAGCCGCCTTTCGCGAGGCGGTGGAGGATTACCTGGCTACGTGCCAGACCTTGGGCCAGGCACCAGAAAAGCCCTGCAAAGGCTCATTCAATGTACGGGTGGGCCATGATCTGCACCTGGCCGCAGCCCTGGCGGCGACGCAGAAAAAGGTCACACTCAACGACCTGACGCGCCAGGCCTTGAACGAGTTCCTGCGTCATCATGCGGCAGACAGTCACCCCGCCCTGGGGTGACTTAGCCCAGGCGGCGGTAGCCCAGCACGGCGGCCGCCAGCACCACCGCCCCGGCCACCAGCGCCACCCAGAACCCGCTGGGGGCGCCGAATTGATCGATCATCCAGCCGGAACTTGCCGCACCGATGGCCACGCCGATGCTCAGGCCGGTGATCAGCCAGGTCATGCCTTCGGTCAAGCGGCTGGGGGGGACGACCTGCTCCACCAGCGCCATGGACACAATCAGCGTCGGCGCAAAAAACAGCCCGGACACAAACACCGCCAGCGCCAGCCCAAGGATATCCCCCACCCACAACAACGGCAGCGTGGTCAACGCCGTGGCCAGGCCACAGAGCAGGAACTGCCGGGGCAACGGCATGTGCAATTTCAACGCCCCAAAGGCCAGCCCCGCCAGGCACGAGCCAATGGCATACACCGACAGCACAATACTCGCGGCTGCCGGTTGGCCCTGATGCTGGGCGAACGCTACGCTGACCACGTCCACCACACCGACAATGGTGCCCATGGCCATCAGCAGGATCATCAGCACCAATACCGAAGGCTGGGTAATCAACCAGCGGCCCTGCTGCTCAAGCTGAGCGTGAATAGCCGGTTCAGTCTGTTTTTGCAGGACGAAGGTGGTCACGCCGACCGCCAGCAAGATCGCCCCCACCAGCGGGCCGGCTTCGGGAAACAGCAGCACGCACAGCCCTACCGATATCGGTGGCCCAAGGATAAAGCACACCTCGTCCAGCACCGACTCCAGGGCAAAGGCGGTTTGCAAGCGGGGCTGGCCACGGTAGATCTCGGTCCAGCGCGCACGCACCATGGCCGACATATTGGGCATGCAACCGGCCAGGGCGGCGAAGATAAACAGCGTCCAGTCCGGTGCCTGCAAGCGGGTACACAACAACAGCATCAACAGCGCGCCCCCGCCAATCACGGCCGCCACCGGCAATACGCGGCCCTGGCCGTAACGGTCTACCAGCCGTGAAACCTGCGGCGCGCAAAACGCCGTAGCCAAGGCAAAGGTGGCCGCCACTGCGCCCGCCAGCCCATAACCACCGCGGACCTGGGACAACATGGTGATCAACCCGATACCGGTCATGGAAATCGGCATGCGCGCGAGCATGCCGGCCGATACAAAAGCCCTGGAACCTGGCGCCTGAAACAGCTCGGCGTAGGGGTTTGCCATGGTGCGTGTCCTCTTGCTGGGAGCCCTGGAGCTTGCCATTCAAGGCAATCCGGGCGAAATATATACGGTGCGTATGTGACAAATCATGAGTAACATACGCGGCGTATGTCAACTACCCACCTGACCAGGACGAGCATTTTCCATGAGCCGAGCCCGCGCCGAGATGATCGAAGAAACCCGCGCCCGCTTGCTAGCCAGCGCCCGCCACGCCTTTGCGACCCAAGGTTTTGCCCATACCTCCATGGACGATTTCACCGCGCGCGCCGGCCTCACGCGAGGGGCGCTGTACCATCACTTTGGCGACAAAAAAGGCTTACTGGCAGCGGTGGTCGCGCAACTCGACAGCGAAATGGATGAGCACCTGCAACAAATCAGCGCCCAGGCCGCAAACCCCTGGGAGGGTTTTTGCGAACGCTGTCGCGCGTATTTGCGCATGGCCCAGGATCCGGAAATCCAGCGCATTGTGCTGCAAGATGCGCCGGCAGTGCTGGGTGCTGACGTCGGCGCCCAGCAGCAATGCATCGACTCACTGCGTCGGCTCCTGGAGGGATTGATGCAGGTCGGATTGATTGAACAGGCCCCCAGCCTGGCGCTGGCCCGATTGATCAATGGCAGCCTGGTGGATACGGCGCAATGGATTGCCCATGCCGAACGCCCGGATGAATGCCTGGAGCAAGCGCTGCAAGGCTTGGATTTGCTGCTTCGGGGGTTGAAGCCTGTGGCCTGAGCCCCTAGCAAAGGGGGCTGCAGTGGCGAGGGGGCTTGCCCCGCTGGGTTGCGCAGCGACCCCAAAAAATGGGCCTGCTGCGCAGTCCAGCGGGGGACAAGCCCCCTCGCCACAACAGGGCCCCTCTCCACAGTAGGCCCCTAACTACAACTACCCCTGGAAACGAGGCTCAGGTTCGCCGCAACAACAGCGCCGCCACCGCACACAACGTCAGCGCCACACACGCCAGGTAGAACGCGTCGCTGTAAGCCATCAAGAAGGACTGGTGCCGTACGCCCTGATCCAGCAACCCCAGCACCTGCTGGTGCTGCGGCCATTGTTCCTGCAGCAAACCGCCGCCCGGCAAGCGTTGTTGCAAGGCCGGCTCGAAAATGTTCAGCGATTCACCGATCCGCGCCGAATGCACCTGCTCGCGTACCACCACCAACTGTGCCAGCAGGGCCGTACCCACTGCGCCGCCCAGATTACGCAACATCGAGAAGACCGCCGAGGCCGAGCCAGACTCGGCCTTGGCCAGCCCATGCACCGCCAGCACCGACAGCGCCACCATGATCAATGGTTGGCCGATGCCGCGCACCACGATCGAGGGGATGATCACGTTACTGGCGCTGTCGGCCGACAAATGCGCGCCCATCCAACAGCCCAGGGCCATGATCGCGAAACCTGAAGCCACGAGGATTTTCGCGCTAAACCACTTCATCAGCTGCGGCAAAAACGGCGCCAGCACCAGTTGCACCATGCCGTAGGCAATCAGGCTGATGCCGATTTCGCTGGCGTTGTAGCCCTGCATCTGGGACAGGTAGTTGGGCACCAGGAATACCAGGCCATAGGTGCTGGCACCGAAGATAAACATCGCCACGCTGGCCACGCCAAAGTTGTAGTGCGCCAACAATCGCAGGTTGATAAAGCTTTTGCTGCCCCACAATTGGCGACCGATAAACCCTGCCAGCCCGACCACCGCCGCCAGGCTCATCCAAACAATAAAGGCCGAGCCGAACCAATCCTTGCGCCCGCCCTCCTCCAGCACGATCTGCAACGCGCCCAGGCCCAGCACCATGCACGCGATGCCCAGCCAGTCGCCTTGGCGCAACAACCCAAGGTTCATCGGCTGGCGATCGATGGACCAGGCCACTGCCGCCAACAGCGCGATGCCGGGGAACAGCTGCAGGTAGAAGATCCAGCGCCACGAATAGACATCGGTCAACCAGCCACCAATAGACGGCCCTGCGGCCTGGGCCACGCTGTTGGCCAGGCTGAACAGCGCCATGCCCAGCGGGATCTTGCTGGCGGGCAACTCGGTAATGATCAACTGGAACGATAGCGGAATCAGCACCGCTCCTGCGGCCCCTTGGATCACACGGATGATGATCATCACCGGCAGGTTCGGCGCCATCGAACAGGCCACCGAGGCCACCAGAAAGACCCCGGAGCCCCACAGCATTACCCGCCGTAACGAGAACACCTGCACCAGCCATGCGGTGAGCGGGATCATGATGATTTCCGCCACCAGGTAGGCCGTGGAAATCCACGATCCCTCCTCAAACGTAGCGCCCAGGGCCCCTTCGATTTCCGGCAACGCGGCACTGGTGACATGCACGTTCATGCCAGCCATGAAGCAACCGAACAGACCACCGATCACCGCGACCCAGGCGCGAAACGATACCGTCGAAGTGCTGCGCGCATCAGCCGCCATGGGAACTGTCCTGCTGGCGGGCCGGACGCGTATCCACCGTGGCGATCACTGACATTCCCGGCAAGATCGCGGGGCCGTTGACCTCGTCCGCGACCAGGCGGATCTTCACCGGAAAACGCTGCACGATCTTGGTGAAATTGCCGGTGGCGTTGTCCGGCGGCAACAAGGCGAATACCGCGCCGGAACCGGGGGCGATACTTTCCACCTGGCCGCGCCAGCGCTGGCCGGCAAAACTGTCCACCGCAATATCCACCGATTGCCCCGGCGCCATGTGCTGCAACTGGGTTTCCTTGTAATTGGCGATCACATAGGCCTGCTCCACCGGCACCACCGCCAGCAACGGCAGGCCCGGCATCACGTACTGCTGGCGACGGACCTTGCGCTGGCCCACGACCCCGTCGAACGGCGCGCGGATTGCTGTGTCATTCAAGGCATTGCGGGCCAGGGCCAGATTGGCCTGGGCCTCGCCCACCCGGGCCTGGGATTCGGCGATGCGCGCTTGGGCCTGTTGGCGACGCGCCTGCAAGACTTGGCACTGAGCCTGCTGCCGGGCCACTTGGGCACGGGCTTCGGTCACCGCCGCCAGAGCCTTGGCCTGGCCGGCACTGGCGGTTTCCAGGCGCTCACGGGTAGCGATCTGCTGGTCCACCAGATCGCGATAACGCAGGTAGTCCAGGCGCGCACGATGGGCCTCGGCCTCGTTGCTATGCAAGGCCGCCTGGGCCTGGGCGATGCGTTGCTGCTGCTCGGCCAGCCGCGCGTCCAGGGTATGCAGGCTGGACTGGCGCGCCGTCGCCGCTGCCCGGGCTTGCTGCAACTTCGCCTCGGAGCTGCGCAACTGCTCGATAAAGTCCCGGTCATCCAACTGCACCAGCACATCGCCCGCCTTCACCGGCTGGTTGTCCTCCACCAGCACCTGGGCCACGTAGCCGGCGATGCGCGGGCTGACCGCCACCCAGTCGGCACGGACGTAGGCATCGTCGGTCTCTTCAAGGAACCGCCCCCACTGCCACCAATACCCGGCAAACAGCCCCAGCCCCAGCAGCGTCGCCAGGGAGGCGCCTGTGAGCAGTGCGCGGCGATGGCGTTGCATCAAGCTGGGAGTGGATTGCAGGATGGCGGGTTCAACAGCCTGGTTCATGGCTTGGCTCCAAGGGCAGCAAGGGGTAAGGGTTGAGGTTGATCGTCACGTTGCCAGCCGCCACCCAGAGCCTGGAACAGGTCGATCTGGCGGTTGACCAAGCGCAGGTCTGCCTGGGCCAGGGTGGCCTGCAGGCTGACCAGGCTGCGCTCGCTGTCGAGCAATTGCAGGGCATCAAGGGCACCGGCCCGATAACTGCGGGTGGCCAGTTCAAACGCCTGCTGGCTGTTGTCCAGCGCGGCTTGCAGGGCCTGACGACGCTGCTGTTCGCCCTGGTACAGCGCCAGGGCTTGTTCGACCTGTTTCAAGGCGCTCAGTACCGTGGCGTCGAAACGCGCCTGGGCCTCGCGCGCCTGGGCCTGGCGCTGGCCCACCCGGGCCTGGGCGACGCCGCGGTTGGGAAAGCGCCAGGACAACAACGGCCCCACGGAATACACCAGCGCCTCACTGTCCCCCAACTTGCCCAGGCTGCTCGCCGAAGACTCAAGTGCAGCACCGAACGTCACTCGCGGGTACAACTCGGCGCGTGCGACGCCAATGGCCAGCGTGGCCGCCTGCAATTGGCGCTCGGCACGCCGGATATCGGCACGCCGTTGCACCAGCGCCCAGCCGTCCCCCACGGGCAGCGGCGCCTGCAATTGCGGGGGCTGGGCACAGCTGTTGCGGGCCACGTCCTGGGGCCGCATGCCACTTAGCACCGCCAATTCATACAGTGCGGCCTGATGGCGGGCAGTCAACATGGGCAACGGCGCACGGGTTTCTTCCAGCAGGCCATTGAGGCGCGCCAGGTCCAGAGCGGTGGCCGCACCGGCCTGCTGCAGTTTGCGAGTGACTTCGACACTGCGCTCCAACACCTGCACCGAATGACGCTGCACCTGGCTGCTGAAGGCATAGACGCACGCCTGGCCATAGGCCCGCGTGGTTTGCGCGGCCACCGTCACCCGCCACTCGTCCTCCAGCGCCCGCGCTGCCTGCGCATCGGCGCGGGCGGCAGCCAGGCGGTAACGCACCTCGCCCCACAGGTCCAGGGTGTAGCTCAGGGAGAATCCGGGAGCATGGCTCCACTCGGCATCGGCATGTTCACCGGTGGCCTGGGCCAGGGTCTGGTCGTCGCGACTGCGGCCATAGCCCACGCCGTAGGTCAGCAAGGTCGAGGGCTGGCGCTGGCGGTCGACCTGCTCCAGGCGGGCCAGCAGCGCATCGACGTGCGCGGCGGCGGCCTCAAGGTCTTTGTTGTGGCGCAAGGCCTGCTCGACCAACAGGTCCAGTTGCCGGTCGCGGTAAAGCTGCCACCAGCGCTGGGGCAGCGCCTGGGTTGCCGACCCGCTGGACAATTGCGGTATCGCCTGGGCCGCCAACGGCGCTGCAGGTTCGTCGGGCAGGCCGCTGCATCCGGCCAGCGCGCCCAGCAGAAGCAGCGTCAGGGCTGCCGGGGATCGATTGCTAGTGGGGGGATGAACGACAAGGCTGGGCATCACAAAGCTCGCTGAAGAATGAGCTTTGCAGATTAGGCATGCGCCCTGGCGGATTCGCCCGCGCCAGGGCCATGTATCGTCGCCAAATGGACAATAGGGTTACATGAAGCAACATCAGGCCCCAGGGCGGAAATGACTCGGCGGATACCCCAGCGAACGACGGAACATCGCACTGAACGCGCTGGGGCTTTGATAACCATGTTCCAGCGCTACTTCCAGGATGGAGGCGCCCTGGGCCAGTAACTTGAGGCTCAACGCCAGGCGCGCACGCTTGCGCCATTCGCCAAAGCTCATGCCCAGCTCGCGCTGGAAAATCCGGCTCAGGGTGCGTGCGCTCATGTTCAGGGTGTCGGCCCAGGACTCCAGGCTGCTGTCATCGGCCGGGTTGCGGATGAACCGCGTACACAACCTGGCCAGCCGTGCGTCGCCGGGCACCGGTACGTGCATCGCCACCACCGGCGCGGCCAGCAACTCCATGCGGATCAACTCCACCATCGCCAGCAGGCGCGGGTTGTTGACCTGACCGGCGATCAGCGTGGCGGCCACGATCAGCTCCCGCAACAGCGCGGACACCTCGATCACCTGGCACGTGCGGCCAAGGCTAGGCTCCACCTCAGGCATGAGAAACAAGGTGCGCATGTGCACCTCGCCGGCCATGCGAATTTCGTGGGGCGTCCCGGCGGGCACCCACAACGCGTGCCCGGACGGCACCAGCCAACTGCCCTGGGCCGTACTCACCACCATTACCCCGGTGACGCCGTGAATCAGTTGCGCCTGGGTATGACAATGGGGATGGACCACTTCGTCGTTGCGGTAGTTGTCGGCATAAGCCTCAAGCCAAGGCCGGGGCGCAGTTGTCATGGGCAGCGTCTCACGTCGTTAAGCCAGTGATTCTAACCAAAAGCCCAATGGCGAAAACGATAGATATAGACAGCCATCGTCGCATTTCGGACAAGCCACTGAACTTGTGCCGCGCACCGTCAGTCAGCTCAATGGACTCCCGCAATAAAGGTTGGGTGGACAATGCGCATCTCGTTGGAACAACAAGTGGCCGTGGTCACCGGCGCCAGCTCCGGCATCGGCGCGGGCGCCGCCAGGGCTTTGGCCGCGGCCGGCGCGGCGGTAGTGGTGAACTACAACCGTCAGGCAGAGCCCGCCCAGGCCCTGGCGGCGCAGATCAACCAGAGTGGCGGCCGGGCCCTGGCCATCGGCGCCGATGTGTCCCGGGAGGACGATGTCGAGCGCCTGTTTGCGCAGGCCCTCGACGCCTTCGGTCATCTCGACATTCTGGTGGCCAATTCCGGCCTGCAAAAAGACGCCGCCATCAGCGACATGACCCTTGAGCAGTGGAACACGGTGATCGGCGTCAACCTCACCGGGCAGTTCCTCTGCGCCCGCGCCGCCCTGCGCATTTTCAATCGCCAGGGCGTGCGAGCAGGCGTATCCCGGGCCGCCGGCAAAATCATCCACATGAGCTCGGTGCACCAGTTGATCCCATGGGCCGGCCACGTCAACTACGCCGCGTCCAAAGGCGGCGTCGAGATGTTGATGCGCAGCCTCGCCCAAGAAGTCAGCCACCAACGGATCCGCATCAACGGCATCGCGCCGGGGGCGATCCGCACGGCCATCAACCGCGCCGCCACCGAGGGCGATGCCGAGCAGGCGCTGCTGAAACTGATCCCCTATGGCCGCGTCGGTGACGTCGAAGATGTGGCCAACGCCGTGGTCTGGCTGGCCAGTGATGCCTCCGACTATGTGGTGGGCAGCACCTTGTTTATCGACGGCGGCATGAGCCTCTACCCGGAGTTCAAAGACAATGGTTGATCTGAAAAACGAAGCTCAAAGCGCCATCGATGCCCACGGCATCATCGGCGACATGCGCAGTGCGGCACTGATCAACGACCAGGGCAGCATCGACTTTTTCTGCTGGCCGGAATTCGACAGCCCGTCGATCTTCTGCTCACTGCTGGACTCCCCCGCCGCCGGGATCTTCCAACTGACGCCGGACCTGCCCCAGGCGCGTCGGGAACAGATCTATCTGCCGGACACCAATGTCCTGCAAACCCGCTGGTTGAGCGATGAAGCGGTGGTGGAAATCACCGACCTGCTGAGCATCAGCGACGATGTCGACGACCTGCCCCTGCTGATCCGCCGTGTGCGCGTGGTGAGCGGCAAGGCCACCCTGCACATGCGCTGCGCGGTGCGCCATGACTATGCCAGGGCACCCACGCGGGCCACGGCCGATAACGCTGATGTGTGCTTCGAAGCAGCGGGCCTGCCTGGCCTGCGCCTGGCCAGCAGCCAGCCTTTGCAGATCGACAATGACGCCGCCGTCGCCTGCTTTACCCTGGACCAGGACCAAGGTGCCGAATTTGTCCTGGGCGGCCTGGACGATGTGCGCGTCGACAGCAGCGGCACCGACCTGTGCCTGCAGCACACCCTGGCGTTCTGGCGCGGCTGGCTGGCCCAGTCCAACTATCGCGGGCGCTGGCGGGAAATGGTCAATCGCTCGGCCCTGACCCTGAAGTTGCTGACCTCACGCAAACACGGCGCGATCCTCGCTGCGGCCACCTTCGGCCTGCCGGAAGCCCCAGGTGGCGAACGCAACTGGGACTACCGCTACACCTGGATCCGCGACGCCTCGTTCACCGTCTACGCCTTTATGCGCCTGGGTTTTGTCCAGGAAGCCAATGACTACATGCGTTGGTTGCGCGGGCGCGTCAGCGACTGCTGCGGGCAGCCGATGAAAATCAACATCCTGTATGGCATCGACGGCCGCCAACAGCTGCCGGAAACCGAGTTGACCCACCTCAGCGGCCATGGCGGCGCGCAACCGGTGCGCATTGGCAACGAGGCCTTTGACCAGGTGCAACTGGATATTTTCGGCGAACTGATGGACGCGGTGTACCTGGTCAACAAGTACGGCGAAGCCATCTCCCATGAGGGCTGGAAACATACCCTGGAAGTGGTGGACCAGGTGTGCGAGACCTGGAACCAGAAAGACGTCGGCATCTGGGAGATGCGCGGCGAGCAACATCACTTCCTGCACTCGCGCCTGATGTGCTGGGTCGCCCTCGACCGCGCGATCCGCCTGGCCTCCAAGCGTTCGCTGCCGGCACCTTTTGCCCGCTGGGACCAGACCCGCCAGGCGATATATGAAGATATCTGGAGCAACTTCTGGAACGAGGAACGCGGGCATTTCGTGCAGCACATCGGCAGCACCGCCCTGGATGGTTCGATGCTGTTGATGCCACTGGTGCGCTTCGTGGCAGCCACCGACCCGCGCTGGTTGTCGACCCTGGAGGCCATCCAAAAAAGCCTGGTGCGCGATGGCATGGTGTACCGCTATCGCAATGACGACAGCCAGATTGATGGCCTGCAAGGCACTGAGGGTGCGTTTACTGCCTGCTCATTCTGGTATGTCGAATGCCTGGCTCGCGCAGGCCAAGTGGAAAAGGCCCACCTGGAATTCGAGCAACTGCTGCGCTATGCCAACCCGCTGGGGTTGTATGCCGAGGAATTCGACAGCCAGGCGCGACACCTGGGCAACACACCACAGGCCCTGAGCCATTTGGCGCTGATCAGCGCGGCGACGTTTCTGGATCGCAAGTTGAGTGGAGAGAAAACGGTGTGGCAGCCTTGATCCGCTGGCTTTACAGCGCTGGGCTCACTGGCTGTGGCGAGCGGGCTTGTTGTGGCGAGCGGGCTTGCCCCGCGCTGGGCTGCGAAGCAGCCCCAAAACCTGTTTTCGCGATCTGCCTGAGGGAACTCGGTGGCCCTATTGGGGCTGCTTCGCAGCCCAGCGCGGGGCAAGCCCGCTCGCCACGACAAGCCAGCTCGCCACAATAAGCCCGCTTGCCATTGGCATCGCAGAACCTCGACTTCTTTCATAATCGGAAAAAGCCAGGTATATACCGCTCCTCCTGTGTTCAAGGAAGAAACATGATGCCCGATAATGCTCGGCTGTCCCCCATTCTCTCCATCCTCATCCACGTACCCGACTGGCGTGCCGCGACCGACGGGTATGCGGCCGCCTTACCTGGTCACTGCTGTCACACGAGCATTGAGCTGACTCAAGCCGGCGCCGAAAACCGCTCGCGGTAAACCTGCGGGGTGATCGACAAGGCGCGCAGAAAACTGCGGCGCATGGTCTCTTCGCTGCCAAAACCACATTGCGCGGCGATGCGCTTGATTGCTACGGCGCTGTCGGCCAGTTGCCGGCGTGCGGTTTCCACGCGGATCAACTCGACTGCTCGCGCTGGAGTTTGCCCGGTCTCGGCGCGGTAATGGCGCACGAAGCTGCGTTCGCTCATGCCGCACGCCGCCGCCAGGGTCGGGATGTTCAAGTCCAGGTGCAGGTGTTCGGCAATCCACGCGTGCAACTCGCTGAAGCGGCTGCCGCCCTTTTGCAGGGACAGGGTGACGCTGAACTGCGACTGCCCACCGGGGCGCTTGAGAAATACCACCAGGTGCCGCGCCACCTCCAGGGCGACCGCGCGGCCCAGGTCCTCTTCCACCAGGGCCAGGCACAAATCGATACCGGCGGTGACCCCCGCCGAGGTCCAGACCGACCCCTGCTGGATAAAAATCGGATTGGCCTCGACCTGCAGACTCGGGTATTTGCGCGCCAATTCCTCGCAGCGCGTCCAGTGGGTCGCGACACGGCAGCCGTCCAGCAGGCCGCTGGCAGCCAGCAGGAAGGCGCCGGTACACACCGACGTCACGCGCCGTGAGTGCCGGGCTTTATCCTGCACCCAGGCCACCAGGTCCGGGTCTTCGGCCGCGCCATACACTCCCCAGCCGCCAGCGATCACCAAGGTGTCGCAGGGCGTCTCGGCGCCAGGCAACGGCTCGGCCACCAGGGCCAGGCCGGCAGAGGTCATCACCGGCTCGGCCTGGGCGGCAATCACGTTGACCGCATAGGGCAACGGCAAACCCTGTTGGCGCGCCAGGTCGTTGGCCGAGGCAAACACCTGCAAGGGGCCGGTGACGTCAAGCACCTGCACATTGGCAAAGGCGAGTACATGGATGATTTTCGGCATGATTGGCGTGATTCGTGGGCTCAATGGCGTATGCGCCAAAGCCTAGGCCACTAGAGTGAAGCCGTCCATCCTCTTTCCTGGAGTTTCACCATGACCTTGCAGATCGGCTTTGTGTTGTTCCCCGGCATCCAGCAACTGGACCTCACCGGCCCCTACGACGTGCTGGCGTCATTGCCGGATGTGAAGCTGCACCTGATCTGGAAAGACCTGGCGCCACTGACCTCCAGTAGCGGGTTGGTGCTCAGTCCGACCATCACCTACGACGACTGCCCGGTGCTGGATGTGATCTGCGTACCGGGCGGTTCAGGGGTAGGACCGTTGATGGAAGATGAGCCGACCCTGGGCTTTCTGCGCCAGCAATCCCAGACCGCACGCTATGTGACGTCGGTGTGTACCGGCTCGCTAGTATTGGGTGCGGCGGGCTTGCTGCGCGGGCGGCGGGCCACCACGCACTGGGCCTATCACGACATGCTGGCCACCCTGGGCGCGATCCCGGTGCAGGAGCGCGTGGTGCGCGACGGCAACCTGTTTACCGGTGGCGGTATCACGGCGGGGATTGATTTTGCCCTGACCCTGGCCGCCGAGTTGTACGGCGAGGCGGCCGCGCAACTGGTGCAACTGCAACTCGAATATGCGCCGGCCCCGCCCTTCAACGCCGGGCGGCCAGACAGCGCACCACAGCCTGTGCTGGACGAGGCCAACAAGCGCACCGCGCAATCACGCAAGACCCGCGGCGAAATTACCGCACGGGCAGCGGCGCGGCTGGGCTAAAGGCCGAACTAGTGTGGGAGCGGGCTTGCCCGCGATGGCGTCGTGTCAGTCACCGAATGTTTTGGCTGACCGCTATCGCGGGCAAGCCCGCTCCCACAAGGAGATACACCTGCGCGCCATCTACACCGTGCGCGGCATCAACGCCAGGCGCACAGCCAGTACCGTCAACACCGTGGCCAGCCCCCATTTTTGCAGGCCTGCGGTCTTCTCACTGCCAGCAAAAAACCGGCTGATCGCCCCGCCAAAAATTCCCAGCACCGCGTGAAACACGCCCGCAATCAACGTCAGGACCAAGCCCAATTGCACCAATTGCAGGGCAATGGGGCCGGCCTCGGGCTTGACGAATTGCGGCAGGAACACCATGAAAAACAACAGCGCCTTAGGGTTGAGCAAGCTGTTGAGCATAGCGCGCATAAACACCCCGCCCAGGCGCACCCGCACAACCTGGGCGGTGTCCAGGGACGGCTTTTTCTGCAAGGTCTTGAACGCCAGCCACAGCAGGTACACCACGCCGGCATAGCGAATCAAGTCAAAGGACGGAGGCCAACTGGCCACCAGGGCGGTGACGCCCGTAGCAGTCAACGCGGTCAGCAGCAGGTCCGCCACGCCGATCCCCAGGCCGGCCGCCACCCCACCCCGCCAGCCGTAGCTCACGCCATGGCTGATGACAAAGGCCATGTTCGGCCCGGGCGACAGCAACAACAGCAGCACAGAACCAGAGAAAACCGCCAGGGTTGCGAGATCGATCATGCTCAGCTCATCCGCCAGGGAAAGCCGTAGATTAGTCCTACCTCAGCCGCCGATGCCAGCGCAGGCGATACCGGCCTTGAAGCCATAGCTGTGGGAGCCGGCCCAAGGTTCAGCCCGCGCCCTTCCTACATTGCGTCAAAAAAGGGATTTCCCTCCCCGCAGGAAAATTCCCGTTTTTGTTCCTACACTCCAAAAAGCCATCACTTATTCTCGATAAATCTGAGAACCCCCACAAAACATGTCAACAAACCGTCACAACAAGAGTATCTTATGAAGCTCGACGGCGAGAACCCTGATAAAAGTCAAAACCTTGACGAACCTATCAGAAGGAGCCATCATTTAGACATTATCGAGCAAAAATACCTGCGAGCAGACAGGTAATTGCGTTTTACCCAGCGAAAGCAGTCGTTCGCATTGCACCACTTATAAAGCAAACCTGCCTTATGGATGAGCATACGAACAGGGAAGTCCTGGTGGTGCATTGAGGGATGATTTATGCGTGACAAGTCGTCAGTCGACAGCCTGTTTCTGACTCGTACCGGCTTTGTTGAATTCTTCGTGGTTTTCGTCAAATTACTGCACGGCCTGACGGCGGTCCTGCCGGCGATGATCCTGTTGTTCTATCCGGATCCGGTGGACCCGCAAATGCGTAGCCACTACCTTGGCCTGCTGCTGTTCTTTGCGATTCTGACCATCATTCTGTTCCAGGCCCTGGGGGTGTACTCCGAGGATCTGTTCAGCAACCGCCTGCGTTTTCGCGTGATGTTGGTCGCCTGGATTTCCGCGTTTTGCATCCTGCTGTTCATGTACCAGATCCTGCTACTGTTCCCGCAGTTGAGCCCGCGCAACCTGATGTTCTGGTTCACCCTGAGCCTGATGTTGTTTGGCGTGGAACGCATCCTGATGCTGCGCCTGTATCGCAACCTGATGAAGAACGGCAAGTTCCTGCAACGCACGGTGATCCTCGGTTTTACCGACACCGCCGTGCATGTGGCCGAACACCTGTCGCGCAACAGTGATATCCGCTCCGGCCTGATCGGTTTTATCGACGACCGTACCGAGCGCATCCCCAAGGAATTGAGCAACCTGCCGCTGCTGGGCAACACCCGCGACCTGGAAAAGCTGATCAGGTCCGAACAGGTCAACCAGGTGATGATCACCCTGCCCTGGGCCGCCGAGCAGCGCATCAACGGGCTGGTCAAGCGCCTGCGGCAGATGTCGGTCAACGTCATGCTGGTGCCCGACATGGCTGCCCTGCGCTATGGCCACAACCGCATCACCGATGTCGGCGGCATCCTGATGTTCAACACCTCGCAACTGCCACTGCGCGGCTGGTCACCCTTTATCAAGCGCTGCGAAGACCTGTTGCTGGCCAGTGCCGGGCTGCTGCTGTTTTCCCCGATCATGCTGGTGACGGCCATCGCCATCAAGCTCGATTCCAAGGGCCCGGTGTTGTTTCGCCAGAAGCGTTTTGGCTACAACGACAACCTGATCCGGGTGTTCAAGTTCCGCTCGATGTACGTCGACCAGACTGACCGCAATGCCGAATGCCAGACCACCCGCCTCGACCCGCGCATCACCCGCGTCGGGCGGATTATCCGCAAGACCAGCATCGACGAGCTGCCCCAGCTGTTCAACGTGTTGCTGGGCAACATGTCGATGGTCGGCCCCCGCCCCCATGCCACTGCCACCAAAGCCGCCGGGATTCCTTTCGAGGAAGCCGTGAGCGAGTACAGCTCGCGCCACCGGGTCAAGCCAGGCATCACCGGCTGGGCGCAGATCAATGGCTACCGCGGTGAAACCGACACCCTGTTCAAAATTCAGAAACGGGTCGAGTACGACCTGGAATACATCGCCAAATGGTCGGTGTGGTTTGACCTGTACATCGTTTTCATGACGGTCCCGGCCGTCCTTTCCACCAAGGAAGTCTATTGATGAACACCCTCAACGGATTGATTCCCTGCATCATTTCCGGTGGCTCGGGCACGCGGCTGTGGCCGGTTTCGCGGCAGAACATGCCCAAACCGTTCATGCGTATGCGCGACGACCAGAGCCTGCTGCAGAAAACCTTCCTGCGCGCCAGCCACCTGCCGGGGGTCGACAGCGTGCTGACGGTAACCAACCGCGACCTGCTGTTTCGCACCCTCGACGATTACCGCGCGGTCAACACGGCCCAATTGGGCCTGGACCTGTTGCTCGAACCGTTTGGCCGCAATACCGCCGCCGCCATCGCGGTCGCGGCCTTGCATGTGCAAGAGTTTTTCGGCGGCGACGCACAGTTGCTGGTGATGCCGGCCGACCACCTGATCCTTGATGAAAGCGCCTTCGCCCAGGCCGTGGCCCAGGCCCGCGAATTGGCCGAAGCGGGTTACCTGGTGACCTTCGGCATCCAGCCCGACCGCCCCGAAACGGGCTTTGGCTATATCGAACAAGGTTCGGCCCTGGCACAGGGTTTTCGCGTCCAGCGTTTCGTCGAAAAACCCGACCTGGCCACCGCCCAAGGCTACCTGGACGGCGGCAAGCACCTGTGGAATGCCGGGATGTTCTGCTTCAAGGCCGCCACCGTGCTCGACGAGCTGGCGACCCACGCGCCAGCCGTGCTCGACGCCGCCAAAGCCGCGCTGGCGCACAGCACCAGCCTGCAGAACAGCAGTAGCCGCCAGCGCGAACTGAACCCGCAAGGCTTTGGCACCGCGCCAGACATTTCCATCGACGTGGCCCTGATGGAGAAATCCGCACAGGTCGCCGTGGTGCCCTGTGACATTGGCTGGAGCGATATCGGCTCCTGGGAAGCCGTGCGCCAGTTGACCGCCAGCGACGACAACGGCAACCAGATCAATGGCGAAGCGATCCTGCACGACGTGCACAACTGCTACATCGACTCGCCCAAGCGTGTGTTGGGGGCGGTCGGGGTCCGTGACCTGATCATCGTCGACACCCCCGACGCCCTGCTGATTGCCGACGCCAACCGCAGCCAGGACGTGCGCCATATCGTCGCCGAGCTCAAGCGCCAGAACCACCCGGCATTCAGCCTGCACCGCACCGTCACCCGGCCGTGGGGCACCTATACGGTGCTGGAGGAAAGCTCCCGTTTCAAAATCAAGCGCATCGTGGTCAAGCCCAAGGGCTCGCTGTCTTTGCAGATGCACCACCACCGCAGCGAACACTGGGTAGTGGTCAGCGGCGCCGCCATGATCACCAATGGTGAGCGCGAGATCCTGCTCAACATGAACGAGTCCACCTACATTCCCGCCGGGCACAAACACCGCCTGACCAACCCCGGCATCATCGATCTGGTAATGATCGAGGTGCAGAGCGGCGAATACCTGGGCGAAGACGACATTGTGCGCTTCGATGATATCTACGGCCGCGCGCCCGGCAGCGAGCCCCAGCCCTGATGCGTACCTCCCTGATCATTCCGACCCGTAACGCAGCCAGCCACCTCGACCGGCTGCTGCCGGCGCTGCGCATGCAAACCGTGCAACCCGACGAAATGCTGGTGGTCGACAGCGCATCGAGCGACGACACAGTGGCGCGCTTTCGCGAGTTCGGCGCCCGTGTCGAAGTGATCGACGCCCGCCACTTCAACCACGGCGGTACGCGGCGCTGGGCCAGCGAACAGGTGGGCGGCGACGCCCTGATCGTGATGACCCAGGACGCGATCCCGGCCGAACCCGAGACGTTCGCCAAGCTGCTCGAAGAGCTGCAACTGGACCCGCTCAATGGCGTTGCCTACGGCCGGCAACTGCCGCACCCCGGTGCCGGGGTGCTGGGTGCGCAGTCGCGGCACTTCAATTACCCGGCGCACAGCCGCAGCAAAAGCCTGGCCGATGCGCCGCAGTTGGGGATCAAGACGTGCTTTAGCTCCGACTCGTTTTCGGTGTACCGGCGCAGCGCCCTGCAGGCCGTGGGTGGATTCCCGGCCGATGTGATCGGCAGCGAGGACGCCTACGTCGCCGCGCGCATGCTACTGGCAGGCTGGAAGGTGCAGTACGCCGCCAGCGCCCGGGTCTATCACTCCCACGACTACCGACTCATGGATGAGTTTCACCGCTACTTCGACATTGGTGTGTTCTACGGCCGCGAGCCATGGATTCGCCAAGCGTTCGGCGACGCCGGCGGCGAAGGTAAACGCTATGTACTGGCCGAATTACGTGCCTTGCGCGAGGCCAACGCCTTGCACCGCGCCCCCGAAGTGGTGGTGCGCAGTGCCTTTAAATTGCTGGGCTATCGCCTCGGCCACCTTGAACGCTACTTGCCCAACTCGCTCAAGCAGCGCCTGGGCATGTTTTCCACCTACTGGACTTGAGCCGTCATGAAGACTACCAACCGACGTTCCCGTCTTACCCTGTTCAGCCTGTTGACTGCCTCGATCTGGCTGGCTGGTTGTTCGACCCCTGCGCGGGTGCCGCTTCCTGATAACAATACGCTCAAGGCCGGCCATCAAGCGGCGCTGACCTTGGCCGACCTGCCGCCCCCACAGGTGCTGATCCAGAGTGGCGACCTGTTGCGCATCGTGCGCGATGCGCAGGAGCCCGCGGCAGCCGACGACATGACGGTATTTGTCGTGCGTCCCGACGGGGTGATCTCAATGCCCAACATCGGTCGGATCAAGGCGGCATTGCGCACGCCTGAAGACCTGGGGAAGGAAATTACCGACAAGTACAAGCGCATCTACCGCGAGCCAGCAGTGACAGTGAACATCGCCAGTGCACCGAGCAATAAGGTGTTTATCGGTGGTGCGGTGCCTAACCCGGCGTTTTTTGACCTGGCGGGCAATGTCAGTGTGGAGCAGGCGTTGCTGAGTTCCGGGGGAGTTTTGCCGTCGGCTGACAGCTCCAACGTGGCGTTAATGCGCACCGGCCCTGATGGCAAGTACCGGACGTACTTCATCAGTCTGAACAGCATGTTGACCAACCCGAACCATCCCAGGGTTGCGCTGCAACGTGGCGATTTGATCTTTGTGCCGCAGTCGGGCATTGGCGCAACCGTGGAGGCGGTGGATATGTACTTCACCCGCCTGTTCCCGATCAACAAGGGTATTGGTATTGGCTTGAATTACGACCTCAACGACAGCGGCGTGAAGAACAGCGGGAATACGACCAACAACACCAGCATCGACAACGTCAACATCCCTGGGGTCCCTTAGCAATGGAACGCGTCTTTGAAACTTCGATGCCTGCACCCAAGCCCCATCTTCACCTCCCTATCAATGGAGTGATCCTGTGATCGAAATCCGCTCTCTACGCGACCTCTTGCGGCTGTTTTTCATCTTCCGCCGCGAATTCAAACTGGCCGTGATCACCACGATTGTGGTGGCCGTGTTGGGTGCCTTCCTGCTGCCGGCTCGCTACGAGTCCGACGCGCGCTTGCTGGTCAAGCCAGGGCGGGACAACACCACATTGCCGATCGAAGCCGCCAACCGCCAGACGCTGATTGCACCCAGCACCCAACACGATCCGATCGTGGATGAAGAGAAGATGCTCACCGGCCGGCCCATCGTGCATATCGTTGCCGAGCGCTACCTGGCGATGACGTCCGAGCCGCCACAGGGCTTCTGGAAAGTCACCAAGTTCTACGTCAAGAAAGCCGCGGGTGAAGTGCTCGATGCGGTGCGCAGCGTCCTGCAATTCGTGGGCCTGGCCGAGAAGCAAAGCCCGCTGGAACGCCTGGCGACCAAGCTGGAGAAGAACTTCGAAGCCGGTCACGAACCGGGCTCCTCGGTGATCGAGATTTCCTTCACCTGGGACGATCCGGTCATCGCGCAAAAGGTCGTCGAGACCTGGGTCGATGCCTACCTCGAAGAGCGGGCGCGGATTCTCGGGCGCAAGAGCCTGCATACCTTCTATGAAGCCGAGCGCACCAAGGTCGCCACCAACATCCAGGGGCTCAAGGATGAACTGCAGGGTCGCTTGAAGCAGATCGATTCGATCAGCGTGGACGCGCGTCTGAAAAACCTGACCAACCAGATCGACCGCGTCACCGACGCCAAGGTCACCGCACAAAACCAGATCGCGGGGATCCGCAGCTTCCTGGCCAACGCCAGCCAGCAGATCAAGAACCAGCCAGCGGAAGTGGTAACGGCCCGGGAAACCAGCCTCAACCCGACCCAGCTTGACCTCAAGCGCCAGCTCAACGCCCTGCAAGTGGAACGCGCACGCCTGCTGCGCACCTACCTGCCAGGTACGCCGCAGGTCAACCAGATCGAGCAGAACATCCGCGACATGGAAGCTCTCAGCGCCCAGGAAGCAACACGCCTGGAACGCTCGCAAAACACCGCGCCCAACAGCCTGGTGATCAACGTCAAGCAGCAGATCATCGACGCCCAGTTGCAGGAGCGCAAACTGGCCGGGGAAATCGAGAACTACGACAAGACCCTCGCCGAACTGCGCGCCCAGCGTGACCAGGCGATGACCGATGAACCCGAACTGAACAAGCTGACTCAGCAACTGCGCACCGCCGAGAAAAGCTACGCGCTGTACTCGGAAAACCTCGAACAGGCGCGCATCGACCACGAACTGGACAGCAGCCAGATCAGCAACATCGCCCTGATCGAACACGCCACCCTTAACCCGGCGCGCGTGTTTCCCAAGAGCCTGCTGATTCTGTTGTTCACCATTCCCGCCGGCCTGGCCGTCGGTTTGCTGACCATCTATGTGCTGTATCTGCTGGACCAGCGCATCCACGATGGTGCGCGCTTGCAGGAAGTGTTCGGTGTACCGCTGTGGAGCAGCATCCCCGATGTGCAACACGCCACGCCGGCAGCCCTCACCGCCAGCATCTATCGCCTGTACAGCCTGCTGCCCGCCGAGCGCATCGCCAGCGAGGGCTTTGCCCTGGGCCTGACCTCGGCACGGCATGGCGAAGGCGTAAGCTTTATCATCGAGCAACTCAAGCGTCTGCTGGAAGAACGCGGCCACCGGGTCTCGGTCAACGGCAGCGACGCCGCGAAGCCGGGTGAAGTGCTGCTGTTGGATGCGTCTGCCCTGTCGTCCAACCCGCAGGCATTCCTCACCCTGCGCCGCGCCGACCAGATCGTGCTGGTGATCGAAGCCCGCACCAGTACCGTGCCGACCATCGAGAACGCTCTGTCGTTGCTGACCACTGCGTTCGGCAAAGTCGACGGAATGATCCTCAACCGCCGCCGTTTTGAAGTGCCGGCCAATGTCCTGGCGCGGATCAACAGCTGGCGCGGTGCGGCCTGATGCGCATTGCGCTGCTGGCGCCACTGCCGCCGGAGCAGACCGGGATCGCCGACTACGCTGCGCATTTGCGCAGCGCGTTGCGCGAACAAGGCCTGGAGGTGCTGACGCCGCTGGAGGGTTGCCTGGACCTGGCGCAACAGCTGCAGCGCCTGCAAGCCTTTGACTGGCGCGGCGTGGACCTGGTGCATGCCGAGCTGGGCGGCGGGCGCTTTGCCGAGTTTCAGGCCCTGGACTACCTGCGCCGCACCCAACCGCAATTGCCGCTGACCGCCACCGTGCACGACCCGGAACGCCTGATCTGGCGCCGGGCCAAGCTGTTTTTCCCGCTGACCCTGCTCGAACGCCTGCCCCACCCGCTGCCCCAGGCGGCGGCGTTGCTGGCCGATCCATTGACCCTTTACGAAGAACGGCGCCTGGCCAAAAGCATGCGCCGCCTGATCACCCTCACCCGCCTGGGCGGCGACTGCCTGCGCCAGCGCATGGGCCTCAAACCCGAGCAAGTGGCGGTGATTGCCCACGGCAACCTGCCCATCGCCCCCGTGGCCTTGCCGCCGTTGCAACCGCTGCGCCTGCTGTACTTCGGCTTTATCTACCGGGGCAAGGGCATCGAAGACCTGCTACAGGCCCTGGCCCGCACCCTGGCCGCCCACCCGCAATGCCGTGGCCAGGTGCGCCTGACGCTGGCCGGTGGCACCGCGCCGGAAATGACCTTCGACCCGGCCGGCAACTACCTCGATGGCCTGCGCCAACTGATCGCCACCCTGCACCTGAGCGATGTGGTGGACTGGCAACTGGACCTGCCTTCGGCCGATATCCCGCACACGATCCAGGCGCACCATGTGATGGTGCTGCCTTACCGCGAATCGAAAAAACTCGGCTTCCTCGGCCAGATGCGCGGCACCAGCGGCGCGCTGTCCTGGGCCAATGCCTGCGGGCGCGGGGTGATTACCTCTAACGCCCGCGCCTTCGCCGAAGAAGTCGCCGGTGGCAATGGCATCACCTATCAACAGGGGGATATCGCCTCGTTGAGCGATGCCTTGAGCCGCCTGATCCTCGACCCGCAACAGGCCCGCCAGTGGGCCGACCACGCTGCCGATATCGGCCGGCAGCGCCAGTGGGCCAGCACCGCCCAACGCTTTGCCGAGTTGTTCCAGGCCGTAGTCAAGGAGCCTTTGCGATGAACACGTCCTCTACTCGCCCGATGTGGCGCTACTTGCCATTGGTCATTGCCCTGGCCGTGGGCGGCGCGCTGCTGCTCAGTGAAAAGGTCGACGCAGAGCCGGTCAACCTGGCGCCCCAGCGCACCGTGGTGTGGCGCGAGTTTTTGGGGGTGAACGCGCACTTTCTGTGGTTCAAGCCCGAGCAGTACCAGAAGCAGATCCGCCAATACCAGAAACTGGGATTGGACTGGGTGCGCGTCGACCTGCATTGGGACCGCCTGGAACCCAAGGAGGAAGACTATCAACTGAGCACCTTCGATGAACTGGACCGCACCCTGACCGCCGAGAAGATCCGCTCGGTGTTCTACCTGGTGGGCTCGGCGCCGTTCATCACCACCGCCCCCAGGGGCGCGGAATTCCAGGACCAGTACCGCCCACGGGATGCCAACGTGTACGCCCTGCGCCTGGCGCTGTTGGCCCAGCGCTACCCGAATATCAACGCCTGGCAGGTGTGGAACGAACAGAACCTGCCGAACAATTGGCGCCCGCAAGTGAATGCCGAGGAATACGCGCGCTTGCTGCTGGCCAGTCACCAGGCACTGAATATCGCCGCCCCGGACAAAATCCAGGTGATGGGCGGCATGGCCTACTACAGCCAGATGCCGCCGCGCGGCAAAACCCTGATGTTTGAAGCCCTCGGCAAAATGGGCGTACAAACCCTGGGCATGGTGGCGGCGTATCACCCGTATTCGATGACGCCGGAAACCGACGAACCAGGCAAGAACGAAGTCCTGCTGCGCGGCGACCAGCTCAATGCGGTGCTGCACGGTGCCGGGGTCAAGGATGTCTGGGCCACCGAGTGGGGCTGGTCCAGCTATAGCGGGCCCAAGGAAATGCAGGACCTGATCGGCGTCGACGGCCAGGCCGACTTCACCTTGCGCCGCCTGGCGTTGATGGCGTCCCAGGACTACCAGAAGATTTTCCTGTTTGCCCTGTCCGACCTGGATGAACGCGCCTCCGTGCGTGACCAGCACTACGGCCTGCTCGACCTCAACGGCGAACCCAAGCCGGTCTACAGCGCCCTCGCGCGCTTCCTCGAGATCACCGGGCCGACGCTCAAGCCGGGCGTCACCCCGGTGCTGGAAGACGTACCCAAGACTTTTTACAGCGTGGCCTGGACCCGCGAAGACGGCAAACACCTATTGATGTACTGGAGCGCTGAAGGCACCAGCATCACCTTGCCCAAGGTACAGCGCGCCGAGTTGCTGGACCCGCTGACCGGCGCCAGGCAGGCCCTTAACGATTACAACGGCATTCGCCCCGTGGTGAAACCGTCGTTGCAGATACTGGTGTGGTAGCACGCCCAGGCATGGAGAGCTGCACGTGAGAATCCTGTGGATTGTGCCCTATCTGCCGTGGCCGATGACCAGCGGCGGCAAGACCCGGCAGTACCATTTGCTGCGTACCTTGAGTGAGCGCGGGCACCGCATCACCTTGCTGGTGCAATCAAAGACGCCGGCCGACGCCGCCGTGCACGCCGCCCTCGAGCCCCTGCTCGAACGCTTGATCGTGGTACCACGCCGACCGCTGAAACACCCCATGACCCTGCTCGCCGGAGTGTTTGCGCCCTGGCCGTTGCTGACCACGGTCAACGGCCTGTCACCGGTGTTGCAGGCGCGCTTTGGCGAACTGCTGGACGAAACCTGGGATGTGATCCAGGTCGAGCACAGCTACAGCCTGCAACCGTACTTCAGTGTCCTGCACCAGCAATCGCGGGACTTCGTGCTCACCGAGCACAACCTGGAATCCAGCCTGGGCGGCGCCACCTATGACCGTTTCCCGAGGTGGGCCGGGCCGTTCGTGCGCTACGACCAGTGGCGCTGCCGGCAGTGGGAGCGCAAGGCGTTTGATGCGGCGTGCCATGTGGTGGCCGTGACCCAGGCCGACGCCCAGGCCATCGGCCAACTGACCGCCACCCCGGTGAGCGTGGTGGTCAACGGGGTCGACAGCCGTGCGTTCAGCACGGTCAGCGCCGATGCGCAGAGCCAGCGCCTGTTGTTTGTCGGCAACTACGAATACGCACCGAACCTCGATGCGGTGCAGTGGCTGCTCGACGAAATCTTCCCTAGGGTCTGGTTGCAGTGCCCCAGCGCCCGCCTGGCGGTAGCTGGCTTTGGCTTGCCCGAGCACTGGCGTGAGCGCTGGCCGGACGAACGTATTGAATGGCAGGGCTTTGTCCCCGACTTGACCGCCTTGCAACGCCGCTGCGCAGGTTTTGTCGCCGCCCTGCGCCATGGCGGCGGCTCCAAACTCAAAGTGCTGGAGGCAATGGCCGCCGGGCTGCCGCTGGTGAGCACCGCCCAGGGCGTGTCCGGGCTGGCGGTCGAGGCGCAAGCACACTATCTGCCTGGCGAAACCACCGAAGCCCTGGCCGACGCCATTGTGCGCCTGCTGGACGAGCCGGCGCTGGCCAGCCAACTGGCGGATGCCGCGCGGGACTACGCGCGCAACTATCACGACTGGGCGGTGGCCGGTAACGAACTGGAGCAGATCTACCGCACCTTGCCCACCCATCAGGAGCCCCAAGCATGCGCGTAGCCCTGGATTACCGCCCCGCCACGGTCGCGCCTTCGTCGGGCATCGCCCGTCAGGTCCTGGCCCTGGAGCAAGCCTTGCGCGCCCGGGACAACACTGAAGTGGTGCTGTTCAGCGAGGCGCCGCTGGATCATCCCCAGCGCGACACAGCGGTTTGCCCGCCCTGGGCCAGCCCGCTGGAAGGCCTGCAACGCCCCCAGGTACGGCTGCGCTTTGAACGCGGTTTTTTGCCCCGGGGGATCCACGAACAGCGGATCGAGTTGTACATCGCCACCGCCAATATGGGCTTGCCCTTGTGCCGCAAACCCGCCGGCACCCGCTATGTGCTGGTGCTGCACGACCTGTTCCAACTGACCCATCGCAACTTCCATCGCTCCCGGCTCAAGGCCGTGGCCTACCGCCTGATCGATGGCGCGTCGATTGCCTGGTCGGTGTGGCAGGCGGACCGGGTGTGGTGCCCGTCGCAGTTTTCGTGCGATGAAGCCGCGCGCCTGTTCCCCTGGGCGCGGGCCAAGTTCCGGGTGTTGCACAACTTGGTGCCGCAGTTCACCGAAGCCCCCGAGCCGCTGCCCGAGGGCTTGCCCGCGCGCTACTGGCTGGTGGTGGGCACCCGTGAGCCACGCAAGAACATGGCGTTCTTTCTTGCGCAATGGCAAGCCAGCCGCGCCAGGGACCCGAACGTGCCGGACCTGGTGCTGGTCGGCCACGCCAGCGATGTGCCGGCGCCCCTCGGCGACTTGCCCGGCCTGCATTGGCGCAACGGTCTGTCCGACGGCCAGTTGCAGGCGCTCTACCGGCATGCCGCGTACCTCTGGCAGCCTTCCTATGCCGAAGGATTTGGCCTGCCAGTGGTGGAAGCACTGAGTGTCGGCACGCCGGTGGCGGTGGCCCGTGGTTCGGCGCTGGATGAAGTGGCGCCCCCCACGGCGGCGCGCTTTGCGCCCGACGACGCCGGGCAACTGCAAACATTGATGGTGTCACTGGCAGCGCCCGGGACCAAGGCCGACCCCGAATTGCAACGCACGTGGGCCCGGCAATTTGCCGAACCGGCCTACCGCCTGCGCCTGGATAAACTGCTCAAGGAATTGAACCGCTAATGCTGCCAGGAAAACTCGTTAGTCTGCTCCTGGGCCTGATCTTCGGTGGCTTGCTGTTGGCACTGCCGCCGATGAAGGTCTTTATGATCGTGGTCGGACTGGGCGTGGCGCTGACCTTGATCCGCAAACCCCTGTGGGGGCTGCTGATCTTTGCCGTCTTGGCCACCAGTATTCCCTACACCACCTTGCAGTTGGGGATCCGCACCACCATCAGCGAAGCGGTGCTGGGCCTGACCTGGGCCGGGGTGTTCTGGCAATCGTTTATCGGCAAGACCCGTGGCTTCATGGTCTGGCGCCCCACGGAGCGGGCCTTGATGTGGCTGATGCTGTTCAGCACCATCCCGTTTATCTGGGGCATGATCATCATCCACGCCGAGGGCAATGGGCCGGTCAACTGGGTGCGCTGGCTGATGAACCTGTCGCTGCTGTTTATCGTGCCGCTGCTGCTGCGCACCGATGCCGACCGCGACAAAGTGGTGGTCGCCCTGCTGCTGGGCAACCTGGCGATGCTGTCGCTGTCGATCTTCATGTTCCTCAAGACGCGCAATGCGATGTCGATGATCGACATCCTCACCGACCTCAAATACGCCCACCCCGAGGCGGTGAAGGACATCTTCTCGGCCAACTACAAACGCATGGCCTCGCCCTGGGTCCACCCGAACCTGACCGGTGGCGTGCTGGTGCTGTTCATCCCTCTGGCGCTGTTTTACGGCTGGACCCGCACCGGCTGGCGCCGTGCCCTGGGCCTGGCGGTGGCGGTGCTCGGTTGCGCCGGCCTGCTGCTGAGTATCTCCCGGGGCGCGATTGTGGCCCTGGCGCTGATCCTGATCTGGCTGACCTACAAACGCGTGCCCCACAGCGGGCGAATTATCGGCATCGGCGTCGCCTTTGTGATCGCCCTGGTGATGTTCTATCCGCCGTTGCAGGACCGTTTGATGACGATGTTCTCGACCACCAACGCCAGTACCGAGATCCGCTTCGATGAGTACGCCGGGTTCCCCGATGTCATGGCCAAGTACCCGCTGGGCATCGGCTTCAAGATCGACCCACCGGTGCCGGGCAGTAACCTGCTGGGGATTTCCAACCTGTGGCTGAACTTCATCTACAAGATCGGCATTCCCGGGATGCTGTTGTTTATCGCCGTCACCGTGTTGTGGTGGCGTGAGGTTCGGCCGCTGGGCTCGGTGCGTAAAGTCACCGCCGATAACGCACTGTGGCTGGGCTGTGTGTGCGGTGTACTGGCGGCGCTGCTGACCGGGATCTTCGACCACTACTTCAGCTTCACCTTTGTATTGATCGCGCTGTTCTGGCTGTTGATGGGCATCAGCCTGCAACAGGTGCGCCTGAACCCGACCGTGACCGCTTCTGCTCCTGTTTCTGTTTCTGTTTCTGTTTCTGTTTCTGTTTCTGTGCCAAAGGATAGCCAACCATGAAACATCGCACTATTCACTCCCCCGACCTGCGTGACCGCCTGCCCGCCTTGGCCAGCGAACTCGGTGTGAGCCTGGAAGACTTGCAAGATGGCTTGGCCTGGTGCCTGGCCAACGAGGTGGTTTTTGAAGAAGGCGAAGGCAGCAACAAACTCTTCTGGATGACCTCTTTCGACGTGGAGCCGACCATTGGACATCCGGTGGCACGCCGCTTGTTCCATCGCATGAAACAGGATATCCCGGCGCAGTTCCTGCCGATCTATGGCAAGAACTGGGCAACCCTCAAGGACCGCTGGCGCAGCGCCTGGGACATGGCCTACAACATCCTGATCAACAAGATCCCCAGCCACCACATCCGTATCGGCTGGCTGCGCCTGGGCGGCGCGAAGATCGGCAAGGGCTCCAGCCTGTGGCGCAACACCGAGGTGTTGGGCATCCACAACCTCAGAGTGGGCGACGACACCGTGATCGGCTGGCATTGCCAGGTGGATGCGCGCTCTGGCCTGGTGATCGGCAACCATGTGGCGATTGCCTCCCATGTGCTGATCATCGCCGGCAGCCATGACTTGCAGGCGCCGGAGTTCTGGTCGATTTCCGGGGCGATTTACATCGACGACTACGTGTGGATCGGCAGCCGGGCACTGATCGGTTTCGGCACCCATCTGTGCGAAGGCTCGGTGGTGACCGCCAATACCGTGGTGGCCAAAACCGTCGCGCCGTACAAAATTGTCGGCGGCACCGGTGCCAAAGTCATGGGCGAACGCGTTCGCGGGCTGAACTACAAGGTGGGTGGCAAGGGCCTGTTCACCCTGTTGCACTGATGTTTGGCAGCACCCTGTGGCTGACCCTGGCGACCCTCGCCGGGCTGGTGGCCGGCTTTGCCCGGGAATGGCTGCTGGTCGCGGCCTGGGGTGCGGGCAGCCGCAGCGATGGGTTCCTGGTGGCGGTGTTTCTGCCCGAAGCGCTACGCATGACCCTGGCTGCCGGCTTGCTCGCAGCGGCTGCCCTGCCCCTCTATCAACAACGTGATGGGCAACGCCAGCAAGCCTGGTTGGCCAGCCTCTCGCCGCGCCTGCTCGGCGTGGGCCTGGGTCTGTTCGCCCTGCTGGCACTGGGCGCGCCATTGTGGGTACGGCTGATCGGCCCGGGGCTGGATGCCGGCGCCCACGACCAGGCCGCGGCCAACCTGCGCTGGTTGGCCGCCTGTGCGCCGGGGTTGGTGATGCATGGCCTGTTCAGTATTCCGTTGCAGGCGCGCCAGCGCTTTGTGCTGCCGGGGCTGGGTTCGTTACTGTTCAACCTGCCGCCGGTGCTGTACCTGTTTATCCAGGGCACGGCCAGCGACAGCGAGGAACTGGCGCTGTGTTTTTTTGCCGGCAGCGTGTTGATGTGCCTGCCGCTGCTGGCACCGGTCTGGTCGTTCGGCTGGCGCCCCTGGCAGGTCAAGGGCGATGCCCAGGCCGGCCGCGAGCTGCTGGGACGTATCGGTCCGCTGTTGGCAAGCAATGTCGCCAGCCAGGGCCTGGCCTTGCTCGAACGGCTGATCGCCAGCTACCTGGGCGAAGGCGCGGTGACCTGGGTCAACCTGGCGCGCAAACTGATCAACCTGCCGTTGATTGCGCTGATGAGCCTCAACCAGGTGCTGCTGGGACTGATGAGCGGCGAACAGGGCCAACAACGCCTGGCCTTGCTGCGCCGTGGCCTGGATGCCGCGACCCTATTGAGCCTGCCGGCCGCCCTCGGCCTGATTGGCGCGAGCCCCGTGCTGATTCACCTGCTGATGCCGGCGCAAAGCGCCGACGGCCCGCTGCCCGCCCTGCTCGCCTGGTTCGCCACGCCCCTGGTGTTCGGCGCCTGGAACGCCATGCTCGCCCGCTATGCCTACGCCAGCGGCGATACGCGCCTGCCGCTCAAGTGCGAACTGCTGGGCAGCCTGGTCAATGCCGGCCTGCTGGTAGTGCTGCCGTACTTTTTCGGCCTGCCGGGCATCGCCTTGGCGGCATTGGGTGGTGTGATCGTCACCAACCTGCTGCTGATGCAACGCCAACACCTGCTCGGG
Source organism: Pseudomonas proteolytica (assembly GCF_007858275.1). Taxonomy (GTDB): domain Bacteria; phylum Pseudomonadota; class Gammaproteobacteria; order Pseudomonadales; family Pseudomonadaceae; genus Aquipseudomonas; species Aquipseudomonas proteolytica. The sequence continues at coordinate 117,728 of NZ_VFEV01000015.1, forward strand.
CAACTGGGCTGGCCATTGCAGTGGGGGCTGAGTGTGGTGTTGCTGGGAGCAGCGGCGCTGGTCCTGCACCCAATGCACAGCGATGGCTGGCAACTGGGCTTGAGCACCCTGGCAGGCGCCGGAGTGCTGCTGGGGTTGGGGCTGTGGCTCAAGCCGTGGAAGGCGCGAGCTGCGCATAGCAAAAAGGCAACGCGCGGAGCTGCTGCCTGTGATGGCGGTGGATCAGCCAATAGATTCGGTGGCTGATACGCCGCTATCGCGAGCAAGCTCGCTCCTACAGGGGATATTTGTCGGGGGCAGTATTTTGTGCCGCAGCACCAATCAAAGGTGGGAGCTGGCTTGCCTGCGATGGCGGTGTGTCAGCCGACAAAAACAGTGCCTGAACTACTGCTATCGCGGGCAAGCCCGCTCCTACAGGGGATATTTGTCGGGGGCAGTATTTTGTGCCGCAGCACCAATCAAAGGTGGGAGCTGGCTTGCCTGCGATGGCGGTGTGTCGGCCGACAGTAACAGTGCCTGAACTACCGATATCGCGAGCAAGCTCGCTCCTACAGGGGATATTTGTCGGGTGCAGTATTTTGTGCCGCAGCACCAATCAAAGGTGGGAGCTGGCTTGCCTGCGATGGCGGTGTGTCAGTCGACAGTAACAGCGCCTGAACTACTGCTATCGCGGGCAAGCCCGCTCCTACAGGGGATATTTGTCGGGGGCAGTATTTTGTGCCGCAGCACCAATCAAAGGTGGGAGCTGGCTTGCCTGCGATGGCGGTGTGTCAGTCGACAGTAACAGTGCCTGAACTACTGCTATCGCGGGCAAGCTCGCTCCTACAGGGGATCAGGGGCAGGGTTAGAAGTCGTACTTGATGCTGGTCATCAGGTTACGCGGCGCGCCGTACATTCCGTGGTTGCCGGCATAGCTGAAGTACTCGCGATCGAACAGGTTGTTGAGGTTGACCGAGGTACTTAGCTGCGGCGTCACGTCATAGCGCAGCAGCAGGTTGGTGATGGCGTAGCTACCCTGGCTGAACGTGTGCAGGTCTTCACCGACCTTGCTCTGCCAGTTCACTCCACCCCCCACGGTCACCTTGCTCAACGCTCCCGGCAGGCGGTAGGTCGTGAAGGTTTTCAGGCTCTGGCGCGGCAAGGTGGTGACGATGCGTTTGTCGTCGGCATCGGTGCTGACCGCATAGGCGTAACCCGCCGAGGCTTGCCAGCCTTCGGCCAGCTCACCGTTGAGTTCCAGTTCGACACCCTCGGTGGTGGTGCCCTTCTCGTTGCGATAGGTGTTGCCGCCCGGCGTGTCGATCCAGATCGCCAGGTTGTCCTGTTCCAACTTGAACAGCGCCAGGCTGGTGTTCAACTGCTCGTCGAAGAAACTGCCCTTCAAGCCCAGCTCGTAGCCCTTGCCTTCCATGGGTTCCAGGGCCTTGTTGTTGATGTCGCGCACCCAACTGGCCTGGGGATTGAAGATCTTGGTGTAGCTGGCGTAGGCCGACCAATTGTCGGTCAGATCGTAGACCACCCCGGCATAGGGAATGTACACGCCGGTTTCCGACTCGCTGGTACGGGTGGCAACGCTGCCGTAGGGGCTGTCCTGGGTTTCGCGCTTCCAGTCGATGACCCGACTGCCGAGGATCACGCTCAAATCGTCGGTCATGCGCAGGCGGGTACTCAGGTAGGCGGCGTACTGGCTTTCATCCACCGAGGATTTGCCGGTCACCGGGAAGTCCGGCTTGGCCGAGTGCCCGTCCCAGTTGAACAGGTTGTCGATGGCGCCCGCCGGGGAGCCGGAATACGCATAGTTCCAGCCGCCATGGCTGGGCACGTTTTCCTTGTACTTGGACAAGGTCACGCCGGCGATCAACTCGTGCTCACGGCCCAGCAGGTCAAACGGGCCGGTGGCGTACAGGTCGAGATTATCCTGGCGCGGGGTACCAGAGAATCGCACTGGCAACTGGGTGGTGCCACTGCCATCACTGTTGAGGCTGCCGTTGACGTAGTTGAACACCTCATCGAACTTGTTTTGCGAATGGGTGAACTCAGCCTTGGCGCTCCAGCCGCTGTCGAACTTCTGCTCGATGGAGGTAAAGAAGCTGGTCTGCTCATGGTCGTTATAGGACCAGGCCGGCGCAGTATTCAGGGAGCGGCTGAGGTTGCTGCGCGAACCATCGGTAAAGCGTGTGGGCAAACCGGAGCGCGCCGGGGCGTCGACGTCGGTGCGCAGGTAGCTCAAGCCCATGGTCAGCAAGGTGTCTTCGGTCAGGTCGAATTCAGTGATGCCGTACAGCAACTGGGTCTGCTGCTTGTAGCGGTCGACCCAGGCGTGTTCGGTCTTGTAGTCGGCCACCAAGCGCCCGCGCACATTGCCGGTTTCGGTCAGGGGGCCGGATACGTCGAGGCCGCTGCCGTAGCGGTCCCAGTTGCCTGCTTCGGCGGTTACGCTAGCCCGCGCCTCGGCTGTCGGGCGCTTGCGGATCAGGTTGATGGTGGCCGAGGGGTTGCCCATGCCGCTGATCAGGCCGGTGGCGCCGCGCACCACTTCCACCCGGTCGTACATCGCCATGCTCTGGGTGTAGTTGTCCATGCGGGTGACGGTGGGCACACCGTCGATTTCGAAGTTCTGGATCTGAAAGCCACGGGAGAAATAGGCGTCGCTTTCCGAACCCAGGCCGTCGCGCAACACGATGATGCCGGGGGTGGCATCCAGGGTGTCCGACAGGTTGGTCAGGCGCTGGTCGTCCAGGCGCTGGCGGGTCATGACGGTCAGTGATTGCGGGGTTTCCCTGGGCGTCAGGTTCAGGCGGGTTGAGCTGCTGGACGACTGCGTGGTGTAGGAGCCGGTGCCCTCGGTAGTCGACCCCGGCGCCTTGCCGGAGATCGATACGGTGCCCAGTTGCAATGCGCCGTCGGCAGGACGGGGTTGCAGGGAGTAGTTATCGCCGCTGCCGCGCACCGCTTGCAGCGAGCTGTTACTGAGCAGGATTGCCAGGCCGGTGTCGAGGTCATGTCGCCCTTGCAGGCCGGGGCTGGTCTGCCCTTGCGTGAGCGCGGCCGGGTAGGACAGCAAGATATGCGTGGCCTGGCCAAACTGGTTCAACGCACCGGCCAGGGAGCCTGGGGCAATGTCGAACTCCTGCTGTGGCGCGGCCATGGCCCAGGCCGGCGCCAGCAACAACGGTGCTGCCCCGGCGAAGCTGGCAATGCCGCGGACGACGGCCACAGCCAGTGATTTTTTCAGTGTTGCCCGAATGGTGCGTTGCGGATGCATGCGCTGTTCCCCAGATAAGTGAGTGTCTGGGGATATAAGTCTCGTGAGATTCGGAAACGGACCACATGCATGCAAAATAAATTCATACCTGCGCCCGACGCGGTTTAAGCGTGACCCAGAACCGCGTGAAATGCTGCGCGTCCAGCTCGAGGGTCTGTTGCAGCGCAGTGAGGATGCGGTCTGTGTCGGCCAACGGATAGGTGCCGGACACACGCAGCTCGCGCACGCTCGAGTCACAGTCCAGATGCCCGCGTCGGTAGCGGCTCAATTCATTGAGGAAGTCTTCCAGGCGCAGGCCCTCGGCGACGATCATGCCGCGGCCCCAGGCCAGTTCGCCGGCGCGCTGCGGGCGTCGCGCCAACAGGGTCTGCTGGTCAAAGCTGACGATCTCGCCGGGCGAAAGGCTCAGGCTGCGCGATGGAATCTGCGCCGCCAGTGGCTGCCGGTCAGACCCCAACTGAGTAAACCCATCGCGCTGGCGCACGCTGAAGCGCCCGCCTGCGGCATGGGTCAGGCCTTCGGCGGTTTTCACCCACAGCGGGCGGGCGTCCAACGGGTTGGGTACTACCAGGATCTCCCCGCGCAACAGATGGATCAGGCGCTGGTCGGGGCTGTAGTTCACATCGATAGCGGTGTCGGTATTGAGCTGGATCTCGGTATTGTCCGCCAGGTCGATACGCCATTGCTCACCGACGGTGGTGCTGAAATCGCTGGTCCAGGGCTGCAACAGCCCGGCATCCCGGGCGGTCCACGCCACACTGCCGGCGGCCAGCAAGAGGGCCAGGTTTTTCAGGACCCGACGACGGGACAGCGCCGGTAACAGGGTGGCGCTGACCAGAGCCTGGTGCGCGGGGTCTCGCACCTCGTGCATGCGCTGGAAAAACCGCTGGGAATGCTGCCATGCCTGCTCGTTGAGAGGATCTTGCTGGCGCCAGGCCAGCCATTGCGCGCGGGTCTGTTCAGTAACGTCCGCTGCCTGCAACTCCAATTGCCAGTGCATGGCCTGCTCGGCAGCTTCCAGGGTCAGGGGCAACGGATTCATGGGCGCTGGCTGTCGAGCACAATGCACTGCGCACCGGCCTTGACGATGTAGCGCTTGACCGTAGTGATGCTGGTGCCCAGGCGCTCGGCAATTTCGCCGTGGCTCAAGCCATCGAGCTGCGACCAGAGGAAGGCCTGGCGCACCGGCAATGCCAGGCGGCCGAGCACTTCATCGAGGGCCATCAGGGTTTCCAGGAGCAGCCATTGGGTCTCGGCGCTGGGCGCCACCTCTTCTGGCAACAGCGCCAGGGCTTGCAGGTAGGCCTTTTCCAGCTTTTGCCGGCGAAAGTGATTGGACAGCACGCTTTGTGCGACTTTCGCCAGAAAGCTGCGGGGGGCTTGGACCTCAAGGGGTTGATTCTTGGCGAGCAGGCGCAGAAAGGTGTCCTGGGCCAAGTCAGCAGCGCTCTGCGAACAGTTCAAACGACGCCATAACCAGTGCTGCAGCCAGCGGTGTTGCTGCTGATACAGGGTGGCGAGGTCAGTGGGGCTTGTCGCAGGAATCGGAGGCATGGAGGACGCGCACAGGAGGTAAGCCGTAAATGATAACGGTTATCATATGCTTCATGGCGCAATGCCTGCAAGTGGCACACGGCTTGTAGGACTTGCCAACGTGTCCACTGTAGGAGCCAGCTTGCCGGCTCCTACAAAGGGTTGTTCCGAAAGCGTCAATCTTCCAGAGGTTGCGGCGCGTGCTTGCCAGGCTTGGCTTTTACGCCAGGCTTGCCCGCAGCCGGTGCGGCGGGTTCTAGTTCGGCGGGTGCGGCGGCTTCTTTTTCGGCCATTGGCATTTTATCGACTGCGGCAAAAAATTCTGCAAGGTCAAGGGTATCGGGGGGTACGGTCTTTTCGACTTTCTTCTCGCCGTCCTTGCCCACCAGGATCACTTTGGTACCGGCGCTGGCGCCAAGCTTGAGGGCACGGATCAGCGCGTTGGTGTCCTGGGCGCCGAGGTCCTTGCCGTCGCGCTGGCCGACGGTGCCGATGCTCGTGTAGTTCACGGTGTAGAGCACCATGTTGCGCTCGGCGAACTTCTGTTTGTTCTCAGGCTGTTCAAGATCTTTCTTGAGTTGGACCTGAGTCGGGTCGATAGAGCTGGGTGCAATCACGATCAGCGGGCGAAATTTGCCTTGATCCTGTTCCAGCGGGCCTCGGTTATCCGCAGCCAACAACGGCCCCGTAAACGCCATCAAGGTAGCCAGGGTCAGCGACCGGACGAGCATGCGTACCTCCTTCCAATTCCATGCAGAGTTTTTGAGTTTCATGTCTGCGACAGTCAATTTCAAGGATGATTCCTACGCGACTATCAGAAAGAGTAGGCTAGGACGCCCGCGACGCAAGGGTTTGAGGCCCATCGGGCCTCATTGTTTCTTCTGATTGCCAGGGCTCACTGCGCGGGCCAATCCGGCCAGTGCCAGGCAAAGACCGGAGCCACCTGCGGATCGCCATCCACCCGCGCCAGAGCCTGGGCGCACGCGGGGTGGGAATGCTGCAGGACGTCCCGCACGCCCTCCCAACGGGACACGGCGGCCGCCATGATGCCCAGGGCATTGGGCAACCCCTGCGGGGTAAAAAGCTGCCCGGCAAACTGCTCGGCAAATACCTGCCAGGTTCGATGCAGTTTCTGTTGCGTGCCCGCAATCAGTTGCGCCTGCACCGTCTCGTCGGCGTCGTCGAGAAAGCGTTGTGGGTAGTCAATGATGGTGATCGCCGAGTAGCAGTTGGCGGCGATGTACACCAGGCCGCGAATGATCTGGGCACGGTTACCAGATAGCAGTCCGCTGGCCGGATACTCGAGGCCCAGATGGATCAGGATCGCCGCGCTTTCAGTCAGCACGCTGGCGTCGGGCAGTTGCAGGGTGGGGATTTGTCGTAGCGGGTTGATCTGCCCGAGGGCCTCCATCCCCGCCGTGTCGCCCCAGGGGCTGGCATCGACCTGTTGCCAGGGCACGCCGCTACGTTGCAGGGCGATTTCAACGATGCATGAGCCTGAGCTTTGCGTGCCGTAGAGCGTGTACATGGGGCGTTCCTCCGACCGGTTCAGCGTCCAGAGTGAAACGTTTTCCCGCTGTTAAAACAAGCCCATCTGACCACCGACCAAGGTGCTGAAATCGTCATCGACAAACGGCAGGATCGCGTCGGCCACCGGCTGCAATTGCCGGGTGACGTAGTGGTCGTAGTCGATCGGCGCCTGGCGCACCTCCAGGGGTTCGGGGCCGTTGACGGTGATCACATAGCGGATCCAGCCACCGTTCTGGTATTGCCGTGGACGACCCTGGCGGTCGTTGTACTCATCCGCCAGGCGCGCGGCGCGCACATGGGGCGGCACGTTGCGCTCGTAGTCGCCCAGTTGCCGGCGCAGGCGCTTGCGGTAGATCAGCAGTTCATCGAGTTCGCCGTCGAGGGTGCGGCGCACGTAGTCACGCACGTAATCCTGGTGGGGCTGGCGATGGAAGATGCGCTGATACAGCTCCTGCTGGAATTGGCGGGCCAGGGGCGACCAGTCGCTGCGCACGGTTTCCAGGCCTTTGTAGATCATTTCCTCACTGCCATCGGCCCGGGTCACCAGGCCTGCATAACGCTTCTTGCTGCCCTCCTCCGCACCGCGAATGGTCGGCATCAGGAAGCGGCTGAAGTGGGTTTCGTATTGCAGTTCCAGGGCGCTTTGCAGACCGAATTCGCGCTGCAGGCGTTCGCGCCACCATTGGTTGACGTGCTGCACCAGGCCCTGGCCGATGCGTGTGGCCTCCTCCTGGGAGTGGGCACTACCCAGCCAGACGAAGGTGGAGTCGGTGTCGCCATAGATCACTTCATAGCCCTGGGCTTCGACCAGTTCGCGGGTCTGGCGCATGATCTGGTGGCCGCGCAGGGTGATGGACGAGGCCAGCCGTGTGTCGAAGAACCGGCAACCGCTGGAACCCAGCACGCCGTAGAAGGCATTCATGATGATTTTCAGGGCCTGGGACAGCGGCGCGTTATGCTCGCGCTTGGCCACCTCGCGGCCTTCGGAGACCCGCGCCACAATCGACGGCAGGCAATGCCGGGTGCGGGAAAAACGGGCGCCGCGAAAGCCTTCCACCGACTCGCTGTCGTCGGGATGGCGCAGGCCTTCGATGAGGCCCACGGGGTCGATCAGGAAGCTGCGGATAATCGACGGGTAGAGACTTTTGTAGTCCAGCACCAGCACCGACTCGTACAGGCCGGGCCGCGAGTCCATGACAAAACCACCGGGGCTGGCCTGGGGCGGTTTGTCCCCCAGGTTCGGCGCGACAAAGCCCTGGCGATGCATCAGCGGCATATACAGATGGGTAAACGCCGCCACCGAACCGCCATTGCGATCCGCCGGCAAGCCGGTGACGCTGGCCCGCTCCAGCAGGAACTTGAGCAGTTCGGTCTTTTCGAAAATGCGCGTCACCAGCTCGCAGTCCTTGAGGTTGTAGCGCGCCAGCGCGGGCTTGTCCTCGGCGAACATACGGTTGATCTCGTCCATGCGCTGGTAGGGCGTGGAGATCGACTTGCCTTCGCCGAGCAGGGTCTGGGCGACGTTTTCCAGGCTGAAGGATTCAAAGGTCCAGGTGGCCGAACGCAGGGCTTCGATGCCATCGATGATCAGTCGCCCGGCAGCAGCGGCGAAGTAATGGTTACGGCTGCCATGTTCGCGCCAGGCCATGGCCTCGCCGCCACGGCCAAGCAGCAATGGCACGTTGAGGCGCTTGGCATGCTCATGGAGGACCCGCAGATCGAACTGCACCAGGTTCCAGCCAATGATTGCGTCGGGGTCGTGTTGTGCCAGCCATTGGTTCAGGCGCTCCAGCAGTTGGGCGCGGCTGTCGCAGTATTCGAGCTGGAAATCCACCGCGTCGGTTTTATTCGGCGGGCCGAGCATATACACCTGGCGTTCACCACAACCTTCCAGGGCGATGGAGTACAGCTCGCCGCGCGCGGTGGTTTCGATATCCAGAGAGACCAGCTTCAACGCCGGACGGTAGTCCGGCGCCGGCTTCATCTGCGCCTCCAGCAGCGTCCCGCCCTCGCCCGGTGTGCCGTCAAACGCCACCGGCGCGGTGATAAAGCGTTCCATCATGTAGCGCTCAGGCGGACGTACATCGCCTTCGTAGACATCCACGCCGGCCTGGCGCAGGCGTTTTTCCAGGTCCATGGCCTGGCGATGCTGGCGGGTATAGAGGCCCAGGACCGGGCGGTGATGGAAGTCACACAACTGCAGCGGGCGCAGATCCACATCGCGCTCACCCTTGAGCACGCGTTGCGCGTGCTCACGATGGGCCACGGGAATAAACATCACCGAAGGCTGCACCGGTAGACGGATATACCGCGGCCCCTGGTCGGTGGCCAGCCAGAAGCTGACCTGCGTGCCCGCCGGGGTGTCGTGCCAATGCCGGGTCAGGACAAAACCCTGCTGTAAATCCACCTTGCCGCACCTCAGAAATCGCTTTCAGGGCGCGATTCTACTCGGCATCCGCCGTAAGGCCTTAATAGAAATTTTCTGGCCTTCAGAAAAGTCGGACAGCACAAAACAGTTTGTAAAACACTATTTAGCACTTATTATCATTTGCACCGGAGTCGTATTCGCGCAATGAGGAAGCGCAACGCCATTGCCCCCTTCCTCACACTGACGGTTCACCGTCCGGATCGACCATGCCCACCTGTGCCCGACTTGCCGTGCCGTTTCGCCCGACCCTGCTCGCCCTGTGCTGCTCCCTGAGCTTTGCCGCCCACAGCGCCCCCCAACCAACCCCGCAGGATGCGAGCAACGGCCAGGCCCTGGAACTGGGGGCAACCAGCATCAGCGCCGAATCAATCATCCCCGGCGCCCTGCCCCCGGTGTACGCCGGCGGCCAAGTGGCGCGCGGCGGGCAATTGGGGGTACTGGGCAACCAGGACATCATGGACGTGCCATTCAGCATGGCCTCCTACACCGAAAAACTGATTCGCGACCAGCAGGCCGAGACCGTGGGCGATGTACTGCTCAACGACTCATCCGTGCGCCAGGCGTCGGGTTACGCCAACCAGTCGCAATTGTTCGTGATTCGTGGCCTGCCACTGAATGGTGATGATATTTCCTACAACGGCCTCTACGGCATCCTACCCCGGCAGATCATGTCCACCGACGCCCTGGAGCGGGTGGAAGTGTTCAAGGGCCCGAACGCCTTTATCAACGGGGTAACGCCCTCCGGCTCCGGTATCGGCGGCGGCGTAAACCTGCAACCCAAACGCGCCGGCGATGAACCGCTGCGCCACTTCAGCACCGATATCAGCAGCGAAGGCCGGATTGGCCAGCACTTGGATATCGGCCAGCGCTTTGGCGAAGACAATCGTTTTGGCGCACGGGTGAACCTGTCCCAGCGTGAAGGCGATACCGGCACCGACAATGAAAACCAGCGCTCCAAGCTGTTTGCCGCGGGCCTCGATTACCGGGGTGATGCACTGCGTCTGTCGGGGGATTTCGCGTATCAGAAGCAGCGCGTCAATGGCGGGCGCAACTCGGTGTTCCTGGGGACAGCCGTGACCCAGGTACCCGACGCACCGTCGGCCGACACCAACTACGCACCGCGCTGGAGTGCGACCAATATTGAAGACACCCTGGGCATGCTGCGCGCCGAATATGACCTGAACGACAACTGGACCGCCTACGCGGCGGGCGGGGTCAAGCACACTCGGGAGATGGGCCAGTACTCATCGGTGACCATCAACGACAACCTGGGCAACGCCCAGACCAGCGCTTCGACCATCGCCCACGAAGAAGACAACAGCAGCGCCATGGCCGGCCTGAACGGCAAGTTCCAGACCGGCCCGGTGAGCCATCGCCTGAACTTCGGCCTGGCGGGGATCTGGACCGAGGCACGTAACGCCTATGTGTTCGACAGCGCCAAGACTCCCTCCAATATCTACCAGCCGGTGACCGGCGCCGAACCGCGCCTGAACAGCCCACGCAATACCCCTGGCACCGACTTCAGCGACCCGACCATCACCGCCAAGACCTTCGTGCGCAGCGCGGCGGTCTCCAACACCTTTGGTTTTGTCGATGATCGCCTGCTGGTCACGCTCGGCCTGCGCCGCCAGCAAATGGTGGTGCAGGGCTACAACTACATGAGCGCCAGCCGCACCGCCAACTACGATCAGTCGATTACCACGCCGGTGTACGGCATTGTGTTCAAGCCTTGGGAGCATGTGTCACTGTATGCCAATCGGATTGAAGGATTGGCCAAGGGGCCGACCGCACCAGAGAAACTGGGTGTTCGCACGGTGACCAACGCTGGCCTGGTGTACGCCCCGGCCCGCTCCAAGCAGGTCGAGGCCGGGGTCAAGGTCGACATGGGCACCTACGGCGCAACGCTGGGGGTGTATCGCATCGAGCAGCCCGGCGCCGGCTACAGCGAGATCATCGACGCCACCACCGCGCGTTTCGTGCGTGAAGGCGAACAAATCAACAAGGGCGTGGAACTCAACGTATTCGGCGAACCGCTGGCCGGCCTGCGCCTGCTGGGCGGTGTGACAGTCATGAAAACCGAGCTAAAGGGTACACAGAACGGCGCCAACGACGGCAACCGCGCGATTGGCGTGCCGTCGTTCCAGCTCAATGCGGGGGTGGATTGGGATGTGCCAGGCCTGCAAGGCGTGACCCTCAGCGGGCGCATGCTGCGCACCGGCGGGCAGTATGTCGATGCCGCCAACAAGCTCAGCCTGCCGGCCTGGAACCGCTTTGACCTGGGTGCACGCTACAACTTCAAGATGGACCAGCGCGACGTCACCCTGGGACTTACCGTGGACAACGTGGCCAATACCAAATACTGGGAATCGGCGATGGGCGGCTACCTGACCCAAGGCGATCCGCGGGTGGCCAAGCTGTCGGCAAGCATTGAGTTCTGAGCCCCACCTTACAGACTGAGATCCCGGATCCAGCGCTAAGCTGTCTCGCCCTGCGAGGCTGCGATAGCGGCGGCACAGGTACCAGAAATATCGCCTGAGCCACCGCTATCGCAGCCTCGCTAACGCTCGACAGCTCCCACATTTTGGTCTGTATCAGGCCGAAAACAGCATTCACAAAGTATGTTGAGTTGGCAGGCTATTGGACAGCCCGGCCCCAACTGCGTAGTTTTCACAGACCGCGCACAAGGACTCTGGCATGGCCCCCGACCTCACCTCCATCGAGCTGTTCCTCAAGACGGTCAAGCTGGGCAATCTGTCCCGGGCTGCCGAGCAGTCGCACCTCTCGCTGTCAGCGGCCAGCCGGCGTCTGTCGTTGCTCGAACAGCATTTCAAGGTCGCCCTGTTGCACCGCTCCTCGACCGGCGTCTCACCGACGGCGGCCGGGGAAGTGCTGGTGGAGCATGGGTTGTCGATCTTGCGGGCGGTCGACGTAATGCATGCCGACCTCGCCGACTACGCCAAGGGCGCCACCGGCCGCGTGTGCCTGTATGCCAACAGCTCGGCGATGAGCCAGCAACTGCCCAGCCAATTGACCCAATGGAACGCCCTGCATCCTGGTATCCGCCTGGATATCCGCGAGGAACGCAGCCGCGAAATCCTGCAAGCGGTGCGTGATGGCGTGGCCGATGTGGGGATCGTCACCACCCAGCCCAGCGGCGAGGAACTGCGCTTTGTCCCTTACTGCCAGGACCGCCTGTGCCTGTTGGTACCCGATGATCATCCGTTCAAGATGCGCCATGCGCGCTTTGAGGATTTGTTGGGCTACGACTTTGTCGGCCTGGAAGATAACGCCGCCATCACCGCGCTGATCACCGAAGCCGCTGCGGCGATTGGCATGCCCCTGCGCCTGCGGGTCCAGGTACGCAGCTTTGAAGCCGTGTGCCGGCTGATTGCCGCCGGCCAAGGGGTTGGCGTGCTGCCCCAGGGCGCCGTGCAGATCTTTCGCAAGGAAATGGCCTTGCGCTTTATCGAAATCGACGACCCCTGGGCCGACCGCCAGATGTACCTGTGCATGCGCCAGCAACAGCCCTCCCCTACAAGCCTGGCATTATTCGACTACCTCGGTGCCTGTAATCGCGCATAACCGCCGGCCTTCGAATTTTGCGAAGGCCACTTCCACAATCAGCAATTCCCCCACCGTTGCACCTGTGCCAAGAATGTCCCCGCCTCACTGACAACCACAAAAACAGGAGACACGGCGTGTCCAATTCCACGACCAGCACCCCCCATCGTATTGCCGTGATTCCCGGCGACGGTATCGGCCGCGAGGTGGTGCCCGAAGGCCTGCGTGTACTGGAGGCCGTCAGCCGGCGTTTCGGGATTGCCTTTGAGTTCGATCACTTTGCCTGGTGCAGCGAACACTACCTGGCCCACGGCAGCATGATGCCGGACGACTGGGCCGAGCAGATCGGCAGCCATGACGCGATCTTCTTCGGTGCCGTGGGCGCACCGGACATCATCGCCGACCACACGGCAGTGTGGGAGTCGCTGCTGAAGATCCGCCGCCAGTTCGACCAGTACGTCAACATCCGCCCGGTACGCCTGATGCCTGGCGTGCCCTGCCCGCTCGCCGGCCGTGTGCCGGGGGATATCGACTTTATCGTGGTGCGGGAAAACACCGAGGGCGAATACTCCAGCGTCGGCGGGCGGATGTGGGAAGGCACACCGCGCGAGATCGCGGTGCAAGAGTCGATCTTCTCCCGCGAAGGCGTGGACCGCGTGGTGGACTATGCCTTCAAACTGGCTCAGCAGCGACCGCGCAAGAACCTGGTGGCCGCCACCAAATCCAACGGTATTTCCATCACCATGCCGTTCTGGGACGAGCGGGTGAACCTGATCGCCCAGCGCTACCCGGACGTCAAGACCGCTAAATTCCATATCGATATTCTGTGTGCACACTTCGTGCAGCACCCGGACTGGTTTGACGTGGTGGTGGCCTCCAACCTGTTTGGCGACATCCTCTCCGACCTCGGCCCGGCCTGTACCGGCACCATCGGTATTGCCCCGTCGGCCAACCTCAACCCCGAGCGACGCTACCCGTCGCTGTTCGAGCCGGTGCATGGTTCGGCACCGGATATTGCCGGGCTGGGCGTGGCCAACCCCATCGGCCAGATCTGGTCGGCTGCGTTGATGATCGAGCATCTGGGCAATGGCAACCCGCTCCACCAACAGGCCGCAGCCGCCATTGTCTCGGCCATCGAGACGGTACTTGCCGAGGGGCCGCGCACCCGGGAAATGGGTGGCAGTGCCAGTACGATTGAAGTGGGCGTAGCCATCGCCGAATGCATCGCCGGGAACAGGAGCTGAACATGATCAATGCACACTACATCGCCAACCAATGGCAGGCCTCGACCTCACTTGAAGATATCCCGGTGATCGACCCCAGCAGCGGCGAAACCTACTCCAGCATCGCCCGGGGTACCGCCGCCGATATCGACGCCGCCGTCAGCGCCGCACGCCTGGCCGTGGGCGAGACCTTTGATGGCCCATGGGGCACATTGTCGGCCCTGGAGCGCAGCCGCCTGCTGGCCAGGCTCGGCGTGGCCGTATTGGAACACCACGAACAGCTGGCGCAGATCGAAGCACGGGACACCGGCAAGGCGCTGAAAGTCGCACGGGCCGATGCCACTGCCCTCGCCCGTTATTTTGAATATTACGCCGGCGCGGCCGACAAGCTGCACGGCGAAACCCTGCCCTATGAGAACGGCTACACGGTGCTCACCGTGCGCGAGCCCCATGGAGTGACCGGGCATATCATCCCGTGGAACTACCCGATGCAGATCTTCGGCCGCAGCGTCGGCGCCTCCCTGGCAGCGGGCAATGCCTGCGTGGTCAAGCCGGCCGAGGATGCCAGCCTGTCGCTGCTGCGCCTGGCGCAGATTGCCGCCGAAGTGGGCTTTCCGGCCGGTGCGATCAATGTGGTGACCGGCTACGGCTATGAAGCCGGCGCTGCGTTGTGCGCTCATCCTGGAATCGATCACATCTCGTTTACCGGCTCCACAGTCACCGGCACGGCGGTGTCGAAAGCGGCCGCTGAGCGGCATTGCCCGGTGACCCTGGAACTGGGCGGCAAATCACCGCAACTGGTGTTCGCCGATGCGGACCTGGATGAAGCCTTACCGGTGCTGGTCAATGCCATTGTGCAGAACTGTGGGCAGACCTGTTCGGCGGGCAGCCGGCTGCTGGTAGAGCGCAGTATTTATGAAGCGCTGCTGGAGAAGCTCAGCCAGCGCTTCCGCCAATTGCGCACCGGGCCCTCGGCGCTGGACCTGGATATGGGGCCGCTGATCAACCAGAAGCAGCAACGCCTGGTGCGCGAGTTCGTACGCGAAGCCGAGCAGGCCGGCATCACCGTTGCCGCGCGCGGCCAGGTGGTGGCCGAAGCCGGCAGTGGCGGTTACTTCCAGGAAGCGGTGCTGTTTCGTGACGTGCCGCCCGACAGCCGCCTGGCCCAGGAGGAAGTCTTCGGTCCGGTACTGGCCGTGATGCCCTTCGACGACGAAGCGGAGGCCCTCCGCCTGGCCAACGGCACCGATTTCGGCCTGGTCGCCGGCGTGTGGACCCGCGACGGCGCCCGGCAAATGCGCCTGGCGCGCAAGCTGCGCTGCGGCCAGGTTTTCATCAATAACTACGGGGCTGGCGGCGGGGTTGAACTGCCCTTCGGCGGCGTCAAGGCCAGCGGTTATGGCCGGGAAAAAGGCTTCGAGGCCCTGCTGGGCTTTACCACCTTGAAGACCATTGCGATCAAACACGGCTAAGCCATTACAACAACAAGAAAGGAGAACACTCCATGCGTCTCGCAAACAAAGTAGCCATCGTCACTGGCGCCGGCTCCGGCTTTGGTGAAGGCATCGCCAAGACCTTCGCCCAACAGGGTGCGCGGGTTATCGTCGCCGACATGAACGCCACCGGCGGCCAGCGGGTGGTCAATGAGATCGCGGCCAGCGGCGGGCATGCGCACTTCGTCGAGGTCAACGTGGCCAACGACGAAAGCGTCGGCGCCCTGTTGCGGGCGACCCTGGAGCAATTCGGCGGGCTGGATATCGTCATCAACAACGCCGGCACCACCCACCGCAACCGACCGATGCTGGAAGTGGACGAGGCCGAGTTCGACCGGGTGTTCGCGGTCAACGTCAAAAGTATCTTCCTCAGCGCCAAGCATTTTGTGCCGCACTTTCGCGGCCAGGGCGGCGGCGTGTTCGTCAACATTGCCTCGACTGCGGCGATCCGCCCGCGCCCGGGGCTGGTCTGGTATAACGGCAGCAAGGGTGCGGTGGTGATCATGAGCAAGACCATGGCAGCGGAACTGGGCCCGGACAATATCCGCGTCAACTGCGTGAACCCGGTGGTCGGCGCCACGGCGCTGCTCAGTGAGTTCATGGGCGTGCCGGACACCCCGGAAAACCGCCAGAAGTTCATGGCGACTATCCCCCTGGGACGTTTTTCCACCCCGCAAGACGTGGCCAATGCCTGCCTGTACCTGGCCTCGGACGAAGCGGCTTTTATCACCGGCACTTGCCTTGAAGTCGATGGTGGGCGCTGCGTGTAACTCAACGACCATAGGGATCGGAGTCGATATGTGTGACTTACATAACAAGAACGAACCGAGCACCAAGCAATTACTCGATGGCCTGCCAAAGAACTGGGGTAAATGGGGACCGGACGATGAGGTCGGCGCCCTCAATTACCTGACCGAAGCCGAAGTACTGCGCGGCGTGGCCTCGGTGCGCCAAGGCAAGACCTTCACGTTGCAAGTGCAGATCGGCCATCCGGGCGGCGACCCGATGTGGCCGGCACGCAACCCGTCGATGCGCTTCAATACCCTGGATCACAGCCACTATCACTTCGGCAAGCAACCGGAAATGACCGGCGGCGCAGCGTATTGCGACGATGTGATCTTCATGCAGCTGCAAGGCTCGACCCAGTACGACGCCCTCGGGCATGCCTGGTACGACAATCAACTGTGGAACGGCTACGACGCCATGAGCACCGTCGGCGGCATGGCCAAGGCCAGTGTGCTGGCAATTGCCGAACGTGGCGTGGTCGGGCGCGCGGTGCTGATCGACATGGCCCGCCATCGCGGCAAGAAATACCTGGGCCGTGGCGAAACCTTCAATCACCTGGACTTGCTGGCGGCCGCCAAGGCCCAGGGCGTGACCATCGAAAAACGCGACATCCTGATCATCCGTACCGGCTCCATGGGCGCGTTCTACGAGTATGGCAAGACTGAGTTCTTCAAGGACCTGGTGGAGCCTGGCCTGACCTACAGCCGGGAGTTGGTGGAGTGGTTCCATACCATGGAAATCCCCAATCTGGTGACCGACACCATCGCCAATGAGGTGATCACCGATCCGGTGTCGGGGGTGCAGATTCCATTGCATTGCGCGCTGATGCGCAACCTCGGCATCGCCTTTACCGAGATCGTGCTGCTGGAGGATCTGGCCGCCGATTGTGCCGACGACGGCCAGTGGAAGTTCCTCTACACCGCCGCACCGTTGAAGATTGTCGATGGCAGCGGCGCGCCGGTGAACCCGGTGGTGATCAAGTAGCTCACCAGTCGTAGGACACGGCCAGGGACGCAGTGCGCTCCTGGCCGTAATAGCAACCAAAGGCGTAGTTGCAGGACGAGACATACTCGCGATCAAACAGGTTCTGCACGTTGAGGCTGGCTTCGGCGCCCTTGAATGTGGGGCTCAGGCGGCTCAGGTCGTAGCTGACCGTAGCGTCGTAGACCACGAACGACGGGGTCTTGAAGGTGTTGGACGAGTCGCCGTATTTCTTCCCGGTGTAACGCGCACCGCCACCTGCGGTCAGGCCGGCCAAGGCATCACTGGAAAAATGGTAGTCGGCCCAGACGCTGCCGCTCCACGGGGCTTGCGCCTCGCTGCGGTTGCCCTCATCGCCGTAGTTGCTCTTGGTATAGATCGCGTCCAGGTACGTCAGCGCGCTGATCAACTCCACCTGGCCGAACCGTGCCTTGCCTTCGAATTCGACGCCGCGTGAGCGCACTTCACCTTCCTGCAACTGGTATTCGCGATAGACCAGATCGCCGGTCAGGACGTTTTTCTGTTTGATCTGGAACACCGACAAGGTCAGCAATGACTGGTCGTTGGGCTGGTACTTGACCCCCGCTTCATATTGCTCGCCCTCCACCGGTTTGTAGGCGCCGCCACCGCGTTCCGGGGCCAGACGGCCGACGCTTGGCAGGAACGACTCGGCATAGCTGACGTAGGGCGCCAGGCCGAAGTCGGTGAGGTAAGTCAGGCCCACGCGACGCGTGAGTTTTTTGTCTTTCTGCGACACCGTGCTGCGGTCCAGCAGGTCGCGGTTGATCACTTCGGCCCAGTCTTCACGCAGGCCCATGGTGAGGATGAAACGATCAAACCTGATCTGGTCCTGGGCATACAGGCCGGTCTGCTTGACCGTGTTGTTCCACTTGGTGGTCAGTTGCGGCTGGCCAAAGGTGTGGTAGTTGGACGGTTTGTAGAGGTCGATGATTTCCGCGCCATAAAGGTTGTAACCCTGGTATTTACGGGTGAACTCGCGGTGATCGAAGCCCACCAGCAAGGTGTGTTCCAGGGCACCGGTGGCGAACTTGGCCTGCAGGTTGTTATCGAGGGTGTAGGCGCTGTTGTGTTGGCGCCAGTCCAGTTTGGTGCGGCTGGCGCGGGTATCGTCGGTGCTGCCGTCGGGCAGTTCGGCGAAGCGGTTGAGGTAGAAGCCTTTGTAGCGGTCGTTGACGTCGGTAAAACGTGCGGTCTGGCGATACTCCAGGTTGTCGTTGAATGCGTGGGAGAAGTCATAGCCCAGCACATATTGATCGCGGATGTAGTTGTTCCAATCGGAATCGCCGAGGAAGGTGTCGCGGTCGATGCGCTGGCCCTTGGAGTTGCGATAGAGCGTGCCGATGGCGGGTAGTGCCTGGTAATCGGCCAGGGATTTGTCGCGCTGGATCTGCGCGTAGAGGGTCAGGGCGGTGTCTTCGGTCGGCGCCCAGGTCAGGCTGGGGGCCAGCAAGGTACGGCTGTCGGTGGCGTGGTCGACCATCTCGTTGCCGTCGCGGGCCAGGCCGATCAGGCGGTAGCTCAGGGTTTTCGCGTCATCGATAGGGCCGCTGAAATCCAGGGCGCCGTTGACCCGGTCGTAGCTGCCCACGCCGAATTTGACCTGGTGTCGCGCTTCGGTGGTGGGACGCTTGGACACCAGGTTGATCATCCCGCCCGGTTGGTTCTGCCCGAACAGCACCGACGCCGGCCCCTTGAGTACCTCAATCCGTTCCAGGGTGTAGGGGTCGATTTGTGGCGCACCGCCGAGGCTGCCGGCGTAAGGCAGGTAGGCACCATCGAGGTACAGCAACGTGGGAGAAAAGCCACGGCTGCCCAACTCATCGGCGATGGTATTACGGTCGGTGTAGCCGTTGGTGTCCATGCCCGGGGTATAGCGCAGGGATTGGGTCAGGTTGCGCGCGCCCTGGACCTTGACCTGGTCGGCGGTGACCACGTTGATGGTCTGCGGGATTTCCAGGATCGGTGTATCGGTCTTGGTGGCCGTGGCGCTGCGGGTCGCGACATAGCCATCGACGGGGCCCCAGGCATTTTCTGCGACTTGGCCAGTGACCGTGGTGGCGCCAAGATTGAGCGCGCCCTCAGGCAGCAGATACAGGCTCCATGTGCCGTTTTCGGTGACGGTCAAGCCCAGGCCGCTGCCGGCCAGCAAGTGTTGCGCGGCCTGCTCCGGGCTGTATTGGCCCTGCAATGCGGGTGCGCGACGACCTTGCAGCAAGGCCGGGGTGACCGACAGCGTGCGCCCGCTTTCCCGGGACAGCCGGCTCAGGCTATCGCCGAGGGCTGCAGCGGGCAGATTGAAATATTGCTGGGCGCTGGCGGCGGTGTCGGCCAGGGCCACAGCGGGCTGGCCAATCACAGCCAGGGTTACGGCCAGGGTCAACAGGCAGGGACGGATCATCAAGGGTGCCATAGGGTGAGGATGCTCATTGTCAGGTTGGCGTTCCCTAACCTTGACTCGCGAGATCAGCGATCCCCTCACGCTGATTGAAAATAATTCCCATCGGCCACTCAGCGCACATCAATCAGGGTCAACCAAGGACCGTAGTGACTGATGCGCAGGGGGAAGGTCTGGGCCAGCGACTCCAGGGTTTGCGCCGGATCATCCAGCGGGTACACGCCATAGACGCGTACTTTTGCGGCCTGCTCGCTGACCCGCAGCACACCGCGGCGATACGGGCGCAGGGCGTCGATCAGCAGGCCCAGGGGTTCATCACGGATGTCGACGCGGCCATCGCGCCAATCTGCCCGGCTGCGCACCGAGAGCGGTACTGGACGCACATCGCTGTCGCTGAACCACGCCGCCTCCCCCGCTTCTACACGGCGCTGGCTGCCGCCGAGCGTGGTGACACGCACGCTATGCAGTTGCACCGAGGTCAAGCTGCCGGCGGCCTCCTGGCGCACCATGAATTGTGTACCCAGGGCCTGGACTTCTCCCTGGGCGGTAGCGATGACAAACGGTCGGCGCGGGTCGGCGGCGACATCGACGAACACTTGGCCCTCGCGCAGACGTACCAGGCGGCGGCTGCCGCTGAACTGTATATCCACCGAACTACGGGCGTTGAGACTCAGGCGACTGCCATCGGCCAAGGCGAAGGTCTTCCGCTCGCCGGTGGCTGTGTGGCGGTCGGCCCACAGACCTGTGAGTGGCTGGTCGCGGTCAAAGATCGCCGCGCCACTGACGCCGAACAACACCAGTGCCAAGCCACCACGCAGCACCTTGCGCCGCGACTCCGAATCCGGGGCTGCCAGGGCTTGGGTCACGGCACGTAACTGACCGGGGCTGCGGGCTTCGACGCGCTGCAAGTCGGCAATCGGCTGCTGCAGCAAACTGCCGACCCGTTGCCAGGCAATGGCATGCTGGGGGTTGGCGCGCAACCACATTTCGAAGGCTTGACGCACAGAGGGATCATCAGCGGCCGCCTCCAGGCGCAGTAACCAATCCACGGCAGCGCGGGTGGTGGCGTCAACCTTGGACTGGCTCATGTCAGGTCCGCCGACTCGGCCAGACAGTGCAGGAAAGCCCGCCGCAGATCGCGCTCCACTGTGGCCAGCGACACGTCCAGTTGCTGGGCGATAGCCGGTTGCGACAAGCCCTCGAGACGGTTGAGCATAAAGATCTGCCGGACACGGGGCGGCAGGCCATTGAGCAGGCGGTCGATGCTTTCGAGCGCCTCGCGTACCAGGGCCAGATCTTCTTCCGACGGTGTATAGGCGTCCGGCAGTTGCGCCAGGCTGTCGAGGTAAGTCTGCTCCAGGCGCTTGCGGCGCCAGAAACTGAATAACAGCCGGCGGGCCACGGTGCTGAGAAACGCACGGGGCTCATCGAGCTGGTTGAGCTGGCGCGCATCCAGAATGCGGATAAACGTATCTTGGGTCAGGTCCGCGGCATCCTGGGGGCACTTGAGCTGACGATACAACCATGCGCGTAGCCAGCGATGGTTGTCGTCATAGAGCGTTGCCAGAAGAGCCTTGGGATCGGTAGGAGTAGACACGCGGGCAGCCACAGACGTTAATGATAATTCATCTCATTATCTGCGCAGGCTGTGGCTAAATGCAATCGCTTATCTACCGGGCGGTCCCGCTCTCTGGCTGGAGTAAAACCTTCTTTCAGACGCGCGGATCACCCGAAGCCTTGGCGGGCGCCGCGTACTGCGGCTTAAGGTGGCCCTGCTGATCAAGCAGCCAGGCATCCATGATCTGGCGGACCACAGGGCCGGCCACGCGGCCGCCCGCCTCGCCGTTTTCGATCATCACTGAAATCACGATCCTGGGATGCTCCGCCGGAGCGAAGCCGACAAACAGTGCGTTATCGCGGTTGCGCTCGCGAGTCTTCAGACGGTTGTAGCGCTCACCCTGTTTGATCGCCACCACCTGTGCGGTCCCGCTCTTGCCGGCGATCCGGTACTGCGCGCCGGCGGCCGATGCGCGGGCGATCCCGCGCGGATCGTGCATCACCATTTGCATGCCGTGGTTGACCTGGTCCCAGTCGCGGGGGTTCTTAAGCACGACATTGGGCATCGGGTGTTCATCCACGGGCGGTACACCGTCAATGGTCTTGGCCAGATGCGGGCGATTCCACACGCCCTTGTTGGCGATCAGCGCGGTGGCCTGGGCCAGTTGCAATGGCGTGACCTGCATATAGCCCTGGCCGATGCCAAGGATCACGGTTTCGCCCGGGAACCACGGCTGGCGGCGCGTCGCACGCTTCCAGGCCTGGGACGGCATCAGGCCGGCCGACTCTTCGAACATATCCAGGGAGACTTTCTGGCCGAGGCCGAATTCGGCCATATAGTCGTGTAGGCGATCGATCCCCAGTTTGTGGGCCAGGTCATAGAAGTAGGTGTCGTTGGAACGCATGATGGCAGCGTCCATATCTACCCAGCCATCGCCGCTGTGGTTCCAGTTGCGGTATTTGTGATCAAAGTCGGGCAGTTGGTAGTAACCAGGGTCAAAGACCCGTGTCTGTGCGGTGACGACACCACTGTCGAGACCGGCGATGGCCACTTCCGGCTTGATCGTCGAGCCTGGCGCATACAGCCCGCGCAGCACCCGGTTGAATAACGGGCGGTCAATGGAATCATGCAGAGCGGCATATTCCTTGAAACTGATGCCGGTGACGAACGAGTTGGGGTCAAAGCTGGGCTTGCTGACCATTGCCAGGACTTCGCCGGTTTGTGGATCCAGGGCAACCACTGAACCACGACGGTCGCCCAAGGCTTCTTCGGCGGCTTCCTGGAGCTTGATATCCAGGCTCAGGACAATGTTTTTACCGGGAATCGGGTCGGTATGTTTGAGCACCCGCAGCACTCGGCCCTGGGCATTGGTCTCGACTTCCTCATAACCCACATGGCCGTGCAATTGCGCCTCATAGAAACGCTCGATTCCGGTTTTACCGATAGATTGCGTGCCACGGTACTCGACCGAATCCAGTTCTTTTGACTCTTTTTCGTTGATACGGCCCACGTAGCCAATGGAGTGCGCGAAGTGTGCGCCCAACGGGTAGTGACGCACGAACTGTGGCTCCACATCCACGCCTGGCAGGCGGAATTCGTTGACCGCCAATATGGCGATCTGTTCTTCAGTCAATTCATAGAACAACGTTACGGGCACGAACGGGTGACGCGCCTGTTTCAAGGCCTTGTCAAAGACTGCGCGGTCTTCGGGCGGCAGATGCAGGAGAGTGATGATCGAATCCAGTTCGCCTTTGAGATCGGTAGCCCGCTCGCGGGTGATGGTCAGGTTGTAACTGG
The DNA here is from genome assembly GCF_007858275.1 of Pseudomonas proteolytica. Classification (GTDB taxonomy): domain Bacteria; phylum Pseudomonadota; class Gammaproteobacteria; order Pseudomonadales; family Pseudomonadaceae; genus Aquipseudomonas; species Aquipseudomonas proteolytica. Next base: position 140,299 of record NZ_VFEV01000015.1, read on the forward strand.
GGCGGTTATCGGCCAGGACCACGCCGTTGCGGTCGTAGATCAGGCCGCGGGCCGGGGTGATGGGCAAGACATGGACACGATTGTTTTCGGAAATGGTGGAGTGATAGTCGAACTCGACCACTTGCAGGAAATACATGCGGGCGACCAAGGCACAGGTGATGCCAAGCACCAGTATTGCGCAGGCCAACAGGCGTTTATTGACCAGGCGATGTTCTTTCTCGTGGTCTTTGATCGGTATGGCTTCGGGCATTTCTACAGCATCTCGTTGAGCAGGGACAATGCCGCTTCCTGCGGTGCAAAGATCAGTCCTTGGAACAGGTGCTGCACCATACCAAAAATGCCGAAACACTTTGTATTGAATTACCCGAACGGCAGTTCAAGTGGGTACCAACAGCGTCAAGAGCACCCTTTGCTTTTCTACCGCCCAAAACAAAACCCCAACTGCTTTCGCAATTGGGGTTTCGGAATTTAATCTTGACGATGACCTACTCTCACATGGGGAAACCCCACACTACCATCGGCGATGCATCGTTTCACTACTGAGTTCGGGATGGGATCAGGTGGTTCCAATGCTCTATGGTCGTCAAGAAATTCGGGTACTGAGTCGTGGCCAGTTGGCCTCGCTTCAGCAAATTGGGTATGTAATAGAAGTCGGTGTTTTGTGAGATTCGAACTTTCGGTTCGTTTCGTCTTCACACACCGCAATCTGGCCTTTCGACGCAAATTGCTTGGGTGTTATATGGTCAAGCCTCACGGGCAATTAGTATTGGTTAGCTCAACGCCTCACAGCGCTT
>NZ_VFEV01000016.1 GCF_007858275.1 Pseudomonas proteolytica
CGTCCCTGCAGCAGGAATTCACGGCGCTGACCGGTGAATTGACCCGTATTTCCCAGACTACCAACTTCGGTGGCCGTAAACTTCTGGACGGTTCGTTCGACAACGTAGGCTTCCAGATCGGCGCCAACGCCAACGAAACCATTTCGTTTGGTATGACTGATATCAGTGCTACCGGCCTGAAAGGTTCCTACGGCGAAGCCAAGGCTGCTGGTGCGGCGACTGATCTGTCTGCCAAAGTGACGGGGGCCGAAGGCCAGTTTGCGGGCTTTGGTACCACCAACGCGTTCACTACCACTACAGCCGCTCGCGTTTTGACTGTCAACGGTACTGACATTGCAATGGGCACGGGCACTACCCTGGCTCAGGCGGTTGATCTGGTTAACCAGCAGTCGAGCAAAACCGGCGTGACCGCAGTAGTTGATACTGGTCAGTTGAAAATGACTTCGGCAACCGCCTTTAGTGTCCAAGGCAGCACTACCGAAGTCGGCCCGGCGGTGGCTACCCCTGCTGCTGCGTTCACTGGCCTGGTCAGTGGCGCTGAAATCAATATCAATGGCACTGCAGTGACTATCGCTGCTGGCCAGACCCTGACCCAGGCAATCGGTACAATTAATGCCACTGCTACCGTAGCCGCTACTGGTGTGACTGCTTCCCAGCAGGACGGCCGTTTGGTTCTGACTTCTGCTGACGGTAAAGCTATCAAGCTGGATAACGGTACTAACGCTACTACCGGTCCGGGCGCGCTGTCCAAGTTGGGTCTGCAATCGGGTACTACCCAAGCCAAGCTGACCGCCGACACTTCGGTGGTCCTGAACGGCGTAGAAGTGAAGTTCAAGAAGGGTGACACCGCTGACGCGATCGTTTCCTCGATCAACAGTGCAAGTACCGGCGTTACGGCCAGCAAAAATGCTGACAACACCCTGGCGCTGTTCTCCAACAAGACCTTCACCGTTGCCAACGGCAGCGCGGGCACTGGTCTGGCTCAACTGGGTCTGACAGCTGCCACGTCGACGGCAGTTACCGTGGAAACCACCGTTTCCAACCTGAGCATCCAGGATGCAGCTTCGTCGCAGCGTTCGGTTCAGGCGCTGAACGATGCGATCCAGCAGATCGACAGCCAGCGCTCCCAGTTGGGTGCAGTGCAAAACCGTTTCACCAGCACCGTTGCCAACCTGCAAAGCATTTCGGAAAACTCCACTGCTGCCCGTAGCCGTGTGCAGGACGCCGACTTTGCTTCGGAGACTGCCGAGCTGACCAAGCAGCAAACCCTGCAACAGGCTTCTACTGCCATTTTGTCGCAGGCTAACCAACTGCCATCGTCGGTACTGAAACTGCTTCAGTAATCGCTTAAGGCTGGTTAAAGACGGAAGGGCGCCTAGTGCGCCCTTTTTTTGTCTGGATTCAAGCTGATAACACTCTTCTAGAGCAAGATTCAGTGCTATTTGCAAGTGGAAAAGGGTCGGACTGCAAAAAAAACCTAAAGAAGCCGGCGATGTCGACGATAACTCTTGTGTAAGGTTTTCACTATCAAGCCAGGCGGTTGCCCGGTCGGAAGCCGCTAATACCATTTACGAGGACTTTGTCATGGCTTTATCTGTCAATACCAACATCACTTCTCTGGGCGTTCAGAAGAATCTGAACAAGGCTTCCGACGCGTTGAGCACCTCGATGAGCCGCCTATCTTCGGGCCTGAAAATCAACAGCGCCAAAGACGATGCTGCCGGCATGCAGATCGCTAACCGTCTGACCAGTCAGGTCAAAGGCCTGACTGTCGCTGTGGCTAACGCCAACAACGGCGTGTCGATTGCCCAGACTGCTGAAGGCGCGATGCAAGAATCGACCAACATTCTGCAGCGTATGCGTGAACTGGCCCTGCAATCGGCGAACGGTTCGAACAGCGATGACGACCGTACGTCCCTGCAGCAGGAATTCACGGCGCTGACCGGTGAATTGACCCGTATTTCCCAGACTACCAACTTCGGTGGCCGTAAACTTCTGGACGGTTCGTTCGACAACGTAGGCTTCCAGATCGGCGCCAATGCCAATGAAACCATCTCGTTCGGTATGACTGATATCAGTGCTACAGGCCTGAAAGGTTCCTTCGGCGAAGCCAAGGCCGCAGGTGCTGCGACTGACCTGGCGGCTTCGGTAGTTGGAAGCTCATCGCTGCCGTTTGCGGCGCAAGGTGCTGCGGCATATACCACGGCAACAGCCAACAACACTCTGAAACTCAATGACACCACTATTGATCTGGCGACGGGCACCACTGCCGGTCAGGCCGTAGCGCTGATCAATGAAAAAACGTCCTCCACTGGCGTCACCGCCTCGCTGAGTGCGGCGAATGAGTTGGTGCTTCAGTCTGATAGTGCCTTCACTGCCACAAGTAACAGTGCAGAAGCGGGCTTTGGAACTGCGACCGCAGCTGCGCGCACGCTGGTTGGTGATACCGACATCAGCGTCAATGGTACGCTGGTCAATCTCACGAATGGCATGGACCTGGCTGCTGTCGCTGGTGCCATTGAAGCTGAAAAAGCCACTACTGGTGTAGGTGCTAGCGTTGCAAACGGTCGTCTGTTGTTGACCTCTGAAGATGGCAAGGCTATCAAGCTGGATAACGGTGGCACTGCCAACGGCCCGGGTGCTTTGGCCAAAATTGGTCTGCAAGCAGGTACGTCCCAAGCTAAGCTGACCGCCGACACTTCGGTGGTCCTGAACGGCGTAGAAGTGAAGTTCAAGAAGGGTGACACCGCTGACGCGATCGTTTCCTCGATCAACAGTGCAAGTACCGGCGTTACGGCCAGCAAAAATGCTGACAACACCCTGGCGCTGTTCTCCAACAAGACCTTCACCGTTGCCAATGGCAGCGCTGGCACTGGTCTGGCTCAACTGGGTCTGACAGCTGCCACGTCGACGGCAGTTACCGTGGAAACCACCGTTTCCAACCTGAGCATCCAGGATGCAGCTTCGTCGCAGCGATCGGTTCAGGCGCTGAACGATGCGATCCAGCAGATCGACAGCCAGCGTTCCCAGTTGGGTGCAGTGCAAAACCGTTTCACCAGCACCGTTGCCAACCTGCAAAGCATTTCGGAAAACTCCACTGCTGCCCGTAGCCGTGTGCAGGACGCCGACTTTGCTTCGGAGACTGCCGAGCTGACCAAGCAGCAAACCCTGCAACAGGCTTCTACTGCCATTTTGTCGCAGGCTAACCAACTGCCATCGTCGGTACTGAAACTGCTTCAGTAATCGCATAAGGCTGGTTAAAGACGGAAGGGCGCCTAGTGCGCCCTTCCGTCTTTTCTGGCTCCGTTTGCGGGCGAGATCGATCTGATTGAAAACACGGCCTACAGTCGTGTTTAGGAAAATAATCCGCAAAAATTCTCAAGCTACACGTTTTTGGGTCGATATACCTTACGAGGCTTTATAAATCACCTCAGGCAGTTGCTAGGTCGACAGTACAATTTTTAAAAACGGTCTGCCCTGAAGTCAAAGCTTGAGTAGGGCGGTGCGGCAATTGGCTGGGGCACACTGTGGCGTAGCCTTCTATTTTTTCACTTGAATAATTAGGTGGCACAGATGGATATGAGCGTGAAGCTGAACTTATCCTACACGACGGCTGCAGCGGCCCAAGTCGCGAAGACGCCCGAGATCGTCAATCAGCCCAAAGTCGAGGTGACCGCCCAGGCCGCCCGCGAGCCCAAGCGGGACGATTTGGAGAAAGCGGTGACAGATATTCGAGAGTTCGTACAGGCAGCGCGGCGTGAGCTGGATTTTTCCATCGATGACTCTACAGGGAAGGTGGTGGTCAAAGTTATTGCTACCGATAGTGGAGAGGTAATTCGACAAATTCCCTCGGAAACCGCATTGAAACTGGCACAGAGTTTGACCGATGCCAGCAGCCTGCTGTTTGATATGAAAGCCTGAATTGGCATGAAAATTGTTTGTGTCTGCGCTTGAAGGGGCTTTTGTCAAGAAAGCTGCAGCCACCGGTTAAGGAGCAAAAAGATGGCGAGTTCAACGATCAGTGGCGTGGGATCTGGCGTCGATACACAGGCAATCGTCAAGGCTTTGGTGGAGGCAGAAAAGGCACCAAAGCAAGCGCAGATTACCGCCCAGCAAAAGACCACGACTACGCAGTTGTCCGCTGTCGGCAGTGTTAAGTCTGCGATGGAAGCTTATCGTGCGGCCATCGCCAAGCTGAATACGGCCTCCTCATTCACGGGCCTGGCCGCCACGTCCTCTGAAGAGAAATTCGCCAAGGTGACCTTGGGTGACTCCGCCTCCAGTGGCAGCTATGCGCTGCATGTAGAGAAACTCGCTACTGCATCCAAAACCCAATCGGCAGTGTTTGCTGATGGTACTTCGACGGTCGTTAACTCCGGTTCGGAGGCTCAGATACTTACGATTTCCCAATCTGATACCGACCATAGGGTATCGATCCCGGCGGGTGCCACGCTGCAACAGACGCGTGATCTGATCAATACCCAGCTACAGTCTAAAGGCCTTAGTGCAAATATTCTGACTGACGCCAATGGTTCGCGCTTGGTGATGACTTCGCAGACCACTGGCAAGGGCAGCGATATTACCGTTGCTTCCGGTACGCTTGGCCTGGGCACTTTTACGAGAGTGGGTGAGCTTGCACAAAATGCTGAGTACACCATTGATGGTATTGCAATGGAGTCCACCAGTAACAAGGTTACGTCGGCGATCAGTGGTGTGAATCTGGAGTTGATCGCAAAGGGTGACAGTTCCATCAAGGTGGCGAGCAATACCGATACCCTCAAGACCTCGGTGCAGTCGTTTGTTACGGCCTACAATGCTTTAATTGGCTCGATCAACAGCCAGACCAAGGTAACTGCCACTGGAGAAACTGCGACTACTACGGCGGGTGCTCTGACTGGTGACGCGACTATGCGTCAGTTGGTTTCTACCTTGCGTGGTGAGCTGCTTAACGGCTCGGGTTCGGGCGCCCTGGCCAGCCTATCGCAGATTGGCCTAAACACTGACCAGAAGACTGGCCTGCTGTCCCTTGACAATAAAAAGTGGGACAAGGCGGTAGCTACTGGTGGGGCGGATGTCGCGGGTTTGTTCACCGGCGATAAGGGTTTGATCACCCGCATGACTAAAGCTACTGACAGCTATGTGGGTACTACTGGAGTTCTGGCGTCGCGAACCAGTAGCCTGGACGCTAAACTGACGGATCTGGACACCGAGCAGAAAGCCCTTGACCGTCGAATCGAGAGTCTGCAGTTGTCCCTAAGCGCAAAGTACAATGCCATGGACTCCTTGGTGGCTAAGCTCCGGGCCAGCAGTAGCAGTATCATGACTACGCTCAACTCATTGAATAATCCCAAGACGACCTGATTAGCGCTTGGCTCTTTGGGTTTGGATCAATTGCGTTTTTGATCCGGGCCTATGCGCTAGCGTTTTAAAGTTTTTTGTCGCGTGGTCGACATAATAGTTAGAACAGTTTTTCAGCTATTTCCGGTAGGGAGTTAGAGATATGAACCCCATGAGAGCCCTTCGTCAGTATCAGAAGGTCAATTCCCACGCGCAGATTTCCGAAGCCAGTCCGCACCGTCTTGTGCAGATGCTGATGGAGGGTGGGTTGGATCGTTTGGCGCAGGCAAAAGGCGCTATGAGCCGTGGCGATGTGGCACAGAAAGGGTTGATGCTCGGCAAGGCGATTGAAATCATTTCGGGGTTGCGCGAAGGTCTGGATCCGGAAAAGGTTGAAGATCCGACGTCGATCAAGCGTCTGGATGAGCTTTATGCCTACATGACATCTCGTTTGGTTGAGGCCAACAGTGGCAACGACGCTCAGATGATTGATGAGGTTGCAGGCCTGCTGATCACTGTTAAAAGCGGTTGGGATGCCATTGCTGCCGAGGCAGCCAATTAAGGCCGCCGGCCTTGAGGAACACAGCATGAGCCACGCACTGCAACGCATTGACGAAACCCGCGACGCCTTGATCGGTGCGCTGGCAGAACGCAATTGGGATGCTATCGGCGAGTTGGACATGGGTTGCCGCGCCTGTATCGACGAAGTGCTCAGTGAAGCGCCGGTGGACGAGGGTGCGCTGCGCGAGAAGCTGGAGAGCCTGTTGGTGGTCTACCAACAGCTGCTGGAGGTGACGACCGGCGAGCGCCAGGCGATATTTGAAGAGATGTCGCAGATCAACCAAGCGAAAAATGCGTCAAAGGTTTACCATCTGTTCGGCTGATCTGGCTCAGTTAATCCGAACATAGCGCGTCATAAATTTGACTGCTCGCATAATTTTGACTTAACTAGTGCTATTTTCAGACGTCAGGTAACCGTAGCGCAGAAAACGCCTACAGCTATCTAGATTGCCCCGATTCGAGGGCATTAGAGTTTTACTAGGGAAGTTGCTATTGCATGTGGCGTGAAACGAAAATTCTGCTGATTGATGACGATAGCGTCCGTCGCCGCGATTTGGCGGTGATTTTGAATTTTCTTGGTGAAGAAAATTTACCCTGCGGCAGCCACGATTGGCAGCAGGCCGTCAGCTCTTTGTCATCGAGCCGTGAAGTCATCTGTGTGCTGATCGGGACGGTAAACGCTCCTGGCGCAGTTCTTGGCCTGTTAAAGACACTCTCAACCTGGGATGAGTTCCTTCCCGTGTTGCTGATGGGCGATATTTCTTCCGTGGATTTGCCGGAAGACCAGCGCCGCCGTGTGCTTTCCACCCTGGAAATGCCCCCCAGCTACAGCAAATTGCTCGACTCCCTGCACCGTGCCCAGGTCTATCGCGAGATGTACGACCAGGCCCGCGAGCGCGGTCGTCACCGCGAACCCAACCTGTTCCGCAGCCTGGTCGGCACCAGCCGTGCGATTCAGCACGTGCGCCAGATGATGCAGCAAGTGGCCGATACCGACGCCAGCGTGCTGATCCTCGGCGAGTCCGGTACCGGCAAGGAAGTGGTTGCGCGTAACCTGCATTACCATTCCAAGCGTCGCGACGGACCTTTCGTGCCGGTCAACTGCGGGGCGATCCCGGCAGAACTGCTCGAAAGCGAACTGTTTGGCCACGAGAAGGGCGCCTTTACCGGGGCGATCACCAGCCGTGCCGGGCGTTTTGAACTGGCCAATGGCGGCACCCTGTTCCTCGACGAAATCGGCGATATGCCGCTGCCGATGCAGGTCAAGCTGCTGCGCGTGTTGCAGGAGCGCACCTTCGAACGCGTGGGCAGCAACAAGACCCAGAGCGTCGACGTGCGCATCATCGCGGCCACCCACAAGAACCTCGAAAGCATGATCGAGGTCGGCAGCTTTCGCGAAGACCTGTACTACCGCCTCAACGTATTCCCCATCGAGATGGCTCCACTGCGTGAGCGGGTGGAAGACATCCCGTTGCTGATGAACGAGCTGATCTCGCGCATGGAGCACGAAAAGCGCGGCTCGATCCGTTTCAACTCCGCTGCAATCATGTCCCTGTGCCGCCACGGCTGGCCGGGCAACGTGCGCGAGCTGGCCAACCTGGTGGAACGCATGGCGATCATGCATCCGTACGGGGTGATCGGCGTGGTCGAGTTGCCGAAGAAATTCCGCTACGTCGACGACGAAGACGAGCAATTGGTGGACAGCCTGCGCAGCGACCTCGAAGAACGAGTGGCGATCAATGGCCATACCCCGGACTTCGGTGCCACCGCCATGTTGCCCCCCGAAGGCCTGGACCTTAAGGACTACCTCGGCAGCCTCGAACAAGGGCTGATCCAACAAGCCCTGGACGACGCCAATGGCATCGTCGCCCGTGCCGCCGAGCGCCTGCGCATCCGCCGCACCACGTTGGTGGAGAAGATGCGCAAGTACGGCATGAGCCGACGTGAAGGTGATGAACAGGCGGATGATTGACGCCTGTTTTTTAACCTGCTGAAAAATAAGGATATTTTTTTAGGCACGGGTATTGCTATAGCACTCGCAACGTTCCGTTTAACTGACGGTCAGCCAAGCGAGAGAGCACGATGCCCCACGCCGCCCACCTTTCTTCAGTCCCTGACACCCAGGGACTTGTCCCGTCCGTAGAGCAGATCAGCCGGCAAGGGCTTGAGCAGGCGTTTTCGCTGTTCAGCCAGATGTCCAGCCAGTTGACAGACTCCTACAGCCTGCTGGAAGCCCGGGTTTCGGAGCTTAAGGGCGAGTTGGCGGTGGTCAGTGCCCAGCGCATGCAAGAGCTGGCCGAGAAAGAGCGCCTGGCCAACCGTCTGCAAAACCTCCTCGACCTGTTGCCCGGTGGCGTGATCGTGATCGACGACCAGGGCCGCGTGCGCGAAGCCAACCCAGCGGCCTGTGACCTGCTGGGCCTGCCGCTGGAAGGCGAGCTGTGGCGCCATGTCATCACCCGCTGCTTTGCCCCCCGTGAAGACGACGGCCACGAAATTTCTCTCAAGGACGGGCGCCGCCTGTCCATCGCCACCCGTTCCCTGGACGCCGAGCCCGGTCAACTGGTGCTGCTCAACGACCTGACAGAAACCCGTCACCTGCAAGACCAACTGGCGCGCCATGAGCGCTTGTCGTCCCTGGGGCGGATGGTGGCTTCGCTGGCGCATCAGATCCGCACGCCGTTGTCCGCTGCGTTGATCTACGCCAGCCATTTGACTGATGAGCAATTGCCGACCGCCACCCACCAGCGTTTTGCCGGGCGGCTCAAGGAGCGCCTGCATGAACTGGAGCACCAAGTGCGCGATATGCTGGTATTCGCCCGTGGCGAATTGCCGCTGACCGACCGGGTCACGCCCGCCGCCTTGATGCAGTCGCTGCAGGCCGCCGCCGCCACCCATGTACAGGAAGCCTCGGTACGTTGGCAGTGCGACAGCCATTGGGGCGAGCTGCTGTGCAATCGCGACACCCTGGTGGGCGCGCTGCTCAACCTGATCGAAAACGCCAGCCAGGCCAGCGGCCCGGGCGCGCGGCTCAAAGTGCACCTGTACAGCCGCGAGCAAACCCTGCGCCTGTGTATCAGCGACAGCGGCAGTGGGATTGATCCAGCCGTGTTACAGCGCCTGGGCGAACCTTTCTTTACCACCAAGACCAACGGCACCGGCCTGGGGCTGACCGTGGTCAAGGCAGTGGCCCGTGCCCATCAGGGAGAATTGCACTTGCGTTCCCGTGTGGGGCGCGGCACCTGTGCATTGATAACGCTGCCGCTGTTTCCGGGCACGGCAAGCGCGGAGTAAACAACACGCTTATGCCCTGTGGCGAGGGGGTTTATCCCCCGTTGGGCTGCATAGCAGCCCCAATAAGATCGATGACTTTTTCTGATAGACCGAGTGAGCGGTTTTAGGGCCGCTACGCAGCCCAACGGGGGATAAACCCCCTCGCCACGGGGCAAAAATGCAGCTGCCTTTTCAAAAACCTTGAAAAGGATGGGAGTAAGGATAAATGGCTATCAAGGTTTTACTGGTTGAAGACGATCGCGCCCTGCGTGAAGCACTGGCTGACACGCTGTTGTTGGCGGGCCATGACTATCGGGCGGTCGGTTCGGCCGAGGAAGCCTTGGGGGCGGTGGAGCAAGAGTCCTTCAGCCTGGTGGTCAGTGACGTCAACATGCCTGGCATGGACGGCCACCAGTTGCTCGGCCTGCTGCGGGCACGCCAGCCGCAACTGCCGGTGCTGTTGATGACCGCCCACGGAGCGGTAGAGCGCGCAGTCGATGCCATGCGCCAGGGCGCAGCAGATTATCTGGTCAAGCCATTCGAGCCCAAGGCCTTGATCGAGCTGGTGGCGCGCCATGCTCTCGGCGTCGTCGGGGCGGCAGACAGTGAGGGACCGATTGCCTGCGAACCGGCCAGTGCGCAACTGCTGGAGCTGGCGGCCAAGGTCGCCCGCAGCGATTCCACGGTGCTGATCTCTGGCGAGTCCGGTACCGGCAAGGAAGTGTTGGCGCGCTATATCCACCAGCAATCCCACCGCGCCAGCCAACCGTTTATCGCGATCAACTGTGCAGCGATCCCTGACAACATGCTCGAAGCCACCCTGTTCGGCCATGAGAAAGGCTCCTTTACCGGCGCCATCGCCGCCCAGGCCGGCAAGTTTGAGCAGGCCGATGGCGGCACCATCCTGCTCGACGAAATCTCCGAAATGCCCCTCGGCCTGCAAGCCAAGCTGCTGCGCGTGCTGCAAGAGCGCGAAGTGGAGCGGGTCGGCGCACGCAAGCCGATCCTGCTGGATATCCGCGTGGTCGCCACCACCAACCGTGACCTCGCCGGCGAAGTGGCGGCGGGGCGCTTTCGTGAAGACTTGTTCTACCGGCTCTCGGTCTTCCCGCTGGCCTGGCGCCCGTTGCGTGAGCGCCCGGCCGATATCGTGCCGCTGGCCGAGCGCCTGTTGAACAAACACGTCAATAAAATGAAGCATGCCCAGGCGCGCCTGTCGGCCGAGGCCCAGGCCTGCCTGATCAGTTACCCATGGCCTGGTAACGTGCGTGAACTGGACAACGCGATCCAGCGTGCGCTGATTTTGCAGCAGGGCGGCCTGATCCAGCCCCAGGACTTCTGCCTGGCGGTCGGAGCCGGTACGGCGCCCATGCCGAGCCTGGCCCCCGCGCCTTTGCAAAGCGCGCCGGCCGAGGCCGCCGGTGGCCTGGGCGACGACCTGCGCCGCCGCGAATTCCAGATGATTATCGACACCCTGCGTGCCGAACGTGGCCGTCGCAAGGAGGCTGCCGAGCGCCTGGGCATCAGCCCGCGCACCTTGCGCTACAAGCTGGCGCAAATGCGCGATGCGGGGATGGACGTGGAAGCGTTCCTTTTCGCCAGCTGAGATACACATCAGCTGACAAGGTTTGTCGGCTTTTCTTACGAGTTGCCATGGAGCTGGCACCCTTGTTGCTACCACCCCTACTAACCGCTGCGTAGTGTCAAAAAATTGCGGGTCGTCGGAGAGAGAAGTTCATGAGCCAAGGTGTTGAGTTCAATCGGTTGATGTTGGATATGCGATCCATGCAAATGGACGCCATGTCCCAGCCGAAATCCGTCGTGCAAGCGCCGGAATTGGGCCAAAGCAGCTTCGCCGATATGCTCGGTCAAGCCATCAACAAAGTCAGCGATACCCAGCAGGCGTCCAGCCAACTGTCGACCGCTTTCGAAATCGGCAAGAGTGGCGTCGACCTCACCGACGTGATGATCGCATCCCAGAAAGCCAGCGTTTCCTTCCAAGCCTTGACCCAAGTGCGCAACAAGCTGGTTCAGGCTTATCAAGACATCATGCAGATGCCGGTTTAAGGACGAGATTTAAGTCATGGCAGAAGCAGTCGTGGATAACGTACCCGCCAAGACAGACGGCAAGCCGCCGCTGTTTGGCCTGTCGTTCCTGGAAAACCTCTCCGAAATGACCATGTTGCGTCAGGTGGGCCTGATGGTCGGCCTGGCTGCCAGCGTAGCGATTGGTTTTGCCGTGGTGTTGTGGTCCCAGCAACCCGATTACCGGCCACTCTATGGCAGCCTGGCGGGGATGGATGCCAAGCAGGTCATGGAAACCCTGGCCGCCTCCGATATCGCCTATACCGTGGAGCCCAACTCCGGCGCCTTGCTGGTCAAGGCCGACGACGTCGCCCGTGCCCGCTTGAAGCTGGCCGGCGCCGGCGTGGCACCGACCGACGGCAACATCGGTTTTGAGATCCTCGATAAAGACCAGGGCCTGGGCACCAGCCAGTTCATGGAAGCCACCCGCTACCGTCGCGGCCTGGAAGGCGAACTGGCGCGCACCATCGCCAGCCTGAACAACGTCAAGGGTGCCCGTGTGCACCTGGCGATCCCGAAAAGCTCGGTATTTGTGCGCGACGAGCGCAAGCCCAGCGCTTCGGTATTGGTCGAACTGTTTGCCGGGCGCTCCCTGGAGCCGGGCCAGGTCCTGGCCATCGTCAATTTGGTGGCGACCAGCGTGCCTGAGCTGAGCAAGTCACAGATCACCGTGGTCGACCAGAAGGGCAACCTGCTCTCCGACCAGGCGGAAAACTCCGCGCTGACCATGGCCGGCAAGCAGTTCGACTACAGTCGCCGCATGGAAAGCATGCTCACCCAACGTGTGCACAACATCCTGCAACCGGTATTGGGCAACGACCGCTACAAGGCTGAAGTGTCCGCCGACGTGGACTTCAGCGCCGTCGAATCGACCTCCGAGCAGTTCAACCCGGACCAGCCGGCCCTGCGCAGCGAGCAATCGACCAGCGAACAACGCACTGCCGCCAATGGTCCTCCGCAAGGCGTACCCGGTGCCCTGAGCAATCAGCCGCCAGCGCCGGCCAGTGCCCCGCAAACCACCGGTGGCGCCGCCGCGACCGCCAGCGCGATCCAGCCCGGCCAGCCGCTGTTGGACGCCAATGGTCAGCAGATCATGGACCCGGCCACCGGCCAGCCGATGCTCGCGCCGTATCCCGCCGACAAGCGTTCGCAATCGACGAAAAACTTCGAACTGGACCGCTCCATCAGCCACACCAAGCAACAGCAAGGGCGCTTGAACCGCCTGTCGGTGTCGGTGGTGGTGGATGACCAGGTCAAGATCAACGCCGCCAACGGCGAAACCACCCGCGCCCCGTGGACCGCCGATGAATTGGCGCGCTTCACCCGCCTGGTGCAGGACGCCGTGGGCTTCGATGCCAGCCGTGGTGACAGCGTCAGCGTGATCAACATGCCGTTCTCCCTGGAGCGCGGTGAGGTGATTGCCGATATTCCGTTCTACTCTCAACCCTGGTTCTGGGACATCGTCAAGCAAGTGCTGGGGGTGTTGTTCATCCTGGTGCTGGTGTTTGGCGTGCTGCGCCCTGTGCTCAACAACATCACCGGCCACGGCAAGAAGCAGCTGGCGCCGTTCGGCGATGTCGAGTTGGGTGGCATGGGCGGCCTGGATGGCGAACTGGCCAACGACCGCGTCAGCCTCGGCGGGCCGCAGAGCATTCTGCTGCCAAGCCCGAGCGAAGGTTACGACGCGCAGTTGAATGCAATCAAAAGTCTGGTGGCAGAAGACCCGGGTCGTGTGGCCCAGGTCGTGAAAGAGTGGATCAACGCAGATGAGTGATAATCGAGCCTCTGTTGCCAAGCTGACCCGGGTCGACAAAGCCGCCGTGCTGTTGCTGTCCCTGGGTGAGACCGACGCGGCCCAAGTGCTGCGCCATATGGGCCCCAAGGAAGTGCAACGGGTCGGCGTCGCCATGGCGCAGATGCGCAATGTGCACCGCGAGCAAGTCGAGCAGGTGATGAGCGAGTTCGTCGAGATCGTCGGCGACCAGACCAGCCTGGGCGTTGGCTCCGACAGCTATATCCGCAAGATGCTCACCTCGGCCCTGGGCGAAGACAAAGCCAACGGCCTGATCGACCGCATCCTGCTGGGCGGCAACACCAGCGGCCTCGACAGCCTCAAGTGGATGGAACCGCGAGCGGTGGCGGACGTGATCCGTTACGAGCACCCGCAGATCCAGGCGATTGTCGTGGCCTACCTGGACCCGGACCAGGCCGGCGAAGTGCTCGGCCATTTCGACCACAAGGTGCGCCTGGACATCATCCTGCGCGTCTCATCGTTGAACACCGTGCAGCCGGCGGCCTTGAAAGAACTGAACACGATCCTGGAGAAGCAGTTCTCCGGCAACTCCAACGCCGCACGCACCACCCTGGGCGGTATCAAGCGCGCGGCCGACATCATGAACTTCCTCGACAGCTCGGTCGAAGGCCAGCTGATGGACTCGATCCGCGAGATCGACGACACCCTGTCGGTGCAGATCGAAGACCTGATGTTCGTGTTCAACAACCTCTCCGATGTCGACGACCGTGGCATCCAGGCGTTGCTGCGCGAAGTGTCCTCCGATGTACTGGTGCTGGCCCTCAAGGGCTCGGACGAGGGCGTCAAGGAAAAGATCTTCAAGAACATGTCCAAGCGTGCTTCCGAACTGCTGCGCGACGACCTCGAAGCCAAGGGCCCGGTGCGCGTCAGCGACGTGGAAACCGCGCAGAAAGAAATCCTCACCATTGCCCGCCGTATGGCCGAAGCCGGAGAAATCGTTCTCGGCGGGAAGGGCGGCGAAGAAATGATCTAAGGCGCAGCGCATGTCGAACAATGATGAGACGCCCAGCGACTTGATTCGCGCCCGGGACGTCGGCGGGTTCGACGTCTGGTCGCTGCCCAGCTTCGACCCGCATAAGCCCGAACCCGAGCCCGAGCCGGTCGAAGAGACCCCGGTGGAAATGGAAGAAGTGCCCCTGGACGAAGTCCAGCCACTGACCCTCGAAGAGCTCGAAAGCATCCGCCAGGAGGCTTACAACGAAGGCTTCGCCACGGGTGAGAAAGAGGGGTTCCACAGCACCACCCTCAAGGTTCGCCAGGAAGCTGACGCGGCCCTCGCTGTGAAACTGGCCAGCCTCGAACGGCTGATGGGCAACCTGTTCACGCCGATTGCCGAGCAGGACTCGCAGCTGGAAAAAGCCATGGTCGGCCTGGTGGAGCACATCACCCGCCAGGTTATCCAGCGTGAACTGGCGCTGGACTCCAGCCAGATTGAAAGCGTGATGCGCGAAGCCCTCAAGCTGTTGCCCCTGGGCGTCGGCAATGTGCGGCTGTACATCAACCCGCAGGATTTCGAGCAGGTCAAAGCCCTGCGCGAGCGCCATGAGGAAACCTGGCGCATTGTCGAGGATGCCGCGTTGCAGCCCGGTGGTTGCCGGGTCGAGACCGAGCACAGCCGGATCGACGCCACGGTCGAGACGCGTATCACGCAGATCATGGCCAAGCTGTTCGACCAGTTGCACGAACAGGCGCTGCACCCGGCGGCACCGGACCTGAGCACGGACCTGGACGCACCTGATGCGCCTTGATCGCACCAGCTTCGCCAAGCGCCTGGGTGGTTATATCGAAGCCACCGAGTTGCCCGGCCAGCCGATCCTGGAAGGCCGCCTGCTGCGCATGGTCGGCCTGACCCTCGAAGCCGAAGGCCTGCGCGCGGCCATGGGCAGCCGCTGCCTGGTAATCAACGATGACAGCTACCACCCGGTGCAGGTGGAGGCGGAAGTCATGGGCTTTTCCGGCAGCAAGATTTTCCTGATGCCGGTTGGCAGCCTCGCCGGTATTGCGCCAGGCGCACGCGTGGTGCCGTTGGCGGATACCGGGCGCCTGCCGATGGGCATGAGCATGCTCGGCCGCGTACTCGACGGCGCCGGTCGTGCGCTGGACGGCAAGGGCGGGATGAAGGCCGAAGACTGGGTGCCGATGGACGGCCCGACCATCAACCCGCTCAAGCGCAACCCCATCAGCCAGCCGCTGGACGTGGGTATTCGTTGCATCAACGGTTTATTGACGGTCGGTCGCGGCCAGCGCCTGGGCCTGTTTGCCGGTACCGGCGTGGGCAAGAGTGTGCTGCTGGGCATGATGACGCGCTTTACCGAGGCCGACATCATCGTGGTCGGCCTGATCGGTGAGCGGGGCCGTGAGGTCAAGGAATTCATCGAGCACATCCTCGGTGAAGAAGGCCTCAAGCGGTCCGTGGTGGTGGCGTCGCCGGCGGACGATGCGCCGCTGATGCGTCTGCGCGCGGCCATGTACTGCACGCGGATTGCCGAATATTTTCGCGACAAGGGCAAGAATGTCCTGTTGCTGATGGACTCCCTCACGCGTTTCGCCCAGGCCCAGCGGGAAATCGCCCTGGCCATTGGCGAGCCGCCTGCCACCAAAGGCTATCCGCCGTCGGTCTTCGCCAAGCTGCCCAAGCTGGTGGAACGTGCCGGTAATGCCGAGGCCGGTGGTGGCTCGATCACCGCGTTCTACACCGTATTGTCCGAAGGCGATGACCAGCAGGACCCGATTGCCGACTCGGCGCGGGGCGTGCTCGATGGGCACATCGTGCTGTCCCGGCGCCTGGCCGAGGAAGGGCACTACCCGGCCATCGATATCGAAGCGTCCATCAGCCGGGTCATGCCCTCGGTGGTCAGCGCCGAGCATATGACCCGCGCCCAGCAGTTCAAACAGTTGTGGTCGCGCTACCAGCAGAGCCGCGACTTGATCAGCGTCGGCGCCTATGTGGCCGGTGGTGACCGCGAGACCGACCTGGCGATTGCCCTGCAACCGCAACTGGTGACCTACCTGCGCCAGGGCCTGAACGACAACATCAGCATGGCCGAAAGCGAAGCGCACCTGGCGTCGGTGTTCGCACCTGCGCCTGGCGGCTAACCCCGCATGGCCAGCAGTCGCGCCGCGCGTCTTGCGCCGGTGGTGGAGATGGCTGAAAGCGCCGAACGCACCGCCGCCCAGCGCCTGGGGCATTTCCAGGGCCAGGTGCGCCTGGCCGAGAGCAAACTGGGCGACCTGGAACGCTTTCGGGGCGAGTACCAGCAGCAGTGGATCGATCGCGGCAGCAAGGGCGTTTCCGGGCAGTGGCTGATGAATTACCAGCGCTTTCTCAACCAACTGGAAAGCGCCGTCGGCCAGCAGCGCCAGAGCCTGGCCTGGCACCAGAACAACCTCGACAAGGCCCGCGAAGGCTGGCAACAGGCCTACGCCCGGGTTGAAGGCCTGCGCAAGCTGGTGCAGCGCTACATCGACGAAGCCCGCGCCCTGGAAGACAAGCGCGAGCAGAAG
Organism: Pseudomonas proteolytica; assembly: GCF_007858275.1. Taxonomy (GTDB): domain Bacteria; phylum Pseudomonadota; class Gammaproteobacteria; order Pseudomonadales; family Pseudomonadaceae; genus Aquipseudomonas; species Aquipseudomonas proteolytica. The sequence goes on from NZ_VFEV01000016.1 coordinate 16,574, forward strand.
CTGTTAGATGAACTGTCCCAGCGCTTGCCCCGCCAGGATCAGTACTAGCCGCACGCTTGTTGTGGCGAGGGGGCTTGTCCCCCGCTGGGCTGCGCAGCAGCCCCAAGACCTGCCGGCCCGGTCTATCTGAAAAACTCAGCGGTCTTATTGGGGCCGCTACGCAGCCCAGCGGGGGACAAGCCCCCTCGCCACGACAGCACCTTGCCCACAACAAACACCACATTTGCTGCTGCTTGTTGCCCACTCTGTGATCACCTGCTACACCTTGTTGCACATACCCACGACAAGGAAGCAGTCGTATGTCAGTCGAGTCAGAAGTGTCCCTGGATGGGAAGCAGTTGACGATCGCAATCAAGGGCCGATTCGATTTCGGTAGTCACCAGCCCTTTCGTGATTCCTATGAGCGGTTCTACAAGGTTCCCGATGTCTACGTGGTGGACTTGAAAGAGGCCACCTATCTCGACAGCTCGGCCTTGGGCATGTTGCTGCTGTTGCGTGATCATGCCGGGGGCGATAACGCGGATGTGCGTGTGATCAACAGCAACTCCGACGTGCGCAAGATCCTCGCCATCTCCAACTTCGAAAAGCTGTTCGATATCACTTGAGCACTCAAGTGCCTGAAACCCTGACCGTGCTGATCGCCGAAGACAGCGCCACTGATCTGCTATTGCTCTCGACCATCGTGCGCCGCCAGGGCCATCACGTGCTGACCGCCAGCAATGGCGCCGAAGCGGTGCAGGTGTTTGCCCGCGACCGCCCGCAGTTGGTGTTGATGGATGCCCTGATGCCGGTGATGGACGGCTTCGAGGCGGCCCGGCAGATCAAGCAGCTGGCTGGCGAGGCGCTGGTGCCCATCATCTTCCTTACCTCCCTGCGTGAGAGTGAAGCCCTGGCGCGCTGCCTGGATGCCGGCGGCGACGACTTTCTGGCCAAGCCCTACAACCAGGTCATCCTGGCGGCGAAGATCAACGCCATGGACCGCCTGCGCCGGTTGCAGGCCACGGTCCTCGAGCAGCGCGACCTGATCGCCCGCCACCATGACTACCTGCTGCACGAGCAACGGGTGGCCAAGGCGGTGTTCGACAAGGTCGCCCACTCCGGCTGCATCAACGCGGCCCCGAACATTCGCTACCTGCAATCACCCTATGCGCTGTTCAACGGCGACCTGCTGCTGGCGGCCTACACGCCATCGGGGGACATGCACGTGCTGCTGGGTGATTTCACCGGCCATGGGCTGCCGGCGGCCGTCGGCGCGATGCCCCTGGCCGAGGTGTTCTACGGCATGACCGCCAAGGGCTATGGCCTGGCGCAGACCCTGCGGGAGATGAACGCCAAGCTCAAGCGCATCCTGCCGGTGGACATGTTCTGCTGTGCCACGCTGTTGTGCCTCAGCGTGCAGCGGCGGGTGGTGGAGGTATGGAACGGCGGGATGCCCGATGGCTATGTGCATGAAGTGGCCACCGGCAGGCGCACGCCGTTGGTGTCCCGGCATTTGCCGCTGGGCGTGTTGGCGCCCGAGGTCTTTGACGATGGCACTGAAGTCTGGCCGATGGCCCTGGGGGATCGGGTGTTCCTGCTGTCCGATGGGGTGATTGATACGGCGGATGCCAGCGAACAATTGTTTGGGGTGGAGCGTTTGCTTGAGGTGTTCGCCGCCAACCGCGAGCCTGAGTGCCTGTTTGAGGAAATCGAACAAGCCCTTGCCGGGTTTCGTGGCCAGGTACGCGATGATGTGAGCCTGGTGGAAATCAGCCTGTTGCCCGGCCAGGTTTTGCATTCTTCGACCATGCAATACACCGACAGTGGGCAGTCGTGCCCGCTGGACTGGTCAGTGAGTTTTGAATTTCGCGCCGAAACCCTAAAACGTTACAACCCGTTGCCGTACTTGCTGCAACTGCTCCTGGAAATCCACGGCCTGCGCGGCCAGAGTGGCGCGCTGTACAGCGTAATGGCCGAGTTGTATTCCAATGCGCTGGAGCATGGCGTGCTGGGCCTGGACTCCCAGCTCAAGCGCGATGTGCAGGGCTTTGCCCGCTACTATCGCCTGCGCAGCGAGCGGCTCGACCAGTTGAACAGTGGTTATGTACGCATACATGTGGATGTGCTGCCGACCGAAGTGGGTGGGCGCCTGAGCTTGCGTATCGAAGACAGTGGTCCGGGCTTTGACGTGGAAGCCATGCTGGCGCGGCCGCTGGATATCGACCGTCTGTCTGGGCGCGGGCTGAACCTGGTCCGGCAACTGAGCAGCGATGTACGCTGGACCGATGGCGGGCGCAGCGTGTGCGTGGAGTTTTGCTGGGTGGCTCTGGCATAATCCGCCGATTCTTGATCAAGGAGCGAGCAAGTGACGCAGATACATATGGACCCTGAAGTGTTGGTGGGTTTGCGGGAAGTGATGGAGGGTGAATACCCCCTTTTGCTCGACACCTTCCTCGATGACTCGCAAAAGCGCGTCGAAGCACTGCGCAAGGCGCGCGATGACGCCAAGGCGCTGGGGCAGATTGCCCACAGCTTCAAGGGCAGCAGCGGCAACCTCGGTGCGGTGCGCCTGGCGCGGCTGTGCCAGCGCCTGGAGGCAGAATCAGCCAAGGCGCAGGTGACCGACCTGGGCAAACTGGTCGACCAGATCGACCACGAGTTTGCCTTGGTCAAGCCGCTGTATGAATCGGAGCGCCAGCGCTTCTAGGGTTGCCCGGGCCGGTTTGCAAAGCTGGCCCGACTTTTGCTCTCTATCTTCTGCCTGCGCCCTCGACCCTGCGCAGCGGAGACCTGAACTATGCCTCTAGCCCCCAACTCGCTCCTGCAGGCCGCCCCCGCGGTCAAGCCGCAGGCTTCCCCCGCCAATGCGCAGGCAACGGCCGCGGACGCGCGGGCCAAAGCGCCAGGCTTTGCACAGGTGTTCGCCAAGGAGTCCAAGGCGGCACCTTCCAAGGCTGTGGAAATGGCGCCCAAGCCCAGCCGCGACAAGCCGGCCGAGGCCAGCGCGAAGAAGGATGTCGGCAACGACAAGCCTGCCGCTGGCACTCCAGCAGTTGCCGATAGCGGCAAGACTTTGCCTGCCAAGCCGCCCGCCAAGGCAGACACGGCAGCCAGCAGCGATGACGATAAAAGTGCCGACAAGGATCTGGCGCAAGCCCAGCCACCGGCAGTCGACCCGGTGCTTGATCCAGCCGTGATCGCGGCGGTGGCCCCCGCCCCAGTGGCGGCCCAGGCTGGCGCGGCAGATGACGTCAGCACGCCGCTGCTGGTGACCACGCCGCCGGTCACGGAGGAGGTCGCGCCGGCCTTCGACCCCGAAGCCGATCCATTGGACTCGTTGCCGGCGGTGCGCCTGGCGATGGAGCAGGGCGGCCATGTCTCAGCCAGCAGCCAGGCGGCGCAAAAGAACTTGCCGGCCCAGGCTGAACCCACCGCCGCGCAGAACTTCACCAACGGCCTGGCGGCCATGGTCGACCAGCAGGCGGCCAAGGACAGCACCGACCAGGGGGGCGAAAAGGCTTTCAGTGGCCTGATCGAAGATGGCCTCAAGGATTTGAAAGGCGCGAGCAGCGACACCCGCGTCGATGACTTCGCCAATCGCCTGGCCGCCTTGACCCAGGCCGCCACGCCCAAGACTGCCAACGCCTTGCCGCTGAACAACCAGCCGCTGGCCATGCACCAGGGTGGCTGGACCGAGGAAGTGGTGAACCGGGTCATGTACCTGTCCAGCGCCAACCTCAAATCTGCCGATATCCAATTGCAGCCGGCCGAACTGGGGCGCCTGGATATCCGCGTGAACATCACCGCCGACCAGCAGGCCCAGGTGAATTTCATGAGCGGCCATGCCGCCGTGCGCGAGGCCCTGGAAAGCCAGTCCGGGCGCCTGCGGGAGATGTTCGCCCAGCAGGGCATGGGCCAGGTCGATGTGAACGTGTCCGACCAGTCCCGTGGCTGGCAGGGCCAGGGCCAGGACCAACAGCAGAACCAGGCCCGTGGTGTCAGTGGCAGTGGTGGGCACAACGATGGGCATGACACTGGCCTTGCCGGCGAAGTCACCGAAGTGGCGGCGCCGATAGCCCAGTCCGTTATCGGCTCCAGTGCTGTGGACTACTACGCCTAAAACCTGACCTGGCTTGCCTGCAATAGCGGTATCTACACATAGTCCCAAGCAGACAGGCCCCCTGTGGCGAGCGGGCTTGCCCCGCGCTGGGCTGCGAAGCAGCCCCAAAACCAGCCACTACGGTTTACCTGATACACCGCATTCGGCTTATTGGGGCTGCTTCGCAGCCCAGCGCGGGGCAAGCCCGCTCGCCACGGGGGAGTTTGTCGGTTCCTGGAGGTTGTGTAGATACCGATGGCCGCTCCCACATTGACGCATTCCCCCTCTCACTCCAGACAACTCTGGCATAACACTTGCTCTTGCCTTCCCGTGGATCTATGAAACCCCGAATAGTGACGGATTATTGGCATGGCGAAGAGTGACGACGCAGCAACAGCTCCTGCAGCAGGCAAGGGCAAGCTCAAGATGATCCTGTTGATTGTCCTGGCCTTGTTATTGGCCATCGGCGTGTCGGTGGGGGCTACCTGGTACTTTATGCACAGTGCCCAGAGCAAGCCGGTACCTGCGGCCGAGACCGCCAGCAACGTCAAGCAACCGGCAATCTTCGAGCAGATGCTCCCGGCCTTTGTCGCCAACTACAACCAGAACGGTCGGCAACGCTACCTGCAGGTGAGTATTTCCCTGCTGGCGCGCAACCAGGCGGACCTCGATGCCCTCAAGGTGCATATGCCGGTGATCCGCAACAACCTGGTGATGCTGTTCTCCGGGCAGAGTTTCGACAGCCTGGCCACCCCGGTGGGCCAGGAAATGCTGCGCCAGAAAGTCACTGCCAGCGTGCAGGAAGTGGCCCAGAAAGAACTGGGCAAAGTCGTGGTCGAGCAGGCGCTCTTCACTAATTTCGTATTGCAGTAGGATCACGACATGGCCGTGCAAGACCTGCTGTCCCAGGATGAAATCGACGCCCTGTTGCATGGCGTCGACGATGGTCTGGTACAGACCGAAATGGCTGCCGAGCCCGGCAGCGTCAAAAGTTATGACCTGACCAGCCAGGATCGCATCGTCCGTGGACGCATGCCGACCCTGGAGATGATCAACGAACGTTTTGCCCGCTACACCCGTATCAGCATGTTCAACATGCTGCGCCGCTCGGCGGACGTGGCAGTGGGCGGCGTGCAGGTAATGAAGTTTGGCGAGTACGTGCATTCGCTGTACGTGCCCACCAGCCTCAACCTGGTCAAGATCAAGCCCCTGCGTGGTACCGCGCTGTTCATCCTCGACGCCAAACTGGTGTTCAAGCTGGTGGACAACTTCTTTGGCGGCGACGGCCGTCACGCCAAGATCGAAGGCCGTGAATTCACGCCTACCGAGCTGCGCGTGGTGCGCATGGTGCTGGAGCAGGCCTTTATCGATTTGAAGGAAGCCTGGCAGGCGATCATGGAAGTCAATTTCGAGTACATCAACTCGGAAGTGAACCCGGCCATGGCCAACATCGTCGGGCCCAGCGAAGCCATTGTGGTCTCCACCTTCCACATCGAACTCGATGGCGGTGGCGGCGACCTGCACGTGACCATGCCGTACTCGATGATCGAGCCGGTGCGCGAGATGCTCGATGCGGGCTTCCAGTCCGACCTCGACGACCAGGACGAACGCTGGGTCAAGGCCCTGCGCGAAGACCTGCTGGATGTCGACGTGCCGCTGAGCGCCACCGTGGCGCGTCGCCAATTGCGCCTGCGGGACATTTTGCATATGCAGCCGGGGGATGTGATTCCCGTCGAACTGCCAGACGAATTGATCATGCGCGCCAACGGCGTGCCGTCGTTCAAGGTCAAGCTCGGTTCCCACAAGGGCAACCTGGCGTTGCAGGTGGTCGAGCCGATCAACCGTCGCTGACTCAACCCGATGATGCATCCCTAATTCATGATTTTTGCTGCGCCGAGGACATGTAATGGCTACCGAACACGAAAACACTTCCGCCGAAGACCAGGCCCTGGCTGACGAATGGGCGGCAGCCCTGGAAGAAACCGGCGATGCAGGCCAGGACGATATCGACGCCTTGCTGGCAGCCGACGCCGCCACTGCACCCGTGGGCAACCGCTTGCCTATGGAAGAGTTCGGCAGCGTGCCGAAGAACCATGAGCCGGTATCGCTGGATGGTCCGAACCTGGACGTGATCCTCGATATCCCGGTGTCGATCTCCATGGAAGTGGGCAGTACCGAGATCAATATCCGCAACCTGCTGCAGCTCAACCAGGGGTCGGTGATCGAGCTCGACCGCCTGGCCGGCGAGCCGCTGGATGTGCTGGTCAACGGCACATTGATTGCCCATGGCGAAGTCGTAGTGGTCAACGAGAAGTTCGGCATCCGCCTGACTGACGTGATCAGCCCCAGCGAACGTATCAAGAAGCTGCGCTGAGATGGCGCGCCGCTGGCTGGGACTCGTGTGGGCATTGCCCCTGGGCGTGATGGCGGCTGAACCGGTGGCCCAGGTCGCCGTGCCCGCCGCCGGCGCCAGCGTGACGGGGCAACTGACCCAGTTGGTGCTGGGCCTGTTGCTGGTGGTGGGGCTGATCTTCGTCCTCGCCTGGCTGTTGCGCCGGGTGCAACGCATCGGCCCGGGCAACGCCCAGGTCATTGAACTGGTGGGCTCGCGGGCCTTGGGGCCGCGTGACCGCCTGGTGCTGGTGCAGGTGGGCGAAGAGCAGATCCTGCTCGGCCTCACCCCAGGCCGTATTACCCCGTTGCATGTGCTCAAGCATCCGGTGAGCGTGGCCCAGACCGAGGCCGCCACACCGGAGTTCGCCCAGCGCCTGATGGAGCTGATGGGCAAGGACCAGAAGGATAAGAAGTAATGCGCGTTCTACTGACGCTCATGCTGTTGCTGGCAGCGCCGCTGGCGTTCGGCGCGGACCCGTTGTCGATCCCTGCGATCACCCTGGGCACCAATGCGGCCGGCGCCCAGGAGTATTCGGTCAGCCTGCAGATCCTGCTGATCATGACCGCGCTGAGTTTTATCCCGGCGTTCGTCATGCTGATGACCAGCTTTACCCGGATCATTATCGTGTTCTCGATCCTGCGCCAGGCCCTGGGCCTGCAGCAGACCCCCTCGAACCAGATCCTCACCGGCATGGCGCTGTTCCTGACGCTGTTCATCATGGCGCCGGTGTTCGACAAGGTGAACCAGCAAGCCCTGCAACCCTACCTGGCAGAGAAAATGACGGCCCAGGACGCGGTGGAAAAGGCCCAGGGCCCGATCAAGGACTTTATGCTGTCGCAGACCCGGTCCAGCGACCTGGAACTGTTCGTGCGCCTGTCCAAGCGCACTGACATCGCCAGCCCGGACCAGGCACCCTTGACCATCCTGGTGCCGGCGTTTGTCACCTCCGAGCTCAAGACCGCGTTCCAGATCGGCTTCATGATCTTTATCCCGTTCCTGATCATCGACCTGGTGGTGGCCAGTGTGCTGATGGCCATGGGGATGATGATGCTGTCGCCGCTGATCATTTCGTTGCCGTTCAAGATCATGCTGTTTGTACTGGTGGATGGTTGGGCGCTGATTATCGGCACCCTGGCCGGCAGTTTCGGAGGGGTATAGCGCCATGACTCCAGAAGTCGCCGTCGACCTGTTTCGTGAAGCACTGTGGCTGACCACCCTGATGGTCGCCGTGCTGGTGGTGCCCAGCCTGTTGGTGGGGTTGCTGGTGGCGATGTTCCAGGCCGCCACGCAGATCAACGAACAAACCTTGAGCTTCCTTCCGCGCCTGCTGGTGATGCTGGTGACGCTGATCGTTGCCGGCCCCTGGCTGGTGCAGACCTTCATGGAATACATCCTGCAGTTGTACGGCAGTATTCCGCAGTTGATCGGCTGACCTGATGCAGTCCTTGCTGGCGTTGACCGACACCCAGATCAGCACCTGGGTGGCTGCGTTCATCCTGCCGCTGTTTCGGGTGGGCGCCTTGCTGATGACCATGCCGGTGATCGGTACCACGCTGGTCCCCAAGCGCGTACGCCTGTTTTTCACGGTAGCGATTACGGTGGTCATCGTGCCGACGCTGCCAGCGATGCCGCCGGTCAACGCCCTGGACCTCAGTGCGCTGTTGCTGATCGCCGAACAGATCCTGATCGGCGCCTTGATGGGCTTCTCCCTGACCCTGTTCTTCCAGGCTTTCGTGATTGCCGGGCAAATCGTCTCGATCCAGATGGGTATGGGCTTCGCCTCCATGGTCGACCCCACCAACGGCGTATCGGTGGCGGTGATCGGGCAGTTCCTGACCATGCTGGTGACCTTGCTGTTTCTGGCAATGAACGGCCATCTGGTGGCGTTCGAGATCCTCACCGAGAGCTTCACCACGTTACCGGTGGGCGAGGGCTTGATCGTCAATCACTTCTGGGAAGTGGTCGGTCGCCTCAGTTGGGTGCTGGGCGCCGCGTTGCTGCTGGTGCTGCCGGCGATCACCGCGTTGCTGGTGGTCAACATTGCGTTCGGCGTGATGACCCGCGCTGCGCCGCAGTTGAACATCTTCGCCATTGGTTTCCCGCTGACCCTGGTGTTGGGTCTGGGGATTTTCTGGGTCGGCCTGGCCGACATTCTCAATCAGTATCAACCGCTGGCCAGTGACGCCTTGCAGTTCTTACGTGATCTGGCACGGGCGCGCTGAGCCATGGCCGAGAGCGAGAGTGGTCAGGACAAAACAGAAGACCCCACGGAGAAACGTAAAAAGGACTCCAGGGAAAAGGGCGAGATTGCCCGCTCCAAAGAGCTCAACACCCTCGCGGTGATGCTCGCCGGTGCCGGTGGCCTGCTGATCTACGGCGGCGGCCTGGCCCAGGACCTGATGGAAATCATGAAGCACAACTTCTCCCTGCCCCGGGAAGTGCTGCTGGACCCGCGTGCCATGGGCATCTACCTGCTGCACTCGGGGAAGATCGCGATCCTTGCCGCGCAACCGGTGCTGATCACCTTGCTCCTGGCGGCGATCATCGGGCCGATCTCCTTGGGCGGCTGGCTGTTTGCGGCCGGCAGCCTGGCGCCAAAATTCAGCCGGATGAACCCCGGTGCCGGGATCAAGCGCATGTTCTCCGCCAAGGCCGTGGTGGAGCTGCTCAAGGCCTTGGCGAAATTCTTTATCATCCTGTTCGTGGCGTTGGTGGTGTTGAAGTCAGATATCGACGACCTGCTGCGTATCGCCCATGAGCCGCTGGACCTGGCAATCATCCATAGCGTGCAGTTGGTGGGGTGGAGCTCATTGTGGATGGCCTGCGGGCTGATCCTGATTGCAGCGGTGGATGCGCCGATCCAGCTGTGGGAAAGCCACAAGAAACTGCTGATGACCAAGCAGGAAGTGCGCGACGAGCACAAAGACCAGGAAGGCAAGCCGGAAGTGAAGCAGCGCATCCGCCAGCTGCAGCGCGAGATGTCCCAGCGCAAGATGATGGCTTCGGTGCCCGATGCCGACGTGGTCATCACCAACCCGACCCACTATGCCGTGGCGCTCAAATACGACGCCGAGAAGGGCGGTGCGCCGCTGTTGCTGGCCAAGGGCAGTGACTTCACCGCCTTGAAAATCCGCGAAATCGCCCAGGCCAACGATATCCTGCTGCTGGAATCACCGGCGCTGGCGCGTTCGATCTTCTACTCAACCGACCTTGACCATGAAATCCCGGCCGGGCTGTACCTGGCGGTGGCGCAGGTGCTGGCCTACGTCTACCAGATCCGCCAATACCGTGCGGGTAAGGGCAAGCGTCCGGATCCGCTCAAGGATTTGCCGATTCCGCCGGATTTGCAGCGCGATTCCTGAGTAGCAACTGGGGGCTTGCCTGGGTTTTAGGGGTTTGTTTGTGGCGAGCGGGCTTGCCCCGCGCTGGGCTGCGAAGCAGCCCAAAAACCAGCCACCTCGGTTTGCCTGGCACTACGCGGCGGCCCTATTGGGGCTGCTACGCAGCCCAGCGCGGGGCAAGCCCGCTCGCCACAGACAAATCCACAACCCACAGACGATCCATAAGCCCCCTGCAAGCCCTTACCATCGGTCTGAAGTTGCGCGCAACCTGTCAACTTTGACAGTAGCCAGCACTCGCGTAGCGCGCTTTGATAGGCCGTGAAGAATGGGCTGATCCGGGAGAAGGGCAATGGCAACGGGCACAGTAAAGTTGTTCGACGAGTTAAAGGGCTTTGGCTTTATTACGCCGGACGGTGGTGGAGAGCACCTGTTTGTTCACTTTTCCGGCATTGCCAGTAGTGGTTACAGAGCACTGGCAGAGGGCCAAAAGGTCGAGTTCAATGTCATCGAGGGTCCAAAAGGCAAGCAAGCGGTAGACGTCAAGCCGCTCTAGCCAGCATCCTGGCGTACCACCGGTAGTCCTCAAGCAAAAGTTGGAAGGCTTCTTGCAATAGCGCCTTCAAGTCGCCTCCTGGCGTCAAAGTTTTGCTTTAAGGGACACGAGGAATACCGGTGGATCGCTCTAATATGTTCAGCACAGCCCGTGGCACCCTGACAGACCTCTCGCGAGGCAATCTGGGTGTGCCGCTGTTGCTGCTGGTGATGCTGGCAATGATGATGTTGCCGATGCCGCCGTTCCTGCTGGACGTGTTCTTCACCTTCAACATTGCCCTGTCGATCGTCGTGCTGCTGGTCTGCGTCTACGCGCTGCGGCCGTTGGATTTCGCGGTCTTCCCTACCATTTTGCTGGTTGCCACGCTGCTGCGCCTGGCCCTTAACGTGGCCTCCACGCGGGTGGTGATGCTGCACGGCCAGGACGGTCACGCTGCGGCGGGCAAGGTGATCCAGGCCTTCGGCGAGGTGGTGATCGGCGGTAACTACGTGGTCGGTATCGTGGTGTTTGCGATCCTGATGATCATCAACTTCGTGGTAGTGACCAAGGGTGCCGGGCGCATCTCCGAGGTGAGCGCGCGGTTTACCCTCGACGCGATGCCCGGCAAGCAAATGGCAATCGACGCCGACCTTAACGCCGGCCTGATCGACCAGAACCAGGCCAAGGCCCGCCGTTCCGAGGTGGCCCAGGAAGCCGAGTTCTATGGCTCCATGGACGGTGCGAGCAAGTTCGTGCGCGGCGACGCCATCGCCGGCCTGCTGATCCTGTTTATCAACCTGATCGGCGGCATGGCGGTGGGGATCTTCCAGCACGGCATGACTTTCGGCGATGCGGGCAAGGTGTACGCCCTGCTGACCATCGGTGACGGATTAGTGGCGCAATTGCCATCACTGTTGTTATCAACAGCTGCGGCGATCATGGTGACCCGTGCGTCCGGCTCCGAAGACATGGGCAAGCAGATCAACCGCCAGATGTTCGCCTCGCCCAAGGCCCTGGCCGTGGCGGCCGGCATCATGGCGATCATGGGCATCGTGCCGGGCATGCCGCACTTCTCGTTCCTGAGCATGGCCGCCCTGGCCGCTGGCGGCGCGTACCTGTTCTGGAAGAAGCAGAACACGGTCAAGGTCCAGGCCTTGAAAGAGGTGGAACGCCAGCAGGACCTGCTGCCGTCGCCGGCCCGTGCCCAGGAAACCAAGGAGTTGGGCTGGGATGACGTGACGCCCATCGACATGATCGGCCTGGAAGTCGGCTACCGCCTGATCCCCCTGGTGGACCGCAACCAGGGCGGCCAGTTGTTGGCGCGGATCAAGGGTGTGCGCAAGAAGCTGTCGCAGGACCTGGGCTTTTTGATGCCCACCGTGCATATCCGCGACAACCTCGACCTGGCCCCCAGCGCCTATCGCCTGACGCTGATGGGCGTGACCCTGGCCGAAGCCGAGATCTACCCCGACCGCGAGTTGGCGATCAACCCCGGGCAGGTATTTGGCACCCTGAGCGGCATAACCGCCAAAGATCCGGCTTTTGGCCTGGACGCGGTGTGGATCGAAGTCAGCCAGCGGAGCCAGGCACAATCGCTGGGTTACACCGTGGTCGACGCCAGCACCGTGGTTGCCACGCACCTCAACCAGATTCTGTACAAACACTCCCATGAGCTGATTGGCCACGAAGAAGTCCAGCAACTCATGCAATTGCTGGCCAAAGCCTCGCCTAAACTGGCCGAAGAGCTGGTGCCGGGGGTGTTGTCGCTGTCGCAACTGCTCAAGGTTTTGCAGGCGCTGTTGGCCGAACAGGTGCCGGTGCGCGATATTCGCAGCATTGCCGAGGCTGTCGCCAACAATGCTGCCAAGAGTCAAGATACTGCCGCGCTGGTGGCGGCGGTACGCGTCGGTTTGTCGCGTGCCATCGTCCAAAGCATTGTAGGGCTTGACTCTGAGCTGCCTGTAATCACCTTGGAACCAAGGTTGGAACAAATATTGCTCAATAGTATCCAGAAGGCCGGACAAGGCCAGGAAGAGGGCGTCTTGCTGGAGCCAAGCATGGCTGAAAAGCTCCAGCGTTCGTTGATCGACGCCGCACAACGTCAGGAAATGCAGGGCCAACCGGTGATTCTGCTGGTAGCCGGCCCCGTCCGGGCGATGTTGTCGCGGTTTGGACGCCTGGCAGTACCGAATTTGCACGTATTGGCTTATCAGGAAATTCCTGACAACAAGCAAGTGACTATCGTCGCGACAGTAGGGCCCAACGGCTGAGGTAGTGGGTTATGCAAGTAAAGCGTTTTTTCGCCGCCGATATGCGTCAGGCCATGAAGCTGGTTCGTGATGAACTGGGCGCCGACGCAGCGATTATCGGTAACCGTCGCATTGCCGGCGGTGTCGAGCTGACGGCTGCCCTGGATTACAAACCCCAGGCCTTGGCGCCGCGCGTGCCAAACATGGAACTCGAAGACGAGTTGCGCAAGACCGCCTCGCGCATTGTCTCGGCCCAGGCCGAGCTGAGCATGCGTGGCGACAGCGATGCGACCACCAACCGCCAACTGTTTGCCGGCCTGCCGCTGACCGCGGCCGAGCCCCTGGTGGAGCCGACCTTCGTCGAGCCGCCGCGCCCTGCTGCGCCGGCGCCGGCTGCGGCGGTCGACCAGCGCGTGTTCGACTCGATGCGCTTTGAACTCAACGGCCTGCGCGAACTGCTGGAAGTGCAGTTGGGCTCGCTGGCCTGGAACCAGTTGCAAGGCAGCAAGCCGCAACAGGCCAACCTCTGGCGTCGCCTGCAACGCATCGGCTTGTCCGGCCCGTTGTCGCGTGACCTGCTGGAGCTGACCACCGGTATCGAAGAACCTCGCCAGGCCTGGCGCATGCTGCTGGCCCACTTGGCGCGGATGATCCAGACCCCGGAAATCGAACCCCTTGAAGAAGGTGGCGTGATTGCCATGGTCGGCCCTGCCGGCATGGGCAAGACCACCACCCTGGCCAAGCTGGCCGCCCGTTATGTACTCAAGTACGGCGCCCACAATATTGCCCTGGTGAGCATGGACAGCTACCGCATCGGTGCCCAGGAGCAGCTCAAGACTTTGGGCCGCATCCTCAATGTGCCGGTGACCCATGTCGACCCGGGCCAATCCCTGGCCAACGCCCTCGACCCGCTGCTGCGCAAGCGCGTGGTGCTGATCGATACCGCCGGCCTGCAAGCCAGCGATCCGGCGTTGCGCATGCAACTGGAAAGCCTGGCCGGGCGTGGGATCAAGTCGAAAAATTACCTGGTACTTGCAACAACCAGCCAAAAACAGGTTCTGACTGCTGCGTACCACAGCTACAAGCGTTGCGGGCTGGCCGGTTGCATCCTGACTAAGCTGGATGAAACGGCAAGCCTGGGCGAAGTGTTGAGCCTTGCCATCAGCCATGAACTACCGGTCGCCTACCTGACCGACGGGCCGCGGATCCCGGATGACTTGCATCTGCCGCGCCGTCATCAGTTGGTCAGCCGTGCAGTCAGTGTGCAAATGCAGGACGAACCCAGTGAAGAGGCGATGGCGGATATGTTCGCCGACCTCTATCACAACCCAGCCAAGCGGGTCGGCTGAAGGCAACATGAAACACAGTGCAATGTACCTACATCGATGGTCTGCTACCGCGGCCACCCTATGTAGCCTGCGGCTAAGCAAGACAAGGTAAAGAAAGAACATGGGCAGCATGCATCCCGTACAGGTGATCGCGGTGACCGGCGGCAAAGGTGGCGTCGGGAAAACTAACGTGTCAGTGAATTTGTCCCTGGCCCTGGCAGAGCTTGGCCGCCGCGTCATGCTGCTGGATGCCGACCTGGGCCTGGCGAACGTTGACGTTCTGCTGGGACTGACGCCCAAACACACCCTGGCCGATGTCATCGAGGGCCGCTGTGAGCTGCGCGACGTGCTGTTGCAGGGGCCAGGGGGGATTCGTATCGTCCCGGCCGCCTCCGGTACCCAGAGCATGGTGCATCTGAGCCCGGCGCAGCATGCCGGCCTGATCCAGGCCTTCAGTGATATCGGCGACAACCTCGACGTGCTGGTGATCGACACCGCCGCCGGGATCGGCGAGTCGGTGGTCAGCTTCGTACGCGCCGCGCAGGAAGTGTTGCTGGTGGTCTGCGACGAACCCACCTCGATCACCGACGCCTACGCCCTGATCAAGCTGCTCAACCGCGACTACGGCATGAACCGCTTCCGCGTGCTGGCCAACATGGCCCAGAGCCCGCAAGAGGGGCGCAACCTGTTCGCCAAGTTGACCAAGGTCACGGATCGCTTCCTCGATGTCGCCTTACAATACGTCGGCGCAGTTCCCTATGACGAGTGTGTGCGCAAGGCTGTGCAAAAGCAGCGTGCAGTCTATGAAGCGTTCCCTCGTTCGAAATGCGCGTTGGCGTTCAAGGCAATTGCTCAGAAGGTCGATACCTGGCCACTGTCCGCCAATCCCCGGGGGCATCTGGAGTTTTTCGTCGAGCGATTGGTGCATCAGACGAGTGCAGGACCGGTGCTATGACAGCCAGCGGCTACAACCTTTACAAAAAATCAGCGCGTGACAGCCAGGGCGAATTGATCGAGCGCTATGCGCCTCTGGTCAAGCGCATTGCCTACCACCTGCTGGCACGCCTGCCCGCCAGTGTCCAGGTCGAAGACCTGATCCAGGCGGGGATGATCGGCCTGCTCGAAGTGTCGACCAAGTACGACGCGAGCAAGGGTGCGAGTTTCGAGACGTATGCGGGTATCCGCATCCGTGGCGCGATGCTCGATGAAGTGCGTAAAGGTGATTGGGCGCCGCGTTCGGTCCACCGCAATACCCGGATGGTGAGTGACGCAATTCGCTCAATTGAAGCAAAAACCGGTCGCGACGCTAAAGATCACGAAGTTGCGGCCGAACTCCAATTGAGTCTCGACGATTACTACGGGATTTTGAACGATACCTTGGGCAGCCGCCTGTTCAGTTTCGACGACCTGCTACAGGACGGCGAACATGAAGGGCTGCACGAGGACGGCGCGAGCGCTCACCAGGAGCCTTCACGCGACCTGGAAGATGAACGCTTCCAGGGCGCCCTGGCAGAGGCGATTGCCAACCTGCCGGAGCGTGAGCGGCTGGTGTTGGCGCTGTACTACGACGAAGAGCTGAACCTCAAGGAAATCGGTGAGGTCCTGGGGGTCAGCGAATCGCGGGTCAGCCAGCTACATAGCCAATGCGCGGCCCGCTTGCGGGGGCGTTTGGGAGAGTGGCGAGCGCGCTGACAGGCAGTGTGGGGACACTGTGAGCGATAACCGCCAGGGCGCAAGCCGGGCGGGAGCGGCTCGTGGTGCGCCCCGGCAGTCCTTTTTGTGTAATGCCTGTTGAATGATATGGCGCGCCCAGGTGCTGGACGCGTTTAAGACTGCTTGGAGGTCGAATTGGACAAGAACATGAAAATCCTCATCGTTGATGACTTCTCAACGATGCGGCGGATCATAAAAAACCTGTTGCGTGACCTTGGGTTCACTAACACGGTCGAGGCGGATGACGGTATTACGGCGATTCCGATCCTCAACAGCGGGAGCATCGACTTTCTGGTAACCGACTGGAACATGCCTGGCATGACCGGTATCGATCTGCTGCGCCATGTGCGCGCCGATGAAAAACTGCGCAATCTTCCGGTGTTGATGGTGACCGCCGAAGCCAAGCGTGAACAGATCATTGAAGCCGCCCAGGCTGGGGTCAACGGCTACGTGGTCAAGCCATTCACTGCATTGGCGTTGAAAGAGAAGATCGAAAAGATCTTTGAACGCATCCACGGTTGATGTCGCCACGGGGGAGCTATGGAGCATAAAGAAACATCGCAGGGGGACTTTGAGTCGACCTTGAAAAAACACGCTCACCAGTTGGTCGACAGCCTTGAAAAAGGCCAGTTCGGCGACGCGGTGCAGTTGATCCATGAGCTCAACCAGACCCGCGACCGCGGCCTGTACCAGGAAGTGGGCAAGCTCACCCGTGAGTTGCACAGTGCGATCGTCAATTTCCAGATCGACCCGCACATGCCCCAGGCCGAGGAAATCTCGCAGATCACCGATGCCACCGAACGCCTGTCCTATGTGGTCAGGCTGACTGAGGCGGCAGCCAATCGCACCATGGACCTGGTGGAAAACGCCACGCCTCTGGTGAACGGCATGGCCAATGAGGCCAAGGCGTTGAGCGCTGACTGGGGGCGCTTCATGCGTCGCGAAGTAGGCGCAGAAGAATTTCGTGACCTGGCGCGTCGGGTCGAAGGTTTTCTGTCACGCAGCGAGCAGGAAAACCGTACGGTTTCCAGCAACCTCAATGACATTCTGCTGGCCCAGGATTACCAGGACCTCACCGGTCAGGTGATCAAGCGTGTGACCCTGCTGGTCACTGAAGTGGAAAGCAACTTGCTCAAGCTGGTGCTGATGGCTGGCCAGGTCGACCGTTTTGCCGGCATCGAACATGACCGCGAAGCGATCCTCTCGGAAAAAGATCCACAAAAACACCTCGCCAAGGGTGAAGGTCCGCAGATTCATGCCGATAAACGTGAAGACGTTATGTCAGGTCAAGATGACGTAGACGATTTGCTGTCCAGTTTAGGCTTCTAAGGAGCACGCAATATGAGCTTCGGCGCCGATGAAGAAATCCTTCAGGATTTCCTTGTAGAGGCCGGCGAAATTCTAGAGCAGTTGTCCGAGCAACTGGTCGAGCTGGAAAGCCGACCGGATGATGCGAACCTGCTCAATGCAATTTTTCGCGGTTTTCACACTGTAAAAGGGGGCGCCGGCTTCCTCCAGCTCCATGAGCTGGTGGAGTGCTGCCACATCGCCGAAAACGTGTTCGACATCCTGCGCAAGGGTGAGCGGCACGTTGATTCGGAATTGATGGACGTGATCCTCGAAGCCCTGGACGCGGTCAACGGCATGTTCAATGAAGTGCGTGAACGCGCACCGATTACTGCCGCCACCCCGGAACTGCTGGCCGCCCTGGCGCGCCTGGCAGAACCTGCCGCCCTGGCCGCCGCCCCGGTGGTTGAAGCGGCGCCTGAACCGGTTGCCGAACCCGACGTTACCGACAGCGAATTCGAACAACTGCTGGACTCCCTCAATGCCGTCAAGGCCGAGGCCGAAGCACCGGCAGCGGCTGCGCCGGCCATGGTGCCGACCAGCGAAGACATCACCGACGCCGAGTTCGAGTCCTTGCTCGACCAGTTGCACGGCAAGGGCCAGTTCGCGCCGGACGCCGTGGCGGCCACACCGCCGCCTGTGGAGGCTGCTGCGCCAGCGGCCAGCACCGATATCACCGACGACGAATTTGAAGCGCTGCTCGATCAGTTGCATGGCAAGGGCTCGTTTGCTGCCGATGCCTTGCCCGCAGTCGCTGCGGCGGCTGCACCTGCTGCGGCGGCGCCTGCTGCAGCACCGGCGGCGGATGGCCTGATCACCGACCACGAATTCGAATCCCTGCTGGACGAATTGCACGGCAAGGGCAAGTTCTCTGAAGTGGCGCCTGCCGCCGCAGCCACCGCGACCGCTACAGCAGTGGTGGCCAAACCGGCACCCGCTGCCGCCAAGGCCGCTGCACCGGCTCCAGCACGTGCCGCCGCCCCGGCGCCAGCCCGCGCGCCGGCCGCTGCCGAAAAAGCCCCGGCCAGTGAAGCCGAAACCACCGTGCGGGTAGATACCGCGCGCCTGGACGACATCATGAACATGGTCGGCGAACTGGTGCTGGTGCGTAACCGCCTGGTGCGCCTGGGCTTGAACAGTGGCGACGAAGCCATGCAAAAGGCCGTGTCGAACCTCGACGTGGTCACTGCCGACCTGCAGACCGCGGTGATGAAGACGCGCATGCAGCCGATCAAGAAGGTCTTCGGGCGCTTCCCGCGCCTGGTCCGTGACTTGGCCCGGCAGTTGAAAAAAGAGATCGCCCTGGAACTGGTGGGCGAAGAAACCGACCTCGACAAAAACCTGGTCGAGGCCCTGGCCGACCCGCTGGTCCACTTGGTGCGCAACGCGGTTGACCACGGTGTGGAAACCCCGGAAGAGCGCGAAGCCAGCGGCAAGCCGCGCCTGGGCAAAGTGATCCTGGCGGCCGAACAGGAAGGCGACCATATCCTGCTGTCGATCACCGATGACGGCAAAGGCATGGACTCCAATATCCTGCGCGGCATCGCGGTCAAGCGCGGCGTCATGGACAAGGACGCGGCCGATCGCCTGACCGATACCGAGTGCTACAACCTGATTTTTGCCCCGGGCTTCTCGACCAAGACCGAGATTTCCGACGTGTCCGGCCGTGGCGTGGGCATGGACGTGGTGAAGACCAAGATCAGCCAGCTCAACGGCTCGATCAATATTTACTCGACCAAGGGCCAGGGCTCCAAGATCGTCATCAAGGTGCCGTTGACCCTGGCGATCATGCCGACCCTGATGGTGATGCTGGGCAACCAGGCGTTCGCTTTCCCGCTGGTCAACGTCAACGAGATCTTCCACCTCGACCTGTCGCGCACCAATGTGGTCGACGGCCAGGAAGTGGTGATCGTGCGGGACAAGGCCCTGCCTTTGTTCTACCTCAAGCGTTGGCTGGTGGCATCCGCCGCTCATGAAGAGCAGCGCGAAGGCCACGTGGTGATCCTGTCCGTGGGCACCCAGCGTATCGGCTTTGTCGTCGATCAACTGGTTGGCCAGGAAGAAGTGGTCATCAAGCCATTGGGCAAGATGCTGCAAGGAACGCCAGGCATGTCGGGTGCGACCATTACCGGTGACGGTCGGATCGCGCTGATTCTCGATGTTCCGAGCATGCTCAAGCGTTACGCCGCACGGCGTATTTGATTCGGCCCGGGCAGGGCGATTGTCCCTCGCCCGGCCTAACGGAGTGGTTATGGTAGTCAAGGTTCTGGTGGTGGATGATTCGGGTTTCTTCCGCCGCCGCGTCTCGGAAATTCTTTCAGCGGATTCCAACATCCAGGTGGTCGGTACGGCCACCAACGGCAAAGAGGCGATTGATCAGGCCCTGGCGTTGAAGCCGGACGTGATCACCATGGACTACGAGATGCCGATGATGGATGGCATCACCGCCGTGCGCCACATCATGCAGCGTTGCCCGACCCCGGTGTTGATGTTCTCGTCGCTGACCCACGAAGGCGCCCGGGTGACCCTCGATGCGCTGGACGCTGGCGCCGTGGACTTTCTGCCGAAGAATTTCGAAGACATCTCGCGCAACCCCGAGAAGGTCAAGCAGATGCTCTGCGAGAAAGTGCACAGCATCTCGCGCAGCAACCGCAGCAGCTTCCGTGCCCCGGTGGCTCCCGCTCCGGTAGCGGCACCTGCACCGACCAGCAGCAGTTTCGGGCGTCCGGCTCCCGCGCCAGTGGCACGGCCTGCCGTGGCGCCGACGCGCACGGCGGCGCCAACTCCTGCGTCGCCTGCGCCCAAGCGCAAGGCCTACAAACTGGTGGCGATCGGTACGTCCACCGGCGGCCCGGTGGCCTTGCAGCGCGTCCTGACCCAGTTGCCCGCCAACTTCCCCGCGCCCATCGTGCTGATCCAGCACATGCCCGCCGCATTTACCAAGGCCTTTGCCGAGCGCCTGGACAAGCTGTGCCGCATCAGCGTCAAGGAAGCCGAAGACGGCGATATCCTGCGCCCGGGCCTGGCCTTGCTGGCCCCCGGTGGCAAGCAAATGATGGTCGACGGTCGCGGCGCGGTGAAAATCCTGCCGGGTGATGAGCGTCTGAACTACAAGCCGTGTGTGGATATCACCTTCGGTTCGGCCGCCAAGTCCTACGGTGACAAAGTTCTGGCGGTGGTCCTCACCGGCATGGGCGCGGACGGTCGCGAAGGCGCGCGCCTGCTCAAGCAGGGCGGTAGCTCGATCTGGGCCCAGGACGAAGCCAGTTGCGTGATCTATGGCATGCCCATGGCCATCGTCAAGGCTGACCTGGCCGACGCGGTCTACAGCCTGGATGACATCGGCAAGCACCTGGTGGAGGCCTGTCACTGATGGATGTGTTGAGCCTGGTTGGGATACTCCTGGCGTTTGTCGCCATTATTGGCGGCAACTACCTGGAAGGCGGCCACCTTGGCGCCCTGGCCAACGGCCCGGCAGCACTGATCGTGATCGGCGGCACCGTCGGCGCGGCGCTGTTGCAGTCACCCCTGAGCTCATTCAAGCGGGCCATGCAGATCCTGGTGTGGATCATTTTCCCGCCGCGCGTGGACCTGGCCGGCGGTATCGACCGCGTGGTCAACTGGAGCCTCACCGCTCGCAAGGAAGGCCTGCTCGGCCTTGAAGGCGTGGCCGATGCCGAGCCCGACAGCTACGCGCGCAAAGGCCTGCAACTGCTGGTCGACGGTGCCGAGCCGGAAGCGATCCGCAGCATCCTCGAAGTGGACTTCTACACCCAGGAAAGCCGCGATATCAACGCGGCCAAAGTTTTCGAAAGCATGGGCGGCTATGCGCCGACCATCGGCATCATCGGTGCGGTCATGGGCCTGATCCACGTGATGGGCAACCTGGCCGACCCCTCGCAACTGGGCAGCGGCATTGCCGTGGCATTTGTCGCCACCATCTACGGCGTGGCCAGTGCCAACCTGTTGCTGCTGCCGATTGCCAGCAAGCTCAAATCCATTGCCATGCGCCAGTCCCGCTACCGGGAAATGCTCCTGGAGGGCATCCTGTCGATTGCCGAGGGCGAGAACCCGCGCTCCATCGAATTGAAGCTCCAGGGCTTCATGGATTGATGACCATGAGCATCGGCGCCGAGCAGGCTGGTTGTGGTGGTGGCTGTGGCTTTAGCTGTGGCTGTGGCTGTGGTTGTGGTTGTGGCTGTGGCGAGCGGGCTTGCCCCGCGCTGGGCTGCGTAGCAGCCCTAAAACCAGCCGCTACGGTGTATCTGACACAACGCATTCGGCTTACTGGGGCCGCTTCGCAGCCCAGCGCGGGGCAAGCCCGCTCGCCACAGCAAGCCCGGCTGCCACAGCAAGCCCGCATGCCACGACAGGCCCAGTTGCCACAGCAAGCCTGCGAGGGGGATTGCCTGTGAGCCGTCGTCGCCGCGAGCCTGAAGAGCACGTCAACCATGAGCGCTGGCTGGTGTCCTACGCCGACTTCATCACCTTGCTGTTCGCCTTCTTCGTGGTGATGTACTCCATTTCCTCGATCAACGAAGGCAAGTACAAAGTCATCTCCGAAGCCCTGGTGGGCGTCTTTACCGATTCCGACCGGGCCCTCAAGCCGATTCCCATTGGCGATGAGCGGCCCAAGACCATGACCCCGGCCAAGCCCCTGGTCAAGGACAGCGACGAGACCGACGCCGGTATCAGTGGCGGCAGCGATCCGCTCAAAAGCATCGCCGACGATATCAGTGCGGCCTTTGGCGACCTGATCAGCTCCAACCAGATGACCATTCGCGGCAACGAGCTGTGGGTGGAGATCGAGCTCAATTCCAGCCTGCTGTTCGCCAGCGCCGATGCGCTGCCCAGTGATATTGCGTTCAGCATCATCGATAAGGTGGCGGCCATCCTCAAGCCCTTCGACAACCCGATCCACGTCGAAGGTTTTACCGATGACCAGCCGATCCACACTGCGCAATTTCCCACTAACTGGGAGCTGTCGTCGGCGCGTTCGGCGAGCATCGTGCGCATGCTGGCGATGCAGGGCGTGAACCCTGGGCGCCTGGCGTCGGTGGGGTACGGTGAGTTCCAGCCCGTGGCCAATAATGCGACGGCCGAAGGCCGCGCGCGCAACCGTCGGGTGGTGTTGGTGGTGTCGCGCAACCTGGATGTGCGCCGCAGCCTGACCGCCACCGGCGCGGCCAATGCACAACCTGATGCTGCAATGAAGCGGGCTGGCACACAAACTGCACCGACGCCCGTAAAGCCGCCGGTTCGGGAGAGTGCCGTCAATTCTCCGTCACCGGCTCTATAACCTCGTGCTATTTCTCGGTCGAGCCAGTGCCTGCCGGGAGGAACAATCCGAATGAGAGTCTGGGCAGTTGCCAATCAAAAAGGTGGAGTCGGCAAGACCACCACCTCCATCGCCTTAGCCGGTCTGCTGGCCGAGGCGGGCAAGCGTGTGGTCATTGTCGACCTGGATCCCCACGGCTCGATGACCAGCTATTTCGGCTACGACCCCGATGCCCTGGAGCACAGTTGCTTCGACCTGTTCCTGCACAAGGGCAGTGTGCCCACCGGCTTGCCCGGGCAACTGCTGTTGCCCACCAGCAACGAGAAGATTTCCCTGCTGCCCTCCAGCACCGCCCTGGCCACCCTTGAGCGCCAGTCGCCGGGGCAGAGCGGCCTGGGCCTGGTGATCGCCAAGAGTCTGGCGCAACTGTGGCAGGACTTCGACTACGCAATCATCGACAGCCCGCCATTGCTCGGCGTGCTGATGGTCAATGCCCTGGCGGCCAGCCAGCAACTGGTGATCCCGGTGCAGACCGAACACCTGGCGGTCAAGGGCCTGGAGCGCATGGTCAGCACCCTGACCATGATCAACCGCTCACGCAAACAGGCGTTGCCGTTCAGCATCGTGCCGACCCTGTTCGACCGTCGTACCCAGGCTTCCCTGGGCACCTTGCGCGTACTGCGCGACGCTTACCCGGACACCATCTGGCAAGGCTATATCCCGGTGGATACGCGCCTGCGTGACGCCAGCCGCGCGGGCCTGGCGCCGTCGCAATTCGATGGCAAGAGCCGTGGCGTACTGGCGTACCGCGCCTTGCTCAAGCACCTGCTGGCCCAGCAACTTGTGGCGCAGGTGGCGTGAAATGAACCTCAATTCAAGTCCACGGGGCATCGCGCCGATAACCTTTGAATACACGGTTAACGGGGCTTGCGCGTGGGCATACAGATGAGTCGTCCTGTCGATATCAAGACCCGGCCGCAACTGGCGCTGCAGTCCTACCTGGACGCGCTGCTGCAAGAGGCGACCGAGGAAGTACTGCCCGAGCCGATCCTGGTGCTGGATGAAGCGCTGGCGCTGCCTGTGGTCGAGGCTGAGGCCGGCCTGGATGAGTTTCAACTGGCGGTCCTGGAAGAGCAGGCCCGTGATGCGGTGGTGGTGCCGGTTGCCGTTTTGGTCGCGCCTGAGCCTGTACCGCTGGTGCTGGTACCGCCGGTGGCCGAGGTGCATCGGCCGCCGAGCATTACCCCGCCACCGGTGGAAACCGATGGTCGACCGGCTTGGGCTGCCGAGTCGTTCGAATGCCTGTTGTTCGATGTCGCCGGGCTGACACTGGCGGTGCCGTTGGTGTGCCTGGGGTCGATCTATTCTCTGGAAGGCCAGGAACTGACGCCGTTGTTCGGTCAGCCGGAGTGGTTTCTCGGGATCCTGCCGAGCCAGGCCGGCAACCTCAAGGTGCTGGACACTGCGCGCTGGGTGATGCCCGACCGCTATCGCGATGATTTCCGCCAGGGCCTGCAATACGTGATTTCGGTGCAGGGCTACGAATGGGGGCTGGCGGTGCATCAGGTCAGCCGTTCGCTGCGCCTGGACCCCAACGAAATCAAATGGCGCAGCCACCGTGGCCAGCGGCCATGGCTGGCGGGCACGGTGATTGAACATATGTGCGCGCTGCTGGATGTCGCCGAATTGGCGGAGCTGATTGCCAGCGGCGCGGTAAAGGATCTGCCAGGTAACAAACGTACTTGATAAGAGGCGCAGCGCCACGGTGCTGCCAAAGAAGAACACACGCCGTTATCAACGGTATTTGAAGGGGTCAGGGGTATGAACAAGTCGTCAGCGTCCGCACAGGGTTTGGATGATCCGATTCTGCAATGGGTGACCTTCAAGCTGGACAACGAGTCCTACGGCATCAACGTGATGCGCGTGCAGGAAGTGCTGCGCTACACCGAAATCGCGCCAGTGCCGGGTGCGCCGAGCTACGTGCTGGGCATCATCAACCTGCGCGGCAACGTCGTGACCGTGATCGACACCCGCCAGCGCTTTGGCCTGATGCCGACTGAAGTCAACGACAACACCCGTATCGTCATCATCGAAGCCGACAAGCAAGTGGTCGGGATCATGGTCGACAGCGTGGCCGAAGTGGTTTACCTGCGTCAGTCGGAAGTCGAGACTGCGCCGAATGTCGGCAACGAAGAGTCGGCCAAGTTTATCCAGGGCGTATGCAACAAGAACGGCGAGCTGCTGATTCTGGTTGAGCTGGACAAGATGATGAGCGAAGAAGAGTGGTCGGACCTGGAGAACATCTGATTGATGCTTGAGGTAGCGGTAATCGTCCTGGCTCTGCTGTGGGTCGGGACCCTGGTGGTGTTGCTGCGCCATATGCGCCAACAACGCGAATTGGTGCTGCAGCAGGCCGAGCGCGACGCCGTGCGCGATCAACGCCTGCGCGAGATCGCCAAGCGCGTGGACAACTACCAGCAAAGCGCCGTGCGGGTGGGGGAGGACGTGCATGAACTGCGTTCAATCCTCGCCCCGTTGCCCGACAAACTGTCGGCACTGGAACAGCGCGACCCGGCCAACCTGTCCTTCGCCCAAGCGGCGAAGCTGGTGGGCATGGGCGCCACGGTGGACGAACTGACCCAATCCTGCGGCCTGACCCAGGCCGAGGCGCAGTTGATGAGCAAATTGCACAAAACCTGAACTGGCCGCAGTTCCCATGTGGAAGCGGGCCGTTGTGGCGAGCGGGCTTGTCGGAACGCCGCATCGCCCGAGCTGGGCTGCGCAGCAGCCCCAGTAAGCCGAATGCATTGTGTCAGATACACCATGGAGGCTGGTTTTGGGGCTGCTGCGCAGCCCAACGCGGGGCAAGCCCGCTCGCCACAATAGCTAGCTCCCACATTTTGGGTCGGCATACAGCCTTGGGATTTCAGTAATCATCCCCGCGCGCCGTCACATCCCGCTCCTCTGGCTCGGCATTCGGGTCATAGCCCACCGGGAATTTGCCCTTCAACGTCCAGGCAAACGCAATGATCTCGGCGATGGTCCGGTACAGCTCTTCGGGAATGCTGTCCCCCAGTTCCATGCGCGCCAGCAATTTCACCAGCTCGGCATTTTCATAAATCGGTACTTCGTGCTCCCGCGCCAACTTCAGAATGGCTTCGGCCAGGGCGTCGTCGCCTTTTGCGGTCAGGGCGGGAGCCGCTTTGCCGTCGTATTTGAGGGCGATGGCCTGGCGCGGTGGGTTGGGGTTTTTCATGCGGTTTCATCCACCCAGCGTTGTTCCAGCCCGGTCTTTGGCCCGCGGGGCGGGGTGCCGAGGTGGCAGTCGAGGTCGCCGACGTTGAGGCCCGACGACACCAGGCGTTCGCGCAGGCTGCCCAGGTGGCTTTCGATCAGGCTGGCGGTGAACGGGCGGGTGGCCCACAACTGGCTGGAGAGTTTGCCTTCGCTCAGTTGCGCCTGGACCTGCAACGGGCCCAGGGGCTCCATGTCGAACGCCAGCTCCACGCGCCAGAGCATTTTTTTGGCGTCGCGTTCGATCTTGCGTTCAGGCTCGTCCTTGTCCGGCGCCGGTTCTTCGCGCTGGAATTTGACCTGCAGTGGCACGATGTCCTGCAGGGTACGCATGGGGATTTCCATCTGCCAGGTGGTTTGCAGGCGGCCGTCGGCGGTGGTGCCGGTCTGTTCCAGGCTCGACAATTGGTGGCTCTGCAAACGGGAGATGGCGCCGGCGGCCAGGCGCAGCAGGTTTTCCAGGCTGTTTTCACCCTCCAGGCGCTGCAACAGCCGCTCCGGCAGAGGGAAGCCGCCCGGCGCGGTGCGGGCGCCCATCTGGCCGAGGGTGCCCAAGGGGCTACGCACAAAACTGGGCAGCATCTGCGCCAGGGTGTTGGCGGCCAGGATGGCATTGAGATTGGTGCTGGCGGGGAGGGCGGGCATCAGTTCGGCCACCAGGCGCAGCAGGCTGCCCTTCATGTCCAGAGGCGGGACCAACGGATTTTGCCCGGCCAGCAGCTTGGCTTCCAGCAGCGCGCCGCTGTTGTGCAGCAATTGCGCCAGCACCTTGGGGTTACTGACTTGGGCCAGGTCGGGCATGCCGGCCAGCACCCGCTCTACCGCCGCGCGCAGATCCGCCGGCAGGTCGGCAGTGCGCGGCAGGTTTTGCAGGGCGCTGAGCAGGCTTTCCAGCGAGCCCTGGCGGCTTTGCTGGGTGGCCAATTGCTGACTGACCGCCAGTTGATCGCGCAGCCCGCTCAAGGGCACGAAATCCAGAGTCTGCGCGCCCTGTACCACGGCGCTGAGCAAGCTGCCGACGCGCAGCGGTTGCGGGCTTTCCAGGGTCAGGGTGGTGCCGCTCAAGGCGCTGTTGAGCACCGACACCAGCGAGCGGTACAGCGCCGGTTGCCCGGCGCCCTGGGGCAGCATCTGCGAGGTCAGGACCTTGGCTTGCAGCAAGGTGCCCAACGGCAATTGATTGGTGTCGATACGGGTCAGGGCCGCGACATTGGCGCTGAGGGCCTGTTGCAGGCTGATCGCCAGGTCGCCGGACGCCGTCTGGCTCACCGCGACATTGCTGCCCAGGGGCAGCGGCTGGCTGCTGGCGGCCTGTACCAGGGTTTGGCGGCCACCTTCGAGGGTCAGCTTGAGCAATAGCTGAAAGGCTTCACCGCCTTGCTTGAGCGCCAGCACCTCGGCGTTCACGGTTTTTCCGGCGTCGATCAAGCCTGTCTGGGGCTCCAGCAGTTTCAGCAGTTCGCCCACTGCAGGCGCAGGCCTGGGCCCGGTGGCCGGGGCTGGGGGGAGGGTCGGAAGGTTGATGTCACCGGTCATCGTGGCCGCCGTCTCAAGGAAATTGCCCTCTTTAGAGTAGGGCATCGCATGTATAATGCCGCCCGTCTTCAAAGAGCGGGTCAAAAACATCACAACTGATTGATCCAGCTCTCTAAAACAGGCCGCCAATGCAGTTATTGTGCATCTCTTTAACGGCCGTTCCACCGCCGACTTGAACCGTAAAGGCCCGCGATCTTGTGACCAGTCCACTACTTGAAGCCGTTGCGCTTGCCTGTGAGCGAGACCTGCGGATGCTGTTCGAACACCTCGAACTGCGTCTGGCGGGCGGCGACATGGTGCAGATCAGTGGGCCCAACGGCAGCGGCAAGACCAGCCTGCTGCGCCTGCTGGCCGGTTTGATGCAGCCCACGGCAGGGCAGGTGCGCCTTAACGGCAAACCGCTGCACGAACAGCGTACGGAGCTGGCGCGCAACCTGCTGTGGATCGGCCACGCCGCCGGAATCAAGGATGTGCTGACGGCTGAAGAAAACCTCAGTTGGCTCAGCGCCCTGCATCACCCGGCTACGCGCGAGTCCATCTGGCAGGCCCTGGCCGCCGTGGGCCTGAAGGGTTTCGAAGATGTTCCCTGCCATACCCTGTCGGCCGGCCAGCAACGCCGCGTGGCCCTGGCCCGGCTGTACCTGGATGGCCCGCCGCTGTGGATCCTCGACGAACCGTTCACTGCCCTCGACAAACAGGGCGTGGCCCAGCTTGAAGAACACCTGGCCCGGCATTGCGAGCAGGGTGGCATGGTGGTCCTCACCACCCATCACACCTTGACCCGCATGCCCGCCGGCTACCGTGACCTGGACCTGGGGCGGTGGTCGGTATGAGTGTCTTTGCCCTGTTGGTCGCCCGCGAAGCTCGCTTGCTGTGTCGTCGCCCGGCCGAGTTGGCCAACCCGCTGGTGTTTTTTGCGATTGTCATCGCCTTGTTCCCTTTGGCGGTCGGCCCCGAGACTAAACTGTTGCAAACCTTGTCTCCGGGACTGGTGTGGGTAGCGGCACTTTTGTCCGTCCTGCTCTCGCTGGACGGGCTGTTTCGCAGTGATTTCGAAGATGGATCCCTCGAACAGTGGGTCCTTTCGTCGCACCCCCTGCCTCTTCTGGTACTGGCCAAGGTACTGGCACACTGGGCCTTCTCCGGCCTGGCGCTGGTCCTGCTCGCGCCGCTGCTGGCGATGATGTTGGGACTGCCTTCCGAATGCCTGCCGGTGTTGCTGGCCTCGTTGTTGCTAGGCACCCCGGTGCTGAGCCTGCTGGGGGCCGTCGGTGCGGCACTGACCGTCGGCTTGAAGCGCGGTGGGCTGTTGCTGGCCTTGCTGATTTTGCCTTTGTATATCCCGGTGTTGATCCTGGGCAGCGGCGCCTTGCAGGCCGCGCTCATGGGGATGCCGGCGACCGGTTACCTCTTGTGGCTTGGCAGCCTGACCGCCCTGGCGGTAACCCTGACACCCTTTGCTATAGCGGCCGGCCTGAAAATCAGCGTCGGCGAATAATGAGGTCTGACCCAGTGTTTTCACTGAGTCAGTAAAGACCCTAAGCTTCTTGCAACGACAAGAAGCAACCGTGATGGAAACAGCAATGAACTGGACCTGGTTTCACAAGCTCGGCTCGCCCAAGTGGTTCTATGGCATCAGCGGCAAAATGCTGCCCTGGCTCGCCGTCGCCGCCTTCCTGCTGATCGGTATCGGCCTGGTCTGGGGCCTGGCCTTCGCGCCGCCGGACTACCAGCAGGGCAATAGCTTTCGCATCATCTATATCCACGTTCCCGCCGCGCTGCTGGCCCAGTCCTGCTACGTGATGCTGGCGGTGTGCGGCATCGTCGGCCTGGTGTGGAAGATGAAGCTGGCCGACGTCGCCCTGCAATGCGCCGCGCCCATCGGTGCCTGGATGACCGCGGTTGCATTGCTGACCGGGGCGATCTGGGGCAAGCCGACCTGGGGTTCGTGGTGGGTCTGGGATGCGCGACTAACGTCCATGTTGATCCTGCTGTTTCTGTACTTCGGTCTGATTGCCCTGGGCAACGCGATCAGCAATCGTGAGAGTGCCGCAAAGGCCTGCGCGGTGCTGGCGATTGTCGGCGTGATCAATATCCCGATCATCAAGTACTCCGTGGAGTGGTGGAACACCCTGCACCAGGGCGCCACCTTCACCCTCACCGAAAAACCGGCGATGCCCGTGGAAATGTGGGCGCCGCTGCTGCTGATGGTCCTGGGCTTCTACTGCTTTTTCGGCGCGGTGCTGCTGATGCGTATGCGCCTCGAAGTGCTCAAGCGTGAAGCCCGCGCCAGTTGGGTCAAGGTCGAAGTGCAAAACAGCCTGGGAGCCCGTGGATGAGTTTCGCCTCTTTCAGTGATTTTCTCGCCATGGGCCACCACGGCCTGTACGTCTGGACCGCCTATGGCATCAGCCTGGCAGTCCTGGCCCTCAACGTCGTTGCGCCGATCCTGGCCCGCAAGCGTTACCTGCAACAAGAGGCGCGTCGTCTGCGCCGGGAGACCGATAAGTGAATCCGCTGCGTAGAAAGCGTCTGTTGATCATCCTTGCCATCCTGGTGGGCGTCGGCGTTGCCGTGGGCCTGGCCTTGAGCGCCTTGCAGCAGAACATCAACCTGTTCTATACCCCGTCCCAGATCGCCAATGGCGAAGCGCCGCAAGACACGCGCATCCGTGCCGGTGGCATGGTCGAGGCCGGCTCCCTGAAGCGTTCCGGCGACTCCCTGGACGTGACCTTCGTGGTCACCGACTTCAACAAGTCCGTGACCATCACCTACCGTGGCATCCTCCCGGACCTGTTCCGCGAAGGGCAGGGCATCGTGGCCCTCGGCAAGATCAACGCCCAGGGCGTGGTGGTGGCCGATGAAGTGCTGGCCAAGCACGATGAAAAATACATGCCGCCGGAAGTGACCAAGGCCCTGAAAGAAAGCGGCCAATCCGCGCCAACCCCAGCCAAGGAGGGTTAAGCAATGACCTCTACATTGTTTATTCCCGAGTTGGGCCAGTTGGCGATGATCCTCGCCCTGTGCTTTGCCATCGTCCAGGCCATCGTGCCGCTGCTGGGCGCCTGGCGCGGTGATCGGCTGTGGATGAGCCTGGCGCAACCCGCCGCCTGGGGCCAGTTCGCGTTCCTGGCGTTCGCCTTTGGTTGCCTGACCTACGCCTTTATGACCGACGACTTTTCCGTCGCCTATGTCGCCAGCAACTCCAACAGCGCTTTGCCCTGGTACTACAAGTTCAGCGCCGTCTGGGGTGCCCACGAAGGCTCCCTGCTGCTGTGGGCCTTCATCCTCGGCGGCTGGACCTTTGCGGTGTCGGTGTTCTCCCGGCAGTTGCCGCAAGTGATGCTGGCGCGCGTGCTGGCGGTGATGGGCATGATCAGCATCGGCTTCCTGCTGTTCTTGATCATGACCTCCAACCCGTTCGAGCGGATTCTGCCGCAGATTCCCGTGGACGGTCGCGACCTCAACCCGCTGCTGCAGGATATCGGCCTGATCGTCCACCCGCCGATGCTGTACATGGGTTATGTGGGCTTCTCCGTGGCTTTCGCCTTTGCCATCGCCGCCTTGCTCGGCGGGCGTCTCGACGCCGCCTGGGCGCGCTGGTCGCGGCCGTGGACCATCGTCGCCTGGGCCTTCCTGGGTATCGGCATCACCCTGGGCTCGTGGTGGGCCTACTATGAACTCGGCTGGGGCGGCTGGTGGTTCTGGGACCCGGTGGAAAACGCCTCCTTCATGCCCTGGCTGGTGGGCACGGCACTGATTCACTCCTTGGCAGTCACCGAAAAACGCGGCGTGTTCAAGAGCTGGACGGTGTTGTTGGCCATTGCCGCCTTCTCCCTGAGCCTGCTGGGCACCTTCCTCGTGCGTTCCGGCGTGCTGACGTCGGTGCATGCGTTCGCTGCCGACCCTGAGCGCGGCGTGTTCATCCTGATCTTCCTGCTGTGCGTGGTGGGCGGCTCGCTGACCCTGTTCGCCCTGCGTGCGCCGGTGGTCAAGAGCCACGTGGGCTTCAACCTGTGGTCGCGGGAAACCCTGCTGCTGGGGAACAACCTGGTCCTGGTGGTCGCCGCTTCGATGATCCTGCTGGGCACCCTGTACCCGCTGGTGCTCGATGCCCTGACCGGCGCCAAACTGTCGGTCGGCCCGCCGTACTTCAACGCCTTGTTCATCCCGTTGATGGGCCTGCTGATGGTGGTGATGGCGATTGGCGTGCTGGTGCGCTGGAAAGACACCCCGGTCAAATGGCTGCTGGGTATGCTCACTCCGGTGCTGCTGGGCAGTGCCGCCTTGTCGGTGATTGCCGGGATTGCCTACGGCGACTTCAACTGGGCCGTGCTCGCGACTTTCATGCTGGCGGCTTGGGTGTTGCTGGCCGGCGTGCGCGATATCTTCGACAAGACCCGCCACAAGGGCCTGATCAAAGGCCTGCCGACCCTGACCCGCAGTTACTGGGGTATGCAGATCGCCCACATCGGCATCGCCGTGTGTGCCCTGGGCGTGGTGTTGTCCAGCCAGAACAGCGCCGAGCGCGACTTGCGCCTGGCCCCTGGCGAGTCCATGGACCTGGCGGGCTACCAGTTCGTGTTTGAAGGTGCCAAGCACTTCGAAGGGCCGAACTTCACTTCCGACAAAGGCACCGTGCGCGTGGTGCGCAACGGCAAGCAAATCGCCGTGCTGCACCCGGAGAAACGCCTGTACACCGTGCAAAGCTCGATGATGACCGAAGCCGGGATCGACGCCGGGTTCACCCGTGATCTCTACGTGGCACTGGGCGAGCCGTTGGGCGATGGCGCCTGGGCCGTGCGGGTGCACGTCAAACCGTTTGTGCGCTGGATCTGGTTCGGTGGCCTGCTGACCGGCTTCGGCGGGTTGCTGGCCGCGATGGACCGGCGTTACCGGGTCAAGGTCAAGAGCCGGGTGCGTGAAGCCCTTGGCATGCAAGGAGCCGCTGTATGAAGCGTTGGTTGATGGTATTGCCGCTGGCGCTGTTTCTGCTGGTCGCGGTGTTTTTGTATCGCGGCCTGTACCTGGACCCGGCCGAGCTGCCGTCGGCGATGATCGGCAAGCCGTTCCCGGCGTTCTCGCTGCCGACGGTGCAAGGCGACAAAACCCTGACCCAGGCCGATCTGATCGGTAAACCGGCCCTGGTCAACGTGTGGGCCACCTGGTGCATCTCGTGCCGCGTGGAGCACCCGGTGCTGAACAAACTGGCCGAGAAGGGCGTGGTGATCTACGGCATCAACTACAAGGACGACAATGCGGCGGCCTTGAAGTGGCTGGCAGAATTCCACAACCCGTACCAGTTGGACGTGCGCGATGAAGACGGCAACCTGGGCCTGAACCTCGGCGTCTACGGTGCCCCGGAAACCTTCTTTATCGACGCCAAGGGCGTGATCCGCGACAAGTTCGTGGGGGTGATCGACGAAGTGGTCTGGCGCGAACAACTGGCGGCCAAGTACCAGGCCCTGGTGGATGAGGCCAAGCCATGAAACGTTGGCTGACCGCTGCTGTATTGGCGCTGGGGCTGGTGGGCGTGGCCCATGCCGCCATCGATACCTATGAATTCGCCCGGGATGGCGACCGCGAGCGTTTCCGCGAATTGACCAAGGAACTGCGCTGCCCCAAGTGCCAGAACCAGGACATCGCCGACTCCAACGCGCCGATTGCCGCCGACCTGCGCAAAGAGATTTTCCGCATGTTGGGCGAGGGCAAGGACAACCAGCAGATCATCGACTTCATGGTTGATCGCTACGGTGAGTTCGTCCGCTACAAGCCGGCGCTGACCGGCAAGACCGCCTTGCTCTGGTTTGGCCCCGCTGCCCTGTTGCTGGGCGGCCTGGTGGTCATGGCCGTGATCGTCCGCCGTCGCCGTGCCGCTCCCACCGATGGCAGCGACGCGCTATCTGCCCAAGAGCGCCAACGCCTCGACCAACTGCTGGACAAAAAAACTGATGATTGATTTCTGGCTCGCAGCTGGCCTGCTGCTCCTGGTTGCCTTGAGTTTCCTGTTGATCCCGGTGTTGCGCGTACGTCGCGCCCAGCGTGAAGAAGACCGCACCGCGCTGAACGTCGCGCTGTATCAGGAACGTGTTGCCGAACTGCAAACCCAACAAAGCGAAGGCGTGCTCAACGCGGCGCAACTCGACACCGGTCGTGCCGAAGCCGCCCGTGAATTGCTGGCCGATACCGAAGGTGTGGAAAAGCCCCGGGAATCGCGCCTGGGCAAACCGCTGCCACTGCTGGCCGCGGTGCTGGTGCCGGTATTGGGCCTGGCGCTGTACCTGCATTACGGCGCCATCGACAAAGTTGAACTGACCCGCGAATTCGCCGAGCCGCCGGTGTCCCTCGCCGACATGACCCAGCGCCTGGAACGGGCAGCGGCAGCGCAACCGGATTCGGCCGAAGGCCTGTACTTTCTGGGCCGCGCCTACATGGCCCAGGACCGTTCAGCCGATGCTGCCAAGGTCTTTGAGCGCTCCGTGGCCCTCGCCGGTCGCCAGCCAGAATTGCTCGGGCAGTGGGCGCAGGCGCAGTACTTTGCCAACAATAAACAGTGGTCGCCGCAGCTTCAGGCCTTGACCGACGAAGCGTTGAAGCTCGATCCGAAGGAAGTCACCAGCCTCGGCCTGCTGGGCATCGCCGCCTTTGAGGGCCAGCGTTACCAGGAAGCCATCGACTACTGGAACCGCCTGCTGGCCCAGTTGCCGGAGCACGACAACTCCCGCGCAGCGCTGCAAGGCGGCATCGACCGCGCAGCCGAGAAGTTGAAAGAAGGTGGCGGTGTTGTCGCCCCTAGCGTCAAGAGCGCCGTGATGAAAGTGCGTGTGGACCTCGCGGCTGACGTCAAAGCCCGTGCGCTGCCGACTGACAGCGTCTTCATCTTCGCCCGTGCCGTTTCCGGCCCGCCGGCGCCACTGGCGGCCAAGCGCGTGACCGTGGCCGACCTGCCGGTGACCGTCGAACTGGGCGATGCCGACGCGATGATGCCGCAGTTGAAACTGTCCAACTTCGCCGAAGTCCAACTGGTTGCGCGCATCTCACGGGCCGGTCAACCGACTGCCGGCGAGTGGATCGGCCGCAGTCAACCCCTGGCCAGCAGCACCACCGCGACCCAGCAGTTGACCATCGACAGTCCGGATCAATAATTTCGAGGAAACGCCCATGACCGCCATCGCTCGTATCACCCTGCTCAGCCTGGTATTGGGCTTGAGTGCTTGCGCGGTTCATCGGCCACCACCAGCTCCTACGGGCCCGACCATTCCACCGTCGGGCCCATCGACCCAGCCGAGCAGCAAACCCAGCGGCCCGGTCGTCGCCCCGCCCAAACCCTTGCCGAGCAAGTCCCCGACCTTCGCCCCGCCTCCCGGCGCTGCCAGCCATTGGGACGGCAAGATGCAGGTCTACGTGCTGGATGAGCAACCGGACACCTTCTACCGCCAGCGCACCTACTACCGCTGGAGCAACGGCTGGAGCCGCTCCATCAGCCCGAACGGGCCATGGGAAGAGACGAATGTGCAGGGTGTACCGCCGGGGTTGAGCAAGCAGTACGCGAAATGACAAAAGGCGACCTTCGGGTCGCCTTTTTCTTGCCCGCCTGGCACACCGCTACCCATGCCATCACCCTTTGCCAGCGAAAAACTCCCAGACGCTGCGGTCATCCTGAACGCCCGCGTCATCGTTGACGTCCATCGCTGGCCAGCTCCCACAGGAGAACCCTGCGTGTCAGCCAACCTTTCATAAAACCTTCATCAAGCCGCCCCCCTCCCGTCATGTGCAAGTCATAGGTCTGACACCTCCCGCGCCTACTGTCGTTTGAACTCAAACACAGCCATGGAAGGCTGTTCAAACCAAGACAGAGAAGCCCATGACTCCCGCTATCCATGTCGATCACTTGAACAAGACCTTTTCGAAGAAAACCGCACTGGTCGATCTCGAACTCACCATCGCTACGGGTGAGATGGTCGCGCTGATTGGTGCGTCCGGCTCCGGCAAGTCCACCTTGTTGCGCCATTTGGCGGGCCTGGCCTGTTGCGACAAAGGTAATGGCGGCAGCGTCAAGGTACTGGGCCGGGAGGTGCAGGCCAGTGGGCGGTTGAATGGCAGGGTGCGCAGGTTGCGGGCGGATATCGGTTATATCTTCCAGCAGTTCAACCTGGTCAATCGCCTGAGTGTGATCGACAACGTGCTGCTCGGTTG
The DNA here is from genome assembly GCF_007858275.1 of Pseudomonas proteolytica. Lineage (GTDB taxonomy): Bacteria > Pseudomonadota > Gammaproteobacteria > Pseudomonadales > Pseudomonadaceae > Aquipseudomonas > Aquipseudomonas proteolytica. The sequence continues at coordinate 51,861 of NZ_VFEV01000016.1, forward strand.
CCTGGGCCGCATGCCGCGCTGGCGCGGCAACCTCGGGTTGTTCAATGCCGAGGAAAAGCAATGTGCCATGCATTCTTTGGCGCGGGTCGGCCTGGCGGACCTGGCCCAGCAGCGCGCCTCGACCCTGTCCGGCGGCCAGCAGCAGCGCGTGGCGATTGCCCGGGCGCTGACCCAGCGCGCCGAGGTGATTCTCGCCGATGAACCCATCGCCTCACTCGACCCGGAGTCGGCGCGCAAGGTCATGGAGATCCTCGCCGACATCAATCGCCGCGACGGCAAGACCGTCGTGGTGACTCTGCATCAAGTCGATTACGCCATGCGTTATTGCCCGCGTGCCGTGGCGCTCAAGGGTGGGCGCATTCATTTCGACGGGCAGGGCAGCGCAATGAGCAGCCAGTTTCTCAACGATCTGTACGGTGCCGATGTCGACACCAGTCTGATGTTTTCCGACCAGTCCCGCCACGCCGAGTTGCCCCAGCGGCTGGCCCTGGCACGCGCTTGAACCCTTACTCACGAGCCACAGGAGCCTGTTCCATGCTGAACCGTATCGGTCATGTTTTTCTATCTGCGGTGTTGTTGGCCAGTGTCGCCATGGGCAATGCCCAGGCTGCCGACAAGGCGATCAACTTCGGCATCATGTCCACCGAGTCTTCGCAGAACCTCAAGAGCATCTGGCAGCCATTTCTCGATGACATGCACAAGAAGACCGGCCTGACCATCAACGCCACCTTCGCCTCCGACTATGCCGGCCTGATCCAGGGCATGCGTTTCAACAAGGTCGATGTGGCCTGGCTCGGCAACAAGGCGGCGATGGAAGCGGTGGACCGCTCCAACGGTGAGATCTTCGCCCAGACCGCCGCCGCCAACGGTGCCGCCGGTTACTGGAGCCTGTTGATCGTGCGCAAGGACAGCCCCCTCAACTCCGTTGAAGACATGCTCAAGAACGCCAAGAACCTGACCTTCGGCAATGGCGACCCCAACTCCACCTCGGGCTATCTGGTGCCGGGCTACTACGTGTTCGCCAAGAACAACGTGGATGCCGCCACCGCCTTCAAGCGCACCCTCAACTCCAGCCATGAAGTCAACGCACTGAGCGTGGCCAAGGGGCAGTTGGACGTGGCCACCTTTAACACCGAAAGCTGGGACCGCCTTGAAGTGACCCAACCGGACAAGGCCGCGCAACTCAAGGTGATCTGGAAGTCGCCACTGATCCCCGCCGACCCGATGGTGTGGAGCAAGGCATTGACCGACAGCGAGAAAACCAAGATCCGTGAGTTCTTTGCCAATTACGGCGACACCGATGAAGAGAAGGCGGTGCTCAAGAACATGCAGCTGGGCAAGTTCCTCGCTTCCAACGACGACCAGTTGCTGCCGATCCGCCAACTGGAGCTGTTCAAGCAGCGCACCACGATCAGTGCCGACAGCAAGCTCGACGCCGCCGACAAGGCCAAGAAGCTGGCCGACATCGACGCTGACCTGGCCAAGCTGCAACAGCGCCTGACCGAGTTGGACAAGAAAACCGCGGCAAACAGCTAACCCCCTGTGGGAACCGGGCCTATGTGGGAGCGGGCTTGCTCGCGAAAGCGGTGCATCAGTCGCTGGATGGGTTGAATGACACACCGCATTCGCCAGCAAGCCCACACACAAACCCGGTTCCAACAATTATCGAGAGTGACCCATGACTACGTTGCACGCTGAAGCCGTTGGCAAGCGCACCTGGCCGCAATACCTGGGCTGGGGCCTGTTCCTGGTGCTGTTGGCCTGGGCCTGGAAGGGCGCCGAGATGAACCCGCTGGCGCTGTATCGCGATTCGGGAAACATGGCGACCTTCGCTGCCGACTTCTTCCCGCCTGACTTCCACGAATGGCGCTCTTACCTCAAGGAGATGATCGTCACCGTGCAAATCGCCCTCTGGGGCACGGTGCTGGCGATTGTCTGCTCGGTACCCCTGGGCATCCTCTGCGCCGACAACATCACCCCATGGTGGATTCACCAGCCGTTGCGCCGGGTGATGGACGCCTTCCGCTCGATCAACGAGATGGTGTTCGCCATGTTGTTCGTGGTGGCGGTCGGCCTGGGTCCGTTTGCCGGCGTTCTGGCCTTGTGGATCAGCACCACCGGGGTCCTTGCAAAGTTGTTTGCCGAAGCGGTCGAAGCCATCGACCCAGGCCCGGTGGAAGGGGTGCGCGCCACCGGTGCCAGCGCCTTGCAGGAAGTGATCTACGGCGTGATCCCGCAAGTGATGCCGCTGTGGGTGAGCTACGCGCTCTACCGCTTCGAAGCCAATGTGCGCTCGGCAACGGTGGTGGGCATGGTCGGCGCCGGCGGGATCGGGGTGATCCTGTGGGAGAACATCCGCGCCTTCCAGTTCGTCCAGACCTGTGCGGTGCTGCTGGTGATCATTGTGGTCGTGAGCCTGATCGACGTGCTGTCCCAACGCCTGCGCAAGCGGTTTATCTGACTTCGGAGGGGTGCCTGAGGGCGCTTTTTTAAAGCATGCAGTTGTCTAGACAAGATGAGCCGGTGTATCGCGAGCTCGCCGATATCCTGCGTCGCGAACTCAGCGACTACCAGGCCGGTGACTTCCTGCCGGGCGAGGTGCAATTGGCTGAACGTTTTGGCGTCAACCGCCACACGCTGCGTCGGGCCATTGATGAGTTGGTGTTCGAAGGCAGCCTGCTGCGTCAGCAGGGCAAGGGCACGCAAGTGCTGGACCGGCCGCTGATCTACCCGATGGGCGCCGACACCGCCTACAGCCAATCACTGTCGGCCCAGGGCCACGGGGTGCAGGCGCTGTTGCTCAAGCGCCGTTATTGCTACGCCAGCCGTGACGAAGCGCAGCATCTGGGGATCGCCGAGATGGCGCCGATGATCGAGCTGCAAACCCTGCGCAAACTTGACCAGCAGCCGGTCAGCCTGATCCGCCATCGCTACTGCGCCAGCCATGCGCCGCTGCTGGCTGACTACAACGGCGGCTCCCTGCGCCAATACCTGCGCGAGCGTGACCTGCCGCTGACCCGCACCCAGAGCCTGATCGGTGCGCGCCTGCCCAACCGTGATGAAGCTGCGCTGCTGATGATGCCCCGGCACTTGCCAGCCTTGACCGTATTCACCCTTTCCCGCGATCGCGATGGCCGCCCGGTGGAGCTGGCGCAGTCCACCAGCCGTTCGGATCGCTTCCAGTACCAGGTGCTGACCTGATGGAGAGTTTGATGAGCCTGTCCCCGCGTCAACACTGGATCGGCGTGCTTGCCCGCGCCCTTCGCAGTGAACTGATCCCCCACGAAGCGGCCCTGCGCGACGCCGATTACCAACTGATCCGTGCCCCGGAAATCGGCATGACCCTGGTACGCGGGCGCATGGGCGGCAATGGCGCACCGTTCAACGTCGGCGAAATGAGCGTGACCCGTTGCGTGGTACGCCTGGCCGATGGGCGCACCGGCTACAGCTACCTCGCAGGGCGCGACAAAGTGCATGCCGAACTGGCGGCCCTGGCCGATGCCCATCTGCAAAGCGCGCAGCCGAGCCAGTGGCTCAGTGATTTGATCGACGCACTGGCCAACGCCCAGGCCCGGCGCCGTGCGCAAAAAGAAGCCGATACCGCCGCCACCAAGGTCGAGTTCTTCACCCTGGTGCGAGGAGAAAACTGATGAATGCTCAATTATTGCAACCGGCGTTTGTCGATCCGGTGCTGGATGCCCAACGCAGCTTTCGCGCAGCGCTCAAGGCCTTGGCCGAACCGGGCTTGATCCAGCCGCTGTCCACGGCCCCGCATCTCGAAGGCCTGGCGCCGGCCACCTACGCCTTGTGCCTGGGGCTGCTGGATGCAGACACGCCGTTGTGGCTGGCCCCGGGCTTCGATACGCCGCTGATCCGCGCCAACTTGGCCTTCCACTGTGGCTGCCCGCTGGCCGTGCGCCGCGAAGACGCGGTGTTCGCCTTGTTGGGGGAGCACGACTTGCTCGACCTGAGCGGCTTCGACCACGGCAATGACCGTTATCCCGACCAGTCGTGCACCTTGCTGGTCCAGTTGAGTGACCTCGATAGCGGGCGCGGCCTGAACTGGAGCGGCCCGGGCATCCAGGCCGGGCGCCAGGTCAACCTGCCGTTGCCCCAGGCGTTCTGGCTGGAACGCCTGCGTCGCGAGGCGTTCCCCCGAGGCCTGGACGTGCTGTTCTGCGCCGGCCACCACCTGCTCGGTTTACCCCGCAGCACCCGCATCGCAGAGGAGTGTGCCTGATGTACGTAGCCGTCAAGGGTGGCGAACAGGCCATCGACAATGCCCACCGCCTGCTGGCGAAAAAACGCCGGGGCGATACCGCGATTCCCGAACTGAGTGTGGAGCAGATCCGCCAGCAGCTGCCGCTGGCCGTTGCGCGGGTGATGACCGAAGGCTCGCTGTACGACGAAGAACTGGCCGCACTGGCAATCAAGCAAGCGGCGGGGGACCTGGTGGAAGCGATCTTCCTGTTGCGCGCCTATCGCACCACGTTGCCGCGCTTCAGCCCCAGCCTGCCGATCGACACCGCGCAGATGCAGCTCAGCCGGCGTTTGTCCGCAACCTTCAAGGACGTGCCCGGCGGCCAATTGCTTGGCCCCACGTTCGACTACACCCACCGCCTGCTGGATTTTGCGCTGCTGGCCGAAGGTGAGTATCCAGGCCCGGAAACCAGCGCCCAAGCACGGGTTGAAGCGTGCCCACGCGTACTGGGGTTGTTGGCCAAAGAAGGCTTGATCAAGAACGAAGCCGACGACGATGCCCGCGTTGCCGATATCACCCGCGACCCGCTGGAGTTCCCTGCCAGCCGCGCCGAGCGCCTGCAAGCCCTGGCCCGTGGCGATGAGGGGTTTCTGTTGGCGCTGGGTTATTCGACCCAGCGCGGCTATGGGCGCAATCACCCTTTTGCCGGGGAAATTCGCATCGGTGACGTAGAGGTGTGGATCGATCCCGAGGAACTGGGTTTTCCCATCTGCCTGGGCAGCATCGAAGTCACCGAGTGCGAGATGGTCAACCAGTTTGTCGGCTCGGCCACTGAGCTGGCGCAGTTCACCCGTGGCTACGGCCTGGCGTTCGGGCATGCCGAGCGTAAGGCCATGGGCATGGCGCTGGTGGACCGCTCGCTGCGCGCCGAAGAGTTCAACGAAGAGGTGGTGTCGCCGGCCCAACGTGAAGAGTTTGTGCTGGCCCACTGCGACAACGTCGAGGCCGCTGGTTTTGTCTCGCACCTCAAATTGCCTCACTACGTGGACTTCCAGGCCGAACTGGAGCTGATCCGCAAACTGCGCCAACCGGCTGAGGGTTCCCGCGATGAATGACATGACCCAGATACCCGCACGTGATCCGGCCTACAACTTCGCCTACCTCGACGAACAGACCAAACGCATGATCCGTCGCGCCTTACTCAAGGCCGTGGCAATCCCGGGTTACCAGGTGCCATTCGGTGGCCGCGAGATGCCGCTGCCCTACGGCTGGGGCACCGGCGGCATGCAATTGACCGCGGCAATCCTGGGCGCTGAGGACGTGCTCAAAGTCATCGACCAGGGCGCCGACGACACCACCAACGCCGTGTCCATTCGCCGTTTTTTTGCGCGCACCGCCGGCATCGCCACTACCGAGGCCACCCCCGAGGCGACGGTGATCCAGACCCGCCACCGCATCCCCGAAACGCCGTTGCAGGCCGGGCAGATCATGGTCTATCAGGTGCCGATCCCCGAGCCGCTGCGTTTTATCGAGCCCTCGGAAACCGAGACCCGCACCATGCATGCCCTCAATGACTACGGGGTGATGCACGTAAAGCTCTACGAAGATATCGCCACCTTTGGCCATATCGCCACGGCCTATGCCTACCCGGTGATGGTCGACGAACGCTATGTGATGGACCCCTCGCCAATCCCCAAATTCGACAACCCCAAACTCGACATGAGTCCGGCGCTGATGCTGTTCGGTGCCGGTCGCGAAAAGCGCCTGTACGCGGTGCCGCCGTACACCCAGGTCAGCAGCCTGGACTTCGAGGATCACCCGTTCGAAGTGCAGAAGTGGCAACACTGCTGTGCGATCTGTGGCAGCCACGAATCATTCCTCGACGAGCTGATTCTGGATGACGCCGGCACCCAGAGTTTCGTGTGTTCCGACACCTGGTATTGCGCCCAACGGGTCAAGGAGAACAACCAGTGAGCCAGCCTTTATTGCAAGTACGTGACCTGTCCCTGTTGTACGGCCCGCAGAAGGGTTGCCAGGGCGTGAGCTTTGATCTGTACCCCGGCGAAGTACTGGGGATTGTCGGCGAGTCCGGCTCGGGCAAATCCACCTTGCTCTCGCTGTTGAGCGGGCGCTTGCCGCCCCAGGCCGGCAGCATCGGTTATCGGAGCAAGGAGGGCGAATGGCTGGACCTGTACAGCGCCAGCGAAGCCGAACGCCGCACTTTGCTGCGCACCGAATGGGGCTTTGTCGAGCAGAACCCCCGCGACGGCCTGCGCATGGGCGTTTCGGCTGGCGCCAACATCGGCGAGCGCTTGATGGCCCAGGGTGTGCGCAGCTACCAGCAACTGCGCGGCGCCGGCCTGGATTGGCTGGGCCAGGTGGAAATCGACCCGCAACGTATCGACGACTTGCCGCGCACCTTCTCCGGCGGTATGCAGCAGCGCCTGCAAATCGCCCGCAACCTCGTCTCCAGCCCGCGCCTGGTGTTTATGGATGAACCCACTGGCGGCCTCGACGTGTCGGTGCAGGCGCGCTTGCTCGACTTGTTGCGCGGCCTGGTGCGCGAGCTGGACCTGGCGGTGGTGATCGTCACTCACGACCTGGCCGTTGCGCGTCTGCTGGCCGACCGCCTGATGGTGATGCGCCGTTCACGGGTGGTGGAAACCGGCTTGACCGACCAGATCCTCGACGATCCACAGCATACTTACTCCCAACTGCTGGTGTCTTCGGTATTGCAGCCATGATGAATACGTTGATTGAGGTCCGAGACCTGTCGAAAACCTTCACCTTGCACCAGCAGAACGGCGTGGTGCTGAACGTGCTGCGCGGGGTGGATTTCAGTGTGCAGGGCGGTGAGTGCCTGGTACTCCACGGCCAGTCCGGTGCCGGTAAAAGCACCTTGCTGCGCACCCTGTACGGCAACTACCTGCCTGCGGGCGGCAGTATTCGCATCTGCCACGACGGGCAATGGCTGGAACTGGTGGGCGCACAACCCCGGGACATTCTCCAGGTACGCCAGCAGACCCTGGGCTATGTCAGCCAGTTCTTGCGGGTGATCCCACGGGTGGCGTGCCTGGATGTGGTAATGGAACCGGCACTGGCCCGTGGTTGGCTGAAACCTCAGGCCCAGGCGCGGGCCGAGCACTTGCTGGCGCGCCTGAATATCCCGCAGCGCCTTTGGCAACTGGCGCCGGGTACGTTCTCTGGTGGCGAGCAGCAGCGGGTCAATATCGCCCGCGGCTTTATGGTGGCCTGGCCGGTGATGTTGCTGGACGAACCGACGGCTTCCCTGGATGACAGCAACCGCCAGGTTGTTCTGGAACTGATGAACGAAGCCAAGGCCGGCGGTGCCGCACTGATCGGCATCTTCCATGACCGCGCCGCCCGTGAAGCGGTGGCCGACCGTCATTTGGACATGACACCTGCCCATCAAGCCGAAGAGGACTACGCCCATGCCCGTTGAACAGATCCTCAGCAATGCCCGGTTGGTCACGGCTGATCGTGTATTTCTCGGCAGCGTGGTGTTGCGTGACGGGATGATCGTCGACCTCGCCGAAGGCCGCAGCCAGTTGCCCCAGGCCCAGGACCTGGGCGGAGATTTCCTGCTGCCGGGGCTGGTGGAGTTGCACACCGACAACCTGGAAAAGCACATGACCCCACGGCCCGGCGTGGACTGGCCGTCGACTTCGGCGGTGCTCAGCCATGACGCGCAGATCATCGCCGCCGGCATCACCACGGTGTTCGACGCGGTGTCCATCGGCGACGTCAATCCCAGGGGCAATCGCATGCAGAAACTGCCGGCGATGCTCAATGCCATTGCCTCGGCGCAAGAAGCCGGTCTGACCCGCGCCGAACACCGCCTGCACCTGCGTTGCGAGCTGTGCCACCCGGATACCTTGAGCGTGTTCCGTGACCTGGTGGAAAACCCGTTGGTGCAACTGGTGTCGGTGATGGACCACTCACCGGGCCAGCGCCAGTTTGTGCTGGAGTCCAAGTACCGTGAGTACTACATGGGCAAGTACCACCTGAACGACGAGACCATGGACGCGTTTATCGTGCTGCAAATGGCTAACTCCAAGGCCTACAGCGAGCGTTACCGTGCCGCGATTGTCGAGCATTGCCTGGCGCGTGGCCTGTCGGTGGCCAGCCATGACGACGCGACCCTGGCCCATGTCGAGGAGTCGGCGCGCTACGGCATGAGCATCGCGGAATTCCCCACCACCCTGGAAGCCGCGCGCGGTTGCAGGCAACTTGGGATGAACGTGCTGATGGGCGCACCGAACGTGGTGCGTGGCGGGTCGCACTCGGGTAATGTGGCCGCCGCCGGCCTGGCCGCCGAAGGATTGCTGGATATACTTTCTAGTGACTATTACCCCGCCAGCCTGCTACAGGCGGCGTTCGTCCTGGCCGATCAGCAGGATGGCGGCGATCTTTCGCGCGCGGTCAGGATGATCAGCCAGGCTCCGGCACGTGCTGCGGGCTTGCATGATCGTGGTGAAATTGCCATTGGCCTGCGGGCGGACCTGGTGCAAGCTCGCAGCCGTGAAGGGCTGCCAGTGGTCCAACAAGTCTGGCGACAAGCCAAGAGGGTGTTTTGATGGCGGGCAGGTTGATCTATCTCATCGGGCCATCGGGTTCGGGCAAGGACAGCCTGTTGGATGCCGCGCGTGCGCCATTGGCCGAGCGCGGCTGCCGTATTGTGCGGCGGGTCATCACCCGTTCTGCGGAAGCGGTGGGCGAGGCCGCCCAGGGCGTAAGCCCCGCGCAATTCGCGACACTGCAAGCCGAGGGCGGCTTTGCCCTCAGTTGGCAGGCCAATGGTTTGTCTTATGGCATTCCACGGCAGATCGACGACTGGCTGGCGGCCGGCGACGATGTGCTGGTCAATGGCTCCCGTGGGCACCTGGCGCAAACCCGCGCGCGTTATCCAACGCTGTTGGTGGTGCTGTTGACGGTGGACCAGGCGGTGTTGCGCCAACGCTTGCTGGCGCGGGGCCGTGAGTCGGTGGCAGAAATCGACGCACGCCTGGCCCGCAACGCACAGTTCAGCGACAGCCTGAAGGCCGCGCCCGGGGTGTTCCTGCTGGATAACTCCGGGCCGTTGGCGCACACCGTCGCCCGGTTGCTCGATTGTCTGCAGCCGGGGCATTCGGCATGCGCCTGACCCTGCTGGGCACCGGCGATGCCCGCCAAGTCCCGGTGTATGGCTGCGAATGCGCCGCCTGTGCCCTGGCGCGCAGCCATGAACACTTGCGCCGCCGCGAGTGCAGCGCGCTGATCGAGTGCGGCGACCAGCGCTGGTTGATCGACAGCGGGCTGACAGACCTGACCGAGCGCTTCCCGCCACGCAGCCTCAACGGCATTCTGCAGACCCACTACCATGCGGATCATGCCCAGGGCCTGCTGCATCTGCGCTGGGGCCAGGGCCTGATCATTGCGGTGCATGGCCCGGCCGATCCCGAAGGCCTGTCGGACCTCTACAAACACCCCGGTATCCTTGATTTCAGCCAGCCCTTTGCCGAGTTCGAAACCCGGCAGTTTGGCGAACTGGCGGTCACCGCGTTGCCCCTCCAGCATTCCAAGCCGACGTTCGGGTACCTGCTGCAAGGGCAGGGGCGGCGCCTGGCCTATCTGACCGATACCACGGGCCTGCCGCCGGCAACCATTGCCTGGTTGCGCCGCGAGCCCCTGGATGTGATGGTCATCGACTGCTCCATGCCACCGCAACCCCAGGCGCCGCGCAATCACAATGACCTGACATTGGCCCTGCACTGCATCGACGCGTGCGGCGCCGAGCTTGGGGTGTTGACCCACGTCGGGCACACGCTGGATGCCTGGCTGTTGCAGCATCGCGCTGAGCTGCCGGGGCATGTGACGGTGGGCTGGGATGGGCGGGTGCTTTAACCCAAGGCCTGCGGCTTTTCAATATCCGGCAAAACAACCGCCAGTCTGCCTCGATAAATCTGTGCTTGAGTAAAGATAACTCTGGGGTTATTTTTATTCGGGCCAGAGCAAGGAGGCTGTGGTGCAAAGCAGGCTATTGATCAAGGAACTGCAAGCGGCGGGCTGGGTGCTGGATCGGGTCACGGGCAGCCATCATATTTTCACGCATCGCTATAACCCGTACACGATACCGGTGCCCCATCCCAAGAAGGACCTGCCCTTGGGCACCGTGCGAAGTATCAGGCAGCGTGCCGGGCTGTTTTCGTTCTAGAGCGGTTTTTAAGGAGAATATTCATGCAATACCCAATCTGTATCGAATGGGGCGATGACTTTACCGCCACCGGTATCCAGATCCCCGATATTCCAGGTGCGGTGACCGCCGGGGACAGTTTTGAAGAGGCTTACAACGCGGCAGTGGAAGTGGCGCACATCATGCTGCAAGAGATGGCCAGTGAAGGCCGGGCGATTCCCATGCCGACCTCGGTCGCGGCGCACCACGGCAACGAGGAATACGCCGGGATGGGCTGGGGCATGCTGGAGCTCGATATCTCGCCTTACCTGGGCAAGACCGAGAAGGTCAATGTGACCTTGCCAGGGTATGTGATCCAGCGCATTGACCGGTATGTACGCGAGCACAAGGTGAAGAGCCGCTCATCATTCCTGGCGGATGCGGCGTTGGAGAAGTTGGTGCGTTCTTGATTGTGCTGGGCTGAATGTAGATCGGATGTTTCTTGAGCAACTGACGATTTGCCTTGAAAAATACCGTTCCTTTTTGCGTTTTTTATGGGGGCTCTTGCGGTTGCTTGGGACAGGATCCTGGGCGTGGCAGTGTGGTCTTGAACGTCAGGCGCTGACTGTCCAAGCGCCTCTGGAAACACTCATGAACCGCAACAGGGCCACCAGGGGGAACGCGCTGCCCACCAGGATCACCCCAAACCAGCCGCCGTGTTCATACACACTGCTGGCAATCGCCGAGCCCAGGGCACCGCCGATGAAGATACTGGTCATGTACAGCGCATTCAGACGGCTGCGGCTATGGGCATCGAGGGCGTAGATGGTGCGCTGGCCGAGGACCATGTTCATTTGCACGCAGAAATCCAGGACCACGCCGGTGACCATCAAGCCGATGACACTGTAGGCCGGGTGTACCAACGCAGGCAGAAAACTCAAGGTTGCCAGCAACATTGCCAGCAGCGAAGCACGATGGGTATGGCCGGCATCTGCCAGGCGTCCGCTGATCGGCGCGGCAATGGCGCCGAGGGCACCCACCAAGGCAAACAGGGCGATTTCACTTTGGCTCAGGCCGTGATTACGCGAGAGCTCCAGGGGGACGGCAGTCCAGAACAGGCTGAAGGCGGCGAACATACAGCCCTGGTAGAACGCCCGTTGGCGCAGCAAAGGTTGCTGACGCAGCAGTGAGCCCAACGACCCCAGCAACTGGCCGTAGCTGGCGCTGTGGTCGGGCTGGCGCTTGGGCACGGTGCGCCATAGCACCAGGCTGATAGCGGCCATCATCGCTGCCGCCGCCATGAACATCGCCCGCCAGCCGAAGTGGTCGGCGACCAGGCTGGAAACCGGACGTGCCAGCAGGATGCCCAGCAACAGGCCGCCCATGATGCTGCCCACCACCCGACCACGGGATTCGGCCGGCGCCAGGTGCGCGGCCAGGGGAATCAGGATCTGTACCGACACCGAGCTGAAGCCGATCAGCAACGACACCAGCAAAAACAGGTTGGGTTGTTCGGTAAACGCCGCGCCCAGCAGGCTGGCAATGGCAACCACGGTGGTGATGATCATCAGCCGGCGGTTTTCCAACAGGTCGCCCAGCGGCACGAGGAAGAACAGGCCCAGGGCATAACCGATCTGGGTCAGGGACACAATCAGGCTGGCCATGGCGGGTGTCAGGCCGATATCCGGGGCGATCAGTTCAATGATCGGTTGTGCGTAATAGATGTTGGCGACGATGGCGCCGCAGCAGAACGCAAACAGCAGCACCATGCCACGGGTCAGGGGGGCGGTCGCGGGCGGGGTAGCGATCATGGTGTTCTCGTGAAAGCGGGGAAGGAGGGCGTGAAGGGTAAAGGGTAGGCGAAGGAAGGGAGTAAGTGTTACTGATGATTTCAGTCATGCCTGGCATTGATGCCTTACGCGCAAGCCAATGTGGGAGCGGGCTTGCTCGCGAATGCGGTGGGTCAGACAAATAGTTTTTGACTGATACACCCCATTCGCGAGCAAGCCCGCTCCCACACAAGCCCGCTCTCACATTCAGTTACTGGCCGCTGTAGATCTGGTCGAATACCCCGCCATCATTGAAGTGGGTCTTTTGCACGGTGCGCCAGTCACCAAAGGTCTTCTCCACCGACAAGAAGTCGACTTTCGGGAAGCGATCGGTGTATTTGGCCAGTACTGCCGGGTCCCGTGGACGCAGGTAGTTGTTGGCGGCAATTTCCTGGCCTTCTGCCGACCACAGGTATTTCAGGTAGTCATTGGCAACGTCTCGGGTGCCTTTTTTGTCGACCACTTTATCGACCACCGACACCGGTGGCTCGGCTTCGGCAGAGACGCTTGGGTAGACCACTTCGAATTGATCGCGGCCGAATTCACGGGCAATCATTTCCGCTTCGTTTTCAAAGGTCACCAGCACGTCGCCGATCTGGTTGGTCATGAAGGTCGTGGTGGCGGCACGGCCACCGGTATCGAGCACCGGTGCTTGCTTGAACAGCTTGCCAACAAAATCCTTGGCCTTGTTTTCATCACCGCCGTTCTTCAGCACATAGCCCCAGGCCGACAGGTAGGTGTAGCGGCCGTTACCCGAGGTCTTGGGGTTGGGCACGATCACCTGTACGCCATCCTTGAGCAGATCCGGCCAGTCTTTCAGGGCCTTGGGGTTGCCCTTGCGCACGATAAACACGGTGGCGGACGTGAACGGCGCACTGTTGTTCGGCAGGCGGGTGACCCAGTTGTCTGGCACCAGTTTGCCGTTGTCGGCCAGGGCGTTGATATCGGTGGCCATGTTCATGGTGATCACGTCAGCCGGCAGGCCGTCGATGACCGAGCGCGCCTGTTTGCTGGAACCGCCGAAGGACATCTGCAAGGTCAACTTGTCGTCCGGGTGCTCGGCTTGCCAGTGCTTCTGGAACGCCGCGTTGTAATCCTTGTAGAAGTCGCGCATCACGTCATAGGAGACGTTGAGCAGGGTGGTCGAGGCAGCCTGGGCGCCGATAGACAGTGCAAGGCCTGCGGCCAGGAGAGAAGCGCTAACGAGTTTTTTCACTGCTCATTCCTTGTTGTTCGAGAAGGTAGTGGCTTATAGCCCACGACTATAGCCGGGGCGGCATAGACGCTTAAAGATTAAAAAGAACTTTGCTTATTCCACTTTCTGATATAGCCCGTTGCCACAGCGCGAACAGAAGGCCGCGTTGGGTTCATGGGTGTTTTTCTTGCACACCGGGCAATCATGTTGCAGTTGCTCGCCGCGCATGGCGTTGGCCAGTTCGGCGGTAAAAATTCCGGTAGGCACGGCGATGATCGAGTAACCGGTGATCATCACCAGCGACGAGATCACCTGGCCCAGCGGGGTCTTGGGCACGATGTCGCCAAAGCCCACGGTGGTCAGGGTCACGATAGCCCAGTAAATACCCTTGGGGATGCTGGTAAAACCATGCTCCGGGCCTTCAATCACGTACATCAGGGTGCCGAACACCGTTACCAGGGTGCAGACGCTGACCAGGAACACCACGATCTTCTGCTTGCTGCCGCGCAGCGCCGACATCAGGTAGTTGGCTTGCTTGAGGTACGGGCTGAGCTTGAGCACACGGAAGATCCGCAGCATGCGGATGATGCGGATAATCAGCAGGTACTGGGCGTCGCTGTAGTACAGGGCAAGGATGCCGGGGACGATGGCCAGCAAGTCCACCAACCCGTAGAAGCTGAAGGCATAGCGCAACGGCTTGGGCGAGCAATACAGGCGCAGGCCGTACTCGATAGCGAAGATCAGCGTGAAGCCCCACTCGATATAGGCCAGCACATCAGCGTAGTTCTGGTGCACTTCGTCGATGCTGTCGAGCATCACGATCACCAGGCTTGCGAGGATGATCAGCAACAGGATGCCGTCAAAACGCCGCCCGGCTGCCGTGTCGCTCTGGAATACCATGACGTAGAGCCGTTGGCGCCAGTCGTTGTTGCTGTCCATGTAGTTCGCCTGAATCGAAGGTCTGCGAAGCCTAGGGGGATTCGAACGGGCTGTCCATGTTGGCCCTGTGCCGCAGGCGCAACGTCGCGCGCACCAGCCAGCAGGCCAGGATAAACGGTGCCGTCAGCGGTGCCAGGTGCAGGCCGGCAAAACCGGGGGCAAGCAGGCTTGCCAGGAGGATGCCGAGCAAAGGCAGCCAGGGTTGGCGCCGGTACTGGCTCAGAGCCAGGGCGGCAAGCGCGGGGTTGTAGCTGTGCAGGCCGAGCAGGGCGCCGGTGGGGTCGTCGAGCAGCAGGCCGAGTGCCACGCCGCTGCTGGCGCCGAGCATCGCCCAGAGTGCCGCGCGAGGGCTGGCCAGCAGCAGGCCAAGGGCGATCAACAGGCCGGCCAGTGGTTGATCCAACAGTATGATCTGGCCCAGGCCGACCAGTGGGGCGTCGAGCCAGGCGAGGGAGGCCGCTGGGGTTACCGGCAGCGCGGCGGGTGAGACCGTGCCGAGCAACAACCAGCCGATGGCCACGAAGGGCACGGTATAGGCCGGCAGGTCATCGCCATGGACCATGCGCTTGACCCATTGCCGGGTCAGGATCGCACTCAGGCCACCGCACGCCAGGATCAGCGGCGGTACCAGCGCCGACCAGGCGAAGTGCTGACTGATCAGCAAACCCAGCAACACACCGTTATAGCTATAGAGCCCGGCCTGACGCTCGGCCTTGGGATAGTCGCGGCGCTGGGCGGTGAGCAAACCGGCGACCCCGCCCAGCAGCGCACCGCCAAGCAGGGCCGGGGCGCAGGAGAGGATTGCCAACAGGCACAGCAGGCCACACAGCGGGTGGCGCTGCAGGAAGATCTGGCTGAAGCCGTTGAGCAGGGCTTCGGCCCAGTCGGGGCAGGTTGGGTTGGGCATGGTGAGGGAGTCAGGGGGACCGAGTTGCCCTTATCGCGGGCAAGCCCGCTCCCACATTTGATTGGCGAACCCAATCAAATGTGGGAGCGGGCTTGCCCGCGATAAGGCCCGAACAGACGCTAGATCAACGTCTCGATACGCAGCGAGTTGGTCGACCCCGGCTGCCCAAAGGGCACCCCCGCGGTGATCAACAACGTATCCCCACGCTGCGCCATGCCCTGGGCCTGGGCGATTTCCAGCGCCGTGGAACACACCTCGTCCACTTGCCGCAACCGATCATTGACCACCGAATGCACGCCCCAGGCCACGCTCAGGCGCCGGGCGGTGGACAGGTTCGGCGTGAGATTGAGGATCGGCACCGCCGGCCGTTCCCGCGCCGCGCGCAGGCTGGAGCTACCCGACTCGCTGTAGTTCACCAGCACCGCCACCGGCAGGATGCTGCTGATCCGGCGGATTGCGCAGCTGATGGCGTCGGACACCGTGGCGTCGGCCTTGGGTCGACTTACATCCAGCTGGGTCTGGTAATCCGGGCCGTTCTCCACCTGGCGAATGATCTTGCTCATCATCTGCACCGCTTCCAATGGGTACTCGCCGGAGGCGGTTTCGGCCGACAACATCACCGCATCGGTGCCCTCGGCGACGGCATTGGCCACGTCGGTGACTTCGGCGCGGGTGGGGGCCGGCGAGAAACGCATGGATTCGAGCATCTGCGTGGCCACCACCACCGGCTTGCCCAACTGGCGGCAGGTGCTGATGATGTCTTTTTGGATTTGCGGCACGCTTTCGGCCGGCACTTCCACACCCAGATCCCCTCTGGCGACCATGATCGCATCGCTCAGCTCGGCGATTTCCTGCAGGTAGCGCACCGCCGAGGGCTTCTCGATCTTCGCCATCAAGAACGCCTTGTCGCCGATCAGCTCGCGGGCTTCGCGGATGTCTTCGGGACGCTGCACAAACGACAGCGCCACCCAGTCCACGCCCAGTTCCAGGCCGAAGCTCAGGTCGCGGCGATCCTTGGCGGTCAGGGGGCTGAGTTCCAACAAGGCTTGTGGGACATTCACCCCTTTACGGTCGGACAGTTCACCGCCATTCAATACCGTGGTGTCGATTGCATCGGCATGTTTGGTAATCACCCGCAGGCGCAGCTTGCCGTCGTCCAGCAGCAGGTCCATGCCCGGCTCCAGGGCCTTGATGATCTCCGGATGGGGCAGGTTGACCCGGCGCTGGTCGCCCGGCGTGGGATCAAGGTCCAGGCGCAAGGCTTGGCCACGCACCAGTTGCACCTTGCCCTCGGCAAAACGCCCGACGCGCAGTTTCGGCCCCTGCAGGTCCATCAGGATCCCCAGCGGGTAGTTGAGCTGGCGCTCGACCTGGCGGATCCACTGGTAGCGCTGGGCATGGTCGGCGTGATCGCCATGGCTGAAGTTCAGGCGGAAGATATTCACCCCGGCTTGCACCAGCTCGCGGATGTCATCGATGCCGTCGGTGGCCGGCCCCAGGGTGGCGAGGATTTTGACTTTCTTGTCAGGCGTCATGTTCAGGACTCTCAAGTATCAGAATGGCGCGGAAGTCGTTGACGTTGGTACGGGTCGGCTCGGTGACGATCAACGCGTCGAGTGCCGCGAAATAGCCGTAGCCATTGTTGTTGTCCAGCTCATCGCTGGCCGACAGGCCCAAGGCCTCGGCGCGGGCGTAACTGGTGGGGGTCATGATCGCCCCGGCGTTGTCTTCGGAACCGTCGATGCCGTCGGTGTCGCCGGCCAGGGCGTACACGCCGGGCAGGCCCTTGAGGCTGTCGGTCAGGCTTAGCAGGAACTCGGCGTTGCGTCCGCCACGGCCATTGCCGCGCACGGTCACGGTGGTCTCGCCGCCGGACAGGATCACGCAGGGCGCTGCCAGTGGCTGGCCGTGCTGGATGATCTGCCGGGTGATGCCGGCGTGGACCTTGGCCACGTCCCGGGCTTCGCCTTCCAGGTCGCCGAGAATCAGCGGGCTGAAACCGGCCTGGCGCACTTTTACCGCCACTGCTTCCAAAGACTGCTGCGGCCGTGCGATCAGTTGGAAATGGCTGCGCGCAAGGCACGGATCGCCGGGTTTGACGGTCTCCGACTCAGGGCTTTGCAACCAACTGCGCACCGAGGCCGGGATGTCGATCTGGTAACGCTTGAGGATCGCCAGCGCTTGTTGCGAGGTGCTCGGGTCGCCCACGGTCGGGCCGGAGGCAATCACTGTGGCTTGATCGCCCGGTACATCGGAAATCGCGTAGGTGTAGACGGTGGCGGGCCAGGACGCCTTGGCCAATCGCCCGCCCTTGATCGCCGAGAGGTGCTTGCGCACGCAATTCATCTCGCCGATGGTGGCGCCGGATTTGAGCAGGGCCTTGTTGATCGCTTGCTTGTCCGCCAGGGTAATCCCTGCTGCGGGCAAGGCCAGCAGGGCGGAGCCGCCGCCGGACAAGAGGAAGATCACGCGGTCGTCTTCGTTCAGGTTGCTGATCAGCTCCAGCACGCGCTTGGCCACGGCCTGGCCAGCGGCATCGGGCACTGGGTGCGCGGCTTCGACCACTTCGATTTTCTGGCAGGGCGCGCCGTGGCCGTAGCGGGTGACCACCAGGCCCGAGACTTGGCCTTGCCAGCTGTTTTCCACCACCAGGGCCATGGCGGCCGCAGCTTTGCCCGCGCCGATCACGATCACGCGGCCGCTGCGGTCAGCGGGTAGGTAAGGTTCGAGGACTTGCCGGGGGTGGGCAGCGTCGATGGCTGTGGCAAACAGCTCGCGAAGCAGGTGTTGCGGATCGACCGACATAAGCGGGCTCCCGGATTTTTGTTATTGGATTTGAAGCTTGAAGCGCAATCAAAATGTGGGAGCAGGCAAGCCAGCTCCCACAAGGTATTGCCTTTCAAAAGGCGGGGTTACTTATCGCGAATCGAGAAGTTCGCCATATGCTCCAGGCCCTTGATCAGCGCCGAATGGTCCCAGTTGCCGCCGCCAATCGCGGTGCAGGTGCTGAACACTTGTTGGGTGCCGGCGGTGTTGGGCAGGTTGATCCCCAGCTCCTTTGCACCGGCCAGGGCCAGGTTCAAGTCCTTCTGGTGCAGGTTGATACGGAAGCCCGGGTCGAAGGTGCCTTTGATCATGCGCTCGCCATGCACTTCGAGGATCTTCGACGAGGCGAAGCCACCCATCAGCGCTTCGCGCACCTTGGCCGGATCTGCGCCGTTCTTCGAAGCAAACAGCAGCGCTTCAGCCACAGCCTGGATGTTCAGGGCGACGATGATCTGGTTCGCCACCTTGGCGGTCTGGCCATCGCCATTGCCACCCACCAGGGTGATGTTCTTGCCCATGCTCTGGAACAGCGACAGGGCGCGCTCGAAGGTCTGCGGCTCGCCACCGACCATGATGCTCAGGGTCCCGGCCTTGGCGCCGACTTCACCGCCCGATACCGGGGCGTCGAGGTACTGCGCGCCAGTGGCGTTTATCTTCGCGGCAAAAGCCTTGGTGGCGGTGGGCGAGATCGAACTCATGTCGATCACCACTTTGTTCGGCGACAGGCCGGCCGCTACACCATCGGCGCGGAACAACACGTCATCGACCTGAGGGGTGTCGGGCACCATGACGATGATGAACTCTGCTTCCTGGGCCACTTGCTGCGGGTTGGCCAGGGCCACGGCACCGGCGGCGATCAGCTCGGCGGGTGCTTTGCCATGGTGCTCGGACAGGAACAGTTGATGACCTGCTTTCTGCAGGTTCGCGGCCATGGGTTGGCCCATGATGCCGGTGCCGATAAAGCCGATTTTAGCCATGATCAAATCCTCTTTTTATTCTCTGTGCGAGCCTGGCCCGGTCTACCAGACCTAGGCGATCTAAATGTGGGAGCGGGCTTGCTCGCGATTGCGGTAGATCAGTCGACAAAAATGTTGAATGTCAGACCTTCGCGAGCAAGCCCGCTCCCACAGTTGGGTTGTGTGTGTTTTGGTCAGATCGCGTTATGGGTCTTGAGCCAGCCAAGGCCGGCTTCGGTCGTGGTCAACGGCTTGTACTCGCAGCCCACCCAGCCCTGATACCCAATCCGCTCCAGATGCTCGAACAGGAAGCGGTAGTTGATCTCACCCGTGCCCGGCTCGTTGCGCCCTGGGTTGTCGGCCAACTGGATATGGTTGATCTGATCCAGGTGAGTGGCCATGGTGCGGGCCAGGTCGCCTTCCATGATTTGCATGTGATAGATGTCGTATTGCAGGAACAGGTTGGCGCTGCCCACTTGTTCGCGGATCGCCAGGGCCTGGGCCGTGTTGTTCAGGTAGAAACCGGGAATGTCGCGGGTGTTGATCGCTTCCATCACCAGCTTGATGCCCACCGCTTGCAGCTTGTCGGCGGCGTACTTGAGGTTGGCGACAAAGGTTTTTTCCAGGGTGGCGTCATCCACGCCGGCAGGGCGAATCCCCGCCAGGCAGTTGATCTGGGTATTGCCCAGCACCTGGGCATAGGCGATGGCCAGGTTGACCCCCGCGCGGAATTCCTCGACCCGCTCAGGGTGGCAGGCCAGGCCGCGCTCGCCGCTGGCCCAGTCGCCGGCCGGCAGGTTGAACAGCACTTGGGTCAGGCCGTGGGCGTCGAGTTGCGCCTTGATTTCGGCAGAGCTGAACTCGTAGGGGAACAGGTATTCCACCCCACTGAAACCGGCGTCGGCGGCGGCTTTGAAGCGGGCGAGAAAATCCTGCTCGGTAAACAGCATGGACAGGTTGGCGGCAAAACGCGGCATGGTGTTCTCCTTAATCGAGCATTGAAATGGCAGTCGGTGCGTCGTTGCCCACCAGTGCCAGATCTTCGAATTCGTTGACGGCGTTGATCTCGGTGCCCATGGAAATATTGGTCACGCGCTCCAGAATGATCTCGACAATCACCGGCACCTTGAACTCTTCGATCATTGCCTGGGCCTTGCGCAGCGCGGGCTGGATCTGGCCCGGCTCGAATACACGCAGGGCCTTGCACCCCAGGCCTTCGGCGACGGCGACGTGGTCGACGCCATAACCGTTGAGTTCCGGGGCGTTGAGGTTGTCGAAAGACAACTGCACGCAGTAGTCCATTTCAAAACCGCGCTGGGCCTGGCGGATCAGCCCCAGGTACGAGTTGTTCACCACCACGTGGATGTACGGCAGCTTGAACTGCGCGCCCACGGCCAGCTCTTCGATCATGAACTGGAAGTCATAGTCGCCCGACAGTGCCACCACCTTGCGACTCGGGTCGGCCTTGACCACGCCCAGCGCAGCAGGAATGGTCCAGCCCAGCGGGCCGGCCTGGCCGCAGTTGATCCAGTGGCGTGGCTTGTAGACGTGCAGGAACTGCGCGCCGGCAATCTGCGACAGGCCGATGGTGCTGACGTAGCAGGTATCTTTACCGAACACCTGGTTCATCTCTTCGTACACCCGTTGCGGCTTGACCGGTACGTTGTCGAAGTGCGTCTTGCGGTGCAGGGTGGCTTTGCGCTGCTGGCAATCATGCAGCCAGGCGCTGCGGTCCTTGAGCTTGCCGGCGGCTTTCCATTCGCGGGCCACTTCAATAAACAGGGTCAGCGCGGCGCCGGCGTCGGACACGATGCCCAGGTCCGGGGTGAACACGCGGCCGATTTGTGTCGGCTCGATGTCAACGTGAATGAACTTGCGCCCCTCGGTGTACACCTCCACCGAACCGGTGTGGCGGTTGGCCCAGCGGTTGCCGACGCCCAGCACCATGTCCGACTTGAGCATCGTCGCGTTGCCGTAGCGGTGCGAGGTTTGCAGGCCGACCATGCCCACCATCAGCGGGTGATCGTCGGGGATAGTGCCCCAGCCCATCAGGGTCGGGATCACCGGGATACCCGTCAGTTCGGCGAATTCCACCAGCAGTTCGCTGGCGTCGGCATTGATCACGCCGCCACCGCTGACCAGCAGCGGGCGCTCGGCCTGATCGAGCATGGCCAGGGCTTTTTCGACCTGGATGCGCGTGGCCAGTGGCTTGGCCAATGGCAGTGGCTGGTAGGCGTCGATATCAAACTCGATCTCAGCCATCTGTACGTCGAATGGCAAGTCGATCAGCACCGGGCCGGGGCGGCCGGAGCGCATTTCATAGAAGGCTTTCTGGAACGCATACGGCACCTGGCCAGGCTCTAGCACGGTGGTTGCCCACTTGGTCACGGGCTTGACGATGCTGGTGATATCCACGGCCTGGAAATCTTCCTTGTGCATCCGGGCGCGAGGCGCTTGCCCGGTGATGCACAGGATCGGGATGGAATCGGCCGAGGCGCTGTACAGGCCGGTGACCATATCGGTGCCCGCCGGGCCCGACGTGCCGATGCACACGCCGATATTGCCGGCCTTGGTGCGGGTATACCCCTCGGCCATGTGCGAAGCGCCTTCCACGTGGCGAGCAAGGACGTGATCGATGCCGCCGACCTTTTGCAGGGCGGAATACAACGGGTTGATCGCGGCGCCTGGGATACCGAAGGCGGTGTCTACACCCTCACGGCGCATCACCAGGACAGCGGCTTCGATTGCTCTCATTTTGCTCATGGTTTTGGTGCCTCTTGCGTTTTGTAATTGTATACAAGTGGTGTTGCTTCAAAGTGTATTCACGGCGAGCGGCGCAGGTCAATCCATTTGTTTCCAGAGCCTGTGCGTTCGTCGGAAGGCTTTTTAGCGGGAGTATTTCGACGTGTGGTGCGTATGTTTCGAAATATTGTATACAAAAAATAAATCTATTGTGTTCTATTTGTTGCATCCGGCTTCTGATCAATCAGAGCCCCAAGGCTTTCTCAATAACAAGATAAGGACGGCACCCATGAGCGCTCTAACCTTGAAAGTCGCAGTCAACCTGGTCAGCCAGGCCATCACCGCAGGCCGCACCATTGCCGCTGCACCGCTGACCATCGCGGTGCTCGACAGCGGCGGACACCTGATCACCCTGCAACGGGAAGACGGCGCCAGCCTGCTGCGCCCGCAAATCGCCATCGGCAAGGCCTGGGGCGCGATAGCCCTGGGCAAGGGCTCGCGCTTGCTGGCGCTGGATGCCCAACAGCGGCCGGCGTTTATTGCCGCCTTGAACAGCCTGGGGCAGGGCGGTGTGGTGCCGGCACCGGGCGGGGTGTTGATACGGGACCCAGCGGGCGTGGTGCTGGGGGCGATCGGGATCAGTGGGGATACGTCGGATATCGATGAGCAGTGCGCGATCACGGCGATTGAGGGGCTGGGGTTGTTGGCGGATGCGGGGGTGTCCGCTTGATGTTGTAGTGACAGGATGGCCCGCTTTCGCGAGTTTTGACCTGTGGGCGCGGTCAAAATGTGGGAGCGGGCTTGCTCGCGAAAGCGGCGACTCGGTCTTGCACCTATACCCAAACCGCATCCCACAGCGGATAGTCGCCAACCCTCTCCACCAATCCCGCCCTCAATGGATTGGCCACCACATACCTGGCCACTTTCACCAGGTCTTCTTCCTTGCGAAGCGCATGGTCATGAAAGCTGGTTTGCCAGAGCCTTCCCTTGCGGCCAGTGGCGCCATTGACCGATCGAGTGCTTTTGGATTTGACCTGGCATACCAAGTCGCCCAGGGAGCCTTTTTGCAGCTCGATCAGCCAGTGGAAATGGTCGGGCATCACCACCCAGGCCAGAGAGTGCGCCAGCCCTTGATACTGGGCGAGCCTGAACTGCCAGACCACCAGGCGGCCCAGGTAGAAGTCACTGAAGATGGGCACGCGTTCGTGGGTGTTGGTGGTGATCAGGTAGATGCGGCTGGTTTCGCTGAACCGGCCGATGCGCAGGCGGTGTGAGGTGGCTCGATCAGGCATTCCGTTGCCTCTCTTCAGATGGGGTCTTGAGAGGCTAGATCGGGGAGTTTGAGGCTGATGGGCAGGTTTTTGGCAGGATGTGTCTGGGAGGGCGCTTTCGCGAGCAAGCCCGCTCCCACATGGGATCTTGGTTGTTCATACATTTTGTGTCTGGCACAACTCTAGTGTGGGAGCTGGCTTGCTCGCGAATCTTGGCCACACCACCGCCCATCAGTCCGGCTCGCACCCCTTCAACACCAGCCGAATAATCGTCTGCGCCGCCGCTTCATAATCGGCCTCGTCGAGCTTGGCCTTGCCGGTCACCGCCGAGATCTGCCAGTCGAAGTCGGCATAGGTCTGGGTCGCCGCCCAGATGCTGAACATCAGGTGATGAGGATCAATCGCGGCGATCAGGCCGCGATCGACCCAGCTCTGGATGCAATCGATATTGTGCTTGGCCTGGGCGTTGAGCTGTTGCACCTGCTCGGGGCTCAGGTGGGGGGCGCCGTGCATGATTTCGCTGGCGAATACTTTCGAGGCAAACGGCAGGTCGCGGGAGATGCTGATTTTTGAACGGATATAGCCGCTCAATACCTGCTTGGGGTCGCCGTCCGGGTTGAAGGGGGTGGAGGCGGCCAGGATCGGCTCGATGATGCTTTCGAGCACCTCGCGGTAGAGGTTGTCCTTGGACTTGAAGTAGTAATAGACGTTGGGCTTGGGCAGCCCGGCCTTGGCGGCGATATCACTGGTTTTGGTCGCGGCGAAGCCCTTGTCGGCAAACTCCTCGCTGGCAGCCCGCAGGATCAGTTCTTTGTTGCGCTCGCGAATGGTGCTCATAGACCAGATGATTCCTTGCCAGGACAGGCGGTTGCGCATGGTAGCACCGGCGATCCGCGCGCCTCAAGAATCTGCCCGCGACGCTTTGTACCACGCTATGCTGCGAAATATCCCACATTAAGGACGTCCGATTCATGGCAGGAAGCAGCTTGTTGGTTTTGATCGATGACATCGCCGCGGTTCTCGACGATGTGGCCCTGATGACAAAAATGGCTGCCAAGAAAACCGCCGGTGTGCTGGGTGACGATCTGGCGCTCAATGCCCAGCAAGTCTCTGGCGTGCGCGCCGAGCGGGAAATTCCGGTGGTGTGGGCCGTTGCCAAGGGCTCGTTTATCAACAAACTGATCCTGGTGCCCACCGCGCTATTGATCAGCGCCTTCGCGCCGTGGGCGGTCACGCCACTGCTGATGCTCGGCGGCGCCTATCTGTGTTTCGAAGGCTTTGAAAAGCTCGCCCATAAATTCCTGCACAGCAAGGCGGATGATCAGGCCGAGCACGCGCAGTTAGTCGAAGCGGTGGCCGACCCCGCAACAGACCTGGTGGCCTTCGAGAAGGACAAGATCAAGGGCGCGATCCGCACCGACTTTATCCTCTCCGCCGAAATCATCGCCATCACCCTGGGCACCGTGGCCGACGCGCCGTTGATGCAGCAAGTGATCGTGTTGTCGGGCATCGCCCTGGTCATGACCATTGGCGTGTACGGCCTGGTGGCCGGCATCGTCAAGCTCGATGACCTGGGCCTATGGATGGCGCAGAAGCCGGGCCAGCTGGTACGCGATATCGGCAACGGGCTTCTGCGGGCCGCGCCGTACATGATGAAAAGCCTCTCGGTGATTGGCACAGCGGCGATGTTCATGGTCGGTGGTGGCATCCTGACTCACGGCGTGCCCGTAGTGCATCACTGGATTGAGAGCGTCAGCCAGAGCATCGGTGGCATCACTTGGTTGATGCCGACTTTGCTCAATGCCATCGTAGGGATCATCGCTGGGGCGGTGGTACTGGCGGTGGTCTCGGTAGCGAGCAAGCTGTGGCGTGCCTTGAAGGGGTGAGCGAATGAGCGCACTGACGGCCCTCTGTTGAAGAGGGCCAATGGGGTTGGATTATTGCAGTGCGCTGTAGCCTTTTTCACTGAAAGCCTTGAGCTTCTGTGCTTCCGACCCTGCTGAAACACTGCCGAACTGACCGAAACCTTGTATGTGTTGATCGTTCTGTTGGGCCGGATCCTGGCGCGTGATATCAGTGCGGCCATTGATGTGATTGACTACTTCGGCCAGGTTATAGGCGGCATCAGCGCGTGATTCAGGGTTGCGGTTGGCAGGGCTCCAGTCGCCGGTTTGATTCTTGAGCTGATTGAAGAAACTATTTGCAAAAGGACCGTTTTGTTTCAGGACATCTTTGAGGATCGGATTGTCCTTGAAGATTTGTTGTGCACTGCGCGTATCCCCGGCAGGTCGGCCATGGGCGCCTCTGGGGGCTTGCAGGTCAGGCGTTGTTGAAGTCAGGGGTTCGACCGCCACAGGGCCGAGGGCTACAGGCTGGGTGATGGTGGGTGGGGAAACAGAGATCGTCATGTTGAAATTCCACGGGAGAGTTCGAGGTGGGCAGTGCAGTCAGCCTGTTTTATGTCAGGCGTATCAGCGTGGGTGCTTGAACGTGCGTGGTAAACATGTACGAAACGGTTCCGAGCAGTGCCGGAGAGTGACGCTTACAGCCATTAAAAAGGCCATCGAAGCGATCGATGGCCTTTTGTTTGTGTCGAGTATCACTCTGCTATCTGTAGTTTTCGCGACTCGCTGTACACGTACCGCACCTTTTCATACTCGAACGGCGAGTTCATCTGGCCGTAGCGAAAGCTCGTCTGGTAGCGCTTGTCTACCGCGCGCAACGCCCAGATTTCCGGGTGGTTGGAGCTGACTTCGGCGACGTTGAGGTAGTTGATCTGGGATTCGGCGGTGTAGTCCACCAACAGGCCGCCGGTGTCGCGCAGGTTCGACGGGCCGAGGATCGGCAGGATCAGGTAGGCGCCGCCGGGTACGCCGTAGAAGCCCAGGGTCTGGCCGAAGTCTTCGCTTTGGCGGGGCAGGCCCATGGCGGTGGCCGGGTCCCACAGGCCGGCGATGCCGAGGGTGGTGTTGACCAGCAGGCGGCCGGTGGTTTCCAGGGAGCGATGGCCCTTGAGCTGCAGCAGGCTGTTCATCAGGTTGGGCACGTCGCCCAGGTTGTTGAAGAAGTTGCTGACGCCGGTACGCAGGAAACTTGGGGTGACGTAGCGATAGCCATCGACCACCGGCAAGAATACCCATTGGTCGAAGCGATAGTTGAAGTGGTACACCCGGCGGTTCCACGACTCCAGCGGGTCATAGACGTTGAGGGCGTTGAGGGTCGAACGCTCGAATTCGCGCTGGTCCAGGCCAGGGTTGAACTTGAGTTTGCTCAAGGGCTCTTTGAAGCCATCCTGGTCGACCACGGTCGGTGCGTGAGCCTTGCTGTTGTCCGCGTTGGCAACGCCTGCACAGAGTAAGGCCGCGAGAAGCAGGAGATGTTTAGCCACGGAAGAACTCCAGCATAGCGTCGGCGTTGACGCGGTAATTGAGGTTGCCGCAATGGCCGCCCAGTGGGTAGACGGTCAGGCGATCGCCGAAGGTCTTGCGCAAAAAGCCCAGGTCGCCAGGGCCGAGGATCACGTCGTCGGCGTTGTGCATCACGGCAATTTTCGGGCTGTCGCGCAGATAGTCCTCAAGGGCATACAGGCTGACCTGGTCGATCAATTGCAGCAGGCTGCCGCCGTCGGAGCGGGCACGCCACATCGGGATCACTTGTTCGGTGAGGTAGCAGTCGAAATCACATTGCAGGGCACGCTTGAGGAACGGCGTGAGGCTGGTGCTTTCGGTGATCGGGTACTTGGGCGGGATAATCAGGCCACGGCGGTTGATCAGGTCCGAGGTGAAGGCGATATCGGCCGCCGAGAAGCGGAACGAGGTGCCGATCAGCATCGCCATCTGCTCGTTGGTCAGGTGCTCCTTGGAGTTCTGGAAGTCGTAGAGCAGGGCGTCGTTGAGGTCGATGTAGCCTTTTTGCTGGAAGTAACGGGTCAGCTTGTTCAGCACCAGTTCATAGAAGGTGGTGCTGTTGTTGATGCCCTTGACCTCGGTCTGCACCAGTTTGTCGAGGTTGGTGATGGAGGTATAGAGGTTGACTGGCGGGTTGAGCAGCAACACCTTCTTGAAGTTGAAGCTGCGCCGCGTTTCGTCCAGCTTGCTGACGAACGCCGCGTCCAGCGCGCCCAGGCTGTAGCCGGTGAGGTAGAAGTCGGTGACCGGCAACGTGGCGTTTTGCGCACGTACGGCCTGCATCACGCGGTACATGTCCTCGGCGTCTTCCTGGGTGATGCCGGGGGTGGCAAAGCGCGAGGCGGCGCTGATGAAGTCAAAGCTGGTAGGCGACGACAATTGGACGACGTGGTAGCCGGCCTTGTAGTAGAGCTTTTTCAGGTATTCATTCAGGCTGCTGTCAAAGCGCGCACCGGTGCCGGCGATCAAGAAGATCAGCGGTGCCGCACGGTCTTGCTTGGCAATGCGGTAGGTGAGTTTCTTCACCGCCCAGAAGTTGTCGGGCAGGCTGAATTCACGCTCCGGGCGCATGGTCAGGGTGTAGTCGGACTGGTTGATGTCATCGATGGATGGCAAGTCCGGCCGCAGGTCCGGTGGCGTTGTGGCGATGGTCGCTTCGAACGGGTTGGTCAAAGGGTAGCCATAGCTGGCCGGGTCGATATCGACCGCCAGTGCTGACGCACTCAAAAAAAGGCCGCCCAACAGGGCAGCACAGCGCAAGGAACGGAGCATGACTAAATCCCTAAGAGGAAAACGTGCTGAATGAAGTTCGCAGGCTATGACCACCGCGTTGTCACCGAAGTGCCAGCCATCGGCACTAAATATCGGAAAAAAACGTAGGAATCGGGGTAATAGTAGCCAGACGATACACTTTGGCACGCTTTGATGAATAGTTATCTGCGTGCAACCCTTGCCAATGGCCCCCGGGAGATTAAGCTGGGCGCCGTTTTCGCCTATCGGAGTGCCCTTATGTCCCCTCGTTTGCCGCTGATCCTACTGCTGTTGGCCTTGCCGTTATGGTTGGCCGCCAGTTATGGCGCCCGTTACGGGTTTATGGAAGACGGGCAGTGGGTGGGCATCTGCGCTGACGACGCCAGCCGCTGGGAGTGCCAGTTGCGCGCCAATCTGGGGTTGATGATTCACTTTCGGGTGCTGGGTTGGGCCGCATTGGTCACGTCGATTCTGGCGTTCTTGCTGCCAGGTCGTGCGGGCTGGGGATTGGCGGTGTTGGGGCTGGCGTTCGGAATCCCGGCATTGGCGTTGTACAACACCAATTTTGCGGTGTTTGCGTTGGTGATTGCCGGGTTGCGGTTGGTCAGGGCGCCTCGGGCTGTCTGATGGGCCAATCGCAGCATAAGTATCTACACAACTTTCAGAAACTGACGCCCCCCGTGGCGAGCGGGCTTGCCCCGCGCTGGGCTGCGAAGCAGCCCTAAACCCGGTAAACGTGGAGGGCTTTTTGGGCTGCTTCGCAGCCGTGTTGCGGCAAAGTTGTGTAGATACCGATGCCAATCGCAGGCAAGCCAGCTCCCACATTTGAATGTATTCACAGATCAAAATGTGGGAGCGCGCGATAGCAATCTCAGGGTTTGCGCACCCGCAGGCAACGCCACAGGGCAGCCACCACCAAACCACTGACCAATGCCCAACCCAGCGCCTGCTGGTTCATCAAGCCTTCGCGGTACAGCTGCGGCGCAATGCCGGCACCGATGATGAAGGCCAGCAGGGCAATTTCCCGCCGTGGTCCGGTAACCGGGCGCAGCAGGTACACCAGCGCCGGCAGCAGCAGGGCGGCGCTGGGGAAGCTGCGGTAACGGGGGTCGAACACCAGCGCCAGCATCATCACTGCCGTGGCAAACCCGGCAAATGCGATCAGCCAGCCAGCGCGTTGCTCCAGCCAGGCGAAGGCCCGTTCACGCCAACCCTGGCGAGCGCTCAAGGCCAGGGCGGCATGGGCCAGCACCAACAGGTTCAGGGCCAGCAACAGGCCGGCCCAGATCCACTCATCAGTGAAGCGCGCCGTCACCCGGGTCAGTTCGGCCCAGCTGCCAATGGAACCGGCCGCCACTGCGCCCAGCAACGGCAGCAACAACGCGGCGCGTGTGCTGCGAACACGCCCACCGAGCACCAGGGTGCCGAGCAGGATCAGTCCGCCAACGCCCAGCCACACCGGCCAGTACGGCACGTTGGTGACCGGGCCGGCCAGAATGCCCTTGTCTTGGCGATCGGCATCAAACAGCCCCCAGTAACCGCCAACCGCACCTTCGCTGGCGCGCTTCCACGGCTGGTCAAAGGCTTCGATCAGGTTGTAGTGCCAGCCATTGGCTTCGGCCATGGCGACAAAACCGCGAATGAACTTGGCTTCGTTGACCCGGCTCGGGACGGCGGTTTCGCGCTGGCGGCCTTCGCTGGGCCAGCCGGTTTCGCCAATCATCACGTCCTTGGGGGCGAAGCGGTTGCCGAATGTCTGGCGAATATCGCCGACATGGCGCAGGGCCTGATCGATACCTGCCGGGTCATCTTCCCAGTACGGCAACAGGTGGATGGTCAGGAAATCCACGGCCGGGGCAATTTCCGGGTGCTGCAGCCAGAACTCCCAGACGTCGGCGTAGGTAACTGGCTGCTGGATCTGGCTTTTGACTTGTTCGATCAGCTTCACCAACTGCGTGGCGGTAATTTCCTTGCGCAGCAGGGCTTCGTTGCCGACGATCACCGACGTGACCACGTCGGGGTTGGCATTGGCCGAGGCGATCAGCTTGTCGACTTCCTTGGCATTGTCCACCGGGTTGCTGCTGATCCAGGCACCGCTCATCAACTTCAGGCCATGCTTGCGCGCCAGGTCGGGCAGGGCTTCGAGGCCGGTCATGGAGTAGGTGCGGATGCACTCAAAGCGCGTGGCCAACAGTGCCAGGTCGGCGTCCATACGCTCGGGGCGCAGCTTGAACGGCTGGTCGAATGGTGATTGGTCCTTGTCGAATGGCGTGTAGGACGCGCATTGCAGCTTGTGACTGGCGCTGGCCACGTCCGGCAGCACCACTGGCTGGCCAAGGCCGTACCAGTAGCCGCCGAGGGCAAACAGGCCGAGCAACAAGGCAAATACGTAAGGCAGGAAGGGGAAGCGGGCAGTCGCGGTCATGGTCAGGCCGTGTGGGAGCAAAGGCGCGCATCTTACCTGCATTTGCCGGTTTTCAGGGGCGCCGCATAATTTTGACATGCAAAGTTCGGGCGGAATTTTGACGTTACTTCCTGCGAATTGTCCTACTGGCGTTGTGATGTCGTTTCTTGCTCCGCTGAGGTCGTAGTCAGAGCAGGTCCACAGGGGCAGCAGGTTGATGATCGAACGGCACCACCTGACAACAGGTTGACGTCGCTCGGCATCCGCCGGGCGCAGCACTTTCGGGGAAGCACTATGAAGATGCGACGACTTTTGGGCGCAGCTGCCACGTTGGTAGTTGCGATGAGCTCCACACTGGCCAGCGCCGACAGCAAGACCCTGAGCATCGGCTATGTGGACGGCTGGTCGGACAGTGTCGCCACCACCCACGTGGCCGCTGAAGTGATCAAGCAAAAGCTGGGTTATGACGTGAAACTGCAGGCGGTCGCCACCGGGATCATGTGGCAGGGGCTGGCCACCGGCAAGCTCGACGCCATGCTGTCGGCCTGGCTGCCGGTGACCCATGGTGAGTACTGGACCAAGAACAAGGACAAGGTGGTCGACTACGGCCCCAACTTCAAGGATGCGAAGATCGGCTTGATCGTGCCGGAGTACGTCAAGGCCAAGTCCATCGAGGACTTGAAGACCGACACCACCTTCAAGAACAAGATTGTCGGCATCGATGCCGGTTCAGGGGTAATGCTCAAGACTGATGAAGCCATCAAGCAATACGGGCTGGACTATAAGCTGCAAGCCAGTTCCGGCGCAGCCATGATCGCCGAACTGACCCGCGCCGAAGACAAGCAGGACTCCATCGTGGTGACGGGTTGGGTGCCACACTGGATGTTCGCCAAATGGAAACTGCGTTTCCTTGACGATCCAAAAGGCATTTATGGCGCCGCCGAGACGGTCAATAGCATCGGCAGCAAGGGCCTGGAAAAGAAAGCCCCGGAAGTCGCGGCGTTCCTGAAGAAATTCCAGTGGGCCTCCAAGGATGAAATCGGCGAAGTGATGCTGGCCATCCAGGAAGGCACCAAGCCTGACGTGGCGGCCAAGGATTGGGTAGCCAAGCACCCTGAGCGTGTGGCCGAGTGGACCGCCCAATAATCGGATAAACCTGTAGGAGCGGGCTTGCTCGCGAAGAACGCAAAGACGCCGCAATCATCCAGGGTGTGCGCGTTATCGTTGACGTTTTTCGCGAGCAAGCTCGCTCCTGCAATTGTTTCTGTCGCCCCCCAAACCCTCGCTACACTGGTTCTAAGACTAAGGTCGTCTGGAACCTGTCCTGCAGCCGCATACAGTGGATACGTTCCAATAATAAAAAAGCTGTGCTGCGAGGATAAAAACAATGAACGACAGCATTTACCTCTCGATTCAAAACAGCCCGCGCTTCAAGGAGCTGGTAAGAAAAAGGGAAAAGTTCGCCTGGATTCTCTCGGCGATCATGCTTGGGCTTTACTCCGGATTCATCCTGTTGATCGCCTACGGACCCCAAGTCCTGGGGGCCAAGATCAGTCCTGAATCGTCCATAACCTGGGGAATCCCTATCGGGGTCGGGCTGATTGTCTCGGCCTTTGTTCTCACAGGCATCTACGTGCGACGCGCCAACGGCGAATTCGACGACCTGAACAATGCGATTCTCAAGGAGGCTGCGCAATGATCCGTCGTCTATTGGCTGTATTCGGCGCTTCGCTTTTTGCTCCTGCCGTTTGGGCGGCGGACGCATTGGCCGGTGAAGTGCACAAGCAACCGCTTAACATCGCAGCGATCCTGATGTTTGTCGCCTTCGTCGGCGCAACATTGTGCATTACCTACTGGGCATCCAAACGTAACAACTCGGCGGCCGACTACTATGCGGCCGGCGGCAAGATCACCGGTTTCCAGAACGGCCTGGCGATTGCCGGCGACTATATGTCGGCCGCGTCCTTCCTGGGGATTTCCGCGCTGGTGTTCACCTCTGGCTACGATGGCCTGATCTACTCGATCGGCTTCCTGGTGGGCTGGCCGATCATTCTGTTCCTGATCGCCGAGCGCCTGCGTAACCTGGGCAAGTACACCTTCGCTGACGTGGCGTCCTATCGCCTCGGGCAGACCCAGATCCGCAGCCTGTCGGCCTGTGGTTCGCTGGTGGTGGTGGCGTTCTACCTGATCGCGCAGATGGTCGGCGCGGGCAAGCTGATCCAGTTGCTGTTCGGCCTTGATTACCATGTAGCGGTGATCCTGGTGGGCATCCTGATGTGCCTCTATGTGTTGTTCGGCGGCATGCTGGCGACCACCTGGGTACAGATCATCAAGGCAGTGCTGCTGCTGTCCGGTGCCTCGTTCATGGCGCTGATGGTGATGAAGCACGTCAACTTCGACTTCAACATGCTGTTCTCCGAGGCGATCAAGGTTCACCCTAAAGGTGAGGCGATCATGAGCCCGGGCGGCCTGGTGAAAGACCCGATTTCGGCGTTCTCCCTCGGCCTGGCCCTGATGTTCGGTACCGCTGGCCTGCCACATATCCTGATGCGCTTCTTCACCGTGAGTGACGCTAAAGAAGCCCGTAAGAGCGTGCTGTATGCCACTGGCTTTATCGGCTACTTCTATATCCTGACCTTCATCATCGGCTTCGGCGCGATTCTGCTGGTCAGCACCAACCCGGCGTTCAAGGATGCAGCAGGCGCTCTGTTGGGCGGCAACAACATGGCGGCGGTGCACCTGGCCAACGCGGTGGGCGGCAGTATCTTCCTGGGCTTCATCTCGGCCGTGGCGTTTGCCACCATCCTCGCGGTGGTTGCCGGCTTGACCCTGGCCGGTGCTTCGGCGGTGTCCCATGACCTGTATGCCAGCGTGATCAAGAAAGGCAAGGCCAACGAGAAGGATGAGATTCGCGTGTCGAAGATCACCACCATCGCCCTGGCAGTGCTGGCGATTGGCTTGGGTATCCTGTTCGAAAGCCAGAACATTGCGTTCATGGTCGGCCTGGCGTTCTCCATCGCGGCCAGCTGCAACTTCCCGGTGCTGCTGCTTTCCATGTACTGGAAAAACCTCACCACCCGTGGCGCAATGATTGGCGGTTGGCTGGGCCTGGTCAGTGCGGTGGGCCTGATGATTCTGGGTCCGACCATCTGGGTCTCGATCCTGCATCATGAAAAGGCGATCTTCCCGTACGAATACCCGGCGCTGTTCTCGATGATCATTGCGTTCGTGGGTATCTGGTTCTTCTCCATCACCGACAAGTCGGCGGCGGCGGTGAAAGAACGAGCGCTGTACTTCCCGCAGTTTGTGCGTTCGCAGACTGGCCTGGGGGCGAGCGGGGCGGTTAACCACTAAGCTTGTAGCCCAATAAGAAATGCCCCGGTCGAAAGGCCGGGGTATTTTTTTGCCTGGGGTTCTGTGTTGCCTGGGCTATTGCTTTCGCGAGCAAGCCCGCTCCCACAGTTGACCGCATTTCAAAGGGTGTACACGGTCAACTGTGGGCGGGCTTGCTCGCGAAAGCGTTATGTCAGACAGCACAAACAAAAACGGCCTCCACTAAGGGAGGCCGTTCTCAATGCAGCTAAGCAGTTGAATGCTTACTTGCGGTCTTCCAGCTTGGTAATGTCACGCGACTCGTAGCCGGTGTACAGCTGGCGCGGGCGGCCAATCTTGTACGGGCTGGAGAGCATTTCTTTCCAGTGGGAGATCCAGCCCACGGTCCGCGCCAGGGCGAAGATCACGGTGAACATGCTGGTTGGAATGCCGATCGCCTTGAGGATGATCCCCGAGTAGAAGTCGACGTTCGGGTACAGCGAGCGTTCGATGAAGTACGGGTCGGTCAGGGCGATCTCTTCCAGGCGCATGGCCAGTTCGAGTTGCGGATCGTTGTTGATCCCCAGTTCCTTCAATACTTCGTCGCAGGTCTGCTTCATTACGGTGGCGCGCGGGTCGCGGTTCTTGTAGACCCGGTGACCGAAGCCCATCAACTTGAACGGATCGTTCTTGTCCTTGGCCTTGGCAATGAACTTGTCGATGTTGGACACATCGCCGATTTCATCGAGCATGGTCAACACGGCTTCGTTCGCACCGCCGTGGGCAGGGCCCCACAGTGCGGCGATACCCGCGGCGATACAGGCGAACGGATTGGCACCCGAGGAGCCCGCCAGGCGCACGGTGGAAGTCGAGGCGTTCTGTTCGTGGTCGGCATGGAGGATGAAGATCCGGTCCATGGCCTTGGCCAGCACCGGGCTGATCGGTTTGATCTCGCACGGGGTGTTGAACATCATGTGCAGGAAGTTTTCCGCGTACGTCAGGTCGTTGCGCGGGTACATCATGGGTTGGCCCATGGAGTACTTGTAAACCATTGCGGCCAGGGTCGGCATCTTGGCAACCAGGCGGATCGCGGAGATTTCGCGATGCTGCGGGTTATTGATGTCCAGGGAGTCGTGATAGAAGGCCGACAGGGCGCCGACTACGCCGCACATGACGGCCATCGGGTGGGCGTCGCGACGGAAGCCGTTGAAGAAGGTCTTCAACTGCTCGTGAACCATGGTGTGGTTCTTCACGGTGCTGACAAACTGGGCTTTTTGCTCGGCTGTTGGCAATTCGCCATTTAGCAGCAGGTAGCAGGTTTCCAGGTAGTCCGATTTCTCGGCCAGTTGTTCGATCGGGTAGCCACGATGTAGCAGAATGCCATTGTCGCCGTCGATATAGGTAATCTTCGACTCGCAAGAAGCGGTCGACATGAAGCCTGGGTCGAAAGTGAAACGGCCCGTGGCCGTCAGGCCCCGTACGTCGATAACATCGGGACCAACGGTGCCGGTTAAAATGGGCAGCTCGACGGGGGCTGCGCCCTCGATGATCAACTGCGCTTTTTTGTCAGCCATGTGGCCTCCTATTTATGCTTCAAATCATCAGACAGACCCCCCACGCAGGGCCCGCACCACTATATTGATATAAATCCAGATGTCAATTTGCCTAAAGTCTTGCCCCAGAAGGCTTTAACCGTACTTTTTCCTCGAAATTGCCTGCCGTTTACGCCTTTTATCCCGTCAGCGCAATCAGCTATTAGGGTGAGGAGCGCGCGTTGTCATTAGTAGCCTAACTGTCTATACTCGGCCACCGACCGCCAAGGGCTTTTGGGCTTGCTTTCATTGGGGGTCGCACTCCCTGGGTGGTGCTTACCTGACCAGTGCACTCCCCAACAACTTTGCCCTGATTGTTAGGGGCTCTTCAGTGTGAAAAAAAGCCGTGAATAGCCAACGACCTGTAAACCTAGACCTAAGGACCATCAAACTCCCCATCACCGGCGTTACGTCGTTCCTGCACCGTGTTTCCGGCATCATCCTGTTCCTGGGCTTGGGCATCATGCTTTATGCATTGAGCAAATCCCTGGGTTCCGAGGAAGGATACGCCGAGGTGAAGGCATGCTTGACCAGCCCGCTGGCCAAGTTCGTAGCATGGGGCCTCCTGTCCGCTCTGCTGTATCACCTGGTAGCCGGTGTGCGCCACTTGATCATGGATATGGGCATCGGTGAGACGCTGGAAGGCGGCCGCCTGGGCTCGAAAATCATCGTCGCCATTTCCGTGGTGCTGATCGTTCTGGCAGGAGTTTGGATATGGTAACCAGCGTTACGAACCTTTCGCGTTCGGGCCTCTATGACTGGATGGCGCAGCGTGTGTCTGCGGTCGTTCTCGCGGCTTATTTCATTTTCCTGATCGGGTACCTCGTTGCAAACCCTGGCATTGGCTACGCCCAATGGCACGGTCTGTTCTCCCACAACGGGATGCGTATCTTCAGTCTGCTCGCCCTTGTGGCCCTGGGCGCTCACGCCTGGGTCGGCATGTGGACCATCGCGACCGACTACCTGACGCCGATGGCGCTGGGCAAGTCCGCGACTGCAGTACGTTTCCTTTTCCAGGCAGTATGCGGCGTCGCGATGTTCGCTTACTTCGTCTGGGGTGTGCAGATTCTCTGGGGTATCTGATTCATGGCTAACATTCCAACGATTTCTTTTGACGCCATCATTATTGGTGGCGGCGGCGCCGGCATGCGTGCTGCACTGCAGCTGGCCCAGGGCGGTCACAAGACGGCCGTGATCACCAAGGTGTTCCCGACCCGTTCCCATACCGTATCGGCCCAGGGTGGCATCACCTGCGCCATCGCGTCTGCCGATCCGAACGATGACTGGCGCTGGCACATGTACGATACCGTCAAGGGTTCCGACTATATCGGTGACCAGGACGCTATCGAGTACATGTGTCAGGAAGGCCCGGCCGCGGTGTTCGAGCTGGACCACATGGGTCTGCCGTTCTCCCGTACAGAGCAAGGTCGTATCTACCAGCGTCCATTCGGTGGCCAGTCCAAGGATTACGGTAAAGGCGGCCAGGCTGCCCGTACCTGCGCAGCTTCCGACCGTACCGGTCACGCGCTGTTGCACACCCTTTATCAGGGCAACCTGAAAGCCGGCACCACGTTCCTGAACGAGTACTACGCAGTTGACCTGGTGAAAAACCAGGACGGCGCATTCGTCGGCGTGATCGCTATCTGCATCGAAACCGGTGAAACCACCTACATCCGCGCCAAGGCTACCGTTCTGGCGACTGGCGGTGCAGGTCGTATCTACGCATCGACCACCAATGCCCTGATCAACACCGGCGACGGCGTTGGCATGGCCCTGCGTGCAGGCGTTCCGGTACAAGACATCGAAATGTGGCAGTTCCACCCAACCGGCATCGCCGGCGCCGGTGTACTGGTTACAGAAGGGTGCCGTGGTGAAGGCGGTTACCTGATCAACAAGCACGGCGAGCGTTTCATGGAGCGTTATGCTCCGAACGCCAAGGACCTTGCCGGTCGTGACGTGGTTGCCCGTTCGATGGTTAAAGAAATCATCGCCGGCAACGGTTGCGGTCCGAACGGCGACCACGTGATGTTGAAGCTCGATCACCTGGGCGAAGAAGTGCTGCACAGCCGCCTGCCAGGTATCTGCGAACTGTCCAAGACTTTCGCGCACGTTGACCCGGTTGTTGCTCCGGTTCCGGTTGTTCCAACTTGCCACTACATGATGGGCGGCGTGCCGACCAACATTCATGGCCAGGCGATCACCCAGAACGCCGAAGGCGTGGACGAGATCATTCATGGTCTGTTCGCTGTGGGCGAAGTGGCTTGCGTATCGGTTCACGGTGCCAACCGCCTGGGCGGTAACTCGCTGCTCGACCTGGTGGTCTTCGGCCGCGCTGCCGGCCTGCACCTGGAAAAGGCGCTGACCGACGGCATCGAATACGATGACGCCACCGACGCCAACATTGAAGCTGCCCTGGCGCGTCTGAACGCTCTGAACGAGCGCACTGATGGCGAAGACGTGGCAACCCTGCGTCGCGAGCTGCAAAACTGCATGCAGAACTACTTCGGTGTATTCCGTACTGGCGAATACATGCAGAAGGGTATTACCCAGCTGGCCGACCTGCGCAAGCGGATTGCCAACGTCAAGATCAACGATAAGAGCCAGGCGTTCAACACCGCTCGTATCGAAGCCCTTGAGCTGCAAAACCTGCTGGAAGTGGCTGAAGCGACTGCGATCGCCGCCGAGGTTCGTAAAGAATCCCGTGGTGCCCACGCTCGTGAAGACTTTGAAGATCGCGATGACGAAAACTGGTTGTGCCACACCCTGTACTTCCCGGGTGACAAGCGTGTAACCAAGCGTGCCGTGAACTTCTCGCCGAAGACGGTTCCGACGTTTGAACCGAAGATTCGGACTTACTAAGGGTGGCTGCCATGTTGAAAGTCAGTGTTTATCGCTACAACCCTGATCAGGACGCTGCGCCGTTCATGCAGGAATTTGAGGTCGATACCGGTGGTAAAGACCTGATGGTGCTGGATGTGTTGGCCCTGATCAAAGAGCAGGACGAAGGTTTCTCCTATCGTCGCTCTTGCCGTGAAGGCGTCTGCGGTTCCGACGGCATGAACATCAACGGCAAAAACGGCCTGGCGTGTGTTACGCCGCTGTCTGCCGTGGTCAAGAAAGGCAAGCTCGTTGTCCGTCCATTGCCAGGTTTGCCGGTTATCCGTGACCTGGTCGTCGATATGAGCATCTTCTACAAGCAATACGAGAAGGTTAAGCCATTCCTGCAGAACGACACGCCGGCTCCGGCCATCGAGCGTCTGCAGTCCCCGGAAGAGCGCGAGAAGCTCGACGGTCTGTACGAGTGCATCCTGTGCGCTTGCTGCTCGACCTCTTGCCCGTCCTTCTGGTGGAACCCGGACAAGTTCCTGGGGCCAGCTGCACTGCTGCAAGCCTATCGCTTCCTGGCAGACAGCCGTGACACCAAGACGTCCGAGCGTCTGGCTTCACTGGATGACCCGTTCAGCGTATTCCGCTGCCGCGGGATCATGAACTGCGTCAACGTATGTCCCAAAGGCCTGAACCCGACTAAGGCCATTGGTCACATCCGTAATATGCTGCTGCAAAGCGGCGTGTAAGACGTTGTAGCAAAAGCAGGACCGTTGTGCCCGTAAATGCTACGGCGCAGGCTTCAACCGGCGCCGTAGTTTTAACTTGAGCAGCGACTTACAAAGCCGCAGCTCTTATTTTGAAGAAATGAGACAAGCAGGGGCATTCGGGTTGGTACCCGAACTATCAGCGTGATCCTAAGTGGCTTGTTTTGGTCGCTGCACTTGGCCTTTTGCAAGCAAACTCGGTGTTTTCGCCGGTGGTGTCCCCAAATCGAGGGTGACCAAGCATGCAAGAAAGCGTGATGCAGCGCATGTGGAACAGCGGCTATCTTTCAGGTGGTAACGCTGCCTATGTGGAAGAGCTTTATGAGCTCTACCTGCACGACCCTAACGCTGTGCCAGAAGAATGGCGCACCAAATTTCAGACGTTGTCTTCAGACGGCAACGCTGCCACCGATGTATCGCATGCAACAATTCGCGATCAATTTGTGCTGCTGGCAAAGAACCAGCGCCGCGCCCAACCGGTTTCCGCCGGGAGCGTGAGCAGTGAGCACGAGAAGAAGCAAGTTGAAGTACTGCGACTGATCCAGGCCTACCGTATGCGTGGCCACCAGGCAGCCCAGCTTGACCCGCTGGGGCTGTGGCAGCGTCCTGCACCTGCAGACCTGTCGATCAATCACTACGGCTTGACCAATGCCGATCTTGATACGATTTTCCGTGCCGGCGACCTGTTCATCGGCAAAGAGGAAGCGAGCCTACGCGAAATTCACGAAGCGTTGCAGCAGACATATTGCCGCACCATCGGCGCTGAATTTACGCATATCACCGATTCCGAGCAGCGTCACTGGTTCCAGCATCGCCTGGAAGGCGTGCGTGGCCGTCCGGTGCTGTC
This sequence comes from Pseudomonas proteolytica, assembly GCF_007858275.1. Lineage (GTDB taxonomy): Bacteria > Pseudomonadota > Gammaproteobacteria > Pseudomonadales > Pseudomonadaceae > Aquipseudomonas > Aquipseudomonas proteolytica. The sequence continues at coordinate 91,305 of NZ_VFEV01000016.1, forward strand.
CGCCGATGTGCGTGGCCACCTGCTTGAGCGCGTAACCGCTGCCGAAGGCCTGGAAAAATACCTGGGCACCAAATACCCGGGCACCAAGCGTTTCGGCCTGGAAGGCGGCGAAAGCCTGATTCCGATGCTCGACGAACTGATCCAGCGTTCCGGTTCCTACGGTACCAAGGAAATCGTGATCGGCATGGCTCACCGTGGTCGCCTGAACGTGTTGGTCAACACCTTCGGCAAGAACCCACGCGAGCTGTTCGACGAGTTCGAAGGCAAGAAGAAGGTCGAGCTGGGTTCCGGTGACGTCAAGTACCACCAGGGCTTCTCGTCCAACGTGATGACCACCGGCGGTGAAGTTCACCTGGCCATGGCGTTCAACCCATCCCACCTGGAAATCGTTTCTCCAGTGGTCGAGGGTTCGGTACGTGCTCGCCAGGATCGTCGCAACGATTCCACCGGTGAGAAGGTCCTGCCGATTTCCATCCACGGTGACGCGGCATTCGCCGGTCAAGGCGTGGTCCTGGAAACGTTCCAGATGTCGCAGACCCGCGGCTTCAAGACCGGCGGTACGGTTCACATCGTTATCAACAACCAGGTTGGCTTCACTATCAGCAACCCGCTGGACGCGCGCTCTACCGAGTACGCGACCGACGTTGCCAAGATGATCCAGGCGCCGATCCTCCATGTGAATGGCGATGATCCGGAAGCCGTATTGTTCGTGACCCAACTGGCCATTGACTACCGCATGCAGTTCAAGCGTGACGTGGTCATCGACCTGGTTTGCTACCGCCGTCGCGGTCACAACGAAGCGGATGAGCCTAGCGGCACCCAACCGTTGATGTACCAGCAGATCACCAAGCAGCGCACCACCCGTGAGCTGTACGCCGAAAGCCTGACCAAGGCCGGCGTGCTGGATGAAGCGCGTGTTCAGGCGAAAATCGATGAGTACCGCAACGCGCTGGACAACGGTCTGCATGTAGTAAAAAGCCTGGTCAAAGAGCCGAACAAAGAGCTGTTCGTGGACTGGCGCCCGTACCTGGGCCACGCATGGACTGCACGTCACGACACTTCGTTCGATCTGAAGACCCTGCAGGAACTGTCCGCCAAGCTGCTGGAAATTCCAGAAGGCTTCGTAGTACAGCGCCAGGTTGCGAAGATCTACGAAGACCGTCAGAAGATGCAAGCCGGCGGCCTGCCGATCAACTGGGGTTATGCCGAAACCATGGCGTACGCGACCCTGGCGTTCGAAGGTCACCCGATCCGCATGACCGGCCAGGACATCGGCCGTGGTACGTTCTCGCACCGTCACGCGGTATTGCACAACCAGAAAGACGCGGGCACCTACATCCCGTTGCAGCACCTGTATGAAGGCCAGCCACGTTTCGACCTGTACGATTCGTTCCTGTCCGAAGAAGCCGTGCTGGCGTTCGAATACGGTTACTCGACCACCACGCCAAACGCGCTGGTGATCTGGGAAGCCCAGTTCGGCGACTTCGCCAACGGTGCCCAGGTGGTTATCGACCAGTTCATCACCAGCGGCGAGCACAAGTGGGGCCGTCTGTGCGGTCTGACCATGTTGCTGCCACACGGTTATGAAGGTCAGGGTCCGGAGCACTCCTCGGCCCGTCTGGAGCGTTACCTGCAATTGTGCGCCGAGCACAATATCCAGGTGTGCGTGCCGACTACCCCGGCCCAGATCTACCACTTGCTGCGTCGTCAGGTGATCCGCCCGCTGCGCAAGCCGTTGGTAGTGCTGACTCCGAAATCGCTGTTGCGTCACAAATTGGCCATCTCGACCCTGGAAGATCTGGCCGATGGTTCGTTCCAGACCGTTATTCCGGAAATCGACACCCTGGACGCGGCCAAGGTCACTCGCCTGATCCTGTGCAGCGGCAAGGTTTACTACGACTTGCTGGAAAAACGTCGTGCCGAAGGCCGCGAAGACATCGCCATCGTGCGTATCGAGCAGCTTTACCCGTTCCCGGAAGACGACCTGATGGAGGCCATCGCGCCTTACACCAACCTCACCAATGTGGTGTGGTGTCAGGAAGAACCGATGAACCAGGGCGCGTGGTACAGCAGCCAGCATCACCTGCGTCGCAGCATCGGCAACCACAACAAGGCCCTGGGCCTGGAGTACGCCGGTCGTGATGCTTCTGCTGCACCTGCTTGTGGTTATGCATCGATGCACGCCGAGCAGCAGGAAAAACTGCTGCAAGATGCTTTCACTGTTTAACGCCTTCGCGCTGACTGAAACCGAATTTTAAGGACCCACAGATAATGGCTATCGAAATCAAAGCCCCGTCATTCCCGGAATCGGTTGCCGATGGCACCGTTGCCACCTGGCACAAGAAACCAGGCGAGGCCGTCAAGCGTGACGACCTGATCGTCGACATCGAGACTGACAAGGTCGTCCTGGAAGTGTTGGCCGAAGCCGACGGCGTCCTGGGTGCCATCGTTGCCGAAGAGGGCGCAACCGTCCTGTCCAACCAGGTCCTGGGCTCGATCGAAGCGGGCAGCGCTGCTGCCGCTGCTCCAGCCGCCGCTGCTGCTCCGGCTGCCGCACCTGCTGCTGCCGCTCCGGCCGCTGGTGGTGAAGATCCAATCGCTGCACCGGCTGCGCGTCAGCTGGCTGAAGAAAACGGCATCAACCTGGCTTCCATCAAAGGCACCGGCAAAGACGGCCGTGTGACCAAGGAAGACGTGGTTGCCGCGGTTGAAGCCAAGAAAAACGCTCCAGCTGCCGCACCTGCCAAGGCTGCTGCCCCGGCTGCCGCTGCTCCTGTGTTCGCCGCTGGCGACCGCACCGAGAAGCGCGTACCGATGACCCGCGTTCGTGCCACCGTGGCCAAGCGCCTGGTTGAAGCACAGTCGAACATGGCGATGCTGACCACTTTCAACGAAGTCGACATGACTGAAGTCATGGCCCTGCGTTCGAAGTACAAGGACCTGTTCGAGAAGTCCCACAATGGCGTGCGCCTGGGCTTCATGTCGTTCTTCGTGAAAGCGGCCACCGAAGCACTCAAGCGCTTCCCGGCAGTCAACGCTTCCATCGACGGCAGCGACATCGTTTACCACGGTTATGCGGACGTCGGCGTTGCCGTCTCCAGCGACCGTGGCCTGGTGGTTCCGGTCCTGCGTAACGCCGAGCTGATGAGCCTGGCTGAAATCGAAGGCGGCATCGCTGGCTTCGGCAAGAAAGCCCGTGACGGCAAGCTGACCATCGACGAGATGACCGGCGGTACCTTCACGATCACCAACGGTGGTACTTTCGGTTCGATGATGTCGACCCCGATCGTCAACCCGCCGCAAGCCGCGATCCTGGGCATGCACAACATCATCCAGCGTCCGATGGCCATCAATGGCCAAGTCGTGATTCGTCCGATGATGTACCTGGCACTGTCCTACGATCACCGCCTGATCGATGGTAAAGAAGCCGTGACTTTCCTGGTGACCATCAAGAACCTGCTGGAAGATCCAGCTCGTCTGCTGCTGGATATCTGATAAAGCGGCCGTGAGCCGCAAGTTTCAAGCTGCAAGCAATTGCAGCCTGGCTTGTGGCTCGGGCTTGAAGCTTTTTTGCTAAAGAGGATTTTTTTTCATGTCGCAGAAATTTGACGTTGTAGTGATTGGTGCGGGCCCTGGCGGCTACGTTGCCGCCATCAAGGCCGCTCAACTGGGCCTCTCGACTGCTTGCATCGAAAAATACACTGACAAGGAAGGCAAACTGGCGTTGGGCGGTACTTGCCTGAACGTGGGTTGCATTCCTTCCAAGGCGCTGCTGGACAGCTCCTGGAAATTCCACGAAGCCCAGGACGGTTTTGCCATCCACGGCATCAACCACGCTGGCGTGACCATGGACGTGCCAGCAATGGTCGGCCGCAAGGCCAACATCGTCAAAGGCCTGACCTCTGGCGTTGCTACCCTGTTCAAGGCCAATGGCGTCACTTCCCTGCAAGGTCACGGCAAACTGCTGGCCGGCAAGAAAGTTGAAATCACCAAGCCAGACGGTTCGACCGAAATCATCGAAGCCGAAAACGTGATCCTGGCTCCAGGTTCGCGTCCGATCGATATTCCACCGGCTCCAGTTGACCAGAACGTGATCGTTGATTCGACCGGCGCCCTGGAATTCCAATCGGTACCAAAACGCCTGGGTGTGATCGGCGCTGGCGTTATCGGCCTGGAACTGGGTTCGGTCTGGTCCCGCCTGGGTTCCGAAGTGACCGTGCTGGAAGCCCTGGACACGTTCCTGCTGGCTGCCGACACCGCAGTGTCCAAAGAAGCGCTGAAAACCCTGACCAAACAAGGTCTGGACATCAAGCTGGGTGCTCGCGTGACCGGTTCGAAAGTCAACGGCGAAGAAGTTGTCGTGACCTACACCGACAAGGATGGCGAACAGACCATCACTTTCGACAAGCTGATCGTTGCCGTTGGTCGCCGTCCAGTGACCACTGATCTGCTGGCTTCCGACAGCGGCGTGACCATCGACGAGCGTGGCTTTGTGCATGTCGACGATCACTGCGCTACCACCGTTCCTGGCGTCTATGCCATTGGTGACGTGGTTCGCGGCATGATGCTGGCACACAAGGCATCCGAAGAAGGCATCATGGTGGTTGAGCGCATCAAGGGTCACAAGACCCAGATGAACTACGACCTGATCCCTTCGGTTATCTACACCCACCCGGAAATTGCATGGGTTGGTAAGAACGAACAGCAGTTGAAAGCTGAAGGCGTTGAAGTTAACGTCGGCACCTTCCCGTTTGCCGCTTCTGGCCGTGCCATGGCAGCGAACGACACTGGCGGTTTTGTCAAAGTCATCGCTGATGCCAAGACTGACCGCGTATTGGGCGTCCACGTGATTGGCCCAAGCGCTGCAGAACTGGTTCAGCAGGGCGCTATCGGTATGGAATTCGGCACCAGTGCCGAAGACCTGGGCATGATGGTCTTCTCCCATCCGACCCTGTCCGAAGCGTTGCACGAAGCAGCGTTGGCTGTGAATGGCGGCGCCATCCACATCGCCAACCGCAAGAAGCGCTAAGCGAGATAATAAGAAACCACGGCGGAGTTGCCCGTCGTGAGCCTTGCGCGCAAGACTCACCGCGGAATATCCGCTGGACGCAGTCTTGTGCAGCTTGACCGGGCTTAAGTTCGGCAAGTTGTGCGAGCAGCAGTCACAGGTGGCGCGGCACTCATAATGAGCGCAGCGCCGAATGCGCAGTACCTAACGAAGACGGTAAAAAGCATGAATCTTCACGAGTATCAGGGTAAGCAGCTGTTCGCTGAATACGGCCTGCCAGTTTCCAAGGGCTACGCAGTAGACACCCCGGAAGCAGCAGCAGAAGCTTGCGACAAAATCGGCGGCACCGAGTGGGTTGTCAAAGCCCAGGTCCACGCTGGTGGTCGCGGTAAAGCGGGCGGCGTTAAGCTGGTTCGCAGCAAAGAAGACGCCAAGGCCTTCGCACAGCAGTGGCTGGGCAAGCGTCTGGTGACTTACCAGACTGACGCCAATGGCCAGCCAGTCACCAAGATCCTGGTTGAATCGTGCACTGATATCGCTAAAGAGCTGTACCTGGGCGCTGTCGTTGACCGTTCTAGCCGTCGCATCGTGTTCATGGCTTCCACCGAAGGTGGCGTGGACATCGAGAAGATCGCTCACGAAACCCCAGAAAAAATTCTCAAGGCCACTATCGATCCACTGGTTGGCGCTCAGCCATTCCAGGGTCGCGAGCTGGCGTTCCAGCTGGGTCTGGAAGGCAAGCAAGTTGCCCAGTTCGCCAAGATCTTCGTGGGTCTGGCCAAACTGTTCCAGGATCACGATCTGGCCCTGCTGGAAGTGAACCCGCTGGTGATCAAGGCTGACGGCGATCTGCATTGCCTCGACGCCAAGATCAACATCGACGCCAACGCCATGTACCGTCAGCCTAAGCTGAAGACTTTCCACGATCCGTCGCAAGACGATCCGCGCGAAGCGCACGCTGCCAAGTTCGAACTGAACTACGTAGCCCTGGAAGGTAACATCGGTTGCATGGTCAACGGTGCTGGCCTGGCCATGGGTACCATGGACATCGTCAACCTGCATGGCGGCAAGCCAGCCAACTTCCTCGACGTGGGCGGTGGTGCTACCAAAGAACGCGTTACCGAAGCGTTCAAGATCATCCTGTCCGACTCCAACGTCGCTGCAGTACTGGTCAACATCTTCGGCGGCATCGTTCGTTGCGACATGATTGCCGAAGGCATCATCGGTGCAGTGAAAGAAGTCGGCGTGAAAATCCCGGTTGTTGTACGCCTTGAAGGTAACAACGCTGAACTGGGCGCTAAAGTACTGGCAGAAAGCGGTTTGAACATCATCGCTGCTACCAGCCTGACCGACGCTGCTCAACAAGTTGTCAAAGCTGCGGAGGGCAAATAATGAGCGTCCTGATCAATAAAGACACCAAAGTTATCTGCCAGGGTATTACCGGTTCGCAAGGTAGCTTCCACACCCAGCAAGCCATCGAATACGGCACCAAGATGGTTGGCGGCGTAACTCCAGGCAAAGGCGGCACCGAGCACCTGGGCCTGCCAGTGTTCAACACCGTGAAAGACGCTGTTGCTCAAACTGGCGCTACCGCCAGCGTGATCTACGTTCCAGCTCCTTTCTGCAAGGACTCCATCCTGGAAGCGGCATTCGGCGGCATCAAGCTGATCGTGTGCATCACCGAAGGCATTCCTACCCTGGACATGCTGGACGCTAAAGTTAAGTGCGACGAGCTGGGTGTTACCCTGATCGGCCCTAACTGCCCAGGCGTGATCACCCCAGGCGAATGCAAGATCGGCATCATGCCTGGTCACATTCACTTGCCAGGCAAAGTCGGTATCGTTTCCCGTTCCGGCACCCTGACCTACGAAGCTGTGAAGCAGACCACTGACGCCGGTTTCGGTCAGTCGACTTGCGTCGGCATCGGCGGTGACCCGATCCCAGGCTCGAACTTCATCGACATCCTGAAACTGTTCCAGGAAGACCCGAAGACCGAAGCGATCGTCATGATCGGTGAGATCGGCGGTTCGGCTGAAGAAGAAGCGGCTGCCTACATCAAGGCACACGTGACCAAGCCGGTTGTTTCCTACATCGCTGGTGTGACTGCCCCTGCGGGCAAGCGCATGGGCCATGCTGGCGCAATCATCTCTGGCGGCAAGGGCACTGCAGACGAGAAGTTTGCTGCCCTGGAAGACGCAGGCGTGAAAACCGTGCGTTCGCTGGCAGACATCGGCAAGGCTTTGTCCGAGCTGACAGGTTGGGCGATCAAGTAAGCCTCGCGCTTAGCTGACGCTTCACCACACAAAGGCCACCTTCGGGTGGCCTTTGTGCATTCTGCAGGTTGCTGAAGATCAAAATGTGGGAGCGGGCTTGCTCGCGAATGCGGTGTATCAGTTGATACATTCATTTCTGACCCACCGCATTCGCGAGCAAGCCCGCTCCCACATTTGTTCGTATTACCAAGTTAAGTATGAAAACGCGACATCAAAGTGTCGCTTATCGGACAGTCCGCCCCGCAACAGTGCGTTTGTCAGGCAAATTCTGTACGCTAGCCGCCTCTTTATGCGCCCGCATCCCAAAAGGAAGCCGCGTGCTAGACCGGCCGGTCCCCATAAGGGCCGGTAGCATTTCCCTCATCCATAGGGAATCCCTCTCTAAATTCCGATTCAGTAGTGTGGTATTTCCTCAAATGAAAGTGTTGAAAAGCCAGGACATCCTGGCGTTGGGCTTTATGACTTTTGCCCTGTTCGTGGGCGCCGGCAACATCATCTTCCCGCCTATCGTCGGTTTGCAGTCCGGGCCTCATGTCTGGATGGCGGCACTGGGCTTCCTGATCACTGCGGTCGGCCTGCCGGTCGTTACGGTCATCGCCCTGGCCAAGGTCGGCGGTGGCATGGACGCATTGAGCAGCCCCATCGGCAAGGTCGCCGGTGGCATCCTGGCTGCAGCGTGCTACCTGGCTGTCGGCCCGCTGTTCGCCACGCCACGTACTGCAACGGTCTCGTTCGAAGTAGGCCTGGCGCCATTGACCGGTGAAAGCCCGCTGGCGCTGTTCCTCTACAGCTCGGTGTACTTCCTGCTGGTGTTCTTCATCTCCCTGTACCCAGGGCGCCTGTTGGATACAGTCGGCCGTTTCCTCGCGCCGCTGAAGATCATTGCGCTGGCGGTACTGGGTATCGCGGCCTTTGCCCTGCCGGCAGGTGATATCGGCGTTGCTACGCCTGAGTACGTCGCCGCACCGTTTTCCCAAGGCTTCATCAATGGCTACCTGACCATGGATACCCTGGGCGCGCTGGTGTTTGGCATCGTCATCGTCAATGCCATTCGCTCCCGTGGCGTCGAGTCTCCACAGTTGATCACCCGCTACGCAATCATTGCCGGGCTGATTGCCGGCGTGGGCCTGGCGCTGGTGTACATCAGCCTGTTCCGCCTCGGTTCGGGCAGCCATGAAGTGGCCGCCGGCGCAGCCAACGGCGCGGCGGTATTGCACGCTTATGTGCAACACACCTTCGGCTCCCTGGGCAGCGGTTTCCTCGCGGTGCTGATCTCCCTGGCGTGCCTGGTCACGGCGGTGGGCCTGACCTGTGCCTGCGCCGAGTACTTCAGCCGGGTGCTGCCACTGTCCTACAAGACCCTGGTAGTGATCCTGGCGGCGTTCTCGCTGTTGGTCTCCAACCTGGGCCTGACCAAGCTGATCGCGTTCTCGATCCCGGTCCTGACCGCCATCTACCCGCCGTGCATCGTCCTGGTGGCCTTGAGCTTCTGCAAGGACTTCTGGCATGAGCATGGCCGCATCCTTGGCCCGGTGATGCTGGTGTCGTTCATCTTCGGTACCATCGACGCGCTCAAGGGCGCCGGCCTGGCCGGTTGGATGCCTGCGCAAATGGCTAACCTGCCATTGAGCGAACAAGGCCTGGCATGGCTGGTGCCTTGTGTGATTACCCTGGTGGCCGCATTCGGGGTTGACCGTATGCTGGGCAAACGCAGCGAAGCCATCGCCTAAAGCGCCCCGTTACACGCTGACATCGAAATGCCCCGTATCAAACGATCCGGGGCATTTTTTATGGGCGATGGGCAGTGTCTTTTTTTGTGGGCTAACGTCGAACGGGTACGCAATTCTAAAGCTCAAGCGTGGCAGGTGTAGAAGCTGGCTTGCCAGCGATAGCGGTATATCGGTCGGCCTGATACTGACTGAAAGGACGCCATCGCCGGTAAGCCAGCGCCCACATTGACCGAGTTAGCCAGCCCTATTGTTCAGAGGACCCGCATGTCGTTCGTCGAAGCCAACCTGATTCACTTGCTTGCCGCGCTATGGTTTGTCATCTGCTGGGGCGGCTATACCCGCTACGCCAGCTGGAAAGCCCGGGACACTGCTTGTCTTGCCAGTGTGTTGCACCTGTATCGCGAGGATTGGATGCGCCGCATGCTCCTGCGGGACAACCGCATCGCCGACGCCAGTGTGATCGGTAACCTGGAGCGCAACGCCTCGTTCTTCGCCTCCAGTACCCTGATCATCCTCGCCGGTATCCTCACCGTGTTGGGGGCTTCGGAGCGCGCGGTATCGCTGCTGGCGGACATTCCCATGGTGCAACAGGCATCCCAGGGCATGTCGGAGATCAAGCTGCTGTGCCTGGCCCTGGTGTTTGTCTATGCCTTCTTTACTTTCAGTTGGTGCATGCGCCAGTACAACTTCGCGGCGATCCTGATTGGCTCGGCGCCGATGGTCGGTGAGCGTCACGTCTCCGAGCAGGAGCGCAAGGCGTTTGCCTCGCGGGCGGCGCGGGTGATCTCGATGGCTGCCAACCAGTTCAACTTCGGTCTGCGCTCTTATTACTTCGGCATGACCATGCTTGCCTGGTTTGTCAGCCCCTGGCTGTTCATGCTGATGAGCAGCGGGGTGGTGCTGGTACTGTACCGGCGCGAATTTCATTCTGACGTTCTGGAGGTGATGGTCTATACCCCTACAGAGGCACCGATGCCTGAAGCGCCCAAGGAGGCAATATCGTGAGTATTCCGTTCTGGTGTGTATTTATCAGCGCACTGCTGATTTTCGTGGCGCGCATGCCGGTGGGCAAGGCCATGAAAGAGCAGGGAGGGTATGACAACCACCTTCCACGCCACCAACAGGCGCAGTTGACCGGCTTCGGCGCGCGGGCAGTGGCTGCGCATCAAAACAGTTTTGAAGCTTTTATCTTGTTTGCGGTGGGAGTCTTGATGGCTCATACCACCCAGACCCAGGGCTACCTGATTGACTGGCTGGCGATCATCTTTGTGATTGCGCGGGTAATCTATCTGGCCTGCTATTGGGCCGACTTGGCCTGGCAACGCAGCCTGGTGTGGTTGGTGGGGTTGCTGTGCGCACTATTGTTGATGGTTAGTCCTACATTTCGCACTTTGCTGATCTGATAAAAGTCCCGCACAAAGTAAAGCCCGCTATGTAAGCGGGCTTTCTTTTGCAACATGGTATTTAAACCGCGGTATCAGGAACCGGTTGCAGGTGTAGCTGGAGCAGCTTCTTTAGCGGCGGCTGCGTCAGATTCAGCTTGGGCTTTGGCGGCTTCGGCGTTTTCTTTTGCAGCGTCGTTCACTTTATCCTGAGCTTCGCTCATTTTTTCTTGAGCTTGTTCAGCATGCTGGTTGGCATCCTGAGCTTTGTCCTCGGATTTTTTATCGCAGGCAGCGAGGCCAAGGGCGGCAGCCAACATCAAGGAAACAGCGAAAGTCTTGCGCATGGGGTGTTTCTCCTTATTGAAGATATCTACTGGCCTTTCGAGCATGGGGTGCCTGCATTAGTTCCTTTAATCCCACAGATATATAAGACGTTTCGCCAAGGAACTTTCTTCCGGGGTATTTCTTTCGCCGGATCACTACTAATAAGAGTCTTTATCCAATGACCGATAGCCCCCTTTTAGAGCGTGCCGCACGGTTTGTCTCGGCCCTGCGTCACTGTCAGGTGCTGGGCATCGAGGTGCATGATGCGAACGCCGAGGGCATGACCCTGCGCTTGCCCTACAGCCCGCAGATCGTCGGCGATCCACAAACCGGGATCATCCATGGCGGCGCCTTGACCTCGCTGATGGACACGGCTTGTGGCATGGCAACCCTGTGCGTGTTGCCGGAGTTCGAGGTCTGCCCGACCCTGGATCTGCGCATTGACTACATGCACCCGGCCGAACCCCACAAGACGGTGTTCGGCTTTGCCCAATGTTATCGAGTGACCAGCGACGTGATTTTCACCCGTGGTTTTGCTTACCAGGACGACCCCCAGCAGCCGATTGCCCATGTGGTGGGTACGTTCATGCGTATGGGCAAACGGTTGAAGGGTACCCAGGGATTGGGCAGCAGCATCAAGGGAGAACAGGCATGACCCATCAATTCAAGACCCGGATGCAGCAGGCCCACCAACGCGGCGACTATAAGGCGTTGCTCGAGCTGATTCCCTACGCCCGACTGATCGGCGTCGAGTGCACGCGCCTGGGGGATGAGTTGTTGTTCCGCATGCCGGCCAACAAGGACAATATTGGTAACCCGATATTGCCGGCTATCCATGGTGGCGTGATCGCAGGCTTTATGGAGTTGTCGGCGGCCTTTCATCTATGGGTGGCCACGCAGGCCCCGGGGGTTGAAAAAGGCCTGCCCAAGATCGTCGATTTTTCCCTGGATTACCTACGGGCCGGGCAGTTTCGCGACACTTACGCCACCTGCCAGGTATGGCGTCAGGGACGGCGTGTGGCCAATGTGGCAATCACCGCCTGGCAAAGCACCCCGGCCGAGCCTATCGCCACCGCTCGTGCGCATTTCAAGATTCAGGAGCAGGGCCACCCTTGAAATCCTGGTCTTAGCCCCCAACTTTGATGACAACCCGCCGCCAACCCTCTCGGGCGCGGCCACTGCCATCCAATTGGAGTTTGATGACCATGAGTGTGGAAACTCAAAAGGAAACCCTGGGCTTCCAGACCGAGGTGAAGCAGCTGCTGCACCTCATGATCCATTCGCTGTATTCCAACAAGGAAATCTTCCTTCGCGAATTGATCTCGAACGCCTCTGACGCTGTCGACAAATTACGTTTCGAAGCCCTGTCCAAGCCTGAGTTGCTGGAAGGTGGCGCGGAACTGAAAATCCGTGTGAGCTTCGACAAGGACGCCAAGACCGTCACCCTCGAAGACAACGGCATCGGCATGAGCCGTGAAGACGCGATTACCCATTTGGGCACCATCGCCAAATCCGGCACCGCCGATTTCATGAAGAACCTCTCGGGCGACCAGAAGAAAGATTCGCACCTGATCGGCCAGTTCGGTGTGGGCTTCTACTCGGCCTTTATTGTTGCCGACAAAGTTGAAGTATTCAGCCGCCGCGCCGGTCTTGATGCCAGCGAAGGCGTGCACTGGTCCTCCAAAGGCGAGGGCGAATTCGAAATCGCCACCGTTGATAAGGCTGACCGCGGTACCCGCATCGTGCTGCACCTCAAGGCCGGTGAAGACGAATTCGCCGATGGCTGGCGCCTGCGCAACATCATCAAGAAGTACTCCGACCATATCGCGCTGCCCATCGAATTGCCGAAAGAACAAGCGGCTGTCGAAGGCGAGGAGGCCCCAGCCCAGGAATGGGAAGTGGTCAACCGCGCCAGCGCCCTTTGGACCCGTCCGCGCACTGAAGTGAAGGACGAGGAATACCAGGAGTTCTACAAGCACATCGCCCATGACTACGAAAACCCGCTGAGCTGGAGCCACAATAAGGTTGAAGGCAAGCTGGAATATAGCTCGTTGCTGTACGTCCCGGCCCGTGCTCCGTTCGACCTGTACCAGCGCGAAGCGCCCAAGGGCCTGAAGCTGTACGTACAGCGCGTATTCGTGATGGATCAGGCGGAGTCCTTCCTGCCGCTGTACCTGCGCTTTATCAAGGGCGTAGTGGACTCCAACGACCTGTCGCTGAACGTGTCGCGGGAAATCCTGCAGAAAGACCCGATCATCGACTCCATGAAGTCGGCGTTGACCAAGCGTGTGCTGGACATGCTGGAAAAGCTGGCGAAGAACGAGCCTGAGCAATACAAAGGCTTCTGGAAAAACTTCGGCCAGGTCATGAAAGAAGGCCCGGCGGAAGATTTTGCCAACAAGGAAAAAATCGCCGGCCTGCTGCGTTTTGCCTCGACTCAAGGTGAAGACGGCGAGCAGGTTGTGTCCCTGGCCGAGTACCTGGCGCGCGCCAAGGAAGGTCAGGACAAGATCTACTACCTGACTGGCGAAACCTACGCCCAGGTCAAGAACAGCCCGCACCTGGAAGTCTTCCGCAAGAAAGGCATCGAAGTGCTGCTGCTGACCGACCGCATCGACGAGTGGCTGATGAGCTATCTCAGCGAGTTCGACGGCAAATCCTTTGTCGACGTGGCCCGTGGTGACCTGGACCTGGGTAACCTGGATTCGGAAGAGGACAAAAAAGCCGCTGAAGAAGTGGCCAAGTCCAAAGAAGGCCTGGTTGAACGCATCAAGACCGCCCTGGGCGATGCTGTCAGCGAAGTGCGGGTTTCCCACCGTCTGACCGATTCCCCGGCGATCCTGGCCATCGGCGAGCAGGACCTGGGCATGCAGATGCGCCAGATCCTCGAAGCCAGCGGGCAGAAGGTGCCGGATTCCAAGCCGATCTTCGAATTCAACCCGGCTCACCCGCTGATCGAGAAACTCGACGGCGAGCAGAGTGAAGAGCGCTTTGGCGACCTGTCGCACATCCTCTTCGACCAGGCGGCCCTGGCTGCAGGGGATAGCTTGAAAGACCCGGCAGCTTATGTGCGCCGACTGAACAAGCTGTTGGTTGAACTGTCGGTTTAACAACGCTGCAAGAAAACCCCGCTTCGGCGGGGTTTTTCGTTATGGCTCTGCTGTAGGCGCGAGCTTGTCTCCTACAGGGAACCGCGTTAATCCATTCTCACTGGAGTAAATGATGAGCCAAGTCACCGTGCGTTCCGTGGTCTATCAGATTGATGGCCAGCCTTATGAAAGCCGCCTGGCCTTCGACGCCAGCCACAAGGGCCCGCTGCCGGGCCTGTTGATGGCGCCGAACTGGATGGGCGTCAGCGCCGGCGCCGAAGAGATCGCCAAGGCCGTAGCCGCCAAGGGCTATGTGGTGTTGATCGCCGATCTGTATGGGCAGCAGGTGCGCCCGTCCAATGGCGATGAGGCCGGGGCGGCGATGATGCCGTTGAAAAATGACCGTGGGCTGCTGAACACGCGCATGCAGGCGGCCTTTGAGCAACTGCAAGGCCAGGTCGAAGCCGCTGTCGATACCTCGAAGCTGGCGACCTTTGGCTTCTGCTTTGGCGGTTGCTGCGCTTTGGAGCTGGCGCGTACCGGTGCGGCGTTGAAGGCTGCGGTGTCGTTCCATGGCACCCTGGATACGCCAAACCCGGCGGACGCGAAGATTATCAAGGGGGCAGTGCTGGTGTTGCATGGTGCGAGCGATCCGTTGGTGCCCAGGGAGCAACTGCCTGCATTTGAAGATGAGATGAACGCGGCCGGTGTCGATTGGCAATTGCTCAACTACGGCGGCGCGGTGCATTCGTTCACCGATCCCCATGCCAATGTGCCGGGCAAGATGATGTACGACGCCAAGACGGCTGGTCGGGCGTTCCAGGCGATGCATAATTTGTTGGATGAAGTGTTCGGGGGCTGAGTCTTCAGCGCCTGTCAGGGCCTTATCGCGGGCAAGCCCGCTCCCACATGTTGATTTGTGAACACCATAAGTGTGGGAGCGGGCTTGCCCGCGATAGCTACCTCACAGGCAACTCAATTCTCCCGCTTTCCCCCGGCACCGTCGGCCAATCCCCGGCCGCCCAGCGCTGACGCGCCTGTTCGATCAACGCCGGATCACTGGCGACAAAATTCCAATTGATCCGCCGTGGCCCGTCCAGCGGCGCGCCACCGAAGATCACCAGGTGGCATTCGGTCTCGGCAAACAGCGCCATGCTCTGGCCTGCCGGCAGCACCACCAGGCTATGGGCCTGCACCGGTTCGCCGTCCAATTGCGCATCACCGTCTAGCACGTACACCGCCCGTTCCTCATGTTCATCAGGAATCAGCAGGGTGGTGGCGGTTTGCATATGAACCTCGGCATACAGCGTCGGCGACAGCACGGGCACCGGTGACTCCAGGCAGAAGCCACTGCCGGCGATCAAGCGGATCGTCACGCCGAGGTTGTCGCTGACCGGCAGGCTGGTGGCGGGGTGATGGCTGTAATGCCCCGGGCCCTGCTCATGGGCCTTGGGCGATGCCAGCCACACCTGCAGGCCGTGCAGGTTGAAACCCTTGGCCTTGAGCGCGTCGGGCGTGCGTTCGACGTGGGCGATGGCGCTGCCCGCAGTCATCCAGCTGACATCGCCGGCCTGCACCACTTGGTCGGAGCCGAGGCTGTCCCTGTGCAGCAGTTCGCCTTCAAACAGGTAGGTGAGGGTCGACAGGCCGATATGCGGATGCTGGCGGATATTCATGCCGCTGCCGGGCGCGTAGCGGGTCTGGAGCATATGGTCGAAAAACACGAAGGGCCCCACGCTGCGGCACTCTCGCGAGGGCAGCGGGCGCAGGATAGGTTGGCCTTCGACATCTTCTGGGCGCGGGCGGATCACGGTCACGGTGGTCATGGAGCATCCCTGTCTGAGCGGGTTCGTAGGGCTTGAGCATAACCCGCCAGACAGGGAACCGGTGTTATTGGCTGAATGCACCTTCGGCGAGCTGGGTCTCGATGTTGATCTCGGCGGTGGTCATCAGTTTGTGCACCGGGCACTTGTCGGCCACGCGATGCAGTTCAGCGCGCTGCTCGTCGGTGAGCACGCCCTTGAGGGTCAGCTTGACGTTGAGCTTGTATTTGCCCTTTTGCTCCTCGCTGCTGTCATGGGTCACTTCCACGGTCACGCCAGTCAGGGGGATGTCTTTTTTCTGTGCATACAGTTTGACGGTCAGGGCTTTGCACGAGGCCAGCGCGGCGTCGAAGTAATCGTGGGGCGAGGGCGCCGAGTCGTCGCCACCCAGGCTCTTGGGCAGGTCGGTAAACATCTCGTGGTTATTGATGTTGACGCTATGGCGAAAGTTCTCGGTGTTCAGCGTGTTGACGATAACGGGCATGGTAAACCTCACAAGGTGGCAGGATGAACGTCATGCAGTTATAGAGCATGCTGGCATCGGAGTGTTCCGCGTTTTTTGCCGGATGAACCCTGGCAAGTCACCGGCGGTCTACCTCACTTAACCTGGATTGAGATTTTATCGTGCCCTGGACCCACCTGACCCTTGCCCTCTTGCTTAGCGCCAGCAGCCTGGCCGTGCACGCCCGCGACTATGCCTACAGCGACGCGCACCTGCATTACGTCGACTTCTTCCAGGAGACGGCAGGCATGGACAAGCTGCTCAAGGCCATGGCGGCCAATCGCATCGAGCATGTGATGATTTCCGGCGTGCCCGTGGCAAAGAAATGGCATGAAGACGAGCCCAAACGCCCGCGCTATTACGCCGGTGATGACGCGGATGCCTATTGGTACAGCGCCACCGATGTGATCGTGGCCGCTGCGGTCAACAAGCTGACCGCCGAACAGCGCCAGCATTTCCATCCGTTCCTCAGCGGCTTCAACCCTAACGACAAGAACTCCGAGGCCCATATACAGCGCATGCTCGACCTCAATCCAGGGCTGTGGCAGGGCATCGGTGAAGTCTTCACCCGCCACGATGATCTAACGGCACTGACCTCCGGCGACACGCCACGGGCCAATAACGAGGCCATGACGCGGATTTATCACCTGGCCGCCGAGAATGACCTGCCGGTGCTGGTGCATTCCAACATCACCTCCAAGCGCGAGCGCAATCCTCTGTATCTGGCAGAAATCGAAGAGCCGCTGCGCAATCATCCGCACACCCGGTTTATCTGGGCCCATGCCGGCACCAGCATGGAGATCCACCGGCACCAGACGCAGCTGGACTTCCTGCTGCCGACCCTGAGCCGGATGCTGGAGGCCTATCCCAACCTGTACGTCGACCTGTCCTGGAGCGTGCTCAACCCCTATTTGCTGGATGAGGCGGGAAAGCCCCGGCCGGAGTGGCTGGAGCTGGTAGAGCGGTTCCCGGAGCGCTTTATGCTGGGGTCTGATGTTGTAGGGCGGTTCAACAAGCTGGGTAAGGAAATGCGTAGCTTCAATCCTTTCCTTGATGCCTTGCCTGAAGACGTTGCGCGAAAAGTTGCGCGGGACAATTTCCTCGCGATTTTGCCCAAGGCGCGCTGATCGGGTTTGTCATCGTCCCGTCATACCGGTGTCATAAGCTCCCGCCATCTCACTCAAGGAGCCCACTATGCACCTCACCCGTTTAAGCGCCCTGGCGGCATTGATGATGATCAGCGGCCTGGCCAGTGCCGAAGTCCGTATCGAAGGCCCGGTGGAATTCGGCGTGTTTGAAGGACCCAAAGCCGAGCTGCAGTCGGGCGAGCGCGTATTGCGGCGCAGCAACGAACAGATCCAGGCCACCACCGAGGTGCCGGCCAAGCTGGGCACCAAGTTTGGCCTGCGCTACCAGTTGCTGGGCAAGGGCGCCGAAGATACCCCGCTGACCTTGCTCTACTTCACCCCCGGCATCCGTACGGCCGACGGCCAGCGCCATGACAAATTCGAAGTGACCCAGAAACTGGTGCCCGGTGCGCCTCAGGACGTGATGGCCTATGAGTTCACCGAAAGCCACGAAGTGGTGCCGGGCGAATGGCGATTCATGGTGTTCCAGGGTGACCGCTTGCTGACCCAGAAGAGCTTTACCGTGCGCTGAATCGCTACAGTCATGCAGTCGTTGGATAAAGGCGTTTTGATATCGCGTTTTCGTCTTACGCAAAAAGTCGAAGACGCCGATACCTTTCATGAGCAACCCGCTGCAGGTGGATGCAGCGCTCTTGAAAGGAATCAGCGCAATGAGTATCAGAAGTCTCAATATCGCTCCGCGTGCAGGCCTGGGTTTTGGATTGTTGGCGTTGATGGTGTTTGTGCTGGGCGGGTTCGCCTTGATGCAAATGGCCAATATGCGCGAGCAATCGGACCAGGTGGAAACCAACTGGCTGCCCAGCGTGATGGCCGTCGGCGAAATGAATCAGGACCTGCTGCGGGTGCGGGCCTTGACCTTGCGTCTACTGGTCAACCGCGACCCGCAGGCGGTGGCGCAGAATGAACAGAAAATCAGCGATATCAAAAAGCAGCTGCACAACGCGCAGTCGCTGTATGACGCGCTGATCGTCCTGCCCCAGGAGCGAGTGCTGTTCGACCGCTTCAAGGTCGAGGAGCAGCAATACCTGCAACGCCAGGAGCAGGTCATGGCGTTCTCCCGGCAAAATCAGGTGGAGGAGGCGATCAAGGTGGTCAACGGCGAGATGAATCATCTGGCCGATGCCTTGGCCGGCACCCTCGGCGAACTGGTCACACTCAACAAGGACAGCGCCAACCAGGCGGCAGACTTGGCCCAGCGGGTATTCAGTCAGTCGCGAATCTGGGTGATCGGCATGATCGCCGTGACCGCGCTGATTACCATCGCCCTGGCCGTTTTGTTGACCCGCAGTATCGTGTTGCCACTGGCGCAGTCGGTGAGGGTCGCCCAGGGGGTCGCCAGCGGCGACTTGACCGGCGAGATCACCGTCAGCGGCAAGGACGAGCCAGCGCGCCTGCAACAGGCGCTCAAGAGCATGCAGGAAAACCTGCGCGAGACGATCCGGCGCATTTCCGACTCTTCCAACCAACTGGCTTCTGCTTCCGAGGAACTCAGTAGTGTCACCGAAGACGCCACCCGTGGCCTGCACCAGCAAAGCCAGGAAATCGAACAGGCCGCCACGGCGGTCAACCAGATGACCGCAGCGGTGGAGGAGGTGGCCAGTAACGCAGTAGCCACCTCACAGGCCTCGCGGGAGTCCGATCGCATTGCCCAGCACGGGCGCGAGCAGGTGCACCAGACGGTGTTGTCGATCGAGTCCCTGGCCGACGACGTGACTGCCAATGCCACCCAGGTCGAGGACTTGGCGCAGAAGGTGTACGGCATCAGCAAGGTATTGGATGTGATTCGCTCCATTGCCGAACAGACCAATCTGCTGGCGCTGAATGCGGCGATCGAGGCGGCGCGGGCGGGCGAGGCCGGACGGGGTTTTGCGGTGGTCGCCGATGAAGTGCGGGCCCTGGCCCATCGCACCCAGCAATCGACCCGGGAAATCGAGCAGATGATCGGCGGGATTCAGCAGGGCACCGATCAGGCCGTCAGTTCCATGCAACAGAGTAATGGCCGGGCACGTGCGACCCTGGACATCGCCAAGTCAGCAGGCACTGCGTTGGAGGAGATTGCCTCGGCGTTCACCCTGATCAACGAGCGCAACCTGGTGATCGCCAGCGCGTCGGAGCAGCAGGCGGCGGTGGCGCGGGAAGTGGACCGCAACCTGATGAATATCCGCGACCTGGCGATGCAGACATCGGCGGGCGCCAATCAGACCAGTGCGGCGAGCCATGAGTTGTCGCGGTTGGCGGTGGACCTCAACAGTATGGTGGCGCGGTTTTCGGTGTAGGGCTGAAGATCGCCATCGCAGGCAAGCCAGCTCCCACATTTGACCGCGTTGGAATGCGATCAATGTGGGAGCTGGCTTGCCTGCGATGAAGGCGACACGGTCCAGCATTAACCCCACCCAATAAAAAACGCCCCGAACCAGTCGGGGCGTTTTCACATGTACAACCTGCGGGGTATTACTTACCCTGCCAGCGTTTCAGTACCAAGGTGGCATTGGTGCCACCAAAGCCGAAGCTGTTGCTCATGACCGTGTTGATGGTGGCATCTTCACGGGTCTTGGTCAGGATCGGCATATCAGCAACGGCTGGGTCCAACTCTTCGATGTTGGCCGAGCCCGCCATGAAGTTGCCTTCCATCATCAGCAGGCAGTAGATCGCTTCGTGAACGCCAGCGGCGCCCAGGGAGTGACCCGACAGGCTCTTGGTGGAGCTGATAGCCGGAGCCTTGTCGCCGAAGACCGCACGCACGCCTTCCATTTCCTTGGAGTCGCCCACCGGAGTGGAGGTGCCATGGGTGTTCAGGTAGTCGATGGGTGTATCGACGGTGGCCATGGCCATCTGCATGCAACGAATGGCACCTTCGCCGCTTGGCGCAACCATGTCGTAGCCGTCGGAAGTGGCGCCGTAGCCGACGATTTCCGCGTAGATCTTCGCGCCACGGGCCAGGGCGTGTTCCAGCTCCTCGACCACGACCATGCCGCCGCCGCCGGCGATGACGAAACCGTCACGCTTGGCATCGTAGGCACGGGAGGCTTTTTCCGGGGTTTCGTTGTACTGGGTGGACAGTGCGCCCATGGCGTCGAACAGGAACGACTGGCTCCAATGTTCTTCTTCACCGCCACCGGCGAATACGATGTCTTGCTTGCCCAACTGGATCTGCTCGACAGCGGTACCAATGCAGTGGGCACTGGTGGCGCAGGCGGAGGAGATCGAGTAGTTCACGCCCTTGATCTGGAATGGAGTGGCCAGGCACGCGGAAACGGTGCTGCCCATGGTCCGCGTGACGCGGTACGGGCCAACGCGCTTGACGCCTTTCTCGCGCAGGATGTCCAGCGCTTCCATCTGGTTCAAGGTCGACGCGCCGCCGGAGCCAGCGATCAGGCCGGTGCGCACGTTGGATACCTGGTCGTCGCTCAGGCCGGAGTCGGCGATTGCGTCTTTCATGGCCAGGTAGGCATAAGCTGCGGCGTGGCCAACGAAGCGATAGATCTTGCGATCGATCAGTTCTTCGAGGGGGAGGTCGATGGAGCCGGAAACCTGGCTACGCAGACCCATTTCGGCATATTCCGGGTTGAAGCGGATGCCAGGGCGACTTGCACGCAGGTTAGCGGAGACGGTCTCTTTGTCATTGCCCAGGCACGAAACGATGCCCAGACCAGTGATAACGACGCGGCGCATGCGGATAACCCTTAAAAGTTGTCAGTGGAAGTAAACACGCCGACGCGAAGGCCTTCGGCGGTGTAGATCTCGCGACCGTCGACGCTCACCGAACCATCGGCAATGGCCAGGTTCAGCTTGCCCTTGAGGACGCGCTTGATCTGAATGTTGTAGGTGACTTTCTTGGCGGTCGGCAGGACCTGGCCAAAGAACTTCACTTCGCCCGAACCCAGGGCGCGACCGCGGCCCGGCAGGCCTTGCCAGCCAAGGAAGAAGCCGACCAGTTGCCACATGGCATCAAGGCCCAGGCAGCCCGGCATGACCGGATCGCCTTCGAAATGGCAGGCGAAGAACCACAGGTCCGGGGTGATATCCAGCTCGGCGACCAATTCACCTTTGCCGTACTTGCCACCCTCTTCGCTGATATGGGTGATGCGATCCACCATCAGCATATTCGGGGCGGGCAGTTGCGCGTTACCTGGGCCGAACAGCTCACCGCGACTGCAGCGCAGCAGGTCTTCCCGGGTAAAGGCGTTTTGTTTGGTCATGCGAGCTCCTCAATAATCCCATGCGGCAGGGCCGGGTAAATCTTCCCGACCGACTGAAGCGTGCTTGCCTCACGTCGGCAGCCTACAGGTAGACTATTGCGTTGTAGTGAAAGTCACAGCATCAAGGACATGAATGTACACTTGTGCACTGAAATTTTAAACCGGACTTATTTATAGGCCCGCTTGGGTGCCTAAGACTGCCGCACTTTCGTCTTTCACGCCAGTCGCAGTTGGCTGATGGTGCCCATCTAATGCACCCAGCGTTGCAGGATTTGCTGCAAATCCGTGCGTTTGAACGGCTTGGCCAGGTAATCGTTCATTCCTGCGGCCAGGCATGCCTCGCGATCACCCTGTAGCGCGTTGGCCGTCAGGGCAATGATCGGCAGGTCGGCGCAGCCGGGCAACTGGCGGATCTGGCGTGTCGCTTCATAGCCGTCGATCACCGGCAGCCGGCAGTCCATCAGGATCGCCGTGAAAATCAGGCTTTCGGCGCTGCGAATCGCTTCGGCGCCATCGGTGGCGATGCTCACCTCGAACCCCAGGCTACGCAGCATGGCTTCGACCACGGTGCGGTTGACCGGATTATCCTCCACCAGCAACACATGGCGGCCTTCACCGGCGCTGGCTTTGTGCTGGGTGTCCGGGGCGATCTGCGGCAGGCTCTGCTGGTAGATCGCCAAGGGGATTTCCAGGGTGAACACCGACCCCAGGCCTTCCTCGCTCTGGGCACGCAAGGTGCCGCCCATGCGCTCGGCCAGGGTGCGGGCAATCGGCAGGCCCAGGCCGGTGCCACCGTAACGCCTGGAGATAGAACTGTCCGCCTGCTGAAAGGCGTCGAACATCAGTTCCAGGCGCTCGGCCGAGATGCCAATCCCTGTGTCGCGTACCGTGCAGGTAAACCACAGCAGCTCATGGTCCAGGGTCTGCCAGTTGGGCTCGACGCTGACCGTGCCTTGCTCGGTGAACTTCAGCGCATTGCCGATCAGGTTCACCAGGATCTGGCGGATCCGCGTCGGGTCGCCCTGTACGCGCAAAGCTTCCATGCCCGGCGGGATCGACAATTCCAGGGCCAGCCCGCGTTGTATGGCGCTGTGCTGGAAGGACTGGGCGCAACTGTTGATCAGGTCCACCAGGTTGAACGGAATATGCTCAAGCTCCAGGGCTGAGCGTTCGATACGCGAGAAGTCGAGGATATCGTTGATGACTTTGAGCAGGTGTTCGGTGGACTCCGAAGCCAGTGCGGCGTACTCGGTCTGCTCGTCGGTCATGGACGTGGTTTCGAGCAATTGCAGCATGCCCAGTACACCGTTCATAGGTGTGCGCAGTTCATGGCTCATCATCGCCAGGAAGTCGGACTTGGCACTGTTGGCGCGCTCGGCCTCTTCCCGTGTCTGGATCAATTGGGCCATGGCCTGCTGCTGCTCACGGCTGGCGTGGTGCAGGCCTTCGGCGAGGTTGTTGATGTGCCGTGACAGGTCGCCCAGCTCGGAGTCGTCGACAATCGGCAGTGGGGTCTTGTAGTCCCCCTGCTGGATCGCCTTGACCGCATTGCCCATGGCGCTGATCGGTTGCGACAGGCTGGCGGCCAGGCGCCGTGCCAGCAGGAAGGTAAAGAGCAGGGCAAACAGTGCGAGGATTGCGGCCTTGAAGAGGATTTCCTGTTGGCGCTGGCTGAAGGCGTCATTGGACATGCCGACGATCACCCGGCCCAGATAGTCGGCCCGTGGCGCCTTGGGTTGCGCGGTGCTGTCCTGGAAAAAGTCGTTGCCCAGCTGGATATGCTGCAGGCGGATCGGCGCCTGGAAGATCTTTACCGACAGCGAGCGGTCGTGCTTTTCCGAGGGCTGCTCGACGTACACCAGGATGTTTTCTGCGCTGTCCTGGATTTCCAGGAAGCGCACATGGGGCGTGGCCAGGGTGGCCCGCAGCAGGCTGTCGAGCACGTCGTTGTTGCCCGAAATCACGCCGTACTCGGTGGCCGGGGCCAGTTGGTTGGCGATCAGTTGGCCGGTGTGGTCCAGTTCCTGGCGCAGATCCTGGATCCGCACGAAGGTAAAAAAGCTGATTAAAAGCAAGGTCAGCAACAGGGCCGGGCCCAGGGTGATGATCTGAGTACGGGTGTTGATATCCCAACGGCGACGCAAGGTCATGGGTGTTTCTCCCCTTCGGCCAATCGGGTCGCGACGGCGGTTTCGTCCACCTGTTCGATTCCCAGCGAGCGCGCCACTTGCGGGTTGCCCACGACTTTGAAGTGATCCGGGTACAGCGAGCGCGGCCAACCGGCCTGCGGGCGATCGAGCAGGCGGTCAAGCACATTCAGCCAGTCGGCCTGGTCGCTGTAGGTGCTGGCCAGGCTGCCGGCCCGCACGAAGCCGGCGTTGGGCCCGATCAGTGGCAATTGCCTGGCGTAGCTGCTCAACAGCAGGTTTTTCACGGTTTTGGGGTTGTACAACTGCGGATCATCCAGCCCTAGCAACACATCGCTGTTTTTGAACAGGCTGAGCAGCGGGCGGCTGTCGTTGATGTTGTCCCAGTGCTGGGCGACGATTTCCAGGCCCAGGGCCGCCGCATGCTGGCGCAGCTCCGGCAGCAGGAATTCGCTATCGCTGCCGTACAGCACGCCAATGCGCCGGGCCTGGGGCAGGATATTGGCGATCAGGCGCAACTGCCGGTCCACCGGCGGGTCGCTCCACAACAGGCTGATCTTGGCGGGCACATGATTGCCCAGGCGCTCGCGGGCTTGCAGGCGGCTGGTGCGCAGCACCAGCGTCGCCGGGCCCTGGGTGTCCTGCAGGCGCCAGTCGAGGCTGGGCAGGTCCAGCAGGATCAGGCGGGTGCTGCCCGGCAGTTGGCCGGGGGCGGGCATGTCTGGCAGGGCCTTGAACGTGACGCTGTCGGCAGGACGTTGCTCGCGCAGGGCCTGGGCGAAGGCCTGTACACCGGGGCCATCCTCGGCGGCGGTCAGCAGGATTTCGGCGCTCCACGCGGGCATGGCCAATGCCAGGCTGGCAAGCAGCAGGCAGCGGCGCCAGAACCTGGCGCCAAAGAGGGCGCTCATCCTTGACTGGGCAGGGTTCATGTCAGAACTCTAACTCGGCACTGAAGTAGAGCACATGGCGCTGGTCGTAGTTATTGTCGAGCTGGGTGGTGGGCTGGTGGTCGAGGCGTTGTTGCAGCATGCCGGCCAGCTCCAGGTTGGCCTTGCCCAGGGCGATGCGTTTGGCGACCCGCATGTCGACCCGTTCAAAGCGATATTGGTTGAGTGCATCGTTGCCATAATAGAACAGCGCACTGGACCAGCCATGGCCCCATTCGCGCATCCAGCCCGCCGAACCGCTGTTGCGCGCGGTCTGTTGCCGGTCCAGCGGGTTGCTGGCGTCGGCATCCACATAAGCATAGGTCAGGCGCAGGCGGTCGGCGGTACTCAGGTGCCAGTCCAATTGGGTCTCGGTACCGGTAAAGCGCGAGCTGTTGCTGTTGCTGGCGATGTATTGGTTATTGCGCAAGGGCTCGCTGATCATGCCGGTGATTTCGTCATAGAACAGTTTGACGTCGACGTTCAGCCCGATATCGGCAAAAAAACCGTTGTAGCCCAACTCCCGGGAGCGCATCAGCTCTTTGTCGAGATCGCCCGGGCCCCGGGTCTTGACGAAATACTGGCCGACGTTCTGCCCGTAGGTGGGGGAGCTGAGGTTCGTGACCTTATAACTCCAGTTGACGTTGTTCTCGAACATGTCCGGCGAGCGGATGGCTTCGGAGTACACCGCGCGCAACCCGTGGCGCGGGTTGATCAAGTAGTTGACCGCGACCCTTGGCGTCAGCGAGTTGCCGCTCAGGTCGGTGTTTTCGTACATCGCCCCACCCTGCAACAGCCAGTGCTCGCTGGCGCGCCATTCCAGGTGGCCGAACAGGCGCCAGGTGGTGTCGTCCAGCCGGCCATTGAAGTAGGTGTCGGAGTCGGCGCGGTCGTAGCGGTAATTCATGCCGCTGACCAGGCGCAGGCTGTCGGACAGGCTCAGGGTGTCCTGGATTTCCAGGTCGTAGCGGCTTTCCTTGGTGCTTTGGTCGATGTTGCCGCAGACACTTTCCTTGCCGCCGTTATTCCATTGTTTCAGGACTTCTTCGGCCAGCGCCTGCTCTGCTGCGGAGCCTTGCGGGGGCCTACCGTTTTCATAGTCCTTCATATGCCGCGCCAACTTTTCAGCGTAGTTGGGGTTCATTTGCCACAGTTGCGTCAACTCCGGGCTG
The DNA here is from genome assembly GCF_007858275.1 of Pseudomonas proteolytica. GTDB lineage: Bacteria > Pseudomonadota > Gammaproteobacteria > Pseudomonadales > Pseudomonadaceae > Aquipseudomonas > Aquipseudomonas proteolytica. Next base: position 117,034 of record NZ_VFEV01000016.1, read on the forward strand.
AACGAGACCTTGGCATCACAGGCCGTCCAGACCTGGCGGCGATCCCATTGCTGCGCCGAACCCTGGATATACAGGCTGTGGTCGGGGTTGAAATCGAAGTTCCAGCGCAGGGATGCGGCGTAGTCCTTGGCGCTGACGTCGGAATCATTGCCACCATCGGTAATCCCGGCAAACACCGGCTTGTAGGTATACGGCCGCTGGTTGGTCCCTTCCTTGGCGTTGATTTGCCAGTCGATGCTCTGCTGCTGGTCGAGGGTCTGGCTGACCTTCAGGCTGAAGCGGTTGAGGCGCCGGCTATCGCGGTAATCGGCGCCCACGCGGTCGCTGTCAAAGCCGTCGTCCTGTTGCCCGGACAGCGATAGCCGCAGGTTGCCGGTGTCCCAGCCCAGGCCCTGGCTGGCATACCAGTCGTTGATCCCGCGCTCGCCCCGGGTCATTTTCATCCGCGTGCCCAGGCTGTTGGCCGGCGAGCGGGTGAGGATATTGACCACAGCCATCAGCGAATTGGCCCCGTAGCTGACGGTATTGGGCCCACGGAACACCTCGATTCGCTCGATATCCTCCATGGCTACCGGAATATCGCTCCAGTCCACGGTGGCGAGGCCGGCGCGGTACACCGAGCGGCCATCGATCAGCACCTGCATGCGCCGGGCTTCGCTGGCGTTGGTGCCGTGATAATTGACGGCAGCCTGGTTGCCCGAGGTGTAGCCCACCATCATCCCGGGCACCAGGCGCAGCAACTCGGCGATATCCCGTGCGCCGCTGGCCTTGATCAGCTCGCTGTCGATCACCGTCATGCTGCCAGGCACCGCGGCGGCCGACTGCTTGAGTCGGGTCGCCGTGAGGACTTGGGGTAGCGGCTGGTTGTCGAGGAACAGATCGTCGGCCAGCAACGGCGTGCTGACCAACAGCGCCAGCAACAGAGATGAACGAGGAGGAGGGCCCAAATACACGGAACGGCCTTGATAATTGCGGATAGCCGCCCATGTTAACTGAGGCGGGCGCTTTTGCCAGTCGGCGCTATCGCAATTACTGTGGTCTATTCGGCCATTTTCCGACAATCGCGGGAAATTACGGAAGGGCTGGCCGCCATCGGGCCGGCCCGTATAATGCCGCCATCGCCACTGCTATGGATTAACGGATTGCATATGACTGAACAGCGCCCAATTGCGGTCCTGGGAGGCGGAAGTTTTGGTACCGCCGTGGCTAATCTGCTGGCCGAAAACGGCCATCAGGTCCGTCAGTGGATGCGCGATCCTGAACAGGCCGAGGCCATCCGGGTCAACCGCGAAAACCCCCGTTACCTCAAGGGCATCAAGATTCATCCGGCCGTTACGCCGGTCACGGACCTACAGGCCACCCTGGATGATTGCGACCTGTGCTTCGTCGCGTTGCCCTCCAGCGCTTTGCGCTCGGTGCTGGCGCCCCATGCCGAACGGCTGGCGGGCAAGATGCTGGTCAGCCTGACCAAAGGCATCGAGGCCCAGACCTTCAAGCTGATGAGCGAAATCCTCGCGGACATCGCTCCCCAGGCCCGCATCGGTGTGCTCTCCGGGCCGAACCTGGCGCGGGAAGTGGCCGAACACGCCCTGACCGCGACCGTGGTCGCCAGTGAAGACGAGGCGCTGTGCGAACAGGTACAGGCCGTGCTGCATGGCCGGACCTTCCGCGTCTACGCCAGTGCCGACCGCTTTGGCGTGGAACTGGGCGGCGCGTTGAAAAACGTCTACGCCATTATTGCCGGCATGGCGGTGGCCCTGGGCATGGGGGAAAACACCAAGAGCATGCTGATCACCCGCGCGCTGGCGGAAATGACCCGCTTTGCGGTCAACCAGGGCGCCAACCCCATGACCTTCCTTGGCCTGGCCGGGGTGGGCGACCTGATCGTCACCTGTTCGTCGCCGAAAAGCCGCAACTACCAGGTGGGCTTTGCCCTGGGCCAGGGTTTGAGCCTGGAAGATGCCGTCACCCGCCTGGGTGAAGTGGCCGAAGGGGTCAATACCCTGAAAGTGCTGAAGGCCAAGGCCCAGGAAACCGGGGTCTATATGCCGTTGGTCGCCGGCCTGCACGCGATCCTGTTCGAAGGGCGCACCTTGAACCAGGTCATCGAGTTGCTGATGCGTGCCGAACCCAAGACTGATGTCGACTTTATTTCCACCAGTGGTTTCAACTGAGGAACGCGCGATGAACGATCCCAAAGCAGCACCCAAGTATGAATCTATCGTCCTGCGCATCCTGTGGATGCTGGTGTTTGCCCTGGTCTGGCAAGTGGCGCAGTTTATCCTCGGCGCGTTGGTGGTGGTGCAGTTGATCTACCGCCTGATCTACGGCGCACCGAACCTGGGCCTGATGAACTTTGGCGACAGCCTCAGCCAGTTCCTTGCGCAGATTGGCCGTTTTGGCAGCTTCCACAGCGAGCAGAAACCCTGGCCCTTCGCCGATTGGCCAACCCCGCGCGCCCCGGAGGGCGAGGCCGCCCACAGCGTGCCGCCGGCCCCGCACCCGGTGCGCGATGAAGAGCCCAAGCTATGAAGCTGTGGGTGTTGCGCCACGGTGAAGCCGAGTCCCATGCTTCCAGCGATGCCCAACGCAACCTGACCGAGCATGGTCGCCAGGAGGTGCTGCATAGTGCCGCACACCTGATCGGCCAGCCCATCAGCGCGATCATCGCCAGCCCTTATGTGCGGGCACAACAGACCGCGCAACTGGTGCGCGAAGCGTTGGGGTTTGTGCCAGAGATCCGCACGGTGCCGTGGCTGACGCCAGACGGCAACCCCCTGCAAGTGCTGGAAAAACTCGATACCGATGACAATGTGCTGCTGGTCAGCCATCAACCGTTGGTGGGCAACCTGATCAGTTTTCTGCAGCACGGGCACCAGCGCCAGCCCCAACCGATGCACACCGCCAGCCTGGCAGAGCTGGAAGGGAATTTTCCGCTGGCGGGGCTGATGAGCCTCAATAGCGTCAAAAACCCCTGATTGTTCAGGCACGACACAATCAACTGTGGGAGCGGGCTTGCTCGCGAATACGGTGTATCAGCCAATGAATAGAGTGGCTGACACTGCGCATTCGCGAGCAAGCCCGCTCCCACACTTATTTGTGTTGTGTCAGTAAGGAACTTGCAGTGCTCCTTTGTGCATGGAATAGTCCACCAAGCAAGTGCTTGGTTGGCTACCGTCGGAACACACAGGAGCGCGTCCCATGTCTGTCGCTTTTCGTTTGCCGCTGCAGGTTTTCTTTGAACGTGAGGCGCGCCATCCGCGCCAGCGCTTCCTGGTCCAGCCCATTGGCGGTGGCGAGGTGCAGACCCTCACCTGGGGCGAAGCCGGTCACCAGGCCCGTTGTGCCGCCCATTGGCTGCGTGCGCGGGAACTGCCCCAGGGTTCGCACATTGCCCTGATCTCGAAGAACTGCGCGCACTGGATCATCGCCGACCTGGCGATCTGGATGGCCGGGCATGTCTCCGTGCCGCTGTATCCCAACCTTACCGCCGACTCCGTAGCCCATGTGCTGGAGCATTCCGAGGCGGCGTTGGTGTTTATCGGCAAGCTTGACGACTGGCCTGCCATAGCGCCGGGCATCAAGCCTGGGCTGGCGACCATCAGCCTGCCTTTGTGCCCCAAGGGCGAATTCGACTTCACCTGGGCCGACCTGCAAGCCAGTTCGCCGATTCAGGATGACCCCGCGCCTGCGGCGACAGACCTGGCCACCATCATCTACACCTCCGGCACCACGGGTCTGCCCAAAGGCGTGATGCACACCTTCGGCGGCCTGGCGTTTGCCGCGACCCGGGGCACCGAGTTGTTCGGCCTGGGGGAGGGGGATCGCCTGCTGTCCTACTTGCCACTGTGCCATGTGGCCGAGCGCATGTTTGTCGAGATGGCCGCGGTCTATACCGGGCAAACGGTGTTTTTCGCCGAAAGCCTCGACACCTTCCTTACCGACCTGCAACGCGCCCGGCCCACGGCGTTGTTTGGTGTGCCGCGGATCTGGACCAAATTCCAGATGGGCGTGTACGGCAAAATCCCGGAAAAACGCCTGGACCTGCTGCTGCGCCTGCCGTTTGTCGGCAAGCGTGTCGGCCGCAAAGTCCTTGCCGGCCTTGGGCTGGATGCGGTGCGGGTAGCCCTGTCTGGGGCCGCACCGGTACCCGAGGCGCTCCTGCGCTGGTACCAGCGCCTGGGCCTGGATGTGCTGGAGGTGTATGGCATGACCGAAAGCTGTGGCTATTCCCATGTCTGTCGTCCTGGCCAGCAGAAGATCGGTTGGATCGGCCTGCCGTGCCCGGACGTGGAGGTGCGCATCGACCCGGCCGGAGAGGTCCAGGTGCGTAGCGGCGCGACCATGCTCGGTTACTTCAAGGACCCACAGAAGACCGCCGAGACCCTCACCGAGGACGGTTTTCTGCGTACCGGCGACAAGGGCGAGCAGGATACCGAAGGCCGTTTGCGCCTGACCGGGCGCCTCAAGGAAATTTTCAAGACCAGCAAGGGCAAGTACGTCGCGCCGGCACCCATCGAAAACCGCCTGGCAGAGCACGGGCGTATCGAACAGGTGTGCGTGGTTGGCGATGGCCTGAGCGCGCCGATGGGCTTGTGCGTGCTGTCTGCGGTGGGCCAGCAGGAGGCCGCCGGCGAGGCCCGGCAATCCTTGCACGCCAGCCTGGAACGCTTGCTGGAAGAGGTTAACCAGGTGCTGGATAAGCACGAGCGCTTGCGTCAACTGGTGGTGGTGAAGGACAGTTGGGCGGTGGAAAACGGCTTTCTGACGCCGACCCTGAAGATCAAACGCAACATTATCGAGTCAACCTACGGCCCACAGTTCCAGGCCTGGAGCGCGCGCTCCGAGGCGGTGCTGTGGCAGGATTGAGCATTCAATAAAATCAATAAGGACACTGCAATGAGCCTGTGGCGCACCGTTCCCGATATCGAGCAAATCAATGCCAGACAGAAAAACACCATTGGTGAAGTGCTGGATATTCGCTTCGAGAGCTTCGACGACGAATCCCTGACCGCGAGCATGGTGGTCGACCATCGCACCCATCAACCCTATGGGCTGCTGCACGGCGGGGCCTCGGTGGTGTTGGCCGAAACGGTGGGCTCCGTGGCCAGCTACTTGTGTATAGACCCCGCCAAGTTCTATTGCGTGGGCCTGGAAATCAACGCCAACCACCTGCGCGGCCTGCGTTCCGGGCGGGTGACGGCGGTGGCCCGGGCGATCCATATCGGGCGCACTACCCATGTCTGGGACATTCGCCTGACCAGTGACGAGGGCAAGGCCAGTTGCGTGTCGCGCCTGACCATGGCCGTGGTGCCGCTGGGCGAGACCCCGCCGGTACGATAGGCGTGGCGTGAGTGACATCATTCCTGGCAGTTACAGTCATTGCTGTAGCGGCCAGGCGTGGGGACAATCGATTTCTGTTTTTGAAGATGGGCAGGCTATGTCGCAACATGTGTTTTTCACTCATGCCAATGGCTTTCCTTCGGCGACCTACGGCAAGTTGTTCGATGCCCTGGCGCCGGAGTACGCGGTGGCGCACCTGTCGCAGCACGGCCACGACCCGCGATTTCCGGTGGATGACAACTGGCAGAACCTGGTGGACGAACTGATCCATCACCTGGAGCAACAACCGGAGCCGGTGTGGGGCGTCGGCCATTCACTGGGCGGCGTGTTGCATTTGCACGCCGCCCTGCGCTGCCCGCAGCTGTATCGCGGGGTGGTGATGCTCGACTCGCCGGTGCTGACCCTGGCTGACCGCTGGGTGATTCGCGCGGCCAAGCGCTTTGGCCTGATTGACCGCCTGACCCCCGCAGGTCGCACCCTGGGCCGGCGCGAAGAGTTCAGCGACCTGGATGCCGCCCGCCAGTATTTTTCCGGCAAGACGCTGTTCCGCGGCTTTGACCCGGAATGCCTGGAGGCCTATTTGCAGCACGGTTTGCACCAGGTGGGCGATCGCCTGCGCCTGCGCTTCGACCCGGCAACGGAAATCAGCATCTACCGGGGCGTGCCGCACACCAGCCCCGGCCAGACCCGCCAATTGAAAGTGCCACTGGCCGTGGTACGCGGCCGGCAGAGCCGGGTGGTGATGCGCCATCACGCCAGCGGCGTCGCGCGCCTGCCCATGGGAGAGATGCTGACCATGCCCGGCGGGCACATGTTTCCCCTTGAACGCCCGCAGGACACCGCGACCTTGATCAAGAACCTGTTTACCCGCTGGGAAGCCCGCGCGCGTGAGCGCAGTTGCGCATGACCGCACCCGTCGAAGAAGTCCGCCTGAGCCTGCCGCATATCGAGCTGGCGGCCCATCTGTTCGGCCCCGAAGATGGCCTGCCGGTGATCGCCCTGCATGGCTGGCTGGATAACGCCAACAGCTTCGCGCGCCTGGCGCCCAAACTGCAGGGTTTGCGCATTGTCGCCCTGGACATGGCCGGTCACGGCCACTCGGCCCACCGCCCGGTCGGGGCAGGTTATGCCGTGTGGGACTACGTGTTTGATGTATTGCAGGTGGCCGAGCAACTGGGCTGGAAACGTTTTGCATTACTTGGTCACTCCCTCGGGGCGATTGTCTCCACGGTGTTGGCCGGGGCCTTGCCAGAGCGTGTGACGCACTTGGGGTTGATCGACGGTGTGATCCCGCCGACCGCTACCGGCGAGAATGCCGCCGAACGCATGGGCATGGCGTTGCAGGCGCAAATCAACCTGCAAGACAAACGTAAACCGGTGTACGGCACCCTTGACCGCGCGGTGGAGGCGCGGATGAAGGGCGTGGTCGCAGTCAGCCGTGAAGCCGCGGAACTCCTGGCCCAGCGCGGCTTGATGCCGGTGCCGGGCGGCTACACCTGGCGCAGCGACAGTCGCTTGACCCTGGCATCGCCGATGCGCCTGACGGAAGAACAGGCCATGGCCTTTGTGCGCCGGGTGGCCTGTCCTGCACAGTTGGTGGTGGCGCAAGAGGGCATGCTGGCCAAACATCCCGAGCTGCTTTCCCAGCTTCCTTTCGCGGTAACCACCCTTGCAGGTGGCCATCATTTGCACCTGAACGACGAGTCGGGGGCGGCTCTTGTTGCAGACTGTTTCAATCGCTTCTTCACCGCGCCTTGACTTGGCGGGGGCAACTGTCGAGGCTGGGCGGATTGAAAGGGAGTCAACCATGAACAATCCGAATATCGCGAAGGCATCCACCGGCCAAGGCGCACCGATCCGATGAGTAGTGCCAAGGGAATTATCCGTGTGCTTGGGCTGTGCTGCATCAGCCCGTTGGTTTTCGCTGCTGATCTGCCGGGAAGCCAGGATCTGCCCAGCGTGGCTCGACAGGTGGATTCGCAGATTGTCGACTACCGTCCCGCCGAAGAAAAAGAACGCATCTACCCCATGGGCGCGATCCGCAAGATCAGCGGCCAGTTGCGCTACGAAGGTCAGGCCACGGCGCGGGGCCAAGTGACAGCCATCACCTATGAACTGCCCGCCGAGCACAGCTCCAGCGCGGCCTTCAAATCCACGCGCGAGGCGTTGCAAGAGCAAGGCGCGCAGTTGCTGTTCTGGTGCCAGGCACGCGATTGTGGCGAAAGCAGCTTGTGGGCCAACGAAGTGCTGGGCAACTCCAAACTGGTTGGCGCCGATGGCCAGCAGGAGTTCCTGTTGCTGCGCCTGGCAGCCCCCCAGGACAACTCCCTGGTAGCGCTCTACGGCATTACCCGCGGCAACCGTCGCGCTTACCTGCATGTGGAACAAATGGACGCCAGCGCGCCCCTGGGGCAATTACTACCCACCTCGGCCACCCTGCTGCGCGAATTGAAAAGCACCGGCGACCTGGATTTCCCCTTGCTGGGGGCAGAACCCGACGCAACGTGGCTGACCCTGATTTCCCGTGGATTGAACCTCGATACCACCTTGCGGGTCAGTGTGAGCGGGCCTAACGCCGAAGCCTGGCGCCAGGGCCTGATCGACAAGGGCGTGCGTGCGGCGCGATTGGAAACCGGCACGGGTGAGGCCAAGGGCCTGCACCTGCAAGTTATCCGCTGATCGTTCCAGGGCGAACGGACCCGCGCCGTTCGCCTAAGCTCTCCCTCAACAGACTTCTTTTCGAGAAACCACATGCTCAACAATGATCGCCTGCTGGTGCAGATCCTGCTCCTGGTGCTGTTTGGTGCCAGTTTCTGGGTGATGGCGCCGTTCTGGTCGGCGCTGTTCTGGGGCGCGGTGCTGGCATTTGCCAGTTGGCCGCTGATGCGCCTGTTGACCCGTGCCCTGGGTGGGCGCGAGTCACTGGCAGCGGGGATCCTGACCCTGGGCTGGATGTTGCTGGTGGCAGTGCCGCTGGTGTGGCTGGGCTTCAACCTGGCCGACCATGTGCGCGACGCCGTGGCGCTGATCAAGGATGTGCAGGTCGATGGCTTGCCCGAGGCACCCACCTGGCTGGGGTCGATCCCCTTTGTCGGGGAGCGGCTGGTGGGCATGTGGGACAGCATCGACCAGCAGGGCGCGGCCTTGATGGTCACGATCAAGCCGTACCTGGGGCAGGTCGGCAACTGGTTGCTGGCCCGTAGTGCGCAGATCGGCGGCGGCATCCTGGAACTGACCCTGAGCCTGGTGTTCGTGTTCTTTTTCTACCGCGACGGGCCGCGCCTGGCGATGTTCGTCCACCGCCTGCTGGAACGCTTGATTGGTGAGCGTGCCGGTTACTACATCGACCTGGTGGCCGGCACGGTACAGCGGGTGGTCAACGGCGTGATCGGCACCGCCGCCGCCCAGGCACTGCTGGCACTGATCGGCTTCCTGATCGCCGGAGTTCCCGGGGCGCTGGTACTGGGTATCGTCACCTTCCTGCTGAGCCTGATCCCCATGGGGCCGCCGCTTGTCTGGATCCCGGCCACGGCCTGGCTGGTGTGGAAGGGCGACTACACCTACGCGGTGTTCCTCGGCGTCTGGGGCACGTTCATCATCAGCGGCGTGGACAACGTGCTCAAGCCCTACCTGATCAGCCGCGGCGGCAACCTGCCACTGGTGATCGTGTTGCTGGGGGTATTTGGTGGGTTGATTGCGTTTGGCTTTATCGGCTTGTTTATCGGGCCGACATTGCTGGCGGTGGCGTACAGCCTGTTGACGGATTGGAGTGCGAGCCAGGCGCAGGTTCGCCGGGAAGACAAGGTGGGCTGATCCCTTGCCGGCGATGGCGGCCTTGAGGGTTGCGGTGAATCTGCAGCCGCCATCGCCGGCAAGCCGGCTCCTACAGGGGCTAACTCCTGGGTAGCCACATCTTTGCTGTCAAACCGCCGCCTGCGGTTTCTTCCAGGCTCAATTGGCCCCCCAACCGCTCAACCGCCTCCTTGGCAATGGTCATCCCCAACCCCACGCCCCCGGAATTGCGATTGCGCGAGCCTTCCAGGCGGAAAAACGGTTCGAATACCGCCTCGCGCTGTTCGGCAGCAATCCCCGGGCCATGGTCGATTACCCGGATCACCAACGCCTGGGGGCTGTCCTGCAGTTCGATGCGTGCCGTACCGGCATAGCGCAGGGCGTTGTCGATCAGGTTGTTCAGGCATGAACGCAAGGCCATGGGCTGTACTTGCAGCGGCGTGCTGTGGCCCTGGCACTGCACGTCCGCGCCCTGGTCCTGGGCGTTTTCGCTCAGGGACTGCACAAGTGCCTGCACGTCCAGCCACTGCCGGCTTTCGCCAGTGCGTTGTTCGTGCAGGTAGCTCAAGGTGGCGTCGAGCATGCCGATCATGTCGTCCAGGTCCTGGCGCATCTGGCCCTGCAGGCGCAGATCGTCGATCTGCTCCAGGCGCAGCTTGAGCCGTGACAGAGGGGTGCGCAGGTCGTGGGAAACCGCGCCAAGCATGCGGGCGCGCTGGCTGACCTGTTCGCGGATGCGGCGCTGCATCAGGTTGAAGGTCGAGGCGGCCTGGCGCGCTTCAAGTGGGCCGGATTCGTCCAGGGGCGGGCTGTCCAGGTCCACACTCAAACGCTCGGCGGCCGCGCTCAAGCGCTGGATCGGGCGGCTGAGCAACTTGGCGCCGAACCACGCGGCGATGATCAGCGAGATAAACTGGAACGTCAGCGGCACCACCGGGCCGCCGAACCAGGGCCGTCGATGGGCCTGGGGCGCGGCCTGCAAAGAGCCGTCCGCCTGCTCGATCATGACGTCGACGGGCGGCGGCGGCGGTGGCCCGTAATGGTGAAACCAAAAGAACGCCAGCACATGGGCCAGCACAATGGCTATCAGCAGCACCCCGAACAAGCGGCCAAACAAGGTGTTGAAGGCGTTGCGCATCAGCCGATGTCCCGCGCGTCGAACAGGTAGCCTTCGCCGCGTACGGTCTTGATCAGTTGCGGGGCCTTGGGGTCGTCTCCCAGTTTCTGGCGCAGGCGCGAGACCAGCAAGTCGATGCTGCGATCAAAGGCTTCGATCGAGCGTCCACGGGCCGCATCCAGCAGTTGTTCACGGCTGAGCACCCGGCGCGGGCGTTCGATGAACACCCACAGTAAACGGAATTCGGCGTTGGACAGCGGTACTACCAGGCCATCATCCGCCACCAGTTGGCGCAGCACGCTGTTGAGGCGCCAGTGATCGAAGCGGATATTGGTGCGTTGCTCAGTGCGGTCATCACGCACCCGACGCAGGATGGTCTGGATCCGCGCCACCAGCTCCCGCGGTTCGAACGGCTTGGACATGTAGTCGTCAGCCCCCAGTTCCAGGCCGATAATGCGGTCGGTGGGTTCGCAGCGAGCCGTCAGCATCAGGATCGGGATATCCGATTCGGCCCGCAGCCACCGGCAAATCGACAACCCATCTTCGCCGGGCAGCATCAGGTCGAGCACCACCACATCAAAGGTCTCGGTTTGCATGGCCAGGCGCATGGCGGCGCCGTCGGTCACACCGCTGGCGAGGATGTTGAAGCGGGCCAGGTAATCAATCAGCAGTTCGCGGATCGGCACATCGTCGTCGACGATCAACGCGCGGGTGTTCCAGCGTTTGTCCTCGCTGGCAAGTTCATGGGGCAGGGCGGAAGGGGTATGCATGGTGCGATCATCTGCCAGGTTGGCCGTGGCCCAAGGGCCGCAGCGGGGTAATTGCGTGAGCATAGGCGCCGTGTCGGGCCGTGCGGGCAAGGCTACTGCCGGGGCATGTTGTAGGCGTGTCGTGAATGTATCGACTTTGAAATATTAGCCGGTTATTCCAGGAAAATAGGCGCTTGCCGAGGATTTACCGATCATCGGATCCCGCAAAGCCGCTGCTTGCGCTACAATCCGCGCCGATTTCGACTTGCCTGAGAGCCCATTCCAATGTCCGTCTGCCAGACTCCTATCATCGTCGCCCTGGATTACCCCACCCGTGACGCCGCACTGAAGCTGGCTGACCAGTTGGATCCCAAGCTCTGCCGCGTCAAGGTCGGCAAGGAACTGTTCACCAGCTGCGCAGCAGAAATCGTCGGCACCCTGCGTGACAAGGGCTTCGAGGTGTTCCTCGACCTGAAATTCCACGATATCCCCAACACCACCGCGATGGCGGTCAAGGCCGCGGCCGAGATGGGCGTGTGGATGGTCAACGTCCACTGCTCCGGCGGCCTGCGCATGATGGCTGCGTGCCGTGAGGTGCTGGAGCAGCGCAGCGGTCCCAAGCCGTTGCTGATCGGTGTGACCGTGCTGACCAGCATGGAGCGTGAAGACCTGGCCGGCATCGGCCTGGATATCGAGCCCCAGGAACAAGTGCTGCGCCTGGCTGCCCTGGCGCAGAAGGCCGGCCTCGATGGCCTGGTCTGCTCGGCGCTGGAAGCCCAGGCGTTGAAGGCCGCCCATCCGGCGCTGCAGTTGGTGACGCCGGGGATTCGTCCGGCAGGCAGCGCCCAGGACGACCAGCGCCGTATCCTCACGCCGCGCCAGGCGCTGGATGCGGGTTCTGATTACCTGGTGATTGGTCGCCCGATCAGCCAGGCGGCTGACCCGGCCAAGGCCTTGGCCGCGGTGGTCGCCGAAATCGCCTGATGCCCTTGGGCTAAACACGTAGGAGCTGGCTTGCCTGCGATAGCATCACCTCGTGGTTACTGAAAAACCGAGGTGTCTGCATCGCAGGCAAGGCAGCTCCTACATTGGTTTGGGGTGTCAGTTGACCTTCAGCACCAACTTGCCGAAGTTCTCGCCGTTGAACAGCTTCATCAACGTCTCCGGGAACGTCTCCAGGCCCTCGACGATATCTTCCTTGCTCTTGAGCTTGCCTTGGGCCATCCAGCCGGCCATTTCCTGCCCGGCGGCGGCAAAGTTCGCCGCATGATCCATCACCACAAACCCTTCCATGCGCGCCCGATTGACCAGCAGTGACAGGTAGTTGGCGGGGCCCTTCACGGCTTCCTTATTGTTGTACTGGCTGATGGCTCCGCAAATCACCACCCGCGCCTTCAACGCCAGGCGGCTGAGCACGGCGTCGAGGATGTCGCCGCCAACGTTATCGAAATAGACGTCCACGCCTTTCGGGCATTCGCGCTTGAGGGCGGCCGGCACGTCTTCGTGCTTGTAGTCGATGGCCGCGTCGAACCCCAGTTCATCCAGCAAAAACTTGCACTTGTCGGCGCCGCCGGCAATCCCCACCACGCGGCAACCCTTGATCTTGGCGATCTGCCCGGCAATGCTGCCCACGGCACCAGCGGCCCCGGAAATCACTACGGTATCGCCGGCCTTGGGCGCGCCGGTGTCGAGCAGCGCGAAGTAGGCGGTCATGCCGGTCATGCCCAGCGCAGACAGATAGCGCGGCAGGGGCGCCAGTTTCGGGTCGACCTTGTAGAACCCACGCGGCTCGCCGAGGAAGTAATCCTGCACGCCCAGGGCACCGTTGACGTAATCGCCGACGGCGAATTTCGGATTGTTCGAGGCAATGACCTGGCCTACGCCCAATGCGCGCATGACTTCACCAATGCCCACCGGCGGGATGTAGGACTTGCCTTCATTCATCCAGCCACGCATGGCTGGGTCGAGGGACAGGTATTCGTTGCGCACCAGCACCTGGCCATCCGCCAGGTTGCCCACCGGTACTTCCTGATAGGTAAAGGTGTCCCGCGTGGCCGCGCCGACCGGGCGTTTGGCAAGCAGGAATTGGCGGTTGGTCTGGGCAGTCATGGCAAGGACTCTGGGTAAATGAGCCTCAAGTGATAGACCTTCCAGGCGCCGGGAGCAAGTTCGGCCGACCGCTGCGAATGCCCGTCGATAGGCTGGCTTGATAGTGGGCACGGCAGGCTTATCACTGCTACGCATGGGGGCTCAACTGGCCTTCTGATAGTGCTGACGCGCAGTGCTGGGCCCTGGCTATGCTGGGCCCACGGGCATTCATCCAAGGATATAAGCAATGAGCATGACGTTTTCCGGCCAGGTTGCCCTGGTCACCGGTGCCGCCAACGGTATTGGCCGCGCTACGGCCCTGGCATTCGCCGCAGAAGGCTTGAAAGTTGTGGTCGCCGACCTCGATGTGGCGGGCGGCGAGGGGACGGTCGCGTTGATCCGCGAGGCAGGCGGCGAGGCGCTGTTCGTGCGCTGTAATGTGACCCTGGAGGCGGATGTGCAACAACTGATGCAGCAGGTACTGCACAGCTATGGCCGCCTGGACTACGCGTTCAACAATGCCGGCATCGAGATTGAACAGGGCAAGCTGGCTGATGGCACCCTGGATGAGTTCGACGCCATCATGGGCGTCAACGTCAAGGGCGTGTGGTTGTGCATGAAGTATCAGTTGCCATTGCTGCTGGCCCAGGGCGGTGGGGCCATCGTCAATACCGCGTCGGTTGCGGGGTTGGGCGCTGCGCCGAAGATGAGTATTTATGCCGCATCCAAGCATGCGGTGATTGGCCTGACCAAGTCGGCGGCCATCGAGTATGCGAAAAAGAAAATCCGCGTCAACGCAGTGTGCCCGGCAGTGATCGACACCGATATGTTCCGCCGCGCCTATGAAGCCGATCCGCGCAAGGCCGAGTTTGCCGCCGCCATGCATCCGGTCGGGCGCATTGGCACCGTCGAGGAAATCGCCAGCGCAGTGCTGTATCTGTGCAGCGATGGCGCCGCGTTCACCACGGGGCATGCATTGGCGGTGGACGGTGGTGCCACGGCTATCTAGGACCTGCGGCGGTGTACCGCTGAGAAAGTGATTTTAAAGGCTGTGGGGCGTTTCCGTAGATGGCAAGATGCCCTCGGCCATTGTGTTTCACTAGGTAAATAATTCAATAAAATCAATAATTTAATAAATTTATGAACAGGGCGACCCTGACCTTCTGTGCTTAACTGTTTTGAGTTAAATGCCAAACAGTTGAAGGGGGTGGCTCATGGATTTAGGGATCAATCGGCAGGCCCCGGTACCGGTGGTTCAGCAAATTGTCAGCGCCATTGCCGCATGGATTCGGGAGAGTGGGGTTAGCCCCGGGACGCGCCTGCCTTCCATCCGGCAACTGGCCCATGACAACCTGCTCAGTCAATCCAGTGTGATCGAGGCCCTTGAGCGAATGGTGGCCGCAGGGGTGCTGGCCTCAAGGGCCGGCTCCGGGTTTGTGATCGCCGCGCAACCGGTTGCAAGCACTCCCCTGGGGGAATACCAGTGGTATGAAGGGGCGGAGCGCCGGTGGGGGGCCTTTACCGATAACCAGTTGGGTGAGTTGAAGCTGGGGTGTGGCTGGCTTCCGGATGCCTGGCGTGAAAGCGATGACATCAGTTACGCCATCCGCGAAATCAGCCGTACCGACACCGCTGGCGTCTTCAGTTACAGCACCCCTCTCGGGCTGCCGGCGTTGCGCGAACAATTGCACAAGCGCCTGACGCAGATCCAGGTGAGCACCACTGCCGAGCGGATCCTCACCACCCACGGCGCCAGCCATGCGCAGGACTTGTTGATACGCACTTTGCTCAAGGCTGGCGATACGGTGGTGGTTGAAACCCCTGGCTACGGCAACCTTTATCGTCAGTTGGCCTTCCACGGTGTCACGATGCTGGAGGTTCCCAGGGCCCGCAGTGGCCCGGACATCCAGGCCCTGGAAGCGCTGCTGGTGACCCACCGTCCAAAGTGCCTGTTCATCCATAGCCTTTACCACAACCCGACCGGCACCAGCCTTTCGCTGGCGGTGGCCGAACGTCTGTTGCATCTGGCCCATAGCCGGGACTTCCTGATTGTCGAGGAGGATGTCTACGGCGACCTGCAACACGCCTCGTGTGTCCGGCTGGCGGCGCTACCCCATGATGATCGGGTGATTTACGTCTCGAGTTTTTCCAAGACCCTGAGCAGCGCGCTACGGGTGGGCTATCTCACGGGCAGTACCGCGGTCATCACTCGTTTGCTCAAGCTCAAGACCCTGACCGGTATCGGCACCTCCCGCTTCGCTGAGGCGGTGGTGGCGAGCCTGTTGGCCAACGGCACCTACCGCAAATGGCTGCAACGCCTGCGCAGGCGGTTGAGCGCGGAGATGGCCAAGACCCTGCAGGTGCTGGAGGACGAAGAGTGGGAGGTCTTTGCGGTGCCCGCGGGCGGCATGTTTGTTTGGGCCCGCCCGCAGACGGGGGGCGCGGCAATGTTGCACGCGAGGGCCAGACGGCTGGGGGTCTTGCTGTCTTCCGGGGAGTTGTTCAGCCCTGTCGGCGAGCACGCGGATTGGCTGCGGATCAATGTGGCCTATGCCGGCGATCATCGAGCGTTGGCGTTGTTCAAGGCCATGGGGCCTGCGGGATCGACCTCTACCATCCTGAAAACGACGGGCGTGTAGCTTTTTGCCATTATTGTGGCGCCAACGTCTTGTGTTGCGGGGCCCGGGGTTGCGAATCTCGTCCCATGGAAACCCGGCATGCTGGCATTCGCCACGCCAAGAGGACTTTGCGCAATGATTTTGGCCGTGCAACGACGATTTGCCAACCTTGGGCTGGCGAGGAAGCTGGGGCTGGGGTTTGCCCTGGTATTGCTGTTGACTGCACTGGTGGCGGCGATTGGTGTGTGGTCTCTGCAAAGTGTTGGCCAGCGTTTTGTGGGGCTCAAGGGCATGTCCTCGCTCAATCAGGGGCTGCTGAACGTGCGCTTGATCGAGCAGGAGTATGCGCTGCGCACCGATACCAAGTCGGTCGAGGCCCTGCATGAACGGGTTGACAGCCTGGTAGCCGAAGCCCTGGCACTCGACATGACCGAGGTCGAGCAGGCCCTGGGCGCCTATCGCAAGGCGTTTGACGAGTTTGTCGAGCTGACCCAGGCCAAGGACCTGGCGCTGGAAATGGCCAGTTGGTCGGTGTCCAGTGTCGCCAACAACCTTGATGTATTGCAGGCCGGCCTGGCCGACGACGGGGCTTATGGCCTCAAGGAAAGCCAGGGTAAGGAGGGGGCTGAGTTTATCGAGCAGGCCGGGCAGGTGGGGCAGGTTTCGCGCCTGATGTTGCAGGCCATGAATGAAGCGCGGGTGCGCCTGGATCAAAGCCGCAAGGGTGATGAGGACAGTGCCGGGCAAGGCCGTATCGAACAGGCCGATCAGGCCCTGGCCCAGGCTGAACAACTCAAGACCCTGGTCAAGGACCCCGGCTATCAGACCGTACTCAGCGAAGTGGTCGGGCATATCGGCGCCTTTAGCGAAAAACTCACCGAATACACCGACCTGCTCGCCCAGGAGAAGATCGTCTACCAGCAATTGCATGAGCGGGCGGCGCAGGTGGTTTCGCAGGTCAACCGGGCCTATGCCGAGCAGGACCAGTCGATGCAGGCGCAGTTGGCCGAAAGTAGCTTGCTGATCATTGTTTCCTCGGCCCTGGCCTTGTTGGTCGGGGTGATTGCTGCGTGGCTGATTACCCGCTTGATCGTGATGCCACTGCGCAGTGTGATCGCCGTGGCCCGGCAGATCGCCGCCGGGGATCTCAGCGGGCGCATGGATGTGAGCCGACAGGATGAAATGGGCCAGTTGATGCAGGCGATGCAGCAGATGGGCAGCGGCCTCAGTAGCATGGTCAGCGGGTTGCAAGCGGGGATTGAGCAATTGGCCAGCTCGGCCCAGTCGCTGTCCAGCGTGACCGAGCAGACCAATATCGAAGTCAGCAGCCAGAAAGAAGAAACCGAGCAGGTCGCCACCGCCATGAACCAGATGGCCGCCACGGTGCACGATGTGGCACGCAATGCCGAGCAGGCCGCGCAAGCGGCGCAGACCGCCGACGACAAGGTCGACAGTGGTCAGCAGGTGGTGCGCCAGAGCCTGCAGCGTATCGAGTTGCTGGCCAGTTCCGCGACATCCGCCAGCACCAGCATCGAGAGCCTGAGCGCGGAAATCCAGAACATCGGCAGCGTCTTGGAGGTGATCAAAAGCGTCGCCGAGCAAACCAACCTGCTGGCGCTCAACGCCGCCATCGAGGCGGCACGGGCTGGCGAGCAAGGGCGCGGCTTTGCGGTGGTTGCCGATGAAGTGCGGGCGCTGGCCAGGCGCACCCAGCAATCGACAGAGGAAATCGAACGCCTGGTAAGTACCTTGCGCAGTGCCGCGCAGTCTTCAGTGCGTGATATCCAGCACAGCGGCGAACTGGTGAAGCTGGCCGTCAGTGATGCCCTGGAAACCGAAAGCGCCTTGGGCAGCATTGCCGCAGCGGTCTCGCTGATCCAACAAATGAACCAGCAGATCGCGGCCGCGGCCGAACAGCAGAGCTCGGTGGCCGAAGAGATCAACCGCAGCGTCACCAGCATTCGCGCCAGTGCCGATCAATCGGCGCTGAGCATGCAGGGGAACGCCGCCTCGAGTATCGAGTTGGCGCAACTGGGTGCGGAGCTCAAGGGCATGGTGGGGCATTTTCGGCTGTGATCTGAATTAGCCGCGCTGGGGGCTGTTGTGGTGAGAGGGCTAGCCTTCTCGCCACAACAGCCTTGTCGCCTCAGGCGTGATTGGCCAGAAAGGTGAGCAGCGCTTCGTTGACGAAATCAGGGTTTTCCCGGCTGGAAATATGCCCAGCGTCCGGGATCAACACCAGGTCACAACCGATCAGGTCAGCCATTTCCTGTGCTTCTGCAGGTGGGCGTGGCTGGTCATCGGTGCCACACATTACCAATGTCGTATTGGGGTCCAGGCGGGATAAACCTTCCAGTGCATCGTCACGACCGAAGATCAGGCGACCCAGGGGCACGATGCTGTGTAGCAGGCGGTCCCGGGGCAGGGCACGCAGGGACTGGCGGAAGTCCTGATACAGCGCAGAGTCGGGGTCGATACCGGGGCGGAAGAAGATCGGTACGATGATATCCAGTAGCGCATCAGAGATAGCCCCCGTGGCCTCAATCGCGCTGAGCAGTGCGAAGTATTTTTCGCGGGTAGCCTCAGGCTCTGCGCCCAGGTAGGTGTCCATCAGCACCAGGCTATTGACCCGCTCGGGCGCCAGCAACGCCAGCGGCGCGCCCCACATGCCGCCGACTGACAAGCCCACCAGGTTGACCTTGGCAACGCCCAGGTGGTCCAGCAATGCCAGGGTCTGGCGCGCTAGGTCGTCCAGGCTGTGGGTCTGTGCTGGCATTGGGCCGGACTCTCCGTGGCCCCATAGCTCTGGCACGATCACTCGGTACTGTTGCGACAGCGCGGCAATCTGCGGGGCCCACATCTGCTGGTCCCACAGGTAGCTATGGCCGAGCAGGACAACCGGGCCAGAACCTTGGTCCACGTAGTGCAAGGGTTGGTCATCAATGATGGCGACAGGCATGGCGGGCCTCCTTGGTCAAGCGCATGAAGGGCACTTTTGTACGCGAATTATAGACGAGGGGATAGGCGCAGGATGATGGCACCGAGTGCAAGAAATGCACCCGGCGACTCAGTACAGGAGGGGATCAATCGTAGATGACTTTCTTTTTCCATTCGGCATCCGCGTCATCGGCTTTCAAGCCTGCGGTCAGTTCATTGACTTCTTCTGCGGTCTGCTGGCTGTTGGTCAGCACCATGGAGTTGGCGCGTGCCAATTGTTTTTCCAGGAGTTGCAAGTGCTGGCTGTAGGTGGCCGGCTCGGGCTGCTTGCGCAGGTATTGCACGCCGCGCTCGAAGGCCAGGCGTGCCTGGCCGGGCTGCGCCTGTTGCAATGCGTGTTGCCCCAGATTGTTGAAGAACTCGATGTGCAGCAGCACCAGCAGGTGACGGATCTCACGGATCCAGTGCTTGGCCTCATTGGTGGGCAAAAAACCGTCCTGGGCGGCGCGGGTGACCTGGCCGTGCAGGGCTTCGAGCAGGAAGCGCACATCCTTGGCCTTGGCTTCGGTCTGGATCGGCCCCGGGGGGTTGTTCACCGGGATCGATTCGCCCTGGCCCACGAGGGCTTCCAGCTCGGCAATACGTGCCTTGATGGTTGCGCTGGATTTGTTGAGGTGGAGCATGCGTTGGTTGACGTTCAGTTCCAGGCGGGTCAGCAGCAGCTTGAGCTGCGGCGTCATCAGTTGGCCGGGGAACGTCTCGGTGATCTCGCCACAGCGGCGCAGCCGATCGTTGAGCTCTATCTGGGCCCGGGCTTTTTCCAGTTTGTTGTTTTCCACCACATGGTTCATGTAGCCAATGGCGATCAGTATTACGATCCCGGCTATTACCAGCAGGGTGATCATGAGTGGTGTCACCGGTGTGACCTCTTTATAGGATGTGCGTTGAAGTGTAGTGATTGGCGCATGCGGCGGATAGGACTCTTCGACGAGATGAGTCAGTGCTTTCACCTGTATATGTAGGTATCGTCTGTATAGATGCACATTGCCATCATTTGCCGGGCAGGACTATAACGCCTTGTCGGGCGCCAGAATATAGGCGCCAAAGCCTGGACGGCGAGAAACCCCGGCAGTGCCTGTAAAGCATGGCGAAGTCATTGATTTAAATAAATTTATCCTTGGGGGTTGACGACCTTTCAATCCATCCATAGAATGCGCGCCACTTACAGCGTAAAGCACACAGCGAAACGCGGTAGGGAGTGAATGTTGTACGTGTGTCCCCTTCGTCTAGTGGCCTAGGACACCGCCCTTTCACGGCGGTAACAGGGGTTCGAGTCCCCTAGGGGACGCCATTGCGGGAATAGCTCAGTTGGTAGAGCACGACCTTGCCAAGGTCGGGGTCGCGAGTTCGAGTCTCGTTTCCCGCTCCATTTTTAAACAGTGTGGCTTTCGGGCGGCACTGAGTGAAACCAGGACCAAGTCTTCGGACAAGGCCTCTGGGCACTGGAATACACACCATGTGTTTCAGTTAGCGTGTCCCCTTCGTCTAGTGGCCTAGGACACCGCCCTTTCACGGCGGTAACAGGGGTTCGAGTCCCCTAGGGGACGCCATTTGCGGGAATAGCTCAGTTGGTAGAGCACGACCTTGCCAAGGTCGGGGTCGCGAGTTCGAGTCTCGTTTCCCGCTCCAAATTATGATCTACAGACGTCCATTGAAGTCTGTAAGTCGTTGAAATAAGGACCTTCGGGTCCTTTTTTCGTTCCAGCGAGTTCTACTGGAAACCACCGACAGCCACGACTTTTAAGTCCATTTTTAAGTCCATGAATACGGGCGTGGCGGTTTCCGGATTGTTGCTGGAGGGGCGAGATCAACGCGACAAGTATCTAGTCCTGACTAAGAGTTCAGGAGCTAGAGCATGGCACTCTCAGATCTGGCTGTCCGGCAAGCGAAAGCTACCGGAAAGGCCTATACCCTCGGCGACCTTGATGGGCTATCCCTGGCGGTCGCACCCGAAGGCGGCAAATCGTGGCACTATCGCTACTACTGGGCCGGTAAGCAGAAACGCATGTCGCTGGGCACTTACCCTGAGGTCAGCCTCCGGGAAGCGCGTACCCTACGCGACGAAGCCCGAGCTCTTTTGGCCAAGGGCATCAACCCCCGAGCACACCGTAAGCAGAAGCGGCAGTCCGTCCGCCTTGCGGACGAGAACACGTTCAAGGCAGTATTTGACAAGTGGGTCGAGCATCGTAGCCTCGTCCTCAAGGAAGGGCGGCAGAGCACGCTCTCACAGATTCAGCGTATCTTTGCCAAAGACGTTCTTCCCACCCTTGGGAAGCGGTCAATCTATGAGATCCAGCGCCCCGACTTGCTGGAAGTCGTTTCAAGAATAGAACGCAGAAAGGCGCTCACTAGCGCCGAGAAGGTCCGGACTTGGTTCCGGCAGATGTTCCGTTACGCATTGATCATCGCTCCTGGGTTACCGCTAAATCCGGCGTTCGATCTGGATGTCGTCGCGCTGCCTCAGCCGCCTGTGCGCCACAATCCATTCCTGCGCATGCCCGAGCTCCCGGCTATGCTCCAAATACTACGTAAGTATCCCGGTAAGCTGCAGACCCAGCTTGGCCTTCGGTTGCTATTTTTGACGGGAGTGCGTACGGGGGAGCTGCGGCTGGCGACGCCGGATCAGTTCCATCTCGATAAGGGCCTGTGGATCATCCCCCCTGAAGTGGTGAAACAGCTGCAGCTTGAACTGCGCAAGGAGGGCAAGCGTCCCGGTGATATCCCGCCCTACATCGTGCCGCTCTCGGTGCAGGCAATGGAGGTCGTTCGCCATCTGCTCGATGAAGTGAAGCCAGCCCAGCGTTATCTGTTTGCCCACTACAGTGATTTGAAAAAGCGCATCAGCGAAAACACGCTCAATGTCGCGCTGAAACGGATGGGGTACAAGGATCAACTGACTGGCCATGGTGTCAGGGGGACCATTTCCACCGCACTCAACGAAATTGGTTACCCGAAGGTCTGGGTCGATGCACAACTCTCGCACTCTGATCCTGACAAGGTGAGCTCGGCGTACAACCATGCTGAATACGTGGAGCAGCGCCGCAGGATGATGCAAGACTGGGCTGACCGGTTGGATCTGTTCGAGCAAAACCAGATTGAGTCAGCCAGCATGCACCTCACGGCTCATTTAGACGGTGTACCGCAGTTGGCAGGTGAGAAGATCGATGAAGTGATCCCCGCGATGACACCTGCACCCATCCTGCTGGTGACGAAGCCAGGAAACACGATGCCAAACCTGCCAGCGGATGTTCAGCGCATCTCGGCTGTTTCGGGGCCAGCGCCTGAGCGTTCGGACATTCAGCGTGAGCGGCTGGAAATGCTGGAGATGTTCAATGCTCCGCATAACCTGCCGGCGGCGGTGTTCGCCGAGATGGCCGGCAAATCACGCCGGTGGATCAGCTACGAGATTCAGTCCAGAAGAGTGCTTGCGCTGAGCCTGGGTAACCAGGGGCAGCGCGTTCCAGATTGGCACCTAGATCCCCTGAAACATAAGCTGGTGCAGGCTGTGCTGAAGCATTCGCAGGACGCTGATTCCTGGGAGATCTACCGAGCATTACTGAATCCTCACCAAATGCTGGAAGGCAGCACGCCGATCGAGGCCGTTACGTCAGCGAATTTCCATGAGGCTGTCATGGCTGCGTGTTTTACCTTGAAGAGTAGCGAGAACTCACTCGGAGCAGAGGGTGGATGTGTACCAGGGGCATGCTATAGATAAACTCTGCTCAAATTGTGAGATCGCTGTGGAAGTGTCGCTCGATGGAATGAGCTTGGTTGAATCAATTGCACGAGACCACTCTGCGCCCGGCATGACCCCTGTGCTTGCGATCGAGCGCGCTTTCGAAGCACATCTGCATGAGAGATTCGCAGGAGCTTGTTGGCGCCGATGCCGAATTGCCCCACGTACCGACGCAAGACTGACCCATCTTCAAATCCGCACAAATCCAGCACAGGTATTGGTTCGCGAGGAATCAGACTGGGTCAGTGACATCTCGGTAACTGGGGCAATTCGGCGTCGGCGCCAACAATGTAGCTGACGCTGAGGCTATCTGCGAAGCGGTGGGTCGGCCAACCATGCGTTTTGTGCCGATCAAGTGTTGCCGCTGACCGAAAACTGACCCAGTAGAGGCTGTTCTGCCGACTGAAAACTGACCCAGGTGTTCAACTGCTTCTGCTCACTTTTTGAGCAGGAGAACACAGGGTGATCAGCATGGAAATGT
>NZ_VFEV01000017.1 GCF_007858275.1 Pseudomonas proteolytica
GGATCTGTACCTATGTGACTATCCCTTGGGCAGACTTGGACGCGGCAAGAGCCGCATCCAAGCTTCAAATGTGTAAACGATGTCCCCGGTTTCAGATGTAAAGGATGTCTACGGTTCTACACCCCCGCTGGGCTGCGCAGCAGCCCCATTCAGCCTCACTGAGATCTATGAGATACAACGAGGTGGCAGGTTTTGGGGCTGCTACGCAGCCCAGCGGGACAAGCCCCCTCGCCACGACAGCGCCTGGCCACATAGCCTTCGCCCTATCTGACACACATCAACCCCACTTGCGCCAATCCAGCCTAGACTGGTAATCATCTTTCTACGACAAGGCCGTCCCCACCATGATCCCGATGTCCGCCTTCCACGCCATGCTCATCCCCATCCTCACGGGCATGATCCTGCTGGCCGTTGGCTTCAACTTCCGCGACAAAAACCTCGGTGTGTTTGGCATGTGGGTCGGCATGCTGCTGATCCTCGGCACCATCGTTTACCGGATCCTCGCAAAACTGGCCGAATAACAAATGCACTCGCAATGGGCATAGCGCCCTCGTACACTCGGTCGATCTGTCGTTTCCAAGGTTGACCGCCTCGTGCTTGCCCGTCTGTTTGCCCTGCCCTACTGCCTGCTCCTTTGCCTGCTGATCCTGTTGCCTATCGCCCCTGCCCAGGCGGTCGGCCTGCCAGGCATCCTGGGCAGCAGCACCAAAGCCCAACCACAAGCCGACGTGCCGCTGGGCCAGTCTTTGGACGAGGTGATCAAGACCCTGGAAAACGACCAGCAGCGCACCAAGCTGCTGGCCGACCTGAAGAAGCTGCGCGAAGCCACAAAAAAAGCTCAACCGGCAGCCGAGCAAGGGGTGCTGGGCTTGATCGGCGGCACCCTGGCGAGCCTGGAGCAACAACTGTCCGGCAGCGACAGCCCGCTCAATCGCTGGTCCGTCGAGTTCGACCAGGCCAAGGCCGAGTTTTCCGCCTTGATGCTGCCAGCCAGCGAATGGCTGCCAATCATCTTTGGCTTTGCCATGGTGCTGATGCTCTGGAGCCTGCTGGCGGCCGCGCTGATCTGGCTCAGCCATCGCGTGCGCCTGCGTTTTGGCCTCAGTGAAGAACTGCCCCAACACCCCAAGACCTGGGACATGCTGCGTTTTGCCCTGCGCAAACTCGGCCCCTGGCTGATTGCCCTGGTGATCACCGTCTACTTGAGCTACGCCCTGCCCTCGTCCCTGGGCAAGTCCCTGGCAATGGTCCTGGCGTACGCGCTGGTGGTCGGCACCTGTTTCTCGGCGATCTGCGTCATTGCCTTTTCCGTGCTCGACGGCCCGCACCGCCACCGGGCCCTTTATATCCTGCGCCACCAGGCGTTTCGCCCGCTGTGGCTGATCGGCAGCTTCGCCGCCTTTGGCGAGGCGCTGAGCGACCCGCGCCTGACCGAAGCCCTGGGCACCCACCTGGCACACAGCGCGGCGACCGTCGCCAATGTGCTGGCCGCACTGTCTACCGGCGTGTTTATCCTGCGTTTCCGCCGACCCATCGCGCACCTGATCCGCAACCAGCCACTGTCCCGGCGCCTGACCCGTCGCGCCTTGAGCGACACCATCGAGATCATCGGCACCTTCTGGTACCTGCCGGCGCTGCTGCTGGTGGGCATTTCGCTGTTTGCCACGTTCGTGTCCGCAGGCGACACCAGCACCGCCTTGCGCCAGTCATTGCTCTGCACGGTGTTGCTGGTGCTGTGCATGGTGATCAACGGCCTGGTGCGCCGCCATGCCCTCAAGCCTCAACGTGGGCATAAGCGCCATGCGCTGTATTCCGAACGGCTGAAAAGTTTCGTCTACACCCTGGCCCACCTGGCGGTGTGGCTGGTGTTCATCGAGCTCGGCCTGCGGGTCTGGGGCTGGTCGCTGATCCGCTTTACCGAGGGCGACGGGCATGAGATCAGCGTCAAATTGTTCGGCCTCGCGGGTACCCTGCTGTTCGCCTGGCTGATCTGGATCCTCAGCGACACCGCGATCCACCACGCCCTCACCCGCTCGCGCAAAGGCCTGGCGAATGCGCGGGCGCAGACCATGATGCCGTTGATCCGCAACGTGCTGTTCGTGACGATCTTTATCATCGCCGCCATCGTCGCCCTGGCGAACATGGGCATGAACGTCACGCCACTGCTGGCCGGTGCCGGTGTGATCGGCCTGGCCATCGGTTTTGGCGCGCAGTCACTGGTAGCGGACTTGATCACCGGCCTGTTCATCATCATCGAAGACTCCCTGGCCATCGATGACTACGTGGACGTCGGCGGCCACCTCGGCACCGTCGAAGGCCTGACCATCCGCACCGTACGCCTGCGCGATATCGATGGCATCGTGCATACCATCCCGTTCAGCGAGATCAAGAGCATCAAGAACTACTCGCGGGAGTTCGGCTATGCGATTTTCCGCGTGGCGGTGCCTGCCAGCATGGACATCGACACCGCGATCAAACTGATGCGCGACGTCGGCCAGAAGATGCGCGCCGATCCGCTGCAGCGCCGCAATATCTGGTCGCCCCTGGAGTTCCAGGGGGTGGAGAGTTTCGAGTCGGGCAACGCCATCCTGCGCGCGCGCTTCAAGACCGCGCCGATCAAGCAGTGGGAAGTGTCGCGGGCGTTCAACCTGTCGCTCAAGCGCCACCTGGATGAGGCCGGCATGGACCTGGCAATGCCGCGCTTGAGTGTGCAGGTGGTGACGGCGGCGAGTGGACCGCAGGACGCTCAGGTCACATCGACCCCGACGTGAATCGCATCATGGCGCCAGAACTCCAGGTCGCAATCGATCAGGCGCTGGTGCTGATCGTAATTGACCCGGGCGATCCGCAGCCCGGGGCTGCCTGCCGAGACCTTCAGGGCGGCTGCCGCTTCCACCTGCAATGAAGTCGGCACAATTTCAAAGCGCACGCGCCCGTAATGCAAGTCGTACTGGCGGGCGTACAACTCGGTCATCGACTCGTTCAGGTCACACGCAAGGATCCCCGGGAAATACTGAGGGTTGAGGTAGTGCTCGACATACAGCACCAACCGCCCATCAATACGTCGCCGGCGGCAGATCTGGATCACGCTCGATAGCGCCGGCAGTTGCAGCCACGCACAAACAGCGGCCGAGGCCGGTTGCAGGCGAGCCGATATGACTTCAGTGCAAGGCACCCGCCCCTGGGCGCCGACCATGGCGTGGAAGTGGCTGCGCTGCATTAGGTTATAGGCCAGCCGGGGTGGCGAAACGAACCAGCCGCGGCGCTCCTCGCGGTAGATCTGGCCTTGGGCTTCCAATTGCAGCAACGCCTCGCGCACGGTGATGCGGGTGGTACCAAACAACTCACTGAGTTTGCGCTCGGCCGGCAATTTGCTCGCCGGGCTCAATAAGCCGTGGCTGATCTGCTCTTGCAGCGCCAGGCCTATGGCTGTC
The DNA here is from genome assembly GCF_007858275.1 of Pseudomonas proteolytica. Classification (GTDB taxonomy): domain Bacteria; phylum Pseudomonadota; class Gammaproteobacteria; order Pseudomonadales; family Pseudomonadaceae; genus Aquipseudomonas; species Aquipseudomonas proteolytica. Next base: position 3,435 of record NZ_VFEV01000017.1, read on the forward strand.
ACCGCTTTGGTTGCCTCATCACGCATCAACGTTACCTATCTGGACTAGGCCAGCACTGTTTGGGTGCGCCAAATGCCCCTGGAGTGGGCGACGGCTAGTGCGTGCAAGCCTAGGCATCACACATGACCGACAGATGACAGCGCCGTGCGCCGCCGTCTCACATGCCCTGCAATACATCGGCCAAGTCCAGGTATTACGGGGTCATGGCCGTGGTCTACGCTTACCCGGCAGGCGCCTGCCCAGGCGCTTTAAAAACGACATCGACATGAAACTGTCATCCAGCGCGCCTAAATTGGCTCGTGTATTGCTGACCTAGACCAAACCCACCGCGCCATCAAAAAATCGCAGCGTTGAAAACGCCCAAAGGAGCTTCGGATGAAACAGCTTTTCCTGGCATCACTGTTAGGCTCGACCATTGCCATGTGCACCGCCGCCATGGCCGCTGACACCGATTTGAAAACCCTGGAAGCTGCCGCCAAGGCAGAAGGCGCTGTGAACAGCGTCGGCATGCCCGATGACTGGGCCAACTGGAGAGGCACCTGGGAAGACCTGGCAGCCAAGTACGGCCTCAAGCACATCGACACCGACATGAGCTCGGCCCAGGAAATCGCCAAGTTCGCTGCCGAAAAAGACAATGCCAGCGCCGATATCGGCGACGTCGGTGCAGCCTTTGGGCCGATTGCGGCCACCAAGGGCGTCACGCAACCCTACAAGCCCAGCACCTGGGAACAGATCCCCGATTGGGCCAAAGATAAAGACGGTCACTGGGCACTGGCCTACACCGGCACCATCGCGTTCATCGTCAACAAAAAACTGCTGCACGGCTCCGAAGTCCCGACCAAGTGGGCAGACCTCAAGACCGGAAAATACAAGGTCTCGATTGGTGACGTGAGCACCGCCGCCCAAGCTGCCAACGGTGTATTGGCAGCCGCCCTGGCCAACGGTGGCGACGAGAAGAACATCCAGCCGGCGCTGCTGATGTTCGCCGACATTGCCAAGCAGGGGCGTATTTCCCTGGCCAACCCGACCATCGCCACCATGGAAAAAGGCGAAGTGGAAGTGGGCGTGGTCTGGGACTTCAACGGCCTGAGCTACAAGGCGAAGATGGCCAACCCGGATGACTACGTGGTGCTGATCCCATCGGATGGCTCGGTGATTTCCGGCTATACCACCATCATCAACAAATACGCCAAGCACCCGAATGCGGCCAAGCTGACCCGCGAATACATCTTCAGTGATGCCGGGCAGATCAACCTGGCCAAGGGCAATGCGCGGCCGATCCGTGCCGAACACCTGACCCTGCCCGCCGAAGTGCAGGCCAAGCTGCTGCCTAACGAACAATACAAAAACGTGACGCCCATCAAGGACCCGGCCGCCTGGGAGGCCACCTCCAAGAGCTTGCCGCAGAAGTGGCAGGAAGAAGTCATCATCAATATGCAATAAGCCCTGGGTGGGAGCTGGCTTGCTGGCGATAGCGGTATGACATTCAGCACTTGTATCGGCTGATGCACCGTTATCGCAGGCAAGCCAGCTCCCACAGTTGATCCGGTTCCAGAAGAACCACGCAATCAAGCCTAATTTGTCGCGGAGCCCCTGCCCCTATGAAGCACAACGTCATCCTTGTGGTGCTCGACGGCCTCAATTACGAGGTCGCCCGGCATGCCATGGGGCATCTCCAGGCCTACGTCGGGGCCGGGCGTGCGGCGCTGTACAAGCTGGAATGCGAATTGCCCGCCCTGTCCCGCCCGCTGTACGAATGCATCCTCACCGGCGTACCGCCGATCGACAGCGGCATCGTGCACAACCACGTCTCGCGCCTGTCCAACCAGCGCAGTATCTTCCACTACGCCAGAGCCGCCGGCCTGACTACCGCAGCGGCGGCTTACCACTGGGTCAGCGAGCTCTACAACCGCTCGCCGTTCATCGCAGCCCGGGACCGGCACACCGACGACCAAGCCCTGGCGATCCAGCACGGCCACTTCTATTGGAGCGATCATTACCCGGACGCCCACTTGTTTGCCGACGCCGAAAGCCTGCGCCTCAAGCACGCGCCGAACTTTTTGCTGGTGCACCCGATGAATATCGACGACGCCGGCCACAAGCACGGCCTCGACACCGCGCAATACCGCAACAGCGCCCGCACGGCCGACATTATCCTGGCCGACTACCTGCAAGGCTGGCTCGATGCCGGCTACCAGGTGCTGGTAACGGCCGACCACGGCATGAACAACGACCGCTCCCACAACGGCCTGTTGCCAGAGGAGCGTGAAGTCCCGCTGTTTGTCTTCGGTGATGCCTTCAGTCTCGACCCCAAGGCCCAGCCCAAGCAAACCGATATCTGCGGCACTGTCTGCGCCCTGCTTGGCGTTGCCCACGAAAAATCTGTCTGCCAGGAGCTGTTGAAGTGAGTTCAGTGATCCGTGGCAAATGGCTGGCCGCCTTGTGCCTGGTACCCTTCGCCCTGTTTTTTATCGTATTCCAGATCGCACCGCTGTTCTGGGTAATGGTCAACAGCCTGCAATCGGAAGAGTTCGGCTGGGGCCTGGCCAACTTCAGCAAGATCTTCAACTCCAAGTTCTACCTACAGGCGATCAAGCACAGCCTGGAGATCAGTTTCTACTCCAGCATCTTCGGCATCATCATCGCGTTGCTGGGCAGCTACTCGCTGCGCAAGGTGGATTCGCCGCTGCGCAACTTCGTCACCGCCTTCGCCAACATGACCAGCAACTTCTCCGGCGTACCCCTGGCCTTTGCCTTCATCATCCTGCTGGGGTTTAACGGCAGCATCACCATCATGCTCAAGCAGGCCGGGATCATTCAGGACTTCAACCTGTACTCCAAGACCGGCCTGATCATCCTGTACACCTACTTCCAGATCCCTTTGGGCGTGCTGCTGCTCTACCCGGCCTTCGACGCCCTGCGCGAAGACTGGCGTGAGTCCGCTGCGCTCCTGGGTGCCAATGGCTGGCAGTACTGGCGGCATATCGGCCTGCCGGTGCTGACGCCGGCGCTGCTGGGTACTTTCGTGATCCTGGTAGCCAACGCCCTGGGCGCCTACGCCACGGTGTACGCGTTGACCACCGGTAACTTCAACGTGCTGCCGATCCGTATCGCGGCGATGGTTTCCGGTGACATTTCCCTGGACCCGAACATGGCCAGCGCCCTGGCCGTGATCCTGGTGGCGCTGATGACCGTGGTCACCGTGGTCCATCAACTGCTGCTCAAGAGGAGCTACCATGTCTCGCGCTGAAGCCAGCCCCGTTGCCCTCTATCATCGCGTGGTGGTGTACCTGCTGTTTGCGATCCTGGTACTGCCGCTGATTGGCACCCTGGTGTACTCCCTCGCCAGTAGTTGGTCGGCCACCATCCTGCCCGCCGGCTTTACCTTCAAGTGGTATGTGCAGCTGTGGAGCGACCCGCGCTTTTTACATGCCTTTGGCCAGTCGCTGCTGGTATGCGTGGGTGCGCTGATCCTGTCGGTGGTGCTGATCCTGCCGCTGCTGTTCGTGGTGCATTACCACTTCCCCCGGCTCGATGCGCTGATGAACATCCTGATCCTTTTGCCCTTCGCCGTGCCGCCAGTGGTGTCGTCGGTGGGGCTGTTGCAGCTGTATGGCTCGGGGCCGCTGGCCATGGTCGGTACGCCGTGGATCCTGATCGGCTGCTACTTCACCGTGGCGCTGCCGTTCATGTACCGCGCGATCACCAACAACCTGCAAGCGATCAACCTGCGTGACCTGATGGACGCCGCCCAACTGCTCGGCGCCAGCACCTGGCAGGCCGCGATCCTGGTGGTGCTGCCCAACCTGCGCAAGGGTTTGATGGTCGCGTTGCTGCTGTCGTTCTCGTTCCTGTTCGGCGAGTTTGTGTTCGCCAATATCCTCGTCGGCACGCGCTACGAGACCTTGCAGGTGTACCTCAACAACATGCGCAACAGCAGCGGCCATTTCACCAGCGCCGTGGTCATTTCCTATTTCCTTTTCGTGCTGCTGCTCACTTGGGCCGCCAACCTCTTGAACAAGGACAAAAGCCAATGAGCTTCGTCAGCGTCCAGCACCTGCAAAAAAGCTACGCCGCCACCCCGGTGTTCAGTGACATCAACTGCGAGATCGCCAAGGGCGAATTCGTCACCCTCCTCGGCCCGTCCGGTTGCGGCAAGTCCACGCTACTGCGCTGCATCGCCGGCCTGACGCCGGTAGACAGCGGGCAGATCCTGCTGGACGGCCAGGACATTGTTCCGTTAAGCCCGCAGAAGCGCCATATCGGCATGGTGTTCCAGAGCTACGCGCTGTTCCCCAATATGACCGTGGAACAGAACGTCGCCTTCGGCCTGCGCATGCAGAAAGTCAATGCCGATGACAGCCACAAGCGGGTCCAGGAAGTGTTGCAACTGGTCGAGCTCAAGGACCTGGCCGGGCGCTACCCGCACCAGATGTCCGGCGGCCAGTGCCAGCGCGTCGCCCTCGCCCGCTCCCTGGTCACGCGGCCGCGCCTGCTGCTGCTTGACGAGCCGCTGTCGGCCCTGGACGCACGGATTCGCAAGCACCTGCGCGAACAGATCCGCCAGATCCAGCGCGAGCTGGGGCTGACCACCATCTTCGTGACCCACGACCAGGAAGAAGCCCTGGTCATGTCCGACCGCATCTTCCTGATGAACCAGGGCAAGATCGTGCAGAGCGGCGACGCCGAGACCCTCTACACCGCTCCGGTGGATGCCTTTGCCGCCGGTTTTATCGGCAACTACAACCTGTTGGATGCCGAGCAGGCCAGCAAGCTGTTGCAGCGCCCGGTCAACGGGCGCATCGCCATCCGCCCTGAATCCATCGAGCTCAACCGCAGTGGCGAACTGGATGCCCTGGTGCGCAGCCATAGCCTGCTGGGCAATGTGATTCGCTATCGTGTCGAGGCCCGGGGCGTGGAATTGGTGGTGGACGTACTCAATCGCTCGGCCCAGGATCTGCATGCGGATGGCCAGCGCCTGGCACTTTCTATCGATCCCGCTGCGCTGTGTGAGGTAGCCTGAGGATGCAGCGTTTATTGAGGAAGCATGACTGATGGCTTTGGTAATTTTTGATCTGGACGACACCCTGATCCACGGCGATTGCGCCACCTTGTGGAGCGAACAGATGGGCCGCCTGGGCTGGGTGGACCGTGAATCGTTCATGCGCAAGAACCATGAACTGATGTCTGCCTACAGCCGCGGCGAGTTGGCCATGGAAGAGTTCATGGACTTCAGCCTGGAACCGATGATCGGGCGCACCCCGGAAGAAGTCGCACATCTGGTAGAGCCATGGGTGGAAGATATTATCGAGCCGCTGATCTACAGCGACGCCACCAAGACCATCGCCCGCCACCGCCAGAACGGTGACCGGATCCTGGTGATCTCGGCCTCGGGCACGCACTTGGTCACGCCGATAGCGGCGCGTATTGGCATCGATGAGGTGCTGGGGATTGAACTGGACGTGGCCCATGGGGTGTACAGCGGCAAGACCGTCGGTGTACTGACCTACCGGGAAGGCAAGATCACCCGCTTGATGCAATGGCTGGAGCAGGAAGGTGAAAGCCTGGAAGGAGCGTATTTCTATTCGGATTCGCGCAATGACTTGCCGCTGTTGAGCAAGGTCGATTACCCACAGGTGGTGAACCCGGATCCTGTGCTACGGGCCCACGCTGAACAGGCGGGCTGGCCGATTCACCAGTGGACCTGACAGCGCGTTTCCTGACTTGAAACCCAATCAAAATGTGGGAGCGGGCTTGTCGGATCGCCGCACCGTCGCGAAAGCGGTGTATCAGTCGACATAGTTGTTAACTGACGACCGCTTTCGCGAGCAAGCCCGCTCCCACCCTTTTGACCCGGTTTCAATTCGGGATTGGCATTTAAGCCAGGCTTTCGTCGATCACCAGCACCAACTTCCCGGAAATCTGGTTGGTCGCCAGCTCCGCAAACGCCGCCTCGGCATCCGTGATCGCAAAGGTCTTGGCCAACTGCGGGCTCAGGCGCCCTTCACCAAACAACGGCCACACCTGCTGGCCCAGGTCGCTCAGCAGATCAGCCTTGAACTGATCATCGCGGCTGCGCAAGGTCGAGCCCAGCAACTGCACGCGCTTGGCCAGCACATGCGCCAGGTCCAACTGGGCCTCGCGCCCGCCCATCAAGCCGATCAGCACCCAACGACCGTCGCGGGCCAGGAGCTTGAGGTTGATGGCTGCATAATTGCCGCCCACCGGGTCGAGAATCACGTCGAAAGGGCCAAAATCCCCCAGGCTCTCGATGCCGTCAGTACGTACCACACCGCCCTGGGCACCGAGGTCTTCGCAGTAGGCCAGGCGATCCGCAGAGCCGACGCTGACCCAGCACGGGCTGCCAAAGGCCTTGCAAAGCTGGATCGCCGCCGAACCGACGCCACTGGCGCCCGCGTGCAACAGCACCTTTTCACCCGGCTTGAGGGCCGCCAGTTGGAACAGATTCAGCCAGGCAGTGCTGTACACCTCAGGCAAAGCGGCCGCTTCAGCCAGGGACAGGCCCTCGGGCACCGGCAGTACGTGGCGCGCGTCTACCACCACTTCCTGCGCCATGCCACCGCCGGCCAGCAGCGCACAGACCCGATCCCCCACTTGCCAGGAAGACCCGGCGCCGACCTCACTGATAACCCCGGAGCACTCCAGGCCCAGCACCTCGCTGGCACCTGGGGGTGGCGGATAGAGCCCCGCACGCTGTAATAAATCCGCCCGATTCAAGCCGGCTGCTGCCACCCGAATGCGAACTTGCCCTACATCGCACGTAGGACTCGGGGTCTCAACCCACTCCACATGACCTTCAACGCCTTGCAATGCTTTCACAGTGCCTCCATAGTGAGTCTGGACTGAGCCCGTTGCTGTAGCGCCGGGCTTTTTGCATTATGCGACCGGCCCAAATGGAACCGGCGACTTCAAAGACGGCCTAATATGCGTTATCAATTGCCCCCGCGTCGAATCAGCATGAAGCATTTGTTCCCCAGCACCGCCCTCGCTCTTTTCATTGGTCTCGGCCTGTTGCCGCTGTCGACCAATACGTTCGCAGCCAACAGCTGGGACAAACTTCAGCCTGATCGCGATGAGGTGATTGCCAGCCTTAACGTCGTCGAGTTGCTCAAGCGCCACCATTACAGCAAGCCGCCGTTGGACGACGCGCGCTCGGTGATCATCTATGACAGCTACCTCAAGCTGCTTGATCCCTCGCGCAGCTATTTCCTGGCCAGTGATGTTGCCGAGTTCGACAAGTGGAAGACCCAGTTCGACGACTTCCTCAAGAGCGGCGACCTGCAGCCTGGCTTCACCATCTACAAGCGTTACCTGGACCGTGTCAAAGCGCGTCTGGACTTCGCCCTGGGTGAGCTGAACAAAGGCGTCGACAAGCTCGACTTCACCCAGAAGGAAACCTTGCTGGTGGATCGCAAGGAGGCCCCGTGGCTGACCAGCACCGCCGCCCTGGATGACCTGTGGCGCAAACGCGTCAAGGACGAAGTCCTGCGCCTGAAGATCGCCGGCAAAGAGCCCAAGGCGATCCAGGAACTGCTGACCAAGCGCTACAAGAACCAATTGAGCCGCCTTGAGCAGACCCGCGCTGAAGATATCTTCCAGGCCTATATCAACACCTTCGCGATGTCCTACGATCCGCACACCAATTATCTGTCGCCAGATAACGCGGAAAATTTTGATATCAACATGAGTCTGTCCCTCGAAGGCATCGGTGCCGTGCTGCAAAGCGACAACGATCAGGTCAAGATCGTGCGCCTGGTGCCCGCCGGCCCTGCGGACAAGACCAAGCAGGTCGCCCCGGCCGACAAGATCATTGGCGTGGCCCAGGCCGACAAAGAGATGGTCGACGTGGTCGGCTGGCGCCTGGACGAAGTGGTCAAGCTGATCCGTGGGCCCAAAGGCAGCGTGGTGCGCCTGGAAGTGATTCCGCACACCAATGCGCCGAACGACCAGACCAGCAAAGTGGTGTCGATCACCCGCGAAGCGGTGAAGCTCGAAGACCAGGCCGTGCAGAAGAAAGTCCTCAACCTCAAGCAGGATGGCAAGGACTACAAGCTGGGCGTGATTGAGATTCCGGCGTTCTACCTGGACTTCAAGGCCTTCCGTGCCGGTGATCCGGACTACAAGAGCACCACCCGTGACGTGAAGAAAATCCTCACCGAGCTGACCAAAGAGAAGGTCGACGGTGTGGTCATCGACCTGCGCAACAACGGTGGCGGCTCGTTGCAGGAAGCTACCGAGCTGACCAGCCTGTTTATCGACAAGGGCCCTACCGTGTTGGTGCGCAACGCTGACGGCCGTGTGGATGTGCTGGAAGACGAAAACCCCGGCGCCTTCTACAAAGGCCCGATGGCGTTGCTGGTCAACCGCCTCTCGGCTTCGGCCTCAGAGATTTTCGCCGGTGCGATGCAGGACTACCACCGCGCAATGATCATCGGTGGCCAGACCTTCGGCAAAGGTACGGTGCAGACCATCCAGCCGCTCAACCATGGCGAGCTGAAGCTGACCCTGGCCAAGTTCTACCGGGTTTCCGGGCAGAGCACTCAGCATCAGGGCGTACTGCCGGACATCGATTTCCCGTCGCTCATCGACACCAAGGAAATCGGCGAAAGCGCCCTGCCCGAAGCCATGCCATGGGACACCATCCGCCCAGCCATCAAGCCCGCATCGGACCCGTTCAAGCCATACCTGGCCCAGCTCAAGGCCGAACATGACCTGCGATCCGCCAAGGATGCCGAGTTCGTGTTTATCCGCGACAAGCTGGCCCTGGCCAAGAAGTTGATGGCCGAGAAGACCGTCAGCCTCAATGAAGTGGACCGCCGCGCGCAGCACACCGATATCGAGAACCAGCAACTTGCCCTGGAAAACATCCGCCGCAAGGCCAAGGGTGAAGCCCCGCTCAAGGAGCTGAAGAAAGAAGACGAAGACGCGCTGCCGACTGAACCTGAAAAGACCAAGCCGGAAGATGATGCCTACCTGAGCGAAACCGGGCGGATTCTGCTGGACTACCTGAAAATCAGTAAGACGGTGGCCAAGCAGTAAATGATGGCAATTTAATGTTGCCGCTCCACTGAGCGTCATCAAACAGACATCATTCTGTCGTGAAATGAAGGACCGGGCGCCCCAGGCACCCGGTCCTTTTTTTTCGACCGAGATCATCATGACCATGACCGAACAGCTGAATGCCCTGGGCTCCATCCTGGCTCAGGGCAGTTTGCACAGTCTGTTCCAACCCATCATCAGTCTCTGCGAACGCCGCATCCTCGGCTACGAAGCCCTGAGCCGCGGCCCCTCCAACAGCCCGCTGCACTCGCCCCTCGCGCTGTTTAGCGTGGCGCGCCAGGCCGGACGCCTGAATGAGCTGGAGATGGCCTGCAGGCAAAGCGCCTGTAAGCGCTTCAGCGAGCAGAAGCTGCCGGGCAAGCTGTTTCTCAACGTCTCACCCGAGTCGCTGCTGGAAACCACTCATCAACCGGGGCGCACCTTGCAGATGCTGCGCGAGTACGGGATCGCACCCAGCCAGATCGTGATCGAACTCACGGAGCAAGCGCCGACCGACGATTTCCAGCTACTGCAGACCGCCCTGCACCACTATCGCGACATGGGCTTTTCAATTGCCCTGGATGACTTGGGCGCCGGTTACTCCAGCTTGCGTTTGTGGTCCGAGTTGCGCCCGGACTACGTGAAGATCGACCGGCATTTTATCGACGGCATTCACCAGGATGCGCTCAAGCGCGAGTTTGTCGGCTCCATCCTGCAGATCGCCAGGGCTTCCCGCGCGCAGGTAATTGCTGAAGGCATCGAATTGCCAGAAGAATTGGCGGTGCTCACGGAGATGGGTGTGGATCTGATCCAGGGCTACCTGCTGTGCCGTCCCCAGGAGCACCCGCCGACCGAAGCCCGGTTGATGCTGGCCAGGCCCGACAGCACCAGCGTCTCGCTCAACGAGGACGCCAGTGACCTCAGCGCCCTGCTCAACGAACAACCGGCCGTGGCCCAGGACATCGCCACGGCAAAGGTGCTGGAAGCGTTCCGCAGCCAGGCCAACCTCAACTCCCTGGCGGTCCTCGATGGGCGCGGCCAGCCCATCGGCATCGTGCATCGGCATTCGTTGTCCGACGCCCTGCTCAAGCCATTTGCCACTGATCTGTTTGCGCGCAAGCCCATCAGCCGCTTGATGAGCGACGACTTCCTGGCCGTGGAGCTGAGCCAGTCGTTGCAACAGGTCAGCCGCCTGCTGACCAGCCGCGCGCGGCAGCGCATCGAAGAAGACTTCATCATCACCCAGAACGGCAACTACCTGGGATTGGGCCGGGTGATCGACGTACTCAAGCTGATTACCGAACTGAAAATCCAGCAGGCGCGCTACGCCAACCCACTGACCCTGCTACCGGGCAATGTGCCGATCCAGCAGTGCCTGACGCGGCTGTTGCAGCAGCAGCGCGAATCCGTGATTTGCTATGTGGATATCGACAGCTTCAAGCCGTTCAACGATATCTACGGCTATGGCCGTGGCGATGAAGTGTTGCTGTGCCTGGCGCAATGCCTGAACGACCGGGTGGACCCCAGCCGCGATTTTGTCGGGCATATTGGCGGCGATGATTTTTTACTGGTGCTGGGCGCCCAGGATTGGCGCAAGCGTCTTAACCAGTTGGTGGATGATTTCCAGACCCAGTGCCGGCGTTTTTACCGCAGTGAGCATTTGGAGGCGGGATGTTTTATCGCCCTCAATCGCCAAGGGGCGCGACAGGAGTTTGCCTTGCTGTCGCTGTCTATCGGCGTGGTGCATCTGCATCCGCTGAGTTGTGGACACTTGGATGCCAGCCAGTTGGCGGAACTGGCCTCACAGGCCAAGCATCACGCCAAGAACGTGGCCGGCTACAGCATCCACGTAATCGACAGCCGCGAACTCCTGTAGGAGCCGGCTTGCCGGCTCCTACAATTGTTCCAGACGCATCTGCGCCAGCGGATGCCCGGCCTTGGCAGCGAGGGTCCACCAGCGCGCGGCTTCGACCGGGTCGGGGGCCTTGCCCAGGCTGCCAGCCAGGCTCAGCACGCCGACTTGATAGGCAGCCTTGCCATCTCCAGCCTGGCCGGCCAAGCGCAGCAAGCGCACGCCCTCTTCCCGTGCGCCAAGACCCTGGCCGCGAAAGGTCAGGATGTGCCCATAGAAACTTTGGGCCTCGACATTACCCAGGTTGGCCATGCGTGCAAACTGCCCCTCCAGCCAGTGCCAGCCACGGGGCTGACGCACAAACCATGACCAATGAAACAACCTGCGCGCCAACCAGTAGCTGGCATACGCTTTGAGCTTCCAGAACACTCAAGCCTCCGCTGATTCAGGATATTCGTACTCGAACACACGGACCACTTCCGAGGCGTGCCACGACGCCGCAGCGACGCCATCGGATGGCCCACAGAAACGCCCAAGGCGTTCGACACATTCAAAAAAACCGGTGCGCGGCAAGCGACTCGCGCCCTGGCTGATCACCAGGGAACTGCGCAGGGGTTGCTCGGCCTTGGCATCAAGGGCGGCCAGGTGCTCAAGTGCAGCGGTCAGGGTTTGCATCGCCGGCGTCGGAAACTGCAGGCGCTCAAGCAATGCGCGATAGGTCAAAAGATGGCGTTGGCGACGGGCCTGATCAAGTTCGTTGAGCAATCCATCCCAATGCTGACGGCTGATGCGCACACTCACACTGCATCCCTCCAACCCGCAATCCCCAACTCCCAGGCCAGGCTGCGACGGATCGCGGCATCCGGCTGGCGCTCACCACTTTCAATCAAACCCAGGTAGGACGGGCTTATACCCACAGTACGAGCCAATGTCTCGATCGCCAGCCCCTTGGCTTCGCGCAGGCTGCGTAATTGCTCCAGGGGGCGTAGATCCTGCTCGGTAGCGATGGGTGGGATCTGTGCAGAAGGCGTGGCTGGTTGCTGCAGGCCGGCGGCTGTCAACAGCGCCTGGTACTGAGCCCATGGCAGAACCGCGTATTCGGGTTCGCCATCCCGTGAAATGATTTGTATATCCATGACTGCCCCGTAGGATCACAACACTTACGAAGTAAGTACTTTCCTTAGGAGTGTAATCCTAACAGCCACAAAGAGCGCAGGGGGATAATCCGCGTCTTCAGTTTTTTTTCGGGTTTTCCTGCTCCAGAAGCTGTGGCGTGGCGGGCAAGCGCTCAACCACCACCAACTTCTCCGGGCGCTGGCGTTCACGCCAGGCGCGGAAAGCACTCAGCTCACCGTCCAGGGACTTCATGACCCAGGCCAGAACCGCGATGTCATCGAGCATGCCGAACATCGGCAGGAAATCCGGGATGGCATCAATCGGGCTGAGGAAATACATCAAGCCCGCCACTACCGATATCAGCGCCTTGGGGCTGATGGCCCGGTACTCGCCGCGCCAGTAGGCCAGGCACAACGCCTGGAGTAGCTTCAGGTCGTCCTTGAGCTTGCCCAGGCGGCTGCCCTGGTTTGAACCTTTGGCAGCGACCGCGAACAACAGGGTCGGCAGGCGTCCACGCCCAATCAGGCGTGCGGCCAACGGTAGGAAACGGGTGAAATTCCAGGGTGCTTTCATCGTCACTCCAGTTCCAGGCGAGAGAAAAGGTTATCCACACAACTTGTGGATAACCTTGTGAACAGAGCCCATTTTCGCGGCTGAAAGCCACGTAATACAAGGCCTACAGTCAGATCGGGCGTTTTTTGCGCACATAAAAAAATCCCAAGATTTCATTGACTTGGGGTGCATCTGCGGCTACCCGTGCCGAGGTATAGCATCAGACTGCTCTAAATCGCAGGTGTTCGTTCGGATTGCAAGGGATCCGGTTTTCAGCGAACTCACCCTGTGGCGAGCGGGCTTGCCCCGCGCTGGGGTGCGTAGCAGCCCAAAATCCAGCCAATTCAGTCTTCCTGATACGATTGGGTAGGCCTATTGGGGCTGCTACGCACCCCAGCGCGGGGCAAGCCCGCTCGCCACAACAAGCCTTCTTGCCACAATCAGCCCGCTCACCACAGATAAATAGAACCCGCAGAAACAACAACGCCCCGTATAAACGGGGCGTTGGGTGTTCAACCGCTGCTTACTTGGCAGCAGGTGCTTCAGGAGCGTCAGCCTTGGCCGGGTCCTTGATTGCCAGCAGCTCCAGGTCAAAGACCAGTACGGAGTTGGCTGGAATCGCCGGGCTCGGGCTCTGGGCGCCGTAGGCCAGGTCGGACGGGATGTACAACTCGACCTTCTCGCCTACGTGCATCAGTTGCAGGCCTTCGACCCAACCCGGGATCACGCCGCTGACCGGCAGGTCAATCGGGCTACCGCGATCCACGGAGCTGTCAAAGGTGGTGCCGTTGGTCAGCTTGCCGGTGTAATGCACAGTCACTACGTCGGTAGGCTTGGGTTGCGCGCCTTCGGCCTTCTTCACGATCTTGTATTGCAGACCGGAAGCGGTGGTGACGACGCCGTCTTTCTTGGCGTTGTCTTCGAGGTATTTCTTGCCGGCGGTTGCCGACTCTTCGCTCATCTTGGTCATGCGTTCTTCAGCACGCTTTTGCAGTGCGGAAAACGCTTCAACCAGTTCTTCGTCCTTCAGCTTCTGTTCTTTCTTGCCGACGGCATCTTCGATGCCTTGGGCAACGGCCTTGGAGTCCAGGTCATCCATACCTTCCTGAGCCAGGCTTTTGCCCATGTTCAGGCCGATACCGTAGGAAGCTTTCTGCGCCGGGGTTTTCAGCTCTACGCTGGTTTGCGAATCACAACCCGCAAGTACCAGGCTAACCAGGGCCACCGCCGCCGCCAACCGATGCTGTTTCATGCTATTTCCTTGTTCATGCGCCAAAAGGGCATTCGAATAAAGTCGCGAGCTTATCAGGCGGCCACGACCAATGGCTACCGGCATGTGAGCAGGAAACTTCTGATAAGTTCACGTGTTTAAAAGCATTTTCATCTGCCACAAAGCCCGGCGAAGGACAGCCGATGTACCGAAAACCGCCTGCGTAGACGGATCATGGCTACTTGCCGCCTACCGCGCTCAGTGGCATAAGGACACAACCACTCGACAAGGATAGTTATCTTGCGCATTTTTTCCCGTGCTTTACGCCTGATCCTGTCACTTCTGGGACTGGGGCTGGCCGTCGTACTCTATTACGTGGCCAACCCGAAGCTACCGGATTACGTGCCGGTACAGCAGGTGCACTACCAGGACCAATGGAGCGCCGCCGACCGCCAGGTCTACTACTTCACCCCCCAGGGCACCCAGGTCAAGGGCCTGCGTTACAACTGGTTCTCTGCGCTGGAGCTGCCGTTTTCCGAGCAGCGATTCGCCGAGCCGGCCAACCTGGCGCGCTTTGGTTTCCTGGTAGACCCGCGGCAACAGGCCACACCCCAGAACCCCGGCAACCTGCCCGTAGGTTTCGCCCGGCACAAGAATGCCGGCAGCAACGATGAGTTTCTCGATATAACCTGCGCCGCCTGCCACACCGGCGAGTTGCGCTTCAATGGCCAGGCCCTGCGCATCGACGGCGGCTCGGCGCAACACGTGCTGCCCTCCAGTGTCCCGACCCTGCGCGGTGGCAGCTTTGGCCAGGCCCTGGTGGCCAGCCTCGCGTCCACTTATTACAACCCGTTGAAGTTCAGGCGCTTCGCCCACCGCGTACTGGGCGATCAATACGACGCCCAATACGATCAACTGCGCCAGGACTTCAAGAAGTCCCTGGACAACTTCCTCAAGGTGGCCTGGAACGATACCCACCGTGGCCTCTACCCCACCGAAGAAGGCCCGGGGCGCACCGATGCGTTCGGCCGCATCGCCAACGCCAGCTTCGGCGATGCCATTTCGCCGGAAAACTACCGTATCGCCAACGCGCCGGTGGACTACCCACAGTTGTGGGACATGTGGACCTTCGACTGGGTGCAATGGAACGGCTCGGCCCAGCAACCCATGGCGCGTAATATCGGCGAGGCACTGGGCGTAGGCGCGACCCTGGCGTTCTTCGACAGTGCCGGCCAGCCTCTGCAGGGCGATGCGCGCTACCCTTCCAGCGTACGCGTGCGTGACCTGAACCTGATCGAAGAAACCCTGCAACGGCTAAAGCCCCCGACCTGGCCTGAAGCGCTGTTCGGCGCTATCGACAAACCCCTGGCCGCCCGTGGCCGCGCATTGTTCACGGAAAACTGCGCGGCCTGCCATGTGCCCAGCGTGAGTGAAGTCAACGGGCGCCCGGTACAGCAGTTGAAGATGCTGGCGGTGGACTACATCGGCACCGACCCTGGCACCGCCAGCAACATTGCCGACCAACGCTACGACCTCAGCGCCCTGCAATGGGACCCGGCCGAGTTGGCGCAGTTAAACGTCGAACTGCACCCCGCGCCGACCGAACCGCTGGACCTGCGTAGCCTGTCCGTGGCCAAAGGCCTGGCCTATGTCACTGCATTTGTCGAAGAACATGCTTACCGCGCCGCCGGTATCACCCCAACCGAACGCCCACGCCTGGACGGTTTCGGCCTGCCCATCGGCGTGCGCGAGCTGCGCGCCTACAAGGCCCGCCCGCTGGCCGGTGTGTGGGCCACGCCGCCGTTCCTGCACAACGGCTCGGTGCCGACGCTCTACCAATTGCTATCACCCCAGTACGAGCGCAGCCGCACCTTCTATAAAGGCACCTTCGACTACAACCCACGTCACCTGGGCTATCGCACCGAGGCTTTTAAAAACGCGTTCCTGTTCGATACGAGCATCACCGGCAACCATAACAGCGGCCACGAGTTCCGCGCGGGCAAGCGTGGCAACGGGGTGATTGGCCGGGGCCTGGAGCCTGAGGAGCGCTGGGCGTTGCTGGAATACCTGAAAGTACTGGGCGGCCCGCTGGAGCAGCAACTGCCATGACTTCCCCATTTCGATACAAGGACCGTTCCATGCTCGCTCGACTGTGGCTGCGCCTCGGCGCGTTTCTCGGCAAGACGCTGTTATGGCTGGTAGGCCTGGGCCTGCTCGGCTGGTTGCTGTCGACCCTGTGGTTTGCCTGGCACCACAGCGGCCCGGTGCCTACCGAGGAGCAGATACCGCCGGGCGAAGCGGCCATGACCCAAGGCATCATCCAGACGGCGGTGCGCATCGTCGACCAGCATCGCGAAGGCACCCGTTACCTGCGCGATGCCCATGCCAAGGCCCACGGCTGCGTGAAGGCCGAAGTCCGCGTGCTGCCGGACCTTGAGCCGGCGCTGCGCCAGGGCGTGTTCGCCGAACCGGGCAAGACCTGGCAGGCGATGATGCGCCTGTCCAACGGCAACGCTTATCCACAGTTCGACAGCATCCGCGATGCTCGCGGCATGGCGATCAAGTTGCTGGACGTGCCGGGCAAGCAATTGCTGGCCGATCAGCAGGCGCGCACCGAGCAGGACTTTGTCATGTTCAGCCACCCGAATTTCTTCGTCAGCGACGTGGCCGAATACGCGCAGAACGTCGGGGCCCAGGCCGATGGCAAAAAAGCCATGGCGTTTTTCCCAAGCCTCGACCCACGCAGTTGGCAGGTGCGGCATCTGTTTATCGCCCTGGCCACACTTGCACCCGCACCGGCCAGCCCGACCGAGGCGACGTACTTTTCGGTATCGCCCTACAAGTTCGGCAGCGCAAATGCCAAATTCCGCGTCGCCCCAGACCCGCAAAGCTGCCCGGAGTACAGCCTGCCCAAGCAAAACCAGGACTTGCCGAACTTCCTGCGCAGCGCCTTGAGCCAGCAACTGTCCACGGACCGTATCGACGCGTGTTTTGTGCTGCAGATCCAGCGCCAGAACCCGCAGAAATATATGCCCATCGAAGACACCAGTATTGAATGGAAAGAAAGCGACGCGCCCTACGAGAGCGTGGCAAAAATCCGCATCCCGGCGCAGGACTTTGATACTCCAGCCTTGAACCTGGCCTGTGACAACCAGTCGTTCAACCCATGGTTTGGCGTGGAGGAACACCGGCCGATTGGGGGGATCAATCGGCTGCGCAAGGCGGTGTACGAGGCGGTGAGTGATTATCGGCATAGCCGCAATACCCCCTCTGATCGTTGACCTGTAGGAGCGGGCTTGCCCGCGATGTTCGTTAACGATAACGCTGGTTGCCTGACACCCCGCGGCGTTTTATCGCACGCCTTCGCCGGCACGCTGGCGCCTCTTCGCGTAGGCGCAGGTCAACGTGTATGGGAGGATTTGTCCCTGGCCACAGAATCCCAGGCACAAAAAAGCCCGCTCAGTGAGCGGGCTTTGCGTGGTGACCTGGCGTTCAGCATTCCAGATTACCGAATATGGCGCAGCGGACGGGACTCGAACCCGCGACCCCCGGCGTGACAGGCCGGTATTCTAACCGACTGAACTACCGCTGCGCGTAGCATTGGACGTAATGGTGGGTGATGACGGGATCGAACCGCCGACCCTCTGCTTGTAAGGCAGATGCTCTCCCAGCTGAGCTAATCACCCTTTACGTTTGGTGCGGGGCGCATCATATACGAAAATTTCGCAATGTGTTGATTTAAATGCAATTTATTTGAAATATCTTTTCGCCAGCAGGCTACACCCAGGAAAACCGGTGCTTGTAGCGGGTAAACGCGAGTCTATTGCGTTTACCCAGCCCTGGGCTCACAATTAGAAACCATTCTCAATAACACCTGGGCCACGCCTATGTCTGTGGGTGAACCGCCATTCCAACGGGAAATAACCCAGCTCTACAGCGAGCATCATGGCTGGCTACTCACCTGGCTGCGGCGCAAGCTGGGCTGCCGGCAGAACGCTGCCGACCTGGCTCAGGACACTTTCGCGCGCATCCTCAACACCCGTGAATCGGTGGCGACGATCCGCGAACCCAGGGCCTACCTGAGCACCACTGCGCGGCGGCTGATCATCGACCAGGCCCGACGCAAACAGATTGAACAAGCCTACCTGCAGGAACTGGCGCTGACGATGGACGCGCTTGAGGGGTTCCAGTCGCCGGAACAGATCAACACGACCCTTGAAGCTCTGGAGCAGATCGCGTTTATCCTCGAAGGCATGCATGAGTATTCGCGCCAGGCATTTGTGCTCTATTACCTCGAAGAACTGACCCAACAGCAGATCGCCCGGCAACTCAAGCTCTCGGAACGCACGGTACGCAAATACCTGATCCAGGCCCTGGTGCATTGCGGCCATAGTATGGACACCTGAGCCCCCCATGCCCGACGCCCGCCAACAGATCGAAGAACAAGCCGCCGAATGGATGCTGCGCCTGCATGAAGGTGAGCTGAGCGAAGCCCAGCGCCTGGCGTTCGATTGCTGGAAACAACAAGGCCCGCACTACGCCGCTGCCGCTGCACGCATGGAAGCGGTGATTTCGCGAATGCAGGCCCTGCGTGGGAAAAAGTCACCAGCACGGGCGGCGCTGAATGCTGCGTTCGCCAATCAGCAATCGCGCCGCAGCAAAAGCGCAGTGCGCACCCTGCTGCTGGCATGCAGCCTGGCAGTGCCTGCCGCGGCGCTGCTGCTCAGCCCCTACCCGCAGCGCTGGATGGCCGACGTGCGCAACGGCCCCGGCCAGTGGCAAACCCTGCGCCTGGCCGACGGTTCGGCCCTGAGCCTCAATGGCATCAGTGCGGCCAACCTGCATTTCGACGCCACGCAACGGCGCATCGAACTGCTGCAAGGCGAAATCCTGGTGGAAGTGGCCCACGATCAGGCACGGCCGTTTATCGTACAGACCGCCCAAGGCAGCATGCGCGCGCTGGGCACGCGATTTGTGGTCAAGCGCGAGGGCGATAGCACCGTGCTGAGCATGCTCGAATCGCGCGTGGCAGCCCACAGCGCCGATGCGCGGCAGAGCCTGGAAGTCGCCGCTGGTTCCCAGGCCCTGATCAGTACCGACAGCGTCCGCCTGACCGGTAGCATTGACCCGGCCGGCATCAATGAAGCCTGGCGTCGCCATCAACTGGTGGTGGAAAACCGGCCATTGCCCGAGGTGCTGGATGAAATCGCACGGCATCGTTCTGGCCGCCTGCAGTTTGACCGTGCCGCCCTGCAAAGCCTGCGGGTGTCGGCCGTGATCCCCCTGGACGACAGCGACCATGCCCTGCAACTTTTGGCGCAAACCCTACCGATAACGGTGCAAACCTATACCCCTTGGCTGGTCATCGTGAACCCGTCCAACACAGCCAATAAATAATTATTCGCATTTGCTTCCGGTTTTTTCGCAGTTGCCCGTCAAGCAAGGTAATTCGACACATAAAGGATTGCCTTCACCATGCACACCCCTTCCTACCTTCGCGGGCGCTTTGCCCTGCTAAGAAGCGCGCCATTTTCCCTGGCCATGCTCGCCGCCACCGTTGGCGCCTTGCACATCAACCTGGCCCAGGCGGATACGCCAAGCACCGCTGCCCAGGCTTACAACATTCCCGCCGGGCGGCTGGGCAGCTCGCTTAACCGCTTCGCCCAGCAAGCCGGCGTGGCGATTGTGTTCCAGTCCCGGGAACTGGAAGGCCTCAATGGCCCGGGTTTGCAAGGCAATTACGGCATACAGGACGGTTTCGACCGGTTGCTGCAGGGCAGCGGCTACATCGCGGTAAAGGGCGACCAAGTGTATGCACTGCAACCCGCGCCCGCTGCCAGCAACGGCAGCATGGAACTGGGCCCGACCCAGGTCACCGGCAATCAGTTGGGTAACGTCACTGAAGACAGCGGTTCCTACACGCCCGGCAGCATCGCCACCGCCACGCGCCTGGTGCTGACCCCCAAGGAAACCCCGCAGTCCGTCAGCGTTGTTACGCGCCAGCACATGGATGACTTCGGCCTGAACAACGTCGACGACGTGATGCGCCATACCCCGGGCATCACCGTGTCGGCCTTCGACAGCGAGCGCAGCAACTATTACGCCCGCGGTTTTTCGATCAATAACTTCCAGTACGACGGCATTCCTTCAACAGCGCGTAACGTCGCCTATTCGGCGGGCAATACCCTGAGCGACATGGCGATCTATGACCGCGTCGAAGTGCTCAAGGGTGCCACTGGCCTGCTGACCGGCGCCGGCTCCCTGGGCGCGACGATCAACCTGGTACGCAAGAAGCCCACCGCCGATTTCCAGGGGCACGCCACCCTCGGCGCCGGTTCCTGGGACAACTATCGCAGCGAACTGGACGTCAGCGGCCCGCTGACCGAGAGCGGCAATGTGCGCGGCCGGGCGGTCGCAGCCTACCAGGACAAGCATTCGTTCATGGACCACTACTCGCGCAAGAGCCCGACGTACTACGGCATCATGGAGTTCGACTTGTCACCGGACACCCTGCTGACCGTCGGCGGTGATTACCAGGACACGTTGCCCAAGGGTTCTTCCTGGTCAGGCAGCTTCCCGCTGATCAACTCCAAGGGTGATCGCAACAAGGTCAAGCGCTCGTTCAACAACGCCGCCGAATGGAGCAGCTGGGAGCAGTACACCCGCACCGTATTCGCCATGCTCGAACATGACCTGGGTGATGGCTGGGTGACCAAGCTGCAACTGGACCACAAGATCAACGGCTACCACGCACTGATGGGCTCGATCCAGGGCGACCAGCCACAGCCGGACGGCACCGCACAGTTGACCTCGGGCAAATACACCGGGGAAACGGTCAGCGATTCCGCCGACCTGTACGTGAGCGGCCCGTTCAGCCTGGGCGGCCGCGAACATGAACTGGTGCTGGGCGGCTCCATCAGTGCCTCGCAGTGGAAAGGTAAAGGCTACTGGAACCTGAGCCCGAACATCGTCGACTTCAATAACTGGCACGGCCACGCGACCCTCCCGGACTGGGGCAATGCCCAATCCCTGACCGACGACACCGTGCGCCAGACCGGCGCCTATGTAACCACCCGCCTGAATCTGGCCGATGACCTGAAGCTGTTGCTGGGCGGTCGAGTGGTCAACTACCAGGTCACGGGCTACAACCCCAACTATCGTGAATCCGGGCGCTTCGTGCCGTATGTCGGTGCTGTCTACGACCTGAACGACACCTACTCGGTGTATGCCAGCTACACCGACATCTTCATGCCCCAGGAAAACTACAACCGCGACCGGGATAACAAGCTGCTTGAGCCCGATGAAGGCCAGAACTGGGAATTGGGGGTGAAAGCCGACTTCCTCGACGGCCGGGTAAACGCCAGCGCGGCGTACTTTGAAATCCACGAGTCCAATCGCGCCCTCTCCGATGACGAGTACAACAACCAGACGCCAATCCCGTCCAACTACGCCTATAAGAGCAGCAAGGCTGTGACCAAGGGCTACGAAGTGGAAATGTCCGGCGAGATTGCCCCCGGCTGGCAATTGCAGGCGGGCTATACCCACAAGATCGTGCGCGATGACAAGGACGTGAAAATCTCCACGTTCGAGCCTGAAGACCAGATCAAGCTGTACACCACCTACAAACTCAAGGGCGACCTCGACAAATTGACCGTCGGCGGTGGCGTGCGCTGGCAGAGCGTGGGCTGGCAGGATATCTACAACAACCCACATGGCGGGTATGAGGAGTTCTCCCAGGAGGCCTACTGGCTGGTGGACCTGATGACCCGCTATCAGGTCACCAAGAACCTGTCGGCAACGCTGAACGTCAACAACATCTTCGACAAGTCCTACTACACCAATATCGGTTTCTATAACTCCGCCGCCTATGGTGAACCGCGCAACTTCATGGTCACCACACGCTGGAATTTCTAAACCCCCAATAAAAAACGCCCCCGGTCATCGGCAATGACCGGGGGCGTTTTTTTGCAATCCCTGTAGGAGCGAGCTTGCTCGCGAAGAACCTGAGAGCACCGCGTGCACCCAGGATGCCCGCATCATCGTTAACAATCTTCGCGAGCAAGCTCGCTCCTACAAACGCACAAAGGCAAACCCCAGACAGCAAAAAGCCCGCTCAATGAGCGGGCTTTCTGTGGTGACCTGGCGTTCAGTGTTCCAGGTTACCGAATATGGCGCAGCGGACGGGACTCGAACCCGCGACCCCCGGCGTGACAGGCCGGTATTCTAACCGACTGAACTACCGCTGCGCGTAACACATGAAGCGAATGGTGGGTGATGACGGGATCGAACCGCCGACCCTCTGCTTGTAAGGCAGATGCTCTCCCAGCTGAGCTAATCACCCTTCGTTTCGGTGTGGCGCGCATTCTACGGAGCGACCCCAAGTCTGGCAAGCACTTTCTTAAATCTTTTTTTTCAGCCCTTCCAATGGCTTAGGCAGGGTTGGCCTGCGGCCTTATCAAGAGAATAATGCCCCACTTTGTATAAAGGAGAGACTCACCCCATGTGGTTCAAGAACCTGCTTATCTATCGCCTGACCCAAGATCTGCCTGTTGATGCCGAGGCGTTGGAAACTGCAATGGCCACCAAACCGGCGCGCCCTTGTGCAAGCCAGGAGTTGACCACTTACGGTTTCGTCGCACCTTTTGGTAAAGGTGAAGACGCGCCCCTGGTGCACGTCAGCGGTGACTTCCTGCTGATCGCTGCGCGCAAGGAAGAACGTATCCTGCCAGGCAGCGTGGTGCGTGATGCGGTGAAGGAAAAGGTCGAAGAGATCGAAGCCGAGCAAATGCGCAAGGTCTACAAAAAGGAACGGGACCAGATCAAGGATGAAATCATCCAGGCCTTCCTGCCACGCGCGTTTATCCGTCGTTCGTCGACCTTCGCGGCCATCGCGCCAAAACAGGGCCTGATCCTGGTGAACTCGGCCAGCCCCAAGCGCGCCGAAGACCTGCTGTCGACCCTGCGTGAAGTGATCGGCACCCTGCCGGTACGTCCGCTGACCGTGAAAACCGCGCCAACCGCAATCATGACCGACTGGGTCACCACCCAGAAGCCGGCCGATGACTTCTTCGTGCTCGACGAATGCGAACTGCGCGACACTCACGAAGACGGCGGCATTGTGCGCTGCAAGCGCCAGGACCTGACCGGCGAAGAAATCCAGCTGCACCTGACCACCGGCAAGGTCGTGACCCAACTGTCCCTGGCCTGGCAGGACAAATTGTCCTTCATGCTCGACGACAAAATGACCGTCAAGCGCCTGAAGTTCGAAGACCTGCTGCAAGACCAGGCCGAACAGGACGGCGGCGACGAGGCCCTGGGCCAACTGGATGCCAGCTTCACCCTGATGATGCTGACCTTTGGCGACTTTCTGCCGGCGTTGGTGCAAGCATTGGGCGGTGAAGAGACCCCGCAAGGTATCTAAACGCACACACTCAATGTAGGAGCTGGCTTGCCTGCGATGGCGGTGTATCAGTTGCAGAGTCACTGACTGACCCAACGCTATCGCTGGCAAGCCAGCGCCTACAGTTGATTGGGCTACCACTCCCAGCACTCTAATAATAAGGACATCGCCATGCGCGCACTCGCCGCCTTGAGCCGTTTCGTCGGCAATACTTTCGCCTACTGGGTGCTGATCTTTGCCGTGGTCGCGTTCCTTCAGCCCAGTTGGTTCATCGGCCTGAAAAGCGCCATTGTGCCGCTGCTGGGCCTGGTGATGTTTGGCATGGGGTTGACCCTCAAACTTGAAGATTTCGCCGAGGTTGCTCGCCATCCATGGCGCGTAGCCCTGGGCGTGGTCGCGCACTTTGTGATCATGCCCGGTGTGGCCTGGTTGCTGTGCCAGGCCTTCCACCTGCCACCGGAAATCGCCGTCGGCGTGATCCTGGTCGGTTGCTGCCCAAGCGGCACCTCGTCCAACGTGATGACCTGGCTGGCCCGGGGCGACCTCGCATTGTCGGTGGCCATCGCCGCCGTCACCACCCTCCTCGCCCCGCTGCTGACCCCGGCGCTGATCTGGCTGCTGGCTTCCGCGTGGCTGCCGGTATCGTTCATGGAGTTGTTCTGGTCGATCCTGCAAGTGGTGCTGCTGCCCATTGTCCTCGGGGTATTGGCGCAACGCTTACTGGGTGATCGCGTACGGCATGCCGTCGAAGTATTACCGCTGGTATCGGTGGTCAGCATCGTGATTATTGTCGCGGCCGTGGTCGCGGCGAGCCAGGCGAAGATTGCCGAATCGGGCCTGCTGATCATGGCGGTGGTGATGCTGCACAACAGCTTCGGCTATTTGCTCGGTTACTTCACCGGCCGCGTGTTCAAGCTGCCACTGGCCCAACGTAAGTCGCTGGCGCTGGAAGTAGGCATGCAGAACTCAGGGCTGGGTGCCGCACTGGCCAGTGCGCACTTCTCGCCGCTGGCGGCGGTGCCGAGTGCGCTGTTCAGCGTCTGGCACAATATTTCCGGGGCGTTGTTGTCGACGTATTTCCGCCGGATGAGCGAGAAAGAAGACCGCAAGGCCCTCGCCGAAACTTGATCGGATGCTGGCTTTTCGGCACTCTACGAACCTTCGCGGGGACGACCCCGCGACTCGTTCGAGCATTCAATCCGGGGACGACCCCACTTCTAAAAGGAAGGTCTTTATGTCCTGGGTCATTCTGTTTTTCGCCGGGCTGTTTGAAGTTGGCTGGGCTGTCGGCCTGAAATACACCGACGGTTTCAGCAAGCCGCTGCCTACCGCCCTGACGATTGCCGCCATGGCCGTCAGCCTCGGCCTGCTGGGGCTGGCCATGAAGGAGCTGCCGCTGGGCACCGCCTATGCCATCTGGACCGGTGTCGGCGCCGTGGGCACGGTGATCGCCGGGATTATCCTGTTTGGCGAGTCCATGGCGCTGTTTCGGCTGGCCAGCGTAGCGCTGATCATTGCCGGGCTGATTGGTCTCAAGATCAGCGCCTGATGCTGTTGTAGGAGCCGGCTTGCCGGCGATGAGGCTCTTTTTGCGGACGCCATCGCCGGCAAGCCGGGCTCCTAAAGGGTGGTGCCACGCAATGCCAGCACTTGTTCCTGCAAGGCTTCTGGCGTCGCCTGCTCCACCGCCAACGGCGGCCCCGCCACCAACGTCACCCGCGACCAGATCCGGTGAAAGATGCCCTTGTTCGGATCGCGGCTGAAAAAGCTCCCCCACAACCCCTGCAACGCCATGGGAATCACCGGCACCGGGGTTTCCTCAAGAATCCGCGTCACCCCACTTTTGAACTCGTTGATCTCACCGTCGGCGGTCAATTTGCCTTCCGGGAAGATACACACCAGCTCCCCGTCCTTCAGATATTGGTTGATACGCTGGAAGGCCTTTTCGTAGATCTCCAGGTCTTCATGGCGCCCGGCAATCGGAATCGTCCCCGCCGTGCGGAAGATAAAGTTGAGCACCGGCAAACGGTAGATCTTGTAATACATCACAAAACGAATCGGCCGACGCACCGCCCCACCAATCAGCAATGCATCGACAAACGACACATGGTTGCACACCAGCAACGCCGCGCCTTCGTCCGGGATGTGTTGCAGGCCGCGATGCTGCACGCGGTACATGGAGTGGCCGAGCAGCCAGATCATGAAGCGCATGGTGAACTCGGGCACGATCCTGAAGATGTAGGTGTTGACCGCAATGTTAAGCAGTGACACCACCAGGAACAGCTCGGGGATCGACAGCTTTGCCACACTCAGCAGCAGGATGGTGACAATCGCCGAGACCACCATGAACAACGCATTGAGAATATTGTTGGCGGCAATCACCCGCGCCCGCTCGTTCTCGGCGGTGCGCGACTGGATCAAGGCGTACAGCGGCACGATATAGAAACCGCCAAACACCCCCAGGCCGAGGATATCGATCAACACCCACCAGGCCTGGCTGTAACCCAGGACAGCCAGCCAATCGTTGGCTTGGACGTTCTGCGGGAAGCCGCCGGAATGCCACCACAACAACAGGCCAAACACTGTCAGGCCAAACGACCCGAAGGGCACCAGGCCGATTTCCACCTTACGCCCGGAGAGTTTTTCACAGAGCATCGAGCCCAACGCGATACCGACCGAGAACACCGTGAGGATCAGGGTCACCACTGTCTCATCGCCATACAGCCACTCTTTGGCGTAGGCCGGGATTTGCGTGAGGTAAATCGCCCCGACAAACCAGAACCACGAGTTGCCGACAATCGAGCGCGACACGGCCGGCGTTTGTCCCAGGCCCAGGCGCAAGGTGGCCCAGGATTGACTGAAGATGTTCCAGTCCAGGCGCATCTCGGGGCTCGATGCCGCAGCGCGAGGGATGCCGCGGCTGGCCAGGTAACCCAGCACCGCAATCGCGACAATGGCGGTGGACACCACAGGCGCGTAGTCGGTTGAGGACATCATGACCCCGGCGCCGATGGTCCCGGCGAGAATGGCCAGAAACGTGCCCATCTCCACCAGGCCATTACCGCCGACCAATTCCTCTTCGTGCAAGGCTTGCGGCATGATCGAGTACTTCACCGGGCCAAACAGCGCTGAATGGGTGCCCATGGCAAACAGCGCCAGCAGCATCAGTTCCAGGTGGTTGGTCATAAAGCCCACGGCGCCGACGGCCATGATCACGATCTCGCCGATCTTGATCGCGCGAATCAATGCATCCTTGTTGAATTTCTCGCCAAACTGCCCGGCCAGGGCCGAAAACAGGAAGAACGGCAGGATAAACAACAAGGCGCAGAGGTTGACCCAGATCGAGCGGTCGCCCTCGATCGCCAGCTTGTAGAGAATGGCGAGGATCAAAGATTGCTTGAAGATATTGTCGTTGAACGCGCCCAGGGACTGAGTAATGAAGAACGGCAAAAAGCGCCGTTTGCGCAGCAAGGTGAATTGCGAGGGGTGGCTCATCGTCCGTGTTCCTGGTGGCCTGAAGGCTTTATTGATTTTTCAGGCCACGACTTTACCTAATCCCGCTTACTTATTCCCCAATCCTGCAATACACGGTGAAACAAACAGCTCGCCTTTATAGGCACCCTGCACGGTGCGCTTGCCGACAACCAGCCACATCAGGGCCAGGGCGGCGACCAGCACGCTGCCGGTCACGCTGAAAAATGCCAGGTGCAAGGTACTGCCCAGTTTCAAGGTAGTCAGGGCATACACCCCCAACGGGAAGGTAAAGCCCCACCAGCCCAGGTTGAATGGAATACCGGCGCGCAGGTAACGCAGGGTGATCAGCACCGCGATCAACATCCACCACAAGCCCAGGCCCCACAGGGTGATACCGGCCACCAGCCCCAGGCCTTCGGCAATCGCGCCGATACCGGCAAACCCATTGGCGGCGAAAATCGCCGGCGCATCGTTGCCCAGCAACAACATACCCAGGGCGCCGGTGCCGATCGGGCCAAGGGCCAGCCAGCTCGATGCAGCCATATTGGCGTGGGGCAGTTTATGCAGGGCCATGCGCAGCATCAGGATCGTCAGAATGCTGAATGCAACCGGTAGGGAAAATGCCCAGAGCACGTAGCTGGTCACCAGCATCACCAGTTGCGAATGGGCGTCGGCGAGGTGCGGCGCCAGCAGGCCACCACTAGCGGCGGCGACTTCGGCAGCCACCACCGGCAGCAGCCAGACAGCCGTCATCTGGTCGATGCTGTGCTCCTGACGGGTAAACATCATGAACGGGATCAACACCCCGCACGCCAGGGCCATCGCCACGTCTATCCACCACAGGGCTTCGGCCAATTGCACCACGCCCTCGCCCCAGCGCGGCAGGCCAAACAGCAGCAAGCCGTTGATGATGGTTGCCAGCCCCATGGGAATGGTGCCGAAAAACATCGAGACCGTGGAGTGCCCGAAAATCCGCCGCGCCTCGTCGTAGAACATCACCCAGCGCGCCGCGTATAAGCCGCTGAACAACACAAACAGGAAAATCGTCAGCAACCACAGCCCTTCGGCGATGGCATAGACGCCCGGCAGTTGCACCGGCAACTGCGCCAGGGCCAACGCCAGCACGCCGGTCCCCATGGTGGCGGCGAACCAGTTGGGGGTGAACTGGCGAATCACCTCCCTGGGGCCCGCCAAGTGGCTGAACGGTTTGTAACGAGTGGCAATGCTATTGGGGCACGTCATGGTTCAATCCTCTTCCTCGTATGAGGTTGAGCCCATGATAGAAGCGCAGCGAATATCTATATAACGGGTAATATCTCTAACTGTTATCTATTTCACCTATATACAGCCTTGGCCGGTGCTTGCTTCATCAAGCCAATCAAGGCCCCTAGCGCCAATACGATCAGTACCGCACCGTAGCCGTCGGTGGTAGCGATCAGGCCAAAACTACGGGTCAGGTTGCCCGCCAGCAGGGCCGGCAGGCAAAACGCCAGGTAGCTGAGAACGTAAAACGCCGACATCAACCCGGCCCGCTCATGGGGCAACGCCAGGGGCACCACACTGCGCACCGCGCCGAGGAAACCCGCGCCAAAACCGCTACCGGCGACCAGCGTCGCGAGAAAAAACAGTGGCAGGCTGGCGCTGTGGACCGCGCCGAGAATCAGCGCAACACCCGTGGCCAACAGCCCTGCCCCCAGGCGCAATACCTTATCTGCCGGGCGATTGCGCAGGCTGAAGATCATCACCGCGCCACTGAGGGTCAACACGGCGACCAGACCGCCACCGATCAGGTTGGAAGTCGAACCGGTCGTCGCGCGCACCAGCGACGGTGCCAGTGACAAGTAAAAACCGCCCATCGCCCACACCGCGATATCCACCGGCAGCGACAGCCACAAGGCCCGACGCGCCTGGGGCGGCACGTGCAAGGTGGGCCATAGCGAGGCCAGCGCGCCCGGCATGCGGCTGACGCTTTCCGGTAGCTGCCAGACATAGAGGCTCTGCACCAGCATCAGCGCAAACAAGGCCCAATAGATCAACTGGGTCGGCAGCGGCGCGAACTCCACCAGCAAACTGCTGCCCATGGCGCCACAAGCCATGCCCAGCAAGGGCGCAACACTGTTGACCAACGGGCCCTGCTGGCGGTCAGTGTCGAGCAAGGCGGCACCGAGTACGGCGGTAGCCATGCCCGTGGCAAACCCCTGCAAGGTGCGGGCAGCGATCAGCCAGGCGACACTGTCTGCGTGGATAAACAGCAGCATCGCCAGCATATTCAAGACCAGCGCGGCGAAGATCACGGGTTTGCGTCCCAGGTGATCCGATAGCGAGCCAACAGTCAGCAACGCTGCCAGCAGGCTCAAGGCATAGACGCCGAAGATCAGGGTCAGGGTGCCGGCGGAAAAATGCAGGCCTTCCTGGTAAAGGTGATACAACGGCGTCGGCGCACTGGAGGCGGCGAGAAACGTCAGCAGGGTGATCGCCAGGAACACCAGGCTGGAACGGTAAGAAGTGACGGTGGACATGGGCACGCTCCGCTAAAGCTAATATTTTGCTTTTGCTGAGTGTGCTACTGCATCGGGCTTAAAGCAAATTCTTTGTGTTAAGGTTTTGGCATGGCGATAAAAGAAGGCCTCCGCCCGGGGGGCCGTAGTGCCCGGGTACAAGAAACGGTTCATTCGGCGGTGCGCCAGTTGCTACAAGAGCAAGAGCGCGCCAGCGTGACCGTGCCGCAAATCGCTGCACGTGCCGGGGTCACTCCGTCGACCATTTACCGGCGCTGGGGCGACCTCGCCGCCCTGCTCGCCGACGTCGCCTTGGCCCGCATGCGCCCGGACAGCGAGCCGGCCAACACCGGCAACCTGCGCGGCGATCTGCAAGCCTGGGCCGAGCAGTATCTGGACGAGATGAGTTCGGAACCGGGGCGCAACATGATGCGCGACGTGCAGTGCAGCCAGACGCCGGGGTATTGCGTGACCATTCTGGGCGGGCAGTTGCAGGTGATCCTGGATCGTTACCAGGGTAGCGGCCAGGCATTGCCCAGCGTGGATCGGCTGATCAATCTGCTGGCGGCGCCGACGGTGTTTCGGATTCTGTTTGGCGCTGCGCCGATGCGGGCCGAAGAACTGCATGAACTGATCGAAATCGCCCTGCAGCCCTGAGCTACACACAAATCCAAATGTGAGAGCAGGTTTGTGTAGGAGCGGGCTTGCCCGCGATAGCGGAGTGTCAGGTTAGATACAGTTGACTGACCCACTGCCATCGCGGGCAAGCCCGCTCCCACACAAGCCAGCCCATACATTTTTAGACCTTGCTTAGGTACGCATACCACGCCCGCTCACCAGCAACCGCGCGCAGCCGATATACAACACCACCGTCGCCACGATCATGAAGGTGATCGCCACGCTGATCTTGATATCCGACACCCCGAGGATCCCGTAGCGAAAGGCATTGACCATATGCAACACCGGGTTGGCCATCGAGACGGTCTGCCAGAACGGCGGCAGCAAGGTGATCGAATAAAACACCCCGCCCAGGTAGGTCAGCGGGGTCAGCACAAAGGTCGGGATGATCGAAATATCATCGAAGTTGCGCGCAAACACTGCGTTGATAAAGCCCAGCAGCGAGAAGATCGTCGCCGTCAGCACCACTACCAGGATGGTCACCCCCAGGTGATGCACCTGCAGGTCGGTGAAGAACATCGACAGCACCGTCACAATCGCCCCGACCATCAGGCCGCGCAATACGCCGCCCAGGGTGTAGCCGATCAGGATGGTGTGCGGCGAGACCGGCGAGACCATCAGCTCTTCGATGGAGCGCTGGAACTTGCTGCCAAAGAAACTCGACACCACGTTGCCGTAGGAGTTGGTGATCACCGACATCATGATCAGCCCCGGCACGATGTACTCCATGTAGGTGAAGCCGCCCATGTCGCCAATCTGCCGGCCGATCAGGTTCCCGAAGATCACGAAGTACAGGACCATGG
The DNA here is from genome assembly GCF_007858275.1 of Pseudomonas proteolytica. GTDB lineage: Bacteria > Pseudomonadota > Gammaproteobacteria > Pseudomonadales > Pseudomonadaceae > Aquipseudomonas > Aquipseudomonas proteolytica. The sequence continues at coordinate 34,078 of NZ_VFEV01000017.1, forward strand.
TGATCGCTGGCGGTAGCAGGGTCTGCGGCCAGATGCGCATGAAGCGCTTCACTTCGCGGTAGACGATGGTATTGAGCGCTACCAGGTTGGGTTGGAACTCGGAACTCATACCGCCACCTTCGCCAGATTTTTCTCCACCAGGGACACGAACAACTCCTCAAGGCGATTGGTTTTGTTACGCAGGCTCAACACCTCAATATTCTGCAAGGCCAACTGGCTGAACAGCGCGGTGATGCCCACAGCTTTATCGACCTGTACTTCCAGGGTATGGCTGTCTACCAGGCGGGTTGGGTAGCCGATCAGTTGCGGCGGCACCGACAGGTTGTTCTTCAGGTCGAGGAGGAACGTCTCCACATGCAACTGGCCCAGCAGGTTGCGCATGCTGGTGTTTTCGACAATGGTGCCGTGGTCGATGATGCCGATGTTGCGGCACAACTGTTCAGCCTCTTCCAGGTAATGGGTGGTGAGGATGATGGTGATGCCTTTCTGGTTCAGTTCGGTGAGGAAGGTCCACATCGAGCGACGCAACTCAATGTCCACCCCCGCCGTCGGCTCGTCGAGGATCAGCAGGCGCGGCTCGTGCACTAGGGCACGGGCGATCATCAGGCGCCGCTTCATGCCGCCGGACAGGGAACGTGATGGCACGTCGCGCTTGTCCCACAACCCCAGTTGGGTCAGGTACTGCTCGGCGCGCTCCTTGGCGACCTTCGGCGGGATGCCGTAGTAACCGGCCTGGGTCACTACGATATCGAAGGTCTTTTCAAACTGGTTGAAGTTGAACTCCTGGGGTACCACGCCAATGCTGCGCTTGAGGGCAGCCGGGGATTTGTCCAGGTCGTGACCAAAGATATTCACCGTGCCACTGGTCTTGTTGACCAGGGTCGACAGAATGCCGATGGTGGTGGATTTGCCGGCACCGTTGGGGCCGAGCAACGCAAAAAAGTCACCTTCAGCGACATCCAGATCGATACCACTCAGGGCCTGGAAACCGTTGCCGTAGGTTTTGGTTAGCTGCCGGATGGACAGAGCGGAACTCATATCGGATTACGCACCAAGGAAGGGAATAGAAAGAATAGATAAGGGCGCGCCCTACGCAATACAACTGCGGCGCACGGCAAGCATGGTGCTTGCCCGCGCCGCACAAGTACAGTCACCTGTATTAATAGTCAGTATTAAGTCAACGCGGTCATAACCGCTTTTTGATAGGCCGGGCGTTGCTGCAAACGCTGGTACCACGCCTCCAGATGGGGCATCGACGGGCGCTCGATAGGCATCTCGAACCAGGCATAGATAAAGCTGCCCAGGGGAATGTCACCCATGCCGATCTCGCTGCCGGACAGGTAGGGCTGCTGGGCCAGGGCCTGGTCCACGGTATTCAACACCTCGATACAGGCCTTGCGCCCGGCATGGATGTTGTCCCAGTTCTGTTGCTCGGCCGGGGTTCGCAGAATGCCCCAGAACACCGTCTTGAACGGTTCGGCAAAGGTCGAAGTGGTCCAGTCCATCCACTTCTCGGCGCTGGCTCGCGCCTGCAGATCCGTGGGGTACCAGCTCGATGCCTGTTTGGCGCAGAGGTAACGCACGATGGTGTTGGATTCCCACAACACGAACTCGCCGTCCTCGATCATCGGCACCCGGCCATTAGGGTTCAGCGCCCGATATCGCGGCGTATCGACCACACCAAAGGCCCCGCCCGCATCAATTGCCTCATAGTCCAGGCCGAGTTCCTCGGCGCACCACAGTGCCTTCCTGACGTTTGACGAATTTTTACGACCCCAGATCTTCAGCATGACCGCCTCCCAGTGGATGAATGCCGCAGCAGCATACGCCGGTTCAGCCGCGACTCAAATCACTCTGCATATCGCCTAACACTTTCGGCGACTGCTCGCCAAACAGGTGTGGGTAACATTTCTGAAGGTGGGAAAAGAAGAACTCCTCGGGCACCTCGGCAAATTGCCCATGGTCCACCACGTACTCCATGGAGCGCTGTCCCTGGCGGTTGAAGGGGTGAAACACACTGTCATTGATCCCGTCGAAATCCAGTGGCGGCACATCGAATAATTCGCACAGTTGGCTGTTGAACGCTGGCGTGGCCTTGACCCAGCGCCCGTCCAGATACAGTTCGGTGTAGCCGTGCATGGCGAACACATCACTCTTGAGCAACTCGATCAGGCGCGGGGTCGACAAATGATTGCGCACGTCCGCCAGGCCAATACGCGACGCTATGCCGCAATGCCGGGCACAGGCGGCCAGCAGGGTGGCCTTGGGCACGCAATAACTCTGCCCGGCGGCCAGGGCGTAGCTGCCCGCCAGGGTTTGCGGATCGCGACTGAAGGTGTAAGGGTTGTAGCGCACCGCTTCACGCACGGCGTAATACAGACTGACTGCCTGGTCACGGGGATCGCGGCTCACACCGCGGTGTTTTTCGGCGAACTCCACCACCGCAGGGTGGTCACTATCGATGAAGCGGCTGGGACTCAAGTACGCATTCATGGGGATTTTCTCCGAGGCGAGCCTGGAGTCTAACCACAGGCCCGACCGAGGGATAACGACGATTCGGCCAAATGTCGGCGCCTGCTGCCTGTGACTGGAGAGCATTTCCCGCCACACCACGTAACACCCTCAGGCACCGCTTTTCCGGATGCCGGCTAAGCTCTGAGGGTGCTTCTGCCCCTGGTTTCACGGAGGATTGAATATGCTGTTGTTGTGGATACTGGTTCTGGTGCTCGGCATTGCCTACCTGGCACACCGTCGTACCGCGCCCCTGCCCGCCCTGGGTGTGGTCGCCGTCTATCTGTTGGCGATGGGCGCCTTCAGCCATGCGCCGGGCTGGCTGCTGCTGGTGTTCTGGGTCCTGCTGGCGGCAGTCGCCGCGCCACTGCTGCTGCCCGACCTGCGCCGCCAGTATTTCACCGCACCGTTGTTCAACTGGTTCCAGAAAGTACTGCCGCCAATGTCCGAGACCGAGCGCGACGCCATCGACGCCGGTACCGTGTGGTGGGACGGTGAACTGTTCAGCGGCCGCCCCGACTGGGACAAGTTGCTGGCCTACCCCAAGGTGCAGTTGACCGAAGAAGAACAGGCCTTTATCGATGGCCCTACCGAAGAGCTGTGCGCCATGGTCACCGACTGGGAAATCGGCCAGGCCATGGACCTGCCGGCGGCGGCCTGGGACCATATCAAGCAACATGGCTTCTTCGCCCTGATCATCCCCAAGGAGTACGGCGGCAAGGGCTTTTCAGCCTACGCCCACTCCCAGGTGGCGATGAAACTGGCGACCCGCAGCGGCGACCTCGCTTCCACCGTCATGGTCCCCAACTCCCTGGGCCCCGCCGAACTGCTGCTGCACTACGGCACCGATGAACAACGCAACCATTACCTGCCACGCCTGGCCCGTGGCGATGACATCCCGTGTTTTGCCCTGACTGGCCCGCTGGCCGGTTCCGATGCCGGCGCGATGCCCGACACCGGGGTGATCTGCAAAGGCGAATGGGAAGGCAAGGAAACCCTCGGCCTGCGCCTGAACTGGGAAAAACGCTATATCACCCTGGGCCCGGTCGCGACCCTGCTCGGCCTGGCCTTCAAGGCCCATGACCCGGATCACCTGCTGGGAGAAGAAGAGGACCTGGGCATCAGCCTGGCCCTGATCCCCACCGATACCCCTGGCGTGGAAATCGGCCGCCGTCACCTGCCCCTGGGCGCCGCCTTCATGAACGGCCCCAACTCCGGCAAGGATGTATTCATTCCCCTGGACTTCCTGATCGGCGGCCAGGAGATGCTCGGCAAGGGCTGGATGATGCTGATGAACTGCCTGTCGGTTGGCCGTTCGATTTCCCTGCCGGCGGTGGGTACTGGTGCGGCCAAGTTCACCAGCCTGGTGACTGGCCAGTACGCCCAGGTGCGTGAGCAGTTCAACGTGCCACTTTCCGCCTTCGAAGGCATCCAGGAAGCGCTGGCCCGAATCGGCGGTAATGCCTGGCTGATGGACAGTGCACGGATGCTCACCGCCAATGCCGTCGACCTGGGGGAGAAACCCTCGGTGCTCTCGGCGATCCTCAAGTACCACCTGACCGAGCGCGGTCGCGAGTGCATCAGCCACGCCATGGATGTGCACGGCGGCAAGGGCATCATCATGGGCCCCAATAACTATCTGGGTCGCAGCTGGCAAGGGGCGCCGATTTTCATCACCGTGGAAGGTGCGAACATCCTTTCGCGCAATCTGATGATCTTCGGCCAGGGCGCGATCCGCTGCCACCCGTTCGTGCTCAAGGAAATGGCCCTGGCCGGTCGTGAAGACCGCGACCAGGCGCTCAAGGAGTTCGATGGCCTGTTGATGCAGCATATCGGCTTTGCCGTAAGCAACGCCGCCAGCACCCTGGTGTTGAACCTGGGCCTGGGTCACTTCGAAAAAGCTCCAGGCAACCGTTTGAGCCAGGGCTACTTCCGTGCGCTCAATCGCCAGGCCGCGGCGTTCGCCCTGCTTGCGGACCTGAGCATGATGCTGCTGGGTGGCGAGTTGAAACGACGCGAACGCCTGTCGGCACGGCTGGGCGACGTGCTCAGCCATATGTACCTGGCGTCGGCGGCGCTCAAGCGTTACCACGACCTCGACTCCCCGGACCATCTGGAACCGCTGTTTGCCTGGGCCATGGAGGAAAGCCTTGGCCAGTCGGAGCGCGCGCTGGATGAGCTGCTCAGCAACTTCCCCAACAAAGTGCTGGGCTGCCTGATGCGGGTCATCGTGTTCCCGTTCGGTCGTCGCAACAAAGGCCCATCCGATGCGCTGGACGCCGAAGTCGCGGCGGTGATTGGACGCGCCAAGGGCGATCCGACCCTCGAAGAGCTGCTGGCAGGCTGCTACCGTCCACAGTCGGCGGAAGATCCGGTTGGCGCGCTGCAACATGCCTACGACCTGCTGGGTGCCAGCCATCCGTTGCAAAAAACGCTGCACGCCGCCCTCAAGAGCGGGCAGGTCAAGCCACGGGCCGGGGAACACGCCATCGATGCCGCACTGGAAGCTGGCGTGCTGCAACCGGCTGAAGCACAAACCCTGCGGGACGCGGAAGCGGCGCGGCGCAAGGTGATCGACGTGGATGACTTCAGCAAAGAGGAGTTGGCCCAGGCACCTGGTCGAGTCCGCTGATACCGGCGGTCATATAAAAGCGGGCGCGAGAGCTATATACTCTCGCGCCCGTTTTTGCTTTTGAGGACTTACTCTCGTGTCCAACGTCGTTGCCGATCATCTCGTCTTGCTCGACCACCTGCGCAGTATCCTGGTTGCCGTCGGCGAAGCCGAACAGGTTCCCGAGGAAAGCCACGCTTTGTTCCTGGAACGCTTTGATGAACTGCGGGCCATGCTGCCCATCGACCCGATCGAAAGCCAATACCTGGGCCAGGACATGATGAGCCAGGTCATCCTGCGCTACCCACAGATTGCCCATCTGGTGCCGCGCGACCTGCTCTGGTTCTTCGGCGGTGATTGCCTGCACTTCATGCCCGATGAAGAACTGGATATGTACCAGGCTCTGGAAGAACGCCGCTTCGAAGCCGAACAAAACGATGAACCGTTCGACTGGAACCAGGAAAAACAGCTGCTGGCCATGCCCCACGACCAGTCCAAGCACTGATCCCGAACACTCCAAGACTCCAAATATGGAGAGAGACTTGTGTGGGAGCGGGCTTGCCCGCGATGGCTGAGTGTCAGTCGATACATTGGTTGACTAATACACCGCTATCGCGGGCAAGCCCGCTCCCACATTTTCGAGCGTGCTCCTACCGCCGGCGCAATGTCGGTTCCCTGGCCATGCACTCCACCAGATAATCAATAAACACCCGCAGTTTTGGCGGTAGATACCGCGTGGGTGAATGTAGCAACCAGGCATCCCCATGGTACGAGGCAATGAAATCCCATTGCGCCAGCACCTGTACCAACCGCCCCTCCTCCAAGGCATGCCGAGCAGTGAAATACGGCAGGCTGCCAATCCCCACATCCTGCAACACCGCATCCAACCGCACCCCGGTGTGATTGGCCGCATAGCGACCGCGCACGCCCACCGTCACTGTCTTGCCAGACTGGCGGAATTTCCAGCGCGCGTCCCCAGGGGTTTCGCCCAGGTAGATACAACTGTGCTCCAGCAAGTCATGGGGATGCAGCGGCGTGCCATGGGCAGCCAGATACTGCGGCGTGGCACACAGCAGATGCTCGATGGGCAGTAACTGGCGCCCTACCAACCCCGGCGGCGGGCTATCGGTGATGCGGATGCTCAGGTCGACATTGTCATCAATCAAATCTACCTGCCGATCTTCAAGGATCAACTGCACATCGACCTTGGGATAACGTCGCAGGAATTCCGGCATATGCGGATGCACCACAAACCGCCCCACCGCCTTGGGCACGCTGATACGCACCAGCCCTTCGGCCTCGTGGGTGTACTGACCGCTGATTTCCATCACCGAGCGCGCGGCATTGACCATGTCCTGGCAGCGCTTGAAGACTTCTTCACCCCCTTCGCTCAAACGCAGCTTGCGCGTGGTGCGCTGCAACAGCCGCGTGGCCAGGGCCTTTTCCAGGCGCGAGATGCTGCGGCTCACCGCCGACGGCGAAGCCCCCAGTTGGCGCGCTGCTGCAGAGAAACTGCCGGTTTCTACCACCCTGACGAAAATCGCCATTTCGCCCAGCAGTGGCAAAGGAAGATTGATGCTCATGACGCACAAGTCCATTGATATTTCAGCGGATTATCACCCATTGGCGCACTACTTATACTGCTGTGTAGAACCCTGATGCGGATGTAGACGATGACCCAGCGCCTGTTTTTTACCCATGACCACCTGGTTGCCGATGTTGATGTGCTGGAGTGCACGCCCGTTGAGCAGCAGTTTGCGGTGGTCCTGCAGTCCACCATTTTCCACCCCCAGGGGGGCGGTCAACCCTTTGACACGGGCTGGCTGGGACAAAGCACCGTATTGAAAGTAGTGCAGGAAGCAGAGCGCATCGTGCACTACGTCGACCAGCCCGTCGCCCTTGGCCCCGTACAAGCGCGGGTCGACGGCCAACGTCGCACCCTGCATACACGCCTGCATTCTGCCGGGCACTTGATCGGCAATGCCGGTGAAACCCTGGGCTGGATGCCGATCAAGGCCCACCACTGGCCCGGTGAAGGCAAGATCAGTTTTATCCGTGGGGAATCGGCCCAAGACATGCAAGCTGATGCCTTGCAGGAACAGGTCAACCAATGGATCGGCGCCGACCTGCCACGCCATATGACGCTGGACGGCGGCACCCGGGAAGTCGGTTTCGGTGACCTGCCGGCCTACGCCTGCGGCGGCACGCATGTACAAGCCCTCGCCCAGGTCGGCCAGGTCACGATCCTCGGCCTGTCGGAGAAAAAGGGCACGCTGTCGGTGCGCTACAGCCTGGACTGACAGGCTGATGGCGGGCGGCGTTTTCTTATTGAGATAGGACATCACCCTGCCGAGGGGCTCCCCTCCAGCAGGTGGGTGGTGCTAGTGTGTGAAAATGTTTCCGACATAAAAATCGGAAACTTCTTACTCACCACCTGCAAAGGAATGCCCCAGCAATGGACTTCTCCCTCAAGCACTTGGCCGCCGCCACCCTGATGGTCGCCAGCCTGTCTTCAATTAGTGTGTCTGCCGTCGCCAGCATCAACCCGCAACAGAGTGCGACTATTCTCAAAACGCTGAATGACGCCTCGATCAAGGACTTCCGCACGTTCCTCGGCAACCTGGGCAAAAGCGACATGGCGAAATCCGCCAATCTCGGCCCGGCCATCACTGCCTTTCTCGACAACAAGCCGCTGACCGCCGAGCAACAGAACGATATCCATCGCCTGCTAGGCCTCTATGCCCGGGTGAAATACGGTGCAGCCGCCACCGAAACCCTGCGTGAACTGGTGGCCATCCCGACCTTCCAGGTTGAGGGTGTTGCCCAGCACGACAACCCCGAATTCAAAAAGATTGCCGAAAAAATCAAGGCCCTGGCGCAGTCCTTCAACCTGAATTTTCGCAATGTCGATGATCGCGTCTACGAAATCTCCCTGGAAGGTGCCGGCGATGAAGTGGTCGGCATTCACGCCCACGCCGACGTGGTGCCGGTAACACCGGAAAACTGGGTGTTGAAAGACGGCACCCGACTCGACCCCTTCAAGGTCACACTAATTGGCGATCGCATGTACGGGCGCGGCACCGAAGATGACAAGAACGGTATCGTGGTTACGCTGTATGCCATGAAAGTGATCAAGGAAGAAAACCTGCCACTGGCGCGCAACTTCAAGCTGCTGGTAGACACCACCGAAGAAACCACCGGCGACGCCATCCCCTACTACTTTGAACACAACCCAACGCCGAACTACAACCTGGCGCTGGATGGCGGCTACCCGGTCGTCATCGCCGAGAAAGGTTATGGCACGGTCATGGCGACCTTTGCCAAGCGCAAGGCCGATGGCAAGGGCGCCGAAATCATCGCCATGACCGGCGGCCTCGCAACCAACCAGATTCCTTCGGCGTCAGTAGCCACATTGCGCAGCGATAATCCTGCCGAGCTGGCCGCCAGCCTGCAACAGGCCGGCACTGCATTTGCCAAGGCCAATGGTGGCGATTTCACGGTGGATGCCAAGGTTGATGGCAAAGACGTCAAGCTCACCGTTACCGGGGTGTCGGCCCACTCTTCCGAGCCCGAATCCGGTATCAACCCAGTGGCGCGGATGCTGGTCTTTATCAACAGCCTGGACGGCAAGGTTGCACTCAAGCACAACGAGATCACCGACGCTGCGCGCTACGCCGCCGATAACTGGGGCCTGGATTACCTGGGTGGCAAATTGGGCGTGGGCTTTTCCGACGCGTTCATGGGGCCGTTGACCACATCCCTGACGTTTGTCGGCATGGATGACAAGGCCTTCAAGCTGGCGGTCAACCTGCGGGTACCAAAAGGCAAATCCCCGGAAACGCTCAAGAAAGAGATCGCCGACAAGCTTAGCGCCTGGAGTAACAAGACCCATATTTCGCCGACCTTTGATTACTCGGTGGCCGCACCGATGTATCGCAACCCCGAGGGTGAGTGGGTCAAGGCACTGCTGGCCGTGGCCACGGAAAACCTGGGCATGGAATCCAAGTTCGGCACCTCCGCTGGCGCAACGTCCGTGCATGATCTGCCCAATGGCGTGCAATTCGGCCTGGCCCGGCCGGACGCCAAGTACACCGGGCACACCGACAACGAGTTCAAGACCACCGAGCAGTTCCTGCTGGACCTGCAGATCGTCACCGAAATGATGGGGCGTATCGGGCAGTTGCCGAAACTCTGAGCCAAGGCCTGGACCCGCCCTTGCGGCGGGTCCATTGACTGCGAGCTTAAATCCCGGACAAACAAAAACGCCGATCATTTCTGATCGGCGTTTTTGTTGAATATGGAGCGGGAAACGGGACTAGAACCTAGCCTCTAACCTTCTGATTTAAAAAGGTTTTCCTTGCTTCCTACCTCAGGAATGGACGCTATTCTGGACTTGTTCTGGCCCATTGGCAAGTCCTATACCAAGTTTTTTTCCATTGATGGCCACAGACGGCCAACAACAACCATGACTCACCCTTCACACGCCCCTGAGGCGAGTTGTTCGTGGAGGGGCAATAAGACCTCGTTGCCCCAACGAGACGGTCGCTCGGCAGTGCATGTGAGGGTGTCATGACAGGCCGCCCCTCATCCTCAGACCAGCCCAAGCCCAAGCCCAAGCCCAAGCCCAAGCCCCGCTCGTAACGCAACGTCTCGGCGATTGCCAGCAGTGATCTGCGCTCGGCAAAGCACCAACGCGCACGGCTGGCCCGCCCCACCGATCAAGCACCTATCGCAACTGAAGGGGCACGCAGCGACGCCGGTAGGATCAACACTTAAGGAAGCAGACACACAATTACGATTTGTGCGTGTCCACTTCGGCCACGTCAAAACTTGTGGATTGCATCACACAACGGTTCACCGAAACCACTACCAGTGCGCGAATAACAGTGCACCGCCCGCTGTCAAAGAGCATGTCAACAAGCAAAAAGGAAGATACACCATGAGGATACGTCACCTGCGCTATTTCCTTATCGTCGCTGAAGAACAAAGCTTTGCTCGTGCGGCGGCCAGAGTTCACATCGAACCTTCCCCGTTGTCGAGAGCCATAAGAGATCTTGAATCCTATCTCGGTGTCCGACTGCTCCATCGCACCAAGGGGCGTATACAGCTGACTTGGCCTGGGGAGATTTTCCGTGAAGAGGCTCGCCGCGTACTTGCCTACATGGATAACGCCCTGACACGAGTGCAATCGGCGTCTCAGGGCTATCGCGGCCGGGTACGCATCGGCATCGCCGACAGCCTGGCTCAGCCTCGGCTGACACAGCTGCTGGCTCGATGCCGAGAAGAGGAGCCTGCCACCGAGATTCGGATCGTTGAAATGACCGTCAACGAGATGCACAAAGCGCTCTTACACGACGAGATAGATGCGGGTTTCACTGTCGACAGCACAGTAGCCACCAATGGCCTCACAAAGTTTAGGGTTTGGGCCGAACGCCCTGCCATTGCTATTCCCACTCACCATCCGCTGCTTTCCCTGGATAAAGTTCCTCTTGGGGAAGCACTCCGGTACCCCCTGATTCTTTGCCATCCTGAACATTGCGCCGGCGGACGCAATGTCATTAATCATTGGTTTGAGGACGACTCGCTGCCCTCTCCCACCATTGCTGAACATGTTTCTGGTCATGAGCCCATGATGATGCTGGTGGCCGCTGGCTATGGCATTGGTATCGGGTTGGAATCGCAGCTTTCCATTTACAACCACCCTGACGTCATTGTTCGGCCGGTTATCGACGATATCCCCGACACCGCAACATTCATCGTTGTACCTGACAGGCCAATTTCAGCAGAACTGGAGCGCTTCATTAAAAGAGCGCAACAAATCGGGGAAGCATGACCGATGCGTGAGCAAGAATGATCACCCCATCCTCAGTTTTGGACTCTCACATTAAGTTCCATACATTTTTGTCTGGAGCACGACCCAAATATCCCCTTCATCGTCGCGAGATAAAGGGGATAGCCTTTGAATTCAGTGGGTGTGCACCGGCTCATGCACAAGCGCTAGCTTGTAGCGCTTGTCAATCGCAACCTACCGTTACTGACGGACATTTTTTGTCGCCCGCATGACAGAAAATGCCGCGCTCACTCGCGCAAAGATTAAACAGCGAGCGTCCGCCAGACGGACTATTTATCAAGACGCCGAACCTTTTAACAGTATCCGTTCCACGGATAGAGTTGGCCGCAATGCTTTGCCTCGCAGCCGGATGACGGAACATCAATACGGTGGTCAGTACCGTCCTATTGTTTGATGTGCTTCAGGGGTGGCAGCGATTCAATACGGGTCAACCCGAGAAGTGCCACTGAGCATTAAGGAGTGACCGCTATGTCTGAACAGAACCCTGCTCCAGCCCCGGAGCGACGCATCCTTCGCCGCCCGGAAGTTGAGGCCAAGACAGGCTTCAAGCGCGCCTATCTTTACAGCCTCATGAAGGCGGGCCAATTCCCCAAAGCCATAAAACTTGGCGTCCGCGCCGTTGGTTGGGACTCCGCAGAGATCGACCAGTGGATCACTGACCGTCTTAAAGAACGCGTCTGACTGAGCTCCCCATTCCTTGCCGAAGAGGAGCAAGCCATGCAGGTGATTTCTGTTATCTCGACCAAAGGCGGCGTAGGAAAAACCACGGTCGCCGCCAACCTCGGCGGTTTCATTGCTGATGCCGGCCTGAGGGTCCTGCTGCTCGACCTGGATATGCAGCCCACATTGTCCTCGTACTACGAGCTTACCCGTCGCGCGCCGTGCGGGATCTATGAGCTGCTGGCATGCAACGAACGCGACATTGCGCGACTGGTATCGCGCACCGTCATAGACCGTCTGGACGTCATTCTGTCCAATGACGAGCATCGGCAGTTGAACACCCTCTTGCTGCATGCACCGGACGGGCGGCTTCGACTGCGGCACCTGCTACCGGTGTTTCAGCCGCACTACGACCTGGTGCTACTCGATACGCAAGGCGCTCGCAGTGTGCTGCTGGAGATGGCCGTGCTTGCCTCCGAGCAGGCGGTCTCGCCCGTCACGCCCGAAATTCTCGCCGCGCGTGAAATGCGCCGAGGCACTCTGCAGCTCATCGAAGACATCGCCCCCTATCGGCATCTGGGCATTAACCCGCCACACCTTCATCTCCTGCTCAACCGCGTACCTGCTGTATCAGCCAATGCAAAATTGATCCAGCAGACACTGCGTTTGATCTTCAGAGATCAGGAAGGGGTTCACGTCCTGCATACCGAGATCCCCGCGATCGAGGCATTTCCCCGAGCGGCAACGCGTGGTTTACCGGTCCATCGGGTTGAGCACCGACGGCCCACTGGCCGAGTCGCGGCAGCCGCACTGGACATTGTGCGCGGGTTGGCCAGTGAACTGTGCCCGCAATGGCAGGAGCAGTTCGCCCTGGTCAGCGGGAAGTTTGAGGGGAGACACTCTCATGTCAAACGCCCATGAACTGGCCCGTGGCCACAAGCGACTACTTCCGCTGATTGAACATGCCCTGAGCGAGGGTTGGAATGTCTCCCGGACACCTGGGGGGCACCTCAAATTCGTCAAGCCGGGCTTACCGCCGATTTATACCAGCGCGACAGCCAGCGATCACCGGGCAGAACGCAATGCACGCGCCATGCTGCGTCGCGCACAACGCCACGCCACGGTGGTCGAGCACCCCGATCAAGAGGGAGCCGACTATGGCTAATGTCTCCCCGCAAGAGATGGCCAACAAGCTGATGAGCGACGGTTTTAGTCGCTCCGGCCCTGTTGCAGAAACCTTGACAGACCCGATCACCGATACCGCGATGGTGGTGACGCTGGACCAGTTGCGCCCCTATGAACTGGACCCGCGGCTGACGCGCAATCCGCTGTACGAGGAGATCAAAGCGTCCATCCGCCAGCGTGGGCTGGATGCCCCGCCGCCGATCACCCGTCGCCCCGGTGCCGATCACTACATCATTCGTAACGGCGGCAACACGCGCCTGGCGATACTGCGCGATCTGTGGAGTGAGAGCAAAGACGAACGATTCTTCCGTATCGGCTGCCTGTTCCGCCCATGGCCGGAGCGCGGTGAGATCGTCGCCCTGACGGGACATCTCGCAGAAAACGAACTTCACGGTGGCCTGTCGTTTATCGAACGTGCCCTGGGTGTTGAAAAAGTCCGTGAGCTCTATGAACAGGAGGATGGTAAATCGCTGTCGCAGTCAGAGCTTGCCCGACGCCTCAAGGCTGACGGCTACCCCGTGCCTCAGCCCCACATCAGCCGCATGCAGGAGGCCATCCAGTTCCTGCTGCCAGCGATACCGAACGTGCTCTATGCCGGCCTGGGACGCCCCCAAGTCGAGCAACTGACCAGCCTGCGTAGAGCCGGTTCCCGGATCTGGGATGCGCGCGTCACCAAGAACAATCTAAGCATTGATTTTGCAACGCTGTTCCAGGATGTCCTGATGGTATTTGACTCCCCAGGGAGCTTTACGGCGCAACGGGTGCAAGATGAACTGATCGGCCAGATGTCCGAGTTGCTCGGGGTGGACTATGACACGCTGGTGTTCGAAATCACCGATTCCGAAAAGCGCTGGCAGTTGCTTACTAGTGAACCGAACACACCGCCAGGTACGGAGACCACAGGGTCGGTCTCCACGACCAAGCCAACATCTCCATCCGTAGTCGCACCGCCCACGTCATCATCCACACCGCGGGTAACAGAGGCACCCAGGATACCGGCAAGCGATACCCTTTCGATTCAAGAGGGGCCTGCGACACATCCTCTGGCCGACGTGAATGACGATCAATATGCTAAGGCCGATCACTCGGCCTTACTTCAGGAGCATATCGTCTCACCTGCCGAGACCACCGAGCGCCTACAGTCGATCCAACGATTGGTGACCGAGCATGTCGGCGAGACGCCACCTGATTTCGAAACCAGCGTGCTGCAGGCCATCCCTGTTCAGGCAGGCGGTCTCTACCCCATCTCGGATGTCTGGTACATCGATCCCGGCCTCGATACGCCGGATCGGCTGCGCGTCCACATCGCTCAGTTCGCGCGTGAGATCGCCAACGAAGCGGGTCTGGAAGAGGCCATTGTCGCCTGCGACGAGGGCATCGGCTTCACATGCGCGGGAATATCTACCGATGCGAACACGCACTCAAATCTCCGTGGTGCATTACTGCTGCTGCATAGCCTGAGCGTTCCCTACCAGCCGGACCGGACTCCGCCTTTACGGATGCCCGGGGATTTGGGCGCTCTTCTGCTGGGGCTGGAACACAGCCCTTCATCACAACCTACCGCTAGATTGAGCGATACGAGCCTGGTGAAGCTTTTCCGCTTGGTGCGACTCGCCCGGCGACTGCTGGACATCGAGGCGGACATCACTGATGGCGATGCCGCCCTGAACGGATCATGAGGGCGCCGACCATGCCCGAACCGCATCCGCTCAATCAGGCCGTCATCGCGCAAGCGCTCCACGATTTGCGCAATGGCCAGTTGCGCCGGGCCAAGTCCATGGGATTTGACGATGCTGCTCTGGATGCACTCAAGCATCCGGCCATGGCCAGCCTCCTGGCCAACGCCACCGTCTCATGGTGTTCCGTGAGCGTGAATTCGGAAGTGCTGCGACGCCTTCTGAGCCAGGTAGACAATCTCTCACGGGAAATCGAGGAGATCGATCGGTTCCTGCGACTGGGTGCGAGCACAGAACTCATCAGCAGATTTTATGGCCTGAACCATCAGGAAATCGCCCTCAGGCGCGACGTCATCGGGCTACCGAAACGCAAGGGCCGGCATCCGGTTCTGACAGAAGAGCAGGACTCCGATCTCTGGCATCGCTGGTCTGAAACCGTAAAAGAGCGTGGCACTGCGCTGACCGACGACATGGCCATGCTTGCCATTACAGCTGATCTTGCGGAGTCTACGGGCCTGCCCATCTCTGTCATTTGGAGCGCTATCCGAGGGTGGATTGATGAAGGGCTGATCTGATGGGCAGTCCACGTCATTCACGCGGTCCCGTATCGCTGGGGGAGTTGTTCGATCAGGCGCTGCAGCACATGCCGCCTCCCCCGACCATGGCAGCGGCACCACCAGCTCCGTCTGATGGATTCATCTTCAGTGGTAATCGTCATGACAGCGTGCCACGTGCGTTGTTGCTGGACAATCGACTGACCCCGCTTGAACGAAACGCCTGGCAAGTCTTCCGTCTGCTGCTCAATGATGACGGGGTCACGGCCTTTCCCACTTATGAACAGCTCGCTCCCTGGCTGGCCTCAATGCCGTGTACGACGCGCGCATCCCATGAAACTGTTGCCCGCGCGCTGACCCTGCTAAGGCTGACGCGCTGGATCAGCCTGGTGCGTCGCAGGCGTGACCCGAAGACCGGACGGATATTGGGTAACCTCTATGTGTTGCACGATGAACCCCTGACGCCCTATGAAGCCATCCAGCTCGACGCCGATTATCTGAGGCTGGTCAGCCGGTCCTTGGCCCACGCTAGCAAGTCCATCCAGAGCGTCGGTGTGCATGTGCTGAAAGAAATGGCTGAAGATCCGTTGCTCAGCGGCCAGATGCTTCCCACCCGGTTACAGGTACTGTCGCAGCGCCTGGCCGCGCAGGGTTGGGTTCAGACGGCGACTTATCCACAGCCTGGGGATGCCCACAATTCCGAAGAAGGGCCAGAAAGCCTTCTTCGGAATCAGCCGCGCCCGACTTCGGAATCCGAAGCAGGCGAAAAGCCCAGTAAATCCGGCTCACTTCGGAATCCGAAGACCGATAGTACTGTACGTAAAGAAAAAGAAATAAAAGAAGTACGTACTGTACCGCGCGCGCACGAGTTGGGAGTGCTTCGGCTCCCCGAGCGCTTCCTGTCACTCAAAGCAGAGCAGCAATCAGGCGCACTCGCCGCCCTACAGGCCGTGGATACGCAGTTGCATCAGGCTGTCCTCGACGAATGGGATGCCCGCTGCCAAGCCAGCACGGTACACAATCCCGCCGGGTACTTGTTCGGCATCATCCAGAAAGCCATGCGTAGCGAGTTCCGCGCCTGGGCTGGACAGAAGGCAGCCAGCGTCACGACAGCACCAGAGTCGCAGCCCCAGAAATCACCGCCACCTGCGGACCCCGCCGTGGCACAGGAGCATATCGCCCGTCTGCGGGCACTGATGCGCCTGCCCTGAACACAGCCGTCGCAAACTTTCTAGATGACGAGCATGCCATGACTCGATCTGTCCAAACGCTGCGGCGGCCTGCGCGTGCGTCCACCGAGTGCCAGGGTCGCCTATACCACGGGTATAGCTGAACACGCTGCCTTCCCTGCAATGCATCACTTCCAGCTCCGTGTCATCAGCATGGAGGAGTCCACCAAAGTCCATAGTCGCCTATACCACTGGTATAGTTGAACACACTGCCTTCCCTGCAACGCATCACCTCCAGCCTGGGGGCATTCGCAGGAAGAGTCCACCGAAAGCCACTGTCGCCTATACCACTGGTATAGCTGAACAGACTGCCTTCCCTGCAATGCATCACCACCAGCCCCAGGATCATTCGCCTGAAGAGTCCACCGAAGGCCATGGTCGCCTATACCACTGGTATAGTTGAACACGCAGCCTTCCAGAAACTGCGAAGGGCAATGGTCACGATATACATCTCGCAGCCGGTCAGCCCCGGCGAAGCGCAAGACTTCACGGCAGCCGTGTGAACGCCTAAACAGGCATTCATGCGGTGCGGTTTGATGACTGACACCCTTCCGGTCAATGCCGATGCTGGCGACTCGTTTCCTTACCGAGAGTCGTCACGATGGCCACCGAACCCAAATCTTCCCTGCAGTTGAACCTTGGTTCACTGCGCAGCGCGATGTCGCTGACGCTGCACACCCATCATGCATCCCGCATCTGGCACGGACGCGCGCCCTCCGAGGGCAAACCCGGCATTGTCGGGCTCAACGGCTTTGTCGCCATCATGACCAAGCTCAAACGCGGCGCCGAGCAGGATGATCCCTACTCCGACTGGTGGATGCTGCGCATTGAGGACAAGCTCAGCACCACCAAAGAACAGCTTCAGGCCTTACGCGAACAGGTTGATCAGGCGCTGGCCGATGTGCCGGCTGCACTCAGCCTGGGCGAGAACCTCAACGTCCAGCCGGTAAAGCTGCCGCTGTTCGTGGCCTCGCAGCTCGGCTTCATGGCGGTCTATCTGCTCGCCGACTACGACGATCTGGCCCGGCGTCTGATCCTGGCGCATCACACCGCCTTGATTGACCGCAGCACGCTGGAGCGCTGGCTCAGCGAAGGCGCGCATGCGTTGCGCAGCCTTTTCAGCCTGGCGCAGCAATACCGCTACTCCGGCACGAAGCGTGACGATTTTGCCGCGAACAACGCCGCGGCGCGCGCGGCCCTGGAGAAGTACGGCGAACTGCCGCAGGACGTGCTCGAAGGCACACGCCGTTCACGCTTTGCACCGCCGCTTCTCCATCGCCCTTCTCCGACATCCGCGCCAGGCCTGTCGACAGTTTCAGAGGTTGCGCCAGCCAACGACATTGACACCGTTGAACCAGCCATATCAAACGAGGAGGATCTGGACGGCGGTACACCTGCGTCTGTCGACAGTGAGGACGAACCAGCATGACCGCAGCCAACCGCTTCTTGGCACTAGAACAGGCGGACTTCCAGAGGCTGGAACAGGCTGCCTACCTAAAAGGCCTTTTAAAGCCTTTTAAAGGTAATGGGGAGCTTGCGACCTGGGCCAGCCAGTGCCAAGCGCTGCGGGACGATCTAATCGGACTGGCGCAGCGCAAGGTGCTGTCGCAGGCCCGCAGCCACCCCTTCAACCTGCTTGCCGTGCAACTGGCCCAGCAAACCACTGGCGCAGGCACGACCTTTCTGCGTTGGCGCAACCTCGATCGTTCGCGCATGGGTACTGCTTTGTGGGAGGAGCTGCTTGCCAGCCCCGGCACACCGGCATCGCTGATCGACGACCTCTTCGCCATCGAGGTGCAGCGCATCGTGCTGAACCTGCAGATCAGCCTTACCCACAGTATCGCCCGGCAAACCTCGGCATGCGCCAGCAAGTTGGCCCATGCCGAGGGGGCTTACCAACGGCGTGTCCACGCCACCAACCCCAAGGAGTCACACTCATGAGCACGCATTTCTACGGTGAGGGCAACATCGGTTCGGCGCCAGAATTCCGCGAGTTTCCGAACGGCAATAACGAGCCGCGTAGGCTATTGCGCCTGAATGTCTATTTCGACAACCCTATTCCGACAAAGGACGGTTTTGAAGATCGCGGAGGGTTCTGGGCCCCGGTCGAGATTTGGCATCGCGACGCCGAACGTTGGGCTGCGCTGTACCAGAAGGGCATGCGCGTCCTGGTGGAGGGGCGGGCCGTGAAGGACGATTGGGAGGATGCGGAGGAAAACGAGCGCGTGACCTTCAAGATTGAAGCGCGCCGCGCCGGGATCCTGCCGTATCGCCTTGAGGCGGTCGTGCTTGGGGCCAAACCCGCAGCAGCGGAGCCAGCCGAGAACGAGTGATCATTCCCGCCCTGCGTGCACCTTTCCCGCTGAGCGATTGCGCCAACCACCAGTCGCTCACCGGGCAACAGCCAGCGTCCATGGAGTTCCACTGAGATCCACAGTTCGCGGCACATGGAGAAGCTCCCGGAAAACCAACCTACGGCCTCCATTCGCGGCCCCATTGCTTCCGACTCTTGCAGACTCTCCTCGCTTGCTACATCAGTCGAGATTCTCTGCGATATGGAACACAAGCCTCAGCGGCTCCTTGCTGTCCACGATCTGGTACATCACATCCCGCTTGCTTCTCGGCAGCGTTTTGGCACAGCGCTTCGCCGTATCACGCACGGCGGCATTCGTACCGTGGATGGTCGCCGCCAACAGCAGCACTAGGTATGCATCGGTCAGCGTCTTCGCCATCACCTCACTCTCGTTGCAAATCGCCACTAACACTTGACCCATCACATAGTGTCTTTCTTCGGCTGATCAGGGGGGAGCTTAATGGCCATCACTCGCTGTACCGCCACTTTGCACCCACCCGCTTGGGTCTGGATCATGTCAAATTGCTCCACTGACGTCCACTGAGGTCGCAGCCCGCGGTACATGACGATGCTCCCGACGCGCCATCTCACGACACGTTTGAACCTCCTGAGAACTCCATCACACGCCACTTACGTCGGTCTGATCACGCCCACGCACGCTGAATACGGATGAGCAGTGGCTCGGTTAGGTTTTCGACAAACCCGGTAATCGCCGGCATCAATGATCGCGTGTCCATCCTCTTCCGGTGCACAGATCGAATGCCGGGCGCTTCATTGTGCATCGGCAATGAGATGGACGGCGTATTCATCAATATTTTGACCTAACGCTACAAGGAGGGTCCATGCGTCTGCCATTCGAGCTCGATCCGCAGATCATCCACCACATCATTTACAGCCAGGCGGGCTCCATCGGCAAAGCCCTCATCGAGTTGCTGATGAACTCGGTCGATGCCAGGGCCAGTGCCGTACATCTTTCGCTGTCCCGCACCGGCTTCACCTGCAGCGACGACGGCCAGGGCTTTGCCCGCCGCGAAGATGTCGTTCGGTACTTCGGTCGTTTCGGCACGCCACACGATGAAGGCGACGCCACCTACGGCCGTTTCCGGCTCGGACGCGGCCAAATCATGGCCCATGCCACAACAGTCTGGCGTTCTAACGCCTGGATGATGACCGTCGATACACGGGCGATGGGCTATCACTACGATCTTGACGACCTCCACGACGCGTCGCCGGGCTGCTCGATCTCTGGCGAATGGTACGAAGTCCTGAGTGATGCGGAGCTGATGTCGACCATCCAGGAGGTTCGGGACCTGGTGCGTTACACCCCCGTCAGTGTTGAGCTGAATGGCCGGTGCATCACACGCGATCCCCGCACCGAGCGCTGGGATGCTGAGGACGAATTCGCCTGGTATCGCGTGAAAGCGGACGGTGCTGTCTTCATCTACAACCAGGGCGTACTGGTACGTCACGATCCCGCTCACACGTGGGGCGCGGGCGGCCTCATCGCTTCCAAGAAGGCCATATGCCTGAACGTGTCCCGTACCGAAATCCTGCGCAAGACCTGCCCGGTGTGGAAATCAATTGCCAGGCAATTTGGCCAAATGGCTGACCAGATGGCGTCCCGTCATGGTGACCACCGTAAACCGAGGCTCGCCGTGAAAAATCCGCGCGGGCATTACTTTCGGGCGATGCCAACATCGTTCAAATCTATTCTCAGGAAGAGGTCGTCACGCTTCTGCCCGGCAAGCGGCACGTGTCGTTGGAGGACTTTCTGCGCAAATGCCGCTATAGCCACAACCAGCGGCAAGGCGGAAGGTTCGCGGTCGTCGATAACGCCTTCGATGTCCCGAAGGGTGAAGCCATCGCCCGCGAAGGTATCGCCGTGATCGTTCACCCCAGCACACTCGACCGCTTCGGTTGCTACAACGCACAGGATTTTGTCGAGTGTCTCGTTCGGGTCCATGCCAATCTTCACCACGACGTGGAGCAGAATGGCACACAGTACTGGTGGCTCAACGGCCTCTTCGTTCCGGACTTGCTGGCTTTCTCCACACTGCGCGACGCGTTCATTGAGCGGACCCATATCGTGACGGAAAAAGATGCGCTCGATCACGAGACACGCCGCGCCTGGACGGCGTTGCGTTGGTGCCTGCATCACTACGCCGCCCTGTGCACGGGTGGCCGCCCTGCATACGGGGGGCAGGTCCGTGACGGTAAATCGCTGCATATTCTGCTTGGGCAGTCCAATATTGCCGAGGCATGGACCGATGGCAGCAGCTACATCGCCGTCGACGTCACCCTTGTGAAGCGGCTCAAGTCCAGTCCGCTCAGGACTGCGGCCTACATTTTTTCCCTCATCGAGCACGAGGCTGCCCACGAGGGTGACAGCCTCGACTGCGGCCACGATGAAGCGTTTTATCAGCGCCTCCATGACCTCGCCCTGCAGCACAGCGAGCAACGCCAGCGCTACACGCACATGTGGCTGATGAAGTACACCATGAGTCTGGAGGGTGAAGGGAAGCGCGCGCGTGGCGAGCCCTGGCGTGAACGCTTTCTGATCGACCGTGCCGGCAGCGGTCGGGAGAAACGCGGCCTGCCGCCGACCATCGAAGATGTCAGCAACGACCCTGTCGTGGTCGGTGCGATTCCAGACGAAAACATGGACTTCATCGACTACCAGAACACGCTTCTTACTGTGGCTGACACCGGCTCCCCGGCACCCGACTGGTCGGAGGTCCTGACGCGTGCCGAGGCAGACCAGAAGCTCATTGAGGCGCAGAACCGGGTTGACACAGCACAAAGTGTCGCAGCGCAGCGCCAGCATGACGACGAAACCGCTTATTGGGCCGAGATCGATGCTTATGAGAAAGCCCAGACCGAGGCCGACGAAGCTGCACGGCAGCGATTTTCCACGCTGTTCCATGTACAGGTCGAAGAGGTCCATCCTGACGCTCTGTGCTACCTGATGCGTGAGGATCTGAGCGCTGACCAGCTTCATACCCTGTGGGCTGCAAAGCCCTGGGAGGCTTACGAGCTGGAGGGCTCTGCCTATTACGAATTTGAAGACGGTGACCTCGATGAAGCCGACGGGCACACCGGTCGTCACCGGGCTGCCGAAGACCTGCAGGTGCTGATTCGCCCCGGCGAGACTGCATTGACGCTTGAGCGCAATGCGGCCGCCGCCGGCTTCTTTTGGGTTGATGACTATCTGAAGTGGCGTGAAGAACCCGATGCCTGATCCGAGGGCGGCTGTAGCAGTCTATGGTCGCCTTCAATGCGCCAGATCCTGTCGGCCTGAAAAGCACCGGTCTCTATCAAACACCTCTATACCCAAGGTATAGCGCCATAGACGTCCACTGAACTCCCCGCGCGCGACCAAAACGAAGCCCCTTCTCTGACGATCTCCTAAACGACCCTGGACTCAACTGTCGCAACCTTAATCCCCCCGTTCAAAAAGCCGGTCATTATCGAGTCCACCTTGTTTGCTGTCTCTCGCGCTCTCCCCGGACATGCTGGTACTCATTCGATGAACACCACGCCAACTCCGGGGAGGCTACATGCGCGTGTATCTGTGCGAGAAGCCTTCGCAAGGCAAAGACATTGCCCGCGTGCTGGGTGCGAAACAGCGCGGAACTGGCTGCTACAACGGACCAGGAGTTGTCGTGACCTGGTGCATCGGTCACCTGATCGAAGCCGCACCACCGGAAGCCTACGGCGAACAGTACAAACGCTGGTCGATCGAACAGCTCCCCATTCTTCCCGAGCGCTGGCGCAGCGAGGTCAAGGCCTCTACTGCCGCGCAATTCAAGGTCGTCAAACAGTTGCTCGGCCAGGCCAGCGAGCTGGTGATTGCCACCGATGCCGATCGCGAAGGCGAGATGATCGCTCGCGAGATTATCGAGCTATGCGGCTACCGTGGCTCCATTCAACGGCTGTGGCTGTCTGCACTGAATGACGCCTCCATTCGCAAGGCCCTGGGAGCGCTCAAGCCTTCGAATGAGACCCTGCCGCTGTATTACTCGGCACTCGCCCGCTCTCGCGCCGATTGGTTGATCGGCATGAACCTCAGCCGATTATTCACTGTGCTCGGCCGCCAAGCCGGCTACCAGGACGTCCTCTCAGTCGGTCGTGTGCAGACGCCCACGCTGCGTCTTGTGGTTGGTCGCGACCGCGAGATCGCCCGGTTCGTGTCTGTTCCGTTTTGGTCCGTCGAAGTGCAGCTATCGCACATCGGCAATTCTTTCACCGCTAACTGGATGCCGCCCCATGCCACCACAGACACTGCAGGTCGGTGCCTGGCCCAACGAACCGCTCAGCAGGCAGTAAGCAAAATCGGCGGCGCTCGTGAGGCTCAGGTGCTGTCGGTGGAAACCGAGCGGGTCCGCGAAGTCGCGCCTCTCCCGTTCGACCTCAGCACGCTGCAGGAAGTCTGCTCGCGCCAGTTTGGTCTCGACGTGCAAGAAACACTGGACATCGCGCAAGCGCTGTACGAGACGCACAAGGCGACCACCTATCCCCGCTCGGATTCCGGCTACCTGCCGGAGAGCATGCTGGCCGAGGTGCCGACAGTGCTCGACGCCATGCTTGCCAGCGATCCCGGCCTGCGCCCATTGTTCGACCAACTCGACCGCACCCAACGCTCACGCGCCTGGAACGATGCGAAAGTCACTGCTCACCATGGCATCATTCCCACGCTGGAACCGACCAACCTTTCTGCCATGTCGGAGAAGGAGCGGGCCGTTTATGGGCTCATCCGTTCGCATTACCTGGCGCAGTTTCTACCTCACCATGAATTCGACAGAACAGTCGCCACCTTGTCAGCCGGCGGCCAGACACTGCAGGCGACGGGTAAGCAGGTTGCCGTCCTGGGATGGCACCGGGCGCTAATCAACAGCGGGCCGGGCACACCCGGCGGTGCGGACGACGAGCCAGCCCAACGCAGCCAGATCCTGCCGCCGCTATCCGAGGGTACACATTGCCAAGTCGGCTCTGTCGATCTGAAAGCGCTGAAAACACTGCCGCCCAAGCCGTTCACGCAGGGTGAGTTGATCAAAGCCATGAAGGGTGTCGCCAAACTGGTGACAGACCCACGCCTGAAACAGAAGTTGAAGGAAACCACGGGCATCGGCACCGAGGCCACCCGAGCAAACATTATCAATGGCTTGTTGAGCCGAAGCTTCCTGATCAAAAAAGGTCGATCCGTCCGCGCCTCCGAAGCGGCTTTCACGCTGATCGACGCTGTTCCAGCGGCCATTGCCGACCCGGGCACGACCGCTATCTGGGAACAGGCACTGGACATGATTGAATCCGGGCAGTTGACCCTGGACACCTTCATTGCGAAACAGTCGGCCTGGATCACGCAACTGATCCAGCAATACAGCGGCACCACCCTGGCGATCCGGATCCCGGAAGGCCCTGCCTGCCCTCTGTGCGGCGGCGCTACACGCCAGCGAACCGGCAAAACCGGTCCCTTTTGGTCGTGCAACCGTTATCCCGACTGTAAAGGCACCGTAGCGATCGAATCGTCCAGTGGCAAGCGAGCCGCTCCGCGCAAGCGGCGGACCGCTCCCAGGGCTTCCTGAAGCCTGCCAGACACGTCCTGCCCCAGCCGCACTTTCCAGCGGTTGTCAGGCATGGCCCCGCGACCCGCGGGGCGTCCCAAGCATGTCCCCGCCTTCTGCAATGGCATGTCCCTCTCCTGCGACTCGCGTCGCCGAGAGGATTGAAGGTGCTTTCCTGACCGGCCAGATAACACGGCCTGCTGATCGGCACTCTCTACGTCCGGCCCGAAGGGTCTCCTGGCGCCTTGTGCGCGAGATGCCAGGAGACCCTTCGGGGACGACGGTGTTCGCCCCCGGTGCCCGCCGGTGAAACAACGGGCTCCTTTTGTGCGCGGATGTGCGCCGAAAGATATCGACCCCAACCACGAAACGGGTCGGGTGCGATCTGCTCCAGCGACAGGCGTTGACGACGGCCAAGTCCCTGCGACAGCCACAGGTGGTTTTCCTGTCCCCCGCTGGAGGCGTAATGCCTCCAGCGCCTTGTTCCTCTCCGCATCTTGAACGCCGTCTGCCTGCGGGCTGTCCAGAACCGGGTGACTTCGCCACAACCAGAACAGAAGATGGACACATGCACCTTCAACCCCTTCGGTACGGCAGCATGTGCCGCCGCATCAAAGTCATGAACTTGACCGCCGAACAGGGAGAGTGGCATGTCGCCATAAATTAGGCGTCAGCACCGGTAATGATGACAAAAGCCCCATACCGGTGCCGAACTACGACCCTATTTCTGCTACTACGGGAATACCCCGGCACAGCGGACAGGTACCAATGACGGGGGCGCCGGCTAATGCCCAAGGAGTGCCGCCGCTTTTAAGGCATACCGGACGACTACACCCTGGTGCCGTATCGCGTGCACCTCGCTGCAAAGCCATTGGCAACTCAATGGCCGTGCCTTGCGGCCTAGCTCGGACGACACCTGCAACAGGTCTTGCAATAACAGGGGCGCGCAAAAAGCCCATTGTCGGCAGACGCCATGAAGCCGCTTTGCCATTCTGCCACCATCTGTTGCTAACTCCGGTCAGCACCATGCCAGCAGCCACGGTCCCCAGGCTGCGACGTGGAGGTTCCACGTAGACCGATCCAGTCCGCTTCGCATCGTTTTACGCGGATGTGCGCCACACCTAGCGCCGATGCTCTTCATTCCCGCGCAACCCCGCGTTTCTTCATTCGACGCATGGCACTGACCCGTTCAGAACTGCCGTCGTGTCGGCTTACGCGAATTCAATCCACCGCGGCCACGGCTGCCTCATCAACAACGAGGTGATATTCCACCCACGACTCAGCACAGGCACTGAATCTCGGCGAACAACTGCGCGAGGCCGTGCTGCAGAACCAGATCGATGAAACATCGTGCCTACTCAAGCGCTAGACGGTGAGCCTGCTTGTCGGCATCTCCGACCTGCATATTCGAGCGATCCTGCGAGCGCGCGTTGCGCAGCTTCTGCTTGATACGTCCGACGCTGAGTGCTTCGACTGAAGCACCTGCATTTATTCACCCACAGGGACCCGATCCTCAGTTGGGGATGGGCTCCGCCTAACCTCTGCTGGAGAAATACCATGTCTCAGACTCCCAATCCTTTCATCCGCGGCTACCAAAACCTGCATGTCGTTCGTACTCTCTGCATCACCTATGAGGACGACAGCCCGCCCGTATGGCGGCAACTTCATCCCAGCCAAGCACACCTTCTGGACGATCAAATCGCGCAGTTTCCCTGCATTCTCTGCAATGACTTCGTCCTGATCACGGAGGGCCAGGAGGTCGGAGACGACCTTGAGGCACAGTGCCAAACCGAAGGCATCGTCCGCTCTGTGGTCTACGCCGTCCTCGGCAGCGATGCCGGGCAGCCCATCCACATCGGCGATACCTACGCCGCTGAGGACGCACGGGAAGTTGTACGGCGCCTGACTTTTGAGACCGGCTTCTACAGCCGATGCTGGGAAATCAGCACGGCGCACATCACCGAAGAAGCTGGTTGCTACCTGACAGAGCTTGCAGACATCGCCACGCCGATCGGCTTTCTGTTCGTCGTTTTCCGGATCCCATACAGCCCGGCGATCGGCGTCAAGGTGATTGCCACGCCCTGGACCGATGCCAACCTGCAGTACGTCGAAGGCATCACCGCCGAGCAGTTGCGGCAGGAACAATGCGACAAAGGCATGCCAGAGTCGCTGGTGAATGTTCTTCATCTGGCCGCGCTGGCTGATGTCCGCATCCTGATCTTCGACGCCGACGCACCGGTACTCGACGGCTTGCCGTTGTACGAAGAATGACTCTTGCCACGACATACCTTCTAGCCCCTCAACCGAGGGGCTTTTTTCTGCCCGGATGAAACAACCAATGCGGGGCACCCCGGTTGCCGATTGACGCGGGCCTGCCGCCGCATGGCGATGTCATTCTGCGCACAGGTTTGCTGGCGTAGCCGGCACCATCCCAGGTAGTCGAGACCTTCAAGACTTCGGTGCGGCTTTGCGCGCTGGTCACTGTACTCCCTGATGCACGCAGCATCTATTTACTCACCCCCCAAGGGATACCCTCCCTTGCGGGCAGGAGTCCCTTGTTTTCCTCAAAGGAGTCTCCCCATGGATCACTCATCCATTCGCACGCAGATACCAGCGTTGGTGTCGGCCCATGTTCCGCGCAATGTTCGCAGCTTCAAGTTCCGCATCTACGAAGACCTTCCGCAGGAATCCTCGCTCGGCTTCCGTATGGACCCGCAGCCCTTCGAGGGCAAAGTTGTCGCCAAGACCGATCAGGTCATTGTGATCAAGACCGGTCGTGCCGAATTCGCCGTACTGGATCGCCACCAGGTGAGCCAGGAGCCCGACGAAGGTATCAAGGTACAAGTCCAACCCTATGTCCGTCGCCGCTTCGACGGTCTTCGCGCGGATACGCCCGAAGAGCGCACAGAAGTGGCCTCGGACGGCACTCCCTACACGGTGAAGACACACATTCTCGGATCAGCACCGGCCAAGTTGCCGGCTCCTGAACTGCGTTGCCCGGAGTTGCAGGAGCTCGTTCATCAACTGGAGCAACTGCCCGCTCCCGATGGTTTCCGGCGCATCACCCACCTCCTGGTGGATGCCGAGGCCAGGGATTTCACCTGGGTTGACCCGTTACCCAACAACATCATCGAGACGCCACCCGCGATCAGCTTCACGGTCTCCACGGAGAAATTCCAGGGCCGCGTCACGGTGCTCTATGACCGTGCTGGCGACCATTACGCCGTGGAGTTGCGCCACGCTGATGAACTCATCCAGCGCGTGGACGAGGTGTACTTCGACATGCTCGGCGAAACGCTGGAACACCTGATCGACGACGGGCATTGGCGGCAGATCCAGGTGGAAATCCTGTCGGACGGGCGCAAGCCGATTCGGCACTGATCAGTCGGCCAACGCCACTCCTTACCTGTCCAGCTTCCTGCCTTCTTGGCGGGAAGCATTTTCCTCAAGCAATGGAGATCACCATGTTGCGATTCAAAGGTACAAATTTGCGTCCCGTGCTGGCCGAGGCTATCGCTCACAAGGGCCGCCTCATCCTCGCCAAGGATCATGGGGTGTATTTCCTGGCCGAGTTCGGCGAGCGTACACCCGATGGGCAGCAAAAACTGCTGGCCTACGCCGTTGGCTGCGATCCCGACATCGATCCGTTCGATAACTGGTGGGAACTCGCCCGCACCGAGCTTGGCGGGGATGACTTCGGGGAGTTTCTTGATCCCCACGATGTTGTCTTCACCCGCATCCTCAACAGTGAAGACGATCTTGAATTGTCGGCCACGCCGATACAGCTTTCGCTGCGAGCCGTTGCGTCCAAGCCAGGTAAAGGCTAGCTCACCACCTGATCACAAAGCCTCCATCCGGGGGCTTTTTCTGAACAGCGGCCATGTGACCGCATGCCTGTCTCTCGTTCCTTTCACAAGGAGCGCCCTCTGCCGTCGGTGCCCGCCGGCACGCCAGCCTGGAGACAGCCCACATGCGCGACCCGTTCAAGATCGACCAGCCCACCTGTATCAGTTTCAGCGCTGGTCGCACCAGCGCCTACATGCTGTGGCGAGTGTTGCAAGCCAATGCGGGCCGGCCTATCGATACCGTGGTCTGCTTCGCCAACACCGGCAAGGAAGTGGAGGCCACGCTGCGTTTCGTGCGCGAGTGCAGCATACGGTGGCAGGTGCCGATCCAATGGCTCGAATACCGCGATGCGTTGCCCGGCTTCGCGGTGGTCGATTTCGCAAGCGCCAGCCGGCAAGGCGAACCCTTCGAGGCGCTAATCCGCAAGCGCCAGTACCTGCCCAACCCGGTAGCTCGGGGCTGCACCACCTCCCTGAAAATCCGTGCAATGCACAAGTTCGTACGCAGTTTGGGCTGGACCGATTGGGATCAGTTCATCGGCATCCGGGCTGACGAGCAGCGCCGCGTGGCGAAGATCAGGACGCGCGGTCATTCCACAGAGTCCAGCAGAGAGACGATGTGCATGCCGTTGGCCGAGGCTGGCGTGAGCGTGCGCGAGGTGACCGCCTTCTGGCAGGCCCAGCCCTTCGATCTGGAATTGCTGACCGTGAACGGCCGCACGCTCGAAGGCAACTGCGACCTGTGCTTTCTCAAGCCACAGGGACAGCGGCTGGCACTGATCAAGGCCAAACCGGGGTCCGCCGTCTGGTGGATACGTATGGAGTCTTTGAATCTTGCCAGCAAACCCAGCGGCGCGCGCTTTCGCAACGATGGCCCGACCTATGCCGACTTGGCCCGATTCGCCGCCCACCAGCGCGACATGTTCGATTCCGACAAAGAGTCCATCGCCTGTTTTTGTGGTGACTGAACAATGGGGATGCGCGCCAGTACCGATTTCCGGTAGCGGGCACATCGCACGGGTGCCACGTTACAGCCATGTTCCGCTGACGTTGTCAGCAACATGCCCAGGTGGTCACGATCTTCAAGACTACGGCGCGGTTCCGTCCGCGTTGATCAATCCAGTTCGCACTCGGCATCCCAGATGCGAACGCCCATCGAGTCTTCGATGGTGATGCCAATCTAGTTGTACCGGATCCCAGGATCCATCAACCCACGCGGGGGTTACACACCTCCCGTCCGGGTCGGTGTGTCTCCGCACTCTTGTCCTTCAAGTCTGGAGATTCACCATGACCACTTCATCCGAAAAAACCTTTTTTGATCTTCACATCACCGGCCTCGGTTATCTCAATCGCGTTCGCGAAGTGAAGCCAAAGAAAGGTGATCCGTTCCTGGCCTGCGATATCGCAGCGCTCAATGGTCCGAGCGACGACGTCTCGTACGTGCGTTTTGATACGCGCGTTTCGGGCTCGGAAGCACAACATCTGGTTCGTCGCTGCATCGAGGCCGTCGAGGCTGAGAAGAAAGTGATGATCGGGTTCCGACTCAGCGACCTGTGGGCCGACACCTTCACTTACTCCAAAGGTAAACGTGCAGGCGAACAGGGCGTGAGCTTCAAGGCCCGTCTGTTGTTCATCAGTTGGATCAAGGTCGACAGTGCTTTGGTTTACAAAGCCGAGCCGAAATCGACCAAGGCCGATGAAAGCGAATCGCAAGCCCCTGCGGCTTCCGAAACGCCTGTCACCCAGGAAGCACCCGGCTCGGAAACCTCCGAGCCTGTCGCAGAACCTGTCGACGAAGCCACCGATGCGCAAGCACCAGCACTGGCCGAGTCGTTCTAATCCGTAACGCCGGGGTGGTCCTTCGATTCAACCCTCGTGGGGTTGACTTCGGGCCGACATAAGCCCCGGCCTTCCTTCATTGCCTGAATGGGTTATTACGCCAATGGCGTATCCATCCGCATCGGTACGACCGACATGCAGATGGGTTTCTCCCTGCCAATTTTCGTCCAGCCCCTGCATTGCAGGGCTTTTGTCCTATGCACTCGTGTTCGCCTGGCTCCATGCCAGTCGTTGCCGGCTGCTCAATTTTCAAGGAGTTTGTCATGCAACTTGCATCTCGTTTTGCATCACGTTCCCCAGTGCTACGTGCTGATCATCCGCTGTCCGATGACCAGATCCGCGCAATCGCCCCTTCCATCTTCGCGGAAAACCCGCATGAAAGCCGTTCCGAGCGGTACAGCTACATACCGACCTGCGCTGTACTGGCGAAACTACGCGATGAAGGGTTCGAGCCCTTCATGGTGTGCCAGACCCGCGTGCGTCACGAAGACCGTCGTGAATTCACCAAGCACATGCTCCGGCTTCGTCATGCGAGCCAGATCAATGGCAAAGAGGCCAATGAAATTATCTTGCTCAATAGTCACGACGGCACGAGCAGCTATCAGATGCTGGCTGGCATGTTCCGCTTCGTCTGCCAAAACGGTCTGGTGTGCGGCAACATCGTCGGCGACGTCCGTGTGCCTCACAAGGGCAACGTGACGGAACATGTCATCGAGGGCGCCTATGAAGTCCTGCGTGGCTTCGACCAGGTACAGGACTCCCACGAAGCCATGCGAGCTATCACGCTCGACGATGGCGAAGCAGAGGTCTTTGCGCGCTCGGCACTGATGCTCAAGTACGACAGCCCGGACAAGGTGCTGCCGATCACTGAAAGCCAGGTGTTGGCGACACGCCGGTTCGATGACCAACGCACGGATCTGTGGTCGGTGTTTAACCGAGTACAGGAAAATCTGGTCAAAGGAGGTCTGTCTAGTCGGACCGCCAACGGTCGCCATCAACGCACACGCCCTGTGCAAGGCATCGATCAGAACGTGCGCCTCAATCGGGCGTTGTGGTTGCTGGCCGAAGGTCTGCGGCAACTCAAAGCTTGACCGCACGCTGACTGCGCCCACTCCGGGCAGAGTCCGCGGTTCTCACACATCGTTCCTGCCAGAGCGTTCTTCAATCCCCAAGGGGCTGTACTGGCCTCGCGGGCTGGTGCCGTCCCTGCTTCTTCGAAAGGACATCACCATGCCTCATGTATCCGCCATCCAACCGCTACTGCGCATCGACGAATACCCAGACCTGATGGCCGACGGCTGTGCTAGTGATGTTTGTCTCCCGGTAGCCCTCGTGTCGCCTCAATCCACAATCGGAAGCAACCGCCTGTTCAAAGGTAGGCGATCGATTTCTTCATCCCAAAGGAGCTTTACCATGAACCTTCGATACCTTCCACGTCTGCGCTCCGCGCGGCCCTCCTCTGCCCCCAGGTTTTCAAGCGGCCCCCTGAAGCTCAGCGACAGAATGCAGTCGCTGGACAGCAAGGGACTGATCGCCCCCCAACGCTTTCTGCATCGCCATTTGCACGGTGACTGGGGCGAACTTGATGAGTCTGAGCGCCGTGCCACCAGTGCTGCTCTTGAGTCCGGGGGCATTGCCCTCACGCTATCAAGTGACGCCACGATTGGCGTTGGTGGTTATCACTGACGAGCAACGCAGTCTCACGATCATTCAATTACTCGTCGAGGCAGTTGCACCCTGAAGGCCGAGATTGTCGGTTTATCCACCTGTTGGGGCCCATCACCCCAAGGGTGCTGTGGTCCTCAACAAGGAGACTTCCATGGCACATTCATCCAGAAACCACCGCCGCCACTCCAAGCTGCTGTTTCCGGTTGGCGCGTTGATCTTCAGCAAGGGCGTCGATCGCCTGATGCGTGAAGGTCGCCTTGATCCAATGCCGTTCTTTCAACGTCATGCGCATGGCGACTGGGGCCAGGTTTCCGACGAGACCTGGTACGCCAACAACGCCGCGCTGAAGATCGACGGGCAGCTCAATTCATTCTACGTGGTCACCCGCGAAATCCGCCTTAGCATCATGTCCGAGGCCGACCGCAGTGCCACCATGATCCGGCTACCGTCGGAACGCTGAGGCCGCTCTTGCAATTATCTACCGACTTCCGGTCGCCAGTACCGGTCAGTCACTTTTTTCACCGCCCCGGGGCCTAACTCGGCCCCTGCCCCCCCTGCCCCCCCTGTCCCCCTTGGCCTAAGGCAGAGTTTCCGAGCGAGGTCAAAGGCATGATCAATCTGGTGACTCGGCGAATCCTATTGTTTGCTGATACACCGGCCTTGTGAGGCGATGGTGTCGGTTCCACGCTCCAGAGAACTGACCGATGCCAGCATTCAGCCAAAATCACCCCAGCAGGGTCTTACTCTGCCTGCTGATGACAGCCGCTCTGGCCAGTTGCACGACGGCATCCGCTCCGACTCCACCCACTTCGGTTGAACCCGCAGAGAAAGGTCCCAGCACGTCCACGCGCGGGGTGCCGGAGTTCATCTCAGTGGTGCGTTATGGTCGGTACACCCTGGTCGAGTTGGCTCCGGTATCAGCGCAACAGGACCTGCTGCTTCAGGTCGTCGACGTGACCGTTCCCGGCACACGCACAGCCACCGTTGGGGACGCCCTGCGTCATGTCCTGCTCCGTTCTGGCTACCAGTTGTGTTCCAGCAGTGATATCGCAGCGCTGAATGCGCTCCCGCTACCGGCTTCGCACTACCGACTGGGCCCGCTGTTATTGCGTGATGCCCTGCTCACGCTGGCCGGTCCTGCCTGGGATCTGGAGGTCGACGACGGCGCACGCCGGATCTGCTTCACACGCGCAGTGCAGCCCACCACCGGTGGTGCACTTCCCCAATCCGGACCGGTCGCCCCTGTCGACATAGCGCGGCCTCCATTGAAAACGGAGGCCAGGCCATGAGGGGATTTCAATCCACCCCAGGCGACTCCCTCAGCATGCTGTTACGTGCGGCCAGCATCGCATGGCTGACCCTCATCAGCGCAGCCACGATCGTCAACCACGTCTCGCTGTCGAGTCTGGCCACCCAGGCCAGAGCCAACGCTCAGGCCAGCCAGGTTGTTGCCCTGGAAACCCGTCTGACTGAGCTGAGCCAGCGCCTCGACTCATTGCAGAAACAGCCTGTCGCCTTGACCCAAGCCCATTATGAGGCTGATAGCAAAGCTCTTGCCCAACGGATGACCGCCGTTGAAAGCGGGCTTGATCAGCGTCTGACAGCAGCCAGCCTTTCCTCCCTGGAAACACGCATCGACCAATTGACCAGTCGTCTGGATAAACCCAACCAGACGACTCCAGTATCGGTACGCGCCCGTGTGATACACCCGACAAAACCGACCCAAGCAGCGAGCCTACCGTTCACGGTTATGGGGACCGAGCTTCGCGGCGGCGAACGATTCCTGTCGATCCTGCCAACCGGCACTACCGCCTTTTCCGAGATACGCGTCCTGCGTCCCGGTGAGACCGACAGCGGCTGGCGCCTGCAAGCCATCGATGGCCAGACCGCCGTGTTCCAGCGCGAGAACGGTGGCCAGATGCACCGATTGACGCTGCCATAGGGGCTCCGGATGAACAGCAATCTTGTTTTCCGCGCGTTAACGCTGAGCCTGATCGCCTTCTTTAACTCTCCGGTGATCGCACAGAACGCTCTCACGATTGCCTCCACCGTCGCGCCCAGCGAGGAACAAACAGCGACCTCACGCGTCAGCGACGAACAACAGGCCCGTGACTGGGGGTTGCACACGGAAGAATGGGCTCGCTATCGCCAATTAATGCAGGGACCGCTGGGCCTCTTTTCGCCCAACCTCGACCCATTGACCGCACTTGGCATCGAAGCGCGCTCCGACAAGGAGCGCCGTCGCTATGCCGAGTTGCAGGTTCAGGTTGAAGCCCGCCGCGCCGAAAAGACGCTGGCATACCAGCGGGCCTACGACACCGCCTGGCAACGTCTACACCCGGGCATGCAACGTGTCACCCTGCCCGGCCATACTCCAGGCAATTCCTCCACCACCGTCAACAGCACGGACCGCATCGCCGTGTTCATCAAGGACGGCTGCGCGCCATGTGGCCTGGCGGTTCAGCAGTTGCAGGCATCTGATGTCGGCTTCGACCTCTACATGGTCGGCAGCCGCGCCAACGACACGCTCATTCGCGACTGGGCGAAGCGAGCCAGCATCAATCCAGATCGCGTACGCAACGGTTCAATCACGCTCAACCACGATGCCGGACGCTGGCTGTCTTTGGGCCTGCCGGGGGACCTGCCTGCCGTTGTGCGGCAGGTCAATGGCCAATGGCAACGGCAACGGCAATGACCCGCTGGCGTCATCTGCTCGTGGTACTGGGCTGGATGACCATCATCGCCCCCGCCGGCGCGCAGGACGTACCGCCTCCGGCGTACCAGATCGCCGCGCACCGAGCTGGCATTCCCTCTGCGGTGCTGTATGCGGTGGCGTTGCAGGAGAGCGGCCTGCAACGCGATGGCCGGCTGGTGCCGTGGCCCTGGACCCTGAATGTGGCGGGCGTATCGCGCCGTTTCAGTTCCCGCGCCAAAGCATGTACGGGTCTGCAAAAGGCGCTGCGGGAGGCTCCCCCCACACGGGTCGACGCCGGCCTCGGCCAGGTCAACCTGGGTTATCAGAAGCACCGCTACCCGCAGCCCTGCGATCTACTCGACCCGTATCGCAACCTCGCTATCGCAGCGGAAATTCTGCGCGAACAGCACACCGACGGCGAGGACTGGCTGCTCGCCATTGGACGCTACCACCGCCCGGCAGGCGGGGCAGCGGCTGCCCGCTACCGCATGAGTGTGCACAAGCACCTGCAGCGCGTGCTCGGCGGCGCCCTCGCTGAAAACTCCCCCAGGAGAAAACCACTATGAAGCTCCATCTTCCTCTGCGAATCGCCGCCCGATCGCTGTTCGGCCTGCTATGCCTGGCCACCGGGGGAGCGCTCGCAGACGCCGCCTCGTTGATCGTGGTCGAAGATCGTGGCGGTGTTTCGGCATGGCCCTACTACCAATCACTGAATCTGCGACCCCACCAGGACCAGCCGTTAGCCCCGTCCCTCGCCGCACCTCATCCGTCACAGCAACGTTTCAACGAAACAGACATGCTGCCGGTTCGTTCCGGACGCCTGTCGCCGGGGGAGGAGCCGCGCAGGGTCATCCAGGCCCCCGGGCTGCGGCCAATGTTTCTGGTCGGCGATGACGACCGCTCGCGCCAATGGTTACGCGAGCGTGCAGCAATCCTGGGCGAATTGAATGCGGTCGGCTTGGTCGTCAACGTGGCATCTGCAGACGCACTTGCCACCTTGCGCGGGCTGGCCCCGGGCCTGACACTATCGCCGGTATCGGGCGACGATCTCGCAGAACGTCTGGGGTTGCGCCATTACCCCGTGCTGGTCACTGCCACCGGCATTGAGCAGTGAGCCACTCGCCATGGCCCAGCCTCATGCGGTGGAAGTCCTGCTACGGCCAGCGGTGGAGCTGTACACCGTGGCCGTCTGCGCCGTTGCCGCGCTTCTGTGCCTGGTGGCGCCATGGTCGCTGGCGTTAAATCCACTGCTGGGCCTGGGATCAGCCCTGGCGTTCCTGCTGTTTGGCATTATTCGGCTCCGTGAGGCATGGTTCATCCTGCGCTATCGGCGCAATGTCCGCCGTCTGCCGAAGTACGTGATGACCAGCCGTGCTGTGCCGGTCAGTCAGCAGCGCCTGTTCATCGGCCGAGGGTTTCGCTGGGATCAGCGGCACACGCATCGGCTGATGCAAACGTACCGCCCCGAGTTTCGTCGTTATGTGGAACCCACGGCCGCCTACCGCATCGCCCGCCGTTTGGAAGAGCGGCTGGAATTCGCACCCTTTCCACTCTCAAAACTTGCCCGACTGACGACCTGGGACAGCCCATTTAATCCGGCGCGGCCGCTACCTCCAGTCGGTGGCATGCCGCGCCTGCATGGCATTGAACCGCATGAGGTGGACGTCACGCTGCCGCTGGGGGAACGGGTTGGGCATTCACTCGTCCTGGGCACCACGCGGGTGGGCAAAACAAGACTCGCCGAGCTGTTCATCACCCAGGACATCCGGCGGCGTAACGCAGCCGGCGAGCATGAAGTGGTCATCGTCTTCGACCCCAAAGGCGATGCAGACTTGCTCAAGCGCGTGTATGTCGAGGCCAAACGCGCCGGACGCGAAGGCGAGTTCTATGTTTTTCATCTTGGCTGGCCGGATATCAGTGCGCGCTACAACGCCGTGGGCCGGTTTGGCCGCATCAGCGAGGTGGCCACGCGCATTGCCGGCCAACTCTCCGGCGAGGGCAACTCTGCGGCGTTTCGCGAGTTCGCCTGGCGTTTCGTCAACATCATCGCCCGTGCACTCGTCGAGCTGGGGCAGCGGCCCGACTACCTGCTGATCCAGCGGCATGTAGTGAACATCGATGCCTTGTTCATCGAGTACGCCCAGCACTACTTCGCGAGCAACGAACCGAAGGCGTGGGAAGTCATTGTGCAGATCGAGGCCAGGCTCAACGACAAGAACACTCCCCGCAACATGATCGGCCGCGAGAAGCGCGTCATTGCGCTCGAACAATACCTGTCACAGGTCAGGGTCTACGATCCGGTGCTGGACGGGCTCAGATCTGCGGTACGCTATGACCGCACCTACTTCGACAAAATCGTCGCCTCGTTGCTGCCCCTGCTGGAAAAACTCACGACCGGCAAGATTTCTCAGTTGCTGGCCCCGGACTATGCCGATCTGGCCGACCCCCGTCCCATTTTCGACTGGATGCAGATTATCCGGAAGAAGGCCGTGGTGTATGTGGGCCTGGACGCACTCTCGGATGCCGAGGTTTCAGCCGCCGTGGGCAACAGCATGTTCAGCGACTTGGTGTCGGTCGCTGGACACATCTACAAGTTCGGTATTGACGATGGTCTACCCGGCACGGCGTCTGGGGTCAAAGTACCGATCAACGTGCACGCCGACGAGTTCAACGAACTGATGGGTGATGAATTCATCCCCATGGTCAACAAAGGCGGCGGTGCCGGTCTCCAGGTCACCGCCTACACGCAAACGCTCAGTGACATTGAAGCGCGTATCGGCAACCGCGCCAAAGCCGGCCAGGTGGTCGGTAACTTCAACAACCTGTTTATGTTGAGGGTGCGGGAAACTGCGACCGCCGAATTACTCACGAAACAGTTGCCCAAGGTTGAGGTGTACACCACCTCACTGATGAGCGGCGCCACCGACAGCTCCGACATTCACGGCAAGACCGATTTTACCAGCAACACCCAGGACCGCATCACGACGACGAGTGTGCCCCTGCTCGAACCCGCCCATGTTGTCGGCCTGCCCAAGGGGCAGTGCTTTGCACTGATCGAAGGCGGCAACCTCTGGAAGATTCGCATGCCGCTGCCGGCACCCGACCCTGACGAAGTGATGCCCAGGGACCTGCAGCAGCTTGCTGGGTACATGCGCCAACACTACGTCGAGGCGGGTGACTGGTGGGACAGCAAAGCACTACCGGGCCTGCAGGATGCCCCCCTACCTGATGACCTGCTTGACGGGTTCCGGCATATGGCGACCGCCGAAACGACTGCTGAGAGGCGCAACCGTGAGTGACCCGGCCAACACAGCGCAGCGCCAGCAGACCCAACAGCAGGGTTTGATCACCGGCATCATCACGCTGCCATTCCGGTTTGTGGGCGTGCTGTTGGGGTCTTTGTTTCTGTCCATCGTGATCGAATGCGTGGGTATGCACCTGTTCTGGGCCGATCAAGGCTGGCGGCACGCGCAAGGCATGCTGGACTATGAACTGACGCAACTCTCACAACACTTCACACGCAGCGCCGTGGTGCAGGAACCGGGACAAACGGCGTCCTGGTTGGTAGAAACGGCTTACCAATGGGTGTTCGTCAAAAGCGGGCTCATCGACTGGATGCGCGATACATCCGCCAAGGCCAGTTCACCCAGCCAGGGAGCGGGTCGGGATTTCCGTTTTTATCTGAGTCAGGTTTATGTGTACCTGGAGAACTATCTGATCGCCAGTGCGTACACGCTACTGGTGTTCCTCGTCCGGCTGCTGGTGCTGGTACTGACCATTCCGCTATTTCTGATGGCAGCATTCGTCGGTCTGGTCGATGGCCTGGTGCGGCGGGACATCAGGCGCTTTGGTGCGGGCCGTGAGTCCGGCTTTGTCTACCACCGGGCAAAGGCCAGTCTGATGCCGCTCGCCGTCATGCCTTGGGTCCTTTACCTGACCCTGCCCGTCAGCGCACACCCGCTTCTTCTCTTGCTTCCCTGCGCAATTCTGTTAGGTGCCGCAACAGACCTCGCAGCAGGCAGCTTCAAAAAATACCTATAAGTGCTGACCGGTATTTCAGGCCAGTAATGCCTGCGCCGCCTCCATTTGCTCGTGCTCAAACGCTGGAGCAAAATCGTCCAACTCGCTCGCTTGCAACCCCACCACAGCACTGAGCGCAATCTGCCGCCAGTCCAGCACGGCGTCATACACTTCTGCCAGCACGGCCAACGCATCCTCCCGACTCAACGAAAAATAGGTGCTCCGCGCCAGCAGCATCTCAAGATCGGTGATCGGTCCATCCTCCTCCGACAGCCAGGTTTTCGACTCTCGCTCTTTGTCCGGGAAGGGATTGACGTCGAATGCCGGTGCCAGCCGCCAGAGCCCCTTTTCCACATGAAGAAAGCCATGGTTCTGCAGGTGGTCATCCACATTGGTGATCAGTAGGTTAAAAACCAGTCGCCGCCACAGCTGCTGCACATCTGCGGTCGGTGCATGCCCCACGGAACGGATAGCATCGGCAATTTCGGTATAGCTTCGATCCTCTTCGCGCGACGCCTGCAGCAAAGATGCGGCGGACTGGTATGGAATACGCCCATCAGCACCATCGCGATCGAAACGGCGGATGATAGCGACCGGTACGCCATCCAGCTCTATGATACGGGCCGGCGCGGCATTGATACCTGCTTGTTTTGCCAAGCATAAGGCCAGCACTTCGCCGCGCGTCACGCTACGGGCGTCGCCCACGCTTGGGAATTTTCCAATGGCGAGTGCACCATCCTCATCAACCACCGTGCTCTTGGGGCGCATCCCGCCGAGCGATGTGCCTTTGCCCTGAAGGTAACGCAAATCTTCAGTGCTTTCCTGACCTTTCTCAACTGCCCGGCTGGCTTGGTAGATGCGCTGCAATTCCAGCAGTGGCGGTGTAGCGCGCCGTCCATCTTCAATAGTCCGGCAATATTGTTCATTCTGATCGCGCAGTCTCAGCGCGCCGATCCGGCTGAAATCGTCAACCGCCAGCAGGTAGTCCATCTCTGTCAGCGACGCGAGCGATGGATTACCCTTACGACGCTTGGCATGGTCACGTGCGATGACCCGACGTCCCCAAGCGTCCGGTGCTGTATCGGCAATGGCGAAATGAAAGACCGAATCGTGAGCTGAGGGAGCTCTACGTGGCTGATAACCCGAGATCAGGCTGAGATCGGCAGAAACATTGAACCCATCCTGATTCCCCAACCATCCCTGCTCATAGGCAAAGGTGGTGTTCTCGCGGCGCCCCTGCTTGACGTAAATAAGAGTGCCAACAGGTATTTCCGCCTTACCAAGACAGACCTGGACTTGCTGGCGAACTGAAGTAACCGATTTCATAATGCCCCCGATGCCGGCGGTTTACTGCGTACACGTTTAGGCAATTGTTCATCCATCAGCGTCAGCCCGATGTCGTCGTGCGCCGTATCCAGCAGGTTGGCCAGCGCCTGTACCTCACCGAACACGTGCAAGGCGCGGGCGAAGAAATGAATAGGCACCCGCATATCCCCTTTCTCCATGCGCCGAACAGTGGATACAGAAGCCCCCATTCGCTCTGCAAGCGAGGCCTGTGAAATCCGTCGACGCCTGCGTGCAAGCTCAATGTCGCTGCCGAGCTTGCGGAGCGCCCGCTCGACGGGTAACGGCAGTGGTGTACTCATTTATCATCCTCATAGGAATTCTTAAGGCCATTATCAGCTCCCATGAGAACAATTACCTCATGTCTCGTTACTGTTGTCAATAAACATCCCACGGGAGCGCTAGTAAGCGATTAGCAGTCCAATCAGAATGCTAAAGTGAAATCTGAAAATATATCAGCCCTTAGCGTCCACGATTTCGATACGCAGAGACACAGATGAAGAGATAGCTGTTCTGCGATGAAACAGTCGCCCATACCACTCTCTTCAGAATGCACAACGCAACACCACCGAAAAATGTATGTAAGGAAAGTGGTGAGGAGTAACTCCCCATTGTTTGCGGCTTTCCACCAGCCATCCCCGCAGCATCGAGCCGTTCGAGTCCATCGGAAATGGCGCAATGGCAAGGTTTCACAATTCGGCTTACGCATGGCGACGTCCGGTCGTAGCGTTGCTGCTCACCAGTATCTTCATCACTCAGCTCGCCGCCGCCGCTGACGATGGGTATGAGCGTGAACACCTGGCCGCCGTCGCCCGCCAGCTCGACCTGCTTGACCGTCTGGCCAAACAATCCGCCAGCACCGCCCCCGAGTCACGCTCCCGCTATCACTTCGACTATCGGCGTCTGGACGCCGACCTGCAGCGCATGCGGTCGAGCATCGACGATTACCTGTCGCCCCAGCGTGCACAGCCACGCGATCCCTCTGTACTGCTTGGCGATTACCGCCAGGACGCCGAACAGGGGGATGACCAATGAACGCCAACCAGCTTGCCGCCTTTCAGGCCAATGCAGGCTTCACTCCCTCTGCTGTCGCCGGCGTACTACTCGGTGTCGTGTTCGCAGTCCTGCTGCTGTGGGGCGTATGGGCCCTGCGCACAGCCTATGTCGGCTGGTCGGAACAGCGGATTTCCCAGCGTCAGTTCCTCGGCGTTGCGGTGAGGTTTATCGCGATGTACGTCGTGCTGACTTTTTTCCTGCTCTCCTAACGCAAAGGCGCACATCATGAACCCGCTCTCGCATCGCTTGCATTCGGTACGTATGGCCGTCCTGGCCTCGGCATCCACACTCGTCATGCTGCCATCGCTTGCCCAGGCCGATCTCCCAACCCTGGAAGACCCGTCACGGGGCACGGGCTCGGGCATCATGGAGACGCTGCGCAATTACGGTTACGACATCGTGATGCTCGTCGCCTTGCTGGTGGTCGCCTCGATGTTTGTCGGCGTCTGCTACCACGCCTACGGTACCTATGCAGAGATCCACACGGGCCGCAAAACCTGGGGGCAATTCGGCCTGACGGTGGCCGTGGGCGCCGTCCTGCTGGTCGTTGGTGTCTGGCTGCTCACTGAAGCCACCGGCGTGCTCTAGGAGTCATGCCATGAGCACGCATCAGGACATTCGGCCTGACGGGACGGTGGTGTTTCTTCCACACCGTCTCAACCGTCACCCCGTGGTCGTCCGCGGCCTTACCGCAGACGAGCTGTGGATCTGCGCCGGGCTGTCGGCAGCAGGCAGTCTGGTGGTAGGCGTGCCGCTGGCCTTTGTGTTTTCGACGATTGCCATCGTGCCCACGGCCATCATGCTGGGCATCGCTGCCGGGGTGTTTGCAGGTGGAGGCATGCTGCGTCGCCAGAAACGTGGCAGACCCGACACCTGGCTGTATCGCCAACTGCAGTGGCGGATCGCACAGCGTTATCCAGCCTTAGCCGCTTTTGTGGGCGCGCACGCCCTGGTGATCAGCTCGGGTTCTTGGAGCACGCGCAGGACCAAGGCAGCGTGAGCCGGTTCAAGAACGAAATTACCCACCTCCAGTCGCACATCAGGACCCTACGACTGGGGCTTGGCGCACTACTTGTCATCGTCTTGGTGATGGGCGGCGGCTGGTGGAGCGCACCGCGTGACCTGACCGTGCACGTCCCCCCCGACCTGCGCTCCGGCAGTACCCGGAAGTGGTGGGAAGTGCCACCCGAAAGCGTCTATGCCTTCTCTTTCTACATCTGGCAGCAACTCCAGCGCTGGCCCACCAACGGTGACGAAGACTATGCGCGCAACATCCATGTACTGGCGCCCTACTTTACCCCCGCCTGCCAGACCTTTCTGCGCAACGACTATGAATACCGCCGTACGGCAGGTGAGTTGCGTCAGCGGGTACGAGGCCTCTATGAGATCCCGGGGCGCGGCTACGGCGAGAACCCGACCCAGCGGGTGAAAGTCGTCTCTGACCGCGACTGGATCGTCACGCTTGATGTGACGGCGGATGAATACTACGGTGCCGAGCAAGTCAAGCGGGCCCTTGTTCGCTACCCCCTCAAGGTCGTACGGGTGGACGTCGACCCCGAGCGCAACCCTTTCGGCCTGGCCCTGGACTGCTACAGCGGCGCACCGCAACGCATCATCAGCCCCGACCCTGTCACACCTGCCAGAACCACGCCGGGCGGGCTGGGTGGCGCTATGGGAGAAACGCCATGAAACACCTGCTCTGTGCCTTCAGCCTGCAGCTCACCGTTGTGCTGTCGCCGGCAGTCCACGCCGTGGAGATCCTGCGCTGGGAGCGCCTACCCCTGGCGGTTTCCCTGGTCGTGGATCAAGAGCGGATCGTGTTCATCGACCGCAACGTCCGCGTGGGGGTGCCTGCCTCGCTCACCGGACGCCTGCGGGTACAAAGTGCCGGTGGTGCGCTCTATCTGCGCGCCAGTGAGCCCATCGAACCAACACGCCTGCAACTGCAGGATGATGACAACGGGACACTGATCCTGCTGGACATCGCGGCCGAGTCCGCTGTGGCAGGCCAGGCGGCGATGGAGCCCGTGCGTATTGTTGAGACTGAGGGCCCGACTCAACGCTACGGCGAGGCGCAGACATCCCAGGCTTCTGATGGCAGCGCCGAGACGACCAGCCCACCTCGTGCTGCCCATGAAACACCCGTGCCCGTGGTGCTGACCCGCTACGCCGCGCAGAACCTGTACGCACCGCTGCGCACAGTCGAGTCCGTTCCCGGCGTGGCACGCGTGAACCTGCGCCGCCATCTGCCCCTGGACACGCTGCTGCCCACCCTGCCCGTTCAGGCCAGAGCCATCGCCGCCTGGCGGCTGGATGATCTGTGGGTGACCGCCGTCAGGTTGGCCAACAGGTCGACCCGCTGGCTCGCCCTGGATCCGCGCGAACTGCAGGGTGATTTCATGACCGCAACGTTTCAGCATTCAGCCCTGGGCCCTGTCGGTACCCCGG
The DNA here is from genome assembly GCF_007858275.1 of Pseudomonas proteolytica. Classification (GTDB taxonomy): domain Bacteria; phylum Pseudomonadota; class Gammaproteobacteria; order Pseudomonadales; family Pseudomonadaceae; genus Aquipseudomonas; species Aquipseudomonas proteolytica. Next base: position 77,184 of record NZ_VFEV01000017.1, read on the forward strand.
AAGACACCTCGGTGGTTTACCTGGTGACCCGAGGGCATGGCGTGGCCGAATCTCTGTTGCCGAGGGTGAGCCCGATCAATGCGGTGCTGAACCTGCCGTCCCCCTCAACGCCAACCCCGAAGGACGGAGCTCGTCATGAAAGGTAATGGCCTGCTGAAGTGGCTGATGGTGCCCATGGCGCTCTTGCTGGTGTTCGTCGGAATCAAGTTGTTTTCCGGCGATCACGGCCAACCGGCCCATGACGGCACTCCCCGGCTGACGTCGCAAGAGGCAAAGGCACTGGGTATCGAGGGCGATACGCCCCGCGACACCGTGGCGACGCTGGTAGGTCAGGTCAAACAACTGCGTACCGAATTGCAGGGTGCGATGGCGGACAACAAAACGCAGAAGTCTGAAAACGAGCGGTTGCGTCAGCGTGAAGGCTCAATTGACCGGCGCATCCAAAGTGCGCTGGAGACTGAACGCAACCAGTTGCGCAACGACCGCGAACAGGTCTCCGGCGAGCGGCAGCAAGCCCAGGGCCTGCTGCAGGATCTGCAGCGCCAAATCGAAGGGCTGTCCAGTCAGCGTGGTGATGCCGACCTTCCCATCGGTCTGGGCCTGCAACCCGGGGACGGCGATGGACTCGGCAGTGACGGTATTCACTGGATTGAACCGGACGATGCCAGGCGCGATGGCAAAAGTAGCGCCTCCGGCAAGCGCGACAGCTTCAGCTTCCCCACCCGTTTCGGGCCCGCGCAGAAGACGCTGGAAGCGACCCGGGAGACCATCGTGGAAGCTGGCAGCAAGGCGGCGGGTGTATCCACCGCAACGCCGGTTTACACCGTACCAACCAACGCGACGCTGATGGGTTCGATTGCGATGACTGCCTTGATCGGGCGCGTGCCAGTGGACGGTACGGTGAATGACCCCTACCCGTTCAAGGTCCTCATTGGTCCCGACAACCTCACCGCCAACGGCATCGACCTCCCCGAGGTGGCCGGCGCGGTAGTCAGCGGTACCGCATCAGGCGACTGGACGCTGTCCTGCGTGCGCGGCCAGGTCCGCAGTGTGACGTTCGTGTTCCATGACGGCACCATCCGCACTGTGCCCGAAGAGGGCGAGCGCGGTGGCAACCGGCAGCAGGACAACAGGGGCAGCAACGCTACCCAGGAGGGTCTGGGCTGGATCAGCGATTCCTATGGCATCCCGTGCGTTTCAGGTGAACGCCGCAGCAACGCCCAGCAGTACCTCGGCAGTCAGGCGCTGATTACGGCGGCGGGTGCCGGGGCCGCATCGCTGATCAAATCGGACAATGACAGCGTCGCCGTGGCGGCCAACAACAACGGCTCAATGGGCACCGTGGGTATTACCGGCAACGAAGCGGTGGGCCGCATCCTCGCGGGCGGTGTGCAGGACATGTCGCAGTGGGTGAACAAGCTCTACGGCCAGGCCTTCGCCGCCGTCTACGTCAAGCCCGGCGCCCAGGTCGCCGTCCATCTCGAACAACCCCTCACCATCGACTACGCCCCCAAAGGTCGTCGCGTCGATCACCGTTTAGGAGGCGCTCCCCATGCGCAGGATCTGGATTAACGGCCTAACGGTCCTCATGGTGGCCGCGGCCTTGGCCGGCTGCTCGACCAGCAAGGAAAAGATGCTGCCGCATGACGGCAACACCATGCTCGATATCTGGAACGAGGAGACCGGAGGTGCCGCGCGTGGCGGGCAGAGTGCCCAGCAGTTGCTGGACGCCCGGCAGTCGCTGCGCCGGTCACTCACGCAAGACGATGTGAACGCTGCGCCGACTGTCAACGCAAGCTATACCCGCACCGCGCAGAACGAGATCTACCGGCAGTTCCACCGCCTGCCCAATCCGGACCTTGTAATGTACGTCTTTCCTCATCTGGCAGGCACTGATCCCGCTCCCGTTCCCGGGTACACAACCGTCTTTCCCCTGTACCAGCGGGTCCAGTACGCCATGTCCGGTGAGCGGGTTGAGGATTACTGATGCGCTGGCCATTCTCCCGCGTACCTGAGGCGGCTCAGGCAGACAGGCCAACCCCGGATGCCTGGGAGCGCCATGTTGCCGAACTGCAAGCGCACGGTATTCCGGTACCGGGCAAGATCGGCGTCCGGAGGCAGCGTTCCGCAACACAGGCCGACGAGCAGGCGCTTTATGACGTCGCGCCCTCGTTTGCCGATCTGTTGCCCTGGGTCGAATACCTGCCCGATTCAAAATGCATGCTGCTCGAAGACGGCGTCTCCGTCGCGGCATTTTTTGAGTTGATACCCGTCGGTACTGAGGGTCGTGAGGCGGCCTGGCTTGCCCAGGCGCGCGACGCCCTGGAAAACGCACTACAGGACAGTTTCGATGAACTGGATGACTCGCCCTGGGTGATGCAGCTCTACGCTCAGGACGAGACCGACTGGAACCCGTACCTTGCCTCCCTGCGCAGTTATCTCCAGCCACGGGCACAGGGCAGCGCCTTCAGCGAGTTCTACCTGCGCTTTTTCGGTCACCATCTGCGGGCCGTTGCCAAGCAGGGCGGCCTGTTCGAGGACCGCACAGTCACCAAGTTACCCTGGCGCGGCCAAACGCGCCGCGTCCGCCTGGTGGTGTATCGGCGTGCTGGGAGTACGCGCGCCCGACGCGGGCAATCCCCCGAGCAGGCATTGAATGTCATTTGCGACCGGCTGCTCGGGGGTCTGTCCAATGCGGGCATACGCGCCCGTCGCCTGCAGGCGGCAGATATTCATGCCTGGCTGGTACTCTGGTTCAACCCTCGGCCGACAATGCTCGGCCCCACGTTAGAAGACCGCGAACGCTTCTACCGCCTCACGTCCTATCCGACGGAGTCCGAACCCGGCGAGCTGGAACTGGCCAGTGGTACGGATTTCGCGCAGCGCCTGTTTTTCGGCCAGCCCCGCTCTGACGTCGAAAACGGCCTGTGGTACTTCGACGACCTGCCCCACCGGACCGTTGTTGTCGACCGGTTGCGCACGCCGCCCAACACCGGGCACATCACCGGGGAAACCCGCAAGGGCGGTGATGCGATCAATGCCCTGATGGATCAGATGCCCGAAGACACCGTGATGTGCCTGACGATGGTCGTCACGCCGCAGGACATCCTCGAGGCGCACCTGAATCACCTGGCGAAAAAGGCAGTTGGTGAAACCCTGGCCTCGGAACAGGCATTGAAGGACGTCCAGCAGGCGCGCGGGCTGATTGGCAGTGCACACAAGCTGTATCGCGCCTCGCTGGCGTTCTACCTGCGGGGTCAGGACGTGGCAGACCTCGATACCCGCGGTCTGCAACTGGGCAACGTCCTGCTCAACGCGGGCCTGCAACCGGTACGCGAAGAGGATGAAGTCGCGCCGCTCAACAGCTACCTGCGCTGGTTGCCCTGTGTCTATGACCCGGGCAACGACAAACGTCAGTGGTACACGCAGCTCATGTTCGCGCAGCATGTAGCGAATCTGGCACCGACCTGGGGGCGCAGTGCCGGCACCGGCCGCCCCGGGATCACCTTCTTCAACCGTGGCGGCGGCACGATCACCTTTGATCCATTGAACCGACTCGACCGCCAGATGAATGCGCACCTGTTCCTGTTTGGCCCCACCGGTTCAGGCAAGTCGGCCACGCTCAACAACATTCTCAACCAGATCACCGCCATCTACCGGCCACGGCTGTTCATCGTGGAAGCCGGTAACAGTTTTGGCCTCTACGGTGAATTCGCCGCGCGCCTGGGGCTGTCGGTGCATCGTGTCAGGCTTGCTCCTGGCGCAGGCGTGAGCCTTGCGCCGTTCGCGGACGCCTGGCGCCTGGTCGACACGCCCAGCCAGGTCCAGACACTCGATGCCGACGCGCTCGATGAAGAATCCGCCGAGGGCGATGCCAGTGGTGACGAGCAACGTGATGTGCTGGGTGAACTGGAGATCACCGCACGATTGATGATCACCGGCGGGGAGGACAAAGAGGAAGCCAGGATGACCCGCGCCGATCGCAGCCTGATCCGCCAGTGCATCCTCGAGGCCGCCCATCACTGCGTGATAGAAAAACGCACGGTACTGACCCGTGATGTACGCAATGCGCTGCGCGAACGCGGTCGTGATTCGACGTTACCCGAGACACGCCGTACCCGTCTGCTGGAAATGGCCGATGCGATGGACATGTTTTGCCAGGGCGTCGATGGCGAGATGTTCGACAGGCCGGGGACGCCCTGGCCGGAGGCCGATATCACGGTTGTTGACCTGGCGACGTTCGCGCGCGAGGGCTACAACGCGCAGCTGTCGATTGCCTACATCTCGCTGATCAACACCGTCAACAACATCGCCGAGCGCGACCAGTTCCTCGGCCGCCCGATCATCAATGTCACCGATGAAGGTCACATCATCACCAAGAATCCGCTGCTCGCGCCCTACGTGGTCAAGATCACCAAGATGTGGCGCAAATTGGGCGCCTGGTACTGGCTGGCAACGCAGAACCTGGACGACCTGCCGAAAGCCGCCGAACCCATGCTCAACATGATCGAGTGGTGGATTTGCCTGAGCATGCCCCCGGACGAGGTGGAGAAGATTGCCCGGTTTCGCGAACTGAACGCCTCGCAGAAGGCCCTGATGCTGTCCGCGCGCAAGGAAGCCGGAAAATTCACCGAGGGGGTAATTTTGTCAAAATCAATGGAGTTGCTGTTCCGTGCGGTACCGCCCAGCCTGTACCTGGCGCTGGCAATGACGGAACCCGAAGAGAAGGCCGAACGTTTTCAATTGATGCAGCAGCACGGCATCAGTGAACTGGAAGCCGCGCTACGGGTTGCCGAGCAGATCGACCGGGCGCGGGGCATCGAGCCGCTGCGCTACGACCTGTTTGATTGACGTCGAGGAGCCCGCCATGCCTTCGCCCACTCTTCTCCTCGACCGTCGCTGGTCGTGCGGAGTCTGGCTGCTGGGCTGGGTGATTGCTGGCCTGCTCGTGCTCTGGCTTTGGTCGTGGGCCAACCATGAGACAACCCACACGTCGGACGCCACCGCTGCGCAGCACCCGGCCGGCCCACCCTGGCGCTATGGACGCACGAATGCGCGCTTCACCATTGTCGAATACGCCGACCTCGAATGCCCCTACTGCAAGACCTATGACCCCATCCTGCGGCATTGGATCGACCAGCACCCGGAGGTGAATCTGCAATGGCACCACCTGCCGCTAGCCATGCACGAGCCGGCAGCGACTCGACAGGCGCGTCTGGCCGAATGCATCGGCGAGTCCCACGGCCATGATGCGTTCTGGCAAGCCATCAGCTGGATCTACCAGCATACCCGCAGCGATGGCCAGGGCCTGCCGCCCGATACCGAGTACCCCGGCCAGGACCCCACCGTGCAAGCCTGCCTCGCCAGTAAGCGGCCCGACACCATCATCCAGGCGCAGGCCAACGAAGCACGCCATGGCGGCGTGAGCGCCACCCCGACCCTGCACCTGATCGACCACCACAGCGGCCAGTCACTGATCCTGGCCGGCCCGGCCGAAGGCGACGCGTTACTGTCAGCCTTGGACCTATTGGTTGCCAACGGTACAGCGCCAAGCACAGCACAACCTCATCACCAAATACCTGCCGACGTCGTCGGCGACATGCCCAGATAGCCCGCAGTCTTCAAGGCTATGCCGCGGTTTCGACCGCGTTGACTGCACGCCAGTTCGCCACGCATCCCCGAGCGAACGGCCATCCGCGCAAGCGGTGGCGGATGCCTATCGTCACTGTCCCCGGAGGGTCCGCCCTCCAGGGACGGCTGCCTCCAATTCCTAAAGGAGGTTCCCATGTCCACATCCCTCGCCATGATCAGTGGTAGCGCTTCACTCGGTCCCGTCTTCACACCGGAGGACGATAAAATCATCGAACAGGCATTGCTCATCCTTGAGCAGCGAGTGTTCACTCGTGGCCCCTCGCTGCAAATCCCGGAAGATGTGCGCAACTTCCTGCAGCTGAAAATCGCAGCACAGCCGCATGAGGTCTTTGGCGCCGTGTTCCTCGATTCGAAGCATCAGGTGCTGGCCTACGAGCCTTTGTTCCAAGGCACTATCGACAGCGCCAGCGTCTATCCACGGGTGGTGCTCAAGCGCTGTATGGACTATAACGCCGCCGCTCTGGTGCTCTGCCACAATCATCCTTCCGGCTGCACTGAACCCAGTACGGCGGACGAAACGTTGACCCAGCGATTGAAGGAGATATTGGGACAGGTCGATATCCGTCTGCTGGATCACTTCATCATCGGGAAAGGCGATCCTTATTCGTTCGCCGAACACGGATTGATCTGATCCTCTTCGCGCCAGCTTGCTGACGCTCCAACCCCCCATCGGAAGCGATGCTTTCGATGGGGCATCTGCGGTCCACGAAATACCGCGATTCATTGGCGCATGGAAACCGGGCACCTCCCATTTCCGATTGTTTGTCGTCGCGTTAAGCGCGATGCGTTGCACTACCGAGGTCACGAACCACCGGATACTGCGCCATGTTGTGTTCTCTTTCCCCCGGCCCGATCAGGTGCCTGGCCTTGGCCATAGCGCTGTGTGCCTCTGCGGCTAGTGCAATGGATATATGGGTCATCAGCGACCGCCAACATCCCGTGCAAGGTACACCTGACCGATTGATCGAGCTGGATGCACCCGCGCGTATTGAAGCCGAACTGTCGACCGATCTTCCAAGTGATGTCCAGCAAGCGTCACTGTTGGTACAGCAGCGCCTCAAGCACGGCGGCCCCACGCTGGAGCAGCGTCTGGCCAGGACCTACCAGGACGTGACCGATGCCTGGCGCCTGGGCATCACCACCCTTCCCGCCATCGTCGTGGATCAACGCTACGTAGTTTATGGCGAGCCGGGCGTCGCCAAGGCGATCGCACGCATCGAGGCCTACCGGAGGACTCAACCATGAAGTGTGCCCGTCTTCGGCGTACCGGCATCGCCACCATTTTGTTGACGGCCGCCTCGTCATCATTCGCGCTCAACACCGCGACCATCGTGTCTTCCACTTTGTCCCCATCGTGCCTGGAATACCGAGTGGTAGGGATCTGCTATTGGCTATTCTGCACGCCGTTCGGCTGCTCGGTGCGGACCTCCACCAAGGTGCGCCACTATATTCCGGATGCCGTGGTTTCGAATTACTCCAACACCGGTGAGAACCCGTGGCTCGAAGTGCGGGCCATGAGCGCACCCAACGTGACGGCCCAGGCAGGCGGCGACGGCACGACTAACCATGACAATGAAAGCAACATGGCGAAGTTCAAGAACGCCGACGTGATCGGTCATCCCGGCGGCCATGTGTTCGGCCAATTTGCCAGCACCTCAGGTTACGCCTGCAAAGGTGCCGGCACGGCGTTCATGCCGTACCTGCTGAGCACGCTCGACACCGTGGCCTGGCGCTACAACGTACCCGAAGCCGTGTACCCAGAGGCCCTGATTCCGGGCATGCGCGAGATCGGCGCGCGCAGCACGTTCAACCTGTGGGGTACCGTCTATCCGCGCGGCGGATTTCTGCATCAGGTCGACGATTACAAGGCCGGCGCCGTGGTCGCCCAACGCGCCGGAGACATCGTCACCCGGCGGGGGCAATTGCATGTCTATCAGCCATTGCTCGCGAACTCGCAGCCCGGTTACTGGCCGGCCGGCGCGCTGGAGGAAAGCAATGCCTTGAGCGGCAAGTGGCAGGAGCTGACGCCGCGTCTTTCCAACAGCTGCGTGGTGTTCCCCCACAGCGAACCACTGACCCAGGCCCAGCAAGGTGATTATGCCTGGGCGCTTTGGCGCCCATACAGCTGTTGCGAACGCCGCGGGCAGACGTTCTTCGGCAGTACAGACTTCAACTGAGGGGAAAACAATGAAGCGTCCTGTCACCCTCTTCCACCCATTGCCGTTGCGGTGGCAGGTGGCCCTTCTGGCCGCCACGCTGGTGCTGGTCAGCAACCTGGTATCGGCCCAAACCGACGGTTTCCAGAACAGCGGCAGCGTGATTGGCGACGACCTCATGTATTCGATTGGTGGCGGCAGCGCGGTATCCATGAGCCGCGCGGCCGGCCTGCATTCTCTCGGTGTGGGCGCAGGCTGGAACAGCAACCTGATGTGCGGCGACATGAACATCAGCACCACGATCCAGAACCAGCTCAACGGCCTCACCAATGGTTTTCAGAACATCATGAGCAGCGTGATCCAGAACGCGACAAGCGCGGTCGCATCGTTGCCGGCGCTGATCATTCAGCGGGCAGACCCCGGCCTCTACAATCTGTTAACCAACGGTATTCTTCAAGCCAGGCTCGATTTTGATCGTTCAAAACTGACCTGCCGCGCGATGGCCGAGAAGATGGCCGACACGGCAGGCGGCCAGATGGGCTGGAGCCAGCTCGCCGAGGGCATGGCGTTGCGCCAGGCGGTGACGAGCACTGACGCGGTGTCGGCCATCGAACAGGCTGAAACCAGCCGGGGCAAGGATGGTGTGCCTTGGGTGGGCGGCGGCAATGCTGGCGGTGCCGGCCAGCCGTCGATCAAAGTGATCAGCGACGTAACGCGTGCCGGCTACAACCTGGTCAATGGCCGCAGTGCAACCGACCCAACATCCATCGACCCGGCGAGCTGCAACAGCCTGGCGTGCCAGACCTGGTCGTCGCCGCAAGCGTCCACCGACTGGGCCACACGCGTGCTCGGCGAACAGGAGCAGCGCACCTGCGAGACCTGCACCAAGACCCAGACCGTGCCAGGCGTCGGGTTGACGCCGCTGATTCAGGAAGAGTACGAGACCAAGCTGGAAACGCTGCAGGAATTGATCAGCGGCGCCCGCCATACCACCGCTGAGAACTTGCGTGCAGCCGGCAGTACATCCTTGCCGGTTACCCGCGGCGTTATCGAAGCCCTGCGTGACGAGCCCGACCAAGATGTCCTCGCCCACCGCCTGGCGTCCGAGGTGGCGCTGGCGTCGGTACTGGAGAAGGCTCTGCTGCTGCAGCGCACACTATTAACCGGCAAGAAAGAACCCAACGTAGCGGCTAACCAATTGGCCGTCGAAGCGGTCAATCATGAAAGCGACACGCTCGACCGCGAGATCCTTAACCTCAAAACCGAACTGGAGATCAGGCGCGAGCTGGCAAACAACTCGCCGATGACGATCATTCAGCGCCATGGTACGCGTGCGTCAGGCTCGCGTGGTATCTACGAGGGCGACCCGGTGCCGGATCGCCTCGACCAGTTACAGCGCTCCCATCCAGGAGGCGCGCCATGAACGCAGCATGGCTGCGGCCGCACTGGCTCTTCAACAAGCGCGTTGCCAGGGCTTTGCTGTGGACGCTGCCGCTCGTTGCGCTGGCAATGACGGCCAACATCGCCGGCCTCTATCTGGTTGGCAGCATTGCCGGCTGGGAGCGCTGGCTGGCAGACGCAGCGGGCTACTTCCTGCTGTGGCGGCTCTGTCTCTACGGGGCGACGGGCTATGGCTGGATGTGGATGCACCGTCGGCTGCTGGCACGCGAGTCGGATGCCTCGACACAGCGCCGGCTGCTACGTACCGAGATCGCCGGCGTCATCGCGATCATCGCACTGGAGGCCAGCCTGCTGATGCAGGCGGTCTAGCGGGAGACGTGGAACATGACGCTTTTCACTACCGACTACTTGGAGTATTACCTGACGCTGGTTGCCTGGATCGTCCACAACGGCATCTTGTCGGTGCTGGTCTCCAGCGGCGTGTTCGCCATTCCCTTTATAGCCATTATTATCCAGGAATGGCTCAAAGCACGTACTGAAGGGGCCGACGAAGGCAACAAGGGCGTATTGTCCTCGATGCGCATCGAGAACCGCATCTGGGTGGCCATCGTCGTGCTGATGTTCGCCGGTATCCCGTTTATCGATATCGACCTCGGCACGATCAAGTACGACCAGGCGCGATCGGCACAGTGCCAGGTAAATGTTCCACAACCTATGGATACCGGCTGGTCGCAGTCATTCAGCACGCTCAACAACCAGAGCGCCAAGGTGCCGGTGTGGTGGGCCTTCATGCATACGCTCTCCCGCGCGGTGACAGGGGCCTCGGTGGCGGCGATCCCGTGCGGAACAGATCTGCGGCAAATGAGGATGGACATCAACACTACGCGCATTGACGACCCCCTCCTCGCACAGGACGTGGCGGACTTCACCCACGACTGCTATGGACCCGCCAGGGCGAAATTGTTCATGAGTCGACCGGAACTGGATGAAGCACAGATGCATGACGTGACCTGGATCGGCTCCAGTTACTTTGTCAACACCAACGGTTTCTACGACACATACCATGCCAAGACACCCCGTGATGGCTGGCCCTACGATAGCAACCGAGACGCCGGACTCGCACAGGTGCCGAGCGGCGCGGGTTATCCAACATGTCATCAGTGGTGGAGCGATGGCAGTAACGGGTTGCGCACACGGCTATTGGCCCAAGTCGACCCCAGCCTGCTCAACCGAATGGCCGGATGGGCCGGATTCTTGAGTCGTGCCGAAGTGGATAACTCGGTGATCCGTGCGATCGCCTCCCCGCGCCAACAGAAGCTCAATCAGGGAACGGTTTACACCGACTATGGTGGCCAGATCGACAAGACCCTGCCGAACATTGTTACCCGCACGACTGGCGACGTAGGTCTTGCGGTGGGAGCCATTCCTGCATTTCCGGCGATGGACGTGGTGCGTCAAGCGCTGCCGATGGTACTCGCGCTGCTGAAGATGGCCCTGGTGATCTGCATCCCGCTGGTGCTGTTGATGGGCACCTACGACCTGAAGACCGTGGTCGCCATCAGCGTGGTCCAGTTTGCGCTGTTCTTCGTCGACTTCTGGTTCCAGCTCGCTCGCTGGATCGACAGCACCATCCTCGACGCGCTCTACGGCTCGGGCTGGGGTTGGAATCGGCCCGTCACTAATTTCGATCCAGTGATGGGGTTGAACAACGCCTTTGGCGATCTGTTGCTGAACTTCGTCATGGGGACGATGTTCATTGTGTTGCCCGGATTCTGGGTAGGAGCATTAAGCTGGGCTGGTGTACGCGCTGGAAATCTTGTCCAGATGATGACGATGGGAACGGATGGGGCAAAATCCGCTGGTTCCAAGGGACCCGGGACGATTTCGAGACCCCTGAAATAAAAAGCGAGTCCGGCGTATCAATCGTCCTCATTAGGATCGCCAATATCGATGCGAACGTCGCCACGATACAAACCGAATCCGCTAGCACCTGTGCGCCACTCGGTCTCCTGCTCAACATCCCAATCGATATTGCGAGCCACCCCAGCTGCGGCCACGCCGAACACCAGCAGCAGAGCCAGCCAGAAAGCGGTGTAGAGCAGCACAGCCAGTACCGCGAGCTTGACACCCCAGATCAATACAGCCGCCGCTGGCGCAGGCACGCCCTGCGCAACCAGCCAGCCCGATACACGCCGTTCTCCGCGTACATAAGCGCACCATCCGCGGCCGAACCAGCGGCCGAAGCGTTCTGCATTGCTGATGCGAGTCCTCGTGCTCATAGTCATCACCTGCTACGCGCCTTGAACAATTACTCCAGTTTGCTCCAATCCTGCCGGCAGGCTGTCACCAATGCGCCCCAGTCGTCTGGCGGATTTCCACGGCCCAGCATCTTCTCAAACACCGCATACGGATCGGACTTGCTCCCCGAGGATCGCAGCATTTGCTCATCGTTGACCCAAGCATAGACAATCACTTTGGCCCTCGAGTCGTAACGGAAAAACAGCCGAAATCGTCTCCCAATCTTGGCCCGTCGCCAGTGGCGGTATTCCGGCCCCAGTGTGTTGCCTTGACGGTACTCATCGCACGCCGGCTCACCGGGAACGACTTCAAGCATCAGTTGGCTCAGAGCTCGGAACAGCTTGAAGTTGGCATTGGATGCAAATCCTATCGGGTCATTCTGCTCCGCGCGCTGCGCGGCGGCATACAGCTTCTGCAACTGCTCGATCACACAGTCATGGAAGAGTAGCGTCCATCCATGTCGCTGCATCAGAGCGCCACTTCGCCGTCAATATCGTTAGTCAAATTCACGTCATGCCCAGCCTGCTTCAGCATGGCGTGAGCCAGTTCATCCGGCAATCCGCGAACATGCTGGCCAGCCTCGATATCGCGGGCCAGCAGACTCAGAAACGCGCCGATGACCGGATCTTCGTGCTCGGCATTCGCACGGGTGACGACAATCTGCCCATCCTCGCCCAGGTCGAACGCTACCTTGCCGCCGGTATCGACGCCCAACGCCTGACGGATCGGCTTGGGCAGCGTGATCTGGCCCTTCGATGTGAGCGTGGCTAGTTCATGAATGGCTGCCATGGCGTGGCGTGCTCCTCAGATGACAGTTTTTCCAACGGTAAGGAATATTCCTTTCCTCGTCAAGACAGATTGGCGAGATCTTCAGACCCCGGTAGGCGGATCGCGCTTACCTCAAAAAAAGGACTGACCCCGTGCCGGATAGCTTGTAGAGCGACTCCCCGAGCCGAGCTACATGTAAAGGCTTCGATAAAGGTCAAAGGGCTGGGAAGGGTCAATGGAATGGGGGCAAGGGGAAAGGCTCTACCCGTAAAAGGAAAAGGCTCTCCCGTCCACCGCAACTTCAGGTGACATCATGTTCGCGCTGTTCCAACGAAAACGCTCGGCGTCGGCACCGATGGCGCCCACGGAAGCGGCTGTAAAAGGTAAGGGGCTGACGCGGCCTGAGTCGGCCGCATCGTTGCTGGCCACCCCACGCCGGCAGAAGCTGCTGGAACACATCTGGCAACGTACTTCGCTCTCACGCAAGCAGTTCAGGTCCCTGTATCTCGCACCACTTGAACGCTACGCCGAGTTGGTCCAGCAATTCCCCGCCTCGGAAAGCCATCACCACGCCTATCCAGGCGGCATGCTCGATCACGGGCTGGAAATCGTCGCCTACGCGCTCAAGCTGCGGCAATCGCACCTTCTTCCAGCAGGCACAACACCAGAGGACCAAGTAGCACAAGCCGAAGCCTGGACAGCCGCCATTGCCTACGCAGCGCTCCTGCACGATATTGGCAAGATCGCAATCGACCTTCATGTGGAATATGCCGACGGCAACACATGGCACCCCTGGCACGGACCGTTGTTGCATCCGTACCGCTTCCGCTATCGCAAGGAGCGTGAGTACCGGCTGCACAGTGCTGCGACCGGACTACTCTACAACCGCCTGCTTGATGGTCACATCCTGGACTGGCTCAGCGACTATCCCGCTCTGTGGTCGTCGTTACTGTATGTGCTGGCAGGCCAATATGAACATGCCGGCGTGCTCGGTGAGCTCGTAACCCAGGCTGACCGAGCCTCTGTCGCTCAGGAGTTGGGGAGCGATCCGGCCAGGGTGATGGCGGCACCGAAACATGCACTGCAACGCAAACTGCTTGAAGGCCTGCGGTTCCTGCTCAAGGAGGAGCTGAGGTTGAACCAGCCACAGGCCTCGGACGGCTGGCTGACACAGGACGCCTTATGGCTCGTCAGCAAGACAGTCTCAGACAAGCTGCGCGCGCACCTGCTTTCGCAGGGCATCGAAGGGATCCCGTCGAGTAACACCGCAGTATTCAACGTTCTGCAAGATCACGGCATGCTTCAGCCAACAGTTGATGACAAGGCCATCTGGAAGGCAGTCATCACGAGTGAGGGTGGTTGGTCGCATACATTCACCTTGCTGCGGCTGGCCCCTGCCCTGATCTGGGAAAGCGCAGAGCGGCCCCCGCCGTTTAGCGGCACCGTGAAGGTGGTACAGAAAGAAGCTGTTTCAGCAACGGCCGGCCGCAGCACATCGCCCAGTGGCGAAGCCGCTGCGATGACGGTGAACGGAAGGCCTTCATCCGCACCAGTGATACCAGCCGCAACCGCGGCCTCTGCGGATGGACTGGATGACCTACTGGAGTTGTTCACCTCGCCGGATAACGCCCACATTCGACCTTCACCACCGGGCAACAACGAACCCAAACAAGCGCTAGTTCAACAAGAATCCGATGCGCCTGCTACGTCACCGGCATCTGCCTCACAGGAACGAGGCTCACGACCACCGCCGTCAGGCGAGCATTTCATGGTCTGGCTGCGTCAGCACATTGATAGCCGCAAACTGATCATCAATGACGCGAAGGCTCTGGTGCATACCGTGGCCGATACCGTGTACCTGGTGAGTCCTGGGCTGTTTCAACGTTACGCACAGGAACACCCACAGTCAGCCGTCTTCGCCAAAGAAGATAAGGTGACAGACTGGCAGTGGGTGCAAAAGCGCTTCGAGAAGCTGGACTTGCACCGAAAGCAGGAGAACGGCCTGAACATCTGGACCTGTGAAGTCACCGGACCGCGCAAATCACGCAGGCTGCATGGCTATTTGCTGAATGACCCTCTTCGGTTGTTCAATGACGTTCCTATGAATAACCCCTACCTCACAGTATTGCCGACGATAAATTCTGCAGCGCAGCAAATGGGATCAATATAAAAGGTTGGTGTTGCAGCCGATGCACTTTTGACCCAGGTACCGGAATTTAATTGACCCTGTTTCGAACGCCGAACACGTTGTTGCATTTCGCTTTTCAGACTGCTGGACTGGGGTCAGCATAGCGTCGGCACCCGGGTCAATAGTGCGGCGGCGGCAACAGCTTGACTTCAGCTGGAAAGGGCATCCCAGGTAACGATGTGTAAGCAGCAGGGGAAAAAAGTCTCAGGCTGTCGTAGTAATTGCGCCAGTTTCCACCTGGCTGGCTCTCGGCATCCAGGATTAGAAACCTGAGGTTCTGCTGCCGCAGATGCCAACCGCACGCGAGCCCAGCTTGGCCCGCACCAATAACGATGACATCCGTGGGCTCATTAATTATGTTCATGTATGCGCACTCATGCATATATTGAAATGATAAAAAAACTACTCAGATACACCGGGGCAGCAAAACGGAGCCAGACTCTTCATGTGCTGAAGCATGGCTTCGAGCCGTGTCACCACTGCCGGTCCATCCACCTCGTAGAACATCTGCCTGCTACAAAACTCAGAAATCGCCCCAGCCCCCTCATATGCCATCGGGTGAGTCGTGGCGGGAATCCGGGGCGAATCAGTGAACAGCATTACACCAAGAACGGGATTTTTATGAGGACCATCACGAATATCACGAATCGGCGACTAAAAATGTTTACTTATGATTGTGAATGATTATTATTAACGCGCATCCACCCTGAAGGATATGCGTCAATGATACGAACCTCTCCGGTGTTTTCCCGGTTACAAGCAGGGAACAACGTCTACGGCTTGCTCAATTCTCTACCTTCACCGATGCTCTGCGAAATGCTCGCGTTTGCGGGCTACGATTTCGTTATTCTCGATCTTGAGCACTTACTGCGCTCCGAAGAAGACATCATGCATTGTGTCCGCGCATGTGAGGCCGCTGGCATTTCGCCTTGGCTGCGCATACCTCAAGTGGACGAAAAACTGATCGGTCGGGCACTGGATGCCGGCATCGAAGCCATTGTCCTTTCACGCACCGAAAGTGCTGCGCAAGTTCAGCGCGCCATTGAAGCGGCGTTCTTTCCCCCCTTAGGGAAACGCGGAATAACCGGCGGACGCATTACCGGTTTCGGTCGCCTGCCATTACCCGAATACATCGATCTGGCCAATCGTCAGACCCCTATTATTCCCATGATCGAAAGCCGCGCCGGGGTCGACGCTCTCGGCGAGATTCTGCAACTGCCGGGCGTCGGCATGATTCTGGAAGGCGCACTGGATCTGTCGCTCGATCTCGGTCTAGGCCCCGACCCGCTCAATTCCCAAGTCTGGCAAACGCTGCAATACATGGCTGATGCCTGCCTCAGCGCCGCAATACCATTCTGCGCTAACCCCCGCACTGCTGAACAGAACACGCTGTGGCGCGCTCGCGGGGTCCAAAGCTTTCTGGGCGGTGAAGACCGGGGCTTGCTGCATAACGCATTGAAAGCCCGCCTGCATTCTCTCCAACAGTAAAAATGAGCCAACGTAGTCCACATGAAAACAACAACAAACTCCCTACATTTTTCACTCAGTCTTATCACTTTGGGCATCTGTCACGGTGCCATGGCCGCCGATCAACCCGTCGATTTGTCCACCAGACCTGCCAGTAACATGGAACTGGCACCCATGATGATTCAGGGTGACGTTCTCGGGACGGCCAGCGATCAGGAGGTGCGTACCTATGCCGGCAGTCGCAGCGTTGTCGACTCCAGCGAACTGAAAAAAGCCAGCGTCCGCGGTGTGGACGACGCGCTGCAACGGGTACCGGGCATCAAGATCTTTGACGAAACCGGCACCGGCGCCTTGCCACAGATATCGGTACGCGGGCTGTACGAGAGTCGTAGCGGCCGGATTCAAGCGTTGTCGGATGGCATTCCACTAGCACTGGCGCCGTACGGCCAGACGGGTCTTTCGCTGTTTCCAGTGACCATGGCCACTGTAGACCGTATTGATGTCGTGCGTGGGGGCGCAGCGGTGCAATACGGTCCGAACAACGTTGGCGGGGTGATCAACTTCATCAGCAAGCCGATTCCGCGCGAGTGGGAAACCACTCTGCAGGAGAAGTTGACGTTCAACGCTGGCGGGCGCCAGTTGTGGGACAACTATGTGGGCACCGGCGGCTACCTGACCGACAACTTCGGCCTGCAACTGGACCTCAATACCCTGGGTGGCGAATACGGGCGCGAGCACTCCGACACCGATGTGCAGAACTACCGTCTGCGCGGCCTGTGGAACATCGACGACGATCGCGATCTGAGCTTCGGTATCCAGCACTACAAGGCCGATATGGACCTGGCCGGAGCACTCAGCGTGCGGGATTACAAGGATGATCCACGGCAATCGACGCGTCCGCTGGACCGCTTCGAGGGCGACACCAATCGCGTGTGGGGCACCTACACCCAGCGCCTGGGCGCCATGGGGCCGTTCGACTCAGTAGAATATAGCTGGACCAACTTCGCCCACGACAGCTACCGCAACTTCGTGCTCGGCCTGCCGTTCACTCCGGACGGTACGGCGGTGACCAAACAGGACGGCCCACGCGACTTTAAAGTCTGGGGCACGGAGCCGCGCATCAGTGCCACCATCGATGGTGACACGGTTGGCCAGACCTGGTTGCTGGGCGCCCGTTATGTCAGCGAAGACATCGACTACAAGGTCAACCGCCAGCGCGTCGCTACCGGCGTGACGACGCCGTTCCGGGACTGGAAGTTCGATGACGACGCCCGCGCGTTCTACCTCAGCAACGCCATCAGTCTGCTCGATCATCGCCTGACCATCACCCCCGGCGTGCGCTACGAAAACGCCCGCATGGATTACGCAGACGGCATCACCGGGTTCTCGCGCGAGAACAAATCCGAAGAATGGCTGCCGGGCCTAACGGTGGGTTACCAGGCGACCGACGCCTGGTTTGTCTACGCCAACGCCCAAAAGTCCCTGCGTCCACCGCAAGTCACGCAGATCGTCAAGGAAGGCGATGTCGGCGCCGAATTGGCGTGGAACTACGAGACCGGCGTGCGCTATACGCCGTGGGACGGCCTGCGCGTCGACTTAAATCTGTACCGCATCGATTTCGACGATCAGATCATCTACAACGCCAGAACCGACCGTTTCGACAACCTTGGCAGCACGCGTCATCAGGGTTTCGAGAGCGAAATTTTCTGGACGCCGCAAGCCATGCCTGATCTGGACCTGCACGCCAGCTATGCCTACCTCGACGCCAAGCAACGCAACGGCACATTCAAAGACAACGAGGTGCCGTACGCTTCGCGCAATCAGTTCACGATAGACGGCCGTTACCGTTTTGCCGAGCACTGGACCTACAACCTCGACGGTCTGTACATCAGCAGCGCTTACACCGATGCCGCTAACTCAAGCGATGAAAATGCCACTGCCAGCGTGGGCAAACTGCCTGCTTACTGGGTCTGGAACACCGCCATTGAGCGTGAGTTCGAGCTGGCAGACAAAAGCGTCCTGACCGCGTCCGCGGGCATCAGCAACCTGTTCAACCGCGAGTACTACTTCCGCGGTATCGACACCAGCCCGTGGGGTCGTCAACCCGCGCCAGAGCGCTCGCTCACCCTAGGCGTCAACTACCGCTTCTAAAACCGCGCACTTGCGCACTTGTAAACCAGTTGCCCGATCCTCCGGGACGGGCAACTGCTGCCCTCAGGAAACTGCCATGCAACGTCCATTCGTCATCCTTGCCCACGTCGCCCACCCTGCCATTCTCGAGGGCTTCTTGCCTGCCGCCCATACACGCGGGTTGCCGATCGTGGTCATCACCGACCACGCTCAGGAGCACCGGCGCCTGCTCGCCACCTCGCACATTTCGCCGCTAGAGCTGCATGTTATCGAATGTGATGTGTTCAATCCGCTAGCAGTCATAGAGGCACTCAACAGTCAGGACTTGCAGCCCATCGCCGTATTTTCCAACAGCGATCACCTGCAGACCGCGACAGCGATGGTGGCCGAGGCATTCGAATGCCCAGGCAAGGACTGGCGGCTGTGCTATGCGGCGAAGAACAAGGCGGCCATGCGCGAGCGCATGCAACGTCTAGGTCTGCCTGGCCCATGGTTCCAGGTGCTCACATCGAATGCCACATTACCGACCGCTGCGCCGTGGCCGGTGGTCGCCAAGCCTCGTGAAGGCGTCGCCAGCCTGGACGTCAGACTGTGTCAAAACGCCGCCGAGCTCAGCGCTTACTGCGAGCAGTTCTGGCAGCAGCAACCGGACCGGGCGCTGTTGCTGGAGGCGTACATGGAAGGTCCGTTGTTCACCCTCGAAACCCTGGGCGACGGGCGCAATCTGCAAGCCATCGGTGGCTTCGATGTCACCCTTTCACCACCGCCGCATTTTGTAGAACTCGCCGCGCGCTGGAATGGACAACTCAGCCGCGCTCATCGTGCCGCCGCGATGGCTCAAGTAGCAGCGTTCGGAGTCAATTTCGGTGTCTGCCACAGCGAATTCATTCTGACCGCTCAAGGCCCGGTGCTGGTTGAGATCAACTATCGCAGCATCGGCGATGGTCGCGAGTTCCTGCTTGATCGGCTGCTGCCACAGGGTTGGTTCGACCGCATCGTCGCTTTGCATTTGGGAGACAACCTGATCGACGCGCAACCGGCGCAAGCCGAAGCAACCGTTCATTACCTTGTTGCCGATCGCGCGGGGCGTCTGGATCAGGCCAGCGCCAGCTTCAACGTCGAACGTGAAGGCCATTGGTGCGATTACCGTGCACTGCACAATACCGGCGACACCGTGACCATCAGCCATTCCAACAAGGACTACGTCGGCGTACTGAGACTGATCGCGCCGGATGACGTGAGCCTCGAAGCGCAACTGAATTCGACCCTGAACGACCTGAAGTGGGTGGTGGCATGAGCCTGCATCCGGAGGACGCGGATCAGGCGCTCATTAGTCGACGCATCATCGATTGCTGCCTGCGCGAGGACATCCGTGGGATCGTCAGCAAAGGACAGATTTGTCGGCTGCCGGAAGAACTGAGTCAACACTTGCAGCATCAGCCCGACGCAAGCTGGCTGCGAATCGCCCATCTGGGCGCCGACGAACTATGGCTGCCGGTGGTCAAGGCGTATCCGTTGCAGGACTGGATCGGTACAGGCGACGCCTGGATCAAAGTGTCGCCGCAAAGCCACGGCGAGGTTCAACACGGCTACGGGCTCTGGCTGGGCCATCTGAGCCACGGTCTGGACGAAGAAAGTCTGACGCTGTTCGCGGCGTACCTGAAAGAAGCAGATTGCGCGACCGAACACCGGACCCTGTGCAATCAGGCGTATCGCCAGCATGGCCCTGCGCTGAGCGACGTGACTGCCCTGAAAGACTGGTCGCAGAGGCTGCTGAAGATCGATCAACTGGCGAGCTACCTGGATCACCCGTTTTATCCAACGGCGCGGGCCAAAAGCGGCTTCGATGCCGCCGCGCTCAAAGGCTACGCGCCGGAGTTTGCGCCGCGCTTCGAACTCAACTGGCTGGCGATTCCCAACAACGCCCTGACCCTGACCAGCCCACAGCCGCTGCACTGGCCGGACTTCGAGGACGTCGGCTTGTCACCGACCTTGCAAAACAGCCATTCATTACTGCCAGTACACCCGCTGACATGGGGCGAACTGGAGCAATACGGCCTGCCTGAAGGCACGCTCAAGGCTCCACGTTCGGCCATGCAGGTCGAACCTACGCTGTCCGTGCGCACGGTGGTCTGCATCAATCAACCTCAGTGGCACATCAAACTACCGTTGTTAGTCAGCACGCTCGGTACGCGCAATTTGCGCCTGATCAAGCCCAGCACCCTATACGACGGTCACTGGTTCCAGACCACCCTGCAGGCCTTGACCGAGCGCGATCCGGCACTGGCGTCACGTTATCTGCACGTTGACGAAAAACACGGTGGTCATGCCGCCGAAAGTCGTCACCTAGCCTATATCGTGCGCCGTTACCCGACGGGTCTTGAGAACACCACACTCGTACCTGTCGCCGCGTTGGCCAGCCCGCTTGCCGATGGACGCCTTTTCCTCGAACAGTTGGCCGAGCGCTTCTACGCAGGTTCGTTGCAACACTGGCTGGACGATTATCTCGATCTGCTGCTGCAGGTCCATCTGCGGCTGTGGCTGCATTACGGCATCGCGCTGGAGACCAACCAGCAGAACGCCGTCTTGATGTTCGAACAAGGTCAGCCATTGCGCCTGCTGATGAAGGACAACGACGCCGCTCGCCTGTGGCCTCAGCGCTTCACCCATGCGTGCCCGGATCTCGCTGATCTGCCGGCAGTCTTGCAGGACGAGCGCATTCGCGTCGACAGCAGCCAACCATTGGCCGAGATGTTCTGCACCATCACCTTGCAGCTGAATATTGTTGCGATCCT
Source organism: Pseudomonas proteolytica (assembly GCF_007858275.1). GTDB lineage: Bacteria > Pseudomonadota > Gammaproteobacteria > Pseudomonadales > Pseudomonadaceae > Aquipseudomonas > Aquipseudomonas proteolytica. The sequence continues at coordinate 98,039 of NZ_VFEV01000017.1, forward strand.
GGAAGCGATAGCGACCGCAGGCCTGGCCTCTCGATCCGGTCTGTACGGCACGCTGCGTCAGCGTCTCATGACCTGTCTGCAACATCTCGAAGCAGAAGGCATCGACTGTGACGACGCGCGTCGATGGCTGCTCGACAGCCCGAAACTGCCGGTGAAATACCTGCTCAGCGCCGGCAGCCTGTTCAGCAAGGCGCATTCCGGTGCCAGTGACATCAACAAGTTCTATGGCTACAGCGCGGCGAACTTCCTGCTGGAGGATGCTCCATGCAACGGCGTCTGATCACCAGCGTTCTGCTGGGGCATTACCTGTCGGCCTTCACGGCACTGGGTATTCCGTTGTACTTGCCGCGCATCCTCGCCGACCTCGCACCTGACACACCAGGCTGGGCCATCGGTGTGCTGTTCGTACTGCCGACACTCTGCACCGCACTGGCGGCGCCGATCTGGGGACGATGGGCCGATCGCAACGGTTGTCGCTTGTCGTTGCTGCGTGCACATACCGGACTGTTCGCGGGCTTCCTGCTGGCAGGCTTCAGCCCTAATCTGACGGTGTTCGTCCTGGCGTTGATCATCCAGGGCACCTTCGGCGGCGCAATGGCGGCGTCCAACGCCTACCTGTCGACCCAGTTCAAGGGCGGCGATTTGTCCCGCGCCCTGAACTGGACACAGTATTCGGCGCGCCTGGCGATGATCAGCGGCCCGATCCTGTTGGGGCTGCTGACCGCGCAAGGCATGGGATTGAGCCTGTATCGCTATCTGACCTGGTTACCGCTGCTGGCCTTCGTACTCATCCTGCCGCTGCCCAAGGACGCCCCCAAGCATGTCTTGGACAGCAAAAAAGCAGAGGCATTGGGCGACTTGCCGGAAGACATGCCGCGGCTAATGGCGGTGCAGTTTCTGTTCAGCTTCGCGATGGTCGTCACCTTTCCTTACTTCATGCCCTTCGGCGAGCAACTGGGAATTGGCAGCGATGCCATGATCGGCGTGCTCTACAGCCTGCCGCATCTGGTTTACCTGCTGGCCCTGCCCTGGGTTCAGAAGCATCAGGGCAACCTGCTATTGCCGGGGCTGGCACTGCTGGCAATCAGCAACGCGTTGCAATTCTGGAGCGTGCAGGCCGAACCCCTGTTCATTCTGCGTCTGCTCAGCGGAGCCGGCATGTTGCTCAGTTTTGTCGGGCTGCACCGCTGCCTGAGCCAACGCAGCCGAAAAGGCAGCGCCGGTCGCCTGTTCGGCTGGTTCGACTCCAGTGGCAAATGGGCCGGTACCGCTGCTGGTGTCGCAGCCGCTCTGGTCAGTCAGACCTTCGGCATTGCGTCCCCCTTTCTCGTTGCGTGCCTGGCGGCCATGGCGGCCATGGTACTCGCGCACCCTCTATTGATGACCTCCCGGGAGATTCCGGCATGACGCTCGCTATCAATACCGTATCGTTGAACACCGTATCCCAGCATGACCATGCCCTCGATGGCGAAGCCCAACGGCATGGCATCGAGTGCCTGCTCAATTGCTATTTGCGCGAATACGCATTGCCCCGCAACGAAGTGAACCTGAACGATCAAGCCCAGGATCTGCCGATGAGCCTGCGCCAGGCCAATGGCCGTTGCATCAGCATTCACCTGCCCAGTGGCCGCATGGTCGTACGCATCGACCGCGCCAGTCTTCTGGGCCGCTGCCACTACATCAGCGCCCCCTACTTCAAAGGCAATAACCAGAGCTGGCGACCGTTGAACGCCCACGAACTGGCGCGCCTGCTCTGTACCCCGCTGAGTGGAGCCGACCGCGTCGGCGAGATGCTGCAACAGATCGGCAACAGCCTGCAGATCACCCGCACCTTTCTGCGGCATTCACTCCCGGCCAACCAAGCAGCCGACAGCCTGCTGACGTCCGAGCAACATCAACTGTGGGGCCATGCCCTGCATCCGACACCGAAAAGTCGCGAGGGCATCTCCCATGACGATTTGCTGGCCTGCTCGCCGGAAGTTGGGGCGCGCTTTCAGTTGCACTGGTTCAAGGTTGATCCGACGCTGATTCGTCATCAGGGTGAAGATCCACGCAGTACTCTGCGCCAACTGTCGGGGCGCGACGACGCCTATCCGTGCCACCCCTGGGAGGTCGCCCGCGTGCTTGCCGACCCGCTGGTGCGGCGGGCGCAGCAACAGGGTTTGATCACCTACCTCGGCCCCCTGGGTCAGGCCATGTACCCGACGTCGTCGGTGCGCACGCTCTACCATCCGCAGATGGCCTACTTCATGAAGTTCTCGATGCACGTGCGCCTGACCAACTGCGTGCGCAAGAACGCTTGGTATGAACTCGACAGCGCCGTCGCCCTCACTCGCCTGCTCGGCCCCATCATGAGCGAGTTGGCGACGCAACAACCGGGCTTCATGTTGATGCCCGAACCCTGCGCCACCAGCCTGGACCTCAGCGCCCTGGGTACGCTGGAGGAGGCCCGCGAAGTCACCGAATGCTTCGGCATCGTTTACCGGGAAAACCTTCCCGTCGTCGACCGCGAGCGGTACCAGCCACAAGTGGCAATGGCACTGTTCACCTGGGATAAACAGGGTCGCAGTGTCTGCCGCCAACAGGTACAGCGCTACGCCGACAACACGGGCCTGACCATTGAGCAAGCCACGCTGAACTGGCTGGATGCCTATGCCAGTCAGATGCTCGGCGGTGTGCTGTATTGCCTGTTCCGTCAGGGCGTGGCGCTGGAGCCGCATTTGCAGAACACGGTCATTGGCTTCGCGGAAAACGGACTGCCTAGCCAGGTCTGGATTCGCGATCTGGAAGGCACCAAGCTGGTCCCTGAAATCTGGCCCGCTGAACGCCTGAGTGCGCTGGATGAACGTACCCGCAGCTCGGTGTACTACAGCGCGCAAAAGGCCTGGCAACGAGTGGGCTACTGCGCACTGGTGAACAATCTCGGCGAAGCTATCTTCCATCTGGCCAACGGCAGCGGCGCGCTGGAACAACAATTGTGGGACCGAATCGGCGACCTGCTGCACGCGCAATCCACGCGTCTGGGCCATCCGACAGAACTGCGTGAGTTGTGCGCCGGCGCGCCCTTCCCAAGCAAGGAAAACTTCATGACGCGCCTGATGATGCGCGCCGACCGCGAGGCCGGTTACACCTTACTGCCCAGCCCGCTGGCGATGAATGAAAAGAGGAAACACGCATGAGCCTTCCTGCCTCCGTCACCCAACGCATCGAGCAGCTCAAGACTGAACACGACGCGCCATTGTGCGCCTACGTCTACGACCTGCCTGCCCTTGAACGGCACGTAAAGGCAATGCGTCAGGTACTGCCCGAAAACTGCGAATTGTTCTACGCCGCCAAGGCCAACCCGGAAGCCCTGGTGCTGAAAACCCTGGCGCCGTGGGTGGACGGTTTCGAGGCTGCCTCCGGCGGCGAGCTGACGTGGCTGCATGAACAGTGCCCCGACCAGCCGCTGATCTTTGGTGGCCCCGGCAAACTCGATCGCGAACTGGATATCGCCCTGCAGTACCGGATTTCGGCGTTTCACGTGGAGAGCGTGACCGAACTGCGAAGTCTGGCGCGCATCGCCCGCGAACGCGGTGTGCGGGCTCCGGTGATGCTGCGGCTGAATCTGAAGCTGGCCCAGACACCGCAGAGCCGATTGGTCATGGGTGGCAAACCCACGCCGTTCGGTCTGGATGAAGAAGGTCTGGCAAGCGCCCTGCAATTGCTGCGCGAAGAACCGTCTCTGGAGCTCAAGGGGCTGCACTTTCATCTGCTGTCGCACCAGTTGGATGTCGATGCGCACCTTGAATTGATTCGCAGCTACTTCCTGACCTTCCGCCAGCTGTGCGCCGACCACGACCTGCAACTGCCGCTACTGAATGTCGGCGGAGGGATGGGCATCAACTATCAGGACGCGGCCAAGTCATTCGACTGGCCACGGTTTTGTCAGGGCCTGCAGGGGTTGATCAATGAGTACGACATGGGCGCGACCCGCATACGTTTCGAGATCGGCCGCTTCATCAGCGCTGCCTGTGGTTACTACGTCATGCAGGTGCTGGACATCAAAAGCAGTCACGGCGAGTTTTTTGCCATCGGACGTGGCGGTACCCATCACTTTCGCACGCCTGCGGCTCAAGGCCACGACCATCCGTTCACGGTACTGCGAGGCTCGCAGCCGGCACAAATCAGCGATCAGTCCGTGACGCTGGTGGGCCAGTTGTGTACGCCAAAGGACGTCCTTGCCAGACAACAACCAGTGGCGCAGCTAGCGATTGGTGACCTGCTGGTATTCACTCTCGCGGGCGCTTATGCCTGGAACATCTCGCACCAGAACTTCCTGATGCACGAACCACCGTTGAAGGTTTTTATCGAGGGCTGATTCCACGCATATCTGTGGTTGCTTGTCAGATGTGTCCTTCAAACTCTTCGGACAGCTTTCATCCTGTGCAACCGAATTTTCAACGGATGGGAAGTGGGTGGTGCTAACGCCTTTCGAAGTCCCATATTGAGGCTTCGGCACTTGCCGATGGGGTTTCCGTCCGCCAGCGGACAACATGCCGAGATGACAATCCGGGTCATATGATGAGTGGGTCAGAGCAGTTTTGACACTCCCTGTGAACAATAGGGATAAACTCGCGATCTTGCAGTTCAAGCGCAGGGTGCAAAATGCGCGGCCTTTCGAGTAATCGGTCAGAAGCGTCATAGATGCCGTGTTCCGCCGCATTTCAGTAGCCATATAGGGCTCCATCGATTTCGGGGGGTGCACCTGCGATGTTCACGACATTACTTTTCGTACACCGCCTAGGGCGTCTGCTTTCGATTGATGACGGGCAGAGGCCGGGATAGAAATTGCTCATCTAAGCCCCCGCTGTAAGCGTTATAGGCCCATCGCACAAATTGTTCGAGTAGTCGATCATTCTCCATTTTCAGGCGCCCATTTTCACCTTCCAAACGTGCAATGCGGTCGTTTGCCACTTGCACTTCGGAGCTGACGACTTTTCTCGTCCCAACCGAAGTTGACAGTATTTGCTTACGCAACATGAACGCGCGCTTTATCCATTCATGCTTATGCAACGCTTGACGCGTGTAGGTCCTCCGCAAACGACGTGCGACGCTTATGATCAGCAGGTCCCAAGTCAATTTCCCAGACCAGCCGTCAAGGATGGAGACGATCTGCTCAACAGCATCGGGGGTTAGATTTCTCGAACGAGTCATTACAAGTCCTCAGCCACTATGCGTGGCACATTTGGGCCCACTATGCTCTGTCCCGCCTCCTCGTGCTCGCCCAGTATTCGCTGATGGGCCAATATCTGTTCTAGCTTTGACGCCGGTACGATTCCACAGGGCTGGATAATCGCATTCGCTGCAACGGAGGAGTCCCCCCGGTGTCAGGATAGTTGTCGCCTCTCCGAATTTTCCGAAGCACATCGGGGGCGGAAAGAGACTGGTCGTGCCGTACTATTCACCTGAACGCAGAGCCGCATTACTCAAGATGCTGCTTCCCCCGCTGAACCTGTCGATGGCCGAGGTTTCCCGGCGCGAAGGGGTCAGCGAAATGTCTTTGTCCAACTGGCGCAAGCAGCTCAGTTCTGAAGGAAGTGCAGTGTCCGAAAACAAGCAATCGACTCAGAACTGGTCAGCCGAAACCAAGTTTGAAGCGCACGCGTTTGTTATGGGTTGTGATTCCGGACACGGCCAGGGCGCTGGCCAAATGTGTTTTGCCGGTTCCGGGCCCGCCGATGAACACGACATTCTGCGCGGTCTCTGTGAACTCCAAGCTGGACAGATCTTTGACCAGACGGGCATCTGCGCTGGAAGCGCTGAAATCGAAGCCTGCCAAGTCACGATGCATGGGCAGTTTGGCCATGTTCATCTGGTGGTTAACCGAGCGTACGGCGCGATCTGCTTGTTCTTGTTGGAGCAGATGTTCGAGCAGCCATTTCGACGACGCCGTCGAGGCTTCGCCTTGGGACGCCAGTTCTTCCCAGGCGCTGGCCATGCCATGCAGACGCAGTTCTTTGAGTTCCGCCATAAGATCACGCATTGCGAGTCTCCTCATCGGTGGCACGGAGCCGGTCGTAGCGTGCCGTATTGGCAACAGGCGCTGCCTTGAGTTGTAGGTTGGTTTCTACGGAAGGAGGTGGTGCAGTGGAGGTCAGTCGGGCTAGAACATTCAGGATGTGATCGGCGCTCAGGCTTCCCGACTCAAGCACCAATTCCACCGCCACCAGCACTGGGTCGAGACCAGCGATGGGCACAGCAGCCACTACCTGCGTCATGATTCGATCACCGTTGGTGTGACGTCTCAGGCCCTGCTTGAGAAGCCGCAACGGCTTGGGCAGATCGACAAACGGCGCGCCATTGCGCAGCGCACCGGGCTTGCGTTCGATGAGTGGGATGTAATGCTGCCAGTCAAAACTGACCTGATGGGTCAGTTTTCGGTCAGCGGCAACACACCTACAGAACACGCTGCTCACGACCCAGGAAGCGCTCACTCAAATCCGCAGCGCGCATGGCAGGTGGTACTTCAACTCACCGAGGTGAAACAAATGCATCAGACACTGGAGCAGCGTCATGGGCATGGCGCGCAGGCTTTGGCTGAGACGCAGACGAACCTGGCCGTAAGCGAGCGGGAGCGTGCCCTGCTGGCGGAACGCTTAACCCGAGTTGAAACCCAACTGACCGAGTTGACCACAGACAAGCAGCTCCTTCTGCAAGATAACGCGGTGCTTTCCAGTCAACTTTCGGAGTCAAGGGCCAAGTGTGACCAGCCTTGACTATCTCCCGTGCCCCTCATAACGCCGGGAACTCCAGGTGGAAGGCGGTCCAGCCGTTGGCAGAGGTACACCAGATCTTGCCTTGATGAGCCTCAGCGATGGAGCGGGTAATAGCCAGGCCAAGCCCCGCATTGCTCGGATTGCCTTCGCGACGGGCGGGATCGGCGCGATAAAAACGGTCGAAGAGTTTACCCAGGTGCTCAGGCTTGATGGCCTCGCCAGGGTTCTCAACAGTTAGGGTGACGGCGTTACCAGTCTGACGGATCGTTACTGAGATCGTCTTCCCTTCGGGGGTATAACGCAGTGCATTGGACAGCAGATTTGAGATCGCACGATCCAGCATCAACTTGTCACCCAGGACATTGCCTGAACCGGATACGGTCAGGTGGATGCCGCACTCGTCCGCCAGCAGATGGTAGTACTCGAACAGTTTGGCGACCACCTCGCTGAGCTCGATACGCGTCAGCTCCGGAATGATCAAGCCGTTGTCCGATTTAGCCAGGAACAGCATTTCGTCGATTATCCGCGACATGCGCTTCAGGTCTTCCAGGTTCGAGTAGAGGTTCTCTTCATAGGCGTCGACATCGCGTTTCTTGGTAAGCACCACCTCTGTGTGTGTCATGAGGTTGCTCACCGGAGTACGCAGTTCATGGGCGATATCGGCAGAGAAATTCGAAAGCCGAACAAACGCATCATCTAGCCTGGCAAGCATCGCATTGAACGAGGTGACCAACTGCTGCAGCTCAAGGGGGACTGGCTCCAGTGGGATACGCTCTTTCAGTGACCTTGCGGACATCGACGTAGCCACCTGGGTCACTTGTCGTAAAGGTCTCAGCCCACTGCGAGCGACAACCCATCCTAACGCGGCACTTATCAGGGCGCTGATGATCAGCCCGATCCAGAACCATCGCAGCAGCGTCTCAAAGAAGTGCATGTGATTGGTGACGTCGAGGATCAGCAAGGCTGTGAGGGGCTCGGGTTGATAAGGGCCAGACACTTGCGCTGTTATCCCGCGGTACATGTGCCCGCCTTCTTGCCATTCCCACATGCCGTGGTCAGTGTGGAGTCGATATTTCTCGGGGACATTGAAAGGCCTCGGCTCGGCAAAAAGAACTGTGCCATCATTTGCGAGGATGATCGCCGCCAGGTCTTCATGCGCCCCCAGCAGGGCATTAAGCTGAGGCTGCACCTCAATGAAGCCTGCGCGACCACGTGCGCTGCTCAAAATTTTCTGAGTCGATTCGAGCTTTTCAATCAGCGTTTGCCGATCAAGCATTCTGAAGTGATGCCGACTGAGTTCATTGAAGCTCAGTCCTGCTACGGTGAGGACGGCGATCACCGCAAGCATGAACATCAAGCTCATGCGCGCTGTCAGTGACAGATGGTTCATTCCGACTCCGGGGCATCAAGCATATAGCCCATACCTCGGGCGGTATGGATCAATTTCATGTCGAAATCATCGTCAATTTTCGCTCGCAAACGCCGAACTGCAACTTCGATCACATTGGTATCGCTATCGAAATTCATGTCCCAGACCTGGGAAGCAATCAAAGACTTCGGAAGCACTTCGCCGCGCCGGCGCAGCAGTAGTTCGAGTAACGAGAACTCCTTTGCCGTCAGGTCAATCCGCTTTCCACTGCGTATGGCACGACGTTTCAACAAGTCAACTTCAAGATCTGCTATTTTCATGGTGGTCTGCGTGGGCGAGCTATTGCCCCGGCGGAGCAGCGTCCTGACCCGGGCTAACAATTCGGAAAAAGCGAATGGCTTGACCAGATAGTCGTCGGCACCCAGCTCCAATCCTTTCACGCGATCTTCGACGCCGTCACGTGCCGTCAGAAACAGCACTGGGACATCCTTCCCCGCTGCTCGCACCATCCGCAGTACTTCCCAGCCGTCCAGGCCCGGCATCATCACGTCCAGAATCAACAGGTCATACGCTTCGCTCAGTGCATGCTGAAGTGCATCCGTTCCCGTCATGACGCGGTCGACGTTGAACCCAGCCTCAGTGAGGCCCTGCTGCAGGTAAGTGCCTATTTTTGGCTCATCTTCAGCTACCAGAAGTTTCATGTGGGCGGTTTCCAAATTTAGAGTGACCTGAGTGTGCAGCCAAATGCCCCCCCCAACCTGAAGCTTACGAAAATGTAATCCTAGCTTCATGCCTCTGTCAGGGAGCTTTGTCTAGGGTGCATGCATGAGCACTAGGTTGTGCTCTCGGCCCTCGTATGAACAACAACCAGAGGGGCCGGCCACAGCTTCTTGTGAGGAGACTGTCCTATGAAACTGCTTAAATCTTTATTTCTGATTGTTTCGCTCCTGCTGTCTTCAGCTGTCTGGGCTGAAGGAGGGAGTGATCGCGCCCTAGAGCGCATCGAGAAAATGCGGGAGAAGGCCGAAGCCGTATTGATCCAGGCGGAGAAGGCTCCTCCTGGCCAGCGCCATGTGCACATGAAGGAGCACATGAAGATGCTCGAAGAGATGATGAGCCAGCTTCACAAAGAACACCCAGCTCCCGGTATATCTACGGAACAGCATCTCGCTTGGATGGAAAAGCACGACAAATTGGTGGATGACGCCCTCGGGCAGATGATGCGGGAGCACAAGCTAATGATGGCTGACAAAGAGTGCCATCGATAAGAATCCCCCTTCAAGGCCTTCCGTGATTGCTCCTTTGGCCTAGCGGCGCCACAACGGCGCCGCGTTTTTTCAAGCTGACTAATTTGTAGTTTTGGGGTAAGCCCCCCGGCAGGAACCGGGGAATAGCATAGGATTTCCAACCACCTCAGTGAGGTTTCATCATGAAACGTTCACGTCTCCAACTGTTGATCACCGCACTTCTCTTCGGAGCGACAACTCCAGCCTTTGCGCAAACTCCTGGCAGTGAAACCAGCATTGGCCGACAGGCCCAAGCAACCCCTGCTACGCGTACCGTTTTCGTCAAGATGGATGACATTAGCTTCGGCCAGAAGTCGATCGATGTGAAGCCTGGCGAGACCGTCCGCTTCGTATTAAAGAACGAAGGGGCGCTGATGCACGAATTCAACATCGGCAAGGCCGAATCGCAGCTGAAACATCAACGCGAGATGGCGGCTCTATTCAAAGACGGCACGCTGACGCCGACGGGCAAGGCGAAGTCGATCGTCTGGCGGGAGCACTTCACTGCCCCTAGCGATTCCGATCCTCCGGGATATCCGGAGGTCATTGAGGCAAAACATGACGATCCTAACGCCATCCTCGTTGAGCCTGGGACGACGAAGGAATTCGTCTGGACATTCGCCGATGCGTCCAACCTGAACTTTGCCTGCACCCTTCCGGGACATTATCAGGCAGGGATGGTGGGAACGTTCGTAATGCGTTGAATCGACGACCAGATGCCCCGGCGTTGTGTGCCGGGCTGCACCTGATCTAGCCGCAGCCCAATCCCGGTTCTAACGGACGCAGATCGTGAAGCCGCGTTTCCGCCCTTGCCGGGCCACAAGGTGCACGACAGTGCCATCAACAACTTTTTCCTGCTCGACCAGCTCGAATACCAGGATGCCGATGAAGGCAGCACACTAGCCTGGGATGCGATCGGTTGGATCGGCGGAGACATCAATCGTCTCTGGCTTCGCTCCGAGGGCGAACGCACCAATGGCGTCACCGAAGATGCTGAGCTGGAGGCCTTGTACGGGCACTCGATCGGTCCTTGGTGGGATGTCGTCGCGGGTGTCCGCCAGGACTTCAAACCGGAGTCGCCGCAGACTTGGGCCGCCTTCGGCATTCAGGGCTTGGCCCTCTACAACTTCGAAGCTGAAGCAACCGCTTTCATCGGCGAAAACGGCCAGACCGCCGCTCGATTAGAAGGCGAATACGACATTCTGCTCACCAATCGCCTGATCTTGCAGCCGACAGCCGAAGTGAATTTCTACGGCAAAAACGATCCTCAGCGTGGGATTGGCTCTGGTTTGGCCAATACCGAAGTGGGCTTGCGACTGCGCTACGAGATTGTTCGTGAATTTGCTCCCTATATCGGAGTCACCTGGAGTCGCTCCTATGGCAACACCGCCGATTTTGCCGGCGACGAAGGGGAAGATACCAACGAGGCTCGATTTGTAGCCGGTATTCGCATGTGGTTCTAAGGGGCGGACATGAAAAGAACAATTAAGACCTTAGTGGCGGCGGGCGTCGTCGGAAGCACTGCGGTTGTTGCCGGTGCCTATTTTGGCCTGGTCAATGTTGGTGCCGATGATCCCCACTTCCCAGCTGTGTATGCATTCCTGTCGATGGCCCGTGATCGTTCTATTGAGGTGCGCTCCCAGGACATTCAGGTTCCCAACCTCAATGGCGAGGCCATGATCCGTGCCGGGGCAGGCAACTACAACTCCATGTGTATTGGCTGCCACTTGGCCCCAGGTGTCGCCCAGACCGAACTAAGCCAAGCTCTCTATCCAGCTCCGCCGAACCTGGCCAAGGTCGGTGTCGATGCTAATCCGGCTGCAACCTTCTGGGTGATCAAGCATGGCATCAAAGCCACGGGCATGCCTGCTTGGGGCAAGAGCATGGGCGATCAGTACATCTGGGGCATGGTGGCATTCTTAAACGAACTGCCAAAACTTAATGCTGAACAGTATCGAGCCCTGGTTGCATCAAGCGGCGGTCACGAGCATGGGGGCGGCGAAACCCAGATGCACAACCATGAGGGGCAGCATGAAAGCGCCAGCGTCGATCACCATGCTTCGGACAGTTCAGCAGTAAATGCCAATGCCGACCATCACGGCGATGCTGCAGGCGGTGCGGATCATCACTCCTCGAATACCGCTGAGCCTGCAAACGGTGCAGATCACCATGCTGCAGATAGCTCAAAGGCGAAAAGCGGTGCCGGTCATCATGACACCGGGCATGCCCATGAGGAAAAGGCCCCGGTAGCTGCCCCCAAAACTCACACCCCTGCCGATGGCAAAGAGCACGTACATGAAAGTTAAAAGCAAAGGGGCGCGCCTGGCGGTGCTGGCCGCCTTGTTCGTAGCGTCGACCGCTCAAGCAGCGGATGCCCTGACAATCGATGTGCACCGTGATGCCAACTGCGGATGCTGCAAAAAATGGATCTCGCACCTCGAAGCGAACGGCTTCCAGGTTATCGATCATGTTGAGCACGACATGACCTCGGTTAAGCAGCGACTGGGCGTTGCTCCGCGGCTGGCTTCATGCCATACCGCAGTGATCGATGGTAAGTTCGTAGAGGGCCACGTGCCTGCTGCCCAGGTCATCGAGCTTTCCAAGCGAAATGATCTGGTCGGCATAGCCGTTCCTGGAATGCCGGCGGGCTCGCCTGGAATGGAGGCAGGTGGCACCCAGCACGCCTATCAAGTGACCGGATTGACCAAGGCCGGTACCGACCAAGTCATTGCCGACTACCCCACCAAGTAGCATCTCTGCTAGATGCCGAGCGCTCGACTTTCCCTCTCAAGGTCGGGCGCTCGGAATCCTGGCAACGCGCTCCGTAAACACCCATTTTCTCCAAAAGAAGCCAGCTGCCTGCCGAGGCTGATGGCCGCTTTATGGACAATTATGTTCGCGTTTATAATTTATGCTGCCAAGCATAATTGTCTATAAACCTAAGCATCCTCTTTCCTCTTCAGGCCCTGGATGGTTAGAAATAGGCTGTTGTAGAGCCGGATGGCTCATCGTCTTCCTTGGTACGAAAAAAAGGCGAGCGCCGGTGGAGGCCGCTCGCCGACGTAGCTTAAAGCACTGCGAGCGGGTGTTCGACGATGAGGCGAACCTCATCCAGATCCGACTCGAAATCGGTTGCGCCGATAGTCGCTTGGCGCATGCGGAAGGACACGTCCTTCAGTGTTCCTGCTTGAACAACCTAATTGGCTTCGATGTCGCTCTCCCAACGCTTTTGATTGGTCAGCGGATTGCCGTCCTCGTCGCGACGCATGTAAACCTCGTTGGCGTTGGTGTAGTCCGTATCCTGCCCGTCCAGGTCGTAGCGCACCTGCCAGGACTTCTCCTTGGGCGAGTTGAAGTCGATGTACTGGATGGAGTTATCCAGGTAGATCGAGTGGACAGGCGCAGGTAGTCGAAGTCGTCACTCCCGTTGTTGCGCTGAATGCCGACCATCACGGTATGAGCACCGAACTGTACCCCGACCTTACCGCTCCAGATGTTGTTATCGAAGCTACCCAACTGTTGTTTCCCTTCATCGACGGCGTTGTAGTAGTTGAGTCCACCGATCAGGGCGACATCATCTGAGAGCAGCTAGCTCAACGTGGTGCCGGCGTAGTACTGATTCCAGGCACCTTGAGTCGGCTTGTATAGAGACTGATGCCGACGTTGTCGTTGACCGTATAGTCGCCGCCAAAATAAGCGATCCAGGGGGAGTCGACGGTGCCTGCGTAGAACGTAGTGAGGCCATCGCGCATGCTGCTGAAATTGGGCTCGCTCATTGAATGGAGGCGGCCACCCTGAAGGGCCAAGCCATCGATACTGGTGTTGGCCATAGTGATACCGCAAAAGCTTTCAGGCAGGAGCCGCCACTACCGGATTGCCCGTCGCCAGAGTCGAGTTCAGGCCCAGCATCGCAAAGGCGTCGCCCCCAAAGCCCACAGCGCCCACAGCGCCCTCGGTGAAGATAGACACAAATCCTCCTATGATCCCATGAGGCCATTCTTCCGAGTAGCCGTTGCCTGTGCGGCTCGCCTGCCCTTTGCGGAAATCGCGATTGAAGTAGATATTGCGGTTCAAAATGGTGAGGCCGCAGCCCTCGACGAAACCTTTTGGTTTCTCTTCAGTAGCCATTGTGACCTGTCCGGCACTGACGCTGAGAGCAATCAGTGATAGACCCAACAGGGCTTCACTACTCATGTAGCGCTCCTATGTTTTCTGGCAGTGTGATCTCTGTCAAGTTTCTTGTAGTAATTGCCATAGTGCGCAGGGCATCGTCCGTGTGCTCACACCATATTCACACACGCCAAATAACGGCAGAGCGACTTTAAGTTACTTTTCAGTCAGCGTTCTGTAAGTTCAATCTGCAGTTCAGTTTTGATTCCGACAAGCTGTCCCCATTTCGCGATACTCAAGAATCTGCAGATTGCCGTTGGAGTCCTCATAGGTCATTTGAACCGGCATAACCTCGCAGCTGGAACCGGTAGAGGTTATATGCACGAGCTTGGCGATGTCCAGCTTCATGCCGTACCGATAGTGGGTTACCTCGGGCGGGTTCTTGCCGCGGGATACAGCGTACTCCTGCATCGCCTTTTCGTTGTCCTGAATCATGCGACCATAGACACGGTCGCCGCCGCCTTCGGCCATTACCAAGGACGAGGCGGAAATAACCGAAACTGCCAGTACTGCTTTTAAGATACTCACGTTCAACTCCTCCGCTCACGTGGTAAAAGTATAAACGTGCGAACCTGTCATTAAGATGAAGCGAAAATTACATCTTCGTAATTGCAGGGTGTAAGAAGCTTTTCTTAATAGCTGTAGATAAGAATCAAGTGCCGAAATGACTGGGCAACCCGTGCTCATCGCCAAGTTACCCGGGTTCCTGGCAGCCCAGTTACCTTTCTGTGCCGGACGCTGATTTCCTCCCTTTGCGTCGCATCAACCAATAGGCCGCCGGCAACACCAGCATCGACAACAGTGGAGCGGTGATCACCCCTCCCACCATCGGTCATCGGTGCAGCGATCCGCTTCATCACTTTGGAACCCGCACCGCTGCCCCAGAGAATCGGCTGCAGGCCGGCAATGATCACCACTGTCATGGCCTTGGGTCGAACACGCTGCACGGCGCCTTCACGAATCGCGGCGACCAGGCCGCGCTCAGTACTGTCGCCAGTATCTTCATGTTCGGACCAGGCGCTCTTCAGGTATGGGGCTGGTGAGGGCTAAGATCGGCTGAATCTTACCGCTGCGTTCCACCTGGGCAATCAGCGCCGCCGGCAACCCGATCTCCAGTTTGGCCGCCTGGACGGTCAGCGAAGGGGCATTATCTTCGGCCAACCATAAGGCTTCATTGAGTGTCAGGGGCGGTCGTTGGGCAATGCCTGCACGGTCACCGCCAGGGCAGCCACGACGGGCCAGCCTGTGCAATAGCGTTTGGGTGTATGTTCACGATTGCTGCGATGATCCACTGCGCAGCGCTCTAGCGCATGCAGGCAAGCCATCCAGACGGTGCGGGATGAAACTCAGTGTGGAACAGGAATCAAACGCGCGGAGGTCGCCATACCCCGGAAAGGGCTTGAACGGGAAGGAAATCGCTGGAGAAGGAAACCGCAATGGGGCTGGACTGCGTGACGGGAGGCTTCACGATCGACACTTGCAGCATGCTGGAGGTCTTGCACTCCTGACCGGGCTTGCAGGGCTCGCCATGATCGGAGGGGCTGCCCATCTCGTGGCAACAGTCCGGCTCCACATCCCCATCATCGCTATGCCGGCAGCTTTCATCGGGCAAGATTCTATCGATGCCTTGATGCCCGCCTCACCGCCTATGAGTAGCTTGTCGAAGCGCAGGCTATTGTCCTTCGCCGATATAATGTCTGGGAGAGGATTGCCGTCCAAGATGTTATCGATGGTTACGAGTGTGAATGCGAAATTGGCAGGAGCATCTTTCTTTGCTGCTTGAGCCGCTGCAGTACTGAAAAGGACTTAGCACCAATGAAAGCCGGATTGATGAGATCTTCATACCCAAAGCGTCCACCCAAGGCGACGTGGTACTTAATCTGATGGTAATCGACAACCACCCGGTGAGGGCCGTAGCTGGGTCTGCCCGGATCATAGCAAACGATGATGTCATCGCACGCTTTCGGCCCATCCGTTTCGTAGGATACTTCAATCACATTGGTCTGATCGGGATCTCTAAGCGCCGACGCATAAATCCAAAAAAAGCGAGCTTGGTAATCATGTCCATGCCAATTGGCTTCGACTGCGTTCTCCAAGGGAATCCCTCCTAGCGGTAAAAAGTCTGCGCATAGCCCCCGGGGCGTCATTTTGAAAGTCTTATGGTACAGAGTTGTACGATGAGGTGCGGGGGCTTCTCAGGCAGGAGCCACCAGGTTGTCATTAACGCTACCACCATGCAGCGCAGCAATACCGACCACCCCCCTAGGTAAAGGCCACGGCTCAGTCCGAGCCCCACCTCGCCAGCACCGTAAAGTCGCCACTTGGCAGTATTTGCTGTCGCCGTATGGCCGAAGCAGATCGTCCTTGGATATTAACTTGTCAGCGATAGTTGTCCTTGAGGGTGTTGTGTATCGCGGTCGCCGCAGTCGCCGCATGGGCGACTCCAACACTAATCTGATTGAGCGCATTGACTACATCGCCCGCCGCGTACAACCCCTGGACTGACGTCCGCTGGTCGGTGTCCACTAACAGCTCGCCATTGCTGTCAACATTTACGCCGACGCTTTTCGCCAACTCGGTCCGTGCGTTGCAGCCAAGCATCGGGTATAGGGTGTCGAAACTGAGTTCGCCACCGCTAGCCAAGCGTAGCGCCACACGATGCCCTTTGATCATGCGGATTTGCGCGATCGGATCCTCGATGAGCCGGATGCCTGCCTGTGCAATTCTGAGACGTTCTTCGTTGTCTAGTTCTCTGCCACCCGGTTGCACAAATAGTGTGAGCTGGCGGGTGTAGGTACGAAGAAATAGCGCATGTCTGAAGCCTTCCTTGGCGGAGGCGAGAAGCGCAACGTCCTGGTCGATGACATCGTATCCGTCGCAAATCGGACACCAACGCACATAGCCACCGAGAGTGGCCTCACGCAGGTCGGGTATCTCTGGGTGTTTATCAATAACGCCGGTGGCAAGAACCACAGTCGACGCCACAACGCGGTCATCATCGATATCGGCGATGAAGTCGTCTCCTTGCTTTGATAGCGCTTTCACGGTGGCTCGTCGGACATAAACATTGTAGCGCTCTGCCTGTTTGCGTAGCCGTGTCAACAACTCGGCGCCCGAAACACCCAGAGGAAAACCCGGATAGTTGTGGGTGATCGGGATCAGCCCTGCACGGCTCTGGCCGGCATCGACCAGTAGAACCTGTCGGCGATACCGCGCCAAATAGATAGCTGCTGTCAGCCCGGCAGGGCCTGCACCGACAATAAGGCAATCCAGCACATGACATTGAGCCCGCTTGCTTGTCATCTGGCTCTCCAGTTGTTGCCGATGCTGTCGGACGCCAGCGTCATTAGCCAGTACCGGCCATCATGCAGTCATCGAAATTAGCCCGAAAAGAACGCTTTGGCCCACGTTCTGGACTCGGAATGTCTCTACCGCGCTCAAGCGATTGGGCTTCTCAAGGCGCAGTGACAGAGTCAGAGCATCGTCTCGGGCTCAGATCAGTGCCTCTGACCTTTGGCCTATCTCGAATGGTTCTGGAGATCTATAGACCAAGCGGAGCTTAGTTTTCGTCCACTACCAGTTCAAGGTGATATGCATCGGCAGCAAATTACCGTCCAAACCGGCGCGGCTATTTCTTTCAAGGATGCAGCGCACAGATCGACTTTGGCATCACCATAGTCATGGTTTTTCATTCGCTTTAATCCACTGATCGAATTCAGCCATTTCCTTCTTCTGTGCGGCAATTATGTCCTTGGCCATACGGAGCATCTCCGGATTTTTCCCGTTCTTGAGTTCGGCCTGCGCCATCTCGACTGCCATTTGGTGGTGCATGCGCATGTTGGCCGCGAAGTCATAATCCACATCACCGGTCATGGACATGCCGCCCAGTTGTTTCGTGATCTTCGTTTGATCCATCTGCTCGGAAGTCATCGGCATCGTTTCACTTTTCGCGGGTTCTGCGGCATTGGTCCACGTCGGCGCTGCTACCATTACCGCGACAGCCATCGCTGCCGCCCTCATCGACAAAGTGAACCGACCAGAACTGTTGTGCTTGATATGCTGTGACATTGTGAATCTCCTGTTAGAGGCCGGAGGGTTGGCACATGCATACCATTGCCCCCGCGCACGGATATCGCTATTTCTGTACCTGCATGGGGGATCGACTAACCTTGGGCACCAGCCATTTCGCGGCAGCTCTTTGCGCATTCGCGACAGGCCTTGACGCAATCTTCCATATCACCGACCTGTTCGCAGCTCTTGGCACAGGCCTCGCAGATCTCGGCGCAAACCTCGCAAACGTGGTGGTGGAAGGTGGAACCACTCAACAAGAAATTGGCCGACGTCTGACAGATTTCGGCGCAGTTGATCATTAGGCGAAAATGTTCGGCCTCAAGGTGTTTACCCCCCACCTCAAGGCAACGGGTCATCGCTGTATTCAGACAGGTTTTTTGGCAGTGACTGCACGCCTCAACGCAAGGCAGCAGGTGTTGGTGAGTGACCATGCGAGGGGTCATCGGGGTGTCGCTCATAGCTATGTTCTCCATTGCATCCAAGGAAAGACAACGCTAGCAGTGGCACTGGGAGCAGCGGCATTCGACAATTTCCATTAAAAACAGCTGATCATTTTTGACTGATCGCGGATGAGGATATTGCAGACAAACGCCAAGCGTAATGCGCGCAAGATACTGTTTCATAGCATTCAAGTTAGCGCCTGCCCAATGGTTCATATTTCACCCTAGGCCACGCTCGGCGGACAGTCGATAGAAATTAATATTACATTTCTGTCAGCTTCTAGTCGGTTAGCATTTCGTTTCGCATGGGTTTTAACACCATCCGAGCCTATTTAGCTGACGAGGCGTAAACCACAATAGGTGCACCGCTCGGAATGCCATTAACAGAGCAAAGATCATACCTGACAGATTAGTAATGTTAGCGGCAGCCTTCTGACAGGTATCGCGGACTACTATTTGACTATAAATTAGTTAGAGCGCGGAGAAAATCATGAAAATATTGAATGCAGGCATCGCTATTGCAATATTGGCAGCTTCTTCCGCGGCCTTGGCTGAAGGCGGAGGGGATCGCGTCTACGGTCGGATGTTGCAAGAGAATCAGCAAACAATGGAGCAATATGCCAGCAAAAACGGTAAAGCCGTGCCTGAAATTGTCCACTATAAGTATGGGTTGGACCTCGATATCGCAAAAGTGGTTAGCGTGACTCCAACAGCCGCTAAGTATTGTGGGTTGGTCCCTTCGCGTATGACCTACGAAGACTCGAGTGGCAAGCTCAACACTATCGAATACCAAGTGTTGGGAAGCAATTGCCCTCATGGCGGTTGATCGCTTACCAGCCAAATACAGGAACGCGTAAAAAAACTCACTGAAAATTCAACAACGCCTTACTTTTTGCTGACAAAAAAGTAATTTTCAGGTCACGCTACAGTTATGTTCCATGTGGAATTATCGACGACGGAACGCAGGGTAAATTACCTGCACTCCCATAATCATAAAAATATTTCACATAGAAACTCTGCCAAGCTATAGCCTGGAGTGCTACATGAATAATAAAAGCTTTTATGGGCTTTCCCTCATTGCCCTTGGCATGAGTATGGGGCAGGTTGCAGTGGCCGTTGAGCAAAAACCAGAGGGGTTCATTGAGGGGAGTAGCTTTAACATTCTCAACCGCAATCTCTACTTCAATCGCGACTTTCGCAACGGTCAGTCCAGTCGAACTGGAAATGGTTACTCCGAAGAGTGGGCTCACTGAATCATCGGACGTTTTGAGTCAGGCTTCACCCAGGGCACTGTGGGCTTCGGCATTGATGCATTCGCAATGCAAGGGATCAAGCTTGACTCGGGTGATGGCCGTTCTGGAGCCGGTGGCACAATAGACATCATGCCCTACAACAGCAAAGGTCAACCTGAGGATACCTATTCAAAAGTCGGTGGAGCAGCCAAGCTTCGCTTGCTAGATACGGTCATCAAGGTTGGGGACGTATTTCCTTCCACGCCTGTTGTGGCGTATGGGGACTCACGACTGCTGCCTGAGAGCTTTCGTGGCGCCACGTTTGCCAACACCAGCATTGAAGGCCTGACCTTGCAGGGTGGTCGCCTGCATGCGATGAGCCAACCGAACTCAAGCAGCATGCGCGACGGTTTTGCTACGTTCTATGCAGGATCTGTCGACGCGCCTTGGATCGCCTACCTGGGTGGCGATTACGCCGTCAACAAAAATGTCGGTGTGAGTCTCTATACCAGCCGCTTCAAAGATGTGTGGAACCAGTACTATGCAGGCACTACGTTAAGCTACCCACTTTCCGAGAATGTCGCGCTGATTGGTAGCCTGAACTACTACCGAGCAGTCGACGAGGGGAAAAAACTGCTGGGCAGCTTCGATAACAACATCTGGAGCGGTAAGACCGGTGTCCAGTTTGGCGCCCACACGCTGACCGTTGGCTACCAGCGCAGCAATGGGGATGACGATTTTGATTACCTGCGCCAATCTGATTCGATTTTCCTGGATAACTCTATCCAATACAGCGATTTCAACTCCCCGAAAGAGCAATCCTTGCAGCTACGCTATGACTTGAATATGCAGCCCTTTGGCATTCCTGGCCTGAGCTTCATGACTCGTTACGCAAAGGGCTGGGATGCTGACTACTCGAATGCGAACAACGTCTATATGCGCCGAGGAGCTGATGGCGCCCCACTGCAGGACCAGAAGCGTTGGGAGCGTGACATCGAGGCTAAGTACATCATTCAAACCGGCTCTCTGAAAGATATGTCCTTCCGTGTGCGCCAAGCAACGACACGGGCCACCGACTTTGAATCTGATCTGGATGAGGTCCGCCTGATCGTGGAGTACCCACTGCAACTTCTATAAATGGAGTTCTGACGAACGTCTTCATAGACGTTCGCTAACCAGGTACAACCCGTCTCCTTGTTGCTCCTTTGGTGGGAGGCGGCTTAGGCGCCCTTGTGGCGCCTTTTTTTATGTACGCCGGGGGGGCCGGGATTTTGTGGGTGAAAGTCCCCTCGTAAGCTGACCACAGTGAACGAAGTGAAGCGGTCGCGGTAGGAATGGTAGTTACCTGCCCCACGCCCCCGGGTTGCCAAGCTTTCAATCTGTGACGGCCTGATGGTAGAGATTGCACTCATACATCCGGACTTTCGGTGCGGCGTTGCCGCTATCCCAGATGGAATCCGCTGGCCGAGTTCTCAATAGATCCGTGTGCTCAGGGCACGCTGTGCGGGTCAGATTTTCTTGGCCACGGTCTTACCAGTTTTGCCATCAATTCATGATCACCTGAGCAATCAATAGAGTTGGTCCGCTACGGGGTTAAGTTGACGTCTTCAAGCCGCTTCGTACGCGACAACGGTCGTGTAATCGGAACGGAACTCGCGGTCACCGGCCAACAAGGCCCATATAATTCGGGCGTTTTTATTAGCCAGTGCAACGGCTGCCACATTGGCGTTACGCCGCTTAAGTAGCCGGCTAAGCCAGCTGTCAGAAATCTCTTTTCGCTGTGCTGCGTAGATCATCGACCGTGCCCCTTGGATCAGTAGCGTCCGTAAATAGGAGTCCCCCCGCTTACTCATCCCCAACAGCACCGTCTTACCGCCAGTGGAGTTCTGCTTCGGCACCAGCCCAAGCCAAGCACTCACCTCTCGGCCATTCTTGAAACTCTTGGCATCGCCAAGAGAGGCTACCATGCACTGGCCGTGATCGGCCCGATGCCTGGCATCTTCGCCAGCTTGCAGCTGTTTTCATTCGCGCGATGCCAAGCGACAATTTGATTCTCGATCTCATGAACCTGATGATCGAACCCCTTCAACTGTTCCAGTAGACGCTGCACAAGCAGACGAAACGAGCCCGGCAACTCGTTGCGCTCATCCTCAATAAACTCCGGCACGCGCTTGGCCACATGTGCGATGCCCTGCGGGATTACAAGACCAAATCGGCTAGTAGCTGCGGATCTGATTAGCTTGCGCTGTCCGTGCCTTCACGAATCCTTGACGAACCCGATGCAGCGACAGCACGGCCTGTTGCTCAATGTCCTTGATCGGCACAAAACGCATGGTTGGCCGACCCACCGCTTCGCAGATAGCCTCAGCGTCAGCTACATCGTTTTTGTTCGTTTTCACGTATGGCTTTACGAATTGCGGGGCCATCAGCCTCACATCGTGACCCAAGCTGCGCAGCTTGCGAGCCCAATGGTGGGCGCTTCCACAGACCTCCATACCAATCAGACACTGCGGCATGATGGCAAAAAAGGTGGCGACCTGGTCGCGTTTGAGTTGCTTCCTCAGAACGGTCTTGCCATGTTCATTAACACCTTGCACCTGAAATACATTTTTCGCCAAGTCGATACCAACGGTCATAATTTTCATACCGAACGCTCCTCTTGGTTTGTGGTTTCTGAAGCCCTTCCACTATTGCACGTTGAGACCTTTGGTTTGTGGATGGGGCGTCCATACCAATAGGTCCGTACGTGCGGAACTACCGCATACGGCTCCTGCCTCAGGTACGTGACGCGAGCGTTCCTCAGGGTAAGGCAGTGCATCTCTGGGTCTGGGTATATAGAGGCCTGCAAGGCGTCCGTAGCGCCACCATTGGAGTCGGTTACGCTGGCTGCGCCGCTTGAGGGCTTGCCGCCATAGACGGCATACCGCCAACCGAAAACCGCCAAGGCGTATCAGGTTTCCCGGCACCGTGTGGTAGTTGAAATATCCACTGACCACACGGGTAGCTGCGGTGTGATGTGGTGCAGCAATGCAGTGAAATGCATGCCCTTGTCCCTCCGGGCTGCTTCACGTACACCTTCAAGTCCCATCTCCAACCGCGCGGGACCAGAGCATGACTGGCGTATAACGCCATGCTCCGCATTGCCTTCTGCTTCGCATAACAGCATCGGCGTTCCTGATTTCGCGGCTCAATGGCTGGCCCATCGGTTTCCCCTGTCAACGCTTCACCCTGCACCTCACGGTGCAACGTGCATGACTCGGGGTCTGGTTGATTCGCCATTTCTTACCAGTATCGAACTTTCATCGACTATCCTCCGCCAGCTAACTGGCGCACTAAGCGTCCGCCAATCACACCTTGCGTGACCGATTTCTGCCTGTTCCGAAACAGCCGGTCACGCCCTTACCGAAATGACCGGTCACGTTGCTAGTGTGCTGTCTCACAAACAAAGCTCCTCATGCCTGTGAGGCAATGGCCTCGCAGGCATAGGAGAGCTTAATTACGAGACAGCACACTAGTGGACTGAGCGGTTAATTTATTTATTTATTGGTAACGATATACTGTGCGTCCAATGTCATGGATTGGTTATGCACATGGCCCGACCGACTTCCCCCTTCGCTTTAACGCCTTCTGATCTCATCGCCCTGCAAAGTTGGTTGCGTATGAGTACGCTGGAACAGAGCCTCGCCCAGCGTGCGCGCATCCTGCTTCTACTGGCTGATGGATTGACGCCCAAGGCTGTCAGCGAGCAGTTGCAGGTCACGCCGCCGACGGTATTCAAATGGCGAAAACGTTATCTGGAGGCGGGAATTTAAGGCTTGAGCGATCTGCGGCGCAGCGGCCAGCCACTCAAACTGGGACCCGAAAAAATCAACGAGATCCTGACAATGGCCACCCGGCGTCCCCAGGAAGCCACTCAGTGGAGCGTTCGTTTGATGGCCAAGTATGCGCGGGTCACCATGTGGCAGGTTCGCCAGGTCTGGCACGCTTCCGACCTCAAACCCATCGTCTGAAGACCTTCAAAATCAGCAACGATCCTCATTTCGCCGATAAGGTAGTCGATGTGGTCGAACTCTATGAACCTACCGGATAACGCCCTGGTGTTGTCGGTTGACGAAAAAACCCAGATCCAGGCGTTGAATCGCACCCAACCGATGCTGCCGCTACGCCCAGGTCAAGTTGAACGTCGCACGCACGATTAGAAACGCCATGGTACGGCGAGTCTGAACGCGGCTTTCGACATCATGACCGGCCAAGTCATCGGACAGATTACCCAGCGCCATCGAGTCAAGGAATTTCTGGTATTTCTGCAACAGATTGAACGCGGCACGCCAGCCGGACTGGATCTGCATGTGATCCTGGATAATAGTTCGACCCACAAAACGGCTGCAATCAAGCAGTGGCAGGAAAAACATCCGCGGTTCAAATTGCACTTCACACCGACCAGCGCGTCTTGGCTGAACGCCGTGGAAGGCTGGTTTGCGCAACTGGAAATACGAGCGCTGTACCGAGCCGCCTTCACCAGCGTCGCCGACCTGAAGGCGGCTATCCGCCAATTTATCGAGGCTCACAATGAGCATTCAGCCAAGCCGTTTAAGTGGAATAAAACGGCTGAGGCCATCATTAGCTCGGTACATAAGGCGAAGCTGAGCGTGATAAAAAATAAATTAATGGATTAACCGCTCAGGCCACTAGCGAACTACCTACTACAAAAATGATCACTGCGCTAAGCTGTGTCCTTTGACCCATAAAAAATGGACATCCTAATGGCAAGATTCAACGGCGTCATGAAGAACGGTAAGGACGTTCCAATGGATGCGGACGACTTTGATATGCTGATTCAGAAGGTAGATCGACTAACACTCAAATCACTCTATGCCGTCAGACTTGTTTTAGTTGAAAAAATGAATCGTGAGGACGCCAGTGATAAGACTGGGCTTTCCATGAAGGGGATGCAACTAGCTCTTAGTAAAGTAGCAAGAGTCCGAATGGGAGTGCGTGACGACTGGATAGAAGTTAATACCTGGGCTCCCCCTGAAATGGCTGCCGAGTTCATGCGAAAGCTTCAAGAGATAGAGTGATCTAGTGTGCTGTTCTCGAATTAACATTTCTCCAATCTTGGTTACACTTGTTGTGTCATCCAACGTTCGGAGAAGCTCAGGTGAACGCCCCAAAATCACCCTCAGTCCAGAAGAGCACGCCGAGCCGAGCCGGTGCGTACGTTCGGCCACCATCAGCCAGCGCGACGGTCGTCGGGCACGAGTAATTCTGTTGGCAGCTCAAGGTTGCACGAGAGTAGAGATTGCCCGGCTCACCGGGTTCTCACTCCTCGTAATCACTTGCTGGTGTCAGCGGTTCGGTTTGCTCGATAAACCAGGTCGAGGTCGTAAACCTTTTCTGCCCCTTGAAACTGTGCACCGTGTTCTTGAGCAATTCTTTCAACCGCGCATCGGTGAACCTCGATGGAGCTGCCGAAGCATGGCACGAGCGGCTGGAATTTCGGCTACCCGCGTGCACAAACTCTGGGCGGCCAATGACTTGAAATCGCACCTGACTCGCACCTTCAAATTGTCCAATGACCCGAATTTTGAAGAGAAATTCTGGGACGTTATCGGACTCTACCTGGACCCGCCGGACAAGGCGCTGGTGCTCTGCTTTGATGAAAAAAGCCAGATGCAAGCACTTGAACGCACCCAGCCTGGGTTGCCTTTGGGCATCGGCCATATCCGCACGCAGTCGCACGATTATGTACGCCACGGCACCGTCAGGTTGTTCACCGCGCTGGACTATCTTCAGGGACGCTTGATCAGCAGTATTGAATATCAGCACCGGCATCAGGAGTGGTTGGAACTTCTCAAGAAAATCAATCGAGAAACACCCAAGCACCTTCAGTTGCACTTGATCGTTGACAACTACGTCACTCACAAGCATCCAAAAGTGAAGGCGTGGCTGGAAAAACATAAACGCTTCCATGCATTTCACTCCGACCTCCAGCTCATGGTTGAACGCTTTTTTCGGGGCATCACGGTGTATTTACGTGAGGGCAGTTTCAGTTCAGTGCGCGAGCTGGAAAGCTCGATTACCACTTTCCTGGCCCTGCGTATTGCGCAACCAACTCGGTATGCCTGAAACGCCAAAGGCGAAGATATCTTGAAAAAATTCAGCGCCCCCGCGAAGCAATGGCCTCACAAGCTAATGGGTAAATTATTTCGCACACAAAATTCGGTACACCCCCTCAAAAAGCGACGGAGATCACCCGCTCGCGAAAATGAATCGCGCACTCACACTTGTTGCCGGGGGACGACCAGTGAAGCTGGTCAGTAAATGTCTCAGTATGGCGCGCTCGCAATTGATTGATGTGATGAGGATCTACACGCCAATACTCGCCGATATATAGCGGAAAACGCTGAATGACTTCAGCGTTCCGATCACGACGCAAGGGCAGACCTTAGAATTTCGCTTCCAGATCCAACTGCAGGGTGTTGGTATCGGCGTTCTGCTGAGAGCGGCTGGAGTAATCTGCATCAGCCAAGAAGTATGTAGCACCGATCCCAAAGTTCTTGTCGATGTCGTAACCCACCTTGAATTTGTGTCCACGCGAGCCGGTAGTACCGTAGGCAAAATCGGAATCAGTGAAGGCGCCGACCACAGCGTTGCGCTGAACATCGCGGTAGTTGTAATCGAGGTTGAAGTCATACACCCGAGTCTTGAGGCCCGTCAACCAAGCGGTGTCCTGGTTGCTGTCGGTCTCGTTGTTGACCACATATTGCCCATAGAGGGAGAGTGGGATTGGCAAGCCGCTGATGTCGATTTGGCCAAAGCCTTCGTACAGGCGAAACTCGTTAGTGGAGTTGCCATTGACAGCCAGCGCACACGGCGTGCTGGTGCTGGTGCAGCGGCTGTCCTTGTCGTTGTCATAGCTATAGACGCTACCGCCCAAGGTGACCTTGAGGTTGTCGGACGGAGCGAAGCGGGCACCGAGCTGGCCGGCGTACAAGCGCAGATCGTGGCGAAATTGCACACCCTCGCCATCTACGCTGTCCTTGAGCGTGTAGTGACCAGCGCTGCCGAATAGCTCTGCGTCACCGAGCGGGTATTTGTAGGTGGCAGCTAAACCTTCAGGATTAATGTCACCGTCCCAGATCACATCTCCCATGCTCACCCATGGCTGCGCCATCTTGCCGCCGATAATATGAAGGTTCTTCACGGCTGTAGGGTGGAAATCGATGTAGGCCTGGTCCAACCACAGTTGTTTCTTGTCGAAGTAGTTGTCCAGGTCCTGGTTGGTGGAGCGGGCATCGTCACCACCTCCTGTAGCGATGCGGATACCGGCGTCAACTTGTGGGTTGACTTCGCTATAGGCACCGAGACGAGCACGGATACGCTGGCGATCCTTGTCGCGACCACCGTTGTTGGGTTCACCGTCAATCTTGATTGTCTCTTGACGCACGCGCACGTCGCCTTTGATTTGGGTCTTGGCAGCCCAGGCCAACTTCTGTTCAAACGCCGTCAAGTCTTCCTTCTTGATTTGTTGACCGGCCAATTGTTGGTTGGCTTGCATGTCACGATTCAACTCGGTCTTCAACTCAGAATACTGCGCTGGCGTAATGGAGCCATTGGCTTTGAGCATTTCGAGCAGTTTCGCATCGACTGCGGCACCGGCCGGAACACTCATGGCCAACACCAAGCCACCACACAAGCCCGCTGCAATTCGTGTAGAAACAAAACGCATATTGATCTCCAAAATAAGATGAGATGGCGCAGGCCACCTCAAGAAAAAGCCAGCCTTAAAGACGCGTAAAAAAGGACTAGTTATCCCGCGCTCTAAAAACTGGCGCCATTATTACCGGAGACCATTACAGAAAAGTGGCAATGTGATAGCAGTTCGATGACAGCGCCGTTTGATCGAAAAGGCTGCGTTAGAGCGGTTAGTGCCACGAGGAAATGAAGATTTCTTGTTGGTCCGCGATACTCACTTGAATGTCAGGCCCCGCGCGTTCAGCGTAGTACCAGCCCTGCGCGCTTCCAGGCTTGGCCGAGATCCAGTAAGTGAGGATCGGCGACAGGATGCCGGCGCTGGCAGCGACCGCACCGATCACGACCAGCATCAACATAAAATCAGATGCCCAAGGTACAAGGAACAACCCAGCAGCCAGCACGGAGAATGCGGGTGCGATGAGCCATCGGGTCGTGTCCGGCTTAAACCAAGGTGAGAATACGATTGCTTGCATCCCAAACATGACCAGGCTGCACTCGGTGAACATCAGCGCAATCTGATATGGACTCAAACCTAGTTCCTGTTTCCCACGCAGGGCGAGCCCGACCTCGAAGGTCCCGACGCCCACCGAAACGATGAAAGTGAGGATGAGTAGTTTTGGCACGAGCCATGCTTTTTGATCGGCCAAGGCATTAGATATCTTCTTTGTCCGACCAAGGCCTTCAATACTTGGTACTGAAAACGCAACTCCACCGGCCACTAAAAAGGCGAACAGTCCCGTCACCGCGAGCGGAACCGCGACGGATCCTGCCGGCAAAGCGCGTTACGAACACGCTCAGCATCGGTCCAAGCAGGAAGCCGCTAATCCCTGTCATGCTGACGAACGCAAGCCGACGGGCCCGTCCCTGCTCGGTCGTCGCGACGTTGCCGAATACAGCCGCTGCAACAGGCGTCACCGCTGCAGCAAACATGCCGCTTATGAAGCGCTCGGCGTAAACAGCGATGAGACTCAACAAAAGAGAAAACCAGCATGGTTACGCCAAAGCCGAGAAGTCCTACAAGTAGTACACCTCGCGGGCCGCGCTGATCGGAAAGTCGGCCCCACATGGGTGCAAATAAAAAAAGTGAGAGAGTGTAGACAGCAGTCAGTAACCCAGTGTGCTGGGAAACTAGCGCAGCATCACTTTCAGCTCCCAAGAGTCGCTCAATTAGGTAGGGTAAAAGCGGAAGCACGATGCCAAAACCAACCGACACAGTGAACACGCCGAGCATAAGCGCGGCCGTAGTCGCTACGGGCAAACCTGCTGAGCGCGCGCTGGTGACCTTCATGTAGCCGCAGGCCATCGAGTCATGCCTGCGGTCCAACTTCTGAGCATCATAGGGACGAGTTAACCGCAGCAACCACCCTTGGATTAATGATTGGGCGTGGCCTTGGCCGCACTCACTCCATAGCCCGCGCCTTTCACGGCCGATTTCAGTTGATCGGGCGAGGTGAGTTGCTCGTCATAACGCACGGCAGCCTCGCCGGTCGAGAGCGACACTACTACGTCATCGACTCCGGGAATTGCTTTCAGCGCGTTCGCCACATTGCTGGCGCAGCCGCCACACGTCATACCGGTTACATTCAACGTTTCACTTTGCATGGTGATACTCCTTTTCATGATAGGGAATACAAACATCGTTGTAATACATTCTTAGTCTCCCGTCTGTGGCTCACATTTGTATGCAGATCAGTTTGCTCAGGATTACTTGACTCGAGGATTGCTTTGGATCTAACCACGTCGTCTGAGCGTGCTTGAGTTTTTGGTCGGCTATCAACGATAGAGGGCTCCTCAGAGAACCATTGGTTTATCCGGTAATTCATTCTGGTCACCGCCGGCAGCGGGAAAGTGTTTCGTCAAATGCTGTGTAACCGCCTGAACACCGCTGACTACGCCGCCTTCGTAATTGGATTGTTTGAAGGCGGCTTCCATCTGTAGGCAAATGCTTTGCCATTCTTGAGAGCCTGCTTTCGCGTGTATCCCGCGATCGGCAACAATCTCCACGTCCCGGTCAGCGAGCAAAAGATATATCAGCACACCGTTATTGTGAGCGGTGTCCCATACACGCAACTGAGAAAAAACATCTACCGCGCGCTCTCGCGCGGACTGGCCCTTGAAAAGCGGTGTGCTATCCAGGGCGCCCTCAACAACGAAACGGATTTCTCCGGTGTGTGCAGCCTCACTGGCTTTGATCGCTTGTTCGATCGCGATCAACGTTTCGCGGGGAAAAGCCCGATTGACCTGCCAGTGGGTCATAACAAGATGGTTCAGAATGCGTTTGATATTCATGTTTACCATCTCCCCGATGCGCCGCCACCGCCAAAGCCGCCTCCGCCGAAGCCACCACCGCCTCGACCGAATCCTCCACGATGCCTCCCCATGCCGTATCCGCCCATACCGCCACCGACCAACGTGAACAAGAGCGCTATCACTCCCGCACCCAACGCGATGAACAGTGCGCCGGCCACCAACCAAGCGATAACGGCCACAACCCCTCCAGTGACTAGCGCGCCTGGAAATCTGCCCAAAACGGGGCGCAGAACACTGCCGATCACGAGCGCAAGAATAAAAACGAGCGGACCATACTGCCGAATATCTGTAACACCGCCGATAGTTTGTGCGTTGGGGGCAGGCACCGGTTCGCCATCAATTATCCGGATCATCTGGTCGAGCCCGGCAGCAATGCCCCCGTAAAAGTCTCCTTGCTTGAAGCGCGGTGTGATGATCTCGCTGATTATGCGCTTGCTGGTGGCGTCATTGAGTGCGCCCTCAAGCCCGTAGCCTACTTCGATGCGAAGCGCACGGTCGATCTTGGCGACGACCAGGATTGCGCCGTCATCCACTTTTTTTCGGCCTAACTTCCATTGCTCCGCAACGCGCAAAGCGTATTGTTCGATTGTTTCCGGCTGGGTGCTGGGGACAATGAGAAGTGCAAGCTGGCTGCCTTTTTTGGCTTCAAACGCCCGTAAAGTTTGCTCTAGACCAGCCATCTGCTCTGTTGTGAGCGTAGCGGTCTGGTCGGTGACCCGTCCGGCCAGAGGAGGTACTGCGACTTGAGCGCCCGCGAGGAAAGACCAGCAAAGTACAAAGGCAAACAATGCCGCTGCGCTTGTCGTGCGCATCGTCGTCACTTGACCGCTCCCTGAGACCCGCTTGGGGGAACAGCAAGCGTCGACCCAAAATCTACTGCGGGCGGCTTAGCGATTTCTTTTTCGTTTTCTACCGTGAAATTAGGCTTCTCTTTGTATCCGAATGCCATCGCCGTTAGATTGGAGGGGAACGAACGTACCGTGACGTTGAATTCCTGCACTGACTTGATGTAGCGGTTGCGCGCCACGGCAATTCGGTTTTCGGTACCTTCCAGTTGCGCCTGCAAATCGCGAAAACCGGCGTCGGCTTTTAGTTGTGGATAGTTTTCACTCACTGCCAACAATCGGGACAACGCTCCGGACAGCTCGCCTTGTACAGCCTGAAACTGGGCAAAGGCGGCCGGATCGCTGAGAACCTCCGGCGATATCTGTATGGAACTCGCCTGAGAGCGGGCTTGCGTCACTTGCGTCAATACTTCTTTTTCATGTGAGGCATAACCTTTGACGGTATTGACCAGATTAGGTACCAGATCCGCCCGCCGTTGGTACTGGTTTACTACCTCAGACCAGCTCGCTTTGATTTGCTCGTCGTTGCTCTGGAATGCATTGTAGCCGCAGCCATTTAGGTTTAGAGCAACCAGCGCTGCCAGGATGACCCATAATTTGCGCATTTTATTTTTCCAATAAGCAGGTTTTTAAACCGGGCAACATTGTGACTGTTGCGTCTTTCGGCAATATTCTTGCCATGTTTTGGTTGAGATGACTAAGTGTTACTTATAAATATTCGTCGCTACGGTAATGCTACACATCGCATTGCTGCCGATTGAGATCCAGTTGGATCCATCATCGTTTGCATTTATTTGTACGCTATTGTGTGTTCGATGATTTGTAAGGGATCCATGAACCCCACATTCCAAGCGAATAGCTGACGGCTGATGCTGTGCTCCCGATTTCCATGAGGAGCCCATCACCATGATGCGTCCCAACGCCAGCGTTGAAAAAGTGTACCTCTATCCAAAGCCGGTAGACTTTCGAAAGTCCATCGATGGCCTGGCTGCGCTGGTCGAACTGGATATCAAGGTCGCGGTGTTTGACCCCGTGCTCTTTGTTTTCCTGAATCGCCACCGTAACCGCGTCAAAGTGTTGTACTGGGAGCGCAACGGCTTCTGCCTTTGGCTCAAGCGCCTGGAGTCCGAGCGTTTTAAAACTTCACCCGATGAGGTGGACGAGGCTATCGTGCTGACCGTTCAGGAACTGAACTGGTACTGGATGGATTTGATCTCTGACGCAACCGTCCTCACAAGGTTTTAACACCAAGATTCGTCGCTTGACGGGTATAATCCGGGCATGAATTTGATGCCCGAAGACCTCCCTGATGACCCTATTCTGCTCAAGCAAATGTTGCTTGAGGCACTCAGCCGTCAGCAGGTAACGGCTGAGGCATACCAGACTCATATCGTCGATCTAAAAGAACAGATCAAGTTGCTGCGCGACCGTTTATTCGGGCGTAAATCCGAGCAGACCGTTGAACCCAACACGCCTCAACTCGCGTTATTCAACGAGCCCGAAAGCGAGCCGATGCCTTCAATCGGCGACGCTGACGAAGAAGTGGTTGCTCCGACTCCACGTCGTGGCAAACGCAAGCCACTGTCGGCTGATCTGCCACGCATCGAAGTCATCCACGAACTGCCAGAACATGAACTGACCTGTGCCTGCGGTTGCCGCAAGCATGTGATCAGTGAAGAAACCAGCGAACAGCTGGACATCGTGCCGATGCAGATCCGAGTGATCAAACACCTCCGCAAAGTCTACGGCTGCCGTGGTTGTGAAACGGCTCCGGTCACTGCTGATAAACCTGCTCAGTTGATCGAAAAGAGCATGGCCAGTCCGAGCGTACTGGCGATGCTGTTGACCACCAAGTATGTCGATGGCTTACCGCTGCATCGTTTCGAAACGGTGCTGAGCCGACACGGTATCGATATCCCGCGTCAGACTCTCGCTCGCTGGGTTATCCAGTGCGGGGAGCACTTACAACCGTTGCTGAATTTATTGCGCGACCGATTGCTGGAAAGCCCGGTCATCCACTGTGATGAAACCCGCGTCCAGGTACTTAAGGAACCGGATCGAGACCCTACCAGCCAATCCTGGATGTGGGTGCAGGCCAGCGGGCCGCCAGACCGAAAAGTCGTGCTGTTCGACTACACGTCCAGCCGTGCGCAGGACGTGCCGTTGCGCCTGCTGGAAAGTTATCGCGGCTACGTGATGACTGATGATTACGCGGGTTATAACGCATTGGCGTTGCAACCGGGTGTGGAGCGGCTGGCGTGCATGGCCCGTGCGCGGCGCAAGTTCGTCGAGGCGCAAAAAGTGCAGCCCAAAGGCAAGACAGGTCGCGCCGATATTGCACTGACGATGATCAACAAGTTGTACGGCATCGAGCGTGAACTCAAGGATGCCCGTGATGAGCAGCGTTTTATTGGCCGTCAGGAAAAGAGTCTGCCGATCCTGGCCCAGTTTAAAGGCTGGCTGGAAAAAACGCAGCCTCAGGTCACCCCTCAAAGTGTGCTGGGCAAGGCAGTGAACTACCTGGCCAGCAACTGGAGCCGGCTGGAACGCTACGTGGAAGCCGGTTTTTTACCGATCGACAACAACCCGGCAGAGCGCGCAATAAAGCCGTTTGTCATTGGGCGCAAGGCTTGGCTGTTCAGCGACACGCCCAAAGGCGCCACCGCCAGTGCCCAGATCTACAGCTTGGTCGAGACCGCCAAGGTCAACGGCCAGGAGCCCTATACGTGGCTGCGCCACGTACTGGAGCGGCTGCCGCATGCGGAGTCGGTGGCCGATTACGAAGCGCTACTGCCATGGAACTGCTCGCCAGAGATGCCACGGTAAACGAGGCGGTTGTCTTACGGTAGGTGTGGTTCATGGATCGGATACGATGATTTCACACCCATGCCATTTGAGTTAGACATGCCATCCTGCATCGCGTTCATGTATTCGGCCATCAACGTATCACGCTCTTCAGACATATTTTGCCACTGAAGTCTGGACGGTGTTGGTCATACTGGTTGAGTCAGCTGCAAGCTGACAGGGCTACAGTCAGAGTACGTCACCTGCCTGGCAATCCACTGACCTAGTGTTGCAATACACTTGCGGCAGCAAGGCTTGCGTATAGACTGCGGTAGTTCGTTTAACCTCCTTACCGCATGATCGGGCCCGTGGGACAGATCGACTGGTTTATAACGAGACGCCGAGGGAAGGCTGCGCGCCGGCCGTAGGTATAATTTGTGGTCGTACACGCTTGATACCGGCGAGCTTGGTCCGTTTCAGTAGCAGAGCGTTGATTGCCACGACGGCCGAACTACCCGACATCGATAATGCTGCGATTTCTGGCGATAAAGTAAACGGGTAGAAGACGCCGGCTGCCAGCGGGAAGGCGATCAGATTGTAACCAACCGCCCACCACAGGTTCTGATGCATCTTGTGTAGGGTGGCACGTGACAGTTCTATAGCACCGACGACATCGTACGGGTCGCTTTTCATCAAAATGACCTGCGCGCTTTCCATAGCCACGTCGGTGCCGGCACCGATCGCGAAACCTACATCGGCCTGGGTCAGGGCCGGCGCATCATTGATGCCGTCGCCTACCATGCCAACTTTGTGCCCCTGCTCTTGAAGCTCCTTAAGCTTGGATGCTTTCTGGCCTGGAAGCACGTCGGCCAGCACTATATCAATACCAAGTTCCTTGCCGATGCGATCGGCCGTGGCTTGATTATCGCCGGTAATCATCGCCACCTTTACACCGCGCTCCTGCAACTTGGCGATCGTCGCCATGGAGGTCGGCCGTACGGCATCGGCAATGGCAATTAGACCGATCAGCTTTCCGCCGCGAGCGACATACACTACGGTTCGGCCCCCACCCTGGAGTCGGAAGGCTTCTGTGACCAGCGCCTGCAATGGAATGTCTTCGGACTCCATTAGCTTGAGGTTTCCGAGCAGTACCTTCTCACCGTCGATCATCGCGCGAGCACCCTGACCATCGATGTTGGTAAATCCCGTCGCGACCTCGGCCTGCGAGGTCCCCAATCTTTTGAGCACCGCCAACGCCAAGGGATGCTCCGAGAACTTCTCCACCCCCGCAGCGGTAGCCAGCAACTGAGCTTCGGTGACGTCCTGTGCGGTGACCATCTCTACCACGTCAGGCTGCCCTAGTGTGAGTGTGCCCGTCTTGTCGAAAACGATGACGGTTAGCTTGGTAGCGTTCTCAAGTGCGGCGGCGTTTTTGAACAAGATGCCGTTCATAGCGCCGAGCCCTGTACCGACCATTATGGCCATCGGGGTGGCGAGGCCCAGAGCGTCGGGGCAGGCAATAACGAACACCGTGATCGTTAGCGTCAACGCAAACAGCAGTGGCTGGTCCAGGACCCAGAACCACACGCCGAAAGTGAGCAAACCAATGGCAATGGCTGCCAGAACCAGCCACTGCGAGGCTTGATCAGCGAGTAGCTGCCCGGGCGCCTTGGAGTTTTGGGCTTCCTGGACGAGTTTGACAATCTGGGCCAACGCCGTGTCGGCGCCAACCTTGGTGGCCTTGTAGCGGAAGCTACCGCTCTTATTGATCGTGGCGCCAATGACGGCATCACCAACAACCTTCTTCACGGGCATCGATTCGCCGGTCAGCATCGACTCATCGACCTCAGAGTTACCTTCGATGATTTCGCCGTCAACCGGAAGCTTGTCGCCTGGCTTGATGATAACTGTCTCGCCTGTGAGCACCTCCGAGGTGGCCACCTCGGTCTCGAGGCCAGCGCGTAGCACCGTGGTCATCGGCGGGGCCAGATCCATAAGCGCCCGGATCGCATCTGAGGCACCCGCGCGTGCACGCATCTCAAGCCAGTGGCCCAGTAGAATGAAGACCAGCAGCACGGCTGCCGCTTCGTAGAACACCTCACCTTCGTAGAGGAAGGTGGCCCCCACACTGAACACATACCCAGTGCCGACCGAGAGTAAAATCAAGGTCGCCATGTTGACCACCCGGTTGCGCGCAGCACGCCAGGCTGCGATGAAGAAAGGCCAACCCGGATAGGCGATCGCGCCAGTGGCTACGATGAACAGAAAAACCTTCCGATTGAGGTCGAATGGAGTTGCGAAATCGCCGAACATCTTGCCCATCGGCGAGTATAGGAAGACAGGAATTGCGAACAACAGGGCAATGAAGAAGCGATTACGCATATCGTTGGCCATGTCCTGCATCGACATGCCGGGCGCATGACCCATATCGTGCGTCATGTCGCTCATCGGTTGCGCGGACTTGACGCTGTGGCCCGCATGGGGATCACTCCCCGGTTCCATTTCCTTCGGCGCATGTCCCTTGCTACCGCCATGTGCCATGTGGCCTTTATGCGCGTCTGCGGTCATCTTGTGATCTGTAGGCTCGCAGACGTGAGCGGGAACGAGTTCACCACGGCAGTGGTAGCCGCAGTCAATGATGCGTTGCCGGATCTCTTGAAGCGACGTTTTCGCTTCGTCAAAGTGCACGGTGGCACTGCCGGCCACATAGTTCACGTCGACATGATGGACACCCGATAGCATCGCAATCTGTCGGTGGACGCCGGCTGCGCTCAGGGTAGAGATTAACTCCCCCACTTCGAAGGTGCTTGTTTTCATGTTTGCTCCTGAGGGGCAGACATCAGCGCGCCAATTTCCCAGCGTCGACGCAATTAGGTGTGAATTCGAATACGATGTCCCGATCCGGCTCGACGAACTTGTTCTTCTTGCCCGCGTAATGTAATCGCGAGAGGACGTCGCGTAAAAGATTTAGACGCGCTAGCCGCTTATTGTCAGCCCGTACGATGTGCCACGGTGAGATAGCGGTATGCGTTCGCATCAGCATTTCGTCGCGCGCGGCGGAATACGCCTTCCAACGTTTAATGGCGACAGCATCGATCGGACTCGTCTTCCATTGCTTGAGCGGATTACGTTGCCGCTCATCTAGTCGGCGCCGCTGTTCGTCCTTGCTGATATCGAGGTAATACTTCAGCAGCTTGATACCTGAGTTGACAAGCACTTCCTCGAACTTCGGCACCGATTGCATGAACTCCTCATGCTCGTCCTTAGAGCAAAAGCCCATCACATGCTCGACGCCGGCACGGTTGTACCAACTTCGATTGAACAGAACTAGCTCCCCAGCCACGGGGAGGTGGACGACGAAACGCTGGAAGTACCATCCACTGCGCTCGCGGTCAGAGGGTTTGTCGAGTGCCACGACGCGCGTTTCGCGTGGGCTTAGGTGCTCGACGACGCGCTTGATGCTGCCGTCCTTACCGGCGGCGTCTCGCCCCTCCAGCAGCACGAGAATCCTATCGCCGCAGCCGATAAAGTGCTTCTGTAGCTTGACCAGCTCAATCTGCAAAACACGCAGCTGAGCTGCATAGTCATTATGTAAGATCAATGCCTCGGTTTGCCCCCTGCTGACGATAAGCTCAGCAGGCGTAACACCTGTGCCGCCTGCAACCGACAGAGCGACTGCATCACTTCCCCTGACATTTTTTTCTTTTTACTCATAGAAGTACTCCATCGTCCAGCTCGGTCGTTCGGACCTTCAGGAAAAACTGATTTTGGCGGCCACCGGTTCGATCTGGATCGGTGTCACGGACGCAGAATTTTTAGGCGCTTACGCGCTGTCTGCACACGCACCCGATACGGGTACCTCCCTCGACATTAGGCTCCTTCTGCTGAGGTAAGGCCCGAGCAATCAACAAATCAACAGATGGATGGGATTGATGCGGTTGCTTGCGTTGTTGAACCTGCTAACGCGATTCAGGTGTTGGTCCATAGCCGCCGGAATAAACGGAGTTAAAGGAGTTAAAGGAGTGCCAGCGAGCTTTCAGGCAATATTGCTTCAGGTGGCCGATAGCCGCTTGCGCAGCGACGGAAGAAAGCGTGGTGTCCTCGTCGCATAATCTTCGAACTCCGCGCCGAACTGCTTACGCATCTGCGCCTCTTCTGTGATAGCCAGCCGCGCATACATCACTAGCAAAATAGGGAACATCAGCAAGGTCAGCAACGTCGGCCACTGGAACAGAAAGCCCAGAAGAATAAGCACGAATGCAACGTACTGCGGATGGCGGATATGCGCATACGGGCCCGACACGGCGAGACCGTTGCGCTGCTGCGCGTGGTACAGGACATTCCACGCGCTGG
The DNA here is from genome assembly GCF_007858275.1 of Pseudomonas proteolytica. Lineage (GTDB taxonomy): Bacteria > Pseudomonadota > Gammaproteobacteria > Pseudomonadales > Pseudomonadaceae > Aquipseudomonas > Aquipseudomonas proteolytica. The sequence goes on from NZ_VFEV01000017.1 coordinate 135,412, forward strand.
ACAGTAAATAGAAGCCGAAGCCGAGGAAGACATAGCTGGCGATGTGCAGCACACCGAAGTGCGGATCGCCCTTCTCACCGAGTAACGTCGACCACAGATGTCCGGTGTTGTGGGACAGTAGGTCGAGGCTCGGAAACTTCGTCTGAAGCCAGCCCGACATCAGGTAGATAGTCAGCGGGAAGCCGTACATCTCGACGAACAGAGCGACTATGAAGGCTGCGAACGCCCCGAAAGTGCGCCAGTCGCGTGCGGTCTGAGGCTTGAAGAAACTGAACGCGAACATGATGAAGATGGCCGAATTGAGGATGACAAGCGTCCACAGTCCGTAGTCCGGGGTGTCGTGCATGACTAATCTCCAGTCTTTGGCGGCTGCGATGGTCCAGGGGGGGCTTTGGTCGATGGGTCTCCATGATGGTGACCATGGCCGCCGTGCATGAAGACGTGCATCAGCGGGCACGCTAGCAGCAGTAGAAACGGCAGCGCGCCGAAGAAGTGGGCACGGTGCTCGCTGAACAGGAAAAACGCAGCAATGGCGCCAAAAACGATCAGACCTATCAAGTAGCGTGAGCTCCAGAAGCCTGGCGGTTCGGAGTTGTGCTGGAAGTGGTCGTGCTTCACTAGATTCTCCTTCAAAACGGCGCGGGTATTTCTTTCAAAAATGCAGCGCAATGAAAGACTTTGGCATCACCATAGTCATGGTTTTTTATTCGCTTTGATCCACTGATCGAGGACGGCGATTTCCTTATTCTGTGCAGCAATAATGTCCTTGGCCATACGAAGCATCTCCGGATTTTTTCCGTTCTTGAGTTCGGTTTGCGACATCTCGACTGCCATCTGATGGTGCATGCGCATGTTGGCCGCGAAGTCATAATCTACATCGCCGGTCATGGACATGCCGCCCAGTTGTTTCGTGATCTTCGATTGATCCATCTGCTCGGAAGGCATCGGCATCGTTTCGCTTTTCGCGGGTTCTGCGGCATTGGCCAACGTCGGCGCTGCTGCCATTACCGCGACAACCATCGCTACCGCCCTCATCAGCAAAGTGAACCGGCTAGAGCTGTTGTGCTTGATATGCTGTGACATTGTGAATCTCCTGTTAGGGCCGGAGGGTTGGCACATGCCTGCCATTGCCCCCCGAGCACGGAAATTGCTATTTCTGTACTGTATGGGGCTGACTAACCTGGATGCCAGCCTTTTTCGGCAGTTCTCTGCGCATTCGCGGCAGGCCCTGACGCAACCTCTCATACCACTACCGAACTGTTCGCAGCTCTTGGCGCAATCCTCACAGACCCCGCACACGTAGTGGTGGAAACGGAACCGCTCAACAAGAAATCGGCTGACGTCTGATAGATTTCGGCGCAGTTGATCATTAGGCGAAAATATTTGGCCTCAAGGTGTTTGCCCACGGCCTCAACGCTCCCAAGCGTAATGCGAGCAAAATACTGTTTCACAACGTTCAAGTAACCGCATACACAAAGGCTCACATTTCACCCTAGACCACGCTAGACGGACAGCCGACTGAAATCAAGATTACATTCCTGTCAGCTTATAGTTGGTTAGTCGCTGCGCATGGGTGTTTAGCACCATCCGAGCCTGCTGACGAAGCCTAAACCACGATAGGTGCACTGCCAAGAATGGCATTAACAGAGAACATATCATACCTGACACATAAGTAATGTTAGCGGCAGCTTTCTGACAGGTATCACTGGCTACTATCTAATTACAAGTTTAGTCATAGCACGGAGAAAATCATGAAAATACTGAATACAGGCATCGCTATAGCGATGTTGGCAGTTTCTTCCTTTGCCATGGCTGAAGGCGGAGGGGATCGCGTTTACGGTCGGATGATGCAAGAAAACCAGCAGGCAATGGAACAATATGCCATCAGAAACGGTAAAGCCGTGCCTGAAATTGTCCACTATAAGTATGGGTTGATCCTCGATATCGCAAAAGTGGTTAGCGTGACTCCAACAGCCGCTAAGTATTGTGGGTTGGTCCCTTCGCGTATGACCTACGAAGACTCGAGTGGCAAGCTCAACACTATCGAATACCAAGTGTTGGGAAGCAACTGCCCTCATGGCGACTAATCGCTTACGCAGGAAAACCTAAAACTAAACTTATTGAATATTTCAACAATGCCTTACTTTCCGCTGACAAAAAAGTAATTTTCAGGTCACGCTACAGTTATGTTTCATGTGAAATTATCACCGACGGAACGTAAGGTAGTTATCTGCATTCCTTCGACTGGACTGACCGTTGCGAAAGTCGCGATTGAAGTAGAGATTGCGGTTGAGAATGTTTAAGTTGCTCCCCTCAATGAACCCCTCTGGTTTTTTGCTCAACGGCCACTGCAACCTGCCCCATACTCATGCCAAGGGCAATGAGGGAAAGACCATAAAAGCTTTTGTTATTCATGTAACACTCCAGGCCTGAGCTTCGTGACTCGTTACGCAAAGGGCTGGGATGCTGACTACTCGAATGCGAACAGTGTCTATATGCGATGGCGCCCCACTGCAGGACCCAGAAGCGTTGGGAGCGTGACATCGAAGCTAAATACATCATTCAAACCGGTTCTCTGAAAGACATGTCCTTCCGTGTGCGCCAAGCGACGACTCGGGCTACTGCCTTCGAATCTGATTTGGATGAAGTTCGTCTGATTGCGGAGTACCCGCTGCAAATTCTATAAATCGAGCATTAGCAATGCTCGCTCACCAGGTACACCCCGTCTCCTTGTTATTCCTTTGGTGGGAGGCGGCTTAGGCGCCCTTGTGGCGCCTTTTTTATTTACTGATCATGGCCTTACACGAGTGGTCGCGGTAGGAATGGCAGTTACCTGCCACCCCCGCACATACATGGACGCCCCCGGGTTGCCAAGCTTTCAATCTGTGACGGCCTGATGGTAGAGATTGCACTCATACATTCGGACTTTCGGTGCGGCGTTGCCGCTGTCCCTGATGGAATCCGCTGGCCGAGTTCTCAATAGATCCGTGTGCTCATGGCACGCTGTGTGGGTCAGATTTTCTTGGCCACGGTCTTACCAGTTTTGCCATCAATTCATGATCACCTGAGCAACCATTAGAGCTGGTCTGCTACAAGGTTAAGTTGACGTCTTCAAGCCGCTTCGATTACGCGACGACGGTCGTGTAATCGGAGCGGAACTCGCGGTCACCGGCCAACAAGGCCCATGTAATTCGGGCGTTTTTATTAGCCAGTGCAACGGCTGCCACATTGGCGTTACGCCGCTTAAGTAGCCGGCTAAGCCAGCTGTCAGAAATCTCTTTTCGCTGTGCTGCGTAGATCATCGACCGTGCCCCCTGGCTCAGTAGCGTCCGTAAATAGGAGTCGTCCCGCTTACTCATCCCCAACAGCACCGTCTTACCGCCAGTGTTTAGTTCTGCTTCGGCACCAGCCCAAGCCAAGCACTCACCTGTCGGCCATTCTTGAAACTCTTGGCATCGCCAAGAGAGGCTACCATCGCACTGGCCGTGATTGGCCCGATGCCTGGCATCTTGGCCAGCTTGCAGCTGTTTTCATTCGCGCGATGCCAGGCGACAATTTTTCTCTACCTCATGAACCTGATGATCGAACCCCTTCAACTGTTCCAGTAGACGCTGCACAAGCAGACGAAACGAGCCTGGCAACTCGTTGCGCTCATTCTCAATAAACTCCGACACGCGCTTGGCCACATGTGCGATGCCCTGCGGGATTACAAGACCAAATTCGGCTAGTAGCCGGCGGATCTGATTAGCGCGCGCTGTCCGTGCCTTCACGAATCCTTGACGAACCCGATGCAGCGACAGCACGGCCTGTTGCTCAATGTCCTTGATCGGTGTTGGCGCTGATTTAAAACTGACCCACCCTGCCGATTGAAAATTGACCCAGGACGGATTGCTGATTTTTGCCCCAGCAATTGTGGATAAGCTTAGCAGCAGTGTTCCGATTCAAGACCATCAAGCCCCACCGCAAGCGGCAGGGCATTTATGGTGCGGATCAA
>NZ_VFEV01000018.1 GCF_007858275.1 Pseudomonas proteolytica
CAGCCTTGGCCCGCACGATGGCGGCGGAGTCATTGGCGGTCACGGCGCGGGCTTCGATGGCAGCGGCGGCGCCGGCACCGTCGAGGCGGTCCATGTTGGCTTCGGTGGCGTGGCCGGCGTTGGCGCCGCGGATCACGGCGGTGCCGGTGTCTTCGTTGTCGACTTCATCCCAACTCAGCATGAAATACTCCTTCCTGGTCTGTTCTGACGGCGTATGAAACCGTCCAGAAAATTCGATAATTACCGGCTTCGCACACTATGTAGTGGTCGGCTTCCTGGGTGGGCACACTATATGGTGTGTAGGAAATATGGTCAACGCACAAGATATGCGGTTTTCGGTCACTGCCTGGCGCAGGTTCAGCCATAACGCCTGGGTGGCTGGACGGGGCGTCTAAGGTCAATGTGGGAGCTGGCTTGCCTGCGATAGCGGTTCACCAGCCTCCGGAGATGGCTGACTGAACCACCGCTTTCGCGAGCAAGCCCGCACACAGGGGGCGTAGGTTTGAGCGATCATGCAAAAAAACCATCTGTAGCCAACCGCCCACCCAATACCCGACCAAAACCATCGGCATTTCTTGATCGCCATCAAGCAGGTTTTACCCCCCGGCTTTCTATCATGGTCCCCGCCAAGCAATGAGGAAGCGACCATGTCAGAGACCTTCACCAAGGGCATGGCCAGGAATATCTACTTCGGAGGAAGCGTGTTCTTCTTCCTGATATTCCTGGCCCTGACCTACCACACCGAACAAACCTTTCCCTCTCGCAGCAATCAGGAGCTACTCACCGAATCAGTGGTGCGCGGCAAGGGCGTCTGGGAGCGCAACAACTGTGTCGGCTGCCACACTCTGCTGGGCGAGGGCGCGTACTTTGCGCCGGAACTGGGCAACGTGTTCAACCGCCGTGGCGGCGAGGAAGCGTTCAAGCCGTTCCTGCATGCCTGGATGAAGATGCAACCGTTGGGCGTTCCCGGCCGGCGCGCGATGCCGCAATTCAACCTCAGCGACCAAGAGGTGGACGATATGGCCGAGTTCCTCAAGTGGAGCTCGAAGATCAACACCAACGGCTGGCCGCCAAACAAGGAGGGCTGAGGGATGCGTACCGTCAATCCATATCTGAAATTCCAATCCCAGGCCGTGGCCAAACCCTACTTTGTGTTCGCCCTGATCCTGTTCCTGGGCCAGGTGCTGTTCGGTTTGATCATGGGCCTGCAATACGTGGTCGGCGACTTTCTGTTCCCGTTGATCCCCTTCAACGTGGCCCGCATGGTCCACACCAACCTGCTGATCGTCTGGCTGCTGTTCGGCTTCATGGGCGCCGCTTACTACCTGGTGCCGGAAGAAGCCGACCGCGAGTTGCACAGCCCCAAGCTGGCAATCCTGCTGTTCTGGGTGTTTGCCGTGGCCGGGGTGTTGACCATCCTCGGCTACTTGCTGGTGCCCTATGCGGCCCTGGCCAAGCTGACCCACAACGAACTGCTGCCGACCATGGGCCGTGAGTTCCTGGAACAGCCGACCATCACCAAGATGGGGATCGTGGTGGTGTGCCTGGGCTTTTTGTACAACATCGGCATGACCCTGCTCAAAGGTCGCAAGACCACGGTGAGCATGGTGATGATGACCGGGCTGATCGGCCTGGCGGTGTTCTTCCTGTTCTCGTTCTACAACCCCGGCAACCTGGCACGGGACAAGTTCTACTGGTGGTGGGTGGTGCATCTTTGGGTCGAAGGCGTGTGGGAGCTGATCATGGGCTCGATGCTGGCTTTCGTACTGATCAAAGTCACCGGTGTCGACCGTGAGGTCGTGGAGAAATGGCTGTACGTGATCATCGCCATGGCCCTGATCACCGGGATCATCGGCACCGGTCACCACTTCTTCTGGATCGGCGCGCCCGAGGTGTGGTTGTGGGTCGGCTCGATCTTCTCGGCCCTGGAGCCGCTGCCATTCCTGGCGATGGTGATGTTTGCCTTCACCATGGTCAAACAGCGCCGGCGCCAGCACCCGAACCGGGCGGCCACGTTGTGGGCCAAGGGCACCACGGTCACGGCGTTCTTCGGCGCCGGGGTCTGGGGCTTCCTGCACACCCTGGCACCGGTCAACTTCTACACCCACGGCACCCAATTGACCGCCGCCCACGGCCACCTGGCGTTCTTCGGCGCCTACGCCATGATCGTCATGACCCTGATCAGCTACGCCATGCCCCGCCTGCGTGGTATCGGTGAAGCGCCGGATGCACGCTCGCAGACCTTGGAGATCTGGGGCTTCTGGATGATGGTTCTGTCGATGGTGATGATCACCCTGTTCCTGACGGCGGCCGGTGCCGTGCAAGTCTGGTTGCAGCGTTGGCAGGTAGACGGTGTGGCACTGCCGTTCATGGCCACCATGGACCACCTGACCGTATTGTTCTGGGCCCGACTGGCCAGTGGCGTGGTGTTCCTGCTGGGCCTGCTCTGCTACCTGTGGAGCTTCCGGCAGCGGGGCAAGGGCTTGGACTCTGCCGTCCCCGTGACTGCGTGAGCGGTCAACGTTAATCCCCAAGAGGGCGGCCCGGCAGGTAGTGCGGGCCGTTTTTATGTCTGGAGCACTTCACATGGCCTTTACCCTTGAGTTGGAAGAGTGGGTCGGCAGTGTCTGGCACCGCTTTATCACCCGCCGCGCCAGTGCGGACTTCCCCGAGGCGCGGGTCGACCTGGTCGACCGCCAGCGCAGCCTGGCCCTGCTGTTCCGCGCCCTGGGCGGCGCCCACGCAATTGCCCTGGAGGCCGCCAGCGAGCGCGACCTGCTGCTGCGGCGCAACCTGTTGATGCGCATCGCCGGCACCTGCCGGCAAGCCCCCCTGGCCTCATGCGATGGCCATCGCCTGCGCCTGCCGGCAAGCCTGGCGGTGTTTCCTTCGGCCGCCCTGAACCTGGAGTTGTACCGCTGGCTGGCGCTCCTGGCTGCACACGCCGGACCGATGACCCACTGGGCCCGCGACAACCAACGCTGGACCTGGCTGCTGTTGCAGCGTTACCCGGCCATGCTCCCCAGCTATCAGCGCCTGGTGGACGCCCACCTGCAATTGCGCCCGGATCCCGCCAGCCTCAACCCATCTGAAGCTGCCGTGGAAAAGGCCTTGCGCAAGGCCCTGCGCGAACCCGGCAGCATCCGCCAGTTACCCCGCAGCGAGCGCGCCGCCTGGCCGCTGCCCCTGTGGCTGTATCCACCCTTGCACCTGCACAGCCCGCAGGCCGGCGATCTGGATGACGAGGGCGATGACCTGGCGACCCGCCCCGGCGAACAACAGGGCGCGCCCAAACAAGCCAACCGGGTAGATGACAACAGCCGCGACGGCGGCCTGTTGGTGGTGCGCCTGGAAAACCTGTTCAGTTGGACCGAACACGTCGACCTCGACCGCTGGGCCGATGACTCCGAGGACGAAGATGCCGCCCGCGTTGCCGAAGACCTCGACCAGTTGAGCCTGTCACGCCAGCGCGTGCGCAAGAGTGGCGGCTTGAAGCTGCACCTGGATCTGCCACCGGCCGACGTCGACGACATTCCCCTGGGCGAAGGCATCAAGTTGCCGGAGTGGGATTACCGCCAACAATGCCTGCAAGCCAACTTCGTCAACCTGCAACTGATGCAACCCCGCGACAGCACGCCCCAGCCGCTGCCGGCACGCCTGCTGCCCCAGGCTGCGCGGTTGCGCCGCCAGTTCCAGCAGCTGCGTACCGACCGTCAATGGCTGCGTCAACAGCCCCAGGGCGCGGAACTGGACCTGCAGGCGTGGCTGGATTTTCATGTCGAGCGCCAGCACGGCGCGTGCGCCGAGCGCGGTCTGTTCAAGGAGCAGCGCCGCACCCGGCGTGACCTGGCCTGTTTGCTGCTGGCCGATGTGTCGATGTCCACCGACGCCCACCTCAACGATACGCAAAAGGTCATCGATGTGATCCGCGACAGCCTGTTGCTGTTTGGCGAGAGCCTGGCGGGCCTGGGTGATGCGTTTGCCCTGTATGGGTTTTCATCCTTGCGCCGCCAGCAGGTGCGCCTGCAACAGCTCAAGTCGTTCCAGCAACCCTATGACGACCACACCCGCGGCTGCATCCAGGGCCTCAAGCCGGGTTATTACACCCGGATGGGCGCGGCTATCCGCCACGCCACCCAGACCCTTGGCGCGTGTAAGCAACGGCGCAAACTGCTGTTGATTGTGACCGATGGCAAGCCCAACGACCTGGACTTGTATGAGGGACGTTATGGCGTGGAGGACACCCGCCAGGCCGTAATGCAAGCGCGGCGCCAGGGCCTGGTGCCGTTCTGCATCACTATCGACAAACAGGCCGGGGATTACCTGCCGTACATGTTCGGCGCCCACGGCTACACCTTGATCCGCCAGCCGGAGCAGCTGCCGCTACGCTTGCCGCTGCTGTACCGGCAGTTGACCGAAGATCAGTAAAAGTCCCGGGGCAGCCAGAAGAACATGGTGATGCAGAACACGGCCAGCCCCAGGCAGAACCATTGGAAACGTTTGAGTCGCCGGGCCTCAAGGCTGGCGGTGGAGGCGGGCAGGGGCATGGCGCAGCGTGCGCAGGCTGGCTGCGTTGGCGGGTTGGCATGTTGGCAATACAGGCACACACACGCGGCGCTCATTCAAATTGCTCCAGGCGCAGGCGATCAAGAATGGCGATCTGCCGACCGTCCTGGGTGATGATTTTTTCATCGATCAGCCGGCGAATGATCCGCGAGAACGTCTCTGGCTGGATCGACAGGTGCCCGGCGATCAACTGCTTGGCCATGGGCAATTCGAACGAACTGTCGGCGCTGTGCAGGCGCACCAGTTGCGTCAGCAGGTAGCGCACCACGCGGTGGGTGGCGTTTTTCAGGGACAGGGTCTCGATCTCGTTGACCCGCTGGTGCAGCCGCACACACAACTTGCCCAGCAGGGCGAAGGTCAGGCGGCTGTTGCTGTGGAGCAGGCGCATATAGGTGGCGTTGGACAGGCGATACAACTGCGTCGGGCACACCGCCTCGGCGCAGGCCACGTAGTTGGGGGTGTCCATCAGCATCATCGCCTCGGCGAAGGTCTGCCGCTCGCCGATCACTTCAAAGACTTTTTCCTGGCCGTCCGGGGTCAGGCGGTAGATCTTCACCGCGCCGGCAATCACGAAGTAAAACCCCTCGGCCGGCTCGCCCTGGCGGAACAATGGTTCGCCCTTGTCGACACTCAGCAATTGACTGCTGGCCATCAACTCATCCATCTGCTCTTCGTTGAGCGGCTCGAACAGGTGGTGGCTGCGCAGGATCTGATGATGCACGCGGTGCAGGACCCTCGGTGCGTCGGTGATCATACAAGCCACAACGACAGGCCACTGGCCGCCGCCATCATCGAACCGAGGATCACGAACCAGGCGAGGGGCTGGATGACTTTTTTCATGGGGACTCCGTGGGGCAGGGTAATGACGGGATAACCGGGTAGAGCAAGAGCTGGGCCAAGGCGCGGGCCTCGTAGAATCAGAGCTGTAGCATCTCGAGGGTTTAAATGACCCTGCCACTGAGGGTTGTTTTAACCCTCTAATGGTCATTTAAACCCTCGTTATCAGCGCCGATCCCATGTGGGAGCTGGCTTGCCTGCGATGCAGGCACCTCGGTCTCCCAGTAAAACCGCAGCGATGCCATCGCAGGCAAGCCAGCTCCCACCCGTGATTGCGGTGGGCATAAGGAGCCGGCCCGGCCCTTGCAACGCCAATCCCGCGACGGCCCCCAGGATATTGCGCCGCCTCGAAGCCCTGCTTGATCTGCGACAAGGGCCGGGCGCGGGCAATCCCGGATGATCGGGCCGGCAATGACTTGAGGAGTGGTGGTATGCAAGTGCTGGATCGACGCAAGGCCATGTCGATAACCCCGTTATTTCGCCTGGCTTTCCGGCCATTTTTCCTCGGTGGCTGCCTGTTGGCGTTGCTCGCGGTTCCCCTGTGGTTGCTAGCCCTGGCCGGCGACGCGGGCTGGCAGCCGGCGGGTGGCTGGCTGGCGTGGCATCGCCATGAACTGCTGTTCGGTTTCGCCTTGGCGATCATCGGCGGGTTCCTGTTGACGGCGGTGCAGACTTGGACCGGTCGCCCCGGCATCAGCGGTACGCCGCTGGCGATGTTGGCCGGGGTGTGGCTGGCCGCACGCCTGGCCTGGCTATTCAACCTGCCGTGGCCGCTGTTGGCCGTGCTGGAACTGACCTTTCCCCTGGCCGTCGCCGGGTTGATGGGCTGGACCTTGTGGAAAGTGCGGCAACAGCGCAACTACCCGATTGTGCTGGTGTTGCTGCTGTTGACCCTGGCCGACGCCCTGTCCCTGTATGGCTTGCTGCGCGGTGACGAAGGCTGGCAGCGCCAGGCGGTGTTGACCGGGCTGTGGCTGGTGGCGGCGATGATGGGCTTGATCGGCGGCCGGGTAATTCCATTCTTCACCCAGCGTGGCCTGGGGCGCACGCAAGCCGTGAAGCCCTGGCCGTGGCTGGATTACCTGTTGTTGGTAGGCTCGGCGCTGGTCGCTCTGTTGTATGCCAGCGGTGTCGCGCTGATGCCCAGCCTCTGGGTTGGTTTAGTGTTTGCCCTGTTGGGGATCGGTCACCTGGTGCGCCTGGTGCGCTGGCACGACCCTGGCCTGTGGCGCGTGCCGCTGCTGTGGTCGCTGCACCTGGCCTATGCCTGGCTGGCCGTGGCGTGCCTGGGCATGGCGCTGTGGCACTTGGGTGTCCCATTGAACCCGAGCCTGGCGGTGCATGCGCTGACGGTAGGGGCGATGGGCGGCTTGATCCTGGCGATGATCGCACGGGTCAGCCTGGGCCATACCGGCCGGCCACTGACGCCACCCAAGGGCATGACCCTGGCCTTCACCCTGTTGAACCTGGCCTGCCTGAGCCGGGTGCTGCTGGTGCTGATCTGGCCGTACGCCGCGCTGTGGCTGGCGGGCCTGTGCTGGACCCTGGGCCTGGGCGTGTATCTATGGCGCTATGCCCCAATGCTGTGGCATGCGCGGGTTGACGGCCATCCGGGCTAGGAGAACGGGAATGCTGTATTCGTGGCTATTGATTGTGCATCTGCTGGCGGCCATTGCCTTTATCGGCACGCTGTTCTTCGAGGTTTTTATCTGGCACCGCGCCCGTGAAGAGTTGGCGTGGTCGGCGCAATTCACCAGCGACCAAGCCATTGCCCGGCGTTCGCGGCAGGTGCTGCATGGCGTGGTGGTGCTGTTGTATGGCGCGGGCATCGGTCTGGCCTGGCATTATCGCGGCGTGCTGGGCGCGCCATGGGCCAGCCCTTTTTCGGCGATGTTGAGCCTGAAGATCATGTTGGCGCTGAGCATCATCGGGCACTACCTGCTGCTCGCGTACTGGTTGACGCAAAAGCGCCTGAGCCCGCTGCGGGCGGTATGGATTCGCCGCAGCATCCTTGGGCACATGGTGCTGATCGTGATCCTGGCCAAATTGATGCTGCGTTAAGACACCTCGATCCCTTCCTGTAGGAGCGAGCTTGCTCGCGAAGAACTCACGGACAACGCGACTACCCAGGCAGCCCGCGTTTTGGTTGATGTTCTTCGCGAGCAAGCTCGCTCCTACAGGTCGGTCAGGCCTTTAGTGCGCGGACAAACAACACGTCGTTTTCCAGATGAATATGCTCCAGCAAATCCCCATGAAACACCTCCAGCCCGTGATACAAGGCCCGCCAGGTATTGCACGCATCGCTGGGCGGTTGGATGTGGTTGGTCAGCGCCTGCAACTGTTCCAGGGCCTGGCCATGTTGTTCGTGTTCAAGGCGCATGACCTGGATCGGCGGGGCAGCCTGGGGCCCCAGGCCCATTTGCAGCATTGGGAACAGCACTTGTTCTTCCTTGAGCATATGGCCCTCCAGTTCCTGCTCGATGTCACGCAGCAAGTCGGCCAGGCCATTGGGGCAGGCCAGGTGGTGACCGTGGACCTGCTCGACGCGGCTGGCCAGGCGAATCAGTTCCGGCAGTTGTTCGCGGTGGCGGGCGTGGTAGCGCTCCAGCAAATGTTCGATCAGTTGCGCCTGGGGCAGGGTGTCCGGGGCGATGGTGTTCATGGGGTTTCCTCATCAAGTGAACAGATGAAGCGGTGATTGCATGCCGTGTGCCATTGCCAAGTTATTGAAAAATAGAAATTAATTTTTTGTAGTGGTCAGGATCACCCTGATGCTGCACGGTAGAACCGACCATACAAGGGTAGTAATGACCATGCTGCGTGAAAGTCTGTCGGCCGACCTGATTGTCGAATTGCCCAACGCGGTGCGCCTGCAACGCCTGGTGCAGACCCTGCGCGAATATTTCCATAGCGGCGCCGTGGGCCTGTTGCGCCTGGATGGCGACGACAGCCTGCGCCCCGTGGCCACCGTGGGCCTGGTGCATGAGGCCCTTGGCCGGCGCTTTGTGATTGCCCAACACCCGCGCCTGGCAGCGATCATGGCCTCCCGCGAGCCGACCTGGTTCGAACCCGACAGCCGCCTGCCGGACCCGTACGACGGGCTTCTAGACAGCCAGGTCGGCGAACCGCTGCCCGTGCATGACTGCATGGGCGTGAGCCTGTTCGTCGAAGGCCGGCCCTGGGGCGCGATTACCCTGGATGCGCTGCATGCCGGAACCTTCGATGCCAATGCCCGCGAGCAACTCAAGCGCTGCACCCTGCAAATCGAGGCGGCGGTGCGCGTCACGCGCCTGGAGCAGGAAAACCGCAGCCTGCGCCTGTCGCGCAGCGAACCGGTGGCGGGTTCGCCCAGCGTCGAAGACGGCGAGATCCTCGGCCAGAGCCCGGTCCTGCATCAACTGCTCAACGAGCTGGATGTGCTCGCCGACTCGGATTTGCCGGTGCTGTTGCTCGGCGAAACGGGGGTGGGCAAGGAGCTGTTTGCGCGGCGCCTGCATCGTCTGTCGCGGCGCAGCAAAAAGCCGCTGATCCAGGTCAACTGCGCGGCGCTGCCGGAATCTTTGGCCGAGAGCGAGCTGTTCGGCCACGTCAAAGGCGCGTTTTCCGGGGCTACCAGTGACCGTGCCGGGCGTTTTGATGCGGCCAACGGCGGCACGCTGTTCCTCGATGAAGTGGGTGAGCTGCCGCTGAGCGTGCAGGCCAAGCTATTGCGCACCTTGCAGAATGGTGAGATCCAGCGCCTGGGCGCCGACAAGCCGTTGCATGTGGATGTGCGGATCATCGCCGCCACCAACCGCCACCTGCCCGAGAGTATTCGTGAAGGGCTGTTCCGCGCCGATCTGTACCACCGGCTGTCGGTGTACCCGGTGCCGATCCCGGCGTTGCGTGAGCGCGGTCACGATGTGCTGCTGCTGGCCGGGCATTTCCTTGAACTCAACCGTGCGCGGCTGGGCTTGCGCGGTTTGCGCCTGTCGCCTGCGGCCGAGCAGACCCTGCTGGCTTATGCCTGGCCGGGCAATGTGCGCGAGCTGGAACATGTGATCAGCCGCGCCGCCTTGAAGCAGCTGAGCCGTGGCGGCAATCGCAACCAGATCATGACCCTGGAAGCCGAACTGCTGGACCTGGACAGCGCCACCTTGGCGCAGGCCCCTGTCGTTCAAGCCCCGGTGCAGGCGTTCCAGACCTTGAGCGACGCGGTGGACGACTGCCAGCGCCAGAAGGTGCGCCAGGCGTTGAGCCTGTCGGGCGATAACTGGGCGAGCGCCGCGCGGATGCTCGGCCTGGACTCCAGCAACCTGCACAAATTGGCGCGGCGCCTGGGCCTCAAGTAGCAACGCTGCGACGCCATGCCGCGGCGCGCAGTTGATCGCGGTCAAGGTGCCGGGCGCCTCGGCTGATCAGACTGTGGCGAACTGACCGGAGGTTCGCCCCATGCCCCTTTCCCTGGCGCAGATGCGCCGCAACTACACCTTGTACGGTTTGCGGGATGACCTGGTACAGGACGATCCCCTCGTGTTGTTCGGCCAGTGGCTGGAGCAGGCGCGCAAGACCGAAGTGGCGCCTGTGGAGGCCAACAGCATGGCCCTGGCCACGGTCGATGCCGAGGGCCGCGCCCATTGTCGGATTCTCTTGCTCAAGGGCTTCAGTGCCGAGGGCTTCACCTTTTTCGGTCACTACCAGAGCGCCAAGGGTCAGGAACTGGCGAGCAACCCCAGCGCGGCCATGACCTTTTTCTGGCCGGGCCTGGAGCGCCAGGTGCGCATCGAAGGCACCGTTGCACGCCTGGCGCCGCAGCTGTCCGACGACTACTTCCATTCGCGGCCGCTGGCCAGCCAGGTGGGCGCCTGGGCGTCGCCGCAAAGCCAGCCCTTGGCCCATCGCGCCGAACTGGAAGGGCGCCTGCGCGACGTCACCCAACGCTTTGCCGGCCAACAACCGCCGCGCCCGGCAGAGTGGGGCGGCTATTGCCTGCAACCCGAGCGCGTGGAGTTCTGGCAAGGCCGCCCCGACCGCCTGCACGACCGCCTCGATTACCGTCGCCACGACGGCACCTGGCAGCGCAGTCGCCTGGCCCCCTGAATCCGCCTAGAGGTACCTCCTCGGAGGAATAGGCCCGCAGGCCTTTGCGGTGCAGGCTTGGGCCATTGCTCATTTATCCCGGGATTTTCACCATGGCACACCTGACTCAACGCAATTTTGTCTCACTGAATATCGCCGTCCTGACCATCAGCGACACACGCAACTTTGACAACGACACCTCCGGGCAGACCCTGTGCGACCGCGTGCAGGCGGCCGGGCACGAGTTGATCGACCGGGCGCTGGTGGTGGACGACATCTACCAGATCCGCGCACGCATTTCGCAGTGGATCGCCGACCCCCAGGTGCAGGTGATTCTCACCACCGGCGGCACCGGCTTCACTGCGCGGGACAACACCCCACAAGCGGTGCTGCCGTTGCTGGACAAACATGTCGAAGGCTTTGGCGAGCTGTTTCGCCAGGTGTCCGTGCCAGAGATCGGCATGTCGACCCTGCAATCGCGCGCCCTGGCCGGCATGAGCAACGGCGTGCTGGTGTGCTGCATGCCCGGTTCCCCCGGCGCGTGCCGTACCGGTTGGGACAAGATCCTGCTGGGGCAACTGGACAGCCGCACCGGGCCGTGCAATTTCGCCCCACACCTCAAGCCCCAGGCCGCGCAAGCGCTGGAACCCTGCGAGGCGCGGTCATGAGCACATCGGTGTGTGAAAGCGGTGAATTGATCCCGGTGGACGAGGCCATCGAACGCCTGTTGGCCCAGGCACCACCGCCACCGTCCACCCAGCAGGTGAAAACCGCCCAGGCCTTGGGTCGGGTGCTGGCTGGCGATATTTTTTCCCCGGTCAACCTGCCGGCCTGGGACAACAGTGCCATGGACGGCTACGCGCTGTGCGCCGCAGACCTGCCGGCCGAGGGCGGCTACCTGCGCCTGGCCGGGCGCATCGCCGCTGGCGACGCCGCCGCGACGGCGTTGAGCAGTGGGCAGACCATGCGCATTTTTACCGGTGCTCCCTTGCCGTCCGGGGCCGACACCGTGGTGCCCCAGGAGCGTTGCCGGGTCTATGGCCAGCGTATCTGGTGCCCACCCATGCGCACCGGCGAACACGTACGCAAGCAGGGTGAAGAGGTGACCCAGGGCGCCTTGCTGCTGCCGGCCGGCAAGCGCCTGCGCGCCCAGGAGTTGGGGTTGCTCGCGGCGGCCGGGCTGGCTCAGGTCAAGGTCTACCGGCCGCTGCGGGTGTGCCTGTTGAGCAGTGGCGATGAGTTGCGCGAACCGGGCGATCACCTGGCGCCGGGGCAGATCTACAACAGCAATCGCCACTGCCTGGCGGCACTGCTGCAAGGCTGGGGCGTGGAAGTGCATGACTATGGCGTGATGGCCGACGAACTGGCCGTCAGCCGCGATGCGTTGACCCTGGCCTCCTCGGAATGCGACCTGCTGCTGACCTCTGGCGGGGTGTCGGTGGGCGAGGAAGATCACCTCAAGCAGGCGATCGAGGAACTGGGTCGCGTGGACTTCTGGCGCCTGGCGATCCAGCCGGGCAAACCCCTGGCCTTTGGCGATGTGGCGGGTAAACCGTGGATCGGCTTGCCCGGCAACCCTTCGGCGGCGCTGATTACCGCGTTGGTGGTGGTGCGCCCGTTTCTGTTGCGCGCCCAGGGTGTGACTGACGTCACCTTGGTGCCGATGCTGCTGCCTGCCGAATTTACCTGGACCCAGCGCAACCGCCGCCGCCAATACCTGCGGGCACGCCTGGCGCCGGGCATCGACGGCCAGGCGCGCATCACCCTGCACCCACGGCAAAGCTCGGCGATGTTGAGCGCGGCCTGCTGGGCCGATGGCCTGGCGATTGTGGAGCGTGAGCAGTGGGTGGAAAAGGGCGGCCTGGTGCGGTTCGTGTCCTTCGCCGAACTGATGCAGTAACTGCCTGCAGCGACACAAGTGCGATAGTTTTTTTGATGAGGATCAACCATGCAACTGGTCTGCCCGGCAGGGAACCTGCCTGCGCTCAAAGCCGCCGTGCGCCAAGGTGCCGATGCGGTGTACGTGGGGTTTCGCGACGACACCAACGCCCGGCATTTTGCCGGGCTGAACATGGACGACAAGCAGTTCGACGGCGCCGTCGCCCATATCCGCCAGCACCAGCGCAAGCTGTATGTGGCGGTCAACACCTACCCGCAGCCCAAAGGCTGGGAGCGTTGGCAACGGGCAGTGGATCGCGCCGCCGACCATGGCGTGGATGCACTGATTGCCGGTGACCCGGGTGTGCTGCAGTACGCCAGTAGCCGCCATCCGCAGATGGCCTTGCACCTCTCGGTACAGGGTTCGGCGACCCATGCGGCGGCGTTGCAGTTCTACGCCGAGCGCTATGGCATCCGCCGTGCGGTGCTGCCCCGGGTGCTGTCGCTGGCCCAGGTCAAGCATGTGGCTGCCAGCAGCTCGGTGCCGATCGAGGTCTTCGGTTTCGGCAGCCTGTGCATCATGGCGGAGGGCCGCTGCCATCTGTCTTCGTACATCACCGGCGAATCCCCGAACCTGTGCGGCGTGTGCTCGCCGGCCAAGGCCGTGCGCTGGAGCGAAGACGCCGACGGCCTGAGCGCGCGCCTGAGCGAAGTGTTGATCGACCGCTATACCCCGGACGAACCGGCGGGCTATCCGACCCTGTGCAAGGGCCGTTTCATGGTCGATGGCAAGCGCTTTCACGCCCTCGAAGAACCCACCAGCCTCGATACCCTGGACCTGATCCCCGAGTTGATCGCCATGGGTGTGGAAGCGGTAAAAATCGAAGGCCGCCAGCGCGGCCCGGCGTATGTCGAGCAAGTCACCGGGGTCTGGCGCGCGGCGCTGGACGCCCACCGCCGTGCGCCGGAACGCTTTGTGGTCAAGGACCAGTGGCGCAGCGTGCTGGCCGGTCTATCCGAAGGCAGCCAGACCACGCTGGGCGCCTACCATCGTTCGTGGCAATGAGGAACCGCACATGAAACTCAGCCTGGGACCGGTGCTGTTTTATTGGGATAAGCAACAACTGGGGCAGTTCTACTCCGAGATGGCCAGCTTGCCGCTGGATGTGATCTACCTGGGTGAAACCGTGTGCTCCAAGCGTCGCGCGTTCAACCTCGATCAATGGTTGGGCCTGGGCCGCGAATTGCACTCGGCGGGCAACGCGCAAATCGTGCTGTCGAGCCTGACCCTGATCGAGGCCGCATCGGAGCTGTCGAGCCTGCGCCGCCTGTGTGACAACGGCGAGGTGCTGGTCGAGGCCAATGACATGGGCGCCGTGCAACTGCTTGCCGAGCGCAAGCTGCCCTTTGTCGGTGGGCCGGCGTTGAATTTGTACAACGGCCACGCCCTCGTGCAACTGCTGGACGCCGGGATGATGCGTTGGGTGCCGCCGGTAGAGTGCTCGGCCGCGCTGATCGGCGATGTGCTGGAGCAGGTGCGTGAACTGGGTCGGCCGTTGCCGGAGGTTGAAGTCTTTGCCTATGGGCATTTGCCCCTGGCCTACTCGGCGCGTTGCTTCACGGCCCGAGCGGAAAACCGGCCCAAGGATGACTGCCAGTTCTGCTGCCTGAACTACCCCGATGGCATGGCCTTGACCAGCCAGGAAGGGCAGGCGTTGTTTACGTTGAATGGCATCCAGACCATGTCGGCGGATGTCACCAACCTGCTGGCCGACTATCCAGGGCTGGTGAGTTGCGGCGCCGACCTGCTGCGCCTGAGCCCAAGGGCACAGGGCATGGTGGGCATCGTCGAAGCCTTTGATCGGGTGCGCCAGGGCGCTACGCCGCCGGTGTTTGTCGAGGGCTGCAATGGCTACTGGCATGGCCAGGCCGGGATGTTGCGGGTCGAGGAGGTGGGGCTGTGTTGAATCGCAAGCAATGGCTGCTCAAGGGCGCCGACCGCTTATTGCCGCTGATGCGCAAGGTGCCCTTTGTGGTGCAGCGCCTGGCGTTGCAACAGGCGTTGAACCGCTGCCTGGCCGAACCCTTGCGCGATGGCGGCTTTGAACTGCTGCGCGGGCGCTGGATGTGCCTGCGCATTCCCGACCTGGGCTTGCGCTGGTACCTGACCCTGGGCCGCGACGGGCTGCGCATCGCCGAGCGGGCCGAGGCTCAGGTGACCATCAGCGGCAACTGGCGCGAGTTTCTGCTATTGGCCAGCCGCCAGGAAGACCCGGACACCTTGTTCTTCCGCCGGCGGCTGGTGATTGAGGGGGATACGGAGTTGGGGTTGGGCCTGAAGAACCTGATCGACAGCCTCGACCCGGACGTGTTGCCGCCCTGGTTATGGCGCAATCTGGAACGGGCCGGTAAAGGCCTGGCGACAGGAGCTGCCTGATACCCCTGTGGCTAGAGGGCTGGCTGTGGATAGGGGGCTTGTTGTGGCGAGCGGGCTTGTCCCGCGCTGGGCTGCGAAGCAGCCCCAACAAGATCGCTGAGTTGTATCAGAGAGACCGAGGGCGCAGGGTTTGGGGCTGCTGCGCAGCCCAGCGCGGGACAAGCCCGCTCGCCACAGCAAGCCCGCTCGCCACAACAAGCCCCCTATCCATAGCCAGCCCCCTAGCCACAAGCAAGCGCGGTGCTACCGCTTCAGTGGTCCATGGCCTGCAAGATTGCATGGGCCGCTTTCACCCGCTCGGCATTGGGGTAGTTCTTGTTCGCCAGGATCACGACACCGATGCCTCTGCTCGGCACATAAGCGATATAGGCGCCAAAGCCGCCGGTCGAGCCGGTCTTGTTTACCAGGGTATTGGCGCGCAGCGGCTGGGCGGGTGTCAGCCACTTGACCGGATGCGGCTCCATGGCCATCGGCGTCGAGTTGCCTTCGACCAGGGCGTCGACGCTCAGCGGGTAGGCGTACATTTCCCAGCCAAGCCCTTGGGTGGTGCCTTCTACCGTGTAATAACCCGTATGCGTAGCGGCAATCGCCTGTTGCAGCGGCTGCTCCAGCGACGTCGGGTGCATGTTCAGCGCCATGTAGCGAGCCAGGTCGGCGGGGCTGGTCTTCACCCCGTAGGCTTCGCTGTCCAGTGCACCGGGGCTGACGCGCACCGGCTTGCCGGCCTTGTCATAGCCCTGCGCATACAGGCCCATTTGCGCCTTGGGCACCGTGAGATAGGTGTGCTTGAGGCCGAGCTTGGGCAGTAGGGTCTGTTCCATCGCCACGTCGAAGGGTTGCTGCAGGCTTTGCGCCGCCAGATAGCCGAACAGGCCCAGGCTGGGGTTGGAGTACTGGCGCTGGGTGCCGGGGGCGAAAGCGGCTTTCCAGTGCTGGAAGTAGCCGATCATCTGCTGGGCGTTGTCCGCCTCGCTGGGGAACTGCAACGGCAACCCGCCTGCGGTGTAGGTGCCTAGTTGAAGCACGCTGATGTGCTCGAACAGGCTGCCGCGCAAGGCTGGCAAATAGTCGCTGGCGGGGGCAGAGAGCTTGAGCTTGCCGGTGGCCTGGGCATAACCGGCCAGGGTGGCGGCGAAGGTCTTGCTCACCGAGCCGATCTCGAACAGGGTGTTTTCGCTGATGGGCTGTTGGCTGTCCTTGGCGGCGATACCGTAGTTAAAGTATCGGGCCTTGCCGTCTTGCACGATGGCGACTGCCAAGCCGGGAATTGCCTGTTGCTGCATCAGGGGCTTGACGGTGGCGTCCACCACCTGGCGCAGATTGTCGGCGGCCATGCAGTTGCCGGCGCCGATCAATAGGCTGAGAATCGTGACGTTGCGCACGTGTTGGTACATGATGAGGTCGCTTCCATGAGGATGATCGGGGGTATCACAGCCTGCGCAGGCGTGGCCAAGATAGGCAGTTTCAGGGCCCTGGACAACCGATGATATCTCGCACCAGTCATTAGAAAAATTTGGGTTTAAACCATGTTGCGTTCCCATCTGCCCCTCAACGCACTGCGTGCGTTCGAAGCCTCCGCCAGGCATTTGAGCTTTACCCGGGCGGCCATCGAGCTGTGCGTGACCCAGGCGGCGGTCAGCCATCAGGTCAAGAGCCTGGAGGCACAGCTCAACGTCACGCTGTTCAAGCGCCTGCCCCGTGGCCTGATGCTGACCCGCGAAGGGGAGACGTTGTTACCGGTATTGCGCGAGTCCTTCGACCGTATCGCCCAGACCCTGGGCCAGTTCCAGGCCGGTCACTACCGCGAAGTGCTGACGGTGGGCGCAGTGGGCACGTTTGCGGTGGGCTGGCTGCTGCCGCGCCTGGGGGATTTCCAGGCGCGCTACCCGTTTATCGATCTGCGCCTGTCGACCCATAACAACCGCGTGGATGTGGCCGCCGAAGGCCTGGATTACGCGATCCGGTTTGGCGCCGGCGCATGGCACGGCACCCACGCCTGTGAGTTGCTGGCGGCGCCGTTGACGGTATTGTGTGTGCCAGCGATTGCCCGCCAGTTGCACGGCCCTGGCGATGTGCTCAAGCACACGTTGTTGCGCTCTTATCGGGCCGATGAATGGAGCCTCTGGTTCCAGGCCGCCGGGTTGCCCGCCGACACCCTGGTGCCGCGCAGTATCGTGTTCGACTCGTCCTTGGCGATGATGGAAGCGGCGTTGCAGGGCAATGGCGTGGCCCTGGCGCCGGCAATGATGTTCTCGCGGCAGTTGGCCCAGGATGTGATCCGCCAGCCGTTCGACGTGGGGATCACCACGGGTAGCTATTGGCTGACGCGCCTGCAGTCGCGGGCAGAAACCCCGGCCATGCTGGCGTTCCGGCAATGGCTGGAGGAGGTGACGGCGATTGAGATGGCTTGAGCGGCCTTGTTGTGGTTGTGGCGAGCGGGCTTACTGTGGCGAGCGGGCTTGCCCCGCGTTGGGCTGCGAAGCAGCCCCAAACCCTGTGCCCTCGGTCTCTCTGATACAACTCAGCGATCTTGTTGGGGCTGCTACGCAGCCCAGCGCGGGGCAAGCCCGCTCGCCACAACCGCAACCGCAACCGCAACCGCAACCGCAACCGCAAGACCAACATTACTGATCAGGCAAGGTACTTGCGGAACCAGCCCAACGTGCGTTCCCACGCCAGGTTCGCTGCCGCTTCGTCGTAACGTGGGGTCGAGTCGTTGTGGAAGCCGTGGTTGGCGCCCTTGTAGATATACGCTTCATAGGTCGTGCCGGCGGCCTTCAAGGCGCTTTCATAGGCCGGCCAGCCTTCGTTGATTCGTGTGTCCAGCTCGCCAAAATGCAACATGATCGGCGCCTTGATCTTCGGCACGTCCTTGGCGTCGGGTTGGCGTCCGTAGAACGACACCGCCGCGCCCAGTTCCGGGTAGGCCACCGCCGCTGCATTGGTCACGCCACCGCCGTAGCAGAAGCCGGTGATTCCCACTTTGCCGGTGCTGGCGTCGTGGTGCATCAGCCATTCGATGGCGGCGAAGAAATCATTCATCAGCTTGGTCGGGTCGACGGTCTGTTGCAGTGCCACGCCTTTTTCGTCATTGCCGGGGTAACCGCCCACCGAGCTGAGGCCATCGGGGGCCAGGGCCATGAACCCGGCTTTGGCCAGGCGTCGGGCCACGTCTTCGATGTAGGGGTTGAGCCCGCGGTTTTCATGGACCACCACCACCGCCGGGCATTTGCCCTCGACCTTGGCCGGGCGTACCAGGTACCCACGCACTTGGCCGGTGCCCTTGGGCGAAGGGTAGGTGATGTAGTCGGCCACGATGTCCGGGTCGGTGAACTTCACCTGCTCGGCCAGGGCGTAGTTGGGGCTCAGGGACGCCAGCAACGCCGATGCGGTCAGCCCGCCAAAGGTGAACAGGGCCGCGCGGTCGAGAAACTCGCGGCGGTTGATCTTGCCGTGGGCGTAGCCGTCGTAGAGTTCCAGCAGTTCAGGGGCGAAGTCTTTGGCGGTCAGGCGAGGCATCGGCAGGCTCCTATAGCGGCGTGTGGCGTTGAATGTAGACCATTGTCAGGCCTGCCGGCCATGGGCGGTGTCCGCCAGGCGCCCGGTATCGACCCGCACGAAGATCGAATCGCCAATCGCCGTCAGCACACCATCGGCGTACACCTCGCACACCACGCGGCTTTTGCGCCCGACCTCACCCTCGACCCTGGCGCGCAAGGCCAGTGGCACACCCATTGGGGTCGGCTTGATAAATTTGATGCCCAGGTTGCCAGTCACGCAGTCGATGCGCGGCAACTCGCCCGGTTCGCGCTGTTCGGCACGGTAGTGATAGGCCATGGCGGTCCAGTTGGAATGGCAATCCACCAACATGGCGATCAGGCCACCGTAGACCAGGTCCGGCCAGCCGCAGTATTGGGCCTCGGGCAGGTGCTCGGCGACGATATGGATGCCGTCCTCAGCCCAACGGCTCTTGATGTGCAGCCCATGGGCATTGCGCGGTCCGCAGCCGTAACAGACGCCGTCCGGCGCGGTGGTGTCTTGCAGGGAAGGGGTGTGCATCGTCGATCCTTATTGTTCTTTGGCCAATCCCTGAGCCTAAAGGCGCACGCCCCTAACGTGCAAACTTCTTCGCCCCGGCCACGCAGGCAATCACCGCGACGGTCACGGCCAGCATGCCCAGGCTTACCTGTTCATGCAGCAGGCTGGCGGCCAGCGCCAGGCCGAAGAACGGTTGCAGCAACTGTAACTGGCCGACGGCGGCGATACCGCCCTGGGCCAGTCCGCGGTACCAGAACACGAAGCCGATCAACATGCTGAACAACGCGACGTAGCCCAGGCTGAACCAGGCCGGCAGGCTGATCCCGACGAAGGAGGAGGGCGCCAGGAGTAACGTCAGCGGCGCCACCACCGGCAGCGCCACCACCAGCGCCCAACAGATCACCTGCCAACCGCCGAGGGTGCGCGACAGCTTGCCTCCTTCGGCGTAACCCAGCCCGCAGGCCAGCACAGCCAACAGCATCAGCAGGTCGGCGATGGGCGCGGCGTTCAAGCCCTGCGCCAGGGCATAACCCATGACCAGCAGGCTGCCGAGGATCGAAAACAACCAGAACACCGGCCGCGGCCGCTCGCCGCCGCGCAGTACGCCGAACACGGCAGTGGCCAGGGGCAGCAAGCCGATAAACACGATGGAATGGGCGGACGTCACAGACTGCAAGGCCAGCGCGGTCAGGAGCGGGAAACCGAGCACCACGCCGAGGGCGACAATCAGCAACGGTGCCCATTGCTCGCGCGTCGGCCGCCTGGCCTTGAGCAGCCACAGCAGGCACAGGCCCGCCATGGCGGCGAGAGTGGCCCTGGCCACGGTGAGAAACACCGGGTCGAACTCCAGCACCGCGACCCGCGTGGCCGGTAGCGAGCCGCTGAATATCAGCACGCCAAGCAAGCCATTGATCCAGCCGCTGCGGCTGTGTTGGGCAGTGATAATCCGGGAAGTCTGTTCCATGCAGGGCGTGCTCGATAAGTGAGGGTTGCGTGACCGGCATCCTAGGACTGAAGATTGGGGCAATCAAAAAATTGTCATGGATACATCGCCCATGCCCCGTGCCCGATACAAAACCTTGGTGGACGCCTTTGCCCGGGATATCCGTGCTGGCACCCTGGTGCCCGGCACCCGCCTGCCGACCCACCGTCAATTGGCGGCCAGCCACGGCCTGGCGCTGGTCACGGCCAGCCGGGTGTACAGCGAACTGGAGGCCATGGGCCTGGTCAGCGGTGAGACCGGACGCGGTACGTTTGTACGTGAGATCGCCCTGGCGCCGGGCCAGGGCGTTGGGCAGGTTGCCGTGGCGGCGGGCATGGTTGACCTGAACTTCAATTATCCGTCCTTGCCGGGCCAGGCTGACCTGCTGCGCACTGCGCTCCGCCAGTTGGCGTTGTCGGGCGATCTGCAAGCGCTGTTGCGCTACCAGCCCCAAGCCGGGCGCTTGCACGAACGGGCGGCGATGGCGCGGCATCTGCTGCACCGCGGTTTAAGCGTCGCGGCCGAGCAGGTGTTGGTGGTCAGCGGCGCGCAGCATGGGCTGGCGGTCAGCATGATGGCCAAGCTCAAGCCGGGCGATGTGGTGGCGGTGGACGCACTGACCTATTCGGGGTTCAAGGTGCTGGCCGAGACGCTGCACCTGGAGATCGTCGCGATCCCGGTCACGCCCCGTGGTCCTGATCTTGCTGTGCTTGAACAGGTCTGTCGGCGACGCCCCGTGCGGGCGCTGTATTGCATGCCGACATTGCACAATCCCCTGGGGTGGGTCCTGGACCTTCAAACGCGCCAGCAACTGGTGCGCATCGCCCGTGAGCATGGGCTGATTCTATTGGAGGACGCGGCCTACGCCTTCCTCGCCGAACACGCGCCGCCACCGCTGGCGCAGTTGGCGCCAGAGCGCACGCTGTACATCGGTGGCTTGTCCAAGAGCGTTGCCACGGGCCTGCGCGTCGGGTTCGTGGCGGCGCCACTTGAGTGGGTGCCGGCCCTGGAGCGCACGATCATGGCCACCGTGTGGAATGCGCCTGGGGTGATGACGGCCATTGCGGCGGGCTGGATCGACGATGGCACGGTGCTGCAACTGGAAGCGCAAAAGCGCCAGGACGCACAGGCCCGGCAGGCATTGGCGGCCCAGGTGCTGGCGGGGCTGGACTACATTGCCCATCCATCGTCGTATTTTTTATGGTTGCCGCTGGGGGAAGACGCGCGGGCCGATCAGATCACCATGGCGCTGGCGCGGGAGAATATTTCGGTGTCTGGCGCAGAGCCTTTTGCGGTGTCCGAGCATGTGCCCCATGCGATTCGCCTGGCGCTGGGCTCGGTGGACAAAAACGCGCTGCGTGCAGCGTTGCTGAGGGTGCGATGGGTGGTGGCGGGTTATTGAGATTGGCCGAGGGGCGTAAAGCCCGTTCGACCCTCGCTCGCCGTGGCGAGGGTCGAACGGTGCACGGTTCGGCCGTTAGGCATTGATCCAGGAGTGTTCAGCGCCAATCTTGACTTTGAACTGGTGGTACAGCGGCATGTAATGCTCCTTGGCCCTTAGCACCTGTAGGCCGAGCAGGTCGGGTGGGGTAATGCCTTTGCTTTGGTAGTAATTGCGAGCGTTGGCTTCGATGTTGACAATTGGCCCGGATGAGACGAGCTGCCCGTCAACGAGCTTTGATTCTTTGGTGATGCCATCAAAGCCCAGGTCGTACATGTCCGGTCGTTTCGATTTGAGGGTGTCATTGAACAGGTTGGGGCCCACCGTATCGAAAATCTTGCGCTCATAGGCAGCGAATTCCGGGGTGTATTGCACCTGACCATCGGCCCCTCTGGAAACCGTGGGCCGGTTAGCGGCGAAATAGGCCTTGTTCTCGGCAAATCGTTTGTCCATATCGGCGATCACCTGGCTAATCACCGGGTTGCCAGGTTGCGTTGCAAAGTTGCTGGTGTTGTAGAACGGTTTGTAGTCCGTAAGGCTATGGGCAACAGGCCGATTAAGGAGGACGTCATTCGCTCCGGCATTCAATACGGTACTGCCGATATTGGCTTGGATCACATCATCGGTATCGAGATAAATGCCGCCGTATTTGTTCATGATCGGATAGCGCGCGACATCCGAGGCCGCCGCCAGGTTTTTGCCTTGTCCTTGGCGAAAGTAGTTGTACATCTCACCATTTTTCAGTTGCTTGAACACCTCATCGTCATTGAGGTTCATCACGGTCAGGCCAGGGGCTTTGCGCTCCAGGTCAGCTTTTATTTTTTGAAAGATGGCGGGGTTGTCGGCATCCACGTGCAGGATGGATTTGTACCCCGGGGCCTTGGCTGCATTGTTGGCCATGTTTTCCACCAGGTTTGGTGGGATATCCTGCCCGGCCCAAAAATAGTGCAGCTGTTGGGGCAGGGGCTTTATATCTTTGGGGATGGAAACCGTTGTCGGCGCGGCAACATCTACAAACTTGAAGTGATGGGCGTCAGTCTGCTTGGCCTTTTTCAACTCACTGAACGGCCCCCGCTGCCATTTGCCTTTGCCACTTCTCCAGAAATACGTAGCGCTGTGCGCCTCAATGCCGGTCGAGACGTTGGTGGCTTTCCATGCACCGGCTGAACTGTCGAAGGTGACGCTATGGTCCACGCCCTTGTAGTTGAGCGAGTAGGGGGAAAGTGGATTATTGGTGACTTTGATGTCGTCTATCGGCACGACATAAGTGCTGTCGCCAAGCTTCCAGGGCGTGGGCGCATTTCCCGCACCGCCGAGCAGACGCTGGCTGCGTGAGGTGGGTTCCCATCCGCCGGCACCCAGGTCCCGCACGGGGATATCCGGGCCTGCGCCGCCCGCGTGACGGATCACGCGCTGGCCTTCGCTCAAACGCGACTCATACAACTGCCCATCGACTTTTACATATTCCTTGCGGCTGCGGCCCACATAGATATTGCTCTGTGGGCCCTTGAGCTGGAGCTCGTCTAGCGCGATATGTTTGGCTTCATAACCCAATAAGTCGGTGTTGAGCGATCGCACCTCGCCATTGGCGGCCACCTGATTGGCTTTGAAGTCTTTTAGCGGCGGGCCGAAGGCGCGTTTTTTCAGCGTGTCGTATTGATGCCAGTTGCCTTGGAACATCACCACCGGGCCCTCAACCGTTTCTTGCCCA
Organism: Pseudomonas proteolytica; assembly: GCF_007858275.1. Lineage (GTDB taxonomy): Bacteria > Pseudomonadota > Gammaproteobacteria > Pseudomonadales > Pseudomonadaceae > Aquipseudomonas > Aquipseudomonas proteolytica. The sequence continues at coordinate 22,949 of NZ_VFEV01000018.1, forward strand.
ACCTTGAACGTGCCGGTGGCCGCCAAACCATGCTCTTGGCTTGCCGCTTGGGCGCCATCCTGACTGCCGATAGCACGCAGGCTGTTGGGGTCATTTGCCTTGGGGGTATCCACCGCAAATTTTTCCAGGGCTTTGCCGTAGGCCTGTTTTGTACGTGGGTCAAAGGCGTACCACTTGTGGGTCGCCTCATCGAATTTAGCCAGGGTTCTGCTTTCAGCGGCGCCATTGAGCGCCTTGTAAGTGCCTTCGGCCAGGTCGGGTTTTTTGGCCAGTTCAAGCAGATTGATGCTGCGGTAAGAACCGCGCAGGGATTTAACTCCCTTGTGAGCGGTACGCCCCAGGCTCACCACGCCGCGGGCCAAGTCATCCACACCGCCCAATGGGTTGAGCGCGCCGATTGCCGCCCGGCCAAGGATCTTGCCGGTGTTGGCAACTTTTGAAAGGGTCGAGGCCCCGACAGCCAGGGCTTTCGCGCCTTTGGCCGCAGCCCCCAGGCCCACGGCGAAACCGAAGATATCAAAGGCCAGGTCGACAATGCCGTTACCGACTTTTCCGTCGATAAAGTTCTTTATCGCGGAGCGGAACGGGATCAGATTCAACGCCACTTCTTCAAGGATTTTGTACGCCGGTACTTCTGTCTGAAAGGTTGTTGCGCCTTTGGCGTAGGCCTCGACCGCCGGCAGTTCCATATCGGTGATTATCGCATCGGCAATGTACTGGGTCCTGGGACTACTGAAACTGTTGGGTGCGCTGTGTGCCGCTGGCTGTTCACCTGTTATTGCGGGCGAAGATTGCCCCGTCGGTGTGACCGTATCAAAGCGTTTACCTTCCGGGGAGAGCACAACGCCGCTGCGGGGCTGGAACTCCTTGTAGGCCTGGTCTGGCCGTCGAGTCACCGTGCCTTTCAACCGGTCGATGGCGTAGGTCATGACCTTGCCATTGCGTTCGGTCTTGACCAGCAAAACACCTGGTTCCACACGAATCGGTTGATTGACGCGGTAGTAGCGTATTTCCTTGCGGATGGATATTTTGCCGAACTCCAGGTTCTCCCGATCTTCCAGCGGCAGTTTCGAGATAAGCAGCTTTATCTGCGCCGACGTAGTTTTTTTGACGGTGTGGGCGTAATCAGCAAATGTCTTTTTGAAGATTTCCAGCGGGCGCGGCAGGTCTTTGAGCTTGGGTAAAACCTTGTTGAAGTCGACCGCACTCGAGGATGAGACCCAGGCGGCCGGTCGGCCGTCAGCGGGAATCTTGACTTGGTCAAATGTCACAACCTGTACAAAATCCCGGCCAAACTCGCCCCAGTTATCGGCCGAGACTGGCGCGCCAAGCAGTGCGCGGCCATCGATATACAGATCCAGTATCGAGTAGGGGCCGGGAAAGAACCTGCTGGATGGCTGCGAGTCGATGCATTTTTTTTCGAACAGTGCCGGGTCCATGTCCGGCAGCGCTTTCTTCAACTGCTCCAGGGCTATGGCCTTGGTCGTAGGCATCTCTGAGGGGGGCGATTCGGCGGCTTCGCGTAGCTCGCGAACCTGCGCATTGAAGGCCTCGCGCACGGCATCGACTTCGGCTTTGGTCACGGGGTAACGCATGCCGTTGGCGACTCCCCAGTCTTTGATCGCTTCGTTCTGCGCGGCATATTCAACCTGGCGCTCTTCATCGGTGATCGGCGCTGTCTCGGCTTCGAGCATGACTTGCGCGTAGGTCATGGTTGCCGTTGCCCCTGGCGCTTTTGCTTCAATGCGCGCGGTCGCTGTGACGAAGCTGACCCAACTGTGGGTGCCCACCACCACCTGTTTGGGAATGTCCTTGACCAGGAAGGCGGGCGCCCGGTTGGCCAGTAACAAGTGCGCCTGGACCAGGGCCTTCTCCGGCGACGACGCTCGGTCGACGTCGAGCAGGTGGGCAGCCAATTCCTCGATGATGGTGGCGGGCGACTTGCCGGTATTGGCCGGCGAGATCAGTCGGTAACCCTGGATCTCGCTGGGCGGTTTACCCGTGCCGCTGTCCAGCTCCACGTTCATCGCCGCCAGGGTCCAGTCGTTGGCAGTGCCTTTGATGCTGCGCGCCTCGAATGTGGATGCGATGGCGTTCCCCAGTTGCTGGCCCCTGGGCGAATTGATCAAGTTGGCAATCAACAGGCGTGGATTGCGCAGCTCTTCAGGGGTGATCGGTCGGTTGTTCAGCAGATAGTCGAGCACGCTCCTGAAGGGCGACAACGAGACATTGCCGAACTTGCCGGCGCTTATGTCCGTGCGCAGTTGTGCCTGGCTGTCTTCGTCAAGAGGGGCGGGCCAGGCCAGCGCACCGCCCAGGTTGCCATGGGGGGCAGCCTGGGGGGGCGGGGTGCCGAGGGCAGTTGCCAGGTTTTCCAGTTGTTGGTGGGTGGTGGGGATATCCCAGCCGTGATCCTGCAGCAATTGCAGCAGGCTGATCTCATTCCAGGTGCCGCGATTGGCGGGCTGATAGCTGCCGTCGAATGACAGGCTGACGGTCCTGTTCTTCAATTCATCTTCGATTTGCCCGGCACTGTGGGCGCCGTCTTTTACGGTGGTCGCCAGGTGACGCAGTTGGTTGCTGGCCTGGCTGCGGTTGTAGACGTCGCCCAGGTAGGCCTTCTGGACCTGGAGCGCGTTGTCGCTGCGCGCTTGAATCAACGTGCCTGCGGTTGCCGGATCAAGTTGCTTGAACCCTTGGGCCCGGTCTATCTCTTCTGCACGCCGGCGCATGGACGGCCCGGTCAGGTTCTGCGGCTCATTGTAAAAATTGCCCACGAGCGAATAGGGAACCGGCTGGTCAACGTCGCTTAGCGGGGGGGTGAAGGTGGTATCGCCGTGGCCGGCATCAATCACCCGTGCGGCCTGCAGGATTGGCCCGCTGATCGCGGCCCAGTGCCTGTCGTCTTGCCCAAGGGTGTGACGCTTTTGTTCGGGATCAAGATGACGTCGGCGCGTGAAAGAAATTTCGCCGGTATTCAGATTGAGGGTGATGGAGTCCGGGCTGATGCCTTTTTCGTCCATCCACTGACGCACGTCGGGGGATTTGAAGGTGTCTCGCAAATGCGCCCACCACTGGCCGAAGGTGGAGTCTGGCGCAATGGTGTTGATGGTGACATTTTTCTCGCGATTGGCGGCCAGGATCAGCGCCGAGTGGTACTCCATGGCCAATGCGCGATCACCTTCAGCGCGCGCACTTTGGGGCGATTGCGCCGGCGGTGGGGCATCACGCTTGGGTCGAGCGAGCGTCAGCGCCTGGGCAGGATTGGCTAAGGCGAGCGGGTTGGAGTGTGCGGGGAGGCGATTGGAAACAGTGGTCATAAGGTCTGCTGCCTGAAGGTACGAGAAGGGGCTACGGCGGTTGTGGTCTCAACCGTGTGTAGCGATTTCCCGCAGGTTGATTCCCTCGCTCGGCCAACAGACCATTTGCCTTATGTTTCATGGGATTGTTCTGAAGCAAAAAAAACCTGGTTTTCAACCGCTGCAATCGAGCGTTGAAAACCAGGGATCTACGCGACACCTAAACCCTGCGTGTGGCTCAGAAGCTCCAGCGCGTGGTGAGCATCACGTTGCGCGGGTCACCGTAATAAGCGGTGTTATAGAAGCCGATGTTGGTGTAGTACTTCTTGTCGAAGGCGTTGTTCAGGTTCAGGGTCGCCGATAGATTCTCGGTCACCTGATAACGCGCCATCACGTCCACGAGCCAGTAGGCTTCCTGGGCAAACTCTTCATTTTTGCTTTTGTAGCGGTTGTACAGCTCTTGCCAACTGCGACTCTGCCAGCGCGCACCACCACCTACGGTCAGGCGGTCCAGGGGGCCCTTGAGTTTGTACGTGGTGTAGAAACTGAGCTGGTCCTGCGGCTCCCAGGTCGAGACTTTCTTGCCGCTTTCGTCGCGGATGATCTTGTGGGTGTAACCGGCCTGGGCCTGCCAGCCGGGCGCCAGTTCCCCGGACATTTCTGCTTCAAAACCCTTGGTCTTGGCTTCGATGCCCTTGGAGGCATAACCCACGGACGGGTTGGTCGGCGCGGCGTTGTATTCGGCGTCGGGTTCTGCACGGTGGCTCTGGTGTACTTCAAAATAGGCCAGGCTGGTATTGAGTCGGCCGTTGAAGAATTCACCCTTGATGCCGCCCTCGTAGTTCTTGCCTTCGGAGGGCTCCAGCAGCTTGTTGTTACGGTCGCGGTTGTAGCTTTCCGGCATGAAGATGTCGGTGTAGCTGGCGTAGGCGGTGAAGTTTTCGTTCAGGTCATAGGTCACCCCGGCGTAGGGCACCAACCGCCCGGTTTCCGTGGAGTCGTCGGTGCCGCGCAGTTTGTAGTTGGCGACGCGGCCGCCAAGGAACAGGTTCAGCGGGTCGGCCAGGCTTAAGCGCGAGGTCATGTAGCCCGCGCTTTGGCGGGTGGTCAGGTCGTTGATGTAGGTGGGCGCGCCCCAGTCAGGTTCGGCAAAATTGCCATCGAAGTTCCAGAAGTCCACCACTTTGCCATTGGCGTGTGTGGGGCTGCCGTAGTCCTTGCCTTTCCAGTGGGAGTTGGAGGCCGAGGCGCCCACGACCAGTTCATGCTCACGGCCCAGCAGGCTGAACGGGCCGCTGAGGTATACATGGGCGGAATTGGCGCGGGTCAGGCCGGTGAATTTGTTGGCATACACCGTCGACAGGCCAGTGTCGGGGCTCGGCGCACTCTGGATCGAACCCAGGGGCGCGTCGTAGCCGCTGAGTTGGTGGGTCACTTGCGCCTTGGCTACCCAGCCGTTGGCGAAGCTGCGCTCCAGGGTGGCGAAGGCACCCCGGTTGTACTGTTCCCAGCGGCTCCACTTGGCGCCGTTGTTGTACGAGCGCTTGACGTCGATGCGGTCGCCGTTGGTGTTGAACAACGGTCGGCTGCCGGACCAGCCCGAGCTTTGCGGATCGTTGTTCTGATAGTCAAAGCCCACGGTCAGCAAGGTGTCGTCGTCGAGGTCCGCTTCCAGCGAGCCGAAGTAGACGCTGGTCTTGCGCTGGTAGCGCTCCATGAACGAATGCTTGTCCTGATAGGCCGCCACGGCGCGCCCACGGATATTGCCGCTGTCGGTCAACGGGCCGCTGACGTCGACTTGGGAGCGGTAGTTGTCCCAGCTGCCGGCACCCAGTTCGATACTGGCCTTGAAGTCGCGGGTGGGCTTTTTGCGGATCAGGTTGAGGGTCGCGCCCGGCGCCCCGGCACCGGTCAGCAGGCCGGTGGCGCCCTTGAGAATCTCCACGCGGTCGTAGATCGCCATGTCGGTCAGGGTCTGCCCCGACGAGTAGGCCGAGTTGCGCAGGGTGGGGATGCCGTCGTACTGGAAGTTTTCGATGGAAAACCCACGGGCGAAATAGTTGGTGCGCTCGCTGTCATAGGTCGACACGGTGATGCCGGGGGTGTGGCGCATCACATCGTCAATGGCGTTGAGGCCGAAGTCGTCCATGTGCTGGCGGGTGATCACGGTGATCGACTGTGGGGTCTCCTTGGGCGTCAGGACCATGCGCGTGGCGGTGGCGATGGTGCCCGGGGTGTAGGACCCGGTGCCCTCGGTGACGGTGCCCAATTGGTTGGAGGTGATTTCGGTGGCAGCCAGTGCCAGGGTGCCATTGGCTTGGGGCAGTGCCTGCAACTGGTAGCCATCGGCACTGGCCTGCGCGGCGAAGCCGGTGCCTTCCAGGACCTTGGCAAAGCCATCCTCCACGTTGTAGCTGCCGCGCACGCCAGCACTGTTCAGGCCGGCCACCTGTTGCGACTGGAACGCAATCGGTGCGCCGGCAGCCTGGGCGTAACGGCTCAGGACTTCGCTGAGGGGGCCAGGGGCAATATCGAAGGCCTGGACCTGTTGCTGCGCGTAGGCAAAGGCCGGCAGTGCCAGCGGCAGGCAGCCAAGCAGCAAGCGGCTGGCCAGCAGCAGGCTGCCACGGGTGGAGGGGTTGGAAGACATGTAATCGGTGCTCCTTTGGATGTTGGCCAAGGAAAGGACGCGGCAAAACCGAAAACACGCAGACTTTATTGAGAATTGTTCGCGCTGTTTTTCAACGACACGCGAGTGACCCATGGGGTGTAGCTGCTGACCTCGATCGGCAGCGTGCGCTGGAGCAGGCGCAAGGCGCGCGCCGGGTCGTCGAACGGCAGCATCACCGTGACCCGCAGGCCTTGCAGGGCCTGGCGATCGAACAACAACAGGCCGCTGCGATGGCGGCCCAGGCGCTCCAGCACATCCGCCAGGGGCTCGTCGTTGGCCAGCAACTGATGGGTGTTCCAGGCAGCTTCGTGGGCGCGGGCATCGAATTTTTCTACGTTGCCCGGGCCTTGTGCATCGAGTCGTACGCGCTGGCCGGGGTTGAGGGTTAATTGCTGGGTGGCGCTGTCGATGCGCGTAGACGATTCGAGCATCCTGACCACCGTTGCCTCGCCACTGCGTTCGACGATAAAGCGCGTGCCCAGGGCGCGAATGCTGCCTTGCGGGGTATCGACATAAAACGGGCGCTGGGCATCCTTGGCCACGTCCACCAGTAATTCACCGTGCAGCAGGCGCACCCGGCGTTGGTTGGCGTCAAAGTCCAGGTCCACCGCCGAACCGCCATCCAGTTGCAGGGTGCTGCCATCGGCCAGGCGTTGTTGCTGCCATTGGCCGCTGGCGGTGCTGAGGTCGGCGAACAGATAGCCGCGCTGGCTGTACTGATAGGCCGGCAGGGCGAGCAGGCCAATCAACAGGCTCAGGGCCAGGCCCTTGATCGCTTTCGGTTGGCGTGCCCGGCGCAATGCCGCGCGGGCCGGAGCCTGCTTGAGGGGCGACAGGTGGCCTTGCAGGCGCGCGATAGCCAGTGGATGTTGTGGGTCGGCGGCGAGCCAGGCATGGAAGGCCTGCTGGCTGGCGGCGTCGGCCTGATGGTCGAGGCGCACCAGCCATTGGGCAGCCTCGCGCAGGATGGCCGCATTCACGGCTGGGCGCACGCGTCGCAGGCCAGCAGGGCGTGCACCAGGTCCTGTTGCACGGTGCGTAACGAAACCCCCAGACGTTCGGCGATCTGGGCCTGATCCAGGCCATCGAGGTGGCGCAGGATAAAGGTCTCGCGGATCCGCGGCTTCATGCGCGCCAGGGCCCGGTCAATCGTTTCGAGCACTTGCACTGCCTGCAGGATCTGCTCGGGCGAGGGCGCCTGCTCAAGGTACTGGGCGCAGCGCTCCAGTTCGTCCTGGTAGGCCCGCTCCAGGCGCCGCCGGCGATTGCGGTCCATCAACAGACGGCGGGCCACGGTGGCGAGGTAGGCCTGCGGCTCGCGGGGCGCCACGTAGGGCCCGGCCGATAGCAGGCGGATAAATGTGTCGTGTGCCACATCGGCGGCGTGATGGGAGCAATCCACACGGCGGCGCAGCCAGCTCAACAGCCAGCCGTGGTAGCCGCGGTACAGGGCTTCAAGCGTCGCGGCTTCGGCGGGCTGGGCTGGTTTCATGCGAAAAATTCGTAAGTGGGAATTAATCTTATTCTAGTTGTTTCTGGCGGAGAGCTGCAATGGGCGAGGCAAGCTTGGTCTCAGGAACGGTCCTTTCGACGTCTTTATAGAGTTAGCCAAAAAACTTCTGGAGGCGGCATTGGTTAATACCTCGGATTCTATGTGGTTAGTGGTTGTAAATCGGTCAATATTATTTGGATTGAGTGACTGAACAGTCGCAATGGCTGGCGATATTGAGCCAGTTAACGCTCGAAAACCCCTTTACGCCAGCTCTGTAAATTGCAATCTAGGCAGGTTTGGTGTGAAAAAGTAGCAATGCTTGATATTGGCGGGTAGTTGGGTAGCACTTTTTTGGCGTATTGACCGAATCCACAGTAACGTCGTTTTGACCGAGCCGGGGTCATGCGCAACGAATCGGTCAGTTTTTCCTCGTTGCGTTTAAAGCGCCGGCATCAATAAACACTTGGTGTTTACCTGGCAGGTTGGGCGCGACCGACGACGCAGCCGCTGGGCTGTGAATGAACCGCCTTGGCCAATCGGTCATTCCAACCTGGGTTCAGTCAGTGGCATATGCCCTGCACCTATCCCGGGCACATCCTGCGCTCACTTCACCATAGGCTTGATCATGACCAAACCCTTCCCGAATCAGAGTGGTATCTACGACGTCATCGTTGTTGGCGGTGGCGTTGTGGGATGCGCGATGGTCCGGCGCTTTACCCTGGAAGGGGCGCGGGTGCTGTTGCTGGAAAAAAGCCCGGACATCCTGTCTGGAGCGAGCAAAGGCAATAGCGCGATTTTGCACACTGGCTTCGATGCGCCAACCGGCAGCCTGGAGCTGCAATGCATGAAGGACGGCTACCAGGAATACCTGCAGATCCACCAGAAGATGTCGCTGCCGCTGCTCAAGACCGGCGCGATGGTGGTGGCCTGGAACGAGGAGGACCTGGGCAAGCTGCAAGGCATCGTCGAGCAGGCGCACGCCAATGGGATTGCCGATGTCCGCCTGATCGGCCGCGAGCGGGTGCGCGCCCTGGAGCCGAACCTGGCACACAATGCCCTGGGGGCGGTCGAGGTGCCTGGTGAGTTTGTGATCGACCCGTGGTCGGCGCCCCTGGGGTATCTGCTCCAGGCGATGATCCATGGGGCACAGGTGCGCTTCAATACCGAGGTCAATGGCGGCTATTTCGACGGCGAACTCTGGGCCCTGGAGACCACCAACGGGTTTATCCGCGGGCGCACGATCATCAACTGCGCCGGGTTGTTTGGCGATGTGCTCGAGCAACAGTTGCTGGGCGCATCGAGCTTTTCCATTCACCCGCGCAAAGGTCAGTTCGTGGTGTTCGACAAGGCCGCCGCGCGCTATCTGGGCAACATCATCCTGCCGGTGCCCAATGAACGCACCAAAGGCATCGTGTTGACCCGTACGGTCTACGGCAACCTGCTGGTGGGGCCGACCGCCGAAGAACAGGAAGACCGCGTGCACGCCGGCCTCGACGGCGATGTGCTGCGTCAATTGGTGGACGCCGCCGTCGAGCGGATTCCGGCGCTCGAAGGCATGCCGGTCACCGCCACGTATGCCGCACTGCGCCCGGCCACGGAAAAGAAGGAGTACCGGGTGCAGCGGGTCGAAGGCAAGAACTGGATCAGCGTCGGCGGCATCCGCTCCACCGGCCTGACCGCGGCGCTGGGCATTGCCCGGCACGTGTTCAGCCTTTATCAACGCGAGCACACACCGGTCCCTGCGCAAATCCTGCAATGGCCGACATTGCCCAACCTTGCCGAACATTTGCCGCGCGATTATCAGCGCCCGGGCTACGGCGAAATCGTCTGCCACTGTGAAATGGTGACGCTGCGGGAAATCGAGAATGCCTTGGCCAGTGCGCTGCCGCCCGGTGACCTGGGTGGTTTGAAGCGCCGCACGCGGGCCTGTATGGGGCGCTGCCAGGGCTTTTATTGTGGTGCGCGAGTGGCGCAGTTGAGCGCTGGCCATCTGGCCGTTCCCCTTGCAACAGGTGTTTGTCATGCAGCCCATTGAAGTCGAAAACATTGATGTCGCGATTATCGGTGGCGGCCCGTCGGGGCTGTCGGCGGCGATCACCCTGCGCAAGCTGGGCGTCGACAAGGTCGTGGTGCTGGAGCGCGAGCCCGAGGCGGGTGGCATCCCGCGCCATTGTGGGCATCCGCCTTTTGGCCTGCGTGAATACGGCAGGCTCTACACCGGGCCGGCCTATGCGCGCAAAAACGTCGCGCAGGCGTTGAAGGCGGGGGTGCAGATCCGCGTCAAGCACTCGGTGACGCAGATGGGCGAGGGCGGGCGCCTGGAACTGGTCAGCCCGGAGGGCGCGAGGGTTATCCAGGCACGCCGGGTGTTGATCGCCACCGGGGCCCGGGAAACGCCGCGCTCGGCGCGCCTGCTGGGCGGCGACCGCCCGCTGGGGGTCATCAATACCGGTGCGTTCCAGTCCTATCTGTACCTGGAACACCTCAAGCCCTTTGAGCGCCCGTTGATTGTCGGTACCGAGTTGGTCAGCCTGTCGGCGGTCATGAGCTGCCGACGTGCCGGGATCCAGCCGGTGGCGATGATCGAGGCCAATCAGCGGGCCACGGCGCGCTGGCCGTTGTCGCTGTTTCCGCGGTTGTGCGGGGTGCCGATGCATTTCGGCGCGCAACTGCTGCAGATCCATGGCACCGGGCGCGTGGAGGGTGCGACCGTGCGCCTGGCTGACGGCCAGACCACCACCTTGGACTGTGACGGCGTGCTGCTCACCGGCCAGTTCACCCCCGAATCCAGCCTGGTGCGCTTGAGCGAGCTGCGGCTTGACCCGAAAAGCGGTGGCCCGCACATCGATCAATACGGGCGCTGCAGTGATCCGGCCTACTTTGCCGCGGGTAATCTGCTGCGTCCTGTCGAGACGGCAGGCTGGTCGTTTCGCGAAGGCCATAAGATCGCTACGATGATCGCCCGCGACCTGCAGGGGCACTTGCCGGCAGGTGCGCCGAGCGTCGAGATCGCCTGCCAGGGCGACTTGAAACTCTGCGTGCCGCAACGCCTGAGCCCGTCTGCCGTGGCGGGTATGCAGCACCTGCAACTGCGGGTCAGCCGTGAGGTGAAAGGGCGCCTGGTGGTACGGGCCGATGGTACGCAAATCTGGTCGCGTGCCGGCAGTTGGTTGCCGGAACGGCGGATCCTGATCCCCATCGCCGGCCTGAACCTGCCCCAGGGCGTACAGCAACTCGAAGTCGACTTTGTCGGCCACTAACAAGACCTGCCGAGGAGTCTTTAACATGCGGATTGCCGCGCTCGATCAAGGCACCACCAGCACCCGTGTGCTGGTGGTGAGTGACAATGGGTCTGCTGATATCCAGCTCTCGTTGCGCCATCAGCAACACCATCCCCACCCCGGTTGGGTGGAGCATGACCCACTGGAGTTGCTCAATAACCTGCAGCGTTGCCTGGAGGCCACCGGCCAGGTGGATGCCATCGGTATTGCCAACCAGGGTGAAAGTTGCCTGGCGTGGGATGCCAAGACCGGCGAGCCGTTATCCCCGGTGATCGTCTGGCAGGACAATCGCACCTCGGCCGAGATCGCCCAGTTGCGCGGCGACGGGGGCGAAGCCCTGACCCTGGAGCGTGCGGGGTTGCCGTTGGATCCGTATTTTTCGGCGAGCAAGCTGGCCTGGATCGTACGCAACCTGCCGGCTGCGCAAAGCGCCTTGAAAGCCGGGCGGCTGCGCCTGGGCACCACCGATGCGTACTTTCTCGATCGCCTGACCGGGGTCTTTGCCACCGACGTCACGACCGCCTCGCGCACTTCGCTGATGAACCTTTCGACCGGGCAGTGGGACAGTCAACTCTGCGAGCTGTTTGGCGTGCCCATGGAAACGTTGCCGCAGATCCGCGACACCGTCGGCCACTTTGGCGAGATCGGCGCCACCCCGGTCACCGCCTCGATTGTCGACCAGCAAGCCTCACTGTATGGCCATGGTTGCCGCAACGAGGGCGACGCCAAGATCACCTACGGTACGGGGGCGTTCGCCCTGACCTTGACGGGCGAGCAGATCATCCGAGCGCCGGACAAGGGCCTGCTGGCAACCATCGCCTGGCAGATCGACGGCAAACCCACGTATGCCATGGACGGTGGTGTCTACGATGCCAGCGCCGCCGTGGAGTGGGCCGGGCGGCTTGGCTTGTTCAGCGATTTTTCAGAGCTGGCGGCCTTCGACGAGCCGCCGGCCATTGGTCGCCAACTCGCGTTTGTGCCGGCGTTGTCCGGGCTCGGCTGCCCCCACTGGGACCGTAGCGCGGCAGCCCTGTGGGTGGGCATGAATGGCAGCACCACGCGCCAGGATATGTGCCAGGCCGTGCTGGAAGGCGTGGCGTTGCGCAGTGTTGAAGTGATCACGGCCATGGACGGTTTTCTCAGCGTCACCGATCACCTGTCCATCGATGGCGGCCTGGCGCGCAGTCCATATTTTGCGCAGTTCCTTGCTGATGCCTTGCAGCGTTGCATCGTCACCCAGCGCTTCGATGAGCTGACGGCGTTCGGCTGCGCAGCGCTGGCAGCCAAAGGCCTTGGCGTAGCCCTCAAGCCGCCGCGTAACACCAGCACCAGCTTTCACCCGAAAGTCAGTGCCGCGCAAGCCCAGCAGTGGCGTGCCACGTTCAGCGATGCGGTGACCCGTTGCCGCGACTGGCGCTGACGGCTTACCACTCCGGCCGGGTCAGGGCAGGGGCCTCCAGGACTTCCACCTGGGCCTCGGCCAGGGCCTTGGCCAGTTCACCCAAGGGTTTGCGGTCGATGATCAGGCGGTCGATGCGTTCCAGGGGGAATACCTGGAACAACGCGCGCTTGCCCATCTTCGAGGAATCGGCAATGACCGTGAGGTAGCGCGTGCGGGCGATCATGGCGCGGGTGATTTCCGCCTCTTCGATGGAGAAGTCAAAGGCCCCGTCGGTGTTCAAGGCGCCAATGGTGACCACCGCATGCTCTGCGTTGAAGCGCGCGATCTGCTCCATGGCCAGGGCGCCGATATTCTGTTCCGATTCGGGGCGGTATTCGCCACCGATCATGAATACGCGATTACCACTGGCGCCAATGGCGGAGGCGATCAACAAGGAGTTGGTAATGACCGTGATGCGGTTGAGCTTTGCCAGTTCACGGGCAAAGAACAGGGTAGTGGTACCGGTATCGATCAGCAGGCTGTCGCCCGGCGCATAGAGCCCGGCGGCAAACCGCGCCACCGCACGTTTCTCCTGGGAAAATTCATTCATCCGGGTCTGGAAGGCGTTCTCATGTTCGCCGCTGGGAGGCAGCGAGGCACCACCGTGGAACTTGGTGACCTGGCCATCGTCGGCCAGGGCCGTGAGGTCGCGGCGAATGGTCTCTTGCGAAGTGCTGAGGGTGCGCGCCAACTCATCGACTGAAATGCGTTCACGCTGGCGTAGCAGCTCAAGGATATGTTGGCGTCTTTCATTGGGGCGCATGGGGATCGATCCTCTTGATGCTACGTGAGTGCGCCAGCGGTGCGCAGCGCTGTTACCGAGGCACTCAAATGATGCCGCAGCAGCGTGTGTTGGGGCGCTTGAGCGCCAGCGCGGATTGCGTGAACTTGGTATTGGCGTTTGCCGTTCACGGGCTTAGAGTCCGCTGCCTTGAAAGGTATGAGCAGAGATTACGCAATAGAATTGACCGATTCCAGTGTGTTTAACCCGCAAAACCACAAGAAACACACGATTGGCATGGGAAGTGGTTAGTTATAGGGTGTGAAAGCGCAACAAATGGGGCTGTAAAACGCGTTTGGCCAATGGAGCGACCGAACTGGGGCGTACTCCTACAAAAACAATTGATTCAGTACAGATGGAGCGAAAGCAATGGCGGAATTCGGCAACTACGTTATTTACCTGATCATGATCGGCGCGGTGGTGGGCGCGTTTGCGTCCGTGATCAAGCCCGACAGTGGCCTGGGCAAGGAGTTTGTCAACGGCATCCACTCCATCGGCCCGGTGTTCCTGGCGCAGGCGGGCATCATGGTGGCGATCCCGTACCTGTCCAAGTTCATCGAGGTGGCCTTGGGGCCGTACTTTGGTGCGATGGGTTCCGACGTGTCCATTGCGGCACTGTCGATCATCGCCGTGGACATGGGTGGCTACCAGCTTGCCGATGCCCTGGCGGCGAACCGCGACATGTGGATCACCGCCATGATCGTCGGCTACACCTCCGGCGCGACCATCGTCTACCTGATCCCGGTCGGCCTGATGATGCTCGAGCGCAAGGACCACAAGTACCTGGCGCTGGGGGCCATGGCCGGGCTGATCAGCATCCCGTTTGCGGTGCTTGCGTCGCTGATGATGATCACGGCCTTCAACCTGCCGGTGCGTGACATCGTCTCCACCACCTCGCCGGCCCTGCATTACCTGAGCCTGGGTTTTGTCGACTGCGTGCGCTTGCTCGCGCCCTTGTTTGTGTTCTGTTTCCTGCTGGCTGCCGGCCTGCGGTATCGGGCGTCGTGGATGGTGGCCGGGTTTTTGGTGTTCGGTAAGTTGATGGACGCGTTTATCAAGATCGTCCTGGCGCTGGCCATCGTCGAGCACTTCACCGGGTTCTTCATGAAAAACTTCGGCGTGTGGGGCTTCGACCCGATGTTCGCCGACGAGAAGGAATTGTTCCGCGCCATCGAGATTGCCGGCTATATCGGCATCATGCTCGCCGGGACTTTCCCCATCTGCTACCTGTTCAATCGCTACTGCAAGAAACCCATGCAAGTGCTGGGCAAGCACATCGGGCTGTCGGCCGATGGCGCGGCGGCGTTTGTCATGGTGTTTGCCAATATCATCGCGGTGTATCACCTGTTCAAAAAGATGAATGCCCGGGACAAGGTCCTGTGCGTGGCCCTGGGTGTCTGCGCGCAAGCGACCATTGGTGATCACCTGGCCTTTACCGCCAACTTCCAGCCGACGCTGATCATGCCGATCCTGCTGGCCAAGCTGTTTGGTGGCCTGCTCGCCGTGGCAATCGCGATCAAGATCTCCGTGCCCGCCGCCCAGCGCTACGAAGCCCAGGAACGCGAGCGCGAAGAGGCCGACGCCGCGGGTGTACCAGTCGCCCAGCCGGTATGACGCCAACCGTTTAATCACCGCAAGGGTGCGAGCCCTTGCCTTGCCCTGAGGTAACAATGAGAAAGATTTTTCTGGCCTGCCCCTACAGCCATGCCGATGCGTCGGTCACCCATGAGCGCTTTATCCAGTGCAACAAGGTGGCGGCCACCATCATCGAGTCGGGTCATGGGGTGTTCAGCCAGGTGTCGATGTCACACCCGATCAACCTGGCGTTTGAAGGCAAGGACAGCGCCACCATCGGCAAGCTGTGGGCACCGGTGGATGCGCTGTTCATGGACATGATGCAAGAGCTGATCATCCTCGACCTGCCGGGCTGGGACCTGAGCTCGGGGATCAAGCGCGAAATCGAGTTCTTCAAGAATCGTGGGCAGAAGGTCAGCCTGTGGTCGGAAGTTTCTAACGAGTTCATCTGACGACGCGTCCCCCCCTGTAGGAGCGGGCTTGCCCGCGATAGCAGTGTGTCAGTCAAGTATTTCTAACCTGACCCACCGCTATCGCGGGCAAGCCCGCTCCCACATTGGTTTGTGTGTGCTCTTCAAGTCACGCCCGCCCCGTTGTATGGTTCTGCCAAACCCTGCCAACGAGGATCCCACCATGTACAAGGACTATCCCGCCGCCTACCAAGTCAGCAAGGGTGCAGCCTTGCAGGTCGACAAGGCGTTTTACGACCGTGTGCGCGAGTGCGGGGCAGGGCGCACCCTGGTCGAGCAGTTCGACGTACCGATCCGCACCGGTCGCGCGTGGAAGGTACCGGCCGGCCATGTGTTCCGCGTGACCACCCCTGTCGGGCCGCAGGTCGGCGATTTCAATGTGTGGAATGCCAATGACCCGCGCGAGCGCATGTGGGCTGCGCGCACCCGCCAGCTGCAAGGCGCCCATGTCAGCACCTACGACCGCCTGTGGTCGAACCTGCCGTTCCTGCGGCCGATGGTCACCATCACCGATGACAGCCTGGCCGGCTACGGCATCGACGAGCACGGTGGGCGCCTGCACGATCTGCTGGGCACGCGTTGCGATCCCTACGTGAACAAGATGCTCACCGGCGAGGACTTCCACCATCATTGCCATTCCAACCTGACCCGCGCCGTATTGCCCCATGGCCTGACCGAGTTTGATGTGCACGACGTGTTGAATATCTTCCAGTGCACCGGCCTGAATCACGACGACATGTACTTCATGAAGGCATGCCCGGCCAAACAAGGCGATTACCTGGAGTTCTTTGCCGAGATTGACTTGTTGTGTGCGCTGTCCACCTGCCCGGGCGGTGACCTGTCGCTGCCGATGTGGGGCCCGGATGCCCAGGACCCGCTGACGGTGTGCCGGCCGCTGGGGGTGGAAGTCTACCGGCTCGACGACGGGTTGCTGGAGGGTTGGAAGTCGCCTGAGCGCGCCGCGTACAACGGCAATCACGGCTTGTTGATTCCCAAGGCCGCGTGGGAAAAATAATCGAGTGGGGAAGGAACGCGCTATTGCTTCAGGTGGGAGCGGGCTTGCTCGCGAATGCGGTGTGTCATTCAACACATCCAGCGACTGATCCACCGCTTTCGCGAGCAAGCCCGCTCCCACAGGGTGGGTTTAGAAAATCTAAAGCAGTGGTTAAGAACGTATCGTTTCCACGCCCGTTTTTACCTCCTTAGTATGGCGCTCAAGCAATTTCGCCTGAGGTAAACCGGCCATGCACAGCCCTGATCTGGTGCTCTACACCGACAGCTCGCCCAATGGTTTCAAGATCACCATCGCCCTCGAAGAAATGGGCCTGGCCTACACCCTGCGTCATGTCCAGATCGATCACGACGAGCATCGTCATCCCGATTTTCTGGCGCTCAATCCCCATGGGCGTATTCCGGTACTGGTTGACCGCGGCGCTGGCATCACCCTGTTTGAGTCCGCCGCGATCCTGCTGTACCTGGCGCAAAAGAGCGGGCAACTGTTGCCCCCGGCCGGCCCGGCGCATTGGGCGGCGATTACTTGGTTGATGTTTCACAGTTCAAGCGTGGGGCCGTTGTTGGGCCAACGCGTGCATTTCGAACTGTTCGACGACAGCGCCAACGCCACGGCAATCCAGCGTTATCGGCAACTGACCGAAGCGGCCTTTGCCACCCTTGACCAACAATTGGCCGCCAACCCCTGGTTGGCAGGGCAGGCGTATTCCATCGCAGATATTGCGACCTTTGGCTGGATGCACATTGCCCGGGTGATTGCCTTCGATTTCAGTCAGTACCGGCACCTGAGCGCGTGGTATGAGCGGGTCAACCTGCGCCCGGCCGTGCAACGCGGTATCCGCCTGCCTGCCCCTGCCACCGGCCCATGAGTGGCCCATTCCGAGGACCCTGTATGAACTCCACCGCCACCTGTGGCGCCAACGCGTCGGCCTTTGCCAACCACCCCGGCTACCGGCGCATGTTCGCGCCGGATCAACTGACCCTGGGGATCTTCCTGCCGCTGCGGTTCTATGAGGGCGACATGGCAGTCCTCGCCGGCCAGGCGCAATGGGTCAGCGAGATCGATCGCCTGGGCTTTGCCGCAGTCTGGGTGCGCGACGTGCCCTTGTTCGACCCTTCGTTTGGCGATGCGGGCCAAGTGTTCGATCCGTTTACCTATCTGGGCTACCTGGCCGCCCATAGCCGGCAGATTGCCCTGGTGACCGGCAGTGCAGTGTTCTCGTTGCGTCATCCGATTGACTTGGCCAAGGCCGCCGCGACGATTGATCGATTGTCCGGTGGCAGGCTGGTGATGGGCATCGCCTCGGGCGACCGTGCCGTGGAGTTTCCGGCCTATGGCCTGGAGCACGGTGCGCGTGCCGAGCGTTTTGCGCAGTCGGTGGACTACTTCCGGCAATTACTGGCGGCCACGGCGCCGACTATTGAGTCACCCCTTGGGCAGTTGAGCGATGCGTACTTGTTGCCCAAACCGGTAACGGGGCGCATTCCCCTGGTTGTCACCGGGTCGTCGCGCCAGTCGATGCAGTGGCTGGGGGAACAGGCCGATGGCTGGCTGACCTACCCGGACAGCACCCATAACGTGATGGGGCCGAGGCGCCTGGCGGAAAAAATCCGCGCCTGGCGCGATGGGATTCCAGGCGGTGGTTTCCGCCCGCATATGACCAATGAATGGATCGACCTGGCCGATGACCCGGACTTCCCGCGGACGCCCATGCAAGGTGGCTATGTGCTCAAGACCGGGCGCAAGGGCCTGATCGACCTGCTTGGCGAGTGGCGTGAAGCGGGCGTCAATCATGCCGCCCTCGGGATCCAGATGGCCCAGCGCCCGGTGGCCGAGATCATTGAGGAACTGGCGCAAGAGGTGTTGCCGCTGTTTCCGGCACTGGCTGGCCCCGAACCCCATCTGCAACAGTGGTAGCAGCGGGCGCTGTACAAGCGTCAGGTCCAGACACTAAAATGAGAAGTATTATCATTACCGCTCATTGGACCTGACATGTACGACGACAGTCTCGTCTCGCCCGTCGAACAACTCTATACCCGTCATCACCCCTGGCTGCGCGGCTGGTTGCAGCGTCGCCTGGGGCATAGCGCCGATGCCGAAGATCTGGCGCACGACACCTTCATCCGCGTGTTGCGCACGCAGCAGGATGTGCGTGAGTTGCGCCAGCCCATGGCATTTCTTGCCGCGATCGCCAATGGCTTGCTGATCAACCGCTGGCGCCGCCAGGCCATTGAACGGGCCTACCTCGAGGCACTCGCCGCGCGCCCCGAAGCTGAGGAACCGTCGCCCGAAACGCGTTACCTGATGATCGAAACCCTGCTGCAACTCGACTCGCTGCTGGTGGGCTTGTCGATGCAGGTGCGCAAGATCTTCTTTTTGTCCCAGCTCGATGGCCTGACGTACCCGCAGATCGCTACGCAATTGAGCTTGAGCGTGGCTCAGGTACAGCGGGCGATGGGCAAGGCTTTCAGCGTGTGCTACGCGAGTCGTTTTGAATGACGGGCACTGCGGTTGCACCGAAAATCCGCGAAACGGCCATCGATTGGATCGTCAGGTTTGAGTCCGGAATGATGAGCCCGGCCGATCACCAGGCGTTGCAGCAATGGCGGCTGGCGAGCGCCGAGCACGAATACGCCTGGCAACGCGTCACCAGCTTGCCCCTGACGCTGCAGCCCGGTGCCCACCTGTTGGCGGATGCCACCGCGCGGCGGGCATTGGAATCTGCCGGGGCTGATCCGCTACGGCGCCGGCAGGTGCTCAAGTGCTTGCTGGGGCTGGGGCTGCTGGGTGGCCTGTCGTGGCAGGGCGCCGATTCGACGCTGGTGCGCGCAGCCTTTGCCACGTATCGCACGGCGACCGGTGAGCGCCATCGCTGGACCCTGGCCGATGGCAGTTCACTGTGGCTGAACACCGCCAGTGCCGTCAGCCTGGACTTCAGCGCCTACCTGCGCAGTGTGCAGTTGATCGAGGGCGAGGTGGCGCTGGATGCACAGGTCGAGTCACGCCCGCTGCAACTGGTCACGCCGGATGCGTTACTGAGCAGCCGGGAGGCCAATCTGCTGGTGCGCCACGATCAGCAGGGCACGTGGATTACCGTATTGCGCGGCTGGGTTGACGTGAGTTCGCCGCGCAACCCGTCACCGGTCGCGGTGGCGGCGGGGTGGCAGACTCGGGTGGATCGCCAGGGTGTGGGCGCGCCACGCCAGAGCGATGGGTTTCTGGCCCAGGCCTGGTTGCGCGGGATTCTGCCTGCCGAGCGTATGCGCCTGGATGTGCTGCTCGCCGAACTTTCCCGTTACCGGCCGGGCGTCTTGCGCTGCAGCGAGCAGGTGGCGGGGTTGCGCGTGACCGGGAGCTTCCAGCTGGATGACACCGATGCTGCGCTGGCGTTGGTGGCCCATGCGTTGCCGGTGCGCATCGAGCGTCGTACCCGCTATTGGGTGACTGTGGTGCCGGTCTGAAAATTTTTTTACGTTCCCCCCGCAGTTTTTCAAAACTCGCTTGGCCTATAGGAATAACCCACCGAGACAGGTGGGCCTTCACCTCTAGGAGCCCTGCATGATTTCTCCCGCAAGTGTCTTGCGCACCCGCACATTGGGTCTGTTGTTACTCAGCCTGCAACCGCTGTACAGCACCGCGGTTTTCGCCCAGGCCGAGCGTCAGCCCTATAGCATCGACGCCGGTCCCCTGGACCAGGCGCTCTCGCGCTTTGGCGTGCAGGCGGGTATCAGCATGGCGGGCAGTTCGACGCTGACGGCGGGCAAGCGCAGCAACGGCCTGCACGGCAATTT
Organism: Pseudomonas proteolytica; assembly: GCF_007858275.1. Classification (GTDB taxonomy): domain Bacteria; phylum Pseudomonadota; class Gammaproteobacteria; order Pseudomonadales; family Pseudomonadaceae; genus Aquipseudomonas; species Aquipseudomonas proteolytica. The sequence continues at coordinate 42,762 of NZ_VFEV01000018.1, forward strand.
CAGCACCGAAGCGGGCCTGGCGCAGTTGCTGGCGGGCACCGGCCTGAGTTTTCAGCGTCAGGCCGATGGCAGCGTTCAATTGCACCCGGCAACCACTGCGGTGGTGCTGCCGTCGCAGAAAGTCACCGGCGAGGACCTTCAGAAGAAAGCCGTCTACTCGGCGCCACGTTCAGCGGTTTACATCTCCCCGGAAGAAGTGCAGCGCTTTGCCGTGATTTCCCCCGGCGATTTGCTCAAGGGCCAGCCTGGGGTGCAGGTGGGTGACAGCCGCAATGGCGGTGGCCTGGATGTGAATATCCGCGGGATCCAGGGGCAAAGCCGGGTCGCGGTCACGGTCGATGGCTCGCAACAGGCGCTGGATGTCTATCGCGGTTATGCAGGCACGCAACAACGTAGCTACATCGACCCCGACCTGGTCAGTGACGTGGCCATCGACAAGGGCCCCAGCCTGACCTCCAGCGCCATCGGCGGCACGGTAGCGATCCGCACCCTGGGTGTCGATGACATCCTGCGTGATGGCAAGAACGTGGGCCTGCGCCTCAAGGGCGACGTGTGGAACAACGGCGTGGAGCCTGCCTCGCGCAACAGCCACTCGGCCACCGAAAGCCTGTATTCCGAGCCGCACCAGCACCGTGGCGGCCTGTTCGGTTCCGATTCGGAGTCGGGCAGTGCGGCGTTTGCATACACCCACGAGCTGTTCGACGTGGTGGCGGCCTACGCCCATCGCAACCAGGGCAACTACTTCTCCGGCAAGCACGGCCAGGACCGCTACCGCACCTATGACCGCTATGGCCGCGAAAACATGACGGTGGCCACCACCTACAACCCCGGTGAAGAGGTGCTCAACTCCTCGGCAGAGACCGAATCGATCCTGCTCAAGACCACCCTGCGCCCGGCCGACGACCACACCTTCGACTTCGGCTACATCCGTTACGATGGGCGCATAGGCGAGATCATGCCGTCAGACATCTTCCGTTTCGGCACCGGTGGCATCTACCAGTACCCGCGCGGCCGCACCCAGATCGACACCTACACCGCCCGTTATCACTACCTGCCCACGGGCAATATGCTGGTGGACCTGACGACCAACCTATGGATGACCGACGCCCAGACCAGTCAGTTGACCTCGGTGCTGGCGCCCAAATCCCAGGCCTATCGCTCGGACCGCAACTGGACCCGCCAGGCCGATCGGCGCATCGGCGGGGACCTGGCCAATACCTCGCGTTTTGAAACGCAATACGGCGATTTCAAGTTGGACCTGGGGGGCTCGTTCCAGCTCGAGGAGCTGCAGCCGCAAAAGGGCGTGGTCACCACGCAGAACGATATCAACGCCAACCGCAGCCTGCGTGACGGTTCCCGCAAGGAGTTCAGCCTCAACGGTAAGTTGGAGTACCAGCCGATTGAAGAACTGACGTTGTGGGGCGGCGGGCGCTACACCTACTACCGCACCAAGGACCATGTGCCGCACGCCACCGGCCAGCGCGAGGAACGTGAGTTGCGCTACGTGAATGTGATCAAGCCGGGCAGCTACGGCAACATGCTGTGGTTCCCCGACGAAAACGGCCAATACACCGACGCCACCGACCCGCGCCTGAACAACGGGATTGTCTTCAGCGACACCAACAATCCATTCGACGGCCCGCGCTACAACGACTACGGGGGCATTGGCACGCGGGTCTATCCGTCACAGGTGGGCGAGGTGGTCACCGGCTACACCTATTCGGGCAAGCAGAGCGACAGCAAGGGCGCCTTTTCCCCGGCCATCGGCATCAACTATGAGATCGCGCCGGATACCTTTATCTACGCCTCCTACACCCAGGGCCTGCGCATGCCCTCGCTGTTCGAAACCAGCCAGGGCACCTTGCAGACCATGCCTGGCAAGGGCCTGAAACCGGAGCGTTCGAGCAACTGGGAAATCGGTGCGAGCACCCTGCAAAAAGGCCTGCTGACGGACAACGACACGGCGGCGATCAAGCTGGCGTACTTCAACAACACCATCAAGAACTACGTGACCCGTTACTACGACCCAAGCCCTGGGCTGATGGGCCTGATGAACTTCAGCAATACCGACAGCTTCAAGACCAGCGGCCTGGAGTTGCAATCGAAATACGACGCCGGCTGGGTATTTGCCGACCTGTCGTCGACCTACTACCTGAAGACCGAAACCTGCGACTCGGCCTTCGCCGCGCGCTTACGGGCCAGTTCCACCCGCTGGCAGAAGCTTGACGACACCCCCAACTGCACGCCGGGCAGCTTCATGGGCTCGTACACCAACACCCAGAACCCGCCACGGGTCGCCGGCAACCTGACCTCGGGCCTGCGCTTCTTCGGCCAGACCCTGACCGTTGGCGGGCGCTTGACCTACACCTCGGGCCCGACCGTCACCGCAGACAAATCCTGGCAGACTGGGGCCACCACGCCGCAACTGGTCTACCGCGAAGTGGCGCTGGTGGATCTGTTCCTCAACTACAAATGGCAGGACCACACCAATCTCAATGTGTCGCTGGATAACCTGACCAATCGTTACTACCTGGACCCGCTGGCCCAGAGCTTTATGCCGGCGCCGGGGCGCACGTTGCGTATGGGGCTGGTGACCAAGTTCTGATGGCGTGGCGCAAATTCTGCGCCCGGCAGAGGTCCTCCGTGGGAGCGGGCTTGCTCGCGAAAGCGCTGTATCAGCAGCGGATGCCCGTCCTGAAACACCGCTCCTACAGGGTTAGAGAATGTTCGTAGGCGGCAGTCATGACGTGCCAGGTGTGGGGGTTGGCCGGGATCAGGTGCTCGATCCGCAATGAGGTGACGGTGATGTCCTGGGGCATGCCGAAGGTGGTGAAGGTGGACATGAAGTCCAACTGCCCCTGCCGCGAATTGATGCGCGTCAGCACCAGTGGCGGCAGTTCATGGGTCAGTGTTGTCGAGCCTTGTGGCACCGGCAGGCTTTCCAGCAGCGTGGCCAGGGCCGGGTTGCCCAATGCTTCCCGGGCCGCCCGTTGCCAGGCGAGGTTGCGAATTTCGTCGGCATTGAGCAAATGGTCGCCCAGGCCACCTGGTTGCAACAGGGTCGTCAACAGGTTCAGGCCTTGTGCTGCGTCGGGCGCCAGGCCCACCAGGTCAAACAGGACCTGGGTGCTGGCGTTGGCGGCGAGTACTTCCCAGTGGCTGCCCAGCACGATGGCCGGTGCTGGGTTGTTGGCCTTCAGCACATGGTTGATGGCCTCCCGAATGGCATCCATCGCCGGCGCAGCCAGCGGTGTAGCCTCATAGCGTGGGGCGTAGCCGGCCGCGAGGAACAGGTTGTTGCAGCGTTCCAGCGGCACGTCGAGAGCCCCGAGCAGGTTGTGCAAGGTGCCAGGGCTGGCCTTGGCCCGGCCGGTTTCGATACAGCTCAAATGGCGCTGGGAAATACCGCTGATCAGCGCCAACTCCAATTGACTCAACTTCGCCTCGCGGCGCAACTGCCGCAGTTGCGTGCCGGCATTGGTATCGGGCGTGGCTCGGGGGAAAGGTGGGCGGCTCATGGCTTGACTCTGGCAGGGCGGGGCGGTTGGCGTCCATGACCTCACAGGTCATTGAGAGGGTGGCGACGTTATCACTAATCTGCAGCTTACTGGGGCCCTCGCTACGGTGAGAGGCTCTTTTGTGGCGAGGGGGCTCGTCCCCCGCTGGGCTGCGAAGCAGCCCCAATAAGCCTCACCGAGATTCATCAGATACACCTAGGTCGCTGGTTTTGGGGCTGCTTCGCAGCCCAGCGGGACGAGCCCCCTCGCCACAACTGCCTCATTCACCATTACCTATCTAGAGGAAGGACCCTATGCACAGACCCTACATCGCCCTTGCCAGCCTGTTGGCGTTTTCCTTGTACACCCTGGGCACCTTGCTCTGGGCCGAGCAGTCGCTGCTGGCATTCGGCCTGGAGCTATTGTCCCGGCCCGACACCGCCCAGGTGGTGATCGACCTGTACCTGATGGCGACCCTGGCCTGCGTGTGGATGTACCGTGACACCCGCGCCCGGGGCCGGTCGCTGGCCAGTGTGTTGCCGTACTGGCTGCTGACGGCGGTGTTCGTCTCGGTCGGGCCGCTGCTGTATATCGTGGTCAACGGCTTTGCCAGGGACCGGCAATGAGTAGTCCCCTGCATCTGTTTGCCCTCTGTGTGCTGGTGCTGTTTATCAAGATGCTGGGGATTTCCTGTTACCAGGGTTTTTTCCGCCTCAGGCACCGTGCATTCACCAATCCTGAGGATGCCGGTTTCTTCCAGCGCCCGGCCAATGCCCAGGAACTGCTGCCGGTCAGCCGGGCGGCGAAAGCGTGGGCCAACGACCTGGAAAACATTCCGCTGTTTTTCGTTCTCGGTGGGCTGTGCCTGGCGCTGGACGCCCCGGCAGTCGCGACGGCCTGGCTGTTTGGCCTGTTCACCGTCGCGCGCGTAATGCATACCCTGATGTACCTGGGCGGCCGCCAACCCTGGCGCACCCTGGCCTATAGCGCTGGCCTGGCGTGCCTGCTGGGGCTGGCGGGGTTGGTTGGCGCGGCGTTGCTGCCTATTCGATAGGGTATTTGCCGAACGCCGGGTGTTGCTCGGCCCATTGGGCGTGGCGCTGCAAGTTGGGAAAGTCCTCGGCTTTGACCACCGAGGGCACGGCGTACCTTGAAAACGACCAGGCCACCGCGGCGCTCAGCGACGCTAGGTTCAAAGGCTGGCCAGGAGCGTTGGCCAGCAGTTTTTCCAGGCCCCCGTAGGCTGCCAGCAGTTGCCCGGTTACTCGCTCAAGCCACGGCTCATGAAGTTTTTCTGTGGGGCGCAGGTTGTGCTCGTAGTAGATCTGTACGCTCTTGTCGCAGGCAGCCAAGGCCAGGCCGATCACTTGCAGGTCCCGCGCACGGGCGGCTGCGGTCTGGGGCAGGAGCTTTTTATCGGCCGGCGCCAGGCTTTCGAAATAGTCCAGGATCAGGCTGGAGTCCATCAGCACCGTGCCGTCGTCGAGCACCAGTGTCGGCGCCTTGACCACCGGGTTGATGGTGGCAAATTCAGCGAAGGTGCTGAACACCGACAGCGACTGCTGCTCAAAATCGACCCCGTACAGGTCCAGGGCAATCGCTACGCGGCGCACATAAGGTGAGTCGAGCATGCCAACCAGTTTCATGAAGCCTCCATTCTTGATGGTGTGATTGTTAATTGCGGATTACTTTATAGCGGCCAAAGTCCTTTCAATATCTATATTTTTTACCTTAAAAGGTTAGTCGAGCTTACATGAGTGCTTTTCCGCCCCTGACCTCCCTGCGCAGTTTCGAAGCCACCGCCAGGCTTGGTAGCGTCACCCTGGCGGCCAAGGAGTTGCATGTCACCCATTCGGCCATCAGTCAGCAGATCAAGGTGCTGGAGCAAATCGTCGGCCTCACGCTGTTCGTGCGCGAAGGGCGCGGCTTGCGCATCAGTGAAGATGGCCGGCTGTACGCGTTGCAGATCCGCCAGGCCCTGGGCGATATCGCCGACGCGACGCGCTTGATCCAGGCCCAGCCCAAGCGGGACGAGTTGGTGGTGGCGGTGTTGCCCTCATTTGGACGCTCCTGGCTGCTGCCGCGACTGCCAGCGTTCCAGCGGCTTTACCCGCACATCAGCATTCGCCTGCAAGCCACCCTGGCCATTACCAACTTGCATCAAGAGTCGGTAGACATGGCGATCCGCATGGGCAAGGGCGAATGGGAAGGAGTGGAGCAGAAACTGCTGTTTCACGACGAAGTGGTGGTGGTCGCCGCGCCCCATTTCAACGGCGGGCAATTGCCGCGAACCCCCGAGCAAATCGTGCACAGCCCGATTATCTACAGCAATGAATCCTGGCAGCCGTGGTGCCAGGCCGCTGGCATTGAAATGAGCACCGAACGCAAAGGCCTGTGCAGCAATGACTCCAACCTGGTACTGGAAGCGGTCCGGCTGGGCCAGGGCATCGCCCTGGAGCGGCGTAGCCTGGTGCACGACGCCATCGTGCGCGGGGAGTTGGTGCAGCTGTGCGATATCAGCGCGCCGTATGCCTACCCGTATTGGTTGGCCTGGCCACCTCGGGAAAGCTCGGAAAGCAAACAGCGGGTGTTTTCCGAGTGGCTGCATGGGGAAGTGCAGTGCTACATGGCGCAATTGGCGAGCATCGAGCTCTGATTGCAGCGACCACAAAATATCGTGTCACAGGAGCGGTCGCTGCAGTCTGCGACGTTCGGTAGGCGACAGTGCCTGGATCGAGCGTATGGTGGATCGGGCAACCCGTGGATTATCTCTGGAATAGGAGAGGTGACTATGAGCGTTCCCCTGTTGAACAAGATGCATCTCAATGGCTATGACATTGTCCGGGTCAACAGCGGCCCGTGGCGCGTGTGCACCAAGGATGATCGATTGGCTTCCTTTGGCTCCCGTGAGCAGGCAATGGCCTATGCCGCGACGCTACCGGGCTACAAGGTGCGTGCACGACCTTGAGCCTGCCGGATTGCCCGCGATGGTGTCGGTTCAGGCAGCACTGCTGCGCCACACAGGCCGCCATCGCCGGCAAGCCGGGGCCTACAAATGGGCCGATCTAGACGAAAGGCTGGCCGCTGAACCCACGTGGCAGGCGCTGCAGGCCGGGTAGGGCATTCAGGCGTTGGGTCCAGGCGCTGCGCCAGTCATTGCTGGCCTGGCCCGAGCGGGCCTTGCGTGCCGCGCGGCGAGATGCATTGCGCTGGTTGCGGCGGGCTTCCTTGTAGGCATCGGTGTTGCGGCAGGTACGGCATTTGACCCGGTTCAATTCGACCGTGGATGTGAGGTTATTGCCGTGATGGCCGCAAGCGAGGTGCCCGGCGACCTTGAAGTGAGTGACCATGTCAGCGTCTCCTTCTGTGAGGGTACGCGGCACCGCAAATCTGTTGATGCTCGCGCTCAAGGCCAGGCCGGTTGAGGCTGTGCCCTTATATTTCCGACACCATGTGCGGGCCTGCGTTCACCGCGCGCCTTGGTGCGTCGAATCTGAACAATTCTCTCGGGCGTTACAGGTCAGCGGCGGATTTGCTGGGGTACAGGCCGCTCGGCAAAACCACGCGTGCTGGCCGATCTTGGCGTTATAGGCAGCAGGGACTATTGTTGGTTGTCTGGCGCACAGCCCATAGGAGGGCGATACCATGAACACCAGTGCTCTACTGGAACAACTGCTACGGGCAGGTCAAGCCTCGATGTCGCAGCAAGGCGGTTCGGCGGCTCCCCAGGGCGGCGCGGGAGGTCTCGGCGGGTTGGGTGGCCTGCTCGGTGGTTTGCTCCGGGGTGGCGGCTCTGCACCCTCTGCAGCTGGTGGTGGCGGCCTGGGCGATCTGCTGGGGGGCCTGGGTGGTATGTTGGGCGCAACCCCGGCGGGTGGTTCGACCCAGGCGCGCAGCGGTGGTACCAACTACGCGGCCCTGGCGTCATTGGGGATGATGGCATTCCAGGCGTATCAAGCCTGGCAGCGCCAGCAGGCTTCGGCACCGCAACAGGCCTTGCAAACGGTTGATCAACTCTCCGGCTCCGACGTCGAGGCCCATAGCCATGCAGTGCTGCGTGCATTGATCGCGGCGGCCAAGGCGGATGGACGGATCGACGAAAAAGAAATGGCGTTGATCTCCCAGGAGATCGGGCGCCACACCGACGACCCCGACCTGCGGCAATGGCTCGATGCCCAAATCGCCAAACCCTTGGATGCGCGGGATTTTGCCGAATATGCCGGTGACCCGGCGGTAGCCGCCGAGGTCTACCTGGCTAGCGTGATGCTGGTGGATGACCAGCAGGACGCCGAGCGCAACTACCTGGATGAACTGGCGGGAGCGCTGGGCATCGAGCCTGAGTTGCAGCTGCACCTCGAACAGCAAACCAAACCGGCCTGATACCCGATACCCATGTAGACGCTGCCTCGCGCAGCGAAACAGCGTCTATATCAGTCCTTCAGAATCGCAGGGTCGCCCCCGTGGTCAGCCAGCGGTCGTGATCCCCCGTCAGGTTGCGCCCGACCACCAGGTCTACATCCACCTGCTTTCCCAGATGCACCCGCGGCCCAGCCTGCCAGGCCTGGTCGCCATGCTGCTGGCCGTAGCGCTCCGCCAGCAGCGTCAGAGAGTCCGCCACGCGGTATTCCAGGCCGGTGCCCCAGGTCAGCCGCTGGTTTTGTTCGCCATCGTCATAGGCGTGGCTCCAGCCGGCATTGAGGTTCAGGCGCAGTGTCTCAAACGCTTGCCAGGTCAGCGGTACGCCCAGGTCTGCGCCGTCGAATGGGTGCCGACGGTCCACAGCGATATGCGCCGCTGCCGCCCAGGCGATCTCCACGCCCGCATCCTGCCAGGCCCACAGAGACCCCTTGAGTTGCGGGCTGAGGTGGCTCAGCCCAGGCTCATCCTAGATGGCGGCGCCCCATTGCAGATTAGGCAGCGCCCTTGATGTGCAGGCTGCGGAGAGGGTGGTGCGCTGTGTTGAACGGGTGTAGCCAGCGTCGACATTGCATTCGCCCGGGGCGTTGATCGCGCCATCGTCCACCACGTAGCTACCGCCTGCGGCAAAGGCCTTGGACAGCAGGCCCAGGGCCAGGGTGGCGCCGATAAAGATCAGGTTGCGGCGCAGCGCCCGTTGCCGCGACGCCGGTAGCCAGGTGAAGGCCGAAAAGAGGGAGTGTTTGTGCATGGGCTCATGCTCCAATTGAACGAGTTGTCTGTAGTGATTGGGCGTGGCGAGCGTTTTTTTGTGGCAGATGGGCTTGGTGTGGCGAGCGGGCTTGCCCCGCGCTGGGCTGCGAAGCAGCCCCAAAACCTGCCACCTTGGGCTATCTGATAGAACTCAGTGACTCTATTAGGGCTGCTTCGCAGCCCAGCGCGGGGCAAGCCCGCTCGCCACACCAAGCCCATCTGCCACAAAAAATAGCCGCCACATCCAGCCCGCTTAGCGCCGCAAACTCAGTACCACTGCTTGAACCGGCGGATGTAGAGAGTCTTCATCAGTTGCGCCACGCAGCAGTAGGCCAGCAGGGTGCCGACCAGCCATGGGAAGTACGCCCAAGGCAACGGTTGCAGACCCACGAGGGTGCCCAGGGGTGAGAAGGGCACATAGATCCCCAGCGCGATCACCAGGCTGGTCATCAGCAACACCGGCCAAGCCGCTGTGCTCTGGAAGAACGGGATCTTGCGGGTGCGCAACATGTGCACCACCAGGGTCTGGGAGAGCAGCCCTTCGACGAACCAGCCGGACTGGAACAGGGTCTGCATTTCTACGCTGTTGGCCGAGAACACGTACCACATCAGGGCAAAGGTGGTGATGTCGAAGATCGACGAGGTCGGCCCGATCCAGATCATGAAGCGCCCGATGTTCTGCGCGTCCCACTTGCGTGGCTTGGCCAGGTACTCCTTGTCCATCTTGTCCCACGGCAGGGCCAGTTGGGAGATGTCGTACATCAGGTTTTGCAGGAGCAGGTGGATCGCCAGCATCGGCATGAAGGGAATGAACGCACTGGCCACCAGCACCGAGAACACGTTGCCGAAGTTGGAGCTGGCCGTCATGTTCAGGTACTTCATGATATTGCCGAAGGTCTCGCGGCCTTTAAGCACACCTTCCTCGAGGACCATCAGGCTCTTTTCCAGGAGGATGATATCGGCCGATTCCTTGGCAATATCGGTTGCGCTGTCTACCGAGATACCGACGTCGGCATCGCGCAGGGCTGGCGCATCATTGATCCCGTCGCCGAGGAACCCCACGGTGTGACCGTTGGCCTGCAAGGCCTTGAGCACCCGGGACTTTTGCAGCGGGGTCAGCTTGGCGAACACCGTGCGTTGTTCGACCTGCTGCTTGAGGGTGGCATCGTCCATGGCCTCGATGTCCACGCCCAGCAGCGGCTCGCCGGGCTCCAGGCCGACCTGGCGGCAGATGGTGCGGGTGACCACGGCGTTATCGCCGGTCAGCACTTTGACGGCGACACCGATCTCTTGCAGCGCGGCAATGGCCGGGCCGGCGGTTTCTTTTGGCGGATCGAGGAACGTCAGGAAGCCGTGGATCACCAGGTTGCGTTCATCGGCCGGGGTATATTGCTGGCGCGCCAGGGCCTTGGGGATGTTGCGGGTGGCGACCACCAGCACCCGGAAGCCGTCCTCGTTGAACTCGCTGGCGGTGTGTAGCAATTCCTGGCGACGCCGCTCATCCAGGGCCACGGCGCTGGCGCCTTCCATTACATGGGTGGCGATATCGAGCATTTCTTCCACGGCCCCCTTGCACACCAACAGGTGATCGCCGTGGGCGTCCTTGACCACAATCGACAGGCGGCGACGGACAAAGTCGAAGGGCAGTTCATCGACCTTGCTGTAGGCAAACGGCACCTGGAACTTGGGGTTGTGCTGGGAGAACGCCAACACCGCCTGGTCCATCAGGTTCTTCATGCCGCTTTGGTGGTGGCTGTTGAGCCAAGCCAGGGACAGCACCTGGTCGTCCCGCTGGCCGAAGGCGTTGACGTGGTGCTCGAGGATGATTTTGTCCTGGGTCAGGGTGCCGGTCTTGTCGGTGCACAGCACGTCCATCGAACCGAAGTTCTGGATCGCATTCAGGCGCTTGACCACCACTTTGCGCTTGGCCATGGCGTTTGCGCCCTTGGCCAGGTTGGCGCTGACGATCATCGGCAGCATTTCCGGGGTCAGGCCCACGGCCACCGCCAAGGCAAACAGGAAGGCATCGCCCCAGTCGCCCTTGGAAAACCCATTGAGGAAAAACACGATGGGCACCATCACCAGCATGAAGCGGATCAACAGCCAACTGACGCTGTTCACCCCGCGGTCGAAGGCGGTCTGGACCCGGGAGCCGACGATGGCCTTGGCCAGCGAGCCAAAATAGGTGCGTGGCCCCGTCGCAACCACCACCGCCTGGGCGCGGCCGCTGACAACGTTGGTACCCATAAAGCAAATATTGGGCAGGTCCAGCAGGTTGCTCTGGTCCGTGGCGCTCGGGGTGGCGGACTTTTGCGTGACATCGCCCAGGGTGTCGTACTTCTCCACTGGCAGGGCTTCACCGGTCAGCACGGCCTGGCTGATAAACAGGTCGCGGGACTCGATCAGGCGGATATCGGCCGGGATCATGTCGCCGGCCGACAATTGCACGATATCCCCGGCCACCAGGTCGCGCATCGGCACTTCGCGCAGGGTGGGTTTGGCGCCGACCTGCTCACGGCGTAGCACCGTGGCAGTGGTGCGCACCATGGCCTTGAGGGCTTCGGCGGATTTGGCCGAACGGTGTTCCTGCCAGAAGCGCAGCAGGCTGCTCAGGGCGACCATGGTCATGATGATAATGACCTTGGTCAGGTCCACTTCTTCACCGGCGCGCAGCGGCAGCCAGTAGTCGGTGACAAAGCTGATCACCGCGAGGGTCAGCAGCACGTAGATGAAGGGGTTGTTCAGGGCCTGGAGGAACTGCACCACCGCATGGGGCGGCTTGTCGTGGGCCACCTCGTTATAGCCTTCGCGTTGCAGGCGGGCGCTGGCATCCAGTTCGGTCAGGCCGTCTTTGGTTGCCCGGACGTTGGCCAGGGTGGCCGCCAGGCCGTTTTGCGCTTCGCGGGCGGCGCGCATCGACAGTTTGCTGGCATTGGCGGTGTTGTTGTCTGGACGTTGTTTAGTGTTTACGGCGCTCATGGTTTTTACTCCTGTCGACATACCCGTTACTTGCCTGGCAGGCGGGCGCAAGTATGCCGATTCGCAATGTTTGCGATCAGTTCCAATAACTTTAAAGAGGCGAGTTAATTAACGGGCGCGCAGAAAACTACGGCTGGCTTAGTTCGCAAGGAACGCCAGTTAATTAATTGACCAATAATCAGGAAGTTGCTGTTTCCAGTCGGCTTATGCCGCGCGGGCGCTGAGCATCAGGCGCGCTTGGGCAAGCAGGCTGGAAACGCTCCGTCTCTGCGGATCTTGAGGGTCGGCGTGGTCCCATTGCTGAACCAGGTGGCCGGTGGTGGGGCACAGACGCCAGTGCGCCTGCAGGTGTGCCTGGCTGGTACGCGGGGAAGGGCAGGCAAAGGCCGTGCGCACTGGGGCAACGCCCACGAAAGTACGGCACAGCTTGGCACGCAGGGCTGAGGCCAGCGTGCGTACATCAGGTAGAACAAGGGTTTGGAAATTCATAACACACCTCGGGACCGGACTGGCGCCGGCGCAAGGCAGTTACGTTGGAGCATCAATCTCTAGCGCAGCTTACCCGGCCTTGAAGGCGAGTCCCGTCATTACACTGGGTTTGGCGCCCGACCCCCGCATTCGCAGGTGAAGGACAGCAACTAGATACTGTGTCCATTGGCTTCTTTTGTGAGGTTGAAAAAAGGCCCGAGTTGCAGGCACGGGCAATCTACTCAGGCAGGCAGTGGATGTCAATCAATAATCAACCTGTTTGTGGGTCGTTCAGACTTCATTCAGATTGGAGTTATTCAATATATAAGTTCAAAGGCTGTAGGCGGCCAATAACGCCAGATAGATCAATACCAACCCACAGGCGCCATGACTGATTCGTTGCCAAGTTGGCGAGGCGTTCTTTCGCAAGACATTCACCAACCCTGCGATCAAAAAGCACGACAGGATCGAGGCCAGCATAAAACCTGCGAAGAACATCAAGGTCTGGCCGTGGCTCGGGGTGGCGCCAACGATGCCTGACAGGGCACTGCCCAAGGCACCCCAGTACACGATGTTCTTCGGGTTGGCCAAAGAGATGGCGGCCCCGACCATCAGCGCATTGCGCCCGCTGCTGGCTGGGGCGCTGTCGGGTTGCGGCAGGCGCCAGGCATCCAGCAGGCTGCGCAGGCCGAGCCAGGCCAGGTAAAGCGCGCAAACGGCGGTCAACGGTACGCGCACCGCCTCGTGCTGGATCAACAGGGCCATGCCGGTGAGGCCGATCACCGCCCACGTCGCGTCGCCCACCAGCGAGCCTATCTGCACCAGCAGCGCTGGCGTGAACCCATGCAACAGGCCCCGGCGTAGCGTCTCTGCGAGCACGGCGCCGGGGGACAGGCAAAACACAAAGCCAAATACCAGCGCAGAAAAAAAGATCGTCAACATCACCACCCCCAAAATTAACCGGTAACTCTTGTAGGAGTCGGCAAGCCGGCTCCTACAGGTCAGTTTGAGGGCGGGGCAGGTGTGCTGTCTTGGACAGGATTGCGCTTTGATAGCGGCCAGGGGTAATGCCATAGGCCGCACGGAAGTGCCGATTGAGATGGCTCTGGTCGGCAAAACCCAGGTCATGGGCAACCTCGGCGGCGCCCAGGCCACTGCGCAACAAGCCTTGTGCGCGGCGCGTGCGCAGTTGCATGGCCCATTGGCGCGGACTCAGGCCGGTTTCTTTCTGGAAGGTGCGCAAGACGTGGAATTTGGACAGGCCCAACTCGTCGCCCAAGGCCTCCAGGGCCACACCCTGGTGCAACTGCGCGGCGAGCAGTTCCTGGGCCTGGGCGACTAGCTTTGACCCCGCACTGGCACCTGCCGGCAGGCGCACACCACTGAGCCTGACCACTTCGGCCAGCAGCAACACCAGCGCCTCTTCGTTGAGCCCGCGTACCAGCGGGTCGACGCTTAATGCCCCCTTGGCGGCCTGCGCCAGTTGCGCCGCCAAAGCGGGGGCAAAACATAGCGCGCGGTCGAACTCCAGGTGCGCCAGCCCGAGGTCGCTGGCCAGGCGGTCGGCACCGGCGTACAGGCTGACAAAGTGCCAGGGCGCGCCCTGGGCCGCGCCGCCACCCTGGATCTGGCCGGGGTTGTACAGGGTGATACTGCCGGGCCCGGCCTCAAAGGTGCGGCGGTCCAGCCAGACCTGTTCCTCACCGATCAGGTTGACGCCAATCACGCACTCGTCGTGGCTATGGCGGGCAAACGTCAGGCCGCTACAGGTGGTGCTGCTGATTTCGTAGTGGCCCAGCCAGGCGTGGTGCGCAGAACTCATCGGGTGGGCTCGGTGGCGGCAAGTGGCCAAAGCATACCTTTTTAGACACTCAGTCGCAGGGCCAGCGCGGCCAGGGTGATCAGCAGCACCGGCAGGGTCAGCACGATACCCACCTTGAAGTAGTAGCCCCAGGTGATACGAATGCCCTTGCGCGCCAGAATATGCAGCCAGAGCAGGGTCGCCAGGCTGCCGATAGGCGTGATTTTCGGGCCCAGGTCGCTGCCGATCACATTGGCGTAGATCATCGCTTCCTTGACCACGCCCACGGCATGGCTGGCTTCGATGGACAGCGCACCGATCAGCACGGTCGGCAGGTTGTTCATCACCGAAGACAGCAGCGCCGTCAGCAACCCGGTGCCCAGCGCCGCGCCCCACACGCCGTAGTCGGCAAAGGTGTTGAGCCAGGTGGCCAGGTAAGTGGTCAGGCCGGCGTTGCGCAGGCCATACACCACCAGGTACATCCCGAGGGAGAAAATCACGATCTGCCAGGGGGCTTCCTTGAGCACCTTGCGCGTGGATATCTTGTGGCCTTTGGCGGCGATCACCAGCAGCAACAAAGCGCAGGCGGCCGAGATGGCACTGATGGGAATGCCCAGCGGTTCCAGGGCAAAACAGCCGACGAGTAGAATGCCCAGCACCCACCAGGCGGCGTGGAAAGTCGCCGGGTCATGAATGGCGCTGGCCGGTTCGGGCAGGTCGGCGGGGTCATAACTTTGCGGGATATCACGGCGGAAGAACCACAGCAGCACCGCCAGGGTCGCGGCGACACTGACCAGGTTGACCGGCACCATGATCGCCGCGTACTCGTTGAAACCGATCTTGAAGTAGTCTGCCGAGACGATGTTCACCAGGTTGGACACCACCAGCGGCAGGCTGGCGGTGTCGGCGATAAACCCTGCGCCCATCACGAACGCCAGGGTCGCCGCGGGTGAGAAGCGCAGCGCCAGGAGCATCGACATGACAATCGGCGTGAGGATCAGGGCCGCGCCGTCATTGGCGAACAACGCCGAGACCAGCGCGCCCAGCAGCACCATGTAAGCGAACAGCCGCCGGCCTCGGCCACGGCCCCAGCGTGCGACGTGCAACGCGGCCCAGGCGAAAAAACCGGCCTCGTCGAGGATCAGGCTGATGATAATCAGGGCGACGAAGGTACCGGTGGCATTCCAGATGATCTGCCACACCACCGGGATGTCTGCCAGGCTGATCACGCCACAGGCCAGGGCGAGGATCGCCCCCATTGACGCACTCCAGCCTACCCCAAGGCCTTTGGGTTGCCAGATGACCAGCACAATGGTGAACAGGAAGATGGCGACGGCAGCAAGCATCAAGGACATTCTCCGCGGGGTGGCGATTCGACATTTGATTGACCTGTGACAAGGTACTGGGATTGCGTGGCAAGTGCTTGAAATTAAAATGAAACACAACTGTCCTAAAGTGCCCGCCATTGGTGATAAAGGAAGTAACTGTGTGACCCGTGCCACTCGTAACCTGCGCAAGACCCTCGATTCTGTCGCGGACAACAACGAAACCGCGGCTTTCGACTTGATGCGCGCGGTCGAAAAACTCAGCGATGAAGTGCTGCGTCAGCGGCTGCTCAACACCATCCACCGCCTTAACCAGGATGCCCACGAACTGCGGGAGGCCAGGGATGCGGTGGAGCGGGTGTCGGTCAAACTGGCGTGATAATGGCACGTGCCTCCAGGGCCGGTGAAGTGGCGGCATTTATTGATAAGGCTGCCACGGCCCTGCAGCAATAGCCCTGCTGGGCAACCCTCTGTCCCTGCGCCGGGGCGTTGCCTGCTGCAAGATCGTTCAAGACAATCCGGGTTGGCGCTGCCATGCTTATCGACTGTCTGTCGATGAGCCTGTTGTCCATGCCTACTGCCTTGCCGCATTACGCTTTCGCCCGCGGCGCGATTGCGATCATTCCTCTTTCATTGGCCTGCGCCCCATGGGGCCTGTTGGCCGGCTCCCTGGCGATTGACGCCCAGTTCACCCCGCTGGAAAGCCAGGGCCTGTCGGCCATTGTGTTCGCCGGTGCCGCGCAGTTGGTGGCGATTGGCATGGTCAAGAGCGGCGCCAGTCTGATTGCCATTTTGCTCACCACGTTGCTGCTGACCTCCCAGCACTTGCTGTATGGCATGCATATGCGCGCCACCCTGTCGCCTTTGCCGGCGCGGTGGCGCATGAGCCTGGGCTTTTTGCTCACGGATGAGTTCTTCGCGTTGGTCAGCCAATATGACCGCCAGACCTTCAACCGTTGGTATGCCCTGGGCGTGGGCCTGACGTTCTATGTGGCCTGGAACCTGTTTACCCTGGCCGGCATCGTGCTCGGCAAGAGCATCCCCAACCTCGATCAACTGGGCCTGGAGTTCTCCATCGCCGCAACCTTTATCGCCTTGATCACCCCGGTGGTGCGTGATGTGCCAACGGTGGTGTGCGTGGCGGTGGCCTTGCTGTTTTCGGTGCTGCTCAGTTACTGGCACTGGGAGTCGGCGGTGGTGGTGTCGGGGTTGCTGGGGATGTGTGCAGGGTATGCCTGCAAACGCTTGGGAGTGGGGCAGCAATGATTTTTGTGATGATTATCGGCATGGGCCTGGCGGTGTTTTTCAACCGTTACCTGTTTCTTGAGCCGCGCTTGCCGGTGCGCCTGAATCGCGGCGCGCGGGAGTTTCTCGGGTTCGCGGTGCCCGGCATGTTGACGGCCATTTGCGGGCCGATCATTTTCCTCTCCGAGCACAAGCTCAACCTGAGCCCCACCAACCCTTACTTGTTGGCCGGGGTCTGCGCGGTGGCCTTGATGTTCTGGACCCGCAGCGTGTTGACCACGGTGCTGCTGAGCATGGCGCTGTTCTATCTGTTCCGCTGGTTGCTTTAAGTGTTCCTGTGACGGCTATCGCCACGAGGTTTCAATGGTAAAGTCGCGTTTTTTCAAGGAAGCGATGGCATGCGGAAGGTAGTGATAGGTGCGTTGGTCCTGGCGGCGCTGGCCGGTTGCGCAGGTTCGAAGATGAAAGACGCACGCTCTGGCGCGCCCTATAAAACCCTGGCCTCAGACAAGGCCGCATTGGTCGTCGCCCAGTGCATCCAGTTCGGCTGGCAGGACGAGGCGGTGTTCGGTGTGGATGCCGGCGGCTTTATGGAGCCGGCGCAAGGCGGGGGCCATACGGTCTACACCACGGGCGGTGACTACTTTGTCGACGTGCGCAGTGTCGGCAGCAGCACTACCGTCAGTTACTACGCTGCCGAAGATAATTTCGCGGCCAAGCGCCGCCTGGCCGCTGCTGCGACCTGTCTGTAAGTTGCTTCCTTAGAATTCTTCAGAAATGCCCGGCGGACACCCCGCCGGCTTTGCCTTAAAATGCCCGCGCTTGCCCGACATGATGGCTCTTTACCAGCACATGGATGTCGAGGCCTAAATGTCGGGCAAGCACCTTTTCAGCGTGGCATATAGCCCAGGTGCCAGCGCCGCGGAATCTTCAGCGACACCAGCCCCAGCAGCGCCGACAACAGGCCGCTGACCAGCAGGGCCTTGATCCCCAGCTGATGTTCGAGCAAGGCGCCAATCACCGCGCCGACAAACATCCCGGCCCACGGGATCAACTGCACGCGCCAGCCATTACGGCGCTCCCCCAGCATCCAGCGCCCCAGCCCGCGACCGAAACGCGACAACGCGCCGGTCACGTAAGTCAGCCCCACGGGCAGGCCATTGACCTGTTCCACCGCCGCATTAAGCATGCCCATGGCGATGATCGCGGCCAGCACCGCGGGTAATTGCTCGGCCATCGGCCACGCGGCGGCGCCGCACAGCAGCGTGGCGATACACAGCAACAGCGGCAACGCGTGGCGCTTGCTGATGCGGCTGATGATCACCCCCAGCGCATTGCCCAGGATAAACGTCGCCACCAGCAGGGTGAGGCGCCCGGTCAGCCCCAGGTCGCCTTCACTGATCGCCACCGCCAGCCGCGTGGTGTTGCCACTCATGAACGAGACAAAATCCCCACTGGCCATAAAGCCGATGGCGTCGGTCATGCCGGCCAGCACCGAGAGGCTGGCCACCAGTGTCAGGCCGATGCGCCCCCGCCATTTGTGCTGGTGCTGCAGGGCGGTATTGATCAGGGGTTTAGGGGAGGAGGGCAGCACGGCGAGAGGTTCCTCAATGAGATTATCCGGCCACTAACGTAGGACGCTTTCGGGTTAACTGCAATGACTTGGCACATCCTTCAGTGCACCTCCAGGCGCCAGCCCATGGCGTCCCAGGTCAGGACATGGGTCGGTTTGAGCGCGTTGAGAAACGCCGCGTCATGGGAGACCGCAATCAGCGCGCCGGCAAACCCCTGTAAAGCCTGCTCGAAGGCCATCACCGACTCCAGGTCCAGATGGTTGGTGGGCTCGTCCAGGAGCAGCAGTTGCGCGGGGATCTTGCGCCATAAAGCAATCGCCATCGCCGCCTTCAAGCGCTCACCCCCGCTGAGTTGGCCGATGGGTTGGGTGACGCGCAACGCGTCCAGTTGCAACAGCGCCAGGCGAGTGCGCAGTTGGGCTTCGGCCAGGGGTGTGTCCATCAATTTGAGTTGTTCGACGATCGATTGCCCATCGTCGAGCAGGGTCAACTGCTGGTCGAGATAGGCACAGGGCACATGAACCGTGCATTGGCCGCTGATGGGTTGCCATTGACCCGCCAGCAGTTTGAGCAGGGTGGACTTGCCGCAGCCATTGGGCCCATGGACCGCGACCCGCACCGGCCCGCTCAGGCTCGCGTTGATAAAGGTGCTTGGCGCGTGCGGATCGAGCCAGGGCAACTGGCAGTCGGTCAGGGTCAGCACTTGGCGACCTGCGGGCAGGGGCGTGCCGGGCAAGGCGAGGAAGGTCGGCGTTTCGTCCACCACCCGTTCGTGGGCGGTGCGTACGCGTTCATTCAACGCCTGCTTTTGCTGCACATGGGCGCTGCGCACGTTACTGACGATTTCGTTGGCGGCGCCTTTCCACCTGGATTTGGTGAAGGCGTCGACATTGGCGGTCTGCGCATATTTACGGGCGCTGGCGGCGTGGCGCTGGAAGCTGTCGATATCCTTTTTCAAGCGTTGATGCTCACGCCGCCGATCCAGCCGGGCGTGTTCCAGGGCCGCCTGGGCGGCGTGTTGTTCGGCATCGCGCTGCGCACGATAGTCGTCGTAGTTGCCGCCATAGAGCCGGGCCCCGAGGGGTGACAGCTCGATGATCCGCCCCAGGCTATTGAGCAGGCGCCGGTCATGGCTGACCACCACCAGGCCACCGCGCCAGGCGCTGAGGGTCGCCAACAGCCAGTCGCGACCGGCGCTGTCGAGATGGTTGGTGGGTTCGTCGAGAATCAGCAACTGCGGCGCACGCAACAGGGCGCCAATCAGGGCGATCCTGGCCAATTGGCCGCCGCTCAGTTGTGCGGCGGGTTGAGCGGGACTGATCTGCGCCAGGCCGGCACCGTCGAGCGCCTGGCGCAGGCGCTCGGCCAGGTCCCAGCGATCGTCGATCAGTTCCAGGTCGTCAGCTTGCGCTTGACCCTTTGCCAGGCGTTCAAGGGCGGCCAGGATCTGCGCACAACCGCTGACCTGGGCCACGGTCTGCCCTGGCAGCAGCTCAATGCTTTGTGGGACATAGGCGATGCGGGCCGAGGACTTGATAACGCCATGCGATGGCTCAAGCACGCCGGCCAACAGACGGGCCAACACACTCTTGCCCATGCCATTACGGCCGACAATCCCGGTGGGGACGTGATCGATAGAGAAGTTGATGTCTTCCAACAGCGTCTCGCCATTGGCGAATTGGAAACCCACGTGATGCAAGGAAACAAGTACAGGCAGCCGGTTGACGTCAGTCATCAGCACCTCCAGAACAATGTGGCACAAGCCAACAAGCGCGCCAGGCGGCTCGTTGCGTTTACATGTTGGAAGGCTTAGTTGTTCACGTCGGCGGTCATCCTGCGGTAGGAAAGGTCCGATAGCCTAGCGCAGTTGCGGCATATTTCCTACGCCTTTGGCAAGGTCAATGCCGCCTGTAGGAGCGAGCTTGCTCGCGAAGCGCGTGTATGCAGGATAAACGCGGTGCCCTCGAGTTTTTCTCGAGCAAGCTCGCTCCTACAGTTGTTCGAGAAACATCGCCAGCCCGACTTCTTCGGCCTTCAGGCCCTTGCGTACCCTGGGCCTGGGCAGCTTCGCCAGCGCGCCCAGGCTGAAGTGCTCGAGCACGGCCGGGTGGATGTAGCACTTGCGGCACACCGCCGGGGTGTTGCCAAGCTGCCGGGCGACATTCTTGACCATCTGCACCACATGCCTTTTGGCATCCGATTCCGGTTGCCATGCCAGTTCGCGCAAGACTGCCAGGGCCTGGGCGCTGCCGGCCCAGGTGCGATAGTCCTTGGCGGTAAAGTCGGCCCCAGTGAGGCTGTGCAGGTACGCGTTGACGTCAGTGGAGCTGACGGTATGCCGCTCGCCGTCTGCGTCCAGGTACTGGAACAGGTTCTGCCCCGGCAACTCCAGGCAGCGTTTGAGCACGCTCGCCAGGCGCCGATCCTTGATGCTGACCTGGTGCTCGACACCGCTCTTGCCACGGAACTGGAACTGGATTTCGCTGCCCTTGATATCCACGTGACGGGTGCGCAACGTGGTCAGGCCATAGGAGCGGTTATCGCGGGCGTATTGGCTGTTGCCGACGCGGATCAACGTGGCATCGAGCAATAGCACCACGGTAGCCAGGACCTTCTCCCGATTGAACCCCGGCGCCTCGACCTGTGCTTGCAGCTGCTTGCGCAGTTTGGGCAGCGCATTGCCGAACGCCTGCAGCCGTGAGTACTTGTCGCTGTCGCGCACTTCGCGCCAGCGTGGGTGATAGCGGTATTGCTTGCGGCCCCGGGCGTCACGCCCGGTGGCCTGCAGGTGCCCCTTGGGATCGGCGCAGATCCATACGGCGGTATAGGCCGGCGGGATAGCGAGGGCGTTGATCCGCTGGATTTCGGCGGCGTCGGTCAGGCGTTGGCCGTGACTATCGAAATACTGGAACTTGCCCCGCAGTTTGCGGCGGCTCAAGCCTGGTTGAGTGTCGTCAACATAGTGCAGGTCACGGGGCAGGTCCACGGGCAGGCTGGAGTCGGGCATGGGGCAGAGTCCTTGGCAACAAATCAGGCCGGTATGGCTGATTGACCGCAGCCCTGTGCCGTCCGTTCAAGCCAGTACCGCGACCGCCTTGATCTGTGCCCACAGTGCCTGGCCGGGGTGCACCTGCAGTTGGTCCCGCGAGTAACGGGTGATCCGCGCCAGCAGTGGTGTGCCCGCCGCGTCGAGCCGCACCAGCACATGGGCGCTGTTGTCGGCGGGGATCTCCTGGGTCACGGTCACGGGCAAGCAGTTGAGGATGCTGCTGTGCTCCCCGGGTTGCAGGCTGAGGCTGACATCCCGGGCCTGGACCTTGAACCGCAGGTGCTTGCCCAGGTCGAGCGGGGCATGGGCCACGCGCATTTGCAGCGGGCTGTCGGGCAGTTGCAGGGTCAGCAGTTGGTAGTGGGCGTCATGGCTGCTGACGGTTCCATTGATAACCACGCCGGCATCGTCGCCACGGGCCAGCGGCAGGTCGAGCCGCGCCAGGGTTTCGCCGATCGGGCCGCTGGCCAGGGCCTTGCCCTCACTGAGCAGGACAATGTGATCGGCCAGGCGCGCCACTTCATCCTGGGCATGGCTGACGTACAACACCGGGATTTCCAGTTGGTCGTGCAGGCGCTCCAGGTACGGCAGGATTTCGCCTTTGCGCTGGCTGTCGAGGGCGGCCAGGGGTTCGTCCATCAGCAATAGCTGCGGGCTGGTGAGCAGCGCGCGGGCGATGCCGACGCGTTGGCGCTCGCCGCCAGACAAATGCTGCGGATGGCGATCGAGCAGGTGGCCGATGCCCAGCAATTGCGTGGCGTGGGCCAGGTCTACGCGGCGCTGGCCCTTGGGGATGCGCTTGAGGCCGAACTCCAGGTTGGCCAGCACCGACAGGTGGGGAAACAGGCTCGCCTCTTGAAACACATAGCCGAGGGCACGCTTGTGCGGTGGCACAAATACACCGTTGCGGCTGTCTTGCCAGACCTGATCGTTGATCTGCACAAAACCATCGCCGGCCCGCTCCAGCCCGGCAATGCAGCGCAGGCACGTGGTTTTGCCCGAGCCCGAATGCCCGTAGAGCGCGGTGACGCCGCGCCCCGGCAGCTTCAGGTCAACATCCAGGGCAAACCCGGAATAGTTCAGTTGCAGGCGCACTTCAATCATCGACATCAGCTCCAGCCTGCCTTGGTTTTACGGCTGGAGTAGAGCGCCAGCAGCACCAGGAAAGAAAACACCACCATGGCCCCGGCCAACCAGTGGGCCTGGGCGTACTCCATGGCTTCGACATGGTCGTAGATCTGCACCGAGACCACGCGGGTCTTGTCGGGGATATTGCCACCGATCATCAGCACCACGCCGAACTCGCCCACGGTATGGGCAAAGCCAAGGATCGACGCGGTGATAAACCCGGGGCGGGCCAGCGGCAGGATCACGCTGAAAAACGTATCCCAGGGATTGGCTCGCAGGGTGGCAGCGACTTCCAGGGGCCGGCTGCCAATGGCCGAGAACGCGTTTTGCAACGGTTGCACCACAAACGGCATGGAGTAGATCACCGAGCCAATCACCAGGCCGGCAAAGCTGAAGGTCAAGGTGCCCAGCCCCAGCCATTGGGTGAACTGCCCGAGGTAACCGTGGGGCCCCATGGTCAGTAGCAGGTAGAAACCAATCACCGTCGGCGGCAGCACCAGCGGCAGGGCGACCACCGCGCCTATCGGCCCGCGCCACCAGGAGCGCGTGTGCGACAGCCATAGGGCGATGGGAGTGCCGATGATCAGCAGAATCACGGTGGTCAGCGACGCTAGTTTCAGGGTCAGCCAGATCGCGGAAAAATCGGCACTCGATAGCGGCATTTACAGTTGATAACCGTAGGATTTGATAACGGCAGCGGCTTTAGGCCCCTTGAGGTAGTCAACCAATGCCTTGGCGGCCGGGTTGTCCTTGCCTTTGTTGAGGATCACCGCGTCCTGTTTGATCGGGTCATGCATTTCGCCAGGGACGATCCATGCCGAGCCGCTGCTGACTTTGCCGTCTTTGTAGATCTGCGACAAGGCCACAAAGCCCAATTCGGCATTGCCGGTGGACACGAACTGATAGGCCTGGGTGATGTTCTGCCCTTCGACGAGCTTGCTCTTGACCTGTTCGGTCAGGCCTAGTTTGGCCAGCACCTGGGTGGCAGCGAGGCCGTAGGGTGCAGCTTTCGGGTTGGCAATGGACAGGTGCTGGTACTCATTTTTCTTCAGCACTGCGCCCTTGGCATCCACATAACCTTCCTTGGCCGACCACAGCGCCAGGGTGCCCACCGCGTAGGTGAAGCGCGAACCCTTGACGGTGTCGCCTTCGCTTTCGAGTTTTTGCGGGGTGGTGTCGTCAGCGCTGAGGAACACTTCAAACGGCGCGCCGTTCTTGATCTGGGTATAGAACTGCCCGGTGGCCCCGTAGGCAGCGACCAACGTGTGGCCAGTGTCCTTTTCGAAATCAGCGGCGATGGCCTGGATCGGTGCGGTGAAGTTGGCGGCGACCGCCACCTGGACTTCGTCGGCCTGTGCCGAGCCCAATGTAAAGAGGGCGATCAGGGCGGTAGGGGCCAGGCGTGAGGCGCGGATCATCATGAAGCAGCTCCTTGGAGTGCCGACGTGGCGGCTTGTTAGAGTTAGTCGCTATGTACGTGAATATATAGCGGTTCGCCATCGTCGGTACAGTGCAAAGTTGCCTCAGGGGTCTAGCCCTTGTTGAGTTGTGCCAGCGCCTGGCGGGCCAGCCTCAGGGTCAGCTCGCGTGTTGGCAGATCCTGGCCCAGGCGCAACGCCTGGCCGGCCCACAGGCTGCTGAAGTCGGCTTCATCCAGGGCGCGCAACGGCATCAACGCACCACCGGCCAAGGGAAACGCCGGGGCTGTGGGGTTAATTGGCCCCAGTTCGCGCATCACCCGATTGACGATCCCTCGCGCCGGGCGGCCGGTGAACAGGTTGGTCAGTGCCGTTTCGTTGGCCGGGGCACTATGCAGCGCCTGATGGTGGGAGGGCGTGATAGTGGCCTCGGGCGTGAACAGGTAGGCCGTACCAATCTGCACGGCCGAGGCGCCAAGGGCGAAGGCGGCGACGATCCCTCGTGCATCACCGATCCCGCCGGCGGCGATCACCGGCACGTTGACCGCATCCACCACCTGGGGCACCAGGGCCATGGTGCCAATCTGGCTGGTCAGGCGGTCGTTGAGGAACATCCCGCGATGCCCGCCGGCCTCATAGCCCATGGCGATGATTGCATCGCAGCCATGCTGTTCCAGCCAGATCGCTTCTTCAACCGTGGTCGCGGACGACAGCACTTTTGCACCGGTGGCCTTGACCCGATCGAGCAGAGACTTTTCCGGCAGGCCGAAGTGGAAACTGACGACCTGCGGGCGAAACTCTTCCACCACTTCACAGGCGGCATTATCGAACGGTGCGCGATTGGAGACCGGAGTGGGCGCGTCAAAATCGGCGCCCAATTCCCGGTAATACGGCTCCAGGATCTGCTTCCACTGGTGATCGCGCTCGGAGTCGGGGACCGGCGGCTGATGGCAGAAGAAATTGACGTTCAGCGGGCGCTCGCTGGCCTGGCGAATGGTGGTCAGGGCCTGGCGCAGTTGATCGATGCTCAAGGTGGCGGCAGGCATGGAGCCCAGGGCGCCGGCCTGGCTTGCGGCGATCACCATCTGCGGGCTGGTGCTGCCGGCCATGGGCGCCTGGATGATCGGCAGTTCAATGCCCAGCAGGTCAAGAATCCGCGTGTCTGGCCAGATGCTCATGGGGTGCTTCTCCAGTGGATTAACGGTCTGGCCCTTTTAACAGGGGCGGCCCAGGCAAGGCCAGTCTGTATTATTCACTGGACGTCGACGATTGTTCATGCGGGGTGTTGTGTTCGCGCTGGAGCAACTGCCGCTTGCGCTCCACGCCCCACCGGTAACCCGAAAGATGGCCATCGCTGCGGACCACGCGGTGACAGGGAATCGCCACGGCCAGGCAATTGGCGCCGCAGGCCTGGGCCACGGCGCGAAAGGCCGTGGGCGCGCCGATGCGCTGGGCGATCTCGGCATAGCTGGCCGTGCTGCCTACCGGAATTTCCCGCAAGGCCTGCCAGACCCGCTCCTGGAAGGCGGTGCCGCGCAGGTCCAGGGGCAGGTTCAGGCCCAGGGCCGGAGCTTCGATAAACCCCACCACCTGGGCAATCAACTGTTCAAAGTCGGGGTCGGCGCCGATCACATTGGCCTGGGGGAACTGGTCTTGCAGGTCGCGCGCCAGCTGATCCGGATCATCGCCCAGCAAGATGGCACACACGCCACGATTGCTCTGGGCCACCAGAATTGCGCCCAGCGAACACTCGCCGACAGCGAAGTGAATGTCGTTATGGGTGCCACCGGCCTTGTAGTCGCTGGGCTTCATGCCAAGCAACTGGTTGGCTGACGCGTAGAAGCGGCTGTTGGAGTTGAAGCCTGCATCGTACAGCGCGTCGGTCACCGACTGATTGTCCAGCAGGTGAGCCCTGAGCTTGCGTGAGCGATGGGCGCGGGCGTAGCCCCTCGGCGTCAACCCGGTCAGGGTCTTGAACACCCGATGGAAATGGAACGGGCTCAGGCCGGCGCCGTTGGCCAGGTCCTCCAGGGAGGGCAGCGCCTGGGCCTGTTCGATGTGACGGCAGGCCGCAGCGACCAGGTGCGCATGGCGCTGCGCGACCTGGGTCTGATCGGCCGAGGTACGTTTATTGGGGCGGTAGCCGGCTGCTTCGGCCTGCTGCGGGGTGTCGAAAAACTCGACGTTCTTGCGCAGTGGCTGACGTGCGCTGCTGCTGGGGCGGCAATACACGCCGGTGGTCTTGACCCCGTAGACGAACGTCAGGTCCGCTGTGGCATCGCGGGCGACAATCGCGGCCCAACGCAGGTCATCTTCAGTGGTCATGGCAATGGCTCGACAGCGCAACAGTGGCACCCAGAATAACCGCTGAGGTGGAGTTGGACACTCCGTTACTTGCGGTCGAATTCACCCTGGCAATGACGCTTGCCGTAGCGCGCTCAATGTGGCGAGCGGGCTTGCCCCGCGCTGGGTGGCGAAGCCGCCCCAATAGCCTCACCATGTTCTGCCAGCTACACCGAGGTGGCTGGTTTTAGGGCTGCTGCCGCAGCCCAACGGGGGCGATACGGCGTTCCGGCAAGCCCCCTCGCCACAGGGTTGCAACTTACGGTGGATCGCAGGCTTCCTGTGGCGAGCGGGCTTGCCCCGCGCTGGGTGGCGAAGCCGCCCCAATAGCCTCACCATGTTCTGTCAGCTACACCGAGGTCGCTGGTTTTGGGGCTGCTGCCGCAGCCCAACGGGGGCGATACGGCGTTCCGGCAAGCCCCCTCGCCACAGGGTCGCAACTTACTGTGGATCGCAGGCTTCCTGTGGCGAGCGGGCTTGCCCCGCGCTGGGCTGCGCAGCAGCCCCAAGAGCCCCCCCAAGTTCTACCAGGCACACCGAAGTGCCAGTTTTCAAGGTCAGCCTGCCTTGCGAAACGTCAGGTTGATCCGTTGTGGGCCCATGCGCGGGTGTACGCCGTGTTTGATCGGCAGCACGCCATGAAAGCGCAGGCGGTCGACACCGCCCCAGACCACCACATCGCCATGGAACAGGGAAGTTTTCTGGGTCTTGTCACTGCGCTGATGCCCACCAAACAGAAACACCGCCGGCAGCCCCAGGGAAAGCGAGACCACAGGCGCGCTGAAGTCGCGCTCGTTTTTGTCTTGGTGCAGCGACATCCTTGCGCCTGGAACGTAGCGGTTGATCAGGCAGGCGTCCGGGGCAAAGCCCTCGAACCCCGCAGCGGCCGCTGCCGTTGTCGCCAACTCGCGCAGGACGTTCGGCAATGCCGGCCAGGGCTGATGGCGCTCGGGGTCGATGGGGCTGTAGCGATAGCCTTGGCGGTCAGTGGTCCAGCCCAGGTCACCGCAACTGCTCAGCGCGGCCGACATGGTAAAGCCACCGGGGGTGACCATTTGCCGGAACGGTGACTGGGCCAGTACCGCACGCAACTCCGGTAACAAGCGCTCAAGCCAGGGCAGGGCATAGCCCCTGAGGACGTAAGACTGTTCGCCAATCTGCTCGCGACGGGCCGGCTGCTGCAAGGCCTCGTCGCTGAACAGATCACCGGTGGAATGAGGGTCCATGTTGCACAATCACTCCGTTGCGGGTGAGGATTTTACAGGGCCTTGCTCACAGTGATTTCAGTTATCTGGTCACTGGCATCGTGAATCTTGGCCAAGGCTTGTTGGGCTTCTTCGATGCTCGCCGCGTGTAACTGGGCAAATTCGAAGCGGCGCTCGCCGTTGAGTTTGTACTTGATGACGTATTTAGTGGTTTGAGTCACGGTCGTTCCTGTGGCGTGGGGCGCAATCAGCTGAGTTTGGTGCTGGTGCGGCGAACAATGCGGATTTTATGGGACAACGCCGGCTTGCGCGTAACGCTGATGGCACGGCGCGTTACCACGTCCAGGGTAATGTTCCAGAACCCGGTGCTCGGCGCGGTGATCTTGGCCGGGAACTTGTCGAATGCACCGCCGTGATAAGTGTGGCGACCGCCGTTTTTAAAACTGCGAAAATTCGCATCGCTCATCAGACGGATATTGCAGGTCTGCGAGCATTCAATGACGACAATATCCCCTTCGTTCAAGTGTTCGCGCTGGTGGATGAATTTCATGGGGGGTGTCTCCAGAAGGGCTTTTTCTGAAAAATCAGAACGATACGTAGGTTAAGATGGAGTTTATCAGCCCCAGCACGTTTATTATCGGGTCGTCGTCGACGTCTTCGACAATTTAAAACAGTTATTTACCGATATATCAGGGATAAATCCTACGTGGGCGGGAGAAAAATACCATCCCCGCTGTCGTAGGGTCTTTATCGGAGGTTTTGTATGAAGTGGAGTGTATTGGTTCTGGCCCTGGCAATAGGTGGATGTGCTTCGGTTTCAGACATCAAGCAGACACCGCCGACACTGGCGGTTATCTCCGGGAAAAAACCGCAGGAATACGCGGCGTGTGTGGTGCAAAAACTGTCGTCGACCCGCCGTCCGTCGCAGATCGAACCTCACAAGGAAGGTGTGCGGGTGATTGTGCCTCAGAAGTTTTCGGCTGACCCTTCGGCCATTTTTGAAATCGAAGACCGCTCCAGCGGTAGCAGCATCAAGCTCTACGAGAGCATGTCCAATGTGCCGATTCGTCCGGGTGACGTGAAAAAAGCTGCGGAAGACTGCATTTCCGGCTGAGTTCACGGCGCCGCTCATACGCGATCAACTCCGATCAAGAAGCCCGGCCTGCGGTTGCAGTGCCGGGCTTTTTATTGTCCGCAATTTCTTACGCTGCGGTTGTGACTGTCAGCTCATTACCCTACCATTTGTAGGCTTATTCATTGTAGGTCTAAGCATATAACTATAAAAATGGAGTCGTGATGATGTCTGTGGAGAGAGTGTTGATGGGTGGCGCCTTGCTACTCATGCTCGGCAGCGCGCAAGCGCTGGAGGGCAAAAAGGTATTCAGTGAAGGTGGCGCGCAGCCTGGCGCTGCCGCGTGCATGGCGTGCCACGGGGCGGATGGCCTGGGGTTGGCTGCTGCGGGGTTTCCCAGGCTGGCGGGGTTGCCAGCGGGTTATTTGAGCAAACAACTGCATGATTTCAGGAGTGGCGCGCGCAGCAACCCGGTGATGACGTCGCTGGCCAAGGCGCTGACCGAGGAAGAAATCGCTGCGGTGAGCCAGACACTGGCGGCGATGCCGGCGCCGGTTGTGCCAGCCGGGCATCGCAGCGCTACCCCCACCAATCCTGCCGAAAAGCTGGCGTTGCAAGGCGCCTGGGAGCGGCAGATCCCCGCGTGTGTCAGTTGCCATGGCCCGTCGGGTGTGGGGGTGGGCGAGGCGTTCCCGCCGTTGTCAGGGCAGTCTGCGGCTTATCTGGCTGCTCAGCTCAATGCCTGGCGCAGTGGCACCCGCCACAATGATCCCAATGACTTGATGGGGCATGTGGCCAAATCCCTGACTGATGATGAAGTGCAGGGGATCGCAAACTATTTCGCCTCCTTGCCTGGCCAGGAGGTCAAACCATGAAGAAGCTGTCATTTGCCCCCGTGTTTGTCGCGTTGATCAGTGCGCCTGCCTGGGCGGCACCGATTGCCATGGAAGATCAGTCGCAACTGAAGGTGCCCGCTGCGGTGCCTGCCGCCACGGCGTTCCAGCCGCCTCAGGAAAGCGAATTGCCCGACAACGCCTACGGCAAGCTGGTGATGCAGGGCTATGCGTTGTTCGTCGATACCAAGCGCCTGGCGCCACAGTTTGTCGGCAACGGCCTTAACTGCAGCAACTGCCACCTGGATCAGGGACGTTTGGCCAATTCGGCGCCGCTGTGGGGCGCCTACCCGATGTACCCCGCGTACCGAAAAAAGAACGACAAGGTCAACACGTTCGCCGAACGTCTGCAGGGCTGTTTCCAGTTCAGCATGAACGGCGGCAAGCCTCCGGCAGCCGACAGTCACGAGATTACCGCGCTGTCGACGTATGCCTACTGGCTGGCGAGCAAGGCACCCTTGGGCGTGGAGCTGCCGGGGCGCGGCTATCCCGAGGTGCCACAGCCGGCCAAAGGCTACAACCTGGCGCAAGGTGCCGAGGTGTACAAGGCGCAGTGTGCGGTGTGCCATGGCGCCGAGGGGCAGGGGCAGAAGGTGGGCGACAACTACGTGATGCCACCGTTGTGGGGTAAGGATTCCTACAACTGGGGCGCCGGTATGCATCGGATCAACACGGCGGCTTCTTTTATCAAGCACAACATGCCGCTGGGTAAGGGCGGGAGCTTGACCGACCAGCAGGCCTGGGACGTGGCTGCCTACGTCAATCGCCATGAGCGCCCGCAGGACCCGCGACTGGTGGACGGCTCCGTGGAGAAAACCCGCGTCAAGTTTCACGCCAATGATGGGGTGAACCTGTACGGGCAAACGGTCGATGGCGTGCTGATTGGCCAAGGCATCCGTTAAACTACTGCCTGAACACAAAAAATGCCGCTCAAACCCCGGGGTTTGAGCGGCATTGTCATTCTGGAAAACCAATTATGAAGCGTGAACGTGTCAAAGAGCGGCATGCAGAGGGTCACATCTCTGCGACCCATGTGATTCAAAATCCGGCCAATTCAGGGGAGTGGATCGTGTTTTTCAAGAAAAGCGGCGGGCGCAGCTTTTTCCTGGTGGATGATCATGATGAGGTCGAATCGTTTGAGAAGCTGGATGACCTGATCGACACCATCCGCGGCCTTGGCATCAAGTTCGCCGAGATTCACATGTAAGCGCCCGGTTTACTTGCAGACCACTACCACACTGCGGCCCTTGAAGTTGCCCACATCGGCGCCCAGGGTCTTGTCGCTGTCCTTCAAGGCTGGCGTGCCTTCGGTGCCGACGATACGGTATCCGGTACCCGCGCAAGAGGCGTCGGCCTTCTCGTAGCAGCTGGCCCAGGAGTTGGCCTCGCCTGAACAATCAATGGTCAGGCCTTGTTCGCCGTTTTTCAGGTAAATGTCGGAAGTGGTGGTGCAGCCGGCGAGCGCCAGTACCGAGATCAGTGCCAGAATCTTGTTCATGTAAGGTTCGTCGTTGAGAAATGTTAAGGGGGCGCAGACACTGTCGTGGGGCGTTTTCAGCGAGATTATAGCCAACGGCCATCAAGGTACAGACAATCACAAAAAAGCCCCGTTCACCGGGGCTTTTTGCGCAATCGCAAGGGCTTATTTGCCCTTTGGTCGTTTGCTCGACGCGTGGCCGGCCTCATCCACAAACACTTCGGCTACTGCAATCGCCTGGCTTTCGGTAGCGAATGCCCCGGCAACGCTGTCGCCATGAAAATTGATCAGGTGCCAGCCGTCTGCTCGCTGGGTGATCAGGTAGCCGTTTACGCCTTTTGGTTCTGACATCTATTAACAATCTCGTGGTCTGGTTCAAGCGAGCAATGATAGCGCCAAATGCCATGGGGGCGCGCAAGTTGTTGCAGGTCAGTGCCGAACCCCCTAAAGCGTGCTAAAAAGAATACGGCCCTTTGAAATCGGGGGGGCGGGATGTTTTTCCGCCGCTATTGGGTTCGCTTGTTTACACACGGGCGGAACTAACGCCGACATTTTTTCTCTATGTTGACATCGCAACGCCAGCAGCGCCCATTGTAAGGTCGCTGCGGCCTGATTAGACTGCGCCGAATTTCGTACGCACAGCCCTTATTAAGGACTTATATGATCAAGAAATGCTTGTTCCCAGCAGCCGGTTACGGCACTCGCTTCCTGCCAGCGACCAAGGCCATGCCTAAAGAAATGCTGCCGGTGGTAAACAAGCCACTGATCCAGTACGGCGTCGAAGAGGCACTGGATGCCGGCCTGAACGAAATCTCCATCGTTACCGGTCGTGGCAAGCGCGCCCTGGAAGACCACTTCGACATCAGCTATGAGCTGGAAAACCAGATCAAGGGCACCGACAAGGAAAAATACCTGGTTGGTATCCGCAAGCTGCTCGACGAGTGTTCGTTCTCCTACACTCGCCAAACTCAGATGAAAGGCCTGGGCCATGCAATCCTTACTGGTCGCCCACTGATCGGTGACGAGCCGTTTGCTGTAGTCCTGGCGGACGACCTGTGCGTCAACCTGGAAGGCGACGGCGTCTTGACCCAGATGGTCAAGCTGTACCAGAAATACCGCTGCACCATCGTTGCGGTGCAGGAAGTCGATCCTTCGGAAACCAACAAGTACGGCGTGATCGCTGGCGACGACATTGGCGATGGCCTGATCCGTGTACGCGACATGGTCGAGAAGCCGGCGCCGGAAGATGCCCCGTCGAACCTGGCGATCATCGGTCGCTACATCCTGACCCCGGATATCTTCAAGCTGATCGAAGAAACCGAGCCAGGCAAGGGCGGCGAAATCCAGATCACCGACGCCTTGTTGAAGCAGGCGAAGGACGGTTGCGTAATTGCCTACAAGTTCAAGGGCCGTCGTTTTGACTGCGGTGGCGCTGAAGGCTACATCGAGGCGACCAACTTCTGCTACGAGCACTTCTACAAAACTGGCAAGGCTTACTGATTCAAGCATTGCCTGTTGAACCTCAAGAAAGCCACCTTCGGGTGGCTTTCTGGTTTTTTGGGCGCAAGCGGGTATCCTGATGCCCTGCCGAGGAGAGTGAAATGGCCTACGATTTTGATCTGTATGTAATTGGCGCCGGTTCCGGCGGTGTGCGAGCGGCGCGGTTTGCCGCCGGGTTTGGCGCAAAGGTGGCCGTGGCGGAAAGCCGCTACCTGGGCGGGACTTGCGTCAACGTAGGCTGCGTGCCGAAAAAGCTGCTGGTCTACGGTGCGCACTATGCCGAAGACTTCGAGCAGGCCAGCGGCTTTGGCTGGTCCCTGGGCGAGGCGAGCTTTGATTGGGCGACACTGATCGCCAACAAGGATCGCGAAATCAATCGCCTCAACGGCATCTACCGTAACCTGCTGGTCAACAGTGGTGTGACCCTGCACGAAGGCCATGCGCGCCTGACCGGGCCCCACGAGGTCGAGATCAACGGCCAGCGTTTCACTGCCAAAAACATCCTGATCGCCACCGGCGGCTGGCCGCAGATTCCCGAAATTCCAGGGCATGAGCACGCCATTGGCTCCAACGAGGCGTTCTTCCTTAAAGAGCTGCCCAAGCGAGTGCTGGTGGTTGGCGGTGGTTACATCGCGGTGGAGTTCGCCGGGATTTTCCATGGCTTGGGCGCACAGACGTCGCTGCTGTATCGCGGTGATCTGTTCCTGCGAGGGTTCGATGGTGCGGTGCGCAAGCACTTGCAGGAAGAGCTGACCAAACGCGGCCTGGACCTGCAATTCAACGCCGATATCGCGCGTATCGACAAGCAGGCCGATGGCAGCCTCAAGGCCACCTTGAAAGACGGTCGTGTGCTGGAGGCTGATTGTGTGTTCTACGCCACCGGTCGGCGCCCGATGCTGGATAACCTGGGCCTGGAGCACACAGGGGTCAAACTGGACAAGCGTGGTTTTGTCGAGGTCGACGAGTTGTACCAGACTGCCGAGCCTTCGATCCTGGCCATTGGTGACGTGATTGGTCGCGTGCAATTGACCCCGGTGGCACTGGCCGAAGGCATGGCCGTGGCGCGTCGCCTGTTCAAGCCTGAGCAGTATCGCCCGGTGGACTACGCGATGATTCCTACGGCGGTGTTCAGCCTGCCGAATATCGGCACCGTGGGCCTGAGCGAAGAACAAGCCCGGGCCGATGGGCATAACGTGCAGATCTTCGAAAGCCGCTTCCGGCCAATGAAGTTGACACTGACCGAATGCCAGGAGCGCACGCTGATGAAGCTAGTGGTGGACGCCGACACCGACAAGGTGCTGGGTTGCCACATGGTCGGGCCGGATGCGGGCGAGATCGTCCAGGGCCTGGCGATCGCCCTCAAGGCGGGGGCGACCAAGCAGCATTTCGACGAGACCATCGGCGTGCATCCTACGGCGGCGGAAGAATTCGTCACCATGCGCACACCAGTGGCTGACTGATCAGCTTTCGGTTGCTGCCTCTGGCGCCGTTGCAACGACGGTGGCCAGGCGCAGCGCCTCGATGGTGGCCTGGGCCTTGATCAGGTCCAGTTCCAGGGTTTTGTGAGTGTGCTGTTGCTCGGCAAGTGCCTCCTGGCGTGACTGACTGTCCAGCACGGCTACCCGCAGACGCTCCTGGAGCAGGGTGCGTTCGCTATCAATCAGGCTCACCTGTTCGCTTAACTTGAGCTGCTGGGCCTGATCTTTGCGGCTTTGTTCCTGCAAGGCGGTCAATTCCTTGGCCGTGACTCGGTGTTCGATCAATAGCCGCTCATTATCACGATGCAACTGGGTGATTTCATCCTGGCGCACTATGGCGCTCTGCTGTGCCTGGCGCAACTCGGCCTGGAGCTGCTGCAACTGGCCTTCGTGGCGGCGTTGTTCCTGCTCGCGCTGGTCTTTGATCGCGTTGCGGTAGTGCTCAAGGGCATCGCGCGCGTGCAGGTGTTTTTCTTCCAGCGAACGAATCTGTTCGTCCTTATCCGAAATCCGC
Organism: Pseudomonas proteolytica; assembly: GCF_007858275.1. GTDB lineage: Bacteria > Pseudomonadota > Gammaproteobacteria > Pseudomonadales > Pseudomonadaceae > Aquipseudomonas > Aquipseudomonas proteolytica. Next base: position 76,897 of record NZ_VFEV01000018.1, read on the forward strand.
AGCTCGTAATCGCTGCACGCCTGGCTTAACCCGGCGTTACGGGTTTGCTCGGTCTGCAAACTGGTGCTGGCGGTTTGCAGGGCGGCGCTTTCTTCGGCGAGGGCGGCGGCCTGGATATCGAATTGCTGCTGGAGTTGGCTGCGCGCCGCTTCAAGCGCTTCTATTTGGGCGAGCAGGGCGCTTTTGTGCTGTTCGAACTGCGCCAGCGCCAGGTCGATGGGCTCCTGGGCTTTCTCTTTGAGGCGCTGGGCCAGGCGTGCGACCAGTTCGCCAAGCTCATCGTCGATGGGCGCTTCGGTGATGGTGAGGCGGGTTTCGCTCTCGTCCAGCTCCTTCAAATAGCGGTGGATGGTGGTTTTCGAGCCGGTATTGCCCATCTCGATGCGTACGGCGTCGATGCTGGGGTTTTCGCCGCGGGCGAGGATTGCCAGGCGTGCCGTTTGAACTACTGCTTTATTGATGCCGCCGCGAGCCATGGGGTCTCCGTCGATTTGATACTGTGGTATGTACTATGTAGATACATACCATATCACAAATTAAAATACGTTTGAATTCATGATTTTACACATGGGATATTGGCGTATTATCCCTTGTCAGCGGTTGCCGGCCCCCATCCGAGCCCAGCACCCGTACACCAACCCTTGTAGGAGCCGGCTTGCCGGCGATAGCGGTATGAGTGATCTAGATCGTTACCTGAACGCCGCCACCCGCGATAACACCCGCCGCAGCTATCGCGCTGCCATCGAACACTTTGAAGTGAGTTGGGGCGGCTTCCTGCCGGCCACCAGCGACAGTGTGGCGCGATACCTGGTGGCCCATGCCGGGGTGCTCGCGGTCAACACGTTGAAGCTGCGGCTTTCGGCGCTGGCGCAATGGCACACCAGCCAGGGCTTTCCAGACCCCACCAAGGCGCCGGTGGTGCGCAAAGTGCTCAAGGGCATCCGCGCTCTGCATCCCGCCCAGGAAAAACAGGCCGAACCCTTGCAGCTCCAGCATCTGGAGCAGGTGGTCAGTTACCTGGCGGGTGAAGCTGAGCTGGCACGGGCAGAAGACGATCGACCGCGCTGGCTGCGCGCCAAGCGCGATGGGGCATTGATCCTGCTGGGCTTTTGGCGCGGCTTTCGCAGTGATGAGTTGTGTCGGCTGCAGATCGAACACGTGCAGGCGGTGCCGGGAGCGGGCATCACCTTGTACTTGCCACGCAGCAAGAGTGATCGCGAAAACCTCGGTAAGACCTATCAAGCCCCGGCGCTGCTGCGCCTGTGCCCGGTGCAGGCCTATAGCGAATGGCTTAGCGCCTCGGCCCTGGTACGCGGCCCAGTGTTTCGCGGGATTGATCGCTGGGGCAACCTGGGCGAGGAGGGGTTGCATGCCAATAGCGTGATCCCATTGCTGCGCCAGGCCCTTGAGCGAGCAGGCATTGCCGCCGAGCAGTACACCAGCCACTCCCTGCGCCGTGGCTTTGCCACCTGGGCCCATCGCAGCGGCTGGGATTTGAAGTCGTTGATGACGTATGTCGGCTGGAAGGACATGAAGTCAGCCATGCGCTATGTTGAAGCGACGCCCTTTCTTGGCATGACGTTGGCCCGCGATCCGCTGCTTTAAGATTTCTTCTATTAATACAGTTGGTTGATAGTCAAAACCAATCGGCAGCATCAGGTTTGCCAATGAGCCATCGGCAATGAGACTGGGTAGGATTCACCCATCAACTTACTAACCCCTGACGGAGAGTCAACGATGCCTATCATCAACAGCCAAGTAAAACCGTTCAAAGCGACCGCTTACAAAAACGGCAACTTCGTAGACGTGTCGGACGCTGACCTGAAAGGCAAGTGGTCTGTCGTATTCTTTTACCCAGCCGACTTCACTTTCGTCTGCCCAACCGAACTGGAAGACCTGGCTGACAACTACGCCGAATTCCAGAAACTGGGCGTCGAGATCTACAGCGTTTCCACCGACACCCACTTTGCCCACGCTGCCTGGCACAACACCTCGCCAGCCATCGGCAAGATCCAGTACACCATGATCGGCGACCCGACCCTGACCATCTCCCGCAACTTTGACGTGCTGATCGAAGAAGCTGGCCTGGCAGACCGTGGCACTTTCGTGATCAACCCGGAAGGCCAGATCAAGATCGTTGAACTGAACGACGGCGGTGTTGGCCGTGACGCTTCCGAGCTGCTGCGCAAAATCAAGGCTGCCCAGTACGTCGCTGCCCACCCAGGCGAAGTGTGCCCAGCCAAGTGGAAAGAAGGCGAGGCCACCCTGGCTCCGTCCCTGGACCTGGTCGGCAAGATCTAAGTCTGTGATGTATCAAGGGCGGATTACCGCACCTAAGTAAGCTGCATCCGCCCTCAAAACGCCCGGGCGAGATTCGCTCGGGCGTTTTTTTGTCCGCAATAAACCGAATTAATAGGAAATCGCCCGTATGTTGGACGCCAATCTTAAAGCTCAGTTGAAGTCATACCTGGAACGGGTCACCCAGCCGATCGAGATCGTCGCCTCCCTCGACGACGGTGCGAAATCCCAGGAAATGCTTGCCCTTTTGCAGGACGTAACCAGCCTCACTACGCTGATTACCCTGAACACCGATGGTAATGACGGGCGCAAGCCATCGTTCTCCATCAACCGCCCGGGTGCCGATATCAGCCTGCGTTTTGCCGGCATCCCCATGGGCCATGAATTCACTTCGTTGGTGCTGGCCCTGTTGCAAGTCGGTGGCCACCCTTCGAAGGCCAGTGTCGAAGTGATTGAACAGATTCGTAGCCTTAAAGGTGAGTTCAACTTCGAGACTTACTTCTCGCTGTCCTGCCAGAACTGCCCGGACGTGGTCCAGGCGTTGAACTTGATGGCCGTACTCAACCCGAACATCCGCCACGTTGCTATCGACGGCGCGTTGTTCCAGGCTGAAGTCGACGAGCGTCAGGTCATGGCGGTCCCTAGCGTCTACCTCAATGGCGTGAACTTCGGCCAGGGTCGCATGGGCCTGGAAGAAATCCTCGCCAAGCTCGACACCAGCGGCATCGAAAAAGCAGCCGAGAAAATCAGCGCCAAAGACGCTTTTGATGTGTTGGTGGTCGGTGGTGGCCCAGCCGGCTCTGCGGCCGCCATCTACGCTGCGCGTAAAGGCATCCGTACCGGTGTAGCCGCCGAGCGTTTTGGCGGGCAAGTGCTGGACACCATGTCCATCGAGAACTTTATCTCGGTGCAGGAAACCGAAGGCCCGAAACTGGCCAGCGCCCTGGAAGCCCACGTGCGTCAGTACGACGTGGATATCATGAACCTGCAGCGCGCCAGCAGCTTGATCCCGGCGAAAAATCCCGGCGAACTGCACGAAATTCGCTTTGAAAGTGGCGCGACTCTCAAGTCCAAGACCGTGATCCTGGCGACCGGTGCGCGCTGGCGCGAAATGGGTGTGCCGGGCGAGCAGGAATACAAGGCCAAGGGCGTGTGCTTCTGCCCGCACTGCGATGGTCCGCTGTTCAAGGGCAAGCGTGTGGCGGTAATTGGCGGCGGTAACTCCGGCGTTGAAGCGGCCATCGACTTGGCCGGTATTGTCAGCCACGTGACCTTGCTCGAGTTCGACAGCAAGTTGCGCGCCGACGCCGTGTTGCAGCGCAAGCTCTACAGCCTGCCGAACGTTGACGTGATCACCAGTGCGTTGACCAGTGAGGTCAAGGGTGATGGCCAGAAAGTCACCGGCCTGGCCTACAAGGATCGCGATACCGGCGAGTTCAAGACCATCGACCTGGAAGGCATCTTTGTGCAGATCGGTTTGCTGCCCAACACCGATTGGCTCAAGGGCACCGTGGAGCTGTCGCCCCGTGGTGAGATCATTGTCGATGCCCGTGGCGAGACTTCACTGCTAGGCGTATTTGCCGCCGGTGACGTAACGACCGTGCCGTACAAGCAGATCGTGATTGCCGTGGGTGAGGGCGCCAAGGCTTCCCTGAGTGCTTTTGATCACCTGATCCGAGCGTAAGGCCTGAAACTAAAAAACCCATGAGCGATCATGGGTTTTTTTGTGGGAGCTCGCCGGCAAGCCGGCTCCTATAGAGGTATGCACCCGTTTACAGCGGTGCTGGCTGGATGATCTCGACCCAGTAAGCATCCGGGTCCTTGATAAACGCCAGGCTTTTCATGCGGCCATCGGTCAGGCGTTTCTGGAAATCACAGCCCAGCGCTTCAAACCGTTCGCAGGCTGCAACGATATCTGGCACCGAAATGCAGATATGGCCAAAGCCACGTGGGTCGGTGTTGCCATTGTGGTAGGAGAAATCGGCATCGTTTTCGGTGCCGTGGTTGTGGGTCAGTTCCAGGATGCCTGGGATAGACTTCATCCACTGGGTGCGCGCGGCGGCATCGGCCGGGATTTGCGCCTTGTCGACCAGGGCGAGGAAGTACAGGCTGAATTCGGCTTCCGGGAAGTCGCGTTTCTCAACCAGGGAGAAACCCAGGACGCGGGTATAGAAGTCCAGCGACTTGGTGATGTCCTTGACCCGCAGCATGGTGTGGTTGAACACGAAGTTCGAAGTCGCGGTGTCGGGTTGGGCGGTTACGCCCGGGAAGGTGTTCAATTCGTGCAGGCTCATGGGCCCTCCAGAAAAAATGGGGCAGGCGCAGCTCGTGGATTGAGCGGCCCTTTGGCTTGCGGCAGATCTGTGCAGCGAAACCATGATACGCAAGCTGCGCGGGCCGCGCCAAATGAAAAACTCACGCGGGCCTTGCGAGCGGCCCATGCTCAGGCTCAAACTTTGCGGCTTGAACTTCGAGTGTTTTTTGCAATGAGCCGATTGAGCAAACCATTGTTGACCACCTTTTGCCTGATCTTCGGTTGTACCTCTGTATTGGCGGCCGAGCCCGAAATTCATTGGCCCAGTGGCTGGCAGGTGGAGGAGGTTGTCGCGGATGCCGATACGCCGGCCAAGCCGTCACCGGTTTCCCGTCAGCGCGCGATAAAGAACGATGAAAATGGCGAGACGCTGATGGTCATGGAGCTGACGGGCACGCCGATCGAGCCAGGGCATGTGGTCAATCTGCAAGGTGTATTGCTGGAGATGCGCAAGTCCATCCAGAAGGACTTTGCCCGCAGTGGTTATCAAAGTGTCTGCAACAAGATGCACGCGACCACCTTAAGTCATCTTGAAGCGCTGGAAACTACCTGCGTGATTACCGAGAACGGTCGGCATGTGCTCTCGCAAACACTGGTGGGCGCTATTGATACGAATAAGGCCTATGTTTTTTCATACGCCGGACAAGCGCAGGCTTATGAGTCGAGCAAAGACGAAGTCAGCGCGGTGCGTGCAAGCCTGAAACTTTGATCGGCGATGGCTAGATGGCTGACATGGTTGCGTGAGAAAAAACACATAACTATGGGGCCGTAGCGTAGAGCCACGGGTCGCTGAATGTGTACGAAGTGGAATGTATTTAGAAGTTCACTTGCGAAAGCGGCAGGTCGTGAAAATCGCAGCGCACACAAAAAAAGCCCCGCATCTGCGGGGCTTTTATTAGTGCGTCGGTATTAGCCGCGCAACCAGGAATCTACAGTGGCTGCGCCGTACTGTTCTTTCCAGGCCTTCAAGCCGCGGTGGTTGCCGCCCTTGGTTTCAATCAGTTCGCCAGTGTGTGGGTTGTGATACACCTTGACTACACGTGCGCGACGGGTTTTAGGGGCGGTGGCCACCTGAATCCCCGATTTGCCCGGGTTTGGATCAAGGATGGAAATGATGTCGCGCAGGCTCTTGCCGTAGGTTTTCATCAGCCCTTGAAGCTTTTCTTCAAATTCGATTTCTTTCTTCAAGCCAGCGTCGTTCTTCAGGGATTCCAGCTGGGCGAGCTGTTCTTGAAGGGCTTTTTCTGCTGCGCGAAATTCGGCGAGTCTGGACAAAATCTTTACTCCAATAGTGTATTTGGCTGATACCAACTGTAAACAAAGCTATAAGCCAAGAGCCTCAGCATGACTCGGTAAATGTGGCTCTCCTGCCAATTCAGCGCAGGCAGGAAAAATTGTAGTAGTTAATGAGTCACGAGTAAATCATGTCTTTTGTATAAATAACAATATTTCACAATGATGCTAGATCGATATTCAAGCGCCACGCAAAGATTGAATGAATGCGTCAAACGGCACTGGGCGGCCAAACAGGTAACCCTGCAAAAAGTCCACGCCTTGTGCCGCCAGATAATCGCACTGCTCTTGGGTTTCCACGCCTTCGGCGACGATGCCCAAGTCAAGCTTGCCCGATAACTCGATGATGCTGTCGAGTATATGCCGCGATAAAGCATCGGCTCCGATCATCGCCACGAAGCTTTGATCAATCTTCAAGTAGTCAACATTGAAGTTGCGCAAGTAACCGAGGCTGGAGTGCCCAGTGCCGAAGTCATCAATGGCAATCATCACCCCCAGTTCGTGCAAGGCCTGGAACAACTGGCGGGTGACGTCGGTGGGTTCGATCAGTTCGCGCTCGGTCAGCTCCAGGGTCAGCAGGACCTGGCCCGGCTTGAAGGCTGCGAGGAACTCCCGGCAATCCTGCACCAACTCCAGGTCCTGGCAATGCCGGGCGGTGATATTGATGCCCACGTGGAAGTTCTCGCCCAGTCGGTCGGCATGGGACGCCAGTTGTGTGGCAACCTGGCGCATCAGCGCGCGGGTCATGGGCACGATCAGCCCGGAGTGCTCGGCCAGGGGGATAAACAGGTCCGGGCGTACCAGGCCTTCCTTTGGATGCTGCCAGCGCATCAGCACTTCACAGCCGGCCCATTGCAGGCTGTCGCCGTGAACCACTGGTTGGTAGTACGGCACGAATTCATTGGCGCCCAGCGCCCGCTGCAGTTCATGGGTGGGGGCCGAAGAGCGCTTTTGCAGCCAGTGCGCGAGCGCGCCTGCCAGCACCCCGAAAAACACCACCAGGCTGAACAATGCCGGGTAGCGCGCCTCCATGTAACGCCACACTTCACCTTCGGGCATCCCGGCTTCCACGCTGTAGGCATAACGCTGGGAACCGAGTTGGTGATGGGCCACGGCAAAGACCGGCGGCGCGCTGGTGCGGACTTGGCCGTCGCTGCCCAACCAATTGGGCCCCACCTGCAACACGAGGTCGGCGTAACGGCTGATCAGGCGCAGGGCATTAGTCAGGTGATAGCCGTCAATCGAGGCAAACGCCGCCTTGTCACCTTCCACCAGCCGGTACACCAGCAGCGCGGTATTGGGCGTGACCGGGTTGCCATTCATCAGCCACAGGCGGCCATTGACGTAGTCGTCGGGGTTGACCGCCGATACACGATCGCCGCCAAACAACGACGTGCAATAAATGGTTTTTTGCCAGGACAATGTGGTTGCGCGCACGAACGGTCGCCGCGTGACTTGCTCGCGCAGCGCCAGTTGCGCTGCGTTGTCACAGTCCTTGCCGGCCAGTGGCAGCAGTTCCTGGGCGGCGAGGGCGGTGTTATCGAGCATCAGGTCGAATTGGCGCACGGCCTCAAGGGCTGTCTGCTCGGTGCTTTGCTCCAGGGTGCGTTGTGCCTGCACATACAGGATGAGCACACCCAGCAGAATCGGCAGCAGGCCGCACAGTATGGAGATCGAGTAACGGGCAGCGCGTTTGCGCGGGCCTTTGAGGGTAAGTGGCATGTATGCAGCCTGTAGCGGAATGAGGGAGACGCCTGGTAACGGCTACAGGCAATACGTCGGATATCTGGAGGATAGTTGGCCTCTGGAAATTAGCATCTGCCGCACGTTGATCTAGCCACTTGACTCGCTGTGCGTGTGGGTATCTTTGCCAAACCTTGCAACACATTTTGACGGGGAAAGGCTGTCTGGTCTATTGCGTCACTGCTTGGATGAGTCACCGTCCTGACAAAAAATCAGCGGTCACGCTCTGCGCCATCTGGATAAATGCCAGGGTTGCCGGAGACGACTGGCGCCGGTCCAGCACCGCCAAGCCGATTTGCCGCGCCACCCTGGGCGCTAATGGCCGCTGCACGTAGCGTGGCTGATCGTCCTGGGGCAGCGAGGCCTGGGCCACCACGCTCACGCCCGCACCCCGGCTGACGGTGTCCAGGGTACTGAGCAGCTGCGAACAGCGGTAGCGCACGTTGGGTTTGAGCCGGGCACTGTGGAATAAGCGCTCTACCAACTCCGAAGAACCGGCCTCGGTCAGGACAAACGGGTCGTGACACAAGTCCTTGAGTTTTACGCTGGCCTGGAGGGCGAGGGCATGCCCTACGGGAAGCAGGGCGACCATCTGGTCTTCGAACAGCGCAAAGGTGTCCAGGCGCTCCTGTTCCAACACCACAAAACCCACGTCGATGCGTCGCTCTTCCAGCCATTGCAGCACTTGACGGTCGGGGCCCTCATCCACATGCACCTCGATTCCCGGGTGGGCCTGGCGAAAGTGTTCAAGGATCCTGGGCAGCAGGTGAATGGACGCGGTTGGCCCGAAGGAGCCGATGCGCAGCGTCCCGCTTTTCATGCCTCGGGCATCGGCTGCTTCCTGTTGCAAGGTACTGGCCAGCCCCAGCATCGCCCGCGCCCTCAACAGCAATTGCTGGCCGATATCGCTGAGTTCGACCCGTGACTGCTGGCGACGGAACAGATCCACCCCCAGTTCCTGCTCCAAAGACTTGATGGCATGGGACACCGCCGACTGGCTGATGCCCAGCCGATGGGCGGCGCTGGTGAAACCCTGCAGTTGTGCCACCAGCGAGAAGATTTCCAATTGTGTGAGGGTCATGAGGTTTTGCTCATTTTACGATGACTTGGCATTAGGAAAAGAATACGCCAATCAGCCTGCCAGATACCCAGGATCCTTATGCTCAGTTCAACCTTTGTGCTTGCTGGCGACCGCCTGACCTACGCCAAGCTCGCGGCCGTCACCATGATCTGGGGCGGCACTTTTGTTGCCGGCCGATTTCTCGCCGCGGATCTGGATCCGCTGCTGACAGCCAGTCTGCGCTTTATCCTGGCCAGCCTGGCGTTACTGCTGTTCATGGCATTTGCCCGGATCCCCCTGGCGTGCCCTACGCCTGCGCAAATGGTGCGGTTGGTGCTGCTGGGTTTTTTCGGGATCTTCTTCTACAACCTGTGTTTCTTCTATGGCCTGCATTTTATCAATGCCTCGCGCGCCTCCTTGATTGTGGCCTTCAATCCGGCGGTGATTGGCCTGGCGTCATGCTGGTGGTTCAAGGAGCGGTTGGGGCGCCGCCAAGTGCTGGGCATCGCGCTGTGCCTGGGGGGCGCCACGTGTGTGATTGTCAGCCACAACCCATTGCTGTTGCAGGGCAGGGCAGATGCGTGGATCGGCGACCTGTTGATTTTTGGCTGTGTGGTGAGTTGGGGCGTGTATTCCCTGGGTTCACGCACGCTGAACCATAGCCTTGGCCCCTTGCAGACGGTGACCTGGTCGGTGCTGCTGGGCACCTTGATGCTGTGCCTCGCCACCCTGGTGACTGGCCGGTTGACCGTGCAAGCGCTGGATGCCATCCATTGGCCGCATCTGTTGGGCCTGCTTTACCTCGGCGTATTGGGTTCGGCCCTGGCCTACATCGGTTATTACGACGGTATCCGGCGTATCGGCGCGACCCGCGCCGGTGTGTTTATCGCCCTCAACCCGCTGACGGCCGTGGTGTGTGGCGCGTTGCTGCTCGACGAGCAACTGAGCACTGCGATGTGCTTCGGTGGGGCGTTGATCCTGCTGGGCATCTACCTGGGCAATAAACCCCTTGCGCCCGCCAGGGCATAGGGATTTGATAAGGAATACGGACAAAGCTGTTTACGCTGTGTAGAATCGGTTTACGCATACAAGAATAAGCGCCTGTTTCCATGCAGGCCTCGTCCGTCAGAGACGCCCGTAAGAGAATGATCCAACCATGAAGCTACTCGGGTTCCAACTCATCTACGGTGACTTCCTCGCCCGCAGCGTGCGGGGCATTTCCTGTGCGCCACCTACCTACCTCATCCTTGCTGGCAATTAATTTACTTAATTCTAAAAAGATGATGAGGCGCCAAATCATGGCAGATCTATACGAAAACCCAATGGGCCTGATGGGCTTTGAATTCATTGAATTCGCATCGCCGACCCCGGGCACCCTGGAACCGATCTTCGAGATCATGGGTTTCACCAAGGTCGCGACCCACCGCTCGAAAAACGTGCACCTGTACCGCCAGGGCGCGATCAACCTGATCCTCAACAACGAGCCCAACAGCATCGCTTCGTACTTTGCCGCCGAGCATGGTCCGTCGGTGTGTGGCATGGCGTTCCGCGTCAAGGACTCGCAACAGGCTTACACCCGCGCCCTGGAACTTGGCGCCCAGCCGATCCATATCGAAACCGGCCCGATGGAACTGAACCTGCCGGCCATCAAGGGCATCGGCGGCGCGCCGCTGTACCTGATCGACCGTTTCGGCGAAGGCAGCTCGATCTACGATATCGACTTCGTGTTTATCGACGGTGTGGACCGCAACCCGGTGGGCGCAGGCCTGAAGGTTATCGACCACCTGACCCACAACGTCTATCGCGGGCGCATGGTCTACTGGGCCAACTTCTACGAGAAGCTGTTCAACTTCCGTGAAGCGCGCTACTTCGACATCAAGGGTGAATACACCGGCCTGACCTCCAAGGCCATGAGCGCCCCGGATGGCATGATCCGCATCCCGTTGAACGAAGAGTCGTCCAAGGGCGCAGGCCAGATCGAAGAGTTCCTGATGCAGTTCAACGGCGAGGGCATCCAGCACGTAGCCTTCCTCACCGAAGACCTGGTCAAGACCTGGGACGCGTTGAAGAAGATCGGCATGCGCTTCATGACCGCGCCGCCAGACACCTACTACGAAATGCTCGAAGGCCGCCTGCCAAACCACGGCGAACCGGTAGACCAATTGCAGGCCCGGGGTATTTTGCTGGACGGCTCGTCCGTGGCCGGCGACAAGCGCCTGCTGCTGCAGATCTTCTCGGAAACCTTGATGGGCCCGGTGTTCTTCGAGTTCATCCAGCGCAAAGGGGATGACGGCTTTGGCGAAGGCAACTTCAAGGCCCTGTTCGAATCCATCGAACGTGACCAGGTTCGTCGCGGCGTACTGACCACCGACTGACAGGGCTTTTTGTAGGAGCGAGCAAGCTCGCTCCTACAGTTATTGGGTCAGGCTCTACGCTGCCGCATCAGGTGCTTGAACCCTTCAAACACCAACACCATCACTGCCAGCCAGATCGGGATATAGGTCAACCACTCACCCGCCCCGATACTTTCCCCCAGTAGCAGCGCCACCCCCAGCAACAGTACCGGCTCCACATAGCTGAGCAGGCCGAACAGGCTGAACGCCAACAGCCGGCTGGCGATGATGTAGCACACCAGCGCCGAAGCACTGATCAGCCCGAGCATCGGGATCAACCCATATAAGCCTTTGTGTGCATCCAGCACGGCGAAGCCCTGCTCGCCACTTTGGACAAACCACAGCGCCACCGGCAGCATCAGCGCCATATCCAGCCACAGGCCGCCCAAGTGGTCGGTCGCCAAGCGTTTGCGCAGCACGAAGTAGATCGGATAACCGATGATCACCAGCAGCGTCGCCCAGGAGAAGCCGCCCACCTGGTACAACTCGTTAAGCACGCCAATCGCCGCCAACACCACCGCGATCAGTTGCAGCCGCGAGAGCTTTTCGCCATACACCAGGCGCCCGGTGAGGACCATGGTCAGTGGCAGCAGGAAGTAGCCCAGGGAGACATCCAGGCTGCGGCCATTGAGCGGTGCCCACATAAACAGCCACAGCTGCACCCCCAGCAGCACCGACGACAGCACAATCCCACCGATCAGCTGCGGTTTGCCCGCAAGCAAACGCAGCAACTCCCACACGTGGCGCCACTCACCGCTGACCACCATGAACACCGTCATGCACGGCACGGTCAGCAACATGCGCCAACCGAAAATCTCCAGGCCACTCAAGGGCGTGAGCAGTGATGTGAAGTAATACATCACGGCAAACAACACCGAGGCCGCTACCGATAAAACAACGCCTTTAGACACGCAGTCCTCGCCAAACCGATTCAAACAAAAGAGGGGGTAATTTCAGGTGGGAATATATTGCTTTTGAGGTGAGACGTTTGCTCTGTTTTACGGCATCTTATGGGAAATTTTCTCACGCCCAAGGTTCGCCAGCATGCCCGTCAACCCTACGCCGCCCCTGGATGATTTCGACCGCGCGATTCTCAAGCACCTGCAACGGGACAACACCACCGCGCTGCGGGTGATTGGCGAGCAGGTCAACCTGTCGACCGCAGCGGTACAGCGGCGCATCAAACGCATGGAACAGAGCGGGGCGATCAGCGCGAATACGGCGGTGGTCAATCAGGATGCGGTGGGCAAGCCGATTACGATCCTGGTGGAAGTGCACGCCGAGCGCACCCATATCGAAGACCTCGACGTGCTCAAGGCGCAGATGTCGATCCCCGAGGTGCAGCAGTGCTATTACGTTACCGGCGATGCGGACTTTATGCTGGTGGTCGTGGTGGAAACCATGAAGGCCTACGAAACCCTGGCGCGCACGCTGTTCTACGAGAACCGCAATATCAAATGGTTTCGCAGCATCGTGGTGATGGACCGGGTCAAGGTCAGCCTGGATGTGCCGCTGGGCTAAGCGGTTCATCGGGCCCCGTGAAAACTTGGTAACACTTTGTCATCCATCATCTGGAACAAATTTGTAGGCAACATTCACATACATCGGTAATCCAGGCTGTGCGTCTCACGTGAGCCAGGGAAAACTCCGTCAAAAGAAGATGACTGATGATGAAAACCGATGTGAATAGCTTGCCATCTACGCGGTATCCAACTCTTCCTCCTGAGGATACGCGTGCAGTTCAAGACGGGGGGAGGCGCGACCTGCGTTCTGTCGGCTCGTCGGCATCGGCGGTGGGCCCGGCAGGACAGCCTCAAGCGGCGAGCGAAGATGCTGGGGATGGGTTAGCCAAAACCTCCGCAGGTTGGGTGAATTACCAGCACGGTATCAATCTTGCCGAAATGATTGAACCGGGGTCTTCCAAGCGGATGACTCGGGAGCAGTTGATCGCTTATCCCGGCAAAATGAGTGCTGAGGCTACGACGCCAGGGCAAGAGGCGCTGATTGCGTCGACAAGAATTGCACCTGCGTTGGATTGGGCCGTGGCCAATGGCATTCTTGCGAAAAAAAACGACTACTCAAAAGATGATATTCACAAAGCAGCGTCGGCGCTCGATTTACATCTGGAGGAGATGGCAAAGTCCATTACCAGTCTTACGACTCCAATGCCTATGCGCAAAAATTACTTTACCGGGACGCAGTGGGTGTCGCCCATCGCTGGGCACAACGATCCGGATAATAAGAAGTACCCAACCGCCCTCTATGACGACAAGAGGTTTGCTGACGACTTCAAGGCTGATCTTGCAAACAAAAAAAAGGCTTACGGTGTTCTTATAAAACAACTGATTTCGACGTTGAGCCCGGAAGACCGGATCGCCATAGAGCATGGTGCGGTAAGCACTTATGCGCTGAAGCCCCCCGGGGACAAAGACGACCTGGAACGTGGAAGTTTTTTGATTAAAGCAGTGTATAAGGGAAAAACAACGATCTATGAAATTGACCCTGCGCGCGGCATTGCACGCAAGCATAATAATTATGCTGGCGTTTTCAATGGGAGTAGTGCAATTGGGCAAAAAAAACTTGAAGACGGCAGTTATTCCAAAGAGTTTTCTGTGTGGGACAAGCCAAGTCTACAGGGCGCTCAGTATCAACCTAGGGTTGATAGCCAGTCCGATCTTCGGCCGAATAACGAGGTTTTTCATGCGAAGCTCTATACGTTAGAGCCTCTTGGCAAGTTTTCCGATGCCGAGCCCAGTTCAGGCGAACAAGCCACGCCGCAAACCTTATCCTCCAAGCGATCCAATGACATTGCAAATAATATCTCGGAGAAGTTGTTTTATGCTAAAGATCTGGATCTGCTGTATATGGCAGAAGAGGATCCCGAACGTGTAACTCAGGCCGAAAAAGACGATAGGAAAAATTATAAGGAACTCAGTGCGTCCAGGGGTAAGCGTCGAGAGTTCCTGAAGGGATTTGTTCCCCTCTGGCACGGCATCGAGGCCATCATTGCAGGCCGCCCCATAGAGGGCGTTGCCAAGATATGGGTAGACCTGCTTTCTTTCACGTTACCTGTCGGAGAAGTGGCGTCCAGTTTGAGCAAAGGGGCTGTTCGGGCCGTGAAATCGGCGTTTCCTCCGCTTTCCACCTTTACAAAAAAGATGCTTGGTTTTACTCGCAGTCCTGGCGTTTCGGGAGTCAAATGGGAGGGCGGTGTGCAGGGGATTAAATGGGCGGGGAACGCGGCCGATGATATTGGCAAGGGAGTCAAGCAGTTCAGACTCAATACGGCTTCGTTATCCAGGAGTGACGCGGGGATACGTGAGATAGAGTTTAATGGCAGCAAATATTTTGCTGCTGATAAACCGGATGCCGGGGACGGGACGCACTACCTGCTACGGGTGCCAGACCCAAAAGATCCATCGAAACTGGTAAGCAGCAGCACTGTCGCTAAGCCTAATGAAGCCGGTGTCTGGGAAGCAAGAGTTGGCTCGTCTTCTACACCTTCCAGTCAGAACAGAATTGACGGTTTGAAAGAATATTTCTTCGGAGAAAGCTCGCAGCCCGTAGATCCATTTATTAACGATAAGTTCAGAGTTAAAATGGATAATGCAAAATACGGTCCTGATAGTGCAAGTTATGAGCGAGGTTACAATAGCGGAAGCCCGGACAGTATCAATGGCTACTATAAAGGCATGAAAAGTTATCAGCTCAAAGAGCTCGCGTTGAAGCCCGAGCGAACCTCCGAACAAATAGGTGTCTTGGTCAGGGTTCTGGAAAAACGTAAGGCGGGTAAAAGTCTTGAGGATTTTTTACATTTTAAAAGTGAGGTCGAGGCTGCAGGCGGTACCGCTAAGGGAATGCCACAAAATCTTTACCTGTCAGAAGTTGATGTGTTAAGTAATGGTGAGTGTGCTGCCCTCTCGAATAGCATGGCCCTGGCTATATCTCAGGGGAAAGAAGATGTGCTGATTGCTAACTTATATAAGGCTACAGCTGCGTCAAAAGATCCCAAGATCCTGAATTTCAGAAAGAATCTTAGTTCGCTGCATGATAATGTCGCTTACAGTTTTCATGGCAGTCAACCGGTTAAGAGGATGACCTACAAGGATATTATCGGAGAGCTGGGCAATGCCACGGTGACCACCACATTTAAAATAAGTGATAAGGGACATGGCGTTATTGCCGGGGTGATTGTAGAAAATAATAATAAAAGTTTCTTTTTTTACGATCCGAATTTCGGGCTGGCCAAGTTTCCAACGCAGCAGGCTATGGAGAAAGCATTAGAGAGCCTGCTCAACAGCGGAAAAGTGGGGAGTACATTCAAACCTTTTGGTGCCGATCGCGCGATGCCTGAGTATGACGTCAGTGTCTTTAGTGACTCGGACTTCTATGTGCAGAGCGGGAGCATCAACCCAAACAGCTTTTTCGACCAGCCCCTATAGCGCTCGACTGTCAGTCACGTTTAATGCGGGGGAAGCTCTTCCCCCGTTTTACTCAGATCATCCGTCAAGGCCGTACAGCTCGCCCCGAGACAAAGTGCCCCACATCATTGAACCCCGGTGTCGACGCATGCCCCGGCGTCACCAGCGAATCAATAAACGCCTCGTCCTCAGCACTGATCTTCACCTCGAGCGCCCCGGTATAGGCGTCCCACTGCGCCTCGGTACGCGGCCCGACAATCGCCGAGCTGACGGCCTGGTTGTTCAGGACCCAGGCAATCGCAAACTCGACAATCCCCACGCCACGCCCTTGGGTGTATTGCTGGATCTGCTGGGCGATGCGCAGCGATTCCACGCGCCATTCGGTTTCCAGGATGCGTTTGTCCTGGCGGGCGGCGCGGCTGCCGGCTTCGGGGGTGATGTCCGGTGCGTACTTGCCACTGAGCACGCCACGGGCCAGCGGGCTGTAGGGCACCACGCCCAGGCCATAGGCCGCCGCTGCAGTGATCTGTTCCACCTCGGCCTGGCGGTTGACGATGTTGTACAACGGCTGGCTGATGATCGGCCGGTCTACCCCCAGGCGTTCGGCCACGCGTACCACTTCGGCGATGCGCCAGCCCCGGTAGTTGGAAAGTCCCCAATAACGGATCTTGCCCTGGCGGATCAGATCGCCAATCGCCGAAATCGTGACCTCCAATGGGGTGGCGTGGTCTTCGCGGTGCAGGTAGTAGATGTCCAGGTAGTCAGTGTCGAGGCGGGTGAGGCTGGCCTCCAGTGCGTTGAAAATGCGCTTGCGGCTCAGGCCGCTGCGGTTGGGCAGGCCGTCCGGCGGGCCGAAACCGACTTTGGAGGCCACGACCCAATCGTCGCGATGCCGGCTGATGGCTTCGCCGACAATTTCTTCCGAGCGCCCGCCGGTGTAGACGTCGGCGGTGTCGATGAAGTTGATGCCCTGGTCCCAGGCCTTGTCGATGATGCGCAGCGAGTCTTCGGTGTTGGTCTGTTCGCCAAACATCATGGTGCCCAGGGTCAGTGGGCTGACCTTGAGCCCGGACTGGCCCAGCGTGCGGTAAATCATGGTGAACTCCTCAAAAGCGCAGACAGTTGCTATGCAATACCAGAGAGCAAGGCTCTAGAACAAGCCCGACGTCGGTGGCTCGGTGTCCTTGAGCCGATAGGCGCCGACCACCGCGGCCTTCCAGTGCCGCGGATTGTGGTTGGCCACGGTGCGCGCATTGCGCCAGTGCCGGTCGAGGTTATGGCTGCGCCCGGTAGTGGAAGCGCCGCCCACGTCGAACAGCAGTTCCGCGGCCTTGAGTGCCGACTCGGCGGCGATGTATTGCGCCTGGGCCACGTCAATGGCTGCGCGGGTCACCGACTGGTGATCCAGCGCATTGGCCCACGCGGCGTCGATGCGGTCAGCCGCACGCAACACCACGGCTTCAGCGGCAAACGCGCGTGCCGAGATCTCACCCACGGAAAACTCCACATAGGGATCGTCCACCGAGCGGCTGGCGCTGCTGTGCTTGATCGGCCGCGCATGTTCCTTGGCAAAGGCCACCGCATCGTTCAAGGCATTGCGCGCGATGCCGGCCTGCACCGCGCCGAGGAACAGTTGCAGGAACGGCGTGATGATCGAACGCTGGCCTTCCTCCACCACCCGTGTGCGGATTTCTTCGCGGCGCACCAGCACGTTGTTCAGGCGCGTGGTGCCGCTGGCCGTCAGGCGCTGGCCCATGGCGTCGAAATCATCCACCAGTTCCAGGCCTTCGCGGTCGCGGGGCACCACGAATGACACCGGCTCCTCGTTTTCATCCAGGGCTACTGCGCTGACCCAATCGGCATACAGCGCGCCAGTGCTGTAGTACTTGCTGCCATTGGCGCGAAAGTGTTCGCCCTCCGGCACGATCCGCGCGCTGACCTGGCCGTTGGCACCGCCGACTTCCCAGCCGGCGTTGCCGAACACCTCGCCCTGCAGGTAGTGGGCAAACCATAACTGGCGCTCGGCTTCGGACTTTTGCACCAGCAAGCTCTCGATAAAGGCAAAGCTGGGGCGCAGGGACTGGGCGATATTGGAATCTACCGCCGCCAGGTCGATCACCAACTGCACCACCTCGCGCACACTGGACTCGCTGCCGCCATAGCGCTGGGGAATCCGCAGGGTCAGCAGGCGTGCTGCGGCCAGCTGGCGGATCTGCTCATGGGGCAGTTGCCGGGTGCGCTCGCGTTCGGCGGCGCCCTCGGCGATCTGCGGCAATAACACAGCGGCACGCTGCAACAGCTCTGGCACGGACAAAAAGCTCATGACAATCCTTATATGGCAATGGCATAGGTAATGAAGTGGTGCTCGGGCACCGGGGCCGGCCGGTCGATCTGCGGGATGGCGTCGAGCAGGGCGCGGGTGTAGGCATGTTGGGGGTGGTCAAATACGTCGCGCACGGTGCCGCTTTCCACGACTTCGCCGTCCTTCATCACCAGCACCCGTTCGCTGACCTGGTTGATCACGCCCAGGTCGTGGGAGATGAACAGGCAGGCCAGTTTCAGGCGTGACTTGAGGTCGGCCAGCAGCGCGAGGATCTGCGCCTGCACCGACACATCCAGGGCCGACACCGGCTCGTCGCACACCAGCACTTGGGGGTTGGGCGCCAGCGCCCGGGCAATGGCGATACGTTGCCGCTGGCCGCCGGAAAGCTCCAAGGGGCGGCGGTCGAGCACGCTGGCATCCAGGCGCACCAACTCCAGCAGCTCCAGGGTGCGTGCCGGCCATTCGCGGCGTGGCAGGCCCGCCACTTGCAGCGCCTCGTTCAGCACCCGGGCCACGGTGTAGCGCGGGTCAAACGAGCTTTGCGGGTCCTGGAACACCACCTGGATGCGCTGGCGCAGTTGGCGGCGTTGCTGATCGTTGAGTGCGCTCCAGGGCCGCCCGTTAAGCCACACATCGCCGGCGTCCGGGCGTTCCAGCCCTAGCAGCATGCGGGTGAGGGTGGTCTTGCCACTGCCGGACTCGCCGACAATCCCCAGGGTTTCCCCAGCCCGCAGGCTGAAGCTGGCGTTGTGTACCGCGACATGGGGCTGGCCGTCGGGGCCGATAAAGGTTTTTTGCAGGTTGCGCGCCTCGATCAACGGCAGGTCGAAACGCTCGACACTCGCCACCTTCGGCGCCGCCCGGTTCGGTCGTTGGAAATGCACGGCGCGCCCAGCCCGCAGCAGCGATTGGGTGTAAGGGTGCTGCGGATCATGCAGGATCGCCTCCACCGGGCCCTGCTCGACAATCACCCCGTGATGCATCACCGCCACCCGGTCCGCCAGGCGCGACACCACCGCCAGGTCATGGCTGACCACCAGCATCGCCATGGCCTGGGAACGCAGGGATTCCAGCAGCGCCAGGACTTGCGCCTGTACCGTGGCGTCCAGCGCCGTGGTCGGCTCATCGGCAATCAACAGCCGCGGGCCTGCGGCAATCGCCGAGGCGATCAGGGCCCGTTGGCGCAGCCCGCCCGACAGTTGATGGGGGTACTGCAACGCGCGCAGTTCCGGTTGTGGGACACCCACCGAACGTAGCAACTCGATGACCCGCGCCTGGCGCGCATCGCGATCCAGTTGCGTGTGCAAGCGCAACGGTTCGGCAATCTCCTTGCCCACCGGGCGCAGGGGGTCGAGGGAGCCGAGGGCGTCTTGCATCACAAAGCCGATCTGCGCACCGCGCAGGGTCTGCCAGGCACGGTCGTCCAACTGGCGCAGGTCGATGTCGGCAAACGCCAGGCGTTCGGCCTGTACCCGTGAGCCGGCGCCGCTCAGGCCGCTGAGGGTGCGTGAGGTGACGGTTTTGCCCGAGCCAGACTCGCCCACCAGCGCCAGGCATTCACCGGCGGCCAGGCTGAACGATATGCCCTTGATAATCGGTGTGTGGCCAAACTGCACCCGCAGGTCTTGCACTTGCACTAACGTACTCATCGGGATTTACCCTCACTGCGTGCCAGCCAGTCACGGCCAATGGCGGTGATCGACACCACCGTCAGGATGATTGCCACGCTCGGCCAGGCCACCAACCACCAGGCATTGGCCAGGTAATTGCGGCCCATGGCGAGCATCGAACCCCATTCCGGCGCGGGCGGCGAGGCGCCAAAGCCTAAGAAACTCAAGGCCGCGCCGGTGATGATGTTGTGCCCGATACCAATGGTGGCGAGGATCAGGATCGGTTTGATCGCATTGGGCAGCACATGCCGCAACACCACGGCTGCACGATGCCGGCCGAGGGTGGTGGCGGCTTCGACGTAGGGCGCATCGCGCACTACCAGGGTCTGCGCACGCACCATTCGCGCAAAGCGCGGGATGCTCGCCACGCCCACCGCGATCAGCGTGATCCACAGGCCCTGGCCCCAGAACGTGATGATCACCAGGGCCAACAGCAGGTCGGGAAACGCCAGCAACACATCGATCAAACGCATGATTGCGCCATCCACCAGGCGCGGGCCAAGTCCCGCCGCCAAGCCGAGGATGATCCCGACGCCGAGGCCGATGGCCGTGGACACCAGGCCCATCAACAGCGAAGGACGCACCCCGTGGATCAAGCGGGCGAGTACATCGCGCCCGTTTTCATCGGTGCCCAGCCAGTGGCTGCTGCTGGGGGGCAGGTAGGCGTTGCGGGCGGCGGCGGCCAGTGGGTCGACGCCGGTCAGCCAATGGGGGGCAATGGCGGCGAGTAAAAGCGCGATCAAAAACAGCCAGGCCAGGGCCAACCCAGGCCTGACAGTCGCGTCCCCCCTCGTGGCGAGTGGGCTTGCCCGCGTTGGGCGGCGAAGCAGCCCCAACATAGCGCGCAGAGCGGGGTTGCCCGGTAGAGGGCCGGGAGGGCTGCGCAGCCCCGCGCGGGCAAGCCCGCTCGCCACAGGGTTAGTGGGTTTCATGGCGGCTCCTTGCATACTGGCTTTGCGGGTACGGCAAGCCCAAATGCTCACGCAACGTGCTACCGCTGTATTCATGGCGGAACACCCCGCGCTTGCGCAGCAGCGGCACCACCTCATCGACAAACACCTCGACCCCCGAGGGAAACATGTCCGGCATGATGTTGAAGCCATCGGCCGCGCCCGCGAGGAACCAGTGTTCGAGGGTGTCGGCCACCTGTTCCGGGGTGCCCACCAGCAGCCGATGGCCGACCAGGATGCGTCGGGACAGTTCACGCACCGTCAGGCCTTCGCGGCGGGCCAGGTTGAGCTGGGCTTCGAGAAACCCCTGGGAGCCTTGCTCATAAGTGCCCACTTCACCGATCCGCGCCCACGGCAGCGGCGCATCCAGCTCCAGCTCTTCGGCCGGGATGCCGACCCGCGCAGCCACCTGCTGGATCAGGCCATGTTCGCCGTGGTAGGCATTGAGTTGATCAAAGCGCGCATGGGCTTCGGCCTCGCTGCTGCCGATCACTGTGGACAGGCCCGGCATGATTTTCAGGTGCTCGGGGTTGCGCCCCCAGTGCGCGGCGCGTTGCTTCATGTCGCGGTAGAAGTGCAGGCCATCTTCCAGGCTGGTCTGGGTGGTGAAAATGGCATCGGCATACCGCGAGCCCAGGGCCTTGCCGCCTTCCGATGAGCCTGCCTGCACCAGCACCGGGCGGCCCTGGGGCGAGCGGGGCAGGTTCAGCGGGCCCTTGATGGAGAAGTGCTGGCCGACAAAGTCCTGGCTGTGGATCTTGTCGGGGTGTGCGTAGCGCCCGCTGCCGGCATCGCCGATGATCGCGTCGTCCTCCCAGCTGTCCCAGAGCTTGCACGCGATCTCGATAAACTCCTCGGCGCGGGCATAGCGCTGCGCGTGCTGCAGCTGGTTGGTCAGGCCAAAATTCTGTGCGGCGGCATCGGTGGCGTTGGTCACCACATTCCAGGCCGCGCGGCCCGCGCTGATATGGTCCAGGGAGGCAAAGCGCCGGGCCAGGTTGTAGGGATCGTTATAGGTGCTGGAGGCGGTGGCGATCACGCCGATGTGTTGCGTGGCCAGGGCCACGGCAGTCAACAGGATGGTCGGTTCCAGGCGGCCCACCGGCTGCGTGGCCACATCGCCCACCAGCGCCGGGCCGTCGGCCAGGAAGATTGCATCCAGGCAGCCGCGCTCGGCAATACGCGCGATATTGCGGTAGTACTCCACATCCAGATAGGCATCCGCCGGCACTTCGCCGACCCGCCAGGCCGCCGCGTGCGCGCCGAAACCGAGGATGTTCATGCCAATGCTCATGTGCTTTTTCATGCAGGTTCCTGGGGTTAGACGGCGCTGGCTTCATCGCGCGCGCTGGCATGCTCGGGGTTGTCGGCCACGGCTTGTTCCTGGGCGGCGCGCCAGGCGGCAGCGGGGCTGACGTCGTTGAGATAGAAATCGCCTAGGGCCCGTTCGCGGTAGATCGCCGGGTTGTGCGAGGCCAGGGTGCGGGCATTGCGCCAATGCCGGTCGAGGCGCCGCACTTGGCTGGTGGCCGAGGCGCCGCCGACTTCGAACAGCAGGCTGGTGGCTTCCAGCACCAGCGGCAGGATCACTTGCTGTGCCTGGTAGGTACGCACATCGGCGTCGACGTAGTGCGCTTCGCTGATGGAGCCGTCGAGCACGGCCTCATGGGTGGTTTGCAGCACCTGCGCGGTGGTCTGTACCAGGCTGTCGGCGGCATAGGCCAGGCTCGACAGCTTGCCGATCACCCGTTGCACCAGCGGGTCCAGGCGCGGGCTGGATTGCCCGGGGATGCCAAAGGCGCGGGTGCGGCCCTGGACAAACTCCACGGCATCGCGCAGCGCGGCCCGAGCGATCCCGGCCAGGGTCGCCAGGTGGAACAACTGGTAGAACGCCGAGATATACGACTCGGCCCGCAATTCGCCGGGCTTGAAGCGCCGCAGTACCTGATGCTCGGGCACCGCCACCTGGTCGAAGCGCGTGGTGCCGCTGCCGCTCAGGCGCTGGCCAAACCCGTCCCAGTCATCCACGCGGGTCACGCCGGGCGCATCGGTGGGCACCACCACGCTGATAAAGTCGGCACCGTCGGCGGCGGCCACGGCGATCCAGTCGGCATACAAGGTGCCGGTGCAGTAGTACTTTTGCCCGTCCAGTTGCCAGCCTGCGGCGGTGGGTTTGAGCGTCACCGAGTTGGTGGTGGTGTCACTGCGCTCGGCCATGGCTGCGCCCCACAATTGCCCTTCGACTACCTTGGGGAACCAGTACGCCTGGGATTCACTGTCCTGGCTCACCAGCCGGCCTTCGACGAAGCCGAAATGCGCGCGCACAATCTGCGGCAGGTTCGAGTCGGCGCTGCCCAACTCGGTGAGCAAGGCGAACAACTCGGGCAGGCTGGCGCCCAGGCCGCCCTGGCTACGCGGTACGCGCAAGGCACCGAAGCCGGCGTGTTTCAACCAGCCGACGGCGTCGAAGGCCAGGGTCCGCTCCTGTTCACGCTGCACCGCGCCCTGGGCAATGCGCTGGAAAACCGGGGCGAAGCGTTCGTGCAGTTGGGTGTTGCTCATGTTCGGTTCCTAATCTGAAATTAAGTCATTCAAAGCTGACGACGATCCAATGTGGGAGCGGGCTTTTGTGGGAGCGGGCTTGCTCGCGAAGGCGTTGGATCAGTCAACCTATGTATTGACTGAAACGCCGCCTTCGCGAGCAAGCCCGCTCCCACACAAGCCAACCCCCCACATAAAATTCGGTGTTCATCGCGGTTTAACCCGTGGGTCAATCAACCCGTTGAGCACATCCACCAACAGGTTCACCACCACATAAACCAGCGCCGCCAACAACGTGATCCCCAGTACCACCGGCGCATCCTTGGCCACGGCGGCATCGAGCATCATTCGCCCGATACCCTGGCGGGCGAACAGCATTTCGGTGACCACCGCTCCCCCCAGCAGGCTGGCGAAGATGAACCCGGACAGGGTCACCAGCGGCACCAAGGCATGGCGCAGTGCATGGCGCAGGCGAACCGCGGTCTGCGACAGGCCGCGCGCGCGGGCCATGGCGATAAAGGGTTGTTCGAGGATGTCTTCCAGTTCCTGGCGCAGCACCTGGCTGAGCATCCCGGCAATCGGCAGGGCCAGGGCGATGGTCGGCAGGATCAGGGTTTGCCAGCCGTTGGAGCCTGCCGGCGGCAATACCGGCCACTGGAACGAAAACACCAGCAACAGCAAAATCCCCAGCACGAACGACGGCGATGACGACAGCACCAGCTCGCTGGCCGACGCCACGCGGCGTACCCAGGGGTTGCGCTTGGCGGTGAGCACCGCGCTGGCCAGCGCCAGGCCGATGGCCAACAGTGCAGCGCTCAGGGCCAGTTGCAACGTGGCGCCGATCTGCTTGCCGATGGCTTCGGTCACGGGAATGCGCAGGCGGTACGACTCGCCAAAATCACCCTGGGCAATGCGGCCCACGTAGCGTCCGTATTGCACCCACAGTGGCTGGTCGAAGCCGTATTCCTCGCGGACCTGGGCCAGTTGCTGCGGGGTGGGAATGGCATCCGGCCCGCCGAGAATCGCCAGCACCGGGTCGCCGGCACTGAAATGAATGGCGACGAAGGTCAGGGTGGCCGCGCCCCACAGCACGCCCACGCCGGCCAGTAGTCGAGCGGCAAGCCGTTTCATGGTGCCTCCTGGTCCAGCCATACGCTGGTAAAGAATGGGGTGTTGTGCACGGTGTCGAAGATCAGCCCCTTGACCGCCGTGCGATAGGCAATCAGCACCTGGCTCTCGAAGTCCGGCACCGCTGGCACCACTTCGGTCAGGCGTTGTTGCGCGGCGCTGTAGAGGGCCTGCAGTTCTCGCGGGTCGTGGGAACGGCGGGCGGCGCTGAGCAGTTGGTCCAGGCGCGGGTCGCTGAGGTTGCTGAGGTTGTTACCGCTTTTGGTGGGCGAGGCCCGTGAGTCGCTGTGGTACAGGATGTACAGGCCGTCGGGGGTGTTGGTGTGCCAATAGCCACCGCCGATGGCGTCGTAGTTGCCCGCAGTGCGGCGGTCGGTGAGCTGGGCCAGGGGCATCATTTCAATGATGAATTGCATGCCGACTTTTTTCGCATCCGCCTGCACCGCCACCGCGACGCTGCTGGGGAACGGCGGGCTTTCAAAACCCAGCAAGTGCGCCGACAGGCGCCGGCCATTCTTGACCCGATAGCCCTCGGCATCGCGCGCGGTCCAGCCGGCCTCGTCCAGTTGGCGGTTGGCGGCGTCGACGTCGTACTTTAGTACATCGCGGTAGGCCGGATCGTAGAACGGCGTGTTCACCGCCAGGTAATCGCTCTTGGGCAGGAACTCGCCGAACCCGGCGATCCAGGCCAGGCCGTCACGGTCGATGGCCTGGGCGACGGCTTTGCGCACCCGTACATCGTCGAACGGGAAGCGCAGGGTGTTGAACGTGAGGCTGCGGTAAGGGCTGGCCATGCGAATCCGGTTGCGTACCACCAGGTTCTGCGAGGCGCGCATTGCCGCCGTATTCTGCGCCGGGGCATCCAGGGTGAAGTCAGAACGCTTGGATTGCAGGGTGCTGTAGCGGGTCATGGCCTCGGGGACGATGCTCAGCTCGATACGGTCCAGGTAGGCCGGGCCGATGTGCCGGGTGACCGGTGGGGCCCAGTGGTAATCGGCGCGCCTGGTAAAGGTCGCCCCTTGTTCGCGGGTATAGCTTTGCAGCACGAACGGCCCGGAGCCGATGGGGTGTTCGGCAATACTCTTGGGCGCTTCACGGATCTGTTTGGGCGAGACCATGCTCAGCCAGGACTGCGCCAGCACATACAGGAACGGCGAGTAAGGTTCGCGCAGGTGCGCTTCGAAGGTGTAGTCGTCGATGATCCGGCCGTCGACGTAGGGCGCGATATACGCGGCGGCCAGCGGTGATTTGGTGGCCGGGTCGCGCATATGCTCCAGGTTGACCCGCAACGCCTCGGCATTGAATTTTTCGCCGTCGCTGAAGGTCACGTCGTCACGCAGGTGGAAGGTGTAGGTCTTGCCATCCGGCGAGACGTCCCAGGACTTGGCGAGCCAGGGCGAAATCTTGCCGTTCTCGTCCTGATACAGCAGGCAGTCGTAGACGATGCGCGCCAGCCATTGCACGTTGCCGTGGTAACTGGAATGCACATCGAAGGTGCCGGTATCCAACGCCGCCGACACGCGCAAGGTGCCGCCCGGCGTGCCCTGGCGGGTTTCGTGGTAGTCGCTGGGGTCATAGCTGAGCAGGCCCTGGGCGTCCAGGTGCCCGTCCACCCGCTGCACCGAGCTGGGCGGTGGGGCGTCCGGCGAGCAGGCGCTCACCAGCAGCAACCCCAGGAGCAGGCCGAACCTGCTCCAGTGATTGATCGGCATCGTGAAAGCTCCCACCTTAGAAGTTGAACGCCACACCGGTGAAGGCACCAAAGCCGTCCCCTGGATACAGCGCGGCAACGTCCTTGCCCTGGGCGTCGTAGATCGGCTGGATGGCAGTAACGTAGTTCTGGTCGGTGAGGTTTTTCACGTCCAGGTACACCTGCCATTTCTTGCTTGGGGCTTCGTACCCCAGCTTGGCGCCGAAGATCGTGTAGGAGGGCGCATACAGGGTGTTGGCGTAGTCCACGGCGGTACTCGATACCGAGCGCACATTGACCCCGGCATAGAACCCGTCGGGATGGCGGTATTGCAGCTCGGCCTGGTACACGTGCTTGGGCAGCCCCGGCAGCTCGTTGGAGCCAAAGCGTGCGTCGTTGCGGTAGTAGAAGTCATTGAGGGTGTAGGCCTGGCGCAGGCTGACTGTTTCGCCGCGCGCGCTGTGCCACAGCTCGGTATCCAGGCCGGCTTCGACGCCCTGGTGGATGGTCGGGCTGGCGTTGGAGGTGGAGTTGACCGCCGCGGTGGTGTTGGTGGCTGGAATCACCTCGACGGTGAGCAGTTCATCCTTGATCCACGAGCGGTACACCGCCAGGCTGCCGTCGAAAATCCCGGCTTTGCCGCGCACGCCAAACTCAACGGTATTGGCCTTCTGCTCGGTGAGGGTCTTGGCGTAGTTGCTGGCCACCCCAGAGCCTGAAGACGACCAACTGCTGGGCGGGTCGATGGAGCGGCTGACGTTGCCGAACACCTGGAAGTTGGGCGTGATTTCATAGCGCAAGCCCAGGCGCGGCGCGACGTTCCAACTGTCGTAGTCGTAGTGGTCAGGGTAGGGCGACGTATTGGCGCGGTCCGAGTAAAGCACTTCGATATCGCGCTTGATCTGGCTCAGCGACAGCCCGGTGGACAACCACAGGCGATCGGTCAGTTGCAGGTCGTTGCCGGCGGCAAACACGCGGTCGAACGAGCCGGTGTAGCGCGTCTGTTTCTGCAGGGCGCCGTAGGTGCTGGAGGCGGGGTTGCCATTGTAGGTCTTGACCCCGGCCTGCAGGTGCTGGGTGCTGGTCAGGCTCAGGGACGTATTGCTGGTATGGCCCTGGATCTGGTCGCTGCGGTTGTAGGTCAGCGACAGGTTCAGGTCGCGCCAGTCCCAGTAGTTGGGGTTGACCGTGCTCTTGCGGTACAGCACCTGCGGATAGTTGTGATAGACCAGGCCAAAATCCAGGGTCGCGTCATCGTCGAAGGTATAGGTGGTCTTGCTGCCGACCCAGGTCGACCCGCGCTTGGTCGAATCATCGCGGCTGGCCAGGGCCACCGGGTTGGTTCGCGACGAGTTGTGCTTGAGCTGGGCCTTGGTCAGGGTGCCGGAGCTTTCGTGGTATTCCTCGCGGTAGCGTACGAACAGCCGGGTCTCCAGCTTGGGGTTGAAGCGGTAGCCGAAGTTGGTGACCACGCCCTTGGCCTTGGTGAAGGTCCAGTCCTGGTAACCGTCGCGTGCGGAGTTGCTCAGGCTGACGTAGTAGTCACCATTGCCCACCACGCCGCCGGTGCTCAGTTGCTGCTTGCGCCAGCCAAAGCTGCCGGCCTCCAAGCGTGCGTGATTGCCCGGTGCAGTCAGGCCAGAGTGGGTCACCATATTGATCGCGCCACCCAGCGACAGCGCGCCGTACTGGAAGGCATTGGCCCCGCGCAGTACTTCGGTGTAGTCCAAGCCCTGGGTTTCCAGCAGCTCATAAGGCGTGCCGCCGGAGCCGGTCAGGGCCAGGCCATCGAACAGGAACTTGGTGCCTTCGCGAAAGTACCCAGGGGAGGTATTGGCCCCGGAGCCGCGTATGGAAATCTTGATGGCATCGTTGCCGCCCGCCGACTGCGCGTACACGCCGGGCTGATAGGCGAGGGTGTCTTCCAGGGTCGCCGAGCGGCCGCGTTCGACATCGGCGGCCTTGACCAGGCTGACGCCGCCGGCCACCTCGTCGAGCTTGAGCTGGGCTTCTTCGCTGGCGGTGACCTTGCTCGCCTGCACCGTTACGGTCTGCAGGCGCGAATCCTCGGCGTGGGCCCATTGGGAGGCGAGGATCAAGGTCAGGGCACTGACGGTTTTAAACGAGCTGGAGGAGAGTTGAGGCAGAGGCCTTGAGATCAACTTCAATTGTGCATTCCCTGTGATTGGCTACGAGTGGAGGCGAGTTTCTATTCGTATAGTCAATCTCTGGCAGGGATAGAGCAGAAAGCATGCCAAGAGCCAAAGCGGGTTTTTGTGGGGTATTTGGTTTTAATCAGCGGTTCGCTTATGCCAAAAAACGACACCTGTGTTGAACCACTGTTCGATTTTGAACAGTACTGAGGAGCCCGTACTAGAGCGGTTTTGGTTATGAGGTTAGATCATTCGCCGAGCAACTCGGCACAGATATCACCGGCCTCGACAGCGGCGGCCTGCTGTAAACACCGAACCAAATGTGGGAGCGGGCTTGCTCGCGAAAGCGGTGTCTCAGTCAATACATAGGTTGACTGATCCACCGCCTTCGCGAGCAAGCCCGCTCCCACAAAAAGCGGCTCCTACATGTTTTTGAGCGTGTCAGGCCTTCAGGGTACGGGTCATGCGCAACGCCAGCACGCTACCCGCGACAATCACCGCTGCCAGCAAGTACAACGCCAGGTCGGTTGATCCGGTGGCATCCTTCACAAAACCCACCACATACGGGCTCAGGAAGCCCGCCATCTGGCCCATGGAGTTGATCAACGCCAGGCCTCCCGCTGCTGCGCCGGCGCTGAGCATGGCGGTGGGCACCGGCCAGAACATCGGCAGGCCGGTGAGGGCGCCCATGGTGGCGATGGTCAGGCCGAGGATGGCAATGGCCGGGGTGGTGGCGAAGTTTACTGCGATGATCAGGCCGACAGCGCCCATCAGCATCGGCACCACCAAATGCCAACGTCGCTCCTTGCGCAGGTCGGCAGAGCGGCCCACTACCAGCATGAACACCGCCG
This sequence comes from Pseudomonas proteolytica, assembly GCF_007858275.1. GTDB lineage: Bacteria > Pseudomonadota > Gammaproteobacteria > Pseudomonadales > Pseudomonadaceae > Aquipseudomonas > Aquipseudomonas proteolytica. Next base: position 105,725 of record NZ_VFEV01000018.1, read on the forward strand.
CCAGCAGGTAGGGAATCGCACTGAGCCAGCCAATTACCAGGTTATCGCTAAAGCCCATGTTCTTGATGATCGACGGCAGCCAGAAGTTGATGGCGTACACGCCGCTCTGAATGCAGAAGTAGATCAGGCCAAACGCCCAGATCGCCGGGTTCTTGAACACTTCCAGCAGCGAATCTGTGGTGGTCTTGGGCTTGTTGGCCAGGTCGGCCTCGAGCACCGCGCGCTCATGGGCGGTCAGCCACTTGGCATTGGCAAAACTGTCGCTGAGCAGGAAGTAGGCGAGGGCACCGAGGATGACCGTCGGCACACCTTGCAGCAGGAACATCCACTGCCAGCCCGCGAGGCCACCCTGGCCGGCCGCGAAGTGGTTGAGGATCCAGCCGGAGAACGGGCTGCCGAGCAGGCCCGACACCGGGATCGCCGACATGAACAGTGCCATGATCCGCCCACGGCGGAAGGTCGGGAACCACTGCGAGAGGTACAGCACCACCCCCGGGAAGAAGCCCGCTTCGGCGGCACCGGTAAACAGGCGCAAGGTGTAGAAGTGCGTCGGTGTGGTGACAAACAACAGGCAGGTGGACAGGGTGCCCCAGGTGATCATCATCAGCGCAATCCAGCGCCGTGGCCCGAACTTGGTCAGCGCCAGGTTGCTGGGTACGCCGCACAGCACGTAGCCGATAAAGAAAATCCCGGCACCGAGGCCGTACACGGTCTCGCTGAACTTCAAGGCGTCGAGCATCTGCAGCTTGGCAAAGCCGACGTTGACGCGGTCAAGGTAGTTGAACAGATAGCAGATGAAAATGAAGGGGATCAGGCGCAGGGTGATGCGCTTGTAGACGGCGTTTTTGTCGTCATCGTTGGCCTGGGTAGCGGCGGCGCTCTGTGACATGGCGTTCTCTCTTTATTATGATTTTTCGCGATGCGAGGGTAACGTTGATCGCCCCAAGAGTCTCGGTCACGGGACGGTGCCGTGTCTTTGTGCCCCCGCACAGCGATCGATCCATTGCGCTGTGCCTTTGAACAATCGCTTAATGCAGCGCTTTCAAGGAATTTAGCCCCATGTTCGAACTCGATCATGACCTGGCGCAGGATATCGTCAATCGCACGATGGCCATTTTGCCCTATAACGTCAACGTCATGGACAGCCAGGGCCTGATCCTCGGCAGCGGCGAGCCGGAGCGGATCAATACCCGCCATGAAGGCGCGCAATTGGTGTTGGCCAACGGTCGCGTGGTGGAAATCGACAGCCAGACCGCCAAGCATCTCAAGGGCGTGGCGCCGGGGATCAACCTGCCGTTGCTGCATGACCAGCGCCTGATCGGAGTGCTGGGCATCAGTGGTGAACCGCAGCTGCTGCGCACCTATGCGGAGCTGGTGCGCATGACCGCCGAAATGCTGGTCAGCCAACGCCATCAACAGGCCGAGCAACAGTGGCGGCGCCAACGCTGTGATGATCTGCTGGCGTTGCTGCTGGCCGACAGTGGCGAATCACCGCGCCTGGTGGATGAGGCCCAGCACCTGGGGCTCAAGCCGCAGTTGCCGCGCACCCCCTATCTGTTTGAACTGGGCCCCGGCCAGAGCGCCGAAACCCTGGCGGCCTGGCTGGCATCGCGTTACCCGGACAGCTGGTGCGTCAGCTCCGCGCAGTTTTCGTTGCTGTGGTGTCGCCCTGCGACGGTGCCGATCGACAACCCGCGCCTGCTGGAAAAGCTCGATGCCTCGGGCTGGAACGTCTTGCGGGTAGCCGTGGGTGGTCAGGCCGATGGATTGACGGGCTTGCGCCGCTGTTATCGTCGCGTGGCGGACTTGCTCGCCTATGGCCGCGACGTGCTACCCCAGTCGCGCCTGCTGACCCTCAATCGCTACCGGTTGCCAGTGATGCTCTGGCGTCATCGCAACGACGATGCGCTGGACGAGTTACTCAACCCGTTGCGCAAGGTCCTGGCCAAGGACAGCAACGGCCAGTTGCAGGCCACGCTGCGCAGTTGGTGCGAGCACGACGGACAAAGCCAGGCCTGCGCCGACGCCTTGGGCATCCACCGCAACAGCCTGCGCTACCGCATGGAACGCATTGCCGAGTTGAGTGGTGTCGACCCCTTGACCCTGGATGGCATGCTTGCACTGTACCTTGGGGTGCAACTGCTGCCCCAAGGCCCGCACCTCTGATCCTGGGCTGCGGCTATGGATATGGCTATGGATATGGCTGTGGCTTGTCTGTGGCGAGCGGGCTTGCCCCGCGCTGGGCTGCGCAGCAGCCCCAAACCCTGCACCCTCGGACTACCTGGTAAAACTCGGTGGGCTTATTGGGGCTGCTACGCAGCCCAGCGCGGGGCAAGCCCGCTCGCCACAAGCAAGCCCCCTGGCCACAGGTAAGCTTACTGGCCAAAGGTTAGCCATGGTTTGTGCAGGTTTTGTCCAAATGAACAATAAACCCCAGCCACGCTTGTGCATCGGACAGGCGTCATTGCCGGTGCCAGCTGGCAGCATGGGTGTCATAAAAACCGGAGAAAGCCCATGAAAGTCATCATCGCCCCCGACTCGTTCAAGGACAGCCTGAGTGCCGAAGGCGTAGCCCAGGCCATTGCCCAAGGGTTGGCCCAGGTCTGGCCCGATGCGGAGCTGATCAAGTGCCCGATGGCGGACGGTGGTGAGGGCACGGTGGAGTCGGTACTCGCCGCCTGCCATGGCCAATTGCGCAGTTGCACCGTGCAAGGCCCGTTGGGCGGGACCGTTGAGGCCCGCTGGGGCTGGTTGGCCGAGAGTGCCACGGCAATCATCGAGATGGCCGAAGCCAGCGGCTTGCAACTGGTCCCGCCGGGGCAGCGCGATGCCTGTTCCAGCAGCACCTTCGGCACTGGTGAGCTGATCCGCGCCGCCCTGGATGCCGGGGCCCAGCGGATCATCCTGGCGATTGGCGGCAGCGCCACCAATGACGGCGGCGCCGGTGCCATGCAGGCCCTTGGCGTGCAACTGCTCGACGCCCAAGGCGCAACGCTGGCGCGCGGCGGCCTGGCCCTGGCGCAGTTGGCTCGCATCAATCTTGAATCGATGGATTCGCGGCTGGCCCAGGTGCGCTTCGAGATCGCCGCTGACGTCAACAACCCCCTGTGCGGCCCCCACGGCGCCTCGGCGATTTTCGGCCCGCAAAAAGGCGCCACTGCACGCCATGTCGAGCAACTGGACCAGGCCCTGGGACACTTCGCCGACCACTGCGCCGAGGTGTTGCCCCGGGACGTGCGCGACGAGCCGGGCAGCGGCGCCGCGGGGGGCCTGGGCTTTGCTGCCAAAGCCTTCCTCGGTGCGCAGTTTCGCGCAGGTGTGGACGTGGTCGCCGAATTGGTGGGCCTGGAAGATGCGGTAAGCGGCGCCGACCTGGTCATCACCGGCGAAGGCCGCTTCGACGCCCAGACCCTGCGCGGCAAAACCCCGTTTGGCGTGGCACGGGTGGCCAAGCAGCACGGCGTTCCCGTGATTGTGATCGCCGGGACGCTGGGCGAGGGCTACGAGCAAATGTACGCCCATGGCGTCGACGCCGCGTTCGCCTTGCCAGGTGGGCCGATGAGCCTGGAGCAGGCCTGCAGCGAAGCGCCGAGGCTGTTGCGTGAACGGGCGGCGGATATTGCACGGGTGTGGCGGCTGGGTGCACAACGCAGTCGCGGATGACAGCGCTTGTCGCTGCCCCCTACACTGATCGGCCACTTGTCTTTCAAAGGATGAAACACAATGCCTGTACCCGACAGCAAGATCGTGATCCAGCGCTTTGCCGAAAGCCATCTCGAAGGCATGCAGGCGCTCTACAACGACCCGGCCGTGTGCCGTCAGGTGCTGCAGATGCCTTTCCAGTCACTGGAAATCTGGCGCAAGCGCCTGGCCGATACCAATGAGCGACTGCTCAGGCTGGTGGCGGTGCACGCAGGCGAGGTGATTGGCAGTTGCACCCTGGAGCAATATGCGCGCAGTCGCCAGAGCCATGTCGGCAGCATCGGCATGGGGGTGGCAGTGGCCTGGCAGGGCCAGGGGGTGGGCAGCCAGTTATTGGGTGCGGCGCTGGAGGTGGCTGACAACTGGATGAACCTGCACCGGGTGGAGCTGACGGTGTATGTCGACAATGAGCCGGCCCAGGCGCTGTACCGCAAGTTTGGTTTCGAGACCGAAGGCCGGTTGCGCGATTACGCCGTGCGTGACGGCGTATGGGTCGATGCCCTGAGCATGTCCCGCCTGCGTCAGACCGCCTGATCCCCCAGGGCAAACGCCACCGCAGCCTGCGCATGCAGCTCGGTGGTGTCGAGCAAGGGCAGGTCGCTGTGCTCGGGCTTGATCAACAGGCCAATCTCGGTACACCCCAGGATAATCGCCTGGGCGCCACGGGCCGCGAGGTTCGCGATGGCCTGTTGGTAAACCTGGCGTGACGCCTCGCTGATGACCCCGACGCACAACTCTTCATAGATGATCCGGTGCACGGCGCGGCGTTCTTGCGCGTCGGGCACCAGTACGTTCAAGCCCTGGGCCGCCAGGCGCGTCTTGAGAAAGTCCTGTTCCATGGTAAACGCCGTGCCCAGCAGGCCGACGGTCAGGGTATCGGCCTTGACCGCCGCCGCGCCCGCCGCATCGGCAATGTGCAGGAACGGCACCGACACGGCCGCTTCGATCTGCGGTGCGACCAAATGCATGGTGTTGGTACACAGCACGATGCAGTCGGCGCCACCCGCTTGCAGACGACGTGCGGCGTCTTGCAGGATCAGCGCCGTGTCATCCCAGCGCCCGGCGTGCTGGGCTTGTTCCACCGGACCGAAGTCGACGCTGTACAGCAGCATTTGTGCCGAGCGCAATGGCCCCAATCGGTCGCGGACCTGCTGGTTGATGATCCGGTAGTACTCGGCGCTGGACTCCCAGCTCATGCCGCCGATAAGGCCGATGGTGCGCATGCGAAACTCTCCAAGCTGTTGGGCGAAAGCCACACCTTACTCAACCCGCGAGCGTTAGTCATACGCGCGGTGGCTGCATCTGCCATGATCGTTGTTTGCAGTCCCCGAGGAACACCGCAATGGACGATGTACAGCAACTGGGCGAGATGCTTCGTCATTACGCCGACAGCGAAGCGCACAAGCGCCAACAGTTCGAGGTGCAGTCAGCCCACTGGACCCAGAAAATCACCGAGCTGTACGGTCATATCGAGCAATGGCTGGCGCCGGTCAAGAGCGACGGTTTACTGCAGGTGCAGCGTGAGGCCTATGTGGCGTCCGGGCCGAGCGTGCCGGTGGAGACTTCGACGTTCAAGACCGAGAAGTTGACCATTCATATTGCTGGCAAACCGGTGGAGTTCGTACCGGATGTGATGGGGGCGGGTGGCTTGATTTCGTTGTCCGTCATTGGGCTGACGGCGGCCCGCTACGGCAGCATTTCCCTCGTGCTGCTGCCGGGATCTGACGACTGGCTATGGAAGAAAACCAATGGCTTGAAAGACCCGGATACCTTCACCTTCGATGCCAATTTCCTGGCCTTGCAGTTGCAGAGCCTGATTCCTCGCGAACGCGGCTGATCCCAAGTAAATCTGGGCGCTGGGGAGGGGCTTTATGTGGGAGTGGGCTTGCCCGCGAAGGCGGTGTGTCAGGTTAGGAATACTTGACTGACACACCGTCATCGCGGGCAAGCCCGCTCCCACACAAGCCCGCTCCCACACAAAGCTCAACAGGCCTTCAGGCCTTCAGACCTCTACGTTGCCCCAACCGGGCTTGGCCTCTTCAGGCGCCACTGCCTTGACCTGTTTGCCCGTCGCCAACTTCACCCGGCGTGCCACTTCCGGGTCGTCGGCAAACGGAATCAGACTGGCCTCATCCAAGGCTTCCCCCGACTGGTCCCGAAGGCAATATTCCACGGTGCCATATAGGCAGATGACCGCCGCCAGGTTGAGGATGATCTCCCACATCAGGCGATCTGCGCATCACGGTGCGCCACCTTCAAGTCCGCGACGCGCACGGTGCGCCAGGTGTTGTAGGCCATCAGCAACATGCCGCCGAGGAAGAACACGCCCCCGGCAAACCGTACGACAAACCCCGGGTGGCTGGCCTGCAACGCTTCGACGAAGGAGTAGGTGAGGGTGCCATCGTCGTTGACCGCCCGCCACATCAGGCCTTGAGTGATGCCGTTGACCCACATCGAGGCGATGTACAGCACCGTGCCGATGGTGGCCAGCCAGAAGTGCAGGTTGATCAGCGGCACGCTGTACATCTGCTCGCGGCCGAAGACTTTGGGGATCATGTGGTACAGCGAGCCAAAGGTGATCATCGCCACCCAGCCCAGGGCGCCGGCGTGTACGTGGCCGATGGTCCAGTCGGTGTAGTGGGACAGGGCGTTGACCGTCTTGATCGCCATCATCGGCCCTTCGAAGGTCGACATGCCGTAGAACGCCAGCGACAACACCAAGAACCGCAGGATCGGGTCGGTGCGCAATTTATGCCACGCGCCCGAGAGGGTCATCATGCCGTTGATCATCCCGCCCCAGCTGGGTGCCAGCAGGATCAGCGACATGGCCATGCCCAGCGACTGCGCCCAGTCTGGCAGCGCGGTGTAGTGCAGGTGGTGGGGGCCGGCCCAGATATACAGGGTGATCAACGCCCAGAAGTGCACGATGGACAGGCGATAGGAGTACACCGGCCGCCCGACCTGCTTGGGCACGAAGTAATACATCATCCCCAGGAACCCGGTGGTCAGGAAGAACCCTACCGCGTTATGCCCGTACCACCACTGCACCATGGCGTCGGTGGCGCCGGAATACACTGGATAGGACTTGAACCAGTCCACCGGGATCGACAGGTGGTTGACCACGTGCAGCATGGCGATCACCACGATAAACGCGCCGAAGAACCAGTTGCCGACATAGATGTGCTGGGTCTTGCGCTGCACCACGGTGGTGAAGAACACAATCGCATAGGCCACCCACACCACGGTCATCCACACCGCACCGGAGAACTCGATCTCGGCGTATTCCTTGGTGGTGGTGTAGCCCAGGGGCAGGGTGACCAGCATGATCACGATCACCGACTGCCAACCCCAGAACGTGAAGGCGGCGAGCCAATCGGAGTACAGGCGCACCTGGCAGGTGCGCTGTACCGCGTAGTAACTGGCGGCAAATTGCGCGCTGCCGGCAAAGCCGAAAATCACCAGGCTGGTGTGCAGCGGTCGCAACCGGCCGAACGTGGTCCAGGGCAGGTCCAGGTTCATGTCCGGCCACACCAGTTGCGAGGCGATCCACACCCCCATGGCCATGCCGATAACGCCCCATACCACGGTAGCGATGACGAATTGACGGACAACCTTATAGTTATAGGCCTGCCCGGTTGATGCTGTGCTCATGGTCAGTCTTCCACGGTTTCAAGTCCCGGGCACTGTAGTAAATCCATGAAAAACAAAACAGGCTCAGAAAAACTACATTAATACGGATCAGAATACATCCCTGAAAACATAGGGTATTCCATGGCTGATATGGTTTTTTAGTTTTTAGCTGAATCTGTGACGTCTTGAGCTGTAGGTGCATAGTCGCCCCCATAGAAACCGCTGCCGTCGAGCGCGGTCAGCCATGATGAGGTAGCGAGATGTATCGGTACGATGAGTACGACCGGGCGCTGGTATTCGAGCGTGTGGCGCAATTCCGTGATCAGGTCGAACGGTTTATCGCTGGCGACTTGAGCGAAGAAGAGTTCCTGCCGCTGCGCCTGCAAAACGGCCTGTACCTGCAAAAACATGCGTACATGCTGCGTGTGGCGATTCCCTACGGCACCCTCGGTGCACAGCAGTTGCGCACCCTGGCGAGCATTGCCCGGGATTACGATCGCGGCTACGGCCACTTCACCACGCGCCAGAACATGCAGTTCAACTGGATCGAGCTACAGCAGGTGCCCGACATCCTGCAGCGCCTGGCCGAAGTCGACATGCATGCGATCCAGACTTCCGGCAATTGCGTGCGCAACATCACCACCGAAGCCTTTGCCGGGGTGGCCGCCGACGAGCTGCTGGACCCGCGCCCGCTCGCGGAAATCCTGCGGCAGTGGTCGACCATCAACCCCGAATTCCTGTTCTTGCCGCGCAAGTTCAAGATCGCCATCTGTTCGGCACACCAGGACCGGGCGGCGATCATGATGCATGACATCGGTCTCTATCTTTATCCGGATACCGACGGCCAGATGCTGTTGCGCGTGCTGGTAGGCGGTGGCCTTGGGCGCACGCCGATCCTCGGGTTGCAGATTCGCGACGGCTTGTCCTGGCAGCACCTGCTGTCTTATGTCGAGGCGGTATTGCGGGTGTATAACCGCCATGGCCGACGCGATAACAAGTACAAGGCGCGGATCAAGATCCTGGTCAAGGCCCTGGGCATCGAGGCGTTTTCCCGGGAAGTGGAAGAGGAGTGGCAGCACCTGCGCGACGGCCCGGCGCAACTGACCACGGACGAGTACCAGCGCGTGGCCGCAGCCTTTGTGCCACCGCCCTATCAGGCACTGCCCGATACCGACCTGGACTATGGCACGCAGATGGCTGACAGCCCGGCGTTCGCACGTTGGGTGACGCGTAATGTGCAGCCCCACAAAGTGCCGGGCTATAGCAGTGTGGTGCTGTCCACCAAACCGGGAATTGCCGCGCCGCCTGGCGACGTGACCGCTGCGCAGATGGATGCGGTGGCCCAGTGGGCCGAGCAGTTCGGCTTTGGCGAAATCCGCATCGCCCATGAACAGAATATCGTGCTGCCGGATGTGCCCAAGGCGCGGCTGCATGCCTTGTGGTCCCTGGCCTGTGCGCAGGGTTTGGGTAGTGCCAATGTCGGCTTGCTGACCGATATCATCGCCTGCCCTGGGGGCGACTTCTGTGCGTTGGCCAATGCCAAGTCGATCCCCATCGCCCAGGCGATCCAGCAGCGCTTCGACAACCTTGACTACCTGCATGACCTGGGTGATATCAGCCTGAATATCTCCGGCTGCATCAATGCCTGCGGGCATCACCACATCGGCAATATCGGCATCCTGGGAGTCGATAAAAATGGCAGCGAGTGGTACCAGATCACCCTGGGGGGCGCCCAGGGCAAGGCCAGCGCGTTGGGCAAGGTGATAGGTCCAGCGTTCAGCGCTGCACAAGTGCCTGATGTGATTTCACGCCTGATCGCCACCTACGTTCGCTACCGGGAAAGCGACGAACCCTTTATCGACACCGTGCAACGTATCGGCCTGGAACCGTTCAAGGAGCGGGTGTATGGCGCCATGGTGCAACCGGCATGAACAATCTGTTGAGCCTGGAACAGGGGGTGGCCGCAATCAAACTCGATGACCCCTGGACGTTGGTGCGCGACGCCGAAGCACCGCTGCCCGAGGGCGCCCTGATCCTGCCATTGGCCCTGTGGCTGAGCCGGCGCATTGCGCCAGACCCGCCGCACGACGCAGTGTGGCTCGGCCCGGATGATGAAGTGGAACACTTGCAGCCGTGGTTGGAGGTATTGCCGCTGATTGCCCTGGATTTCCCCAGCTTTCGCGATGGTCGCGCCTACAGCCAGGCCTACCTGCTGCGCACGCGCATGGGCTGGCAGGGCGAGTTGCGGGCGGTGGGGGATGTGCTGCGCGATCAGCTCAGCCATATGCGCCAGTGCGGGTTTGATGGGTTTGCCGTGCGTGAGGACAAATCGGCGGCTGACGCGCTCAAGGGGCTGGCGGGCATGAGTGTGAGCTATGGCCGCTCGGTGATTGAGCCGCGGCCGCTGTTTCGCCGGCGTTGATGTTGAGCAGGAGCGCCCCACTGCGGGGCAAATCGAAGCTGCGAACTAACCCGCACTTGGGGGCTGAAGGCAGGTTATTTTCCAAGAGTTGGCTATACCTGTAACTTCACGTTTCGACGATAAACACCAAGGAGTCGCACCATGAAGCTAGGGCTAATGATCAGCACGCTATGTATTGCCTCACTCGGGGTGACCGGGTGTGCGAGTAAAGTCCCCCAGCCGGACGAATACTCGGGCTTTCTCTCGGACTACAGCCAATTGCGCGAAGCCAAGTCGCCGTCTGGCGCGGAGGTGATGCGCTGGGTCGATCCCAAGTTGAATCTGAACCGCTACACCTCGGTGTATATCGAGCCCACTCAATTCTTCCCCAAGCCCCAGGCCACGGCGCAAATCCCCGACGCCACGTTGCGCAGCATCAACGAGTATTACAACCAGGCACTCAAGCGTGAGCTGGTCAAGTCACTGCCACTGGCCAACGGCCCGGGCCCTGGGGTGATTGTGGTGCGGGCGGCGATCACGGCGGTCAGTCGCAAGACTGAAGGCCTCAAGCCCTATGAATTCATTCCGGTCGCCCTGGTGGCCGCAGCGGTCAGCACCGGCACCGGGATTCGCGACCAGGAAACCACCCTGGGCACCGAGGCGCAGTTTCTCGATGGCGACAGTGGCCGTGTGATTGCCCAGGTCGTGCGCAAAGGCACCGGCAAACCCCTGGAAAACGACACCCAAGTCATGACCGCAGCGGATGTGAAGGGTGTGATGGATGGCTGGGCGATGGACTTGCATCAGTCGTACGTCAAGCTCAAAAACAAATAACCCATCCCACATGTAGGAGCTGGCACGCCAGTTCCTACAAAGGGGTAGCTAACATGCCTTTGACTTTATCGCGCAGTTGATCGATGGAGAACGGCTTGGCAATCATCTGCACGCCCGGGGGCAACTCGATGTTTTCGGCATAGCCGCTGGCAAGCAAGATGGGCAGGGCCGGGCGCAATGTGCGGGTCTGTTGCGCCAGTTCCTTGCCAGTTATGCCCGGCAAGCCAAAGTCGGTCATCATCAGGTCGATCACATTGGCGCCATCTTCTATAAGTCCCAGCGCCGTTTCGCCGTCTTCAGCCTCAAGCACCTTGAACTCCAGTTCTTCGAGTACATCGACGATCAGCATGCGCACGATGGCGTCGTCTTCGACTACAAGGATGGTAGAGGCAGCGGTCATAGTGAGGGTTCCCAGATGGTTGAGGTGCAGGTCTTGAACAGTTGAACGACCATCTTCTAATGAGTCGCGGCGATCCCGGCAAGTTCCCCAGACGGGGCGCGCATTGTGCCGATAATCAGGCTTGATGTCCTGGGTGTGTCGTTGAAATACGGCATAAACATAGCCGTCGTCGTCGAGTTTGGGGCAAACTTCCGGTTTTTCCGCACTTGGCCAAGGCACGCCCATGACTCCCGCTTCGTCAGTCGATGAAAACAGCTTCCGCAAACTCCTGAGCCGCAACGTGGCATTGCCACTGGGTGTGGGGGTTCTCAGTGCGGTGTTCTTTGTGTGCCTGATCACTTATCTGTTGTCGGTGATCCAGTGGGTGGAGCACACGGACCGGGTGATCAACAACCTCAATGAAACCGCCAAACTGACGGTCGACCAGGAAACCGGCATGCGCGGTTTCCTGATTACTGGCGACGAGCATTTCCTCGACCCCTACGAAGTGGCCAAGCCCCGGATCATTTCCGACCTGCGCAATCTGCAGGTCCTGGTCGCCGATAACCCCCAGCAAGTGGACCGACTCAAGCGCCTGGAGTCGCTGCAACTGGAGTGGAACAACTACGCCCAGACGATGATTGAGATGCAACGGCAAGAGGGCGATTACCGCGGCGCGGTGAAGGCCGGGCGTGGGAAGCGCCTGACCGACGAAATTCGCAAGGAGTACGAGGCTGCGATTGCCATGGAGCAGCAGTTCCGCCTTGATCGCAACGCAGAAGTGACTCGCACCACGGTGTTTAGCGTGGTGATCTACTTGCTGTTCGTGCTGGGCCTGAGTGGCTTTTTGGCGTATGTCGGGAGGAAGAATCTATTAGCCCTTTCAGACAGTTACAGCGCCAACCTTGCCTCGCAACTGAAGATCGCCAAACGCCTGGAACAACAAGCGTGGCTGCGCAATGGCCAGACTGAACTGGCTGAACAGGTGCTGGGCCAACTGACGTTGAACCTGCTGGGGCGCAATATCCTGCAATTCTGCGCCCAGTACATGGGCTCGGTGGTGGCTGCACTGTATGTGCGGGAGGAACACGGCGGCCTCAAGCGCGTGGCTGCGTATGGCTTCTCGCGGGAGCAGGAGCAGCAGGAGCAGGCGATTTACCGTGACGAGGGCATTGTCGGCCAGGCCGCCCAGCAACACCGTTTGATTCGCCTGGACGATGTGTCGGTGGACTACTTCAAGGTCAGCTCCGGCCTGGGTGATGGTGCACCGCGCAGCGTGCTGGTGGTGCCGACCAGCGATGATGATCGGGTCAACGGGGTCATCGAACTGGGCTTCCTGCGTCCTCTGGAAGAGCGCGATGTGGAGCTGCTGGAGCTGATCGCCGGCAATATCGGCACTTCTATCGAAGCGGCGCGCTACCGCCAGCGTTTGCAGGAAGTGCTGGCCGAGACCCAGCAGCTCAATGAAGAGCTGCAAGTGCAGCAAGAAGAACTCAAGACCGCCAACGAGGAGCTGGAAGAGCAGTCGCGCATCCTCAAGGAGTCCCAGGCCCACCTGGAGACCCAGCAGGCCGAGTTGGAGCAGACCAACGAGCAATTGGCCGAGCAGAGCCAGATCCTCGCCGACCAGCGCGATGCCATGGACCGCAAGAACATCGAGCTCAATCGCGTGCAGGTCGAGTTGGAGGACCGTGCCGATGAGTTGGAGCGCTCCAGCAAGTACAAGTCCGAGTTCCTCGCCAACATGTCCCACGAGTTGCGCACGCCTCTCAACAGCTCGCTGATCCTGGCCAAGCTGCTGGCAGAGAACTCCGATGAAAACCTCAGCGCCGAACAGGTCAAGTTTGCCGAGTCGATCTACTCGGCAGGCAACGATCTGCTCAACCTGATCAATGACATCCTGGACATTGCCAAGGTCGAGGCCGGCAAGCTCGATATGCGTCCCGAGAACACCAGTGTGGCGCGCCTGGCAGAGGGCATGCGCGGCATGTTCGAGCCGTTGGCCAGCGACCGCAAGCTGGGCTTCCAGATAGAGGTGCAGGCCGGTGCGCCGCTGATGTTGTTCACCGACCGCCAGCGTCTGGAGCAGATCCTCAAGAACCTGCTGTCCAATGCCGTCAAGTTCACCGAGAAAGGCCAGGTCAGCCTGACCATTTCCCGTCAGCCGGGGGAGGGCATTGCCTTTACCGTGCGTGACTCGGGGATCGGCATCGCCCAGGACCAGCAGCAAAGCATCTTCGAAGCCTTCCGCCAGGCCGATGGCACCACCAACCGCCGTTACGGCGGTACCGGTCTGGGGCTGTCCATTTCCCGCGACCTGGCCACCCTATTGGGCGGCTATATCAATGTCACCAGTGAGCCGGGCCAGGGCAGTATCTTTACCCTGGTGCTGCCGGAACAGTACGTTGAACGCGATGAAGACGCGCCCGCCATCGAGCGCCCGCAGGCCGCGATGATTGCCCCGGCACCCGTAGCGCCCATCAAGGTGTCGCCGTTGCCCATGGCCGACGAAGCGTTGATCCCGCGCTTTGCCGACGACCGCGAGCAAGCCCCGTTCACCACCCGCTGCATCCTGGTGGTGGAAGACGAGCCGAACTTTGCGCGGATCCTCTTCGACCTGGCCCACGAACTGGGCTATCACTGCCTGGTGGCCCATGGCGCGGACGAGGGCTACACCTTGGCCGAACAGTATCTGCCGGACGCGATCCTGCTGGATATGCGCCTGCCGGACCACTCTGGGCTCACCGTGCTGCAGCGCCTCAAGGAACACGCCGAGACCCGGCATATCCCGGTGCATGTGATTTCTGTCGAAGACCGCGTCGAAGCCGCCATGCACATGGGCGCCATCGGTTATGCCGTCAAACCCACCACCCGCGAAGAGCTCAAGGACGTGTTTGCGCGCCTGGAGGCCAAGCTGACGCAGAAGGTCAAGCGCATCCTGCTGGTGGAAGACGATGACTTGCAGCGCGACAGCATTGCCCGCCTGATCGGCGACGAAGACATCGAAATCACCGCCGTCGGTTTCGCCCAGGAGGCCCTGGACCTGCTGCGCAGCACGGTATACGACTGCATGATCATCGATCTCAAGTTGCCGGACATGCTTGGCAACGAGTTGCTCAAGCGCATGGCCACCGAGGATATCTGTTCGTTCCCGCCAGTGATTGTCTACACCGGGCGCAACCTCACCCGGGATGAAGAGGCGGAACTGCGTAAGTATTCGCGCTCGATCATCATCAAAGGTGCCCGCTCACCTGAACGGTTGCTGGACGAAGTGACACTCTTTTTGCACAAAGTCGAATCCCAGTTGTCCCAGGAACGGCAGAAGATGCTCAAGACCGCCCGCAGCCGCGACAAGGTCTTCGAAGGGCGCAAGGTGTTGCTGGTGGATGACGATGTACGCAACATCTTTGCCCTCACCAGTGCCCTGGAGCACAAGGGGGCGGTTGTGGTGATTGGCCGTAACGGCCGTGAAGCCATCGAGAAACTCAATGAGGTCGAGGACATCGACCTGGTACTGATGGACGTGATGATGCCGGAGATGGATGGCTACGAGGCCACTGCGTTGATCCGCCAGGATCCGCGCTGGCGCAAGCTGCCGATCATTGCGGTGACGGCCAAGGCCATGAAGGACGACCAGGAGCGCTGTCTTGCGGCCGGGTCCAACGATTATCTGGCCAAGCCCATTGACCTGGATCGGTTGTTTTCGCTGATCCGTGTTTGGCTGCCGAAGATGGAACGCATTTAAGTGGATCGAAGTACTGATATTGAACTGCGCTTGTTGATCGAGGCGATCTACCTCAAGTACAGCTATGACTTTCGTGATTACTCCGGGGCTTCGGTCAAGCGGCGTGTGGCGCATGCGTTGCGCCAGTTCGACTGCAAGACGATCTCGGCCTTGCAGGAGCGGGTGCTGCACGATCCCACGGCGTTCATGCAATTGCTGCAGTTCCTGACCATCCCGGTCAGCGAGATGTTTCGCGACCCCTCGCACTTTCTGGCGATACGCCAGGAAGTGGTGCCCCTGCTCAAGACCTACCCATCGATCAAGATCTGGATCGCCGGGTGCAGCACGGGGGAGGAGGTGTATTCCATGGCCATCCTCCTGCGCGAGGAGGGTTTGCTCGAACGCACGATCATCTATGCCACGGATATCAACCCCAACTCCCTGGAAAAGGCCAAGCAAGGGATCTTTTCCCTGGAGAGCGTGCGTGCCTACACCCACAATTACCAGCAGGCCGGTGGCACTCAATCGTTTGCCGACTACTACACGGCGGCCTACGATTACGCGATCTTTGACAAGACGCTGCGGGAAAACGTGACGTTTGCCGACCATAGCCTGGCGACCGACAGTGTGTTCTCCGAAACACAATTGATTTCATGTCGTAACGTTCTGATTTACTTCAATAAAAAGTTGCAAGACCGGGCGTTTGGATTGTTTCATGAGTCGCTGTGCCATCGCGGCTTCCTGGTGCTGGGCAGCAAGGAAACCCTGGATTTTTCCGCCTACAGCAAGCAGTTCGAACCCTTGGTCAAGCAAGAACGGATCTACCGCAAATCATGAATGAAGCTGCTGCCAGCCCGGCGTCTGTGTCGGGCGTCCAAGCCATTGTTGTCGGCGCATCCGCGGGTGGGGTCGAGGCGTTATTGAGCATTTTTGCTGCCTTGGCGCCAGGGTTCAGCCTGCCGATCATCGCGGTGCTGCACCTGCCGGATGAGCGCCGCAGCCAGTTGGCCGAAGTGTTTGACCGGCGCCTGCACATACCGGTGGTAGAGGCGCGGGACAAGGAAATGATCCAGCCCGGCACCCTGTATTTTGCCGGGCCTGGCTATCATTTGTCGGTGGAGCATGACCGCAGCCTATCCTTGAGCCAGGAGGATCGCGTCCATCACTCGCGCCCGGCCATTGATTTTCTGTTTGAATCGGCTGCTGACGCCTATGGCCCGAATTTGCTGGCGATCCTGCTGACCGGCGCCAACCAGGATGGCGGGCGCGGCTTGGCCCAGGTCAAGCAGCTGGGCGGCATCACGGTTGTCCAGGACCCTTTGGAGGCGCGGGTGGATGTGATGCCCAAGGCGGCCCTGGCGCTGCATACACCTGACTATATTCTCACCTTGAGCCGCATTGGCGATTTGCTGGCTTCCCTGGAATCTTCCCCATGTTAACTACTGTCCAGGCCAAACTGCTGATCGTCGACGATCTGCCGGAAAACCTGCTGGCCCTTGAAGCGCTGATCAAGCGCGAGGACCGCCAGGTCTACAAGGCATTGAGTGCCGACGAGGCCTTGTCGCTGCTGCTTGAGCACGAGTTCGCCATGGCTATTCTCGATGTGCAGATGCCCGGTATGAACGGCTTCGAGCTGGCCGAGATGATGCGCGGCACGGAAAAAACCAAGAACATTCCCATTGTGTTTGTCAGCGCCGCCGGGCGTGAGCTCAACTACGCCTTCAAGGGCTACGAGAGCGGCGCAGTGGATTTCCTGCACAAGCCGCTGGATATTCACGCGGTCAAGAGCAAGGTCAACGTGTTCGTCGAGCTGTATCGCCAGAGCAAGGCCATGAAGCTGCAGGTCGAAGCCCTGGAGCACAGCCGCCGCGAACAGGAAGCCCTGCTGACGCGCTTGCAGGCCACCCAGGAGCAATTGGAGCAGGCGGTGCGGATGCGCGATGACTTCATGTCTATCGTGGCCCACGAAGTGCGTACGCCCCTCAATGGCCTGATTCTGGAAACCCAACTGCGCAAGATGCATCTGGCGCGCAACAACGCCAGTGCGTTCACCCTGGACAAGATGCATGCCATGGTCGACCGCGACGAACGGCAGATCCAGAGCCTGATCCGCCTGATCGAAGACATGCTCGATGTCTCGCGCATTCGCACCGGCAAGTTGTCGATTCGCCCGGCGCGGTTTGACCTGACGCAACTGGTGCGCAACCTCCTGGAAAACTTCGCCCCACAGGTGGCAGCGGCCGACTCTTCGATCCAACTGCTCGCCGAGCAACCGGTGGAGGGCCACTGGGACGAGTTCAGGATCGAACAGGTGGTGTCCAACCTGCTGACCAACGCCTTGCGCTACGGGGCCAAGAGCCCGGTGGATGTGCGGGTGTACGCCGAGCATGGCGAGGCGCGGGTGGAGGTGCGCGATCGTGGAATCGGCATCAGTGAGGACAACCAGAAGCGCATTTTCCAGCAGTTCGAGCGCGTCACCGACAAACATGCCGTGGCCGGGCTGGGCCTGGGGCTGTTTATTTCCGAGCAGATTGTCGCCGCCCATGGCGGTACTATTGAGGTCGAAAGCCGGATAGGCGAGGGTGCCTTGTTCCGGGTGTGCCTGCCGATGGGGCTGGAGGCATGAAATCATTCAGCAATCCAACGCAACCTCTGCGTGACCCCATGGTCGTAACTGCAGCAACTGACCGAGCAAAGGCTTCCCATGAGTGAAGATGCACAAGATGTCGTACTGATCGTTGAAGACGACGAATCAATTATGTTTGTGCTGGGTGAATACCTGGCAGGCCTGGGGTATCGGGTTTTAAAGGCGATTGATGGCGAACAGGCCTTCGAAATCCTTGCCAGCAAGCCCCACCTGGACCTGATGGTCACCGATTACCGGCTGCCTGGGGGCATTTCCGGGGTGCAAATCGCCGAGCCCGCGATCAAGTTGCGCCCGGAACTCAAGGTGATCTTCATCAGTGGCTATCCCCAGGAAATTCTCGACTGCAACAGCCCGATCACGCGCAATGCGCCGATCCTGGCCAAGCCGTTCGACCTGGATACGTTGCACGAACATATCCAGCGTTTGTTGGCCTGAAAGGCGTTACAGAGTCGAAACCTGAGACTTCGTTATGTGTGTACCGAGCCGGCGCAGTCAGGTGGCGCGAATCATCTCCCGCACCGTCTGCGTCAGTAATTCAAAGGTGAACGGCTTGGTAATCATCTGCATACCCGGGTCGAGAAACCCGCCGCGTACCGCGGCATGTTCGGCATAGCCGGTGATAAACAGAACTTTGAGCCCTGGCCGCAGTTGGCGGCCAATTTCCGCTAATTGGCGACCGTTCATACCGGGCAGTCCAACGTCACTGATCAACAGATCAATCCGCTGCTCAGACTCGATGATCGGCAACGCGCTGTTGGCATCACCCGCTTCGACAAAGGCATAGCCCAATTCGCTCAATACCGCGCTGACCAGTACCCGCACGGCGGGATCGTCCTCGACAATCAATACGGTTTCGCCGGCGTTGGCAAATGGCAGCTGCGGCGGGTTGAGGGGTTCCTCAGCGATTATTTCACCCGCAAAGCGTGGCAGGAACAGGCTGACCGTCGTGCCCTGGCCAACCACGCTGTGAATGGTCACATGGCCGTGGGATTGGCGGGCGAAGCCGTAGATCATCGACAGGCCCAGCCCCGTACCCTGGCCGATGGGTTTGGTGGTGAAGAAAGGGTCGAAGGCGCGGCTGACAACCGTGTCGGGCATGCCACAACCGGTGTCGCTGACGCTCAACTCGACATAATCGCCGGGATTGAGGGTGCCGTAGGCTGCGGTGAATACGCTGTCGAGATGGCGGTTGCTGGTTTCCACCACCAACTGGCCGCCGTTGGGCATGGCGTCGCGTGCATTGAGCGCCAGGTTGAGCAGGGCACTTTCCAACTGATTGGGGTCGGCTTCGGCGATCCACAGTTTTTCCTCAACCCGAACATCCAGGGCGATGCTCTCGTTGAGACTGCGCCGTAGCAACTCGATCATGGACGTCACCAGGTGGTTGATCTCCACTGGTTTGGAGTCCAGCGACTGGCGACGGGAAAACGCCAGCAGGCGGTGGGTCAGGCCGGCGGCGCGGTTGGCCGAGGTGACACCCAGGTCGATCAGGCTGTCGAGGTCTTCGGTGCGGCCCCGGGCAACCCGCCTTCGCAGTAGCTCCAGGCTGCCGATGATCCCGGTGAGCATGTTGTTGAAGTCATGGGCGATGCCTCCCGTCAACTGACCGACGGCTTCCATTTTCTGCGCCTGCCGCAGTGCTTCTTCGTTGGCGCGCAACTGCGCCGTACGTTCCTCGACCTGTTGCTCCAGGGTTTCCAGGGTGCTTTGCAGGCGCTGTTCACTTTGGCTGAGGTCGATCATTCGGTCGCGGGCCTCGTACTGGCGCCGGCGGCCGCGCAAGGCAGTGGTGACCAGGCTGATCAAGGTGACCGGGTGGAATGGGCGCTCCAGCAAGGTGATGTTGCCTAGCAGTGCGCTCAGGTGTGAGGACGCGTTCTGTTCGCTACCGCCGTGGTGGGTGAGCAGCACGATCGGCAAGTCGGACCAGGCGGGCTGCTGTTGCAGGTAAGTCAGCAACGGTTCGAGATCGGCGCCGCGCAAGGCTTCTGCAGCAATAATCAGCAGGCCGGCACCGTCCATCAGGGACTCGCACAGCAAAGGCAGGTTGCTCGCAGTCACGGCGCCAAATCCCGCCTCGTTGAGCATCATTGTTGCCAGCGAGCTGTCGCGCCCCAAGGGCGCCAGAATAATTGCACGCTCGAATGTCTCGGCCCGCGCCGTCACGAACTCTCATCCTTGAGCAGCGGCTTGCCGGCACCCATGTACGTGGGCACGCCGCGCAACACGCCCTGGAACGCCTCGAGGGGTTCGCCGATGGTCATCCCGGTGCCGCTGATGCGGTACTCACGGATGGTCGACTCATGCCTGCCGGTGCGTTTCTTGATGATCGAAATGGCGCGGCGCACCTTGCCCAAGGCTTCGAAGTAACGCAGCAGAATAACTGTGTCGGCCAGGTAGGTAATGTCCACTGGCGCCTGCATGTCACCCACCAGGCCGTGTTGGGCTACGGTCATAAAGGTCGCCGCGCCGCGTCGGTTGAGGTACAGCAACAGTTCGTGCATGTGCAGCACCAGGGCGTTTTCTTCGGGCATCGCCGCCTGATAGCCGTTGATACTGTCGATGACCACGGTCTTGATCTGGCGTTCGTCGACGCAGCGCCGTACGCGATGGGAGAACTCTCCGGGCGACAGTTCGGCGGCGTCCACCTGTTCGATCAGCAGGTTGCCGGTGGCTTGCAGCGCCTCCAGGTCGATCCCCATGTTTTTCATGCGCTCAAACAATAGGCCCAGCTCTTCATCGAAGATAAACAGTGCGGCCTTTTCCCCGCGGGCCACCGCCGAGGCAGCAAAAATCATCGAAATCAACGATTTGCCCGTACCGGCAGGGCCAAGGATCAGCGTGCTGGAGCCGGTCTCGATACCGCCGCCGAGCAGGGCATCCATCTCGCTTATGCCGCTGGTCAAGGTCTGGCGGTTGTAGCCGCCGCGATGCTCGGCGGCCACCAGGCGGGGGAATACATGCACACCGTCGCCCATGATGGTGAAGTCGTGAAAACCGCCCCGGTATTTCTGCCCGCGGTACTTCACCACGCGCACCCGGCGACGCTCGGCGCCGTAGTTGGGGGTCAGTTCTTCCAGGCGAATCACCCCGTGAGCCACGCTGTGTACGGTTTTGTCCAGGGCTTCGGTGGTCAGGTCATCGAGCAGCAAGACCGTGGCTTCATAGCGCACAAAGTAATGTTTGATGGCCAGGATCTGGCGGCGGTAACGCAACGAGCTTTGCGCCAGCAAGCGGATTTCCGAAAGGCTGTCGAGCACCACACGGGTCGGCTTGACGCGCTCCACGGCTTCGAAAATCTGCCGGGTGGCTTCGCCCAGCTCCAGGTCCGAGGAGTACAGCAGGCTTTGCTGATGTTCGGCGTTAAGCAGGCTTTCGGGGGGTGTCAGTTCAAAAATATGGATGTTGTCGTCCAAGTCCCAGCCATGGGACGCGGCGCCCTGGCGCAATTCGCGCTCGGTTTCAGACAGGGTGATATACAGCGAGCGTTCGCCATTTTTTGCCCCCGCCTGAAGGAAATGCAGGGCCACCGTAGTCTTGCCCGTACCTGGCTCGCCTTCGAGCAGGAACAGGTGGCTGCGTGACAGGCCACCGTCAAGAATGTCATCAAGACCTTCGATACCGGTCGCCGCCTTTGCTATGAACAGCTCTTTGGATGTAGACAAGAAGTGCCCTCGGATCACTTATCAAGTAGAGGGCGCGTGCCTGAGCAAACGCGCCATATTTACTTGACCGTGGTGCCGATTGGCGGTTCAACGTTTTGTTAAATATGTCGGGTGCCGGCAACGGGCACCGTCCTCACAGGCCCTGTTGCAGGGCTGGATCATCAGGGTTTTGCTGCTCCAGCTGCGCCAGCAGTACTTGAACGTTCTGCAGTTGGCCGCTTTCTTTCCAGTAGTTGACCAGCAATACCCGCGCCTTGCGGTTGGCCGGGTGGCGCTGGATGATTTCTTCCAGCTGGCGCTGCGCGGCCTCCAGTTCGTCCTGGTCGTGCAGGGTGGTTGCCAGGTCGTAGCGGTAATCCTGATTGTCTGGCTCAAGCTCCACCGCCTTGGACAGCCCGAGCAGGGCGTACGCGCGTTCACCATGGTGCAGCAACCACATGCCCAGGGCGTGCTGCAGGTAGGCCGAATCGGGATGAGCCTGTAACTGCGTGGCCAGAACCTGGCGGGAATCATCGACCTTGCCCTGTTTATCCAGCAGTTCGATGCGTGCAACCACCGCCGGCAGGTTATCCGGGTCCAGGCGCAATGCCTGTTCCAGGGCATGTTGCGCTTCGGGCAGCAGGGCGCTGTGGATGTACAGCCGTGCCAGCTGAATCCAGCCTTCGGCGCTTTCGGGCTGGGCCTTGAGGTACTTTGCGTACTCATCCAGCACTTGCTGCAAGGGGCCGAAATACAAGCCCAGGGTGTCGGGTGACAGGCCCAGCAAGGCGTTGGCAGCGGCAAACCGCACGCTTTGTTGTTCATCCTCGAGCAACGGCCCGAGCAGCAGGGTGCGCTGCCCGCTGGGCACCAGGCCGACGATGCTGGCAATGGCTGCCTGGCGCACCAGGGGGGATTCGTGGCTCAGGTCCTTGTCCGCCAGTTTCAATGCCTGGGGGCTTGGATAGTTGTGCAATTCGTTGTGCAGGGCGGCGCGGCGCACGTCCGACAGATCTGGCCGGCCCAATTGCTGATACAGCACCCGTGCGGCGCCGGGTTCGCCGTTATGCGCCTGTTTCAGGGCCTTGGAGTATCCGTGGGCAATGGCCGGCGGAACGGACACGCTGGGCGTGCGGGTGAAATACCAGAACAGCAGTGCGACAAACAACAGGGCGCTCAGGCCGATGATCGAGTAACGGCGTGACTTTGACATGCAGGCGTCCGAAAGCTGGGCAGCTAGTGCAAAGTGGTCAGCTTCGGTCAGACACCGACGAGTGTCAAACCTGGCTCACGTCAGCACATAGTCCACGGGCTCCAAGGGCGCCGGCAGGGTGGTTTCGCCCAGGGCGGCGAGGATCTCGCGTTCCAGGGTGCGCACGATGGCATTGCACGGCAGGTCGTTCTCGTCGAAGCCGAAGGGGTCTTCCAGGTCGTCACCGATTTCGTCCAGGCCAAAGAAGGTGTAGCTGACGATGGCGGTGAAAATCGGCGTCAGCCAGCCCAGGGGCTCGGCCATGGCAAATGGCAGCAGGATGCAGAACAGATAGATGGTGCGGTGCAGCAGCAGGGTGTAGGGGAAGGGCAGCGGCGTGCTTTTGATCCGTTCGCAAGCGGCCTGTACCTGGCTGAGCCCCACCAGACGGGTTTCCAGTTGGGTGTAGCGCCAATCGCTGATCCGTCCCTGTTGCGCGGCGTCCGAGCATTGGGCACCGAGGGTTTGCAGGATGCGATCAGGCAGGTTCGGGTGGTGGGACTCCACGCTGGTCCAAGGCTTTATGGCATGGGCCTCGTCTTCCAGGCGCAGGCGCGCGACCAGGCCGTGGGCAAAGCCGCACAGGCCGCGCAACAGGCTTTCGCGCTCGCCCGGCAGGGTAAAAACCTGGCTTTCGCGGATCAGCGAGCGGATCTCAATGACCATCTGCCCCAATTGCTTGCGGCCCTCCCACCAGCGGTCGTAGCAGGCGTTGTTGCGAAAGCTCATGAAGATCGACAGCGACAGCCCGAGCAGGGTGAACGGGGTCGCGTTGACCTTGGAAAAATAGGCTGGGTGCAGGGTTTCCACCAGGACGATCACCGAGGCCAGCAGCGTGACCAGCAGGCTGCGCAGGGCAATACGCTTGGCAATCGAACCCTTGAGGGAGAACAGGATGCCGAACAGGTTGGGTTTGGGGCGGACAATCATCGAGGGCTTCTTCGGTGGCGCAGGCCCTCAGATTAGAAGCTGGCGGGCAGGGCGTCCAATCGCTTGCGTTGACTGGCCGATTGTCGGGCTCTATGGGCATGGCATCTAAACAACTGACCCCCCCCCTGTGGCGAGCGGGCTTGCCCGCGCTGGGCAGCGAAGCAGCCCCAATAAGCCGAATGCGGTGTATCAGATTCTCCGTAGCGGCTGGTTCTGGGGCTGCTCCGC